>JBAXQE010000060.1:0-1779 GCA_037131895.1 Chitinophagia bacterium | reverse complement strand
AGGTGTTTTTTCTGACGCTCATTAACCGCTTCTACCGCCTGTAAAATGCTGAAGTGGTATTGAACATCTTCTGCAGACTTAATCAATGCCTGCACATCTTTAGGGAAGCAACTTCCCCCATACCCAATACCCGGAAACAAAAATCTTTTTCCAATCCGATCATCACTGCCAATACCTCTGCGCACCATATCCACATCAGCACCCATTCTTTCGCAGAGCTGGGCAATCTCATTCATGAAGGAGATTTTGGTAGCTAAAAAAGAGTTGGCAGCATATTTGGTTAACTCGGCCGATTTCTCATCCATAAAAATTATAGGATTCCCCTGGCGTACAAAGGGAGCATATAAATCGTTCATCACCTTGCGGGCTCTCTCAGATTGGGTGCCTATCACAACGCGATCGGGTTTCATAAAATCTTCAACCGCCACTCCCTCGCGCAAAAATTCTGGATTACTTACCACATCAAATTCGCCTGAGTAATGCGCTGCAACGGCTGCCTGCACTTTTTCGGCAGTGCCTACGGGAACCGTACTCTTGTCTACAATTACCTTGTAGTTTTTTAATAGCTTTCCTAAATCGGCAGCTACCCCGAGTACATATCGTAAATCGGCGGAGCCATCTTCCCCGGGCGGAGTGGGCAATGCGAGAAAAATAATTTCAGCATCTGCAACTCCCTCTTTCAAATCGGTAGTAAACTGTAATCGGCCCTCCCTAAGGTTTCTTAGGAATATCTTTTCCAATCCGGGCTCATATATTGTGATCTCACCGGCAGCAAGTTTGTTAATCTTATTCGGATCTATGTCAACACAAGTTACCCGATTGCCCGTTTCAGCAAAACAGGTTCCGGTAACTAAACCAACATATCCAGTGCCTACAACCGCTATTTTCATGAGTTATTATTTTAATTGCATGCAATGTTTTATTTAAAAAACTGCAATACCTGTTGGGTAATCCACTGCAATTGCTCTTCTTCCATTTCAGTATGAACCGGCAAAGAAATTACCCGCTCGGTTAACCAGTCAGTAACCGTTAAATCTCCGCATGCGATATCCATCCCTGTAAACATAGGCTGACGATGGCCGGGCACCGGATAATAAATCATCGAAGGAACTTGATGATCAGCCAGGTGCTTACTCAATGCATCCCGATCTGCGTTTTTAATGATCAAAGTATATTGATGATATACATGGGTACTATAGGGAGCCACCGCAGGGGTTTGGATATTCGGATGATTCGCAAAAGCTGCATTGTAATAGGCTGCAACCTTTTGTCGGGCCTGGTTATAGGCATCCAGGTGTTGCAATTTCACCCGCAAAATGGCAGCCTGCAGAGAATCGAGTCGGGAGTTGCAACCTACTCGCTCGTGATAATATCTTTTTTGTTGCCCATGGTTGGCAATCATTTTCATTTGCGCTGCCAGATCTGCATCACGGGTAAAAATCGCTCCCCCATCCCCATAGGCACCGAGGTTCTTACTTGGATAAAAAGAGGTAGTACCCACATCACCCATGGTGCCTGTTTTTTGGGTAGTACCATCTGAAAAAGTGTAGTCGCAACCAATGGCCTGCGCATTGTCTTCCACCACCCACAGGTTATGCTCCCGGGCAATTTGCAGAATTTCTTCCATGGGAGCTGAATGACCATATAGATGAACGGGCACGATTACCTTTGTTTTGGGAGTGATGGCTTTACGAAGTGCTTCCGGATGCATGCAAAAAGTATCAGGGTCAACCTCCACAAAAACAGGCTTTAAACGCAATAAGGCAACCACTTCCGTAG
>JBAXQE010000059.1:0-1843 GCA_037131895.1 Chitinophagia bacterium | reverse complement strand
CCGGTTTTAATAATCCGGTCAGCAGACATTCCCTCTCTTAATAAATATTCTCTGGCAATATCACTATACACCAAATTGATATCTGCAATATGATCTACCAGTTTTCTGTTCGACTCTTCCGGTACCCTTATATCGAAACAGCGATTTCCGGCTTCCATATGAAAAATGGGAATTCCCAATTTTCTGGCAGCAATTGCCGATAAAGCACTATTGGTATCGCCTAAAATTAATACCGCGGCCGGATTCACTTCTTGTAAAATTGGCTCAATGGCAATTAATGTATTTCCAATGGTAGTGATGGATGTTTTTCCCGCAGCTTCTAAAAAATAGTCTGGCTTCCGCAAACCTAATTCTTGAAAGAAAATTTCATTCAACTCAAAATCATAATTCTGTCCGGTATGAATGAGAATATGCTCGAAAGATGCTGAATGATCCAATGCATGTAATACCCGAGAAAGTCGAATAATCTCGGGCCTTGTTCCTACTATGGTAACTACTTTAATTTTTTCCATACAAATAGCTTAGCTTATTCAAAATAGGTATCCGCATCATCCGGATTAAATTGCTCACTAATCCAAAAAATCGTGTACAACACATCATTGCCTATATTGGTGATGTTATGATAATACCAAACCGGTATATCAACATACGAAGGCTGATCACCGTCTAAATAAAAAGTATCCACATCCGAAGTTCCATATCTTCGAAGCTCCATTTTAGCTTTCCCTTTAATTACTGAAAAACGTTCAATTTTTCGGGTATGGAAATGATTTCCTCTTGTAATACCGGGTAATGTAGTTGAAAATGAAACTTGTCCTCCCATTCCCAAACGCACCAATTCAACAAATGAACCCCGATTATCCGTGTGGCAGGTATAAGGCTTTGGAAAGCTGGCTCCATAATTCAAATAACTTCGAAACGTATTAAACAACTGAATAGAAAAGGGATTGGGCAATTCTGGAATAATCCCTTTTTCTAAATATTGACTTTTAAATTCATTCAATTGGGCAAGAACTGATGATACACTAACCAGTGTACTTGGTTGAATTGTAAAACTTGCTTGCGATACATCCAGAGAAATTAATTCCTCCATTTGTTTTACCAAATCAGCAACATAAATCAAAGGGACTTCACTATCCGTAAGTATCGTAGGAGCTTCTCCCTTGTTCAACTGATAACAAAAAGTAGCAATAAAGGAATTATAAAATGGCTTCCCAAATGGACCAAATACATTGGGTATGAGTAATCCAAAAAATAGATTGCCAGATTGATTTGCCCAATTTTCTAGTACTCCCCTACAAACTTTCTTAGCTTTTCCATAGATGGATTCTGTTGCTTCCTGTGAAGAGGATGAAAATACAACCTTAATGGGATGTGCTACCCGATTGAGAATTTCAACCAACACTTGGGTAAGTCGAATATTTTCTTGAAAAATATAGTCATTATCGGAATGGCGATTGATTCCTGCCAAATGAAAAATCACATCGCAGGCGTTTACCTTTTCAAATAAAAGGCTATCCTGCTCCCATTCATTGCGATTTATTTCAACTAATCGATATTTATCTGGATGCAGTGACAATGCATTATATAAATGATACCCAATAAAACCCTTGCTGCCTGTAATACCAATGGTAACCATACCTACTGTAATTTTTTTATAAACTTTATAAAACTTTCCGCACGAATGGTAATTTCAACAAAATCCCCTGAACAGATTCAACGGATAACTGGCGGGTATTAAGCGATGTGTAATCGCCTTGTGCCCCCAGATCCTGCCCTTCCTCAAAATATTGGCGATAATTTAAATCTCGATTATCAGCGGGGATACAATAAAAATCACCCA
>JBAXQE010000058.1:0-1868 GCA_037131895.1 Chitinophagia bacterium | reverse complement strand
GAAGCAAAGAAAATGATACAGGCAGGGGGCCTTAGTATCAACGAGCAAAAGGTAAACGATATTCAAACGATGATAGATGATAGTCATTTGCTGAATGGTCGTTTTATATTAGTTCGCAGAGGGAAAAAGCAACTAGACCTTATCATTCGCAATTGATAATAGCCTCTTAATTCGCTAATTTTCGATAGGCTTTTGCATACCGAATACCCAGCATACGGGCAGAGGGACTATCATAATGCAGGGTGTCTCCCTTATGAGTAAGTCGGGTAGACTTTACCAAATAACATCCCGGAACAGCCTCAGCTACCTTTTTAATTGCTTTATTAACTACTACTTTACTTGGGTTTCTTTGCGAGGTGAAAAAAGTTAATTGTGCTGGTATAAACAAGAGTCCGGGTTGTTGTAAATCGCTGCGAAAACGTTCAATTAGGCTAGTTAGTTTTTGTTCATAGCTGTTACAGCGGTCGGGGTGGCTATCAGCTTCGCCCTGGTGCCAGAATATGGCGGAGATATTCCCCAATTTTTTAGCAGCCCGGGCGCGAGTTAGGGCATTATTATAGGGATAGAATTTGGTTAACGAATCAAAGGCATCCGGAACCCATAAGTCTATCCGGCTTCCCCCCACTGCTGCGGGTATTAAATAGATTTCGGCCTTCGGATCTTTTCTGCGAATTTCTCTGGCAATGGCATAGCCAGGTCCCACACCTACCATGGCCGGTTTATCGAAATGCAGGGGTTCACGAGCCGGCACCCACTCTTGTGCCCTATTCATCATCCAGATACCCGGAAGTGCAGTGGTATCGATAGTTTCGGGCTTGCCACGACCTGCCATATTCGATTGACCAACCAGCAAAAAAATATATCGATGATTTTCCTGGGCATTGGTCTGTGGCATACACTGAAAAAGAATGTAAGCAGTAAAAAGTATTTTTCTCAATAGTGGCATGGCAGCAACAGACAATTATTGAACGGTTTGAATCACTTTCCACATTTCACGTGCCACAAACAAATTACCGGTTGCATTCAGGTGAACCCGATCGGTGGTAAGAATGCCGGATTCTTTGTTCTGGGGGTTGTTGCCCAGGTTATAATTGATAAATAGATTTCTCAAATCTACTACTGGTATTTTTTGTTGGGCAGCAAAGGTTCTGAGCCATTGACTATAAAAATTCAAATCCCCATCCTGCTGATTAGAATGATCGGTTCGCTCACCAATTGCAGCCGGCGTACAAATAATTACTTTAGCGCCCGCAGCCTGAATTTTTTTAACTACTGCCTCGTAAAAGCGGCCAAATTTATTATAATCCGTGCCGGTGCCACTGCTGGCTTTATGCCAAACATCGTTTACGCCCACATAAATAACCACTATATCGGGATGCTTATTAATTACATCCTCTTCTATTCGCAGGTACAAATCGTAAATTTTGTTCCCACTAACTCCTGCACCTACCAATTCGTAGTCGGCCGATTTTTTTTCGGTAGCAATCAGCGAATCCATTAATCGAATATACCCTCCCGGTCTAACGCCGGCCTCAGTAATGGAGTCACCAAAAAAGATCACTTTTTTTCGGGGTTCGGGCCGGAAAGAAACGAAGGCTGCCACGGAAATAAGCAGACAAACAAGCAGATATTTATTCATGTATTCGGTTTTGAGCATTAATATTAATCGTTTTGGGTTGAATTTGGGTGATTTTGAAGCTAATTGGCCAATAAATTACAGATTTTCAATAAGATTTGGAACAATTATCTCAGGAGTGTATTTTTGCAGCCCAAACTGAAAATGTTTGGCCAAGGATTGCCTGATAGTATAAGGGTAGTACAACTGATTTTGGTTCAGTTAGTCTTGGTTCGAATCCAGGTCAGGCAAC
>JBAXQE010000057.1:0-1899 GCA_037131895.1 Chitinophagia bacterium | reverse complement strand
TCTTTTCCATACTACTTACCCATCTAATTGGAACCCGGATATGATCTGAAATAGGTGCGGTAATTTTTCCAAATGGCATAGCAACCCTACTTAACCATTTACTACCCGTTAAATCATCCCGAACAGTTGCTTGCCTCGGATCTGCCAAAGTAGTTACTATAATTCCCTTTACCAAGGTGTTTTTTGCTGCTACCTGATACGCCAGCATGCCTCCCATACTTAATCCAAATAATACAATTGGGCGATTATCTTTTTCCTGCTCCGCAGTAATCAAATCAGCAACACAATCTACCCACTCGGCATACGAAATATTTTTTTTCTTTGGATTTTTGGTTAACCCATACCCTATCAAATCAGGCGCTAAATATTCATATCCCAAATCATGTATAAAATTTCCCAACAAACCCACTATCCGACCATTTCCTCCTGCCCCGTGCAGAATAATTATTTTAACAGCGGCATTTTCATTGGGCATGCGATCTATGTGAATAGAAAAATCCCTCCAATTCCAATAAGTTTCTGCGGGTAATTGAGAATCTGAATACCACAAATTTGCTGGAAGAAAGCTTTGATACTTTTTCCAATAGTTTGTTTGTGAATAATAGTCAGGCCGCGTTAATGGTTTACAGGAAAATATCATGCCTAGTAAAGTGAATAAATAAATTTTCTTCATCAAAAGATGCTTTCAAAAGCAGGAAAACAAACTTAGCCATAAATTATTTTGTTAAATAGCGGTGGTATATAAACAAAAAAGGATTTCCGCATATCGAAAGAGTAAGATATTCTAACCTCCTGTGTAATTGTAAGATACATTATGCGCTATTAGGTTCAAGACTCGCTAACTGCTTGCATTCTCTTAAGATGTTGTACCTTTGCACCCTCTAAGCAAAAGGCGCTACATGAGCAGAAATGGTAAAATATTGGTAGCAATGAGCGGCGGTATAGACAGTACCGTAGCCTCCCTTATGCTCCACGATCAAGGGTATGAGGTGGTAGGCATTACCATGAAAACCTGGGACTACTCCAGTTCCACCACTTCTAGTAAAGAAACGGGTTGTTGCAATATAGACTCATTCAATGATGCCCGGCAGGCAGCTGTTCATCATGGCTTCCCCCACTTTATTCTGGATATACGCGATGAGTTTGGCGATTTTGTGGTAGAGAATTTTGTAGAAGAATACCTTGCCGGCAGAACACCCAATCCCTGTGTGATGTGTAATACCCATATCAAATGGCGGGCCCTGTTAAAAAGAGCCAATGCACTGGATTGCGAATTCATTGCAACTGGTCACTATGCATCCGTTCGCAAACATACCAATGATCGATATGTTATTAGCAAAGGATTGGATGAAACCAAAGACCAAAGCTATGTTCTATGGGGCCTCGATCAGGAATTGCTGAGCAGAACACTCTTACCCTTGGGTGGTTTTAGAAAATCTGCCATCCGACAAATGGCGGTTGATTATGGCTACCCCGAACTGGCCAAAAAAAGCGAGAGCTATGAGATTTGTTTTGTTCCAGACAATGACTATCGTGGCTTTCTGAAAAGAAAAGTAGATGGCTTAGAAGAACGCGTGAATGGAGGGTGGTTTGTTGACAAAACTGGAAAAAAATTAGGTCAACATAAAGGATACCCTTTCTATACCATCGGGCAACGCAAAGGTCTTGATATAGCACTCGGCCATCCCGTATATGTTACGGCCATCGATCCGGAAACTAATGTGGTTGTTTTGGGGGAAGAAAATGATTTAGACAAAACGGATATGCAGGTAACCAGAATCAACTGGTTAAAATATGCGGGCATTGATGCACCTACAGAAGCCATCACCAAAATCCGTTATAAAGATCCCGGAGCACATTCCATTCTTACGCCCCATTCGGCCGGCATCGCTGTTCAAT
>JBAXQE010000056.1:0-1900 GCA_037131895.1 Chitinophagia bacterium | reverse complement strand
TCTTTTCCATACTACTTACCCATCTAATTGGAACCCGGATATGATCTGAAATAGGGGCGGTAATTTTACCAATCGGCATGGCAACCCTACTCAACCATTTACTGCCCGTTAAATCATCCCGCACAGTTGCTTGTCTCGGATCTGCCAAAGTAGTTACAATGATTCCCTTCACCAAGGTGTTTTTTGCTGCTACCTGATACGCCAACATGCCTCCCATACTTAATCCAAATAATACAATTGGGCGACTATCTTTTTCCTGCACCGCAGTAATCAAATCAGCAACACAATCTACCCACTCGGCATACGATATATTTTTTTGTTTTGGATTTTTGGTCAACCCATACCCTATCAAATCAGGCGCTAAATATTCATATCCTAAAGCATGAATAAAATTTCCCAACAAACCTACTATCCGACCATTTCCTCCTGCCCCGTGCAGAATAATTATTTTAACAGCGGCATTTTCATTGGGCATGCGATCTATGTGAATAGAAAAATCCCTCCAATTCCAATAAGTTTCTGCGGGTAATTGAGAATCTGAATACCACAAATTTGCTGGAAGAAAGCTTTGATACTTTTTCCAATAGTTTGTTTGTGAATAATAGTCAGGCCGCGTTAATGGTTTACAGGAAAATATCATGCCTAGTAAAGTGAATAAATAAATTTTCTTCATCAAAAGATGCTTTCAAAAGCAGGAAAACAAACTTAGCCATAAATTATTTTGTTAAATAGCGGTGGTATATAAACAAAAAAGGATTTCCGCATATCGAAAGAGTAGTACATCCTAAACCCCCTGTGTAATTGTACGATAGATTATGCACTATTGGGTTCAAGACTGGCTAACTGCTTGCATTCTCTTAAGATGTTGTAACTTTGCACCCTCGAAGCAATTGGCGAAACATGAGTAGAAATGGTAAAATATTAGTTGCAATGAGTGGCGGTATAGACAGTACCGTTGCCTCCCTGATGCTCCACGATCAAGGGTATGAGGTGGTGGGTATTACCATGAAAACCTGGGACTACTCCAGTTCCACCACTTCTAGTAAAGAAACGGGTTGTTGCAATATAGACTCATTCAATGATGCCCGGCAGGCAGCTGTTCATCATGGCTTCCCCCACTTTATTCTGGATATACGCGATGAGTTTGGCGATTTTGTGGTAGAGAATTTTGTAGAAGAATACCTTGCCGGCAGAACACCCAATCCCTGTGTGATGTGTAATACCCATATCAAATGGCGGGCCCTGTTAAAAAGAGCCAATGCACTGGATTGCGAATTCATTGCAACTGGTCACTATGCATCCGTTCGCAAACATACCAATGATCGATATGTTATTAGCAAAGGATTGGATGAAACCAAAGACCAAAGCTATGTTCTATGGGGCCTCGATCAGGAATTGCTGAGCAGAACACTCTTACCCTTGGGTGGTTTTAGAAAATCTGCCATCCGACAAATGGCGGTTGATTATGGCTACCCCGAACTGGCCAAAAAAAGCGAGAGCTATGAGATTTGTTTTGTTCCAGACAATGACTATCGTGGCTTTCTGAAAAGAAAAGTAGATGGCTTAGAAGAACGCGTGAATGGAGGGTGGTTTGTAGACAAAGCCGGAAAAAAATTAGGTCAACATAAAGGATACCCTTTCTATACAATCGGGCAACGCAAAGGGCTTGATATAGCACTCGGCCATCCGGTATATGTTACGGCCATCGATCCGGAAACCAATGTGGTTGTGTTAGGGGAAGAAAATGATTTAGAAAAAACGGATATGCAGGTTACCAGAATCAACTGGCTGAAATATGCGGGCATTGATGCACCAACAGAAGCCATCACCAAAATCCGCTATAAGGATCCCGGAGCACATTCCATTCTTACGCCCCATTCGGCCGGCATCGCTGTTCAAT
>JBAXQE010000055.1:0-2153 GCA_037131895.1 Chitinophagia bacterium | reverse complement strand
GCTACGGATGATGATTTGAACCCCTTTAGAGGAAATATTTTTTCGAAAACTGATATGTCTGCCGGCCAAGGAAACCTAAGAGACGATAAAGGTCGAATAAAAATGATTCCTCAAACGAACGATGAAGTAAAGAACCGTCTGAACTATCAAAAATCCTATGCAATAGATTATTTAGATGGAGATTCTTCGAGCAGTGCCCAGTATAATTTTGGAATTACTACCCTTATTTCCGACAAATCGCGGGTTTATAAGGGAGGAAGCTGGAACGACCGTCCCTATTGGTTAAGTCCGGGTACACGTCGCTATCTGGATGAAAACGAAAGCAACAATACCATTGGTTTCCGTTGTGCCATGTCGCATTTCGGTTCTCCAGAAACAACTTCCGCCAAATCTAAATCGGGCTTATTTTTCCCTACCAGAAGAAATAAGCGATAATATTTACAGTTACCCATAAATAATCCGCTACCCACACAGTAGCGGATTTTTTATTGATAAATTGCAGTATGAATATAGAGAACCTATATACTATCTATTGTAATCATCCACAGATACAAACAGATAGCCGGAAACTTGCATCCGGAGATTTGTTTTTTGCCCTTCGGGGACCCAACTTCAATGGGAACCAGTTTGCTTTACAAGCCTTGGAAATGGGAGCAGCTTATGTAATTGTAGACGAACAAATCCTTTCAGCAGATAATCGCATAATTCGGGTAGAAGACGTACTAACTGCGCTTCAACAGTTGGCCGGCCATCATAGAGACCAATTTACGATCCCCTTTATTGCGATAACAGGAAGTAATGGCAAAACCACCACCAAAGAGCTGGTTGCAGCCGTTTTATCGGCTCATTTTAAAACATACACAACCCAGGGAAATCTCAATAACCATATTGGAATTCCGCTCACGCTTTTGCAGGTGCAAAAAGATGCACAAATGGCTGTAATTGAAATGGGAGCCAATCATCAGCATGAAATTGAAGGGTATTGCCAATATGTTAAGCCCACCCATGGAATTATTACCAATTGTGGCAAAGCCCATTTAGAGGGATTTGGAGGAGAAGAAGGGGTACGGAAAGGCAAGGGAGAACTTTTTCAGTTTTTAACCGGCCATCATGGAACCGCTTTCGCCTTTGCCGATTACGATTACTTGCACACGCTAGCTCAGCAGGTACCCAACATAATTTGGTATGGTACCACATCGGGGAGCATTCGGGGAAGCATAGAAAATAATAGGCCCTTTTTAAAAGTAGGCATTTCAGGTGCCTTAGAATTTTCTGTTCAAACGCAACTAGTAGGAAGCTATAACTTGCCCAATGTGCTATGTGCTGTTGCTATCGGATCTCATTTTGACGTTCCTCCCGAAAAAATACAATCGGCCATCGAAAGCTATGCCCCATCGAATAGTCGCTCCCAATGGATCAATTGGGGTAACAATCAGGTGATATTAGACGCCTACAATGCCAACCCCTCTAGCATGAAGGTAGCCATAGAAAACTTTGCCCAACTTCCAGGATCTGCGAAAATTCTCATGTTGGGTGCCATGATGGAATTGGGAGAAACAAGTGTTGCCGAACATCAGGCCTTACTCAACCAAATTCAACAATACCCCTGGGAAGAAGTGGTATTGGTTGGGGGCGATTTTAGTAATTTATCGCACCATTTCCACTATTTCAGTGATTCTACAGAGGCAAAAGAGTGGCTTCGCATAAAAAATCCCCAAAACGCACAAATCTTGCTGAAAGGCTCCAGAAGCATGAAAATGGAAAAAGTAATTGAATAAGGGCAAGGTATCTGCTGGAATTGTAAATGCTTGAAAAAATTGGCAAATTTACCCAACAGAACATCTGGTGTTCATAAGTTTCCCAAATTACTTTTTCAATGGAGTATCTTTGCAAAATGAATACCTCAATTGAAAGAGCTCATTCTATCGTTAGAGCTAAAAATTATTTACTATCCACTTTACTAAACAAATGCCCGCGCTGCCGACAAGGAGATTTGTTTGTTAATAGCAATGCTTATCGATTGAAAGGCAAGGTAACCGCCATGCATGAGCATTGCCCAGTATGCCACCAACCCACCGAAATTGAAGTTGGCTTCTACTACGGAACAGGCTATGTGAGCTATGCCCTTAGCATCGCCTTGCTGGTTTCTACAT
>JBAXQE010000054.1:0-2279 GCA_037131895.1 Chitinophagia bacterium | reverse complement strand
GCGTAATGGCGAAAACCTAATTGAAAGCAGCGATGGTGTAAAAGAGATTGTAGAAACCACCAAGGCAGAATTTTTTCCGAAAGATTTGAATGTAGTGATTACGGGAGACCAAAGTATAAAAACCCGATCTTCTTTTAACGAATTAGTGAATTCGATTATCATTGGCTTTGTGTTGGTGCTGATTGTATTGATGTTTTTCATGGGCGTAGTAAATGCCTTCTTTGTGGCATTATCCGTTCCACTGAGTATGTTTGTGGCATTTGTGTTTTTGCCAGCTGCCGACCTGATTGTAGGTTCGCATGTAACCCTCAACTTTATTGTACTGTTTGCGCTCTTGTTCGGGCTCGGAATTATTGTAGATGATGCAATTGTTGTAATTGAAAATACCCACCGCATTTTTATACAGGGAAAAGGTCGCATCCCAACCGGCATTGCTGCTCGTATGGCGGCCGGTGAAGTATTTATCCCTGTTTTGGCTGGAACCGTAACCACCCTTGCCCCCTTCTTTCCATTGCTTTTCTGGCCGGGAATCATCGGAAAATTTATGATGTATCTACCCACGATGCTCATATTTACCTTGGCCGCCTCCCTTGTAGTAGCCTTTATCATGAACCCTGTGTTCGCTGTAGATTTCATGAACCATGAAGATGATGAAGTAATTAAGAAGAAGTCGGACATGTTTAAGATGAAACTCTTCTGGGTTGGATTGATTGGTGGAATATTATTAGACCTATTTGGCTTCCTGTTTGCAGGAAATCTCCTGCTTTTCTTTATGCTACTGTGGATCCTGAATCGTTATGTGCTTGAAGGTGCAATAGCTATTTTCCAGCAAAAAGTGTTACCCGCAATTATGAACAAATACGAGCACTTGCTCCGCTGGGCCCTCAAGGGTTGGAGACCCGTGCATTTGTTATTGGGAACTATCGCCTTGCTATTTGTGTCATTGTTTTTATTTATAGGTTCTTATAATATTGGCCGAACTGGGATTGTATTCTTTCCAAAAGCCGACCCCAACCAGATTTATGTGTACCTAAAATTACCAGTTGGTATGGATGTAAAATATACCGACTCCATTACCCGCGAACTCGAAAACCGTGCAAACAAAGTATTGGGAATTGGTAATGGAAAAACCAATCCTATTGTAGAAAGTGTAATCAGCAATGTGGCAGTGGGCGCTGGTGATCCGGTAATGGGAGACCGAAGCACCCGCAGTGAATTGGGCCGGTTACAAATTTCATTTGTGGAATACGAAAAACGGCATGGAGTATCAACTGTTCCGTATCTTGACAGTATTCGAAAAGTAATGAAGGGAATACCAGGTGCCGAATTTAGCGTAGATCAAGAAAGTTCTGGTCCACCCACAGACCCACCCATCAATATAGAAATTGCCTGTGAAGATTTTAATCAACTTGTTTTAGGGGCAACCGGTTTAAAAAATTACCTCGACTCCATTCAGGTTCCTGGGGTAGAAGAATTGAAAATGGACGTGGATTTAAATAACCCTGAAATTACTTTTACCATCAATCGGCAGCGGGCATTGATTGAAGGTGTTTCAACAGCGCAGATTGGTCAACAAATAAGAACCGCCCTATTTGGATTGGAAGTTTCTAAAATCAAGGAAGGAAAAGATGAATATAAAATTCAACTCCGGAACAATTCGTTTCAGCGGAAAAATTTAACGGATCTGTTGAATATGAAAATCTCCTTCCGCGATATGGCATCGGGCGGAGCTGTAAAAAATATTCCTATCAGTGCCTTGGTAGATATTGAACCTACTTCCACCTTGGGCAGTGTGAAGAGAAAAGATCAAAAAAGATTAATCACCCTTCGATCTAATGTATTAACTAATGAAGGATACGATGCTACTGGCGTAAATCAGGTGCTGGAAAAGCACATTGCAAACTATAAAAAATTACCAGAAGGTGTAACTGTTAAACAAACGGGAGAAGGAGAACAACAAGCAGAAACAGGTGCCTTTTTGTTAAAAGCCCTTTTGATTGCCCTGATGCTGATTCTTTTCACGCTTGTTTTACAATTTAATTCCATTAGTAAGTCGGTGATCATTTTAACGGAAATTATATTCAGTGTAATTGGGGTATTTCTTGGATATGCTATCACTGGAATGGATGTGTCTATTCTTATGACGGGACTGGGTATAGTGGGCCTTGCGGGTATTGTGGTTAAAAATGGTATCCTGGTAATTGAATTTACCGATGAGCTCCGTGGCAGAGGGATGAAAACTAGAGAGGCAGCTATTCAGGCTGGTAAAACACGGATTA
>JBAXQE010000053.1:0-2338 GCA_037131895.1 Chitinophagia bacterium | reverse complement strand
GAAACCGGTGATTGCCACGCAAATGGGAGGAGCCTTAGAAATGATTGAACCCGGAATTACTGGCGATTTTATGCCACACGACCGCGCAGAAGCAGCAGCAAACATTGTATCAAACTGGTTGAATAAAGAAAAACTACATCAAGCCGGCAAAGCAGCTCGCCAGCGAGTATTGGAAAAATTCAGCAAAGAGTCTTGGGAAAATAAGCTGATAAAAATTATTGAATGACCATTGCCATTATTGGAACCCGCGGCTATCCGTATGTATACAGTGGATATGAAACCTTTGCCAAGGAACTATCCGAGCGATTGGTAGCCAAAGGCGTGCGGGTAAAAATCTATTGTCATAAAAATCTGTTCACTACCTATCCCCCCCAGGTAAATGGCATCGATTTGGTGTATGTACCTACGATTGAACATAAAATCCTCAGTCAGTTTATACATTCATTTTTTTCTATGGTGCATGCCTGTTGCACAAAAACCGATTTTATACTGGCGGTAAATGCTGCAAATGGACCATGGGGGCTGATAGCCAAAATCTTTCGAAAACCCGCTTGTATAAATGTTGATGGCATGGAATGGGAGCGCCCTAAATGGAAGGGACTGGGCGGCAAATATTTTTACTATTCAGCCTGGTTGGCAACCAAACTTTATCCGGTAATTATTACCGATGCGGAAGAAATGAGAAAAATTTATCTAGAAACTTTTCATACCGATTCTAAAGTGATCGCTTACGGTGCCAATATTCGTTATTCAAAGCATCCAGAAAAAATTACCGAATTGGGTTTAGTTTCAGGTGATTATTACCTGATTGTGGGCAGATTGATTCCCGATAACCATGCAGAACTGATTATTGATGGGTATTTGAAAGCCGGTTCTGGCAAAAAACTGGTAATTGTGGGGGATGTTCCTTACAAAGATGCCTATGCAAGCCGGGTAAAAGAAAAAGCGAACAAAAACATTATATTTTTAGGATATATAAAAGATGCTGATTTGTTGGCGGAATTATATCATCAATGTTTTGCTTATTTGCATGGCCATGCTTTTGGCGGAACCAATCCCAGCCTTTTAAAGGCGCTGGCCTATGGTTGTGCGGTAATGGCTATTAACACCCGATTTAGCCAAGAAATGCTTGCAGAGGGCAAATATGGCTTGTTTTTTCAACCGGATGCCGATTCCATAGCAGCATTGATGCAGGAATCGGAGGCAACACCCGACAAACTCACTCATTTTCGGGAGATTGCCCGGGAGGGTTTGGGGATTAAATACAATTGGGATGAGGTAACCAATTCTTATCTTGCAGTGCTAAATGAATTGAATCTCGGTAGGTAGTACTGCTGTTCCCATGGCCAAACCATACAATCGTTATACCATCATCCGCTACATTATTGATGCCCCCGTGGTGGGTATCTCTTATTTGTTAGCTTCCCGTTTGAATTCTGGCCAAAGCCTCATTTCTACAGATCGATATACCCTGTTTTTTACGTTGATTTCCCTGGTGCTCTGGTACATCGCTGCATCCTTTACTCGCCTGTATGCCGATCGCCGATCGAATAAGTATTCGGAAGAAATCATTTTCATTATCTACACCATCATCCTGTTTACCATTTTATTGAGTTCCGCTTCCTTTTTTCTGAGAGATTATATTAAGTTCAGTCCCGATTTTTTTCCCTACTACTTATTGGTATTATTTAGTTTGCTTACCCTTACCAAATACATTGTTCGAAAAAATGTACACTCGGCTATTTTTCAGGGAAAGTTATTGGATAATGTGCTGATAGTGGGATGTACGCCTGCAGCACTCGACTTTTACGAAACCATCAACAAGTATTATTACTATGGTTATAAATGTTTGGGCTTTTTAGATAACCAGCAGGGAAAGTTGAATGGATGTGAATACTTGGGGCCTGTTGATAATTTGAGTATTCTACTAAAAGAAAAAAGAATTGATGAAGTGGTAATTGCACTGCCAGATGAAGCTGCCGATGAGATTCAGTTTTGCGTGGAAGTATGTGATTTTTATTCAACCAAAGCGCGCATAATACCCAATCTTCACCAGTATGCCACAGCCAGTATTCAGGTAAATAATATCGGGTTGATGCCGATTATAAACGTTCGAGAATTACCACTGGATAAAAAAGAAAATCAAATATTAAAAGCTTTTTTCGACATCGTTTTTTCTATTTGCTTTTTTGTTTTTATAGGCTGGTGGTTACTTCCACTAATAGCTATTGCCATTAAAATAACCTCTCGCGGACCAGTAATTTTTAAACAAGAACGCTGGGGATTGAACAACCAACAAATCATTTGTTACAAGTTCAGAACCATGGTATCTGAAAGC
>JBAXQE010000052.1:0-2625 GCA_037131895.1 Chitinophagia bacterium | reverse complement strand
CACACAATATAAAAAATAATTCAACATGTGCGGAATTGTAGGGTACACCGGTAAAAGAGAAGCTTATCCCATTTTATTAAAGGGGCTCAAACGCTTAGAGTACCGAGGTTACGACAGTTCGGGAATTGCTTTGCAACAAGATCTGGATTTACAAGTATATAAAAAGAAAGGCAGAGTATCTGAGTTGGAAGAACTTTTATTGGGTAAGGGATTACATTCAACCATAGGCATAGGCCATACCCGTTGGGCTACCCATGGAGAACCCAGCGACCGGAATGCGCATCCGCATGTATCTAAAAGTGGTAAGTTGGCAATGATACACAATGGCATTATTGAAAATTACGCTCCCATCAAGCAAGAACTGGTTTCCAAAGGATATCAGTTTCACAGTGATACCGATACAGAAGTACTACTCAATTTTATTGAAGAAATTCAAACCCAAAATACCTGCTCACTAGAAGAGGCGCTCAGGATTGCCTTAAAAAGAGTAGTAGGAGCCTACTGCATTCTGCTGATTGCATCAGACGATCCTGAAACCATCATTGCCGCCAGAAAAGGGAGTCCCTTGGTAATTGGCATTGGCAAGGGGGAACATTTTTTAGCCAGCGACGCCTCCCCTATTATTGAATATACCCGCGAAGTAGTGTATGTGAATGATTATGAAATTGCCATCGTAAAACCCGATGAACTGATTTTAAAAAACCTGGGTAATGAGAAACAAACCCCCTATATCACTCGGCTAGATATGGAACTATCTGCCATTGAAAAAGGGGGATACGATCATTTTATGCTGAAAGAAATTATGGAGCAACCCGAAACCGTTTTTGACGGGTTGCGCGGCAGGCTATTGGCAGCAGAAGGTAAAATTATCATGAGTGGAATAGAACAACATCTTCCCGCATTCTTATCGGCCCCCCGGATTATTATTGTTGCTTGTGGCACCAGCTGGCATGCAGGCTTATTGGCAGAATATTTAATCGAAACCTTTGCACGCATCCCGGTGGAAGTAGAATATGCTTCTGAATTCAGATACCGAAATCCCGTGATACATGCGGGTGATGTGATTATTGCCATTTCGCAAAGTGGAGAAACCGCCGACACCTTAGTTGCATTGGAAAGTGCCAAAGCAAAAGGCGCCTTTATCTTTGGCGTTGTAAATGCCGTAGGCAGCAGCATAGCCCGTTTAAGCGATGCCGGAGCCTATACGCATGCTGGTCCGGAAATAGGAGTTGCCAGTACCAAAGCCTTTACCGGACAAGTAGCCGTATTAACCCTGATGGCACTCAAAATAGGTTATGCCAAAGGAACCCTGGCAGAAGCAGATTACTTGAATCTGTTATTAGAGTTGGAACAGGTTCCCGAAAAGATCAGAGAAATTCTCAGTCAATCCGCCCATATTCAACAAGTGGCTAATAGATATAAAGATGCGACGGATTTTCTTTTCCTCGGCAGAGGCTATAACTTCCCAATAGCACTGGAAGGCGCACTGAAATTAAAAGAGATCTCCTATATACATGCCGAAGGCTATCCCGCTGCCGAAATGAAACATGGACCGATTGCACTGGTAGATGAAAACCTACCCGTACTATTTGTTGCTACCCGAGATTTGTATTATGATAAAGTAGTTTCCAATGTACAGGAAATAAAAGCACGCAAGGGAAAGGTAATTACCATCATTACCAAAGGTGATACTATTTTACCCGAAATGGCCAACGATGTAATCATTATCCCCGAAGCCCATGAAGCCATTGCGCCCATCTTGAGTGTAATACCACTGCAATTGCTGAGTTATTATACAGGACTTGCCAAGGGATATGATGTAGACAAACCCAGAAATTTAGCGAAGAGTGTAACGGTGGAATAATCAAATGGAAGGAATCAGATCCGTTCTAAATTACCGCCAGTTAAAATAGTGCTTGCTATTGTAATAACAGATATCCTGCACTATTTTACCCATCCACTTCATATCATGTGGCAATTCACCATTTTCTATTTCCTCCCCAAGCATATTGCATACTATCCGTCTAAAATACTCGTGTCGGGGAAAGGAGAGAAAACTTCTGCTGTCGGTTAACATGCCTACAAATCTGCTGAGCAATCCCATATTACTAAGTGCATTCATTTGTCGAACCATACCCTCCTTTTGGTCTAAAAACCACCAGGCAGCTCCCCACTGAACTTTTCCTACCGTAGATCCATCATTGAAATTACCAATCATGGTAGCAAATAGTTCATTATCGGCCGGATTGAGATTATAAAGGATAGTTTTAGCGAGCGTATTATTCGCATCTAGTTTATTTAAAAATTTTGCCAACGATCGGGCTTGCGGAAAGTCTCCGATTGAATCCCAGCCACTGTCGGCACCCAATTGTTGTAATCTTCTGGCATTGTTATTTCGCAAAGCACCCAAATGATATTGCTGCACAAATCCCCGCTCAAAATCCCACTCAGCAAATTGAATCAGCATAGCAGATTTGAACTTTCTAATTTCATCTGGTAAAAGTTGCTTTCCCGAACGAATTTTATCAAAGTAGCTTTCGATTTCAATCTGCGAATACTCTTCTGCATATATTTCTTCTAACCCATGATCACTTACACAAGAATTATTTTCGAAAAAATATTGAT
>JBAXQE010000051.1:0-2853 GCA_037131895.1 Chitinophagia bacterium | reverse complement strand
AAGCTGATGCAAATGGACAATTTAAATTAGATAATCAAACAGGCAATATCGGGGGCGTAAGTATCCGAATCGGACAGGATGAGCTATTTGTTGGAAATATATCTAACAATAGAGAACCTTCCTTCAGAGAGAATACGAAGGAATTAGAAGCAAACATTGAGCAATATATCTTGCTTACTGATCGGTCTATCTATCGACCCGGACAAACCGTGTATTGGAAAGCAATAAAATATCTGGAAAACAAAAATACCCAATCATCGAAGGTAGCTGCTGAAGGCACTCCACTCTTCTTATACTTAAGAGATCCCAATAATCAGATAATTGATGAAATCAGAGGCAGTCTCAATTCATTCGGCTCGTGCAGTGGCCAATTCGTATTGCCCCGCAACCGCATCAATGGAACATTCATGTTAGATATTGAGGGACATAGAAAGCATACCGTGAGCATTCAGGTAGAAGAATACAAGCGGCCAAGATTTACTATAGAATGGGAAAAGCAAAAAGGCAGGTATGCTGTTACAGATACCCTATCCGTAATAGGAAAAGCAGTTGCCTTCGCGGGATATAGTACCGGAAACGCAACGGTTCAATATCAGGTGATGCGAATTGGTTGGCTTCTCCCCTATCAAAGTATTAGTAAAAGATATAGGCCGAACATACAAAAAGTTGCCAGTGGTAAAACCCAAACAGATGCATCCGGTAATTTTCGTATTGAATTCAATCAACAGTTGAATCCGGAAGAATTACTGGATGAAGAGCAATACTATAGGTATGAAATCAAGGCAACAATTACGGATATTGGAGGAGAAACACATGAAGGAACTACCTGGCTGCCGGTAAGCAGAAGATCCGTTTTTGCCAATTGGCAATTGCCGAATATGCTAACGGAAAAGGAATGGAAAAAAGTACAACTATTTACTACCAATCTCTCAAATGAATTTACGCCCACTTCATTAACCGTTCGCATAGATGCTTTACAGGCACCCGATAAATTAGGGAGGGAAAGATATTGGTCGTTACCGGATCAATACGTAATGAGTGAACAGGAATTCAAAACTAATTTTCCGAATGATGTGTATAGCAACGAAAATAAACCTGAAAACTGGCCTGTATTGCAAGCCATTTCAACGGATAATTTTATCAGTCAGCCGAATGGAAAAAATCCGGTAACGGAGCAAAAACTGAGTACCGGTTATTATCGAATAACAACTACTTATTTTGATAGTACCAGCGGTAAAACCATACAGGATATTCAGCATACACGACTGGTTCAAAACTATCAACAAGGAGCTAATACTACTCAAATCCCGTATGCATTTCAACCGAATAAAGAAGTTTTTGTAGGAGATACCCTTCAAGCTTTTCTGTTTGCCGGCAAAAGCATCATATTGCATAGTTTTCAATTATCTCCGGCTAGCGACACCATCATTCTAGAAAAGAAACTAATAAAAGAGGGAATTGATCCCATTTCGGTAAAAGCAGCTATGCCGGGTACCTATCAATATCATACCTGCTACATCAACAACAATCGGGTGTTTGAACATACATTTACATGGACCATTCTGCCAGAGCCTCATCCACTTACTATAAAAACGACTTCATTTCGGGATCATCTTTTACCGGGAAATCAGGAAAAATGGACACTTGAAATAGTTGACTCTGCCAATCGACAAGCGCCGGCAGAGTTGGTGAGTACTCTGTATGATGCATCGCTCGATCAGTTTAGATTACACCAATGGTATCTTCCCAAAACCCAACTACCCAGCATCTATTCGTTATCTTTTAATTATGCACATAATTTCAGATCAGAAGATTCCTATGTATATTATGAACCGGAAATTGGTAATGCATATTTCCCAATTCCAACTTCTTCCCGACTGGCAGAAGATGCCTATGAATTGTATAATCAGAATAGAGATAGACGTGTAAATGGACAACTGCGCGTATTGCCTTTTTTAAATAATCTTCCATCTAGTAGGCCAGTAATGTCAGTAGCGTATGATCAATCTCCAGCCAACGATTCTGTCAAGTATAACCTCATTACATTTAGAGGAATAAGTTCAATTAAAACTTCCGATGATAATTCCATACTAACTTCTAACAATCCAACCGAAAAAAAGAGAATTGAATTTCCTGCATTTGAAGCCAGAAAGAATTTATCAGAAACCGGCTTTTTCTTACCGCATGTTTATGCAAATGAAAAGGGAGTTTATTCAATCGAATTCACGGTTCCGGAATCTTTAACCAAATGGAAATGGTTGAACTGGGCGCATACGCGCGATATGTCGGTGGGACTACTACAAAAAGAGGTGTTCACCCAAAAGCCCTTGATGGTTATTCCGCAGCTTCCCAGATTTTTACGGGAAGGAGATCAACTAGAAATGAGTGCACAAATTGCCAATCCGGGGGATAGTGAATTAACAGGGCAGGTGATGTTAGAATTAATAGATGGAGATACCGAAAAACCGGTAGATGGCTGGTTTCAAAATGTTTTTCCCGTTCAGTATTTTACTGTGGCTGCCGGAAAAACCCATCCAGTAAAATTTCCGATACAAATTCCGTTTGGCTACAACCGACCTTTATTAATAAGAATCAAAGCCTTTTCAGGACAATTTTCAGATGGTGAGCAGCAATTGATTCCGGTAATAACGCAAAGAACCCTGGTTACAGAAAGTAAATCTTTCTGGATAAAAAATGATGCCAGTTTATCGCTCCCCTTCCCAACATTGCTCAACAATACCAGTGGCACTTTAACGCATGAAAATATTCAGCTAGAAGTAGCAACGCAACCTGCCTGGTATATTGTGAAAGCCCTCCCCTATTTGCTAGAAAATAATAATCCAACCGCTGAGC
>JBAXQE010000050.1:0-2995 GCA_037131895.1 Chitinophagia bacterium | reverse complement strand
ATAATCAGGTTTCATAATAACATTTGCGGCAACGGGGTTCGTAACTGTCGGTGGCTCCCAGTAAAATTTGACTGGCATCGGCTGTTTTACGGTAAGAAATGCTGGCCAGATTTCCGCATTTAACACAGATGGCATGTAGTTTGGTGATAAAGTCTGCAACAGCCAGTAGTTGAGGCATCTGACCAAAAGGCTTACCCAGATAGTCCATATCCAATCCGGCTACAATTACCCGTATCCCTTTCGCTGCTAGGGTTTCGCAAACCGAAACAATTTGATCGTCGAAGAACTGGGCTTCATCAATCCCTACCACATCTACCTGATTAGCCAGGAGTAGAATTTTTTGCGAATGATCAATTGGGTAAGAAGGGAAGGAGTTGGCATCATGACTCACCAAAGCTTCTTCATCAAATCGAATATCCATCGCAGGTTTAAAAATCTCCACCTTTAAATTGGCTATTTTAGCTCTTTTCAGTCTGCGAATCAGTTCTTCCGTTTTTCCGCTAAACATACTCCCACAAATCACTTCAATGGATCCCCTTCTTTCTCCTGATATATTCGGTTCGATAAACATATTAATACTAAAAGCCCTTATTTTTCGTTGTTAGTGTATTCGAAGGTATTTGCGAACCCCAAATGTATTACATCCGATGGAAAGAGCAGGCTACCTCATTAATAAATTGAAGGAACAATATTATCAACAGGAATCGCCTACGCATTTACTGATAACCCTAGATTTGCTTAAGAAAGAGCTTTTTTCCCAGTTGTCACCCGATATCGAAGCGATTAATCAAGTGGCTGAAGTGGCTCCTACTCTCAAAACAATTACCTCCCGTCCTACAGACGATGCTTTATATGCCCTAGATTTTGCTAAGGATATTCCGACTTTTGCTCACCAGGATTTTCCATGTAAGTCCGAAATGGAAAAGCAACAGGTACGAAAATCTGAGGTTAATATTTCGGCTATTTCAAATACAAGTTCCGAAAAACATTCACAGCAAACCGATAATAGCGAATGTAACTCCAATGAACCGATACGTGACCTTAAACGATCCATTAATCCCAAAGATCGTTTAATGTTTATCAACGAATTATTTAGGGGAGATGAAGTGATGTATGAACGAAGCATGAAAACCATTCAGGGTTTTTCTATTTTCCCAGAGGCCCGTTTTTGGATAGAAAGGGAGCTGAAAACCAAGCTGGGCTGGGACGAGAACCATCCAACCGCTCAGTATTTCGATCATTTGATTAAAAGGCGATTCTCCTGAATTACCCGTAGTACTTTGTTGGTTGCCCCCCTTTTTGAAACCGTATAATCAAGCGCGATTTGTCCCATTTTTTTTCTTTCGGTTTCATTATCAAATAAAGCCTGTAAGGTTGAATCCAGGGCCTGTCCGTTGTTAACCTTTATGGCCCCGCCCTTATCAACCAATTCGGTGGCTTCCAGATATTTCTGAAAAGTGGGACCCATAATTACCGGTTTGCCATAAACAGCAGCTTCCAGCACATTATGCACCCCATCCGCTCCAAAACCTCCGCCAATATAGGCAACGTAGGCATACCGGTACAAACTACTCAGCATACCAATCCGGTCTATTATCAAAATACTGCTATCAGAAATAGGGATTCCCTGTAAAAATGCAGCTTCATAAGCTGAATAAAGCAGTGCGCCCGGGAAGGTTTCTTGGCATTTTCGCAAGCTCGCCGAATCGGTAAGATGCGGTACCAGTAGGTTTTTAACAGCAGGGTGATTTTTTACGAAATGTTGTAATTCCTTATCATCTTCTGGCCAGGTACTTCCGGCAACCAAAACCGG
Source organism: Chitinophagia bacterium (assembly GCA_037131895.1). Lineage (GTDB taxonomy): Bacteria > Bacteroidota > Bacteroidia > Chitinophagales > Chitinophagaceae > Sediminibacterium. The sequence continues at coordinate 1,182 of JBAXQE010000050.1, read as the reverse complement.
ATATTGCTGCACAAAATTTTCAACGGCTGGCCAGGATTTGGGCTGGTTGGCAATTTGTTGAACCCTATCGAACCGGGTATCCCCGGCAATAATAATCGGTGTAGTAACCTGAATTTCGGAAAGCAATTTTACGGAGGCTTCGTCTTGCACTAGGATATGGGTAAATAAGCCAAGCATCTTTCTGTAAAATCCACCATACCAGGTAAAGAAAATTTGTTTTGGCCGAAAAATGGCTGACACTAATATAACTGGTATTTTTTGTTGTTGTAAAGCGGAAAGATAATAGTACCAGAATTCGTATTTTATAAAAACTACAAAAGCAGGCTTAACTATCGCCAGCCATTCCCGAGATTGGGAAGGGCTATCCATCGGCAGATATACTACTCGATCGGGCTGGGAATGGTTTTTGCAGGCTTCATATCCCGAAGAAGAGAAAAAGCTCACCAACAATGCATACCCTGGATATTGGTGATGAAGGGATTCCAGCACCGGCAACCCCTGTTCAAATTCTCCCAAAGAGGCACAATGCATCCAAATAACTGGTTTGCCAGGGTTCCAGTTGTTGATTTGGCTGAAAGCTATTTTTTGTCCATCGCACCAAAGCCGGGCTTTGGGGCTTACCCAGCTGATAAGTTTGGCAGCCAGCGGGTACAGGAAAATAAATAACCGATATACTAGCATGTTGAAAGGATAGGGTGTGAAAATAATCAATTAAACGAATCCAATGCCTACCTGCCTGCCTTTGCCCCTGAATCCCCTTTTTATTGTAATTTTGCCATCCAAATACATCTGAAGCATGAGACCCATACAAATGGTGGATACTAAAAATCAGTACCTGAATATAAAAGGGGCTGTAGATGCTGCGATTGGCGAGGTATTAGATAGTGCTTCCTATATCAATGGAAAGTGGGTAACGGAATTTGCCAAGGAGTTGGGGGCTTACCAGGGAGATGTACATACTATTCCCTGTGCAAATGGTACGGATGCCCTACAAATTGCCCTGATGGCACTGGGTTTGGAGCCCGGAGATGAAGTGATTACCCCCTCCTTTACCTATATCGCTACTACGGAAGTGGTTGCCTTATTGCGTTTAAAGCCTGTTTTTGTGGAGGTTGACCCCGATACTTTTTGCATGCATCCGGAAGCCCTTCGCAAAGCCATCACTCCCAAAACAAAGGTAAT
>JBAXQE010000049.1:0-3814 GCA_037131895.1 Chitinophagia bacterium | reverse complement strand
TGCAAACCATCATCAATATTATCCGGGGAGACCAAAATGCCTATTAATTATGAAAAAAACGGTCGCCGGTATTCTTTTACTAATCTTAGTATTCAGCCAACCCACTGATGTTTCGGCACAGGTAGTTTGGGAAGCACCGCAGAAAGAAATCTACCCCTACCTCGAGCGCATGGCGCAAAAAGGGTTATTGCAGTTCAATGATTTGATTAAACCGCTGAGTCGGCAATATCTGGGGGCATGTTTAGATAGTTTATCACATCATTTTAATCAACTGTCTGGGGTAGAAAAAAAAGAATGGGCTTTTTATATGCGAGAATATGGTTTTGAAACCGATACAAGTTCGCATCTAACTGCAAAAGAATCTATCTGGTATTTTCAAAAAGATCCCTATAAAAGATGGCGACCTTTTTCTGCCCGAAACGCAAATGCGCTAATTCAGGCCGAACCCATATTTACCGCAGTTCAGTTTAGTGGAACCAATAGCAATTATTTACAGTCTAGCTCCGGCGTGCATGTATGGGCTTATGGAGGAAAAAGATGGGGATTTCAATTTTCGTATCACGATATTACCGAAGCGGGAACCGGCTTAGATAGTACCCGACAATGGTCGCCCGAAACTGGATTTGTATTAAAGCAAACCGGCAACCGGAGCAGTCAGAATTACAGCCGCATTCGCGGAAGTGTAAGCTATGCCTTTAAAAATGGATCGGTAAGTGTGGGCATCGATCAGCAAACCTGGGGATATGCCCAATCGGGAAAAATTGTACTTTCCGATAAAGCGCCTGCCAATCCTTATTTACGGTTAGATTATCGGCCCTTCAGTTGGTTGAGTTTCCATTATTCAAATATGTGGTTACATTCGAATCTGGTAGATTCTTTCCGAACCTATGGCACGGGCAATACGGTTTATGGCGGCGAAAGAATTCGATATATACCTAAGTTCATAGCTACCCATAGTATTAGTTTGCAAATAAACCGACACCTAAGTTTTACAGCCGGTGAATCGATTGTATACAGCGATAAATTGGATGTGGGATACCTGATTCCGGTGAACTTTTTTAAGGTGTATGATAATATTGTTAATAATGGAAATATCCTGGCAGGGTCGAACGGACAATTATTTTTCCAGTTAAGCAGCCGAAATAAACTTCCCAATACCCATTTGTACACTTCGGTGTTTATTGATGAAATTAGAACCAGTACGATGTTCGATAAAAACAAAAGTCGCAATCAGCTGGGCTATACATTTGGCGCCAGCGTTACAGATTTTTTGCTGCCCTATCTTACAATATCATTGGAATATACCCGGGTAAATCCCTTTGTTTATAAAAACTTAATCCCTGCCCAGGAATATACCAGCTATCAAAACAGTTTGGGTGATTGGATGGGGAATAATTTCGACCGGTTATTTGCCTCTATCCGCTATACGCCTATTCCGCGTTTAAAGTGTTTGCTTAGCTATCAATCCATCCGAAAAGGGGGTTCCGGAACGGTAGAACAGCAATATTTTCAGCAACCCCAGCCTGGTTTTCTATTTGATCCGCTGTTTAATCGAAAGGAAATTACCTTTCGTTGTTCATATGAGCTGATAAATAACCTGCAACTGATGGGATGGTACTCCCAAATCCGTCAACAAACGCTTCCGGCTGCTACCTTTACCATAACTCAGATGGCCAGTGTTGGGTTTACCTTTGGTTTATAGGTGTAAAATGATGGATTTCCCCATTTTATAGGGAAAAATGTGGATATTTGTAACTACCAATTTCCTGCAATGAAATTACATATTAAATATTTATTTACTGCTTTATGGATTGTGCTGATTACCAGCACCTTTGCTGTAAAGGTGGCGGCTCAGCAAATTAATGCTACCAACTTATCCAGTGCCCGGGTAGATCAGTTGAACGACCAGCAGATTTTACAAATCTGGCAGCAAGCGCAAAGAAGTGGGTTGTCGGAAACAGATGCCATGAGTTTACTGGTAAAGCGCGGCATGCCCGCTACCGAAGTGAACGCGCTTAAGAAGCGGCTGTTGATGATGCAGAGCAAGTCGAAATCGGGCGGCAATCAATCCCTCATCAGAGATACTGCCAATTTTTTAAAAGATAGTTCTTGGGTGAAAGAGCTACCGGCTATAAAAAGAAAGAGTCAATACTATGGCTTCGATTTTTTCAACAATGCTGCTATCAGCTTCGAGCCCAATATGCACATCACCACCCCCCAAAACTATCGATTGGGGCCGGATGATGAATTAGCCATCAACTATACTGGCTTTAATGAGGCAAGTGTGGATGCCAAGGTAAATACGAATGGAAAAATTATTCTTCCCTATGCCGGATCATTAACCGTAAGTGGGTTAACCTTAGAAGAAGCTACCCGTTTGATAAAATCTAAAATGAAAGTTGCCTATCCGGCCATCAGCTCGGGAAAAACCCAGGTATTGGCAACCATAACCAACTTTAAAACCATACGGGTTACAGTGGTTGGAGAAGCAGAGATACCCGGTACCTATCAGGTTTCATCACTGGCTAGTTTTTTTAATGTGCTGTATAAAGCAAACGGGCCCTCCGAAAATGGCTCACTTCGTAAGATTCAGTTGATCAGAAATAATCAGGTAATAGAAACCATCGACCTGTATGCATTTATGCAAAAAGGTATAATGAATGGAGAAGTAAAATTACAAGACCAGGATGTGATACATATTCCCGTTTACAATAAGCGGGTATCGGTAATGGGACAGGTTAAGCGCCCGATGATATACGAATTACAAGATAAAGAAACCTTGCAGGATGTGATTCAGTGGGCAGGGGGATTTGAATCGGGTGCTGTTCAGGGCTCAGCCAAAGTAATACAGTTGGGAGAGAAAGAACGAAAAGTAAGAGATGTGAATGCGGCAGACTTTGCCTATTTTATTCCTAGAAACGGAGATCAGGTAGAGATAGGGAAAATACTTTCCACTTACTCCAATCGGGTAATGATTAGCGGAGCGGTGCAACGTCCGGGCACCTATGAACTTACCAATCAATTAACGGCGGCACAATTAATAAAGCAGGCAGAAGGCGTTCGACAAGATGCATTATTGCAAAGAGGATATTTGATCAGAAAAATGCCGGGCACTGCAGGTAGAATGATATCTTTTCATGTGCAGGATTTATTAAGCGGTAAACAAGATGATATTTTATTGGAGAAAGAAGATTCTATCACCATTTTATCGAAAGATAGTTTACGGGATATCCCTTCGGTAGTAATTGCCGGAAATGTAAATCAACCCATCACCATTCCCTATAAAGAAGGCTTAACCTTAGAAGATGCCATTTTAATAGCCGGTGGATTTACTTACGATGCAGCCACCCACAAAATAGAAATTTCCCGCTTACAAAATAACCGGGCAGATACATTGGCCAATTCACTGATTCAGGTACTAACCGTTGAATACGATACAGCAAACGTTTCACGCAGCAATAAAACACTGCTGGCACCGCTAGACTATGTATTTGTTCCTCAGCTATTAAATTACCGAAATCTGGGAAAAGTAAAAGTGCGGGGCGAAGTATTATATGCAGGAGATTATGCCCTGGAGAAGAGAAATGAAACCATACAAGAAGTTTTACAAAGATCAGGTGGAATATCCCCTTTTGCTGCGATGGCGGATGTGCAAGTATTTAGAAGAGGGCTTCGGGTAGGTACCGATGTTTTATCTGAAAATCCGGCTGCTGGGGGAGAGAAGTTTTTGTTGCAACCGGATGATAGTATCTATGTTCCCAAAAAGCAAAGTTTTGTAGAAGTGCAAGGCGCGGTATTTAATCCCCAGATACTC
>JBAXQE010000048.1:0-3850 GCA_037131895.1 Chitinophagia bacterium | reverse complement strand
AATAGATTTGTAATTTCATCCGCACATTTAAAAACAACCATATGTTACGTTTTTCCGTTTTACTATTGGCAGGCTGCCTCTTGGCTAGTCAATCTCAAGCCAATGATACTTTGCAAAATCGCAAGTCGGCTGCTATTATGCCAGATGCCGACAATGCAGGATTAAAATTACCTGCTGGCTTTTCTGCCTTAAAAGTGGCCGAAAATGTGGGCCGGGCCCGGCATTTAGTGGTTAACAATCAGGGAGATGTATACGTGAAACTCAGCGGAAAAGTGGGCGACAAGGGGATTTTGGTGATGCGTGATTTGAACAATGATGGTCGCACAGAAGAAATTACCGGTTTCGGAAACTATGGCGGTACCGGCATTGCTATTCACAATGGGTACTTATATGCTTCCTCCGATGAAGAAGTTTTTCGTTACAAGTTGAATGCCAAAGGTGCTGTTGAAACCCCTTATCAGCCCGAGAAAATCATTACCGGATTAATCAACCGCCGGCAACACGAGAGCAAATCCATCACGCTCGATAAAAACGGGAATATCTATGTAAACATTGGTGCTTATTCCAATTCTTGTCAGGTGAAAGACCGCCAACCCGGATCATTGGGAATGAACCCTTGTCCTATTTTAGATTCTGCCGGAGGTATCTGGCAATTCAAATCAGATGTACTTAACCAAACTTACGGAAATGGGGTGCGCTTTGCTACCGGTTTAAGAAATGTAGTGGGCCTCGATTGGAATAATCAAACCAATAGTCTGTATGTTACACAGCATGGACGTGATCAATTGAATTCGTTATTTCCACAATTCTATGATACAACTACCAATGCCAATTTACCAGCAGAAACCATGTATGAAATGAAGCAAGGTGATAATGCCGGATGGCCGTATGTGTATTATGATCCTTTTCAAAATAAAAAAATGCTCGCGCCAGAATATGGCGGTGATGGCAAAACAGAGGGTAGTGCCGCATACAAAAATCCAGCTATGGCTTTCCCGGCTCATATGGCTCCCAATGCCCTGTTATTCTATACTGGAAGTATGTTTCCCGAAAAATACAAAAACGGTGCTTTTATAGCTTTTCATGGTTCCTGGAACCGGGCACCGCTTCCTCAGGAAGGATATTATGTAGCATTTGTTCCTTTTGAAAATGGAAAGCCTACGGGCAAATGGGAAATCTTCGCCAACGGATTCGCAGGCGTTGATGTAATTACCAGCACTCGTGCTGCCCAGCACCGCCCTTGTGGTTTGGCTCAGGGTCCAGACGGATCTTTGTATGTATCGGATGATAACAAAGGAACCATTTACAGAATTTTATACAACGGAAAATAATCATGCGCATAGTAAAACAATTTGCTGGGTTAGGTAGCTTTTGTTGGGGGATGTTTTTTTTACTTTGTTCAAATTCCGGCATGGCTCAATCGGCTACGCTTAAAACCTCCATCGAAAGAGGCAAAACGGTTTATGTGCAACGCTGCATGGTTTGTCACCAACAAGATGGTGGCGGTGTGCCCCATCTCAATCCACAACTAGATGGCGCATCAGCCGTAAAAGGAAAAGATAAGAACAAACTAATTACCATTCTCCTAAAGGGAATGAGCGACCGGGTTGAAATTGATGGAGAATATTACAGCAATAATATGGCCAGTCATGCCGACCTCAGCGACCAGCAAATTGCTGATGTATTAAATTATATCCGAAACAACTGGAGCAATAAAGTGCCTACCCCGGTAACCCCTGCTGAAGTAAAATCGGTGCGGGCCAAAACAAAATAAGCATGCGACGTATTCTATTTATCGATCGGGATGGAGTGATTTTGCAGGAGCCGGATAATTTTCAGGTAGACCATATTGATAAAACGAATTTTGTTCCGGGTGTTGTTTCTACGTTATCTCGCATTGCAGCCGATTTTGATTTTTACCAGGTGATGGTAACCAACCAGGATGGATTGGGCACCGATTCCTATCCAGACACAGATTTTTATCCCTATCAGAACCTGATGCTAAGAACCCTGGAAGGGGAGGGGTTTACATTTGATGAAGTTTGGGTGGATGGAAGTCGGGAAGAAGATAAGCAGCCTACCCGAAAGCCGGGAACGGGAATGTTGACACATTTGATCAATAATCCGGAGTTTGATTTGGCCAATTCCCTGGTGATTGGTGACCGATGGAGTGATATCCAACTGGCAAAAAATCTGGGTTGTAAGGCAATCTACTTCCGCTCCCCACATGCTACTTTGCAGTTTACACCCGAACAGGAACTAACCCTTCGCGATACCATTTTGTTGGAGGCACCCGATTGGCAATCTATTTATACTTTCTTACAATTAGGGCTGCGCAAGGTTACCCACTCCCGAAATACCAAGGAAACCCAGATAGCCATACAACTCAATTTAGATGGAAAGGGGGAATCAACCATTGATACTGGAATTGGTTTTTTCGATCATATGCTCGATCAGATTGCCCGCCATGGGAAATTAGATTTAACCATTACCACAAAAGGAGACTTGCATATTGATGAACACCATACGATAGAAGATACGGCCATTGCATTGGGAGAGGCTTTTGCCCTGGCTTTAACCGATAAACGGGGTATGGAGCGATATGGATTTGCCCTACCCATGGATGAAGCAGAAGCCAAAGTACTGATTGATTTTGGTGGCAGAAACTGGTTGGTATGGGATGCTGAGTTCGCTAGAGAAAAAATTGGCGAGATGCCAACTGAAATGTTTTTTCATTTCTTCAAGTCTTTCAGCGATGCAGCCAAGTGCAATTTAAATATCAGTTGCCAGGGAACCAATGAACATCATAAGATTGAATCTATTTTTAAGGCTTTTGCCAAAGCCATCCGAATGGCTGTAAAGCGCGACCCGCTTAGCAATTACTTGCCTTCTACTAAGGGGGTATTGTAATCAATTATAGTTTAGTGCGCGTCCACACTTCGGTTCTTCCAATCATTGAGATTCCGATATATCCCCGAACATTCAGGGTATTGGCGTCTTTAAAACGCATGTAACATTTGTAATCCTTGCCATTTTCAGGGTCGTAAATTCTTCCGTTGGTCCACTCCCCTTCTACAAATTCAAAATCTCGTAAAATAATTGCACCTACCAGGGGTTTGGATTTAAGGTTGGCGTTAGGATTGTTACTATCCATTTTGGGTTGCCCTTTTTCGTTCAGGGGCTCGCGCAACCAAACGATTTTGCCATAATACTTACCATTTTCTTTATACACCTGAATTTTTCCTTTTCCGCTTGAGTTCAGCCAGATACCCAACACATCATCCGAAGGGGTTGCAAAAGCAGTGGAAATTACGCTCGTAATACTTACTAAAAGGAGTAGTACATATTTCATGGCAGTGGTAGGTTATATACCCTCTTTAACAAACGGCCAGTAGAAAAGTTGACTAAAACCGACCAGCGGCTTAACTTTTAAAAAAAATTTGTTTTTCCCGCATTTAGATTGCAATTTTGTAACAATGAAAATGAATCAACATAAGAGTTGGTGGTGGCATTACAACCTCGTCCGGGGATAGTAATGGCATAGCCTTTTACTTATTTGAATATATCTTTCAAAGCCCCGGCATACCAATGTCGGGGCTTTGTTTTTAGTAACCTGAATTAAAAGGGGGAACATGAAAAAAATAGAACTGAGTACCCATGCCAGAAAGATGCTGGCAGATATTTATACGCCCGTAGGTATTTACCTGCGACTCAGGGATAAATATAGGGATACCATTTTGCTGGAAAGTACCGATCACCATGCGGCTGAAAACAGTTTTTCATTTATTGGCATCAATGCAGTTGCTGGTATTGAGGTAACGGAGCCCGGCAAACTGAATTATAAATATCC
>JBAXQE010000047.1:0-4122 GCA_037131895.1 Chitinophagia bacterium | reverse complement strand
ACAGTTTTTCAGGTATTTAACCGGATGCTGGCGAATATTTTGTAAAGCTTTATTTTTAAAGGCATCATCCCTTGCTACTCCCTGAAATTGATAGATGCTATCGTAATCAGCCTGATGATGTAGAGCAAATAAAGCCGCATTGCAAGGCTGTGTTGTATCGTAGCCACAATAAGCCGTAAAATGATCATCATTCCAATCACCCAACTCTCCCTCTACTGGGGTGCTGGCCCAATACAACGACATTCCCCCGCTATTGGCCCAATACAGTAGTTTTCCCGTTTGCTGATAGGTGTATAGCAAATAGGGAATATTTAGTAAGAAGGCTAATAATACTATCTTTCCAAACTGAACTATTGATTTCTTTTTAGTAATCAAGTATCCTGCCAATAACAAAATCAATAACGCAAGAATTACATACCCAAATATCACTTTGGTAAGCGCAAGATATCCTAAGAAAAAACCTGCCGGTAGTATATATCGAAGAGAATAATTGAACAAATACGATTTCAGCAAATAATATAAAAACAAGCACAGCAAACAACTGCTGAGTGGTTCGGTATATAACCAGCCCAACTCTTTATAAGCCACATAATAAAAAGCCCAGCAAAGAGAAAAAATCCAGGCCAGTGAATTGGTTACCAATAATTGTAAAGACTTAAAAAAGAATACTAGGGATATATATTGAAAAAGTGCATTTAGTAAAACTGGAATTATTAGTGGACTATTCCCCCAAACAAAGGGAACTAGTATAAGAGGATATCCAGGGCCATTCCAAAGATTGAGTGCGGCTCTAGGAGAATAAAAGCCAGCGGAGAGATTTTGCGCAAACATATAATACCTGCCCTCATCACCCTCCATTTGATCGCGATGCGCCAATCCGGCAATCAATAAGTAGATGGCCAAAAATGGCAGGAAATTGACCCACGGATTGGCTGATATTTTTTTCATCTACTCTAAGTTAGGTTATCTTTACCAACCAATGGAGCGGGTAAACTGCCCTAAACTCCTGCGAATGTACTATAATGCCGGAATCTACTTATGCCCCCAACCATCAAAGTATTTATAGACATTCGAGATTTGCGCATCGCCAGAACGGGAGCTAAAACCTATTTGGAGGAGATTTATCTCCAACTAAAAAATGGATACCCGGGTTTTACTATCCGGTTTATAGACACCTGGCTGCCAGTGTATCGGGGAAAAAATAAATGGCTGAAGGCAGTAGAACATGCCCGATTTTTTTGCTGGAAGCAGTTCACCTTACCCCTAATTTGTCTGCTTCGCGGATGTGATATTTTATATTGTACCGATTATTTTCTTCCCCTAGTTACTTTTCGTTTTAAAACAGCGGTAGTATTTTATGATGCTTTTTTCTGGCAGTATCCAGAACAGTATAACCGCATCTGGCTTCAATTATTACAAAATGTAGGAGTGCCGGCAGCTAAAAAAGCCTCCGCCATCATTACCATTTCCGAACATTCGAAAAATCAAATTATCGAATGCGTAGGATTAGAAGCTAAAAAGATTCATGCCATACACTTGGCACCTAAATCATCTTCAGCCATCATTCATTCGCTCCAATCTGAGCCCATCCATCAAGGAAAAAAATACATCCTGCATATCGGTGTATTGGAAAAAAGAAAAAATCTGTTGAATCTTATCAGGGCATTTGCACTTTTGAAGGAAGCAGGTTATCCGGAATATTATCTGGTACTGGCAGGCGGCACTATTTCGAAAAAAAATCTAGACGATAGCAACAATATCCGCCAACTGATTAAAGAATTGCATTTAGAAGAATCAGTTCTGCTGCCCGGATTTATTAGTGATGAGGAATTAGCTCATTATTATCAGCAGGCAAGTTTATATGCTTTTGTTTCTATCAACGAAGGATTTGGATTGCCCATATTAGAAGCTTTTCAACATCAGCTTCCAACCCTGATTGCCCAAAATAGTTGTTTGCCCGAAGTGGGGGGTGATGCAGTAATCACCTGCGACCCTTTCGATTACCCAGATATTGCCGAAAAAATGATTTCGATTGTTAGCAATCCCAGTTTACAGCAAACATTGATTGAAAAAGGAACAAAACGATTAACAGAATTCTCCTGGGAAAAAACAACCAAAGAATTGATGGATGTTTTTACACAACTGATGCAATCCGATGCCAACACTCAAAATAAGTGAGCAGTATTATCCGGCTAATTCAGCATCTACCATCCCTTTTACCACATCTGCCAAGCGATAGGTAGCTTTCCAACCCAGCACTTCCGACACTTTCTTCGGATTGGCACTTCCGCTTAACAAATCTGCCGGTCGAAACAATTCAGGGTCGATTACTACATGTTCTTGCCAATTGAGTTGCAGGTAACTGAACACCAACTCAATAAATTTTTCCAATGGATGGGATTCACCAGTTGCAATCACAAAATCCTGGGGCACTTCCTGTTGCAGCATTCGCCACATGGCTTCTACATACTCGGGTGCCCATCCCCAGTCGCGCCGAATTTGCGCATTTCCAAGAGATAATATTTCATGGCTGCCCTGCTTAATGCGACAGGCTGCCGATACTATTTTACGCGTTACAAACCGATGCGGGCGAAATGGAGACTCATGATTAAACATAATGCCCGAACAGGCATATAATTGATACGCTTCCCGATAATTGATTACCTGCCAATGTGCCGATGCTTTGGCAATGGCGTAAGGACTTCTAGGCCGAAAGGGAGTATTCTCATCAGCCGGTGTATTATTCGTTTCCCCAAAACACTCACTCGAACCGGCATGATACATCCGAACCGGCAATTGGGTAAACCGCATGGCTTCTAACAAATTCAGGGTACCGATGCTGATACTTTCATAGGTTTCCACGGGTTGCTCAAAAGATAAGCCCACGGAGCTTTGTCCGGATAAATGATACACTTCATCGGGTCGAATACGAGAAAGGGTTTCGAGGGTACTTTTAAAATCGGTGGTATTAATAGATACGGGCCGGATATGCGACAATAGACCGAGTTTCCGAAGGTTTATGAAGGGATTGGTAGTTGCATCCCTTGATCCTCCATATACTTCATACCCTTTTTCTAGCAGTAAAGCACTTAAATAGGCTCCATCTTGACCGGAAACGCCACAAATCAATGCCTTTTTCATGCCAGTAGTTACAGGGTTAATTGAACCGCAATTTTACAATAATTCGGCCAATCGGCAAGATTAAGCCTAATCGGGAGGTTTTTGGAGGTATTTGCGGGCTATTTCATCAGGTGTGGCATTAATTGTAACTTGCCGCTAAAGTAAAAGCTGTGTTAGCATCCTTCCACGAAAGATTGGGTAAAAATATGCGTCCGGCAGACCGTTGGATTACCTTGGGGCGCCTGATTCCCTTTGTGATGCGGGGTTGGTGGGAAAAGCTATTTATGGGCGCGTCAGCTGGTTGGGTATTGGTAGGTAAACAAGTGAGTGTTCGCTATGCCAACTACCTAGAAGCAGGTAAAGACCTGATTATTGAAGATTACGCGGAAATCAACGCCCGCTCCTCTCGTAAAATCATCCTGGGCAACCGGGTTACCATTGGAAAATATGCCATCATCCGCCCCGGGAATTTATACGGGGGAGAAATAGGCGAAGGATTAAAAGTGGGCGACCACTCGAATATCGGGCCCTATTGCTATATTGGCTGTTCGGGATATATTGAAATTGGAAATCAGGTAATGATCTCGCCCCGCGTTAGCATCTATGCCGAAAACCATGTGTTCACCGATCATACCCAAACTATTAAAAGTCAGGGTGTGGAAAGAAAAAATGTAATTATAGAAGACGATTGCTGGATAGCTGCCAACAGCATTATTTTAGCGGGGGTTACCATTGGAAAAGGTTCCGTAGTGGCTGCCGGCAGTGTGGTAGCTTCAGATGTAGCTCCCTATAGTGTAGTAGGTGGTGTTCCTGCCCGCCTTATCAAAAAGCGGTTACCCGATTCATGAAAATACTCCTCTTACATAGTTCCTCCGATCAATACGGTGCTAGTAAAATATTACTGGGAATTGTTCAGTTACTGGTGAAAAGAAATCACCAGGTTTGGGTTGTATTGTCTGAAGAGGGGCCACTATCCAATGATTTATTACAGGCAGGTGCCGA
>JBAXQE010000046.1:0-4290 GCA_037131895.1 Chitinophagia bacterium | reverse complement strand
TCTTTCAGGTTACCGCTGGCATCGTACTGCCTTCCCTGATCGTCAAATCCATGCGTCATTTCGTGCCCGATTACCAAACCAATTGCCCCATAATTGATGGCGTCATCTGCATTGGCATTAAAGAAGGGCGATTGAAGTATGCCCGCAGGAAATACGATTTCATTGAATACCGGATTATAATAGGCATTTACGGTTGGCGCCGTCATGCCCCATTCCGTTTTATCAACCTGCTTGCCTATCTTCTTTAGATTCTCTGCCAAATCGTGCTGCTGAATGCTTTGAATATTTTCAAAATAAGTACTTCTATTAATGGTTACATCCTCATAACTTTTCCAGGTATCCGGGTAACCAATCTTTTTGATAAAGGCACTTAACTTTTTCTGTGCCTGCGCCTTGGTGGTATCCGACATCCAGTCTAAACCCGCAATTCTTTTTTGAAAAGCGATTTGCAAATTATTTACCAGTTCATCCATTCTTTTTTTGGCAGCCGGTGGAAAATATTTTTCAACATACAATTGCCCCAATAAATCTTTCAACCCTTCATCAGAATTTTGTACCATGGTTTTCCAACGAGGGGGTTGAACCGTTAAACCAGAGAATACCTTTCTAAAATCGAATCGGGTATCTCTAAATTGTTTACTTAGGTACCGTGCATTCGTAGAAATATAATCGTAAGCAGCTTTTTGCTTCCACACTTCTATCGGCTCTGAGGCGAGCAGTTTGCCAAGGGCTGCATAATAAGCAGGCTGCGACACATTTACACTATCCGTTTGTATCCCTAGTTTTGAAAATAACTCCGGCCAATTTAACTGAGGAGCTTGTTGTTGCAACTGGGCAACCGACAGCTTATGGTAGTTTTTAATGGGGTCGCGTAACTCAACCGGTGTAAGGTGCGATACTGCTATTTTAGTTTCCAAAGCCAAAACCGCTGCTGCCTGCTTTTGTGCCAGTGCTGGATCTGTTCCCGTTAATGTAAAATAAGTTTCAATATTTTTTACAAAAGCCTTGCGAATACTTACAGAAATAGAATCTGTTTTAGTGTAATAGCTTTTCTCGGGCAGACTTAATCCTGCCTGTACTAATACCAGAATATTTTTACTGCTGTTTTTTTCATCAGCGGAAACATAATACCCGATCGGAGAAAAATCGTTGGCCATTTTCATTTCATCACCCATCAACTGAAGCAACTGCTGATAATTTGTAACGGCAGCAATTTTAGCGAGTACGCTTTTCAAGGGCTCACTTCCTCTTTTTTCAATGGTTACTGTATCCATTCCACTGGCATAATAATCACCCACTTTTTGTGCTGCAGTTCCTTTAGTGTGATTTGTATTGGCTGCCAATTCATCTAAAATGATGCGCAGATTTTTCAGGTTATTATCATACAAACTATAAAAGCTACCCCAGCCCGACTGATCATCTGGAATTTTGGTAGTAGCCAGCCATTTACCATTGGCATAGGTAAAGAAATTGTCGCCCGGCTGAATCGTAGTATCCATTCCGGCTACATCAAAAGCAGCTGCTTTGGATTGAGCAGTATTATTACAAGAACTGAGCCCAACCGCTGCACATAGAATAAGCAAAAGGGAATATTGTTTCATACTTTTTTTTCTTAAAAATAATTAACCCTTCGGGGAATCCAATAACTATTTGGATAAGCGGTAGACTACTTGGCTGAAAACAACCCCGTAAAAACAAAAAAGCCGACCTCTAAGGAGGTCGGCTTATAAAATTCAAAGAGGAATAATTACTTGATTTCCACTTCAGCACCGGCTTCTTTCAGCTTATTAGCCACTTCTTCGGCTTCTGCTTTAGAAACACCTTCTTTAACTGGCTTAGGTGCACCGTCTACCAGGTCTTTGGCTTCTTTCAGTCCTAAACCGGTTAATTCTTTAACGATTTTCACCACAGTCAATTTGCTGGCACCTCCGCTAACGAGGATTACATCAAAGGCTGTTTTTTCTTCAACAGCAGCTGCTCCGCCACCGTCTCCGCTAGACATTACTACTGCAGCAGCAGCGGGTTCGATACCGTAATCTGCTTTCAGTACATCTGCTAATTCTTGAACTTCTTTAACTGTTAAGCCTACTAATTGTTCGGCTAATGCTTTTACGTCTGCCATAGTTTGTAAATTTTTTCCGTCTTCATATCACCTGGGTGATCCGACGGAGGGTTTAAAAAAATTTGCCGTTGGGCGTTTATTTGAATAAAAAATTCCGTTGTTATTAGGCTTCTGCCGGTGTAGCTTCGGCTTGTTTTTCGTGGTGGTGCAATAGGGCTGCCAATACGCGTTTGGCAGGTGATTGCAACAATCCCAGTACTTCTCCGATTAATTCGTTCTTCGACTTAATCTTAGTAAGCGCTACCAGTGACTCGTCGCCGGTAAATACATCTCCATTAATGAACGCTGCCTTTAATTGCGGGCGATCGGTATTGGCAGATTTACGGAAAGCGCTGAGTATTAGAGCGGGTTCTTTCGGATTGTCTGAGAACATGAGCGCAGTAACCTGGTGCAGAGAATCGAACACGCCAGCATACTTTTCAGCATCCAGTGATTCGAGGGCCTTGCGAATCAGGGTATTTTTAGCCACCTTCATTTCTACTTGCTTATTGAAGCAAGTTCTGCGGAGGTTGCTCACCTGCTCAACCGAAAGCGATTCGGTATCGGTAATATAGAAGTTATTGTACTGAGAGAATTTTTCTTTCAGTACGGCAATCACTTCATTTTTTTCTTGCTTTGTCATAACTAATTTTTTTTAGTACCCGGGTCATTTCTATTCGCCAGCGGCGAACAAATCACCGGGATTAGTTGATTAATGATTTTGTGTCTAAGGCAATACCCGGACTCATCGTGCTGGCCATGCTAACCCCTTTCAGGTAAATACCCTTGGCGGCAGAAGGCTTCAGTTTGATAATTGCATTGATCAGTTCGGCACTGTTTTCGGCAATCTTATCTGAAGAGAAAGAAACTCTTCCGATAGAAGCGTGTACAATACCTGTTTTATCAACCTTAAACGCAATTTTACCACCCTTAACCTCATTTACAGCAGCAGCTACATCGTTGGTAACAGTTCCGGTTTTAGGGTTCGGCATTAAGTTACGAGGACCGAGTACTTTACCCAGTTTACCAATCTTAGGCATCACAGATGGGGTAGCGATAATTACATCTACTTCCACCCAGCCACCTTCAATTTTAGTGATAAACTCATCCAACCCTACAAAGTCTGCACCGGCTTCTTTGGCTGCTGCTTCTTTATCGGGTGTGCAAAGCACCAATACTTTTTTGGTTTTACCGGTACCATGTGGCAGGGATACAGTACCCCGAACCTGCTGGTCGGCCTTTTTGGGATCAACGCCCAAACGGATATGAAGATCCACAGAACTGTCGAACTTCGTACAATTGATTTCTTTAACTAACGTGGAAGCATCCTTAAGGGAATACATTTTATTTTTATCCACCTTAGTAACTGCTACTTTTCTTTTTTTAGTAAGTGCCATTTTCTAATGTTTGTAATTGCAAATGCAATTGGTGAATAATAATTAATTTTCCCAAGGGGCTTTTCCATCCACTGTAATTCCCATACTGCGGGCAGTACCGGCTACCATGCTCATGGCGCTGTTTACAGTAAATGCATTTAAATCAGACATCTTGTCTTTGGCAATCGCCTCAATCTGATCCCAGGTAACCTTGCCCACTTTCTGGCGGTTACTTTCTTTGGATCCGGACTGAATTTTGGCTGCTTCCATTAACTGAACTGCAGCGGGAGCTGTTTTGATTACAAACTCGAAAGACTTGTCGGTGTAAACAGTGATAAGCACGGGAACTACTTTTCCCATTTTATCCTGCGTTCTAGCATTGAATTGCTTGCAGAACTCCATAATGTTGACACCCTTTGAACCGAGTGCCGGGCCTACGGGAGGCGCAGGATTGGCTTGTCCGCCTTTCACTTGCAACTTCACGAAGCCAGAGATTTCTTTGGCCATTTTTTTTAGATTTAATTGGTTATAGCGTCGCGCCTTAGGCGAGACTCCCAAATTCAATCATTCTCGTAAAAGAACTTTTGGGGCGGCGAAGGTAGGGATATTCTCTTTATTTTCCAATTATTTTGGCTTTTAAGCGCCCAAATCTGCCTTTTTTCGGCTGTATCCATAAAAAAAGCCGCCGAAATTCCTTCCTCGAAAAGTCTTCCAATCCGCCTGCGGCTGAAGGAAACTTTGCGCTTTGGAGCTTAAACCAACACGGTTTTTATATAATTCTGTTCCTAGCTTCTTCCTCGAAAAGTCTTCAGA
>JBAXQE010000045.1:0-4883 GCA_037131895.1 Chitinophagia bacterium | reverse complement strand
TCAAAAACTGGTCTGCTAGATTCATAGATATCCGGTTGATCGAGACTACCAACAAATGTTACCCTTCTGCCAATTTGGTTGTAAAGCAATGTAGCAGTAAAACCAGATTTCTCATGATCATACAAAAGGGAACCATTCAACAAATAGGGTGATTGGCCCTGAAGAGGACGATCTAATGCTAAATTAGCATCTTGCACCCGGCTATTAATATAGGCTCCATTAACTTGGAAGGTAAAATTCTTAAGTGCCTCGGAAAAGTCTAACTTTTTTCTAAATTCCAGTTCAACTCCATAGGCCGTAGCACTATTAGGATTAGAGAAATTGAAAGTACTTGCACCACCCGATCCAAAGTTGAATACCATTTCGATAGGCTTATCAAAATATTTATAGAAAACGCCTGCTGTAAATACCTCACCGGCAGCTGGATACAGTTCGTAACGCAAATCGAGGTTAGTAACCTTGGTTCTTTGTAAGGTAGGTAATCCCTGAACGGCAGCATTCAACTCAAAGTCGTAGTATTGGAAATTAGCCAACTCACGAAACTCAGGACGAACCACCGTTTGAGAAGCAGATACTCTGAGGTTGGTAAGATTGTTAATTTTATATGTGGCATTTAAACCGGGTAACCAATCGCGAACTCTGGTATAGTTATAGCGCGGATCAGAACTTTTAACACTACCCACTAACTGATCATAATCTTCCATACGAACACCCCAAACTACGCGTAGTTTGTTACCGAACTGATTATCAAACTGGATATAGGCAGCATTTAAAATGGTGTTGGCAAGGTAGCGGTATAAATTTCCTTTAATAGCATCAAAGGCAAATTGGGTACTGGTTACGGAACCATCTCCAAAATTAGCGGGTGCGAAAATTTTATCAGGAGATAATAAACGAAGTGCCGCATTATCTCTAGGCAGGTATATTGAGAAAGGCTTAGCGTCGAACAAGCGGTCTTTAATTTGCAACATATAACCTCCCTTCAGGGTTTGCTTGCTGCCGAAAGCATCAAATGCATAAGCTAAATCTGCTCCACCGCTATAAATATAGTCGTTCAGGTTTTGATAAAATCGGTTACCACTTTTCTGAGACAATACATTCGACAACAGGGCTACGTATGGGTTGCTGGCTGATGAATTATTCTTCAAATAATACAAACGGCGTTGATCAGGAATATATCCATCTAATAAAGAGAAAGAAGCATTCCATTTTAACTTCAACTTATTGTTAGGCAAAATTTGGTGTTCGCCTGAAAGTTGTGTATTCCAGAAAGTATTTTGCTTGAAGCCGAATTCATATCCACGGGTACTATCCAGTAAGGTATTTCCGTTTCCTTCAACACCTGTGCGGAGTGTGGTATAATCTGTTGTGTTGATGTTAAAGATAGACTTCAATGAAATTTTATTGAAGTTATTCATCTGGAAGGTAAGGTTACCCATGGCTCCTAGCAAAACATCATTGCTGTAGCGATCGTCTTTAAAATCAAAATCAGGCGTGAAGGTTCCGTTACCAATAAAATTAAAACCACTGTTAGTGCCCTTTAAAAAACGGGCAGTACGATTATAGGTTAAGCCAAATATACCCCCGAGCTTACGGGTACCTTTTGTTTTGCTAAATCCACCTGAAACCTGCAATTGATTGTTGAGTTGATTAACCCCGTTTTGGATGGTGGGATTCCATACATTTTCGAATTGCTTACCCATTTCAGTTTTTGCTTGTGAACTCAGTGCATCAAACTGTGATTTGGTAGTGTAACTAGGCGGCAATGAGCGGGTTCCATCTTCAATACCCAAGAAGTCTAATTTTCCTCCCTGGTAAACTTGAAAAGGATTAGCAATAGTTTGTGTATTAAATCCTGCACCCACTTGTATATTGAAGAAATTTTTGGTAGGAATATCGCGTGTATTAACCTGAATTAGACCACCTGCCCATTCACCAGGCAATTCGGGAACAAAAGCTTTATTGATAACAATATTATCAATCATATTTGCTGGAATCAAATCGAAAGAAAAAGCTTTACGGTCTGGTTCGGTGCTGCTCAATTGAACACCATTTAACATTGCGAGGTTGTATCTTTCTGCTAGTCCTCTTACAATTAGAAATTTACCTTCTTGCAAACTTGCGCCAGGAGTTCTTTTCAGAACTTCTCCTGTGTTCTTATCCGGTGAGCGGCGAATGGCTTCTCCAGAGATAACAGAAGCCACTGTATTGGTATTTTTTTGAAATGCAATCAATGCATTAACGGTTTCACCCTTGGCAGTACCCCGGTTAGCGGAGGTAGTTACGGTAACATTAGCCAAGGATTTAACTTGTTGTTCTAATACAACATCTAAATTCTGTTCAGTAGCTGCAGAAAAAGCTATATCGTCTATTATTTTTTTCTGATATCCTACATAAGAAAAACTTAGCGTGTACTTTTTTCCAGTTTCAGCGGGAAATGAAAATCTTCCTTCCACATCCGAACGAACCATACCACTAAATGCACCAGAAATTTCAATAGAAACCCCCACTAGAGCCTCGTTTTTTTGGTTAGTTACCTTTCCAGAAATACGACCTTTTTGAGCAAAGGAAGCTAGGGAAAAAAGAAGGGCTATGGTTGTTAAAACAGTACAAATTCTCACGGGATGAACAATTTGATGCGAAAGTACCCGCGCAATATGAAGGAATTGTTAAGCCTAGATTAAGCAATCGTTAATTCAGATATTATTTAATTATTTTATTACTTATAATACAATGTATTTCATATATTTATATGATTTCATTGTTATTTCAGTGAAAATGAAATACCTTGGATTTGTTTGCTTTTTAATTAATAGCATATGGATACACATTTACATCATTCGCATACTGAGGAGCATATGAAGGGCTCAGAAACATTAACAGATATTGTTATTGGTATGTCGGATGGATTAACCGTACCCTTCGCTTTGGCAGCGGGATTAAGTGGTGCGATTAAGGATGTTCATTTGATTATAATTGCCGGCTTAGCGGAGATAGCTGCCGGATCGATTGCCATGGGTTTAGGGGGATACCTAGCTGGTAAAACCGAACAAGACCACTACCAAAGTGAACTAAGAAGAGAATACGATGAAATTGAAAAAGTTCCCGAGGTTGAAAGGGAAGAAGTGAGGGAATTTTTTGAAGGACTAGGCCTAAGCAAACAGGTACAAGAACAAGCTACCGACGAATTGATTAAGGATAAAGATCGCTGGGCCGATTTCATGATGAAATATGAACTGGGTTTAGAAAAACCCGATCCAAAAAGAGCCCACAAGAGTGCTTTTAATATTGGGGCTTCTTATATTGTAGGTGGAATGATTCCTTTGAGTCCCTACTTTTTAGTGGAGGATGGGATAACCGGATTGCAATACTCTGCGGTTGTAACACTCATATGTTTATTTATTTTTGGCTACTTCAAAAGCAAGCTTACCGGCACCTCCCCAATTGCGGGTGCTTTTCGGGTGATGATTATAGGTGCCATTGCGGCAGGCTGTGCTTTTGGAATTGCCAAATTAATAGAAGGATAGTATCCGATTTTCCTTGCTATCTCAGAAATGGAGATGACCATTTTTTATCGGTATACACATTTTTTCCGGTAAGTGTTTTCATAAAGGCGATGATAGCCGCCGATTCGCCCGCTTGCAGGTTTAACTGCTGAACATTGCGGCCATTGGGTTTTAACTTTGCATCCAAGTTAGCATTGTTTACAATTCCCGCTGCATAGTGAGCGATTACGGTACCCAAATTTTTTATAACTCCTGAATGCATCATAGGTCCATTTGCGTTGCCACTTGCATTTACAACATCGCGCAGAGAAGGAGCCCTGGTTACTGAGATGTCTACATTTGCTCCACTTATACTGGCAATTACCCCGTTATTTTTAGAATTTGGATCAATATCAAATTCAGGCGCCCGATGACATGCATTACAACCTAATCCACCAGCAATCCGAATGCTATTGGCATCAAAAACCGGCGGAGTCATAAACAAAGATTTACCGGTATTTTCTTCAGTTGTAAAATTGGTAAAATTAGTGCGATCATTATTTACAAGCGCCCGACCGCTATCGAATCGGGAGTCGAATGATTGGATGCTTCGGATAAATTGTGCCAAACATTCCTGCAAACGGGTTTCCGTTACATTTACATCTCCATAAACAGCTGTAAATAACTCTTTATAATAATCGATTCCCTGTAATTTAGCCAACAGGGTTGTAAGGTTATCTCTTCCAGAAACCCCACTAAATCCCATTTCATTATGCGCCACTATGGGCTGGGTAGTTTGTGCTTCCAGGGTGGCGGCACGTTCATCCCAGAAAAAATGAACCTCCTCGGCAAAACGGCTATTGATTAATCGCATGGCATGGCGGTCGGTAGTTCCGCCCAAAACACCTATACTAGCCTGAGCAGTATCTGAAAAGGCAAATTCTTGTTTATGACAATTGGCACAAGCAACCGTATTGGTAACACTTAAGCTTTTATCATAAAACAAAACGCGACCTAGGGTAGCCTTTGCATTGATGATGGGATTATTGATTCCATTGTCTTTAATAATATAGGCAGGATGGGTTTGTGCGGCATAGTTCGTCCAGCTAAGGGGATTAATTTCAGTACCAAAATTTGCTTTTATGGCAGCATAGGGATCAACTGTGGTTGTTGAGGTATTGGGAGTAATCGCAACCGAATCGCGCTTACTGCAAGAAATCAACACAACCACCATACTGATTAGGCTAAGTAACAAAAGGTACCTCTTTTTCATAGGAAGGGTTTTTGGTAATTGATATAACAATCCAGATATATAAATCAGTGATTATTTTTGATTAGATACACAAAAGACATACCCCGCTTATCGAAAATTTCGCTTTAGCTTGGAATTAACAAATG
>JBAXQE010000044.1:0-5003 GCA_037131895.1 Chitinophagia bacterium | reverse complement strand
TTTCCTTCATCGCATAGTCTTCCGACGAAGGAGGAGACTATGCGCTTCGGAGTACAAATCAACATCAGTTAAATAAATTCATTGGTGCATCAAAAACTCAAGTCAATATCGGCTAATTCAATATAAGTAACAACATCACAGATACTTAGTTTTCCTAAATAATAATATCCTGCAAATTATGTAGATATTCCTCCGAACCGCATAGTCCCCGCTGGGAGACTATGCGGAGAAAGGAAAAAATCTGAACAGTATATACCATAAAAAAACCTCTTCGGAATAGAAGAGGTCTTTTATGGAACCATAACTTGCAGTAATTCATTTATTGATTGCCGCGAGGTCCTCCGCCACCGCCACCGCGACCCTGCTGTGACATAGCTTCGATTACTTTCTTAGCTAAATCGGCTGGCAAAGCTTTCTCGATTCGCTTGTTTCTCTCATCCGTTAATTTTTTCATCTCGGCTTGTCTTGCTTCCGGTTCTAAATCACGCAGTGCCATTTGTTTGGGACGCATATCATTGGAGATAGCAATCAGCGAATCTGCCTGAACATCATCGCAACCCATTCCCTTAAATCTTTCCTTCATCATCGCATTGCGTTGTTCAGGAGTCATTTGCTGACCTCCACCGGGCGGCTGAGCCCATACATTTGTACCAATACCAGCTGCTAGCATCAGTATTAAAAACATCAATTTTTTCATAAAAATTTTATTTAGTAAGGGTAATTTACACCAATTTGTTTAGGGTTGAAATGGCTTATCGGTAAAATGTGCGATTCTGTCGGCAATACCCTGCAAAAAAAACCCGAAGCGCATGGCTTCGGGTTGGGTACAATCAGCTTTACAATAGGATTTTATCTGATAAACAACATTTCCCGGTACTTAGGTAAGGTCCAAAGATCATCATCTACTAATTGTTCCAGTTTATCAACGTGGTAACGAATGTCATCAAAGAAGCTAGCCTTGATATCTTTATCGTAGGCAATGGCTTTTTCACGGGCATTTTCAATATTGTTAGCCTTTTTTCGGGCTTCCACCATTTCATCCACTTTTGTATGTATCACCTGAATGTGCTTACTAACGGATGTTATGATATCCAGTTGACTCTTATAAGCATCTGCCCCCAAGCCTGCTGCTTTTAGTCCATTAATATTGGTGAGCAGCTCATTCTGATAACGGATGGCCGCAGGCAGAATATGGTTGATGGCTAAATCGCCCATAATTCTCGACTCAATCTGCACTTTCTTGGTATACTTCTCCAATTCAATTTCGTGGCGGGCTTCTAGTTCTTGGTGGGTATATACACCGTTAGACTCGAATAAATGTTTGGCTTTTTCAGTAACCATGGCATCCAAGGCAAGTGGTGTTGTTTTTACATTGGGTAAACCTCTGTGGGCAGCTTCATCGTGCCACTCCTGGCTGTAACCATCTCCTTCGAACAATACTTTTTTGCTTTCAACAATATAGCGTTGAATAACCTGCATGATGGCTATTTCTTTTTTATCGCCTTTCTCTATCAATGCATCAACATCCAATGTAAATTTTTTCAGGGTATCGGCCATGATGGTGTTGAGAACCGTCATAGAAATCGCACAGTTGGCAGAAGAACCTACGGCTCTAAATTCGAACTTATTACCAGTAAATGCAAAAGGTGATGTACGGTTGCGATCTGTGTTATCTAACATCAGTTCTGGAATGCTGCGATGTAAATCTAATTTCAAAATCGCTTCATCCTGTTCGTCGAATTTAGTGCTAACACGGGTTTCAACATCGGCCAAAACTTTCGCCAGATATTGACCTACAAAAACCGAAATAATGGCGGGAGGAGCTTCATTAGCACCCAAACGATGGTCGTTGGGTTCGGAGGCAATAGACGCCCGCATAATATCTGCATTATCATGTACCGCTTTAATAATGTTCACAAAGAAAGTAAGGAACATTAAATTGGTTTTGGGTGTTTTACCGGGTGCCAGCAAATTCACACCGGTATCGGTTGCCATACTCCAGTTATTATGCTTACCGCTACCATTGATGCCGGCAAAAGGTTTTTCGTGCAACAACACAACCAATTGATGGCGACGAGCTACGCGCGTCATAATATCCATCAGCAGGGTATTGTGGTCTACAGCTATATTCACTTCTTCAAAAATAGGGGCACACTCAAACTGAGATGGAGCTACCTCGTTGTGGCGAGTGCGTAGCGGAATACCTAATTTGTATGATTCTTGTTCAAAGTCGCGCATAAAAGCATACACACGCTCGGGAATAGAACCAAAATAATGATCTTCTAATTGCTGGCCTTTCGCTGGGGCTGCACCGAATACAGTTCTTCCACACTGAACAAGGTCGGGTCTTGCATGTGCCAGGCGCTCATCAATTACAAAATATTCCTGCTCCCATCCCAACGTAGCAGTAACCTTGGTTACATTTTTATCGAAGTAATTACAAACTTCCACGGCAGATTTATTCAATGCCTCCAATGCTTTCAGCAGTGGTGCTTTGTAGTCGAGGGACGCTCCCGTATAGGAAATAAATATGGTAGGTATGCAAAGGGTTTTTCCAGATCCGATTTCCATGATAAAGGCAGGGGAAGAAGGATCCCAAGCTGTATATCCGCGGGCTTCAAATGTTGCCCGTAAGCCGCCACTGGGAAATGAAGAGGCATCCGGCTCTTGCTGAATCAGCGCAGCACCATCAAATTCTTCAATGGGCGTTCCATCTCCCTTTAAAGTAAAAAATGAATCATGTTTTTCCGCCGTTGTTCCGGTTAAAGGTTGAAACCAATGCGTATAGTGGGTAACGCCTTTACTTTCTGCCCAAGCTCGCAAGCCATTGGCAATTTGATTTGCCACACTCCGATCTATTTTTTTACCACCCCGAACACTCGTTTGTAAACTCTTATACCCCTCATCACTTAAATATTGACGGGCAGTTTTTAAAGTGAACACACTTTCATTAAATATTCCGGTAATTTTTAAATTAGGGGTAACCACGGGTCCACCCTGATCGGCCGAAATGGTTTCGATGGCGTTGAAGCGTAAAGACATAAAAAGAGGTTTATTTGAAACACAAATTTCGTTTTTTTCGTCAATTTCCACGAAAAAACATTTTTAGAACTAAAAAAAGAGGGAAAATTGTGGAAAAACAAAACATATAATTTACTTTAATGTAAAAAATATTGTTAATGAAATTTCAGTATATGTGTCAAATAATTCAACAATTTGGATAAAACAAAGTTGACTAAAGAAAAAGATAGGCTGTTTTATTTTATTATATATAATCACATTTTCCCTTTTGATTGGGGGTAATGTACTTTCTGTTTTTACCTCGCAAATAGTACCTTTGCCCACATCATGGAAATAAACGCCCAAACCGCCGCACAACTCAGACTAACTGAGGAAGAATTTAACAGTATTTGCTCGAAACTTAACAGAACCCCCAATTTCACGGAACTATGTGCTTTTAGTGGAATGTGGAGTGAACATTGCAGTTATAAAAATTCAATTCAGTGGTTAAAAACGCTTCCCCGCAGTGGCGGAAGAATGTTGGTTGCCGCAGGTGAAGAAAATGCCGGCTTAATGGATATTGGCAATGGTTACGGTGTTGTATTTAAAATTGAAAGTCATAACCACCCTTCTGCTATCGAACCCTTTCAGGGAGCTGCCACCGGAGTAGGGGGAATTCAGCGAGATATATTTACCATGGGTGCCCGCCCGATTGCTTCCTTAAATAGTTTACGCTTTGGCAATCCTGCCGATAAAAAAACAAAACGCTTGCTCAGTGGCGTAGTGCATGGGATTGGGCATTATGGGAATTGTTTTGGGGTACCAACTGTAGGAGGTGAAATTTATTTTGATTCCTGCTATCATACCAACCCATTGGTGAATGCCATGAGTGTGGGTATCATGCAAGCAAATAAAATGGTAAGTGCTATCGCCAAAGGTACCGGTAATCCGGTGTTTTTTGTTGGAAGTGCTACCGGTAAAGATGGTATTGGAGGTGCTTCCTTTGCTTCCGCAGATATAACCGCCGATAGCGTAGAAGAACTCCCAGCAGTTCAGGTGGGTGACCCATTTCAGGAGAAAAAATTATTAGAAGCCTGCTTAGAGGTAATAGAAACTGGCGCCGTAGTTGGTATGCAGGATATGGGTGCTGCCGGCATCATTTGTTCCACTGCAGAAATGAGTGCCAAAGGAGAGGTAGGCATGCATATCGACCTCGAGAAAGTTCCTACCCGACAAAAAAACATGAAAGCCTGGGAACTCTTACTGAGTGAAAGTCAGGAACGCATGCTACTCGTGGCACACAAAGGCAGAGAAAAAGAAGTAATCGATGTTTTTGAAAAGTGGGATCTGAGTTGCAATGAAATTGGATATGTAACCGACGACGGTCTTTTACAGTTCTATATGCATGGTGAGTTAGAAGCCAGTATTCCAGCCCATGAATTGGTATTGGGCGGGGGAGCTCCTCAATACACGCGAGAATATAAAGAGCCTGCCTATCTTCAAAAAGTCAATAGTTTTCGAATAGAAACAGTTGACGATGTAACCGATTTAGCTGCCGCCGCTCATGCATTAAATAAATTACCCAATATCGCTTCTAAAAGATGGATATACACCCAATATGATAGCATGGTGGGGGCAGCCAATGCTTCTACCAATATTCCTTCGGATGCATCCGTTGTGTTGGCAAAAGGAACAGGAAAATCATTGGCTATTACTGTGGACTGCAACAGCCGCTACGTGCATGCCAACCCTTATACCGGCGCGATGATTGCTGTTGCTGAAGCAGCCAGAAACATTGTTTGCAGTGGTGGAGAGCCCATTGGAGTTACCAACTGCCTCAATTTTGGCAATCCCTACGATCCTGAGGTATACTATCAATTTGTAGAAGCCATTCGCGGAATGGGAGATGCTTGCAGAGCTTTTCAAACACCGGTTACCGGTGGGAATGTTAGTTTCTATAATCAAAACCCCGATGGTCCGGTATTTCCAACTCCCACCATTGG
>JBAXQE010000043.1:0-5252 GCA_037131895.1 Chitinophagia bacterium | reverse complement strand
GAAGCGCAAGGTAGAGTAGTGGTATCTATACAACCCCAATGGCAAGATTCTTTTTTACAACTAGCCAAAGAGGCAGCTATACCTGTGATGGCTTTGGGAACGGTTGCTGAAAATAATGTGCAGGTGAATGGTGAAAGTTGGGGAAGTATCGAAACCTTCCGAAATGAATACGACACGGCAATAGAATCATTTATGAATGCCTCTGCCTTATGAGTTCGATGCCTCCAGACATAAATAGAACTGCTGCAATTGTGGTAACCGGTGCCGCAGGGTTCATCGGTTCTTGCATGGTACAATGGCTGAATGAAAATGGTTTTGAGAATCTGCTATTGGTAGACGATTTTGGCGTAGAAGAGAAACGGAAAAACTGGGAATCTAAAAAATATACCAGCATCATCGAACGGCAGGCTTTTTTTGATTGGTTGGCAGATCATCAACCAACCATCGATTTAATCATTCATCTGGGTGCCCGAACCGATACTACCGAATTTAATTACAGCATTCACGAAGCACTCAATGTAAAATATTCCGAAGATATCTGGAACTATGCAACCCTGCATCAGTTACCCCTTATTTATGCGTCTTCAGCTGCAACATACGGAGCAGGCGAATTTGGCTATAACGATGATCATCAGTACCCAGAAAAACTGAAACCATTAAACCCTTATGGCGTAAGTAAAAATGAATTTGATAAATGGGCTTTACAGCAGTCAACTGATCAACAACCTCCCTGCTGGACCGGTCTGAAGTTTTTTAATGTGTATGGTCCCAATGAATACCACAAACACCGAATGGCAAGTGTTATCTGGCATGCTATAAATCAAATTAAAGCAAAGGGCGTAGTCCAATTGTTTAAAAGCCACCGACCCGATTTTGCCGATGGCGAACAACTGCGTGATTTTATTTATGTAAAAGATGTGGTGGAAGTAATTGGCTGGATGGCCGCCCGAATGTTGCAAGACCAATGGGATGAAACCTGTAATGGTTTATACAATCTGGGCACCGGCAAAGCAAGATCTTTTAATGATTTAGTTACTGCCTCTTTCCATGCACTTTCCCTACCGGTAAATATTCAATACATCGACATGCCGGCAGACATTCGAAATACCTATCAGTATTTTACGGAAGCCAATATGCAAAAACTGCGCAACGCAGGATACCAGCAACCCATGCATACCCTCGAAGAAGGGGTAACTGACTATGTTACCCATTATTTGCAACCAGTTACGACTTGGTAGAAATTACTTTTATTAAAAGTAAATAATGTATTGGCTTTTAAAGTATACACTATTGCCAAACCCAAGGAGAGCGAACAGCAAGTATTAAATACATAAATTATAAAAGAGGGGAATCACCTTTTATCGAAAGATTCTGGATCACCTATAAACAAAATAATTCCCGAATACTTAATTCATTCGCTCTCTTAAAAAAGCCAGGGTTTTTGTTCTGGCATCGTCGGTAGCATCTTGCTTAAAGGAGGGATTACTGGGATTGGCAAATCCATGTCCGGCTTCGTAAAAATGGGTGGTTAATTTTTTGCCGACTGTTTGCATATCAGCCTCAAATTTCTTAACTACCTCCGGAGAGGGAGATTTATCCAATGTTCCAAAAATTCCGAGCACATCAGTTTGTAGGTTTTTCAATTTTTCAAGATTGTTTTCCGGCCTTCCATAATACATTACACAACCTGCCCCTTGTTTGCCCGCGAGGATACTGCTCTGTAAACTCCACATGCCTCCGAAACACCAGCCAATAGTAAAAATTTTTGCTTTAGAACCCGCATGTTGGATGCTGCCCAAAACTATTTTTTCTAGTCGCTCAGTTTTGGCACCCTGCACTAATTTCATAGCACTATCGGCTGTGGCAGCAACTTTCCCATCATACATATCCAAAGCCAGCACATTCACATTACCCAGTGCAGAGGCGTATTCTTCTGCTTCCCGAATAATATTATTATTGAGGCCCCACCATTCCTGTATAACTAGCAACCAGTTATTAGTTGGCTTTGAAGATCTGATTTCATATCCATACGCCTCCGTACCATCCGATGCCTTAAAAGTAATCCGATTGCCTGCCGCATGGGTTACTTGGTATTTTCGGGGTAGGGGATGCATAGCTCCAAATGCAGCGGTATTAGCCTCCTGACGAAATTGCTCCATTACATCACCATTATAACAACTGATATAACATTCAGGGGTTAATAATTCGGCAGATTGTGGGGTTGGCTTATTTGCTAAAAAAGCAGCTGTTAGTAAAGAAACGGTTAGCAGGAGTAAAATTTTCTTCATACGATTAAGTTTAGATATATTTTGGGAATTAATTAGGTTTCCGTAAAAGATGTGCACGTTAAATTAACACTTTATCGGGGTATGTATTGAAAATAGCAGGCATATTTTTTTACTAGCCGTTTTTGAGGTAGGTTTGTACGACCTCCGAAATATTCCAAACCGAAAATTTCTTCCGGTCATCCATTTTTTCCTTCCCGCCGGTTGAATTGATTTAAACCTTTTGGTAAGCTGACGGCAGCAGAAAGTGGATCTTCTGATAAATACACGCATAATTTTTTTGAAAATAGTAGTATGTCTAAGTATATTTTCGTTACCGGAGGGGTTACCAGTAGTTTAGGAAAAGGAATCATCGCCGCTTCACTTGCCAAGTTGTTACAGGCAAGGGGCTTACGCGTTACCATTCAAAAATTCGACCCCTACATCAACGTAGATCCGGGTACCCTAAATCCCTACGAACATGGGGAATGTTTCGTAACCGAAGATGGCGCTGAAACCGATCTCGATTTGGGTCATTACGAAAGATTCCTCAATTTATATACCAGTCAGGCTAATAACGTTACTACTGGAAGGATTTATCAAACCGTAATCAACAAAGAACGGGCAGGCGATTTTTTGGGAAAAACCGTTCAGGTAGTACCTCATATTACCGATGAAATCAAGCGCAGAATGTTATTGCTGGGGGAAAATGATCAGTTTGATATCATCTTAACCGAAATAGGCGGTACTGTAGGCGATATTGAGAGTTTGCCATTCATTGAAGCCGTTCGTCAACTCCAGTGGGAACTGCCCGAAGAAGATGTGATGGTGGTTCATCTTACCCTGATACCCTACCTAAAAGCAGCCAAAGAGTTAAAAACAAAACCCACCCAACACAGTGTAAAAATGCTCTCCGAAACCGGCGTGCATCCCGATATTTTGGTTTGCCGTACCGAAGAGCCTTTGAATAACGACATCAAACGAAAGATAGCCCTATTCTGTAATGTAAAACAGGAGGCAGTTATAGAAGCGATGGATGCTTCCACTATTTACGAAGTTCCTCTGCTGATGTTAAGGGAAAAGCTGGATATTATTTGTTTGAAAAAACTACAGATTACCCAATTCAATGAACCAGACCTAAATAAATGGATTGGATTTTTAGATAAACTGAAGTACCCACGCAGTAAAGTTACTGTGGGACTGATTGGTAAGTACATCGAACTGCAAGATGCATACAAGTCTATCTTAGAAAGTTTTGTACATGCCGGTGCGGTGAATGAGGTGAAAGTTGAAGTGGTAAATGTGCATAGTGAATTTATCACCCGGGAGAATGTTGCGGAAAAGTTGAGTCATTTTGATGGCCTATTGGTTGCTCCTGGATTCGGGCATCGGGGAATTGAGGGCAAAATAATTGCCGTTGAATATGCGAGAACCCATGGATTGCCATTTTTTGGAATTTGTTTGGGTATGCAAATGGCCGTAATTGAATTTGCCCGGAATGTATTGGGATTGAGGGATGCCCATTCTACTGAAATGGATCCAGATACGAATCATTCGGTAATTAACATGATGGAAGAGCAGAAAAAAATCAGTATGATGGGTGGTACCATGCGACTGGGATCTTATCCTTGTGCTATAAAGGAGAATACATTGGCACATTCAATTTATGGGGATGCATTGATTCATGAGCGGCACCGCCATCGGTATGAGTTCAACAACCAATATCTCGCAGAATTTGAAAAAAATGGCATGATAGCCAGTGGGTTAAATAAGGCGAGCGGATTGGTGGAAATTATGGAATTGCCTACCCATCCCTTTTTTATTGGGGTGCAATACCATCCAGAATTGAAGAGTACGGTGGAAAAGCCGGCCCCCCTGTTTGTGAGTTTTATCGCTGCCGCCAGAAAATATAATGAGCAAAAGGGAACAGGAAAACGCAAACCGATTGCTGTTTCCTAGCACTTAAACTTGACCCCTTTATAAAAAAAATCGATAACCGTATATCCTTGCAAACCCCCTTCTAACCCGATTGGGGCTTTTTTCGAGTTATTTCCGCAAAGTTCCCTCTGTTATCTTGGCGGCAACCATTAACTTTGCCGCTCAATAACCCCAAGCATGAACACGGATAAAAATACTGTCATTGGCTTTATTTTACTCGCAATTTTATTTTTCGTTTATTTCTGGTATACTAATAAGCAAAGTGCTGAGTGGCAGGTAATTCGCCAGAAGCAAGAAGACTCCGTGCGGCAAGCGCAGGCTCGCTTACGAAAAACAACCGATGTTGCTTTTGCCAGTAGAGATTCTCTTCGCCGCGATTCAGCTGAAAAGATTTCTGCGGCCGGAAGTTTTACTTCAGCTGCATTGGGTCAGGAATCTTTGGTAGTATTGGAAAATGAGTTTGTGAAAGTTACCCTTTCCAGCAAAGGTGCACAGATTAAGCAGGTTGAATTAAAAAAATATAAAACCGCCAAGGGGAAACCAGTTATTTTGGGTGAAAACAATGGCTTTAGTTATACAATCAATACCTCACAAAATCAATCTGCAGCTTCTTCCTCCTTATATTTTACACCCCAGCCAGTAACATCTGATACTGCAGGGGCTCAATCGGCCAGTTTCTCAATCAGTTCTGCCGCTGGTCAAACCATAACACATCAATTTACCTTAGCAAAAAATGCCTATCAGGTAAACTGGAATATTGCAATTCAAGGAGCCGGGCAACTGCTTTCTAATGGAACCCTTAATTTAAATTGGTTGGGGGCCAGTGTACAGCAGGAAGGCACAGCCGACTATGAAAGGCAAATGTCGAATATCTGTTTTTCTGAGGGAGATCAATTTGATTATATTTCTTCAAAAAATGAGTTTACTTTCAGCAAGCCAATTCAGTGGGTTGGAATGGTGCAACAGTTTTTTACAGTTAGCTTAATTACGGATAAGCCATTTAAAAGTGGACAAATCCATTGGCAAAGAAAAACAGATTCAACCAGCAAT
>JBAXQE010000042.1:0-6035 GCA_037131895.1 Chitinophagia bacterium | reverse complement strand
GTACTCCAGGTATAAGAAATTCCAGTAGGGATAGTTCCCGAAGATGGGGTTACTGCAAATGTTACCCCCGAACAAGTAGAAAGATTGATGGCATCAACAGCTGCCAGTGGATATACCGTTACGGTAACGGTAAAAGTTTCTCCGGTGCACGACAGGGATGCCGGTGTTACAATATATACTACATCAATGGGGGCGTTAGTTGTATTGGTAAGCGTAGCATAGAAAGAAGCTGCGCTGATAGCACCTGTTAATCCAGTAATTCCAGATATCGCAGTGGGTGCCGCCCAGCTATAAGTGGTTGAAGCAGGAACAGCATCTCCATTTACATTATCAGTTGGTGAAACTGTAAACAAAACACCACTGCAGGTAGTAGTTAATTTAGCAGTAATTACGGGTGTACAAAAATCGTTAAAGCCATCTCCATTCGAACTTCCCCCACCGCTTCCCCCTAAATATTGACCCTGGGCAGATAATGAAAAAACAAATCCCGCCAACACCAATAAAAGGGTACGGAAAAATCCGGCATTGCCGCGCATAAACAAATTAGATATGTTGATACGCTTACTCAAGCAATGCAGGTATTAAATGAATAATCAACAACGCTGGGTTGTTGTGCATTACTAAAGGAAAAATTCCACCCATAACTACGGGCAGAAACAACAATAGCCTCCTGTATTGGGAGGTCATTAACCGAACAAAGCAACCAATCATCCGGAGGATGTGTGCCATACATAAAAAGATGTATAGGCATAACACTGGGTGGACCAACTCTGCCGACCAACATTTCAGTGCCGGCATCAAACATAGCCGTAATAGCGCTGCCAACAGGTATCAACCCATTAACATGTACAAAATCATCACAAGCAATAACAACAGGAACCGGATGCAGACAAAGCTGCTGAGCAGGAGTAAGCGGAGATTGACCAACGGCTTCCGGAACAGCGGCTGGCTCAAACGAAGGAGATGACAGGAAATGAGGAACACTTCTGTTGTTGAGAGACTTGAAATGTAATAATACACATAGCAATGCAGCTATTGTATATGATGTACATCGGACTACTACAGTCGATATGTTAAAACTCGATCTGATAATTACAACCTATTATGATGAATAAAATGTCTGTTTAATCCCAACACTTTCCAAATCACTTCCTCTCAACACCTCAATAACAATCATCTCACATTTCCGCCCAACTGTTTCGCTACTCGCTGATTTTCAACAATAATAACACTAAAACCCTGCTCACTGCAAAATGTGGAAACAATTCGACTGCAAGTTAAGGTTATTAACGCTTTGTTAATGGCTATTATTATATTCTTCATCTAGCTAAAAATTTAATTAGAATAGCCGGCTAACTAGATATAGGATTTTAATTAATCTAGCTTACCGGCTATCGTAGGACATTGGACTTTAACCTAAAATTGCTATAAATAACCAACTGTGAAACAAAAGTAGCTTAATTTTTGAAAATACATAGCTTTTATCCGATTTATTTTATAGATATTTAATGATTTTAAAATAGCTATACAGCTATTTGTTATGGCTATAAGTCTCGATATTTTTGATTTTTAACATTAAAAATTAAAAATTTTATGTAATTTAGTCCTCGTGGAGTTACAATAGCCCCCATTTACAGCTAATGATATTAGATGTTTCTCTATTTCTACTGAGGACTTTTAGCCCCCTGGCCTACATGTTTATGGCCGGATTTGTGGTATTTGCCATAATGGCTGCCATATTACTACTGCAATTGAGCAAACAAAAAAAGAACCTGGAAAAAGTAGTAGCCCAAAAAACCGAAGAACTCAGATTTTCCTTATTACAACTAGAAGCAACCGAAGTAGAATTAACCAATAACCTGGCTTTTCGCGAGCGGATGATCGGCATCGTGATGCATGACCTAAAATCACCGCTCAATTTTGTGCATAAAATCGCTGCTTCGATGTATGAATCCAAAAAAGCACTCAGCGAAGAAGATTTACACCGCCTGAGCTTTGAATTATATCATACCACTTTTGATATCACCAATTTTGTTACCAATCTGCTGCAATGGCTGAACAATACCAAGAAAAATGTGAAATTAGCCTTTACGGATGAGCGTTTGAACGAGTTTATTCGCACCAACTGTGCAGTTTATATCAAAATTGCTGCAGAAAAACAATTGGAATTCGAATTTCAATCTCCCGATTCACAATCCATTACTGCAGACTTTAGTCTATTATCCATTGTACTTAGAAACCTGCTAGATAACGCCATTAAAAACACGAGACAAGGTAAAATTTCTATTAGTGCGAAAACAGATGATCGGCTACAATATATTACCATCTCCGATACCGGTACTGGCATCTCCGCCGACAAAATTATTGAACTGGAGAATGGAGTGATTACTAAAAAAACAACAGAAAGTACGCAAATCGGCTATCGCATTGTTTATGACCTAATGCAGAAAATGAAAGGCAGCATACATATAAAAAGCAGTGAAGGTAATGGCACCAGCATCTCCTTACAATTGCCCCTGCATGCCCATTTACTAGAATCAGAATAGTTAGATCCAAAAAACAGAAAATCTGTCAAGTAGAGCCATCGGCTCGATTTATTTTTATACCAACGGATGTAATCCGTTGCAGCTATCACCCTAAAAAAAATACTAAGTGCCGTAGGCAAGATTCATATTTTAGATTACGCATATTAAAAAAGCTAGGGGCAAAGTAGAGCCATCGGCTCGATTTATTTTATACCAACGGATGTAATCCGTTGCAGCCCCAATGGAATCGCCTATCCAATCAATTAGATAATCCGATGCTGACGTGCAAGCGACATCAGCTCAACCAGGTTATTATTGGGTATCTTTAATTTTTCAAACACCTTTCCCTTATAGGTTGACACAGTAGAAGAATTAATACTTAATGAAGCAGAAATATCCGCAATACTTTTGCCACTCAACAATTCCTTGGCAACCTGAAACTCACGGTCACTCAGCGTATCAAACGGATTTTCGGATGCGCCAGAGAAAAAAGATTCGGCTAATACCTGCTTTAACCCTTCACTCATATATACCCGATTTGCCAATGCTTGCTCAATAGCTTTTAAAATTTCTTTATTGTCAGACGACTTATGCAAGAAACCCTTAATACCCAATTTGAAAAAGCGCTTAGCATACACATTCTCATCATTCATTGTTAATACAATGATGGAAGTTTTCGGATGGTTGGTGGTGATATAATAGATAAGCCGAATCGGGTCGCTATCGGGCATATTCAAATCCATTAGAATAACATCAATGGCTGAAGTACGCAAAATATCTACTGCCTGTTTCTCATTCTCTGCCTCCCATACTTTGGTATCAACAAAATGCTGTGTTATGATGAGCTTTATGCCCGCCCGCACAACAGAATGATCATCTACCAATAAAAAGTTAGGCATATCAGAAATTTTATCCGCATCACTTTTATAATAATTAATTATAAAAGTTTCTTGTAATCTTCCAGCAAAATAAATGCATGCTCGATTAACCGGCTATTACTTTTTTTACTACTCTTCTTCTACATGCAAAGGATTTCTTCTAGATGGAATTACCATCGTTTCATCATCACTTAAAAAAACCCAAAAATCATATAATGCAAAAATATCCCCGGGTGTTTTTGGCCCGTTATGCTCTCCATTGCGCTCATAAGAGCCTAATAATTCAGCCTCATATCGAATCGCATTCAACTTCTCCGGCAATGTTTTCTGCTTGAATTCTTCTATCGTCATCTGTGTGTTTTTATGCTAATTTATGTATGCAAAAATACTATTTATCTATTTGATAATTTTTTGAAATAATTATCCAAAAAATGTTTTGAAATGATCCGACACCTTCAAAGCTTCTAAACTATCTACCTCAAGTGGCTTACTGAAAAAGTCAATTACAACTGGAAATCTTTTAGCCATTGCAAAATCTTCCGGATCAATTGTAGAAGACAATATGATTATTTTAGTGTTGGGAAATTTTTCTTGGTAGGCAGGTACAAACTTTTCTAAAAATTCCCAACCATTCATCACCGGCATATTAATATCTAACAATATCAATTGCGGTGCCTTTTGATCTTTTTCGGCACTTTCCCAAATCTTATCCAAATACGCCAATGCATCCATCCCGTCCATCGCCGTGTCAATTTGCTCAGAAAACGAAGCACTATTCAACATCAACTCTGATATAGTCAGCGATAGCGAGTCATCATCTACACATAAAACTTTATTAATCATTGGCTTGTCTGCTATTTCTTCCATGGTTAACATATCTACTAATCGGATAGTTCAATTTTTGGTCCGGTTTTGTACAAAGAATTTTAATAAAAAATGAAAAATATTGTACAATTTTCCGCAAATTCTTGCATTTTCCAGCTGTAAAATAGGCAAAATCTGCCAAATCAGTCATTTTTTCACTCCTCAAACGCCTTACCCATATTTCGGGGATAAGTTGGCCACAAAACTGATTGTTTACCCAACCATAACGACAAAGCACCCCGAATCATTGCGAAGTGCACCAAAATAAAAAAGGCAGGCAAGCTAATCCATGCAGGCTGTTTTCCAGAAAACGATCTGAACCAATAAATGCAAGAAGCCAGATAACAAAACAGTTGTACCCCCAATAATACCCTATATACTACCCCCGCATGCAACAACCCTATATTCAAGCAGCCTATCAGCAATATTAAATACGGTACAACCAGGGTTCGAAGTATTCGATGGCTAATCACCTCCCACCAAAAAACTGGCTTCCAGGTATACCCTTTTCCCGAAAAAATACGAAGCGCTGCCTGCACAGATCCGGCTGCCACGCGTATCCTTCTTGCAAAAGATTGTCGAATGTTTACCAGCCCGAGTTCCAAACTATATGCATCCGCCGCATATTCCATCCGATACCCTTGTGCAATTATCTGCCAGCTGATGGCTAAATCATCCGACAAAGTGTTTGCAGGCACTGCTTGATACAAATTTTTTCTGATAGCAAAAATTTCTCCTGCAGAACCCGTAACCGAATATACCCCCCCCTCCCACTTTTTTACCAAAGATTCATACATCCAATACATAGATTCTCCTGTTACTCCATCCTGCGCATCTACTACCCGCTTCTCTCCGGCTACGGCACCTACCAATGGATCAGTGAATGCCGCTGCAATCGCACGTAAACAACCCCTGTTTAATAGGGCGTTGGCATCCGAAAATACCACCAGTTCCGTTTGAACAGAACCGATTACTCGCTGAATAGCTTGTATTTTTCCCTGTCGCTCCGGCTGATGAAAAAGTTGCACCCGTGGAAAATCACGAACAATCAATGGACTATTATCAGTAGACCCATCCGTTACTACCCAAATCTCCAATAGCGCTTCGGGATAATCTATCTGTAAAGCATTTTGAATTTTTGCTGCTAAACAATCCGCTTCATTATAAGCAGCCACTAATAATGTAATCCTTGGCAAATTTTCTAACGCTATTTCTAAACTTTTTTTTCGCTTGTGGGCCAGCAAACACCAGATCCAAAGCAAACATGGATAGATAGCATACGTGTACACCACTATACCGATCGCTGTCCAATATACTATCTCACGCAAATCCATGCAAAATGGCTCCCTGTTTGGAAGGCAAATTAGCACGAAAATTATCAAAGAAAGATTGTATTTTCATAGTAACCGCATATTCAGTGCTCCTTTGCCATTTCAATTACTTATTGTATGAAAGCCATCCTATGTAAAAACTTTGGCACGCCCGAACAACTGGTGCTGCAAAATCTCCCACCTCTTACTCCTTCGCCAAAAGAAGTGGTGATTCAAGTACTTGCCTGCGGAGTGAATTTTCCCGACTTACTCATGATCCAAAATTTATACCAGTTTAAACCAGCCCTACCCTTTTCACCCGGTGGCGAAGTGGCAGGCATAATACAATCCGTTGGCGATGAAGTAAAAAATCTAAAACCCGGGCAAAGAGTGCTTGCTTTAACTGGCTGGGGTGGATTTGCAGAAGAAGTGTTGGTGAATAGCTTACAAGTGATGCC
>JBAXQE010000041.1:0-6122 GCA_037131895.1 Chitinophagia bacterium | reverse complement strand
AGGTACATCATGGGTAAAATAACCACTTGTCCGTTTACCGCCATGGGCCGATCCTGTATTTTATGCATGCCCAAAATAGCACTTTGCGGTATATTGATTATAGGGGTGCTCATCAAACTTCCAAAAACCCCTCCATTAGTAATCGTAAAGGTTCCCCCTTGCAGTTCATCAGCGGTTAACTTGCTGTCTCTTGCTTTACCTGCCAGCTCCACAACTTTCCTTTCAATATCGGCCATGCTTAAACTTTCTACATTTCTCACCACCGGAACAGTTAATCCACGAGGCGTACTAACCGCAATGCTGATATCTGCATAATCGTGGTAAACAATCTGGTCGCCATCAATGGAGGCATTTACGGTGGGCCATTCACTCAAAGCCACTGCACAGGCTTTGGCAAAGAAGCTCATGAATCCCAGATTTACACCATGCAGCTCTTTGAATTTATCTTTATGCACTTTGCGGATGGCCATAATCTGCGTCATATCTACTTCGTTAAAAGTAGTGAGCATGGCAGTAGAATTTTTAGCTTCCACAAGCCGGCGAGAAATGGTTTTACGGAGGTTGCTCATTTTTTCCTGACGCAAATTCCGCGACATCAGTTCGGTTCCTTCAAATGCTTTTTTGCCGGGATTTTTCAACACATCTAGCACATCCTGCTTAACAATTTTTCCATGAACACCGCTTGGCTTAATTGCAGCTACATCTACTTGCGTATTGGCGATAATGGCAGAGGCAACCGGGGTTGCTTTGGGAGTGGCAGCATTTGTGGGTGCTGGGGATGGCACTGTGGTAGCAGGCGCGGGTGCAGCGGCTTCTGTTTTTTCAGCAACCGGAGCTTCCGCCGGACGAGCAGCTGTTTCATCTATTTTAGCAACAATATCTCCAATGCGTAAACTATCTCCCTCTTTGGCTAATTGTTGCAAAGTACCGGCTTGTTC
This sequence comes from Chitinophagia bacterium, assembly GCA_037131895.1. Taxonomy (GTDB): domain Bacteria; phylum Bacteroidota; class Bacteroidia; order Chitinophagales; family Chitinophagaceae; genus Sediminibacterium. The sequence goes on along the minus strand of JBAXQE010000041.1, from coordinate 5,184 downwards.
GGCATTCACTTCAAAAGTGGCTTTCTCACTTTCCAGTTCAGCAATCACCTGGTCTCTTTCTACCCAGGCGCCCTCGGGTTGCGTCCATTTGAGCAAAGTAACTTCACTGATAGATTCTCCGATAGAAGGTATTTTTATATCAATCATATAATTTGTATTCAGTTAATTTATCAAACACTAAAAGCAGTAGCAATAATTTGTGCCTGCTCCAGGGCATGTATTTTGGCATAACCGGTTGCGGTAGCTGCGCTGGCATTTCGGCTGATAACTCCGAAAGGGAACGACTTCAGATTCATCTGCAGAAAAGAGGCTGCTCCCATATTTTGCGGCTCTTCTTGTACCCAAAACCAGGTGGCTGCCTGGTATTTCCGATGCAGTTTTTCTAACTGATTAACTGGCAATGGATATAACTGCTCTAAGCGAACTAGGGCAATATCTTTCCGCTGATCGGCCTGTTGCTTCTCAAGCAACTCAAAATATATTTTACCGGAACATAAAATCACTTTTCTAATACTATCTGGATCAGTTACCGCTTCATCATCTATTACTTCACGAAAACGACCATGGATAAATTCTTTAACGGAGCTAAAGGTGCCGGCACTTCTCAGGTTGGCTTTGGGAGAAAAATTAATCAGGGATTTTCGGAAAGGCCAGGTAAGCTGCCTTCTGAATGCATGAAACAAATTTGCAGCACTCGTAATATTCGTTACTACCAGATTGAGTTCGGCACAGAGTTGCAGAAATCTTTCCATGCGGGCACTACTATGTTCTGGACCCTGCCCCTCATATCCATGTGGCAACAACATTACCACCCCATTCTGGCGCTGCCATTTTTGTTCGCCCGCAGCTAAAAACTGATCAATAATGGTTTGAGCTCCATTAGAAAAATCACCAAACTGGGCTTCCCAAATCACCAATGCATCGGGGTTAGCCAGGGAGTACCCATATTCAAATCCTAACACTGCATACTCACTCAGCAAAGAATTATAAATTCTAAATTTCTTTTGCTCCTGGTTAAAATGATTCAGTCGGTTATATCCCTTATTCGTTTGCTCATCCCGAATGATTGCATGTCGGTGGCTAAAGGTTCCGCGTTGAACATCCTGCCCACTCATACGAACCATTTTTCCTTCTAATAACAAAGAGGAATAAGCAAGCAATTCTGCAGTGGCCCAGTCTACTTTTTGTTCGGTTTCCAGCAATTTAATTTTTTCCTGTATCAGCTTTTCTACTTTTTTCAGTGGCTGAAAATTTTCGGGCCACTTCATCAGTTGCTGAAATAATTGATGAAACACCTGCTCTGGTATGCCAGTTTCGGGCGATGCAATAAAATCATGTGCATGAGCCTTGCGCAAACTCTTCCAGGCAAGCTCGGGTGGCTGATAATTATAGGGAAGTGGGTGTTGCTTTACATCATCCAGCCGCTCCTGCAAATCAGACCAAAACTTTTTCTCCATGTCTTTCGCCAGTAACTGGGCATCTTCCGTTCCATGTTGTATTAGGTAATTGGTATAAATTTCCCGCGGGTTGAGGTGTTTGTCAATCAATGCATACAACTGCGGCTGCGTATATTTAGGATCGTCGCCTTCGTTATGTCCATGCTTACGATAGCATACCATATCGATAAAAATATCGCTGTTAAATTCGTTGCGATAACGGGTAGCTATTTCGGCACATTTTACAACCGCTTCTGCATCATCTCCGTTTACATGCATTACCGGTGCCTGCACCATGGCGGCAACAGAAGTACAATAATCGGCACTGCGCGCATCATCAAAATCAGTAGTAAAGCCAATCTGGTTATTAATTACAAAATGAATAGTTCCTCCGGTATAATAACCCCGCAGATTGCACATTTGTAATATTTCGTACACAATACCCTGACCGGCAACGGAAGCATCTCCGTGAATCAGCACTGGTAAAATTTTATCAAAATCACTTTGATACAACACATCTGCCTTGGCACGGGCAAATCCCAACACAACTGGATCAACCGCTTCTAGATGCGAAGGATTCGGCATTAATTTGAGGCGCATGGTTTTTCCAGAAGGAGTAGGCACATCACTTCCATACCCCATATGGTATTTCACATCACCACTGCCCATGGTTTGGTCTATCTGAGCCGTTCCTTCAAATTCACTGAAAATTTGGTTGTAGGTTTTTCCCATGATATTGGCCAACACATTCAAGCGACCGCGGTGGGCCATACCAATTAAAACTTCCGCTACTTCTAGCTCGGCGGCCACATTGATAATCGTATCGAGCGCCGCGATGGTAGTTTCTCCCCCTTCCAACGAAAACCGTTTTTGTCCGATATATTTCGTGTGTAAGAACTTCTCAAACATCACCCCCTGGTTCAGTTTCTCTAAAATTCTTTTCTTCTTTTCAATAGACAATGGCTGAGAAAAACCAGATTCCATTTCTTGGGTTAGCCAGTCAATTTTTTTCTGATCACTGATGTATTTGAACTCAATACCTACATGTTGCGCGTAGGTTTGTTGCAATTTGGCTAAAATCTCGCGCAAACTTGCACCGGGCATTCCCAATAAACTACCCGCATAAAATACCCGATCTAAATCCGGCTCACCCAAACCAAAGAAATCAAGGTCTAAATTGGCACCCCTGTCTTTCCGAGGTCGAATAGGATTGGTAGTAGACAGCAAGTGCCCCTTATTTCTATATCCCAAAATCAATCGATATGCCGCAATTTCTCGGGCAATATCCACCCCCTCGCCAGTGCTAGGCAAACCGGGCGCCGGAGTGGCTGAATTTTTAGCAGGAGCTGTAGGTTCAGCAGGGGCTGAAGGCATATTTACTTGATCAGCGCCATTTGAAACGGCAAAGTCGAATCCCTCAAAAAACTTACGCAAATCTGCATCTACACTCTCCGGATTTTGCAGAAATGATTGGTACATACCTTCTATAAAGGCAGGATGAGAGTTGGTTATGTATGAAAAGTCTTTCATAATTCAGGCAACAGGGTTGGTTGTCGGGTTGCAAATATCGGTCAACTAGCTCATAATCCTCCCTTTCTAAAGGGATAAAAAAGAGCCAAATAAGTAGTTTTTTGATTTTTTTTGGTTTTAATTTCACCATTTCACGGGGAATCACTAACTTTGCCGTCCCGAAAAAAATATAGAATGGCTAATCACTCAGCTACTAAGAAAGACGTAAGACAAGCATCCAAGCGCCGCGACAGCAACCGCTACTACGGTAAAACTACTCGTAACGCTATCCGCGATTTGAAAACCAAGGAAGGTGATCAGGCCTATGCTGATGGATTACCTAATGTGGTTTCTATGATTGATAAACTTGCCAAAAAAGGCATCATCCATAAGAACAAAGCGGCTAACCTGAAAAGCAAATTGACCAAAAAGGCCAATGCTGCTGCCGCAAAATAACCGCTGCAATCAAAATATAAACGAAGGCCCCGATTTAACTCGGGGCTTTTTTTTGGGCAATACCCCCCGAGCAGGGTGCCTGATTCGAAAGAAAATTCAATTACCTTCGCAAACATGATAGAGAAAATTCTAATCCTCGATTTTGGCAGCCAGTTTACCCAGCTGATAGCTCGTGCCGTAAGAGAGGCGAACGTTTATTGCGAGATCATTCCTTTTCATAAGTTGTTTCAGTATGATGCCTCTATAAAAGGAATCATTTTAAGCGGCTCCCCCTTCAGTGTAAATGATGAAAATGCCCCCAGGGTTGCGTTGGAAGAAATGCTGCAAAAAGTGCCGGTATTGGGTGTTTGTTATGGAGCCCAACTTTCTGCAACCCTACTGGGAGGTAGAGTAGACAAATCGAATAAAAGGGAATACGGGCGTGCGCTTTTACAAACCCGCCAGGCAGACCCATTGCTCAACAACATACCCGAACAATCACAGGTATGGATGAGCCATAGCGACTCTATCACGCAATTGCCCGATCATTGCGAAATATTAGCTACCACAGAAAGTATTCCGGTGGCTGCTTTTAAAAAAACCGGCAATCACCATCCCCTCTATGGCATCCAATTTCATCCGGAAGTATACCACTCTACCCATGGCAAGCAATTAATACAAAATTTCTTGTTCACCATTTGCGGATGCGCAGGAAGTTGGACGTCGGCTCATTTTATAGATGAAACCGTAGCATCCCTCAAAGAAACCATTGGAGACCGGAAAGTTATTATGGCATTGAGTGGCGGGGTAGACAGTACAGTTGCTGCCACTCTCATCAGTCGCGCTATTGGTGAAAACTTGTTTGGCATATTTGTAGACAACGGTTTATTGCGCAAGGATGAGTTTGAACAAGTACTCACCACCTACCGCCAATTAGCGTTGAACGTGAAAGGCGTAGATGCCCGGGATTATTTTTATGCCCGCCTCGCCGGAAAAACCGATCCGGAAGAAAAAAGAAAAATTATTGGAAAAGCTTTCATAGAAATATTCGATCGCGAAGCTCATCAGCTAACCGATATCCATTTTTTAGGGCAGGGCACTATTTACCCAGATGTAATTGAAAGTGTGAGTGTGCATGGCCCTTCGGCTACTATTAAATCTCACCACAATGTGGGGGGATTACCCGATACTATGAAGTTAAGTCTGGTAGAACCCCTACGTTATCTTTTTAAAGATGAGGTTCGCCGCGTTGGTTTGGAATTGGGCATTCCGGCAGAAATGATCAACCGCCATCCCTTTCCAGGTCCTGGACTTGCCATCAGAATCCTCGGAGAAGTTACGGCTGATAAAGTGGAACTTTTACAAAAAGCAGATGCTATTTATATAGAAGGTCTTAAGAAGCATAATCTATATCAATCGGTATGGCAGGCGGGTACTATTTTGTTGCCGGTGAAAAGTGTAGGTGTTATGGGAGACGAAAGAACCTATGAATATACCATTGCTCTTCGGGCGGTTACTTCGGTAGATGGTATGACGGCAGATTGGGCGCATCTCCCCTATACATTTTTGGCTGATATATCCAATGAAATCATCAATCAAGTGAAAGGTATTAACCGGGTGGTGTATGATATCAGTAGCAAACCACCGGCTACCATTGAATGGGAATAACGCATTAACCTATCATGAAACATTTGCTCGTATATGGATGGATTTCTCTGGTAGCTCTGCTGCATGGCAACACCTTGCAAGCACAGGATAGTACTATTGCAATTCCCACCATTACTGTATTTGCTCCGGTGTATAT
>JBAXQE010000040.1:0-6970 GCA_037131895.1 Chitinophagia bacterium | reverse complement strand
CGCGACGAACAATTGTTTAAAGAAGAAGCCATCACCCGTAAGCAAATGGAAGATAGTCGCTACAATTTGCAGGCAGCACAACAACAATTGACCAACAGTGAAACCGATTATGCAGCTGCCAACAACCGCATACTTGTACAATCAGCGGCAGTGGATAAGGCCACTTCTGTATTGGCCATCAAACGAGCAAAGATTGAACAAACCCGTTTGAAGCTGAGTTATACCAAAATTTTTGCCCCACAAACCGGAAAAATCGGCAAGAAAAATGTTGCTGCCGGGCAATATGTGCAGGCAGGTACGCCTTTATTTTCTATTGTTAATGATACTACCTATTGGGTAATTGCCAATTTTAAAGAAAACCAACTGAGGAAATTATTTCCGGGTAAAGAAGTTGAATTGAGCATGGATGCCTATCCCCAACTGAAACTTACCGGTACCATTGAAAGCTTGAGTGAAGCAACGGGAGCCAAATTCTCCTTATTACCGCCCGACAATGCCAGTGGCAACTTTGTAAAAGTTACCCAACGCGTGCCTGTGAAAATAAAAATCAAGGAAGTGGAGAAATACCGCAACTTCTTGCGGGCAGGGTTGAGTGTAGAAGTAACCGCCGCTATCAATTAATCATTCACGCACCTACGCTCCATGGCTACTCCTAAAGGCTTTGCAAAATTTATTATCGTTATCACCTGCATCACTGCAGCCATCATGGAATTGATTGACACTTCCATTGTAAATGTGGCGTTGACTAATATCAGTGGCAGCCTGGGTGTGAATATTGAAGATACCAGCTGGATCATCACTGCCTATGCCATTGCGAATGTAATTATCATTCCCCTCACTGGCTTTTTGGCCGAATACTTTGGTAGAAAGAAATACTATATCGGCTCGATGATTCTTTTTACAGTTGCCTCCTACTTATGCGCCCAATCGGGCAGCTTGGTTGAGATTGTTATCTGGCGGTTTATTCAGGGTATTGGTGGAGGAGCACTGCTTTCTACATCCCAGGCCATTCTCTTTGATACCTTCGAAACAAAAGACCGTCCCATAGCGGCAGGTATCTTTGGAATGGGAATAGTGCTGGGCCCTACCCTAGGCCCAACCTTGGGTGGTTATATTATAGACCATGCTTCCTGGCCATTGATATTTATCATCAATATTCCCATTGGCATCATTGCCACCTTTTTGAGCATTTACTTTATTGAAGAAAAACCCGGCGAGGGAACCCGCAAAAAAGAAATCCATATCGATTATACCGGCATCTTATTATTAACCGTTGGCATTGGCTGCTTGCAATATGTGCTGGAAAGAGGGGAAAGCGAAGATTGGTTCAATAGCAGAATTATTCAGTTAACTAGCCTAGTAGCCACCACCGGATTAATTGGCTTTATTTGGCATGAATTAACCATCCCCCAACCGGCAGTAAATTTGCGCGTGCTCGGTAATACCAATCTGGCATTTACTACCCTATTTACTTTTGTAGTTGGGTTCGGACTATTTACCTCGGTGTTTGTATTCCCCATTTTAGCCCAACGCGTATTAGGTTTTACCGCATACGAAACGGGATTAACCCTACTGGCCCCTACCTTGATAACCCTAGTTACTTTTCCGGTAATTGGCAAACTCATGAGTAAGGGATTTTCTCCTATCCCTTTTGTGGTAATTGGATTTCTGTTCTTTGCACTATATGCCTGGATGAACTCGAGGCTGAGTCCGGATGTTGGTAGATGGGATTTTTATCTCCCATTGTTGTTCCGTGCCATTGGCATTAGTATGGTGCAGATACCCCTTATTAATCAGGCTGTAGCTGGATTGGCACCCAAAGATTATCCTGCCGGTATTGCCTTGAATAATATGATCCGTCAACTAGGCGGTGCATTTGGCATTGCGCTGGCCAATAATTATATCTCTACTCGCTATGCCGTTCACCGCTATCAATTGGTACAAAATATTACTAGTGAATCGGAAATGTTCTACGAACGCAGTTCTACCATAGCCAAGGGTATTATTGCCCGCAGTGGGGATGTTGCCGGTGCATCTTCAAAAGCACTTGCCACCATTAATCAGGTGGTTGATCGTCAGGCCTATTATCTTTCTTACCTCGACACCTTCTTGCTCGTTACTGTATTTTTTTTGGTAATGATACCCTTTGCCGTTTTCTTAAAAGCTAAAAAACAATCACCCGCAGAAATGGCAGCTGCAGCAAAAGCATCCGAAGATGCCCATTAAAATTTGATTCGTTAAACTGTTTATATATGAAAGCAATTCTATTTTTTTTATCAGCCTTAGTAGTTTGTTCTTCCGCTTTTTCACAGATTGCGGCACAGCCTATGCTGAAAGACTTAATCCGCCAATCGTTCACGTATTTTCCTGCTATTAAAGAAAAAGAACAATCGGTAGTTACTGCCCGTGAAAGAATGCAGCTAACTGAATTAAATAAATATCCAGATGTAAGTGCAGATGCGGGATATACTTTTGTGCAGCCCAAAATTGAACTGCCCATAAACGGTGAAAAATTTCAGTTTGCTCCGGTACATAATATTACTACCAGTGTAAATGCCAATTATGCTTTGTTTGATTTTGGCAGACTAAAAGCCGCCATTGAAAGATCTAAAAAAGATATTCAACTGGCCGAACACCAGGTGGATTATAGCAAATGTCAGCTGGCATTTCAGGTAGCCACCGTATATTATAATATCACCTACCTGCGCAAAGCGATTGTTATTGAAGACAGTGTGCTGGCTTATCTGCAGGAAAACAAAAACCTGCTCACCACGCAGGTGTCTAATGGTACTGCATTGAAAATTGATTTGCTTTCTATACAATCGGCCATCGACAATGAAAATAACCGTCGCATCGATTTGCTCAACTCTTTGCAAAAACAATACAACCTGATGGAATTCACCACCGGCACTCCTACCCGCCCCACCAATCAGGCTTTCGACTTTACTGTGCCTACCCAAAATTTATTAGCCTCCCTCACCCAGGCACAACAAGAGAACCCGGAATTTTCTATTGCACGCGACCGGATTCAACAGAGTACCGCCGAATTGTCTATTAGCAAACTGGCAGATAAGCCCATGGTAGGCTTGCGCGCAGGTGCTGGTATTAGAAATGGGTATGTACCCTATGTAAACGACCTTCGTTTTAATTATTTGGCAGGATTATCTTTTACCGTACCTATTTACAATGGAGGCAAGGCCAAACAACAACAAAAATTTCAGCAACAACAAATCGTTCAGCAAGAACTTGCTTTGGAAACACTGAGCAATCAATACAAAAAAGATTTGATGCAGGCTTTAGCTGATATTAATAGTGCTCAGGAAAGAATAAAAAATACGGAGGGACAAATTCAACAAACCAAGGCAGCAGAAAAATTGGCGTATCAGCAGTTGAAAAATGGCGTAGGTACGCATTTAGAAATCACCCTTGCCAGTAACCGGGTGCAGCAGGCTTCCTTTACCCGTTTGCAATACGAATATCAACTTTGCTTGGCCCAACTCGAACTGGCCCGATTAACCGGGGCAAAATATTGGGAATAGGTTATTCCGGTTATTGAACGGTAAACCAAATGGGTGGGATATCGCCTTCCTCCGGTAAATAATTGATAAACAATTCTTCGCCTACCCGAATAGCTCGCAGGGTTCGGATGGTAATCAGTTGGTGCTCGTAATCCATCTCGTATCGGCAGTTGGGTTCGGTGGCATGATTGTAAATAGAAAGATAGCCCCAAGCTACACAGGCTTCTCCCCCTTCATTACCCCACTCGAAAATATAATCGTGCAAGCGGGTTTTTTCAACCTCCTTTCGTTCTTCCGAGGATAACACCAGCACCGGAGAAATCTCAATGGCTTGCCCTTCGAGTAAAAGCTCCGAGGTAAACACACCTCTTCCCCTATTCTCAGAAGGGGCCACGAACAAGCAGGGAAGTATCATACCCTAAAGATACGGAAGGATAATTCCCCAGTAGTCCGAACATCGAATAATCAGAAATACTGATTAAATTGCACCCATGATGGAAGAAATGGAACCACTGTCGCTATTCGACCATTTTGAAGCATTGATTAGTCAGGATAATACCCTGGAGATTCGTGCATTTCTGAATGACCAAAACATTAGTGACGTAGCAGAACTGATCAATGAATACCCCGATTATTCCGATCGCATCATTGCGAATATGGCCATTCACCGGGCTGCCAGTGTATTTAAGATTCTGGATATTTCTCAGCAAAAAGATATTGTAAAAGAGCTTCCATCTGCCAAAACTGCTGAATTGCTGAATGAATTGCCGGCGGATGACCGTACCGACTTTTTAGAAGAATTGCCCAAAGCCGCTATACGTGATCTTATTAAATTACTCGACCCCGAGGAAAGAAAAATTACGCTTTCACTGTTGGGTTATCCAGAAGACAGTGTTGGCCGTTTGATGACGCCGGATTATGTGTATGTATATGAGCATAATACCGTGCAGGATGCTTTTGAAACGATTCGAAAACATGCCAAGAACAGTGAAACCATCGATGTGATTTATGTGATTAATGAACAAGGTGAGCTGATAGATGATATCCGTATCCGCGATGTAATTCTTGCCTCCCCCGAAAAAACCATGGAAGAAATTGTGGATGGCAGGGTAGTATCCCTAAATGTACAAGACGATCAGGAACATGCCAGTCAGGTTTTTAAAATGAATAACCGGGTGGCATTGCCAGTGGTAGATGACAACAATATTTTATTGGGTATCGTTACCATCGATGATATGTTGTGGGTGGCCAATGAGGAGTTTAGTGAAGACATGCAAAAAATGGGGGGTACCGAAGCGTTGAATGAGCCCTATTTAGATATCCCCTTTTTTACGTTGATCAAAAAAAGAGCCGGCTGGCTGATTGTGTTGTTTTTTGGTGAGCTATTCACTGCTACTGCTATGGCTTATTTTTCAGATGAACTTTCCAAAGCATTGATATTATCCATCTTCGTACCCCTGATTATTTCGAGTGGGGGAAATAGCGGATCGCAGGCATCTACCTTAATTATTCAAGCGATGGCAGTGGGAGATGTTTATATTGAAGACTGGTGGAGGGTTATGAGAAGAGAGATTTTAAGTGGATTAACCTTGGGAGGTATTTTGGGATGTATTGGCTATTTCCGTATTGCGCTTTGGCATCAGTTAATGAGCAGGGGCATTATTCAAGATATTTATGGAGAACACTGGAGCTTAATAGGGCTAACCGTTGGAACCTCCTTGGTAGGGGTTGTACTTTGGGGAACACTAACCGGCTCAATGCTTCCGCTTGTTTTAAAAAGATTGGGGGCAGATCCCGCAGTTTCGTCCGCACCATTTGTAGCTACACTGGTGGATGTAACCGGATTAATCATCTATTTCAGTATGGCCTGGGTATTCTTGAGTGGAATTATGATGTAACTATTATTCCGCTAATTATTTACCGCATTGATAACTAATCGAGGCTTTTTTCCGGGTGTTGATGGTACTTGTCCAATCCATAGTTCCCCGCTACCCAGCATTACCCCACGATAATTGTGAAAAAGTCCGCAAAAACATAAAGAAGTAAAACTGGATAAATAGGCAGGATGAAAAATCTGGTCGTAGTTAGCCAACAATTCTGCTGCATCCCGAATGGTTACCCCTTGCTTTCCTAAATAGGTGGTGTTGAGGGGATAAAAAATATTTTCGGAAACCCATTGTTTATCCTTGGCTAAAATTTTTGTAACGGCGGTTTGCATAAAATGCTCGGCTACCGAATCTGGAAAATCAATGGCAGTATAGCGATGGTTAAGATCACCACCGCAGGAAGCCAAATAAGTGATTTTAATTTTTTGTTTAACGCCTGTGGAAATCTCTTTCCAATCACCTTCTATTCTATCAGCATCCGAAGAGGTTAGCATACCGGATACCTCGGCGATTGTTTTTTTTTGCCGCGACAGGGTAAAATTCAATCGATTATTCTGCATGGTTCCCCGCAACAAATAAGAGGACTTATTTCCAGCATAGCACATGGTGCCGGTTAATTTCCCCCCATCTTCCACGAAAATAGAGAAATGTGCCAGTTTTTTCCCAATCATCCCCTCAAAATCGTGCCAGCGGTTTTTTTCTAGCGGGTTGGCAATGGCTTGTAGGTAAAGTACAAATGACAAAAAAAATAAGCTTACTCTTTGCATGGTACTTGGGGGATTCGAATGAAACTGAACCGAAAATAATATTTTTTTCTGAAAGAATGATTATTTAGAATTTAGCAGGGTGATTAGTTGTTTTTTTACGGAATCCTGCCACTCATTTGCCAATATGCTCAGGAGAACACTCGTTCTGCGCATCCCATTTGCCAATAGCATATGTTCCCGCAAAATACCCTCGTGTTTACAGCCAATGGATTCCATTGCCCGAATACTTTTTTCATTATTGATATCCGCCCGAAATGCAACCCGATGAAACCCTGCCTGCTCAAAAGCAAACTGTAAGAGTAAATATTTACAATGTCGGTTGATACCTGTTCGCTGAAAATCTCGTCCCAACCAGGTATATCCCAGCAAGAGCGATTGATTGAGTAAATCAATTTCATAAAAACGAGTAGTGCCTGCATAAGCTGCCCGTTGCTTATCATAGATAATAAAGGGATAAGCTAGACCGGATTCCCTTCCTTTTACGGCCGCTGCCAGATATTGCGTGAGATTGTCGGAACCTGCCGCGCTTTGCAGACTATATTTCCATAGCTCGGGTTCATTTTCGGAAAATACTTGCAAATGCTTGGCATCACTCATTTCTAAAGGCCGCAATAACACGCAATCGTTTTCCAATACAATGTTTTGATCGGTAGAAAATGGAGTAGGTACCATGTGAGTAAAATGTTATTTGTAAATCAATCAATCTAGGAAATAGTAAAATGTAGCGATGAGTGGGTAACTTGCCACACAATATAAAAAATAATTCAACATGTGCGGAATTGTAGGGTACACCGGTAAA
>JBAXQE010000039.1:0-7598 GCA_037131895.1 Chitinophagia bacterium | reverse complement strand
GGTTATAAAAAAAAGATTATCAACAGGGCTGCGAATAATTACAAAGTGCCGTCGGAAAACTGACCAGAAACAATTCCATGCAAATCATATAAAACAGATCTAGGCTTCAAATACCGACTATACTCAAATTCATTATATGTGGCATGCCGCACCGCAATAATGATTCCATCATATTTATCCGTTTCACCCAACTTATCTAAACAAGTTAACCCATAACTTTCTCTAACTACCTGGGCATCTACTAAAGGATCATAAATATCAACTGCTACCTCCGATGCTATAAGTTGGTTGATTAATTCTACCACCCGACTATTTCTGATATCCGCCGTGTTTTCTTTAAAGGCAATACCCATTATCAACACACGAGCAGTGCTTGCAGCAATCTGCTTTTTTGCCAGCAATGCTAACATTCTGGCAGCAACATAATCTCCCATGCTGTTATTGATAACCCTGGCCGATTTAAGCAAGGTTGGCTCATAGCCTGCCTGCATTGAACGATGTATCAGATAATATGGATCAACGCCTATACAATGTCCGCCTACTAAACCCGGATGAAAAGGTAAAAAATTCCATTTGGTAGCCGCTGCCTTGGCTACCTCTTTCATATCAATATCCAATGCAGTAAACACTTTCGAAAGCTCATTCATATACGCAATATTAATATCGCGCTGGGTATTTTCTACTACCTTAGAAGCCTCTGCAATTTTAATACTTGGGGCCAAATAAGTTCCTGCCTTTATAATGGAAGCATACAAATTGTTTACCCGGCTTGCTGCTGCCGAATTAGATCCGGAAGTAACTTTTACAATATCTGCTAACCTACGTTGCTTATCTCCCGGATTCATACGTTCTGGAGAATAGCCTACCGTAAAATCTAAATTATACGTAAGCCGAGAAACCTGCTCTAAAATAGGTACAGCAACCTCCTCGGTACAACCCGGATAAACAGTGGATTCGTATATTACCAGGTCTCCCTTTTTTAAATGCCTGGCAACTAATTCAGTGGCAGCTTTTAATGGGGATAAATCAGGTAAATGATTTTGATCAACAGGCGTTGGAACTGCTATGATAAAGATGCTTGATTGGGCAATCGTATCAGGAATATCGGTTACCTGTAAACCAACATTTCCTTTAGTTTTATTGAACAATAAAAAAGCATCCGCTAATTCTTCAGCAGTAACTTCAGCACTTTTATCAACCTGATTTGCCAACTCTGCAATTCGATGGCTAGCATAATCATATCCGGTTACTGCATATTGTTTGCTTAATAAAATTGCCAGGGGTAAACCAACATAACCCAATCCAATTACAGCTATCTTTTCTGCTCCCTGTTCCATTTGCATAACTTATCAGTTAATTCCGCTCCAACAAACATACCGCATGCGCCACCAAACCCTCTTCCCTACCCACAAAACCCATTTTCTCTGTGGTGGTTGCCTTGATAGAAATATCCGTAACAGCTATTCCCAAAATTCCTGCAATTGCCTCCTGCATGCGGGATACATAGGGTTTTATCTTGGGAGCTTCTAAACACAAAGTAGCATCTATATTGCCAATCGTATATCCAGCTTCTCGAATTAATTCATTTGTTTTTGCCAATAAAATGCGGCTATCAATATTTTTAAAAGCCATATCCGTATCCGGAAAATGCACCCCGATATCCCCCAAACAAGCCGCCCCCAACAACGCATCACAGATTGCATGCAACAAAACATCTGCATCACTATGCCCCAGCGCGCCTTTATGGTGGGCAATCTGAACACCCCCAATTACTAAATCCCTACCCTCCACCAATTGATGGAAATCAATACCGTACCCGATTCTGATAGACATAATCAATTATTTACAGGAGCTACCTCCTTGGTAAGCAACTTAATTGTAAAGATACATCGGAGCAAGGGTATTATTTACCCCCAATATTAAATAGCAATCCCACCCTGATCGTATTCGATAATGGATTGCGAGTGATGCCCGAACCGGAAGGAACCAGATAAGATAAATTTACCTGGAAGGCATCCATACTAAATCCGGCACCTACGGAAAAATATTGCCGATTGCCGCGGGATTTATCTTCGTAAAAATAACCGGCCCGAACAAAAAATTGATCATTATAGGCATATTCTGCACCCAATGAAGCCTGTAAAGAATTCAACTGATTGGTTCCATCGTTGAAAGACTTAAACCAGCTGGCAAGCACACCCGTACTGCGATAATTGGCCAAACTAGCAGAATCCGTTGCATATACCCCGGTTGCCGGAGGTACAACAGGCACCAATAATTTATTGATATCCAACCCAAACATGAGTCGGTTATTTTCGTCCATCACAAAATTATACGTTACGCCCACCCCCAAATTAGCCGGAATAAAATCTTTATTACGTGCATCATTGGTATAGCCAATTTTCGCACCCAGATTCGACAAACTTAGTCCCCAATTCAAACCCGCACCCGACTCATCCACTCCATGATAAAACAATGATACGTCACCAGCAACCGAAGTACCCGCCCTATATACTACTCCAGTTCCCACATCTCCAATTACCAGCCGAGAATTTATATATCGAATAGCAACCCCCAAACTTAATTTATTGTTCAATATTCGCGAATACCCCAAATCCACCGAAAATTCACTTGGCTTTATGTTATTCAATACGTTCCCAGAAAAATCAGTCAACTGAATGTTTCCCAAACTGAAAAACCGCAAAGAAGTAGAAATGGCCGATTCGTCGGACAGTTTATGATAAGCAGCCAAACTCGCCAGATACACATCCGATAAGCCCAGATCTTTTAACCAAGGCGTATAATTTACGGCAACGGCATCCCTGTTTTTGGCAAAGGGAATCTTGGCCAGATTCCAAAAGGCGGCATTGGCATCGGGGGTGGTTGCAATCGACATATCTCCCATTCCGCCGGCGCGGGCGTCGGGACTAATGCGCAAAAAAGGCACCGCAGTAGATACGATATTAATGGATCCAGTTTGTGACTGCACCGTATTGGCTCCCATTAAGCAACCACAAAAAAAGGCTAATAATTGAAACTTTCTTTTCATCCGTTCCGTTTTTTGACTTTTTAAATTCTTTTAATAGAGCAGTAAAATACAGGTTCCGCTTTCCGACTATTACAGAAATCTAACAGGTATTAACACCTTGTTATCATTTTGCAGCCTCCGTAAATACTGTAAAAGAGTAAAAATCAATCCATTCAAAACTATTTACTTTCGAATCATTTGGCCGCTGGCCGATGCTGATTCCTGTTCGGAGATAAGTTTCAAGTGGTAAATATAAATACCTTTTGCCAATTTTGCTCCTGATGCCCCCTCCCCACTCCATTGAACCTGAATATTTCTGCTGCCCGACCCACTTACAGGCTGCTGAATCTGGCGCACCAACCTCCCCAGAATATCATATATGGCAATTTCCAGTCGCATGGGCACACCCGGCCGATTATGCTCAACCGAAAAGGTAGTACCCGAACTAAACGGATTGGGAAAATTCATCACCCTTCCCAACACCAGCTTTTCTTGCTTTTTTACCCAAAACTCCAACGTTTTTAGAGATGAATTATTCGCCAAATCCCAAGCTTTTAGGGTAATCTGGTGCCTTCCCTCTGCTAAATTCGGCAATCGAAACGAAAGCCTCCCTTTCCGATAGCTGTCGATATCCGCCTGGTAATACTCATTCAACACCCAGGAATTTTGGGTATTCTCATCTAGCCAGGCAGTAATATCGTGCCCAATCCCATTGCCCGAAGCATTGATTCCGGAACTATCTTCTAAAAGGGCTACCAACAAGGGCGATTCATTGGATAAACCGCCTTCCTTAAAAGCAGTATCATTGAGGAACAATCGAATAGCAGGCCCCTCCTCATCCTTACCTGCAACAGGCAAAATCCCTCCTATCGATATACTGGTATCTACCCCTCCGGCATCTGCATTTTCGCCTGTTGCATACATGCTAAACCTTGCCTTTCCCAGTGCATAACTGATATCTTTGGGTACCACAAAATTGATGCGAAATTTTCCCCCCTGCACGGTGGCGGACCCCTTAAATAGTACTGCTGTTTGTTGATTATATACCGCTGCCGTACTTCCACTTCGGTTTCCCAGCGTTTTTAACACTTGTGGCTGGTCGTACAAACTGAGTTCTACTATCCCGTTGAAATTTGTTAACAGCAGGCCCCTAGCATCGGACACTTCTCCCTCGCAAGTATAGCTACCCAATGCCTTCAGGGTATCTTTTCCGGTTATTGGTTTTCCATTTAACCTAGTTAACCGGATGTTGCTTTGTGGAAATGCAAGGGTAAGAGCCGGATCTCCCAGCAGGGTAAACTTCCGGTTGTTCAAAACATCCCCGGTAGTACTTAAAAGGGTATTCTTTGCCAGCAATACCGATTTACCCAAAGAAAGGTAATTTCCTGCAGCATCTTTTTGCATGCCAACTTTCAGATATTGATCATTCATCTGCAAATTGCTATAAGCAAAAACGGGTCGGGTGGTGGTTAACAGGGCAATGCCACCAGTAGAATCGTTTTTCAATACCCGATCACCCAAGGAAACTACCGCCGGATTATCGTGCGGAGCAAAATCACAACTGGCAGTAATAAATAAGGGTAACCGATTGGGATTATTGAATCGCTTTACTTCCTCCGCCGTAAAAACTGCTTCATCCGCGAGTCTTTGATAATTTCCATGACCCGTGTAATTAACTACCAATGCCCCCCGGAAACATTGATTTACGATGGTTTCATTTACCTGCGGATACCGATCGCCGCCACTACTACTAATAATCGGAAAAGCATCTAAATAAACTTTCTGAATATTCAACAAAGGGTTGGTTTGAAAAGTACTGGCCGTTATTTGTTGTGCATCATTGAAATGCAAATTATTATCCCGATCATCTGCAATAAACATGGTTTGCATCCGCCACGATCCCTGTGATGCGGGTTGCTGATAGCGAATGATTTTGTTTACTACCCTGTTAGCTTCTGCTAAATTTACAACCGGCAAACGACCAATGGCTATATCCAGTCCATCGCCCGCACGCATGGCACTAAAATCTTCCCCATCATCCAGCAAACCAAAAAAGTCATCCGAAGTATAGGTTCTCAGGGGATCCAAGGATTCTGGACTTTCGTATACCGGCACTAAATTGCCCTCCTGTACTTTTTTACGCTTATAGTCATAACTGCCAGCACCCATTAGCAACAGGTATTCTGGGCGAAGGCTGCCGGTATTGCTGGCTTTATCGTAATACATTTTTACAAAATCCCTTATGGCAGTTGGGTCGGGATTGCCACCAGAAAATTCATGATAAATCTGTTGGGTAGTTACTACAGTTGTTGTAATTCCATCCCTTACCCGATGGTATTCTGCCAACCGGTTAGCTTCCGACACTAAACCTGCAGGCGTAATGACCAACATCCGAACGGGCGAACTATTGTGTAAGTCTTGATTAGCAATTTTACCCACTAAAATGGGCTCTGGCAATACGCTTGTAATTCCCGCAGCATACTCTCGTAAGGCGGATGCCCCATTCACGAATTGTAGCAGATTACCCGATTGGGTGGTATTCATTTTTATCGGGGAAAATGGATTGGTTACATCCCAAACAAATGCGCCTCCCCCAGTTGGAACCTGCTGAATTTCGAAGGCTGCTGTTGTACCTGAACTAACAGAACGAGTGTCTCTAAACAATAATGTTTCACTGCCAACAAATGCCAGCTGCCTGCGGGCAAAAACTTCAATCCAATCTATCCAACCAATAGCTGCAGGATTGTTAGAAGCCATTTGTATTTGTATCGACAGATTACCCGAAGCTGCCGGCAAAAATCGGGATAGCTGTTTACCCTGTGTAGCATAGGTTTCTAAAAATTGTCCGCTCACTGCAGGCAAACTCAATTCCTGAAATGCCTGATTTTGTTGCAATAAACGAAAACTGGTAGGAGCGCCCACCGAACGGGCTGCCAATTGGCTGATGAGGGTAGCCGGTTGCTGGGTATTGAGTGCAGTAAAAGGAATAGCAAGCGTCGTGGTAAGTGATTGACCGGGTTGTGCTCCCAATTTAGTTCCAAGCCAATTTTTTCCGCTAAACAATACATTTTCTAATTCAAGCTCCTGATAAAATCGGTCGTCCATTTCAAGAACGGTTACCGTAGCGGCAGGTTGCGCCGTTTGAAGGGATATCCTTCTTCCATTACCGCCAATGGTTAGGTAGTAATAAGCTGTATCAGAATAGAGGTTGGTTTGGTGCCGCCATAATCCAGTAAGGGTATCTTTGAACCAGGGATGCGGCCCCGGGGTGTAAAAGAGAAAATAATCTGTGCCACTAAAAATGCCATCCCCCCCATCCACCATTTCCAGGGCATTTTCTATTAAATCATCTGCTCGGGATTCCCGGTTATTTTCGGGAAGCATCGCCCCTCCATTTCCAAATAAACGAATTGAATTACTCGAAAGATTTCCGGATGAAATGCCAGCCTGTGCCAAAGCAGCAACCGTTACTTTAAACACCCCTTCGCGGGTAACTGCCAGTTGAGTCCAATTTCCGGTTGCCAATACAGAATGTGAAGCATACACCCGCTGCCCTAATAGGTTAGTAGATGCTAGTAAAGTACCCACCATAATAACCAAAATCATCCTGTAAATCATACAATATATCGGTTACTGATAATAATGCCCCCCGGAACAACGTTAATTGTTAACAGAGTTAAAATTAGGTTTTTGCTAACAAAGTCAAGGGCCCTAAACGGAATCTACCACCTGTAAAACTTATATATTCGCATTGGTTTGTAACAATCCAATTCGTGAAAACTACATTTACCATCAATTTTAGCATCATGAAACTACTTTCTTTCCTTGGTAATGTTGCCTGTTTAGTTGCAATTATGGGCACGATATCCTCCTGTAGCATTTTTTCGAAAAAACCCGAAAAATCGGCTGTAACCGGATGGAACTATAACGACAAAACCCAGGGCAATTTTAGCGTAATGAAACCCAAGGATGTGAAAACGGCGCCAGGACTCGTTTTTGTGCAGGGAGGTACTTTTACCATGGGTGCTACACAGGAAGATGTGATGGCAGACTGGAACAATGCCCCCAGAAGAGTTACGGTTAACTCCTTTTTCATTGATAAAACGGAGGTGGCCAATGTGCATTATCGTGAATACCTCTACTGGCTAGAGAATGTGTTTGGAACGGCTGGTATGGATACTATTGTTGCTGCAGCCTATCCAGATACCAATGTTTGGAGATCTGAATTGAGTTTCAACGAGCCGATGGTGGAATATTATTTCCGTCATCCAGCCTTTAACTATTATCCGGTTGTAGGTATCACTTGGAAGCAAGCCAACGATTTTTGTATCTGGCGCACCGACCGAGTGAATGAGGTTACTGCTATTAAATCTGGCTTCCTGGATGCAAAAACACAGATTAAAAAGGAATTGAATGGTGCCGGATCGGATAATTTTAATACAAAAGCCTATCTGATGGGCGAATACCAGGCAACCCCGGGCAAACAGGTTACCTCTAAAAGCAATCCGCTGAAAGATGCACAAGGCCGCCCGAGAACTACCATTAAAGTAGAAGATGGTATCTTATACGG
>JBAXQE010000038.1:0-7719 GCA_037131895.1 Chitinophagia bacterium | reverse complement strand
GCCACATCAATCTTGTTCAACACCACAACAGCCGGAACATTCAGTTTCAGTTCGGTAAAAATGGTATCCAGTTCGGCAAAATTATCGTTGGCATCTACCAGTAATAGGGCCAGGTCGGCATCTTCCAGGGCCGATTTAACGGCTTCCATCATGCGGTGGTGGAGTTTATACTGGGGGTTGATGATGCCGGGGGTATCGGATAAAACCAATTGGTATTCGCCGGGCTTATTCAAAAAAGCCTTAATTCGGTGCCGGGTAGTTTGCACCTTGTGCGACACAATAGCAAGCTTTTCGCCCATCAGCGCATTGAGGAGCGTGCTTTTACCGGCATTAGGTTTGCCAAAAATATTTACAAAGCCCGACTTCATATAGTAAAAAAAAGGCCCAAAGGGCCTTAGTTTGGTTGCGAGGGAAGGGATCGAACCTCCGACCTTCGGGTTATGAGCCCGACGAGCTACCGCTGCTCTACCTCGCGATGTTTGGAGTGCAAAGGTACGGGAAAATTCGTTCCTGACCAAAAGTCAACGGATTATAATCCGTTGTTATGGTATGAGAAGAGGCTAGGCAGGTTTGCTAAAGGCGAGCAGTAGGCCGAGAGCAAAATTAAAGGTGTGGTTCTTTTGGTGGGTGACAGGTTGCTTTTTTATAAATGAACCATTTTTAATGACCAGGTATTGTAACCCGCTTAAAAACTAGCTGTTTTAAGAAAAAATGTTCACGAGCACTTCAGTCCTAAAGAGCTTATTTTGAAATCAATTCATAAACCATTTCCAAGCTGGAATTACATGTATTTTCTTTTCGGCTTGTACAATTTCATCTTCTTGATTCATCGTGATGATAATGCCTTCCTCTAGGTCAAAAAACGTTAATGCTTCCACCAATCCATTCACTTCTCTTGGTAAATTCTCCTGCGATACTTCTATGCAAACTTGAATGGCATTCGTTACTTTATTTTTTTCTTTTACCACAAAATCGCATTCTCCTTTCTCCCTAAAATAATAAAGCTCTTTATAGGTTCGTCTCAATTGTAGATAAACCGCATTTTCGAATAATCGTCCGATATCGTTTGAAAAACTTAATGAATTGGCATCTCCAAAACCAGTATCAATCACATATACTTTCTTCGGGTTAATGGCCACACTTTTTAAAGACCAGCTAAACTTGGGTACAGTAAACAGTAAATAACTGTCTTCAAACCAACTGATATAATCAATCACCGTATTTACTGATCCTACATCAAAAGTGTTTTTGATATTTGTAAAAGAAAATTCTTTACCAACATTGCTTATCAAATACAAAGCGATGCTCATCAATACTTTATCATTTCTAACTGAATGCCTTACTATAATATCACGATAAACAATGTCTTTAAACAGTTGCTGTAAAACTTCTTTATTTGCGGTTTTAAGATAATCCGGAAATCCTCCTTCGAATAAATATTGCTCAAATGTAGCTGCTTCAACCTTTAGTTTTTTGAAGGATAGGTATTCTTTAAACGAAAAAGGAAGCAACTCTATCTGAATATTTCTACCTGTAAGTTTGGTACCCAATTCTCTACTGAGCAAAGATGCATTTGAACCTGTTATGCATATCACTTTTTGCTTATCGTGAAGATTTCTAACATATATTTCCCAATTGTCTACATTTTGTATCTCATCAAAGAAATAATACAAGGTATTATCACCAATTACTTCATCCAATTTTACAAAGTCAGTGGTTTCAAAACCATATATTCGCGGATCTTCAAAATTAAAAAATGCCACCGAACGATTTAATTGACTGATCAACTGTTGCATCAGGGTGCTTTTACCACAACGTCTGATGCCGGTGATAATAAGCACAAATTCTTTACTCAAAGTTACTTGAGCCAATTGCTCTCTCCATTCTCCAGTAGGTTTACCCTCGAGCAAAAGTTGTTGTTGCTTGAAGGCTATTTCTACGTCAGACTTTAAGACCATTAGTTTTACATTTTAGTAAAATACAAATATACATTTTTGTAATGAACAAAATTACATTTTAGTAAAATATATTTTGGCAATCGAGAAGCAGAGGGGTTAATTGGCATTAAGGTGACTTTCCTGAGCATTTTTCCCTAAAGCAACAAGCACTTTTTTTCATAAAAACAAATTATAAAATATTACTGACTATTGGAAAAATTCAGAACCGATTCATCAGAAAGAAAGCACACAAACAAAAGTTCCACTAGAAGTAAAGGTGTGAATAGTATAGGCTCCTGAGGTAGTTTTGGAACCACCGGTGGATGTATTGGAAATGCCATCTGACCCATCGGTTTTATAACGAATGATAACAACGCCTGACCCGCCTGCTTTTCCAGTGTAAGATCCGTTTTGTCCAGGCCCTCCAGCTCCTCCACCTGTATTGGCGGAGCCTGCAACAGCTGGATGGGAACCATCATTGTGCCCTTGCGCACCTTGTCCACCACCTCCCTGTCCGCCTGCACCATAAACTATACTTCCAATATCCCAATCAGCGCCACCGCCACCCCCGCCGCCATAATAAGTAGCAATTCCGGAAATTGAACTTTGAATACCAATTCCTCCATCTCCTGCTTTAGTATTACTACCATTTTGTCCGGCTCCACCTGCCCCTCCTCCCCCACCTCCAGTTCCATATGTATTATTATCTGTTCCTCCAGCATTTCCATTTCCACTACTTGCACCATTTACACTCGAGTTTCCATTCCCACCGGTAGCGGTTATTCCAAATGCAGCACTCTGACCACCATTGCCAGGAGCTGTTGATCCACCTGCCCCTACTACAATACTATAACTTTGCGCAATTACAATTTTTGAACCCGTTGCTACTTGTCCACCTCCGGCACCACCCACTTCCCTTCCGTTGCGGGCAGTACCTCCACCTCCTCCTACCACTAAATAATCTACTTTAGCAATTAAAATTTTTCGTGCACCTCTTCCACCAACATTATTATTTCGAGAAGTAACGCCGGAGCTAATATTGGTTCGGTCAGACAAATAGTTTACACTACCAGAACTGTTATAACTGCCTCCCCGAATGCCCACATCAGTTGCCAACGGCCAAGTGGATACATCAGCATCCCCATTGCTATTTAACGTACCGTCACCCATAACATTAGAGAAGGATCGGGCATTGGCATTGGAAATAGGCACCACTTGTTCCCAAACATTTCCACTCATCTCCATTACCCCATAATAACTGCTGCCCGCCGAAATACGGGTACTAGTTGCGGTTGCAAAAAGACCCACACGAACGGGACCTCCGCTAAAAGCATTATTACCTACCAGATTGGCACCAGTAGTATTGGAAGCTTCATTTGCCAGAGCAGTATTTAAAATTGAGGCTAATGATGTACTACTAGCACTTCCCCAGGCAAATTCATTAACAACAGGGGTGAGTGTGCCTCTGCTTACTTTTTCATATTCTAACTCAGTGATAGGTCGAAGAGAAGCCCAATCTAAATAGGCAGCTACATCGTCCCAATTTAAATAATTACAGGCAATACCAGCGCCATCATTGGATTGATCAAAATTGTTATCATTGGTTGCATCACATGCATATACAGCTGGGGTAGCATTCGCAATTCCGGAAACTTTTATTTCAATACCATTGCGGGCGGTACCTGAACTGGTTAATGCGCCAGTTCCTATTGCACTATTAGGTGAATTGGCTGTTCGGGTAACCTGTTGTGGATAAGTAAGGGTATTTAAAAAATCGCGGTATTGCCCCTGCGTAATTTCAAATTTCATGCAATAGAAGGCTGCATATCCAGTGGGATAACCCGCTCCTAGTGAAGCAGTGGAAGTTCCAGATGATAAATCATTTCCTGCTCCTAACCGAGTAGAAAGATTACTACTGGATGAACTACTATTATTACCTTGTAGGGTAAGAGCATTGTTAGTTATAGTAAACGTGGTAGTAGTACCTGAACTACTCACATCATTGGCCCGACGGAATTCACCAGAGTTTTGTCCACCACTACCTACCTGAAAATCTCCTTGCGGAACTAATACCATTTCAATGGCAAATACTTTTACATAAATTTTCGATTCATCACCAACCCCATCTACCCCATAATTCCAACGCAGCTGTACTCCAGTAAGGGAAAGATTACTTGTTCCAATCGCATCTTTATAAATGAATACCCCCTTGCTATCTCCTTGGGAAGAGGAAGCACCGGATGGTAGGATATGTCCGCCCGAAGTGTTTAAACTGGCATGCTTCCATTCACCGTTGTCACCAATTTTATATTTCACAAATACCCAAGCTGCATCACAATTAGATGGACCAGTAATGGCAAGGAATGAATTTTCCCAACTAAGGTCAAATTTAACTTGCACATAATCCGCCGTTTTATTTTGGGCGATTAAGGTTACTGAGGAAACAGTAATGTTATTTGCAGCAGATTTCAATGAAAATAAAAAGCAAACAACCGATACTGCAACGGCTATGCAATAGACTTTTTTTTTCATGGATATTGAATAACAGGATTGAACTACCTAAACGCTCGGTATAAAATTACAAAAATCTGTTAATCAATGCTATTTAAGATAAAAATTTTCAAGCCTATTGCTTACTAAAACTAGAAGCTCCCTCCACCTTAGCCGATTTCAGCTGCGGTGAACCTTTATAGTTAACGGAACTGGCCCCACTGGCATGCACGCTGATTTCTTGCAGAACATTGATCTTAACATCTGAGGCACCAGAAGCATTTATTTCGGCTATCTCTGCTATTAAATCGTAGCATTTAAAATCAGAAGCGCCGCTCGCCTGAATTTTTATTCTACCCACTTTGCCCGTGAGTTTACTGTCGGAAGCCCCCGTTAATACAAACCGTGCATTGTTATATTGAATATCTCCTTTTATATCGCTTGCACCGGATAATTTAACCAGTAAATCATCCCCCTTTACAGTACCCACTATATTCACATCCGAAGCACCGCTGGCATCTAGCATTTGAAGTGTTGCAATTGAAATATATGCCTTTGCCTTGGGGTCTTTCCATCCGGAGCTCCAATTGCCCTTAAATGAAATATGCAAAGTATTGCCGCTTACTTCTGTAAGTATGTTTTCACGCATTTCTGCATTTGCTGCACTCACAGCCACCGCAGATTCTTTACCCTGAGTAACATAAACATCAATCCCCCCCGATACCTGAATAGCCGTAAAACTTCCAACTGAACGCTGTTGGGCATTGGCATCTTTTACCAGGTGCTTGGTTTCTTGTGCACTTATACCCATCCAACCGGATATAAAAAGAAAAAGAATGAATAGCTGTTTCATATAATTGTTTAGAAGTAAAACGCACTCGAACACTAAAAGTTACAACATTACAAAAGAAAAAAAGGAATTCCTATCTTTGCAACTGATCCCGGGGTGCCGGATTGGGCGTAAGCCTTTTCTAGCTGAGATAATACCCGTAGAACCTGAACAGGGTAATGCCTGCGAAGGGAAGGTGCTCGCTCCACTTCTCCATCCGCTATTCCCTGTTCCCATTATTAACTTTTTAAACAGTTGTTTATGAAAAAGTTGTTGGGAACATTGATTGTAATTTTTATTTCAATCACCCTTTTTGCTCAGTCACCCACCGGCTATCCAATATCCGGCACCGTAAAAGACATCCAAACCCGCCTACCCATTCCCGGTGCAGTAGTTTGGTATGGCAGTAATTCCGCTATAACCAATGAGTTGGGTGAATTCAAGTTTTCAACCAATTCAAGTAAAAAAAGTGAACTATTGATTAATGCCCTTGGGTATCAATCGCAACAAAAAAGTATAGCAACCTTATTACCCAACCAGCAAATAGAAGTTTTACTTTCATCCACAGCCTATGAGCTGCAACCCCTAGAAGTAACTTCCGTTCGTGCAGCTGAAACAGCCCCTTTTGCCAAAACCAATATTAGTAAAGAGCAGCTAAAGAAATCTAACCTCGGGATGGATATTCCCATGCTGTTGAATCAGGTGCCCTCCGTGGTAGTTAATGCAGATGCAGGAAATGGCGTAGGATATACCGGCATTCGAATCAGGGGATCCGATGCCACCCGCATCAATGTTACCCTCAATGGTATTCCGTATAATGATGCAGAAAGTATGGGTACGTTTTTTGTAAATATGCCCGACTTCACTTCCTCCGTAAATAGTATTCAGGTGCAAAGAGGGGTAGGAACTTCCAGCAATGGGCCGGCGGCTTTTGGTGCTTCCATTCACCTTTCTACCAATGAAATCCATGAGAAAGCCTACCTGGATATCAATAACAGCGCTGGATCATTTGGCACCCTGAAAAATACCCTACAAGGAGGAACCGGATTAATCGGTAAATATTTTACGATGGATGGTCGCATCAGCCGCATTGTTAGCGACGGCTATATCGACCGCGCCAGCAGTAACCTGCAATCTTTTTACTTCAGCACACAATTCCGAAAAAACAAATCGAGCCTGCGATTGAATATTTTCTCGGGTAAGGAAAAAACATATCAGGCCTGGTATGGGGTTCCTGAATATTTACTCGCTACCAACCGAAGCTTCAATCCAGCTGGTACTGAAAAACCCGGAGCGCCATACGATAATCAAACCGACAATTACACCCAAACCCATTACCAACTATTTTTTAATCAGGCTCTCCCCAATAACTGGATGCTCAACACTACCAGTTTTGTTAGCACAGGAAAAGGGTATTATGAGGAATACAAAGCCAATCAGGCGTTTGCAGATTATGGATTACCCAATATAACTATCGGAGGAATTGCATCTACAGAAACTGATTTGATTCGGCAGAAATGGTTAGACAATAATTATGCCGGACAATTATTTACCCTGCAACAAAAAACCATTAGAAGAGAGTTAACCATCGGTGGCGGTATCACACGTTATAATGGCAAACATTTTGGATTATTACCCTGGATGGAAAAGGGAACCGTTGCCAACAATTATAGGTACTATAACTTAACAGCCCATAAAAATGATGGTCACCTGTATGTAAAGTGGCAGGAAAATCTTTCCGAAAAATGGAAGGCATTTGCTGATATACAATATCGCCAGGTGCAACATGTGATGAATGGATTTCAGGGTAAGCCCGATTTATTGGTTAATCGGCAATTCTCCTTCATAAATCCTAAGATGGGCATCCACTATCAACATCAGGGAACACAAGCTTTTCTAAGTTATTCAGTTGCCAATAAAGAACCCAATCGCGACGATTTTCAGGCTGGAATTCTTTCCCAACCCAATGCAGAAACCTTGCACGACTGGGAAGCGGGCTGGATGAAAAAATCTAGCAGGGGATATTGGGGAGTTACTTTATTTTATATGTTGTATAACCAACAACTGGTGTTAACCGGACAAATCAATGATGTAGGAGCGTATACCCGAAACAATGTACCCCGCAGCTATCGCACCGGAATGGAGTGGGAAGCTGGCTGGCAGATAGTATCAAAACTGCAGGTTAGTGGTAATTTAACTATCAGTAAAAACAAAATCAAATCATTTACGGAATATGTAGACAATTACGATACCGGCAATCAAGATCCTGTAGAACATAACAATACCGACATATCATTTTCACCAGCGATTACCGGTTCGGGTAGCATTAACTGGAAACCGATTGCCAGCCTTGAATTAGAGTGGTTGCATAAATATGTGGGAAAACAATACTTAGACAATACCTCAAATGAGCAACGAAAAATTGCTCCCTTTTATGTGCAAGATATTCGTGCAAGTTGGAAG
>JBAXQE010000037.1:0-8074 GCA_037131895.1 Chitinophagia bacterium | reverse complement strand
AAGGCCAGAGTGAGTGTGAGTTTGAGTACGAACATTTTACTCTGGCCTTTTCTTCACACTCAAACCCACACGCACACTTTTTTTGGTTGTGAAGGAATAAAATATCCACAAACTCACTCTCTTTTTCCCGTTGATTATTTCTCCTTTAACTGGGCTATAGGCCTACAGCCTCTGTTTCTTCCCCTTCCGAAAAAATTATTTAGAGAATTAATTCTTAATATGGTTTCATTGCCACCATTTTCTCTTTTTGGAAACTATAATAACCTCTCCCAAAATTTCATTTTTGGCCTTGCCTAAAAAAGTGTGATTAGTGATTGGTAAATCTTTCTTGTTAATTAAAAGAGTTATGGGTTCGTAACCAATAAATCGTATATCCAAATACATTTTCCTTGTTAGTAAGCTATCTGGAATTACAAGGGTAAACTTTCCATACATGTCTGTACTTGTTAATATTTTTTTGTCCTTAATAAAAACCGATGCGAACGCTAAAGGCATATTAGTCTCTGAGTCAATAACAAGGCCTTGAACAATATTTTTTAAACTGTCTTTTGCTAAATCCGAGTTATTTTTTGATAAGTGCGTATTGGTAAGTTTGTTATTAATAACAGAAAAGGGTGCGGTATTAAAATTTTTCAGATTTAGCGCTAGCGAATTTTTGCTAATTCCAAATAAGAAA
The DNA here is from genome assembly GCA_037131895.1 of Chitinophagia bacterium. Classification (GTDB taxonomy): domain Bacteria; phylum Bacteroidota; class Bacteroidia; order Chitinophagales; family Chitinophagaceae; genus Sediminibacterium. Next base: position 7,398 of record JBAXQE010000037.1, on the reverse strand, counting down.
ATTCCTGCGAGTATTTTATAAAGTCTGGAAGTGTTTTTAGGCTGGTAGATTTGAATTGTTCTGTTGAGTTGTTCTTGTGTTAATCGACCGCATAGCTTGCCCGAATTTTGTTCAAGTATTTTAATCACTTGAGCATCGGTTAATTGAGTAAAATCCACCACCGACTTTGAACAGTGATTACAAAATCTTCCATCATCAGATTGTGACATAGCAGTCCATTCCTTTTCACAAGGCTTGTCAATTGATAAAAAGTATCGTTTATTATTCATAAAGCCTACACTTATTATTGAAGTTAATAAATCCTTTGTACAATCAGGTTAAATAAAATATGAAAAACAAAATATACTTGAAGAAGCAGATTCGTTAGGGAATGTGGCTCATTTTAGGAAAGTTTCCCCACAAATCATTGATAGAGGTGATACTTGTCTTCGAAATCAAATATTCCCCAAATACGCTGCTAACCTGGAGTGTTTTCCGTGAGAAAAACAGTATGCCCTATACCGGCTTCAAAAACTTTTTCGTAAGCCACTTCCTTACCGGCTCATCATAAACTTTCAGCCAAAAATAGGCCAGGCAAATTGAAACCAGCGTTAATCCAATATTGGCCCAAACACCCGTTTGTAGGGGTATATTATTGTTTACTACCCATGCATAAAATACACACATCAACGGAAAGTGGGTGATGTATAGTGGATAGGAAATATTTCCCATAAACACACAGGCGGTATTGGCAAACTTACCGGCAACTTTGCCGATGGCACCCAGATAAATAATGAGTGGAAAAACGATTATGATAACGAATGACTCATAAATACCGTTGAGCCACAATTTATCATTACCGCCCAATCGGGGGATAGAAAGTGCCAAAATCAATAAAAGAGCCGACCACAAAAAAGTATTCCGATTACCTTCTACTTTTATAGCCCTCCTTAACAACATGCCTGCCATATAGGGGAAAAGGAGTCTGGTAAACCCAACCAGCAACTGTTCTGGCTCCAGCGACCACCCTCCTATCAAATCGCCCTGTTTGCCAAAAATAGCCAGGTTACACAAAGCCATCCCAGCCAATACCACTGCAATGGATAAAAGAGGCTTAGATAATTTCCGTAAAATAAATACGTGTAATAGGTTGGCTATATATTCGAAAAACAGCGACCAGGACGGTCCATTCAGGGGGTGCATCTCATTCCATCCCCGAATATCCATGCTGGTTGGGATTGGAATTAGGGTGAGTCCAATTACCATTACCAGCAAAAGCTGAGAAACAGTGGTACTTGCAATTTTAGGGAAAATAGGTGCATCTTGATAATAAAAAAGCAAAGCTCCCAAAATCGACCCCACAATAATCAAGGGGTGCAATCGAATTAAACGACGCTTGAAAAAGTTTGCAACCGTCATAGTATCCCAACGATCATCATAAGCATGAGCCATCACATACCCCGATAACATAAAGAAAAAATCTACCGCAAGGTATCCGTGATTAATAACCATTTCATGATAATTTCCCTTACAAAAAACCTCAAACCCATGCATCATTACTACCATAATGGCTGCAATACCCCGAAGGGCATCTAAAATTAAAAAATGGCATTTAGAATCTTTGTAGGAATAAGTAGATGTAAGCATGGCATGCAGATAAGTAAATAACAATTAAACATGCTCAAAATAAGAAAAATGAAACAAACAATTTAACTTTTTAATCAAAAAACCCTAGCAAAAAATATTTCCATAAAAAGAAAGTGACTTACTCAAAAAATAAAATGTCTTCTTATATCTTAATTAAACTGAGTAATAGTTGCTACTAAAATTTTATAAAAAAAGAGAGGTTTGAATAAAAAGTTGGATTCATCACTCTTTCTGAATATGGAGTAGAATTTATGGTAATATTTGTATTGCCTATAGTTACTACCGATTTGGTATTTACAGGATTAACCGGACACGCAAGGGTAGTCGTAAATGAAAAACCCCAGCTATTATTCTCGATTGTAAATGGAAGTGCCAATTCCAAAGCCATCCATTGAAACCGAGGGTTAACTACTGAAGTAGAAATATAAGGGGGTTGTGCCAATATCGGAGCCCTCCCATTTCGCCTTTGAGTATTCTTAGTAATTGTACCCTCATAATATCCCAGCGTACTGTAATACATATCAGCCTGTGGAGAAAAGGAATAAGTAAAAGCACCTTTTTTTATTTCAAACTCTTTCAATAGTTCTAGGGTTAATGAAATATCAGATTTACTGTTAATCAACCAGTCAGCCTGAGTAAAAAATTTTACAAAACTAAAGTCATACCCAACCCCAATCCCCAAAGATGCACCGATATCACTATTCAAAGTATTTCTACTAGCGCCACTAAAATATTTGGCGCCATATATTCCAAGCAATAACTGATCGCTTAGCTCTTTTTCATAGGACAACAATAATTCAAAAAAATCCAGTTTACGATTGTTTTTCTGTAGGAGATAATAAAAATTAGTATTTAAAGTAAATCCTCCGGAACTAGTAGCCTGAAAACCCGCTACAGCATAAGGCGATCGTAAGGAATCTTTTCGACCATTCACCAAATAATCACTCAGGTAATCGAAATTGACTGTAAAATGTTTAGATTCGTTTTCGGTCCTTTCCTTACCAGTTTGTGAGAAACTAATTTTGGAAGGAACCATCAAAACGACCGCAATCATTATTTTTGTAAGTACCTGCATCTATCAAACTTACCGATTTTTTTAAACCGACCTTCATAGATTTTACAATAAAATAATAAGTTGCCACATAATATACGAAATAATTTGAATCAAATTAAATCAAACCCACCTAGTAATAAAGAGTCTGCATGTGTTCTGCGTGTTTTAATAGATGCAGCTAACGGATTTTCTAATCGGCTAAACAGGGGTACTGAAAAATTTCTATCGCCGCTAGAATCAATCTCTCTCAACCGGTTAGTCAATTCCATTAATAATAAAAGTTTTCGGTTTATTGCAAATTGGATAAATGGAATTTTTTCTGGCATACTATCAATTCTTTCAGCAATCCTAAAAATGATGGCAGGGACAATTGGATCAAGTATAGGTGTACTCTTTTTTTTGCTGGCTACTGTTTTTTCGCTTTCAGTTAAACCCCTTGCCAAGGGCTTACTTCAGTTAGTACTTTCGATTGCAGGTGGTACCATTTCTATAATAGGAAATACGCTCGTTTTGATTGCAAGGATGATGGGTCTATTAACTGAAGGCAGACTTCTACGATGGGAAGAAAAAAATATTTTACAGGAAGTATTTCAAGCATCGCTTGATCCAGAAAAAATTACCATCGCATATTTCCCATTTTGGCATAAATATTTTTTTGCTTTACACAACACAATTTATACCCCCCACAAAGATCAATCGATACCCCCGTACCTATTGGTTCATGAATCAGTGCATGTTTGGCAGTATCATCATGAAGGCAATAAATATTTGGCAGAGGCCCTACTTGCCCAGGTACAATATGGCGTTAAAAATATCCCGGGCAATGCCTACGACTGGACGGCCGAGCTAAGCAGGGGCAAAACGGTTTGGGGAAATTTTAACAAAGAAGCCGCAGCACAATTGATAGAAGAAATATGGAAAGAGGGAGCTGTCTGCATCCTTAGTAATGGAGCTGAGCCCTTAGAAGTTGAATATGGAGGTGGGGTATTTTTTAGCATAAGTGCTGAGGATTACAATAGAAAACCCCGCTTTATTAGTAAAAGAAACCATCAGGATTATACCGACTTGGCCATAGAGAGTATGCTGATGCTTAGAAGTAAAGAGTAACTAAAGAAGTTTCAGCGGTTTCACCCCCTAACATTTGCTGTTATAGTGTTGCATCTTTTTCCGCAAAGCGGATCAGAAGAAACGTATATCTATCCCCCTATATAATTTTTTCTCACAATTTAAAACATCAAACATGAAAACAGTTTACCTTCTTTTGTCAATGGGCATATTGCTCAGTTGTGGCAATTCAGAAAATAAAATATCCGAATCAACTTCTAATAGCCCTACTGCCGATTATATAATTGAATCGGGTGCAGAACAGCTGAATTCAGCAGATAAAAATAAAATGGAAAATAAATTTCAAATGAGCCCTCCTGCCCCACCTCCCGTTACAATAGGCGACACATCCATAAAAAAAATACAAGAAGGAGAAATTACGTTTACAACGGAAAATATTGGTAAAAGTAGTGCATGGATAAAATACCAGGCAGAGCAACTCAAGGGCTATATATCTAATGAAAATTTGCAAGTGCATACTGAAAAAATTGAAAATGAACTCACCATTCGGATTCCAGCAGCGAGTTTGCAAATATTAATAGATACTATTACTTCACAAGCGGGGAAACTAGATAACAAACATATTTCAGTAGAAGATGTAACTGCTGAATATTTAGATCTAGAAATTAGAATTAACAATAAAAGGGCCTTAGAAAACAGGTATAAGCAATTGCTACAGAAAGCCAACAAGGTATCCGATATGATAGCTATAGAAGAACAAATAGGGAATTTACGGGAAGAAATTGAAGCAGCCGAAGGAAGATGGAGGCTTATGAAAAATCAAGTTGCCTTGAGTACATTACGAATTAAAATGTATGAAATACATGCTACCCCATCTCAACTCACCAATCAAATAAAAGAAGGCTTTTTAGAAGGCTGGCGTGGATTTATTCAGGTTTGTATGTTGCTGGTGTATAGTTGGGTATTCTTACTATTGGCTGCTATTGCTTGGATAATTTATCGCAGGCGAAAATCGAATCGAAAAAAATGATGTAATACCGTGCTGGCATTATCTTATTAATACCACGGTTCCCTTTTGCCTGAATACCTGACCATCAAGTCCAACGGCTTCCAGCATCCAAACATAGGTGCCTGCCTCAGCAGTAGCACCTTTGTTGGTTCCATCCCACCCTTTTCCAATGGTGTTTGTTGTGAAAATCAACTCGCCCCAACGATTAAACACAGAGAAAAAGTTTAGGCGAGCAATGCTAAAACAAACGGGTGCAAACTTATCATTTTTGCCATCGGTATTAGGTGTAAAGGCAGAGGGAACAAAAATATTGGCATCCACCGCTTTTACAAATACAGTATCCGTAACCAAACAACCACTATCTGTTCGCATTGAAATCTGATACTCCATATTCTTAATATAACTAAACCAAGGTTCCCGAATAAATGGTGAGTTTAAGCCTGCAGATGGAGACCAACTAAATTCAGTACCTATGGTTCTGGCTTTTAATTGAACAGGCACATTGTTTTGGGTGCGTACAGTATCCAGTCTTCTCGCAATGATTGCTTTGGCAACTGCCACTTTTACTGAAACAGGTTTTTCTGTATTGCAGCCATTTGAATTCTTCACCTGAACAAAATAGTTACCAGATTGGGCAATTCGCATAGGATTATTTATCATAGCGGTTTGGGCAGAATCTTTCCAATAGGTAAATGTATAACCCGAACTGCCATAAGCTGAAATCATTGGCTGATCGAGCCGAATGGTACCCGGCTCACAGGTAAGTGCAGGAGCAGGTTGCCGTTCCGGAACCGAATCTACTTTAACTATATGGTTGGCTGAACATCCATTGTTATCACGGAATTCTATGATGGCAGTTCCGGCACGATTTCCTCTTACAATCCCTCTTGTATTTACAGTTGCAATTCCGGGAGTTTGACTTACAAATTTGGCAATGTCTCCCAAAGTAACATTCGTGCTTACCTGAATACTATCCAACTTACACACCAATTGTTTCCCCGATAAACGAGGTAAATCTTTTACGGTTACCGCCACATTAGAAGCACAACCTTCATTATTTGTAAAGCGAACCAGGGCTTGTCCGGCTTGAAGCCCTTGCACAACTCCACTCGCATCAATAGTAGCAACGGCAGGATTGTTTGAGTTAAAACTGCTACCAATTGAAGAACCGGTAAAGGTAATTGCCTGCACAGAACCACTGCAGAGAATTAAATTTGAGAGCGATAATACTGGAACTGGCTTTACCGTAATTGTTTGCTGCGATACCGATCTACACCCTGCTGTATTGGTAACGCTATAGGTGATGGTATGATTTCCGGGCTGAGTATTTGCCAGATCAATTTGGCCGTTAGTCGTATTAATTGAAACACCCAAATCCGCAGAAAAATTTCCTCCACTTAATCCAGCCATTAATACCGTCGCATTACCTCCTGAGCAGAAATTAGTTGAGCCATAACTAAAACTTGCATCGGGAACTGGATCTACCTGAATAAATACTGGCTGCGAATTGGTACATCCCTTTCCATCTCTGCAGGTTATCACGTAAGAAATAGAACGCTTGGGTTTAAATGTTAACCCATTGCTGGCAAACCGATTAAGTGTGCCAGTACTGTCTGACCAAAATAGTTCTCCTGATGCAATAGGACTAATAACTACCTGATTACCTTCGCATACTTTTTTTAGTGAAGCAACCTGAAGAGTTGGTTTCGGATTTACTTGAATGGTTCCCGAATATACTACCGAACAACCGGAAACCGCGTTGGTAACATACGTAATGATGTTTTTTCCAATTCCTGCTTGCTGTGGATCAAATATATTTGTATTCACACCAGCACCACTAAATTGACCACCTGCTGGAACAGTGGATCCTGTTATTAAAGTAAAAGGGTTGGATCCAACACAAACTTCCGGAAATTGTAGGGTAGTATTTCCCCCGGTTACTGAAGTAATTGTTATAGTGTTGGTAGCCATCGCAGCACATCCTTTGGGATTGGTATACGTATATTCAATTACATGTTTTCCTAATCCAGCCAATTGAGGATTGATGATATCTCCCTTTATACCCACGCCACGATAAACCCCACCCAAAGGATTCCCTCCTGTTACAGTAAACGGAGCTGCCTGAATACATACTGCTGGTAAATTACCCGTGAAACTTACGATGGGTAAATCTATAATCGTTACCAGGGTAGTCAACTGATTCGAGCAACTGCCATTACTAAATGTGTAGGTAACTGAATAGGTACCAGCATTGCTTGCGGATAAATCAATCGCTCCTGTAATAGAGTTTAAAACCAATCCGGATGAAGCCGAATATATACCCCCTGCAATACCCGTTCGTACTACATTTACGATTCCCGTTTTACAAAACGGATTTCCTGGATAGCTGATGGTGGCGGTGGGTAATGGTAATACAGTTACCACAACTGCATCCGAACTACTACATCCATTCGCATCGGTGCCGGTAACCGTGTAGGTAGTTGTTGTTAGCGGACTAACCACAACCGTTGCCTCTGTTGTAGCCGATAAATTTTGATTGGGTGACCAACTATAATTATATGCATTGATTGCTGTGAGGGATACTGAACTTCCCAAGCATACTGCAACATCTGCACTAGCCTGCACACTTACCAACGGATTAACA
>JBAXQE010000036.1:0-8152 GCA_037131895.1 Chitinophagia bacterium | reverse complement strand
TTTTTGGACTTCTTGAAATATATAAGTTTGAAAACCCGAAAATTAACAAAGGCATTGTTCTATTAGGATGTTTATCCTAATGTCGTTTATTTCTCCAGAATGTTATGGTTCAAGAATTATGTTCTATGGAACACTAAAGGCATAGTTCTCCGTTTGAAACCATTTTATGGGAAATCTATTCCGTTTAAGGAAATCAAAGATTTGCAATTTGAAAATAGCGTATTAACTATCAGTCGAAAAAATGGAATTGATTATAATTTCGACTTGACAGGTATTGATGAAAGAGATACAACAAAACTAATTTGGATAATTAAAAAATATTCTTTTCAATAGCTGGATAGCAAGAAAGGGTTTCTGAATCTACTAAGCCCATTTGCTATATACAGGCTTTTTTTTCTTCAACACTGTGAACGAGAATAGAAAGAGCCGGATGAACCTAGAGCTTCTAGTCCGGTTCTGAGGAGGCAGGGGTCAAATTCCCTTTCCTAACCCGATTAGATAGATGATTTCATATCTTCTCTTCACTTTTATAAGGCTAAAAGTAAAATATCCCATTTCGGGAACTTTCTTTAATTTTGTCCAAACTCTAGTAAGTTGAGAATAATTGCTAAAAAAACATTGCGAGATTTTTGGGAGGAGCATCCTGACAGTGAACAACAATTAAAATCATGGTATCAGGAAACTTCAAATGCTAAATGGACGGGGCCAACTAACATTAAAATTGACTATCCAAGTGCAAGTTTTTTAGGAGAGAACAGAGTGGTTTTTAACATTAAAGGAAATCATTACAGGCTAATCGTTAAAATTAGTTACGATTATCAAATGGTTTGGATTCGATTTATTGGAACTCATGCTGAGTATGATAAAGTAAATGCTAAAACAATTTAAAATGAATATTAAACCAATTAAGACAAAAAAAGATTACGAACAGGCTCTTGTAAGACTTGAAAAAATATTTGATGCAAAAAAGGGAACTCAAAAGGGTGACGAGTTAGAAATATTGGGAATGTTGATTGACAATTATGAAATGGAGAAATTTCCCATTGGCTTCCCAGACCCAGTTGAGGCAATTAAATTTCGAATGGAACAACTAGGCTACAATCAAACTGATTTGGCAAATGTGGTTGGGCTAAAAAGCAGAGCAAGTGAAATTCTTAATCGTAAACGAAAATTATCCCTTGAAATGATTAGACAAATACATGAAGGGTTAAATATTCCTACAGAGGTTTTAATTCAAGCTTACTAAATAACGCACTTCTGCTAACACATGTTGTTCGGCAAAATGGTTGCATTGATAAGGGGTCTTTCATCTTTTAATCAGTTAGCTGATTTTGTTCATAAACCCCCACACCCTACCTTTACAGGCTGAATTAACATAGGCAATCACTTGCCCTTATTACAAAAAGAATAGGTATGAAAGTAATGAAGTTTGGAGGCACCAGCGTAGGCAAACCAGAGCGGATGCAGCAGGTTAAGGAATTAATTACCCGCCACAATACCCCCACCCTGGTAGTATTGAGCGCACTTAGTGGAACCACTAATAGTTTGGTAGAAATCAGTCAGTCCCTTGCCAACGGTGATAAGCAGGAAGCACAACAAAGAATTGAGCGCCTGGAGGCACATTATCGCCAATTCGTAATCAGTTTATTGCATCAGCCAGATACTTTAGAAAAAGCCCATCTGGTGGTTTCAGAGCATTTTGAGTTCCTGCAAATCATCCTGCGTATTTCATTTAGTGAGGCCTTGAATAAAGATATTCTTGCCCAGGGAGAGCTACTCAGTACTAAATTATTCTCTCTTTACCTCGAAGAGCAGGGAGTAGAACATGTATTAATTCCTGCACTGGAGTTTATGTCTATCGATCAGCACGAAGAACCCCAGCTCTCTTTGATTAGTCAAAAACTTACTCGCATCCTCCAAAACTATCCCGATAAAACATTATTCATCACCCAGGGATATATATGCCGCAATGCCCGTGGTGAGGTAGACAACCTGAAACGCGGAGGAAGTGATTATACTGCTTCTCTAATAGCAGCCGCAGTGCATGCAACGGTTTGTGAAATATGGACGGATATTGATGGCATGCATAACAACGATCCGAGAATCGTAAATACAACCATTCCTATCGAGCAGCTGAGTTTTGATGAAGCTGCCGAGTTGGCCTATTTTGGAGCTAAAATTTTACATCCTACCTGTATCTGGCCTGCCCAGCAGGAAAATGTTCCGGTTAAGTTGCTGAATACCATGCAGCCGGATGCAGCTGGCACGGTTATTATGAAGGAAGCTGGCAGCACGGGTGTTAAAGCAGTTGCAGCCAAGGATGGTATCACCGCCATTAAAATAAAAAGCAGCCGCATGCTGCTGGCCTATGGATTTTTAAGAAAGATTTTTGAAGTGTTCGAAAAATACAAAACCTCTATCGATATGATCACCACTTCCGAAGTGGCGGTATCGGTTACGATTGATAATAATCAATTTTTAAAAGAAATCGTGCAAGAGCTACAACCTTTTGGCACCGTGGAGGTAGAAGAAAATCAAACCATCATTTCTATCGTTGGTAATGAAATTGCCCAAACTGATCAGGTGCTGGAAAAACTTTTTTCTGCTATTCGTTCCGTTCCGGTAACCATGGTAAGTTATGGGGGTAGTCCACATAATATTTCCTTACTGGTTCCTGCGGCTGAAAAGAAAACTACTTTGCAGGCGTTGAATACGGGGTTATTCGGATTGTAGTTTTACCTGCAAAAACTTTTATGCATAAAAAATGCCCGATGTTTTTCATCGGGCATTTTTTATTAGTTCCTATTCAATTAGATGATTAACAGGGCATCACCATAGCTAAAGAATCGGTATTTATCTTTAATGGCTTTTTTATAGGCTTCCATCGCAAGATCGTAACCCGCAAAAGCACAGGTCATGATCAGCAAACTGGTTTTTGGCAGATGAAAATTAGTTACCAAACTATCAGCCACATTAAATTTATAGGGAGGATGAATAAAATGGTTTGTCCATCCTTCACTGGGTTTTAATAATTGTTGTGCAGTAAAGCTGCTTTCCATTGCCCGCATGGTGGTAGTGCCTATGGAACAAATGCGGTGGCCGGTTTCTTTGGCTTTATTTACAATGGCACAGGCTTGTTCGGAAATCGCATAATATTCTGCATCCATTTTATGCTTACTTAGGTCTTCAACCTCTATTGGGCGAAAGGTTCCAAGGCCGGTGTGCAGCGTTACTTCTGCAAAGCGGATTCCCTGAATTTCGCAGCGCTTGATTAATTCTGGACTAAAATGCAAACCGGCAGTTGGGGCGGCAACGGCACCTTCGTGTTTTGCATACACCGTTTGGTAGCGTTCTTTATCTTCTTCGTCGGGTTTGCGTTTGATGTATTTAGGTAAGGGCGTTTCTCCCAAAAATTCCAGCATCTTTTTAAAACTTTCATCATCATCATCCCATAAAAACCGAATGGTTCTTCCGCGGCTGGTGGTATTGTCGATTACCTCAGCTACCAGTTCTTCGTTGTCGCCAAAATATAATTTATTGCCTACCCTGATTTTTCTTGCGGGATCAACAATTACATCCCATAAACGATTGGGCTTATTGAGTTCGCGCAATAAAAACACTTCAATTTTAGCACCGGTTTTTTCCTTTCTACCATACATGCGGGCAGGAAAAACTTTGGTATTATTTACTACAAACACATCCTTGTCATCGTAGTATTCCAGGATATCTTTAAAGTGTTTGTTTTCCATGTGGCCGCTTTTGCGATCCACAACTAACATTCGGCTGTCTTCCCTTCTTTTGGTTGGATTTTGTGCAATCAGGTTGAGGGGTAGGTCGAATTTGAACTGTGATAATTTCATGTGTCTAATCCTTTAGATAATAGCCACCTGTAGTTGGCCGCTTGGGTAAACGGCTCGCTTCATGTTACGGCATGAATTTTTATAAAGTTGGCAAAGGTACGCAATTTGAGCGGTATTCCCAAATGCATTCGTTTTCAATACTTTAGGGGGGATTTTACCGTATGTAACCATCCAGTTCCATTATACTATGTTCAAGCACTAACCCGTTTATTTTCAATCTTGTATGGAATTGTAACCCAATTATTTAGTAGTATTTTGTTATACACGAGTAAAATACAGGTTAATATTTTTCTTCGCTGCCGGAATTGTGTTGGTTTCTCCTATTTTTGTACGCACAATTGTTAGTTTTTATAGCTAGCTACCAACCGAAAATCGGCTATCATGCAAAAAAACTGGTGGAAAGTACTTTGTATAATTTTATTACTTTATACCTGTACCTACGGATTTTTGGTACCAGTTCCCGACCCACCAGGTGTTCCTCTGAAGCAAACCATACGCAATCTCTTTTTTCATGTTCCCATGTGGATTGGGATGATGGTATTTTTTTCGATATCAGTAATTAACTCCATTCAGTATTTACGTTATTTGAATCCTCAATATGATATCCGCGCAACTGAATTTGCAAGAACCGGTGTAGTGTTTGGAATGTTGGGATTGTTTACTGGAATGATCTGGGCGCATTTTCAATGGGGTAAGGCTTGGAGTGGCGATGTGAAACAGAACGGGGCCGCCATTGCCGTATTAATGTATTTTGCCTATTTTGTATTAAAAGGCAGTTTGCAAGACGAAGAAAAGCAGGCACGAATAGGCGCCGTATTTAATGTGTTTGCCTTTTTTATGCTATTCCCAACCATCTGGATATTACCCCGCTTGAGTGAGAGTTTACACCCCGGTGGAATGGGTAGCGAGGGTAACCCCGGACTTAATCCAAAAGACACTACCAATGCCATGCGCTCAGTAATGTATCCTGCCTTTATTGGCTGGACGCTGCTCGGGGTATGGATTTCAACTTTACGCATCAGAATCAAATTATTATCCGCTTAAATCAACTATATGTTTTCATCTCGTGGATGTTTGTTAGTGGTTTTTATGGTGATGTTATCGGCTACGCTGTTTGCACAAGCACCAGGAACCGAACCAGAAAATATATTTACCTCCAATGGAAAGTTGGGAGTTGTTATTGCAGTAGTAGTAACCATATTGGTGGGGTTATTTCTTTACCTGATTTCCTTGGACAGAAAAATTAGTCGACTCGAAAAAAAATAATCATGCAGGAACCTGCTGACCCCGGTTTCGTGTAAAGTTCCCTGTTTATTAACCTTAAAAAACTATGTATGTCTAACCATTCCGATTACAGTTTTTTTCACAGTGTAGAGCAAAGTTTCGATAAAGCAGCTCTTTTTACCCAATGGGAGAGTGGATTGCTGGAACAAATTAAAGCTTGCAATAGCGTATACAGCATGCGTTTTCCGGTAAAGATGGATGATGGCCGGATTGAAGTGATCGAGGCGTATCGCGTTCAGCACTCGCAGCATAAATCACCTTGTAAAGGGGGTATCCGTTTTAGTGATGCCGTTAATCAGGATGAGGTAATGGCGCTGGCTTCTTTGATGACCTATAAGTGTGCCATTGTGAATGTGCCCTTTGGAGGTGGAAAGGGAGGCATAAAAATTAATCCTCGCAATTACAGCGTATACGAGTTAGAAAAAATTACCCGTCGCTATACCAGTGAACTGGTGAAGAAAAATTTTATCGGTCCTGGCATTGATGTACCTGCTCCCGATTATGGAACCGGTGAACGTGAAATGGCCTGGATTGTGGATACCTATCAATCCCTTAAGCCCGGAGAAATTGATGGTGCCGGCTGTGTTACCGGAAAGCCTGTTACCCAAGGGGGAGTTCGGGGTAGAAAAGAAGCTACCGGCTTGGGCGTATTTTTTGGCGTTCGCGAAGTTTGCAACATGCCCGATGTAATGAGTAAGTTGGGATTATCAGTAGGCGTTGCCGGCAAGCGAATTGTTGTGCAGGGTTTGGGTAATGTGGGCTATCATTCGGCCAAGTATTTTCGTGAAAACGGAGCAATCGTAGTTGCCATTGCAGAATTTGAGGGCGCTATTTATAATGAAAACGGATTGAACGAAGAAGCCGTTTTTCAGCATAGAAAAGCTACCGGTTCTATACTAAACTTCCCAGGAGCTACCAATATCACGGAGAGTACCAAAGCACTGGAGTTAGATTGTGATATTCTTATCCCCGCTGCCCTCGAAAATGTAATTAACCAGGATAATGCTCCGCTTATCAAAGCAAAAATTATTGGGGAAGCTGCGAATGGTCCACTAACACCCGAAGCAGATGAAATACTAATTAAAAAAGGTGTTCTGGTGATACCCGATATGTATTTGAATGCGGGTGGGGTTACGGTTTCTTATTTCGAGTGGTTGAAAAATCTAAGCCATGTTAGATATGGCCGGATGGAAAAACGCTTTACCGAAAATATGAATACCCATATCTTAGGACAAATTGAGAACCTTACAGGCAAATCCGTTTCGGATGAGGAACGTCGGTTTATCATGCATGGCGCAGAAGAAGTAGATCTGGTGCACAGTGGATTAGAAGAAACGATGATTACAGCCACTCGTGAAATCATGGATATCTGGAAAAAGAATCCAACCATCCCTGATATGAGAACGGCCGCCTATGTATGTGCCATTAATAAAGTAGCCACCACCTATACAGAATTGGGCATCTTCCCATAAACCAGAAAGGATTGTTCTGGTAAAGCATTATTGAAAAGCCGGCATTGCATCTATTTCTTGTACCATACCCTGTTGTTTGATTTCAAATCCCAGGGTATGGTTTCCATTGGTTAAAATGATATAGCTGCAAGTTATACTTGCCTGATAAGCCAGCACTTGCTGCATAGTTTTTTCGCTGAGGGGTATGCTGGGTTCTTTACATTCTATCAGCATCCAGGGCTGATGATTTTTATACACCATCACATCTATTCGCTTTTGCATTTCACCCAGTTGTAGTCCCTTTTCTACGGCAATACAGGCAGCAGGATACTGCAGGGTTTGAATCAGGTATTGAATAAAATTTTGTCGTACCCATTCTTCCGGGGTTATCACTACCCATTTTTTTCGAATCGGATCGAATAGCCAATCCTTTCCATCAGTTTGTCGCATTGAAAAGCCTGGAGTAGGATAGGCGATGGGTATCATAACTTGGCAAGCAGCCTGATTTTTGTTATTTTTGAAGATTATCTTTTCCAAAGATATTGATTCGGTAGATGTGGGAAGACCTTTCTCCATTGGTTGCTCAATCAATATTTTCATCAACCTCCTGATTATGAAAACCAAAGCAGATATCGTAAATAACTGGTTACCGCGCTACACGGGTGCTCAATTGGCCGATTTTGGTAAGTTTATCCTACTCACCAATTTTAGTAATTATGTTTCCTTATTTGCCAAATGGAATGAGGTGGAAGTAATTGGTTTAGACCGACCCATGCAATGTGCTACTGCCAATGGAATTACCATCATCAACTTTGGAATGGGAAGTCCCGGTGCTGCCACCATAATGGATTTATTAACCGCCATTGAGCCAGAAGCGGTATTGTTTTTAGGTAAATGTGGGGGATTGAAAAAGCGGAATAAGTTGGGTGATTTAATATTGCCGATTGCTGCCATTCGGGGAGAAGGAACTTCTAACGATTATTTTCCTCCGGAAGTACCCGCCATGCCTGCGTTTGCGCTTCAAAAAGCCATTTCAACCACCATTCGTGATTATGGGGTTGATTACTGGACGGGCACCGTGTATACCACTAACCGCCGGGTTTGGGAACATGATGAAGTGTTTAAAGAATACCTTACCAAAGTGCGCGCCTATGCCATTGATATGGAAACGGCCACTATTTTTACGGTGGGATTTTATAATAAGATACCCACCGGTGCATTGCTTTTGGTGAGTGATCAACCCATGATACCTGAAGGGATAAAAACAGAAGAAAGTGATAAGCAAATCACGGCTTCTTTTGTAGAAAATCACCTGAAAATTGGCATTGATTCTTTGAAGCAATTAATCAATAACGGGCTTACCGTTCGTCATCTGCGGTTTTAGTCTTTCCACAAAAATGGAAACAGGATAACTGCCAGAACTACCACCATTATATCTAGGCCAATCAATAAGCCCACCATTTGCCAGAGGCCTGCCTGCACTACACTGGAAAATGCAACAGCAGAAATTTTCATCAGCAACAATATTTGTGGAATGATGATGGGGAATCCCATCAC
>JBAXQE010000035.1:0-8254 GCA_037131895.1 Chitinophagia bacterium | reverse complement strand
AACCGAATGGAGTGTATATATACATTGCTAGAGGTATTGATTATCTTGGGAACCTGATTGAGAAAAAGGGAACTGTGATTATTTTACGGTAAAGGCATAGTCTCCTATCTGCCGAGGCGTAAGACTGTGCGAGGAAGGGAATAATATTAGCTTCTCTGTATAGCACGACTGAGGCGCACTATGCGAGGAAGGGGATATATGTAATCGATGGAGATTTGAACTCCGAAGCGCACAGTCTCCTTCCGCCGAGGCGGATCGGAAGACTGTGCGAGGAAGCTATGCTACCTTACATCAGGCCACTTCCTCCCCCGCCGCAGCTTCTAGTAATCGAAACCAGTCCTCCCTTTCCAGTTGAATGTTTTGTGCTTCTTTTGCTTCAAGTAATCTTTCCAGCTTGGTAGTTCCTACTACCGGTAATATGCCGGAAGGATGGCGTAGCAACCAGGCTAATAAAATCTGATTTTCACCGGTTTGATATTTTGCAGCCAGTTCGGAAGTGCAACTGCGAATAGCCCGGTAGCGAGGATGGGTTTCGTCGCTGATAATGCCTCCTCCCAAAGGTGCCCAAGCCATAGGAATAATTTCATGTTCTATGCAATGCGACAGGGTTCCATTAGTAAAAGCATCCCGCATAAGCAGGGAGCACTCTATTTGATTGTAGGCTATCGGCACCCATTTTTTTAGCATACTGGTTTCTGACGGCAAAAAATTGGAAACCCCAAAAGAAAGAATTTTTCCAGCCTGTTGTAATTGAGTAACGGCTTCTGCCACTTCTTCCGGGTGTAACAAGGAATCGGGACGATGAATTAAGAGCAAGTCGAGGAAATCGGTTTGCAAATTTTCGAGAGATTTTTCGGCAGACCGAATGATATGGCTGGCAGAGCTGTTATAAGATTTGATACGATGATCTGGACGATTGGGCGTTTTCATCTGAATGCCACATTTCGAGATGAGTTGCATTTGTTGTCTACGGCCAGGATTGAGTAGCAGGGCTTCTCCAAATTCGGCTTCTGTGGTATAGTCGCCATAAATATCTGCATGGTCAAAAGCAGTGATACCCGCATCCAAGCAGGCATCGATCATTTGGTGGTATTGAGCACGGGTAAATCCTGCGCCCCAGATTCCCCAGCGCATGCAGCCGGCAATGGGGGCGGGGATGGGTGTCTTTTTCATAGTTAAAATTATATAAATCCTGTTGAGGTTAGCACATAAAAAAGTCCGACGTTAGCCGGACTTAAACAATTTCTAATGTGCAAGAAGATTAATAGCGATTGTATCCGCCGTCTCCGCCACCGCCACGGTTGTATCCACCGCCGCCGCCACCACGGTTTCCACCGTAGCCACCGCCGCCGCGATTTCCACCACCGCCGCCACCGCCGAATTTCTTTTTGTAGCCACCTCTTTCTCCTTCAGGACGAGGAGTTGATTCGTTTACTACAATTTTACGACCCAACACTTCTGTGTCGTGAAGAGCGGCAATAGCAGCACGTGCAGCTTCATCATCCGGCATTTCTACAAAACCAAAGCCTTTGCTACGGTCGTTGTTGAATTTGTCGGTAACGATTTTGGCACTGCTTACCTCACCATAAGGTGCAAAGAGATTCTGCATGTCTTCACTGGACATATTCCAGTTCAGATTTCCAACGTAAATGTTCATTTAAAAAAAATTTTATGATAAAAACCAATGAGAAAACAGTAACCATAACCCTCGAAGCATTTACGTAGAAACCCTCATGGAAAAAGGCGAACTGTCATTGGACGCCCGAAGATAGTCATTTTATGTAATAAAAGCCTTTTTTTTCATTTTTCTAAATATTCTGCCTAGTAAGGGTTTCGGTTGGTTTTTAACAAAAAACCCCCGCAAATTGCAGGGGTTTGTATTAAAAAGGGTTGAATGGGTTATTCCCCAACTACTTCAAATTCAATTTCTACCAGATTTCCATTCCCAAAGTCGATGGAACCTTTGTGGATTCCCAGCTCTTTCACCTCTTCGGTGATGCTGATGCGTTTCCGATCGATTTCGTATCCTTTCTGGTCACGGATAGCGCGGGAAATTTGTAAAGAAGTTACACTTCCGAAAATCTTACCACTGGTACCGGTTTTGGCACCCACTTTAACAGGAGCGGATTTCAGAATGTCGATTACCTTATTCAGTTCCGCCAGCATGGCAGCTTCTTTTTTGGCAACAACTTTCAGCTTTTCTTCGTGCTGCTTCAGGTTAGAAGGATTGGCTTCTACCGCTAATTTTTGTGGGATGAGGAAGTTACGGGCATATCCGTTTCTAACATTTACCAATTCGTGGCGACCGCCCAGATTGTCTACATCCTGAATTAATATTACTTGCATAGGTTTAATTTAGTCCCAAGTGCCCAGTTCTCCAATTGGGGAACTGTCTCCCGGTGTTACCCGAGGTTAGGGAAGGTTCACTAATTTTTTATTTTAACAGGTCGGTCACGTAAGGTAATAACGCCATTTGACGGGCTTTCTTAACTGCTTCCTGCACTTTACGCTGATACTTCAAAGAGTTTCCAGATAAACGACGAGGCAACAATTTTCCTTGTTCGTTCACGAATTTCTTCAGAAAATCGATGTCTTTGTAATCAACATATTTAATGCCATATTTCTTGAAGCGACAGAATTTTTTCTTAGGCTTCTCCTGCTTAATGGCCGTCAGGTATTTGATTTCATTCTTTGCCATGATTAAGCCTCCTGTTTTTCTTTATCCTGCATTGCAAATCCGCCATTTCTTTTTACATGGTTGTACTCGACGGCGTATTTGTCGAGACGTGTAATCATGTGGCGCATAACTTTTTCGTCGCGCAACATTTGAATTTTCAGTTTTTCATTGGCATCAGCTGGTGCCGTGAATTCAAACACCCAGTAAATACCAGTTGTTTTTTTCTGAATGGGGTAAGCGAGTGATTTTAATCCCCATGGGTTGCTGTGCACAGAGGCACCTCCCAGTTCTGCTACCAGATCGGCATATTTCTTTTGTGAAGCTTTGTAATCTTCATCAGAAAGTACCGGGGTAAAAATCACCATCAATTCGTAATGGTTCATTCCCTTGTTTTTTAGGTTTTTAATTTGGTTTATCCCAATGGACACCCGCCGAGGCGAGAGAATCTGCCAAAACAGATTTGGGGCAGCAAAGGTAAGGACTTTTAAGGTGCTTGGGCAATTTTTATCTGGAAAAATATAGCGTGGAACCGGTTTTGCTCCAATTTACAGCCCAATTGCGCTATTTCGGCCCCTAACTACCCTTCCGAAGGGTAATAAAAGTGGGAAAATGGTCGCTGTATCCCCCCCGATACCGGTTCCCATCCCAGGTGCGCATAGGATATCCCCGATACCTTCCCCGATTTTCAACCATAAAGGGTTGCCGATAAATGCCCGAGTTAGCAAAATGCCATCCCTTATCGGAAGCAAATAGCAGGCCCTGGGAAATCATTATCTGATCGAAAAGCGACCAATGGTCTCTGTTGGCAAGGGTGCCGATCCCCCTTCTATAGGGCATCTCCCAAGGGTTAAACAATTCTGTTGCCCGCAGTTGTTCCCGGTAGCCAGTTGCACCAAGAACCTGGGTAATACTTTTACTAGTGGGGTCGTCGTTTAAATCTCCCATCAGTATAATTTTGGCACCCCCTTCAATAGCAAAAATCGAATCCATGATCTGTCGGCAGGTGGCTGCAGCAGCTACTCTGGCAGGCCTATTCCTAATTTCTCCTCCTCTTCGGCTAGGCCAGTGATTTACCAGCAAATGCAGGGTATCAGTATCCATCCTTGCTTTTACATATAATATATCCCGGGTAAATCGGGCTTCTTTACTTCCACCGGGTAGCAGCACCTGGATGGGTTTGGCAGCAATCACGGAAAGGGCATCGGGTTTATATAATAAGGCCACGTCTATGCCGCGTGGGTCGGGCGAATCAAAATGAATAATCCGATAATGCTGCGCTCTAAGCAAAGGGTGTGCGCACAGTAATTCCAATACCTTACGGTTTTCTATTTCAGTAACCCCCAGTATATCCGGCGCCTGTGGGTATTCTTGCGGACCCAGTTCGCTGATTACGGTTGCCAGATTTTGCAACTTGTGATTAAATATTGCTTGACCATATTGCTTACTGCCCGCCGGCGTAAAATCGTCGTCGTTCGTTAATGGATCATCCAACGTATCGTATAAATTTTCTAGGTTGTAAAAAGCTACCACCCTGCGCGTTGGCATTTTGCCGGGTGCAGCCAATCGTATTGCAGTTGGCCAATGGCTCCCTGTAAACAACAGGAGTAGGAAAATGAAAAGGATGTGCATCAGTAGTATAAAGTTGGCCGCTATTTTTTTTTCATCGTTACGTATTTGCCGCAAATGATATAAATACGCTACCCAATCCCTAGTTGCCGAAATAATTTTGTTGCAATAATTTTCTGAACGGTATGCTGAAAAAATTTAGCTGGATAGGGTTACTTGCTCCGATTATTTTATCGGCACAACTGCCATCGAAAAAGACACTCCCTGTTCGAGCAGTTGATTCTTTACAATTACCAGTGCCAGCTCCGGCTGAACTAGAAAATTCGCCTGTTTTAACCTCACAAAATGATACAGAAGAAGCATCGGATGAAATGTATTATCCCTCCTTATTGCAGGCCAGCAGAGATCCTTTAATCACCACAGCTATGTATGACTGGGGAGCAGCGCGGTTTTCGTGGAGAGGGTATATTCGGGAGCGAGCAGAGCATCGAATCAATGGGGCATTGATTGGGTTTCCGATTACCGGTCAAGTACCCTGGTATATTATGAATGGGATGAATAGCCAGATTCGAATGTCTCAAGCAGCCCTAGGGATAGCACCGGTAGAGTATTCGCTGGGCAATCTGGCTGGAAGCCGGATGTTTGATGGAACCAACTCACTTAGTCAGCAACAGACAGCAATATCACTTGGGTACGCCGATAATCGGCAAACGCTCCGTTTTAATTTGGCTTACTCTTCCGGGATGCCGGCAAAGGGCTGGGCATGGAGCACCTATTTTCAATATGCTACTAATAAAGCAACGAATGACAATACAGGAATGCTTACTTCCTTTTCTGGATTAATTGCAACAGAAAAAAAATATCGAAACAGCCAGCGCTTGTATGCCATGTTTTGTTTTGCTCCGCAGGTAATCAGCAAACAGTCGCCCATCACACGCGAACTCTTTCAGATCAGCGGAAACTTCCGCTATAATGCCAACTGGGGATTTCAAGATAATCAAATCCGATTTGCTGCCACCCGAACCTATCAGTTTCCGGCTTTATTTATTACCCATGAATATTCCGCTAATCAACATACCGTGCGCAAATGGTCGCTGGCTGCCATTAGTGGATATCAGGGCGATCAGGGATTAGATTGGTACCAGGTTGCTGACCCAAGGCCGGATTATTATCGGTATATGCCTTCTTATTCGGTAGATACTTTATTGCAGCAACGAGTAACCAACTTGTTTCAACAAAATCCCGAACGGTTACAAATCAACTGGCAGCAATTGTATGCTACAAACCTGCAAAGTCGGGATAATGGAATCGCTGCAAATTTTCCATCCGGTTTGGCGAATTTGGGATACCGAAGCCGATATATTGTAGAAGAGCGAAGAACCCATACCCAATTGATTTCCCTGAATTATTATTACCATACCCTGGTGAGAAAACTAGCAGATTTTTCTGCCGGTGCCAGCTGGCAATTATCGGAGAACCGCAATCGAAAAAAAGTAGTGGACTTGTTAGGGGGCGATTATTATCTTAATTTGAATGGATTTGCTGATACGCAATTGCAGGATAATTCGTTGGCTAACCAATACAATATTGCAGAACCCAACGCAACTATTTATACAGGTGATTACTTTGGCTACGATTATGGATTCCGACAAACCCATACCGAGTTTTGGTGTCAGTGGCAGCAGAATTCGAAGCGAGTGGATTGGTTTGTTGCCGGCAGATGGGCGGTTGATCGGTTGATGCGAAAAGGATATGTGGCCAATGGTTTGTTTCCCCTGAATTCGCTTGGCAATTCTTTGCCCGTTACCACCCAGTCTTATTTTGCAAAGGGAGGAGTTACCCGTAAAGTAAACGGCAATCACTTTCTTTTTGCTCAGGCAGCTTTTCAATCGCGGGGGCCATTGGCTGCAGCTATTTTTGTTCATCCCCGAAACAGTGATTTTATGCGCAATAACATCAGTTCAGAAAAAACCCTGCACATCGAGGCAGGTTGGGTTTTTCGTTCTCCCAACATGAGTTGTAGACTCAGTGTATTTTCTACCCAAACGTATCAGGCGCAGGAAATTCAAAGTTTTTACAACGACGCGGCCGCCTCATTGGTAAATCATGTGGTAAGTGGGTTGGGCTTTCTACAACGTGGAATAGAATGGTCGGGTTCTGTGCAATGGAATGTAGATTGGAATGTAGACTGGGCTGCCTGTTTTTATCAACTGCTGTATCGGGGCCAGCCTACCGGAAAGTTATATGCAGATAATACGGAATCTCTGCTTTCTTCGGAGCCCTTATGGATAAATGGATACCGACTGGGAGGTACGCCACAGCAGGCGCTTCATCTTGGTTTGCGTTATCAAACCGCGGAAGGATGGATGGCTTCGGTTAGTATCAATCAGTTGAGCAATCATTGGGTAAGTCTTAACTATTTACGAAGAACCCGTTCCGCATTGGCTGGCATCAACCCCACCGATCCATTGGCTCAGGCATGGATGGAACAAGAAAAATTACCGAACGTATTGAGCATACATGCTTTGTTTGGGTATAGTTTTCGACTCACAAAAGTTCACCCACAAAAGGCTCCGGTTATTCGCATCTTTTTATCTGCCAGAAATTTTCCTGCTCAGTATTTTATTGCAGGAGGATTTGAACAGGCTAGATGGGATGTGAATGACGATGGGAAAATACGTTTTCCGAATAAATACTTTTTTTCACCGGGGAGTTATTTTACTAGTTCCTTTCAAATTTCTTTCTGATGATTTCAAGAATCGCTGCTTGCTTTTTGTTGGTTATATGGTTGGTTTCCTGCAGAACCCAATGGGACCAACCATCATTATCTATGCCGGTTTCCCTTTCAGCCAACACCACCCTTCGTGAAATTCGCAAACTGCATTTTCCGGGAAATGTAGAAAAAATTATAGACGATTGGGTAGTTGCTGGCGTGGTAGTAGCGAATGATCGCACGGATAATTTTTACAAAACCATTGTAATACAAGACCCCACCGCGGGCATATCTATTCGCTTAGATGCATCCGCCTTGCATCTTACCTATCCCGAAGGATTACAGGTGTTTGTGCGATTAAAGGGTTGTTGGCTGGGCGATTATGGGGGACTGTTGCAGTTAGGCGCAGGGGTTGACCGTTCAGACTCTGTTTATCCCCGACTGCTGCCGATTCCAGTGCCCCTTTTTCAGCAGGTGCTTGTGCCGGGGTTACCCAATCAGTGGGTGAAGCCAAGAGAAGTGGATATCCGCCAATTGAATGATAGTTTTCAAAATTGTTTAGTAACCATTCCGCAGGTGGAATTGATACCTTCCGATACTGGTAAAACCTGGGCGGATGCCAATAACCAAACGGCCGTAAATCATGTAATCACTTCCTGTAATTCGGGATCGATGTATGTTCGAACCAGTGGCTTTGCCAAATTTGCCTCCGCAAAAACACCCCGGGGGAATGGAAAAATTACAGGTATCTACACGGTTTTTGGTTGGGAGAAGCAGTTGATATTGCGCGATACTTCGGATGTTGCGATGGATGGATTGCGTTGCACGGGAACTGGCTATAAAACCTTGCTTTGGGAAGATTTTGACTTGCAAAAACCCGCGGCTGTTTTGTCGATTGCGGGCTGGAAAAATATTGCAGAAATGGGCGGACAATCCTACTTTATAAAATCTGCATTTAATGAGCGGTATGCCGCCATCGAAGCATTTGCCTGTGGCCAGCCTCGGGTAGTGTCGTGGTTAATCAGTGCACCTGTTAACCTCACCGGAAGTTCTGGAGCCCGGCTGAGTTTTGATACCCGAGACGGATTTGATAATGGCGCCACCCTGAAAGTGTATATTTCTACCAATTATGATGGCACCAATAACCCCTCTAAATCAAAATGGACCTTACTGCCTGCATCCATTGCTAATGGTACAACGGGAGCTGTTTCTGCTGGGTGGAAAAACTCGGGATCCATCTCTTTAAGCAGCTATAAGGGAAACTGCCATATCGCTTTTAAATACGAGGGAGTTGATAC
>JBAXQE010000034.1:0-8647 GCA_037131895.1 Chitinophagia bacterium | reverse complement strand
CGCATAGTACGCCAGAGGCGTACTATGCGATGAAGGAAAAATTATTACACCAATTTAAATGACTCCATAAACTTGGTAGTAAAGTTCCCTTTGCGAAAATCTTCGTTTTTCATGAGTTGTAAATGAAAAGGAATGGTAGTTTTTACTCCCTCAATCACATATTCACTCAAAGCACGGTACATGGTATCGATGGCCTCTTCGCGGGTTTGGGCTACGGTAATTAGTTTCCCAATCATTGAATCGTAGTAGGGTGGTATCACATAACCTGCATACACATGACTATCTACTCGAACGCCATGGCCACCTGGGGTATGTAACACCGTAATTTTTCCAGGTGAAGGACGAAAATCATTATACGGATCTTCGGCATTAATACGGCACTCGATGGCGTGCAGTTGGGGCTCGTAGTTTTTTCCGGAAATTTTTTCTCCGCAAGCAATTTTAATTTGCTCTTTAATCAGGTCGTAACTCACTACTTCTTCGGTTACACAATGTTCTACCTGAATACGGGTATTCATCTCCATAAAGTAGAAATTCCGGTGCTTATCAACCAAAAACTCTATGGTACCCACGCTTTCGTAATTGATGGCTGAAGCGGCTTTAATGGCAGCTTCCCCCATTTTTCTTCTTAACTCGGGCGTCATAAAGGGGGAAGGAGATTCTTCCACCAGTTTCTGATGTCTGCGTTGTATGGAACAATCTCTTTCACTCAGATGACATACATTACCATATTGATCGCCAGCAACCTGAATTTCGATGTGGCGGGGTTCTTCTACAAACTTTTCCATGTAGATACCGTCATTCTTAAAAGAAGCCGCCGCCTCGGTTTTGGCACTGGTATAGGCTTTCTCCATATCCTCTTCTTTCCAAACTACCCGCATCCCTTTTCCGCCACCACCAGCTGTTGCTTTTAATATTACCGGATAGCCCACTTCTTTTGCCATTTTGTTGGCCTGCTCTATACTCTCTAACAATCCCTCTCCACCAGGCACTACCGGAACCCCGGCTTTTATCATCGTTTCTTTTGCTGTAATCTTATCCCCCATCTTGCTAATCATTTCGGGGGTAGGACCAATAAATTTAATACCATGGTCGGCACAAATCTGCGAGAAGCGGGCATTCTCTGCCAAAAACCCATATCCCGGATGCACGGCATCTGCGTTGGTAATTTCAGCAGCAGCCATGATATGGGGAATATTTAAATAAGAATCTACACTGGCAGGTTTTCCAATACAAACTGCTTCATCGGCAAATTTTACGTGTAAACTATCCCGATCTGCGGTTGAAAAAACTGCTACGGTTTTTATGCCCATTTCCCGGCAGGTTCGAATAATCCGTAAAGCAATTTCTCCCCGGTTGGCTATTAATATTTTCTTAAACATATCAAATATTTTTTATACGAAAGATTCGTTGATTTTCGTCAACAACGTGTAAGCTAATAGGTACTAGTTCAAAATCAGGCAGTAGGATCTACTAAAAACAGGGGCTGGTCGAACTCAACCGGACTAGCATCCTCCACCAATACTTTTACTATGGTTCCGGATATTTCACACTCAATCTCATTGAATAATTTCATTGCCTCAATAATGCAGAGGACTTTTCCGGGAGCCACTGCCTGTCCCACATCTGCCAAAGCAGGCTTATCGGGGGAAGTACGGCGGTAAAATGTGCCAATCATGGGGCTTTTTACAGTAATCAATTTATCAACAACCGGGGTTGCAGCAGGAGCAGCCGGAGTGGCGGGTGGCGCTGAAACGGGAGCGGATTGTTGAGGCGGGGGTGCCGTATGATAAATTTGATGGGCGGGAGCAGGAATATGTGTGATTGCTGGCTCCTCTTTTTGGCGGATGGTTACCTTGCCATCCTTATCTTCAATACTAATTTCGCCTATGTTACTCTTGTTAACGATTTTAATCAATTCGTGAATTTGTTTCAAGTCCATGTTTAGCAATTTTAGGGGTAAAATCGGGGGTTTTTGGTCAAATAGGGGGGCAAAATAGCCTTTTTTTGGTTAAAAATGGCTTTTTCTTTGAAAAACGGAAAAATGAAAAGTTGTTCAAAAATTGAAAAAATATGGCTAAAAACGTATTAATAGGCCAAAAAAAGCCCCAAATTGGGGCTTTATAAGTTAGTTGAACTATTTAAAAATTACGCTTATTCTTTTCCTTCTTTTACTCTTTCCACATAAGAACCGTCTTTGGTATTTACACGGATAAGTTCACCATCTTCCACAAACAGGGGTACCATTACAGTTGCACCGGTTTCTACCGAAGCCGCTTTGAGGGCACGGGTGGCGGTATCTCCACGAAGTCCGGGTTCGCAATAGGTAATTTTCAGCACTATTTTTTCGGGTAATTCTGCTCCGATGGGTTGTTCGGTTTCCGTATTGATAAATACAAATACTTCGGAGCCATCCTTCAAAAATTGAGGGGCATCTATCATTTCTTCGGCAAGTGCAATCTGCTCAAAAGTTTCATTGTTCATCAGATTGTATCCGCTGTCGTCTTTATAAAGAAATTGGTACGCTTTCTTTTCAACCCGAACCGGGTAAATGTTTTCACCGCTGTTCCAAGTTTTTTCAATGGAGCGTTTGTTATCAACCCCTTTTAACTTTGCCCATACTTTGGCGGCTGCCCGGGCGGTTTTATTTTCCCCGAACTCTACAACAGCATAGAGGCTGCCGTCTAACTTCAGAATCATTCCGCGACTGATATCGGATGTTGTTGCCATATGATAGTTTTTTTATTACTAAAGTGCCGCAAAAGTAGGCAAAGGCACTGAAATTATTCCCTTTACTACAAAATATATGTTGTACTGATTAGACCTCCTATTGGATAGAATAGCGAAAAATGAGAGGATTTTTTAACATTTTTTGAATAAACAGGCTGCATTCTTTTTCCGGTGGGTATCTCAAAACAGAGAAAATCCATAACCTATGAAAAAGTTTTTAACCTTTTTGGTGCTTTTTGCGAGCTTGGCCATACAAACTCAATTGTTGGCGCAGAGCTTTATCATTAAAGGCACTGTTACTGATGATAACAAACGACCCATTGTGGGAAAAACCGTTTACATCAGTTCAGAATCAACTGCAACCGGATGCAATATCCAGCGGAAAGTAGTAACCAACAATAACGGTTATTATATTGATTCTATCAGTTGTAGCAGCGAAATCAAATTCATCAATGTACAAACCACCGATTGTAATAATCGGTTATTCTTGCATCGGATGGTACCTGGCAGTACCAAGTTAATTGAAAGCAATTTTGTACTATGTGGTGCAACGGTAACCTTGGCATGCAGAGCTGCTTTTCAATTTTCACCCATCGCCAATTCAGCTACAACTGCAGTTCCATTCAGCTATTTATTTACCAGCGGCAATAGTGAAGTGCCTTTCGGCGATAGTATTGTTTCCAGAACCTGGATGTTTGGCGATAGAACCCTGCTAGTATCCGGAAACGAAGTAAATATTCGTCATACCTTCCCGGGTCCCGGAACTTATCAGGTAACCTTATATATCAAAACACTCAAAGGATGTGAAAGCAAAATCACCAACTCCGTTGTGGTGAAAGAACAACCTTGCACCATCAATTCCAAAGTGTTTATCCAAAAACAGACCGACCGTTATTTCCAATTCAGTTCGGTTGAAGACAATCTGGCTCCTGGCGATACCATTGTTAAAAGAAGCTGGAATTTTGGAGATGGCAGTGTTTTAGAAGGTAATGAAATCAGTCCAGTAAAGAAATACGCAGATACTGGCAGCTTTAAAGTGTGTGTACAATTTAAAACCAAATATGGTTGTTATGGAGAATCCTGCTTATCTGTTCGTATAAAAGATAGTTTACTGGTGAATACATCTTGCAAAGCGTTCTTTACGGTTCAAAGTGAGTTGTTAACCCTATTTGTAAACAGCAATGGATCTGTACCTGGCAGCTTTAACAATGGAAGAAAAGATAGTATAATCAGCAGAACCTGGTATATCAATGATAGCTTAGCGGGACAGTTTACCACTCCTAATCCGGTAGATTTCAGAAAAACCTTTACCCAAGCCGGCACCTACACAATAACCCTGGTTATTAAAACAGCCGGAGGATGTACCAGTAAATACGCACAAACGATTACCTTACAAGCACAAACCTGTAATTTGAGTACCAAAGTTGTAGTACTTAAAAACAGTGGATTACAATATGTATTTGGTCGTCAATATACCAATACAATTCCTGGCGATAGTATCATCAGCACTAGCTGGAAATATAGTGATGGCACTTTAATGGATGGTAATGTGGCAAATCCTTTCAAGGAATTCAAACAAGCCGGAAAATATACCATTTGTGCTGTTTCAAAAACGCAAAAGGGTTGTATCAGTGAGGCCTGTATTACAATTGAAGTGAAGGATTCTGTAATCACCCCAACCGATTGTAAAGCCTATTTTACGTACGAAGTAAAAGATTTGGTAGTATACTTAAATAGTGCCCGTTCTTTGGCTTCTTCTGGTGGAGTTGGAACGCAGGCAGACAGTATTGTTAGCCGCAGCTGGATCTTTGGAGATACAGTTCGCTATCCCGTTGCAGGCAATCAAACCGAAATGAAGTATGCTTATACCAAGCCCGGTACATATCCTGTAATCTTATCTATCAAAACCCGTTTAGGCTGTGAAAGCAGATATGTTGCTTATGTGGTGATTCCTCCGGTTGAATGTCGTTTCGAAACAAAGATTGGGGTGGGCAAACATGTTGGATTGGTATATGAATTTCTTAATCCAGCCCATAACCTTCCTTCCGGAGATTCAATTGTAAAACGCAGCTGGAATTTTGGAGATGGCACTTCTATTGATGGAAATAACGCCGCTCCGATTAAACTGTACACAAAGCCAGGGAAATATACAGTTTGTCTGGTTGCAAAATCGCTCAAAGGTTGCATCAGTGAAAATTGCATGGATGTATTGATTACTGACTCAACCATTCAACCTTCTACTTGTAAAGCTAGTGTTAGCTATCGGATTAGTGGCAACATTGTATACTTCAATAGCAGTGCCTCTGTTGCTTCTGCGAATGGAATCAATAGCTTGGTTTTAGATTCAATTGTTAGCAGAACCTGGTATTTCGGAGATAATGCTGCTGGAACACCCGGCTTATCTGGAAATGAAGTAGAGACCAAGCGTGAGTATCTTAAACCTGGAACGTATACAGCCTACCTGGTTATTAAAACAAAAGCTGGTTGTGAAAGCAAATTTTCGGTAACTTTTGTTATTGGAACGCAAACACCGGCTTGTAATGTAGTTGCTGATTTTAAATTTGAACAAGCGGGAAACAATAAAATTCAATTTGCCAGCGGTGTTAGTGGGGCTGCAACTACTGATTCTATTGTTCAGCGTATCTGGAGTTTTGGCGACAATTCGATAGTGACCGGCAATGTGGTGAATCCTTTAAAAGAATATCGCCTACCCGGTAGCTATAAAGTTTGCTTGCAGATTAAAACAGGCCAGGGATGTAAAGCAGAGGTTTGTAAGGAGGTGAAATTGGCAGACACATTAAATACCCCTTCTACCAATATTACTTATATCAAATTAATCACCATCAACCCTAATCCGGTTCAAAGCAAAATGGCAGTAACTGTTTGGAGCAAACTTCCGGATATGCGTACTGAATTTACCATCTATGATGTGAACGGAAATCCTAAAATGAGTTTCAAACAAACGCTTACGCAGGGAAATAATACCCTGGAGATTTATGCCGAACGGCTAACCCCGGGATTATACTTCCTCCGCGTAGCCAATGCATACGGAAAAGATAGTATGCAATTTTATAAACAATAGTTTGTTACCCCCTATTGCAAGGCCTGCCGGAATATGAACCGGCAGGCCTTTTGTTTTTTGGTTGCCACCTATCACGAAAACTGGGAATCTTTCTGAATAATCATCCTACCAATGCAGTTTTCGCTTATTTTTGCGGCGAACTTTAAGCAAATTTCAACATGTCAGTACTGGTAAATAAGCATTCAAAAATCATTGTTCAGGGATTCACCGGAACAGAAGGCACCTTTCACGCCACACAAATGATTGAATATGGCACAAACGTTGTAGGTGGTGTTACCCCCAATAAGGGAGGTACTACCCATCTTGACAGACCTGTTTTCAACACAGTTGCGGATGCCGTGGCTGCCACTGGTGCGGATGTTAGTATCATTTTTGTTCCCCCTGCTTTTGCTGCGGATGCTATTATGGAAGCTGCAGATGCGGGCATACAACTGGTTGTATGTATAACGGAAGGTATTCCGGTACAAGACATGGTGAAAGTGAAAAATGTGCTACAAACCTCTCAAACCCGCTTAATCGGTCCCAATTGCCCCGGCGTAATTACGGCAGGGGAAGCTAAAGTTGGTATCATGCCCGGATTTATTTTCAAACCCGGACGCATTGGTATCGTTTCTAAAAGTGGAACGCTTACTTATGAGGCAGCAGACCAGGTAGTAAAAGCAGGTATGGGTATAACCACAGCCATTGGAATTGGCGGAGACCCCATTATTGGAACTCCCACCCGGGATGCGGTTGAATTGCTGATGAACGACCCCGAAACAGAAGGAATTATTATGATAGGCGAAATTGGTGGAAGTATGGAAGCCGAAGCTGCCCAATGGATTAAAGATAATAACCGCAAACCGGTAGTTGGATTTATTGCCGGACAAACCGCCCCCCCCGGTCGCAGAATGGGCCATGCCGGTGCTATTATTGGAGGTGCAGATGATACCGCCGCCGCCAAGATGAAAATTATGGAAGCCTGTGGAATTCATGTGGTTGCTAGTCCTGCCGATATTGGTAAAACCATGGCAAGAGTATTAGGTAAATAAGTTTAAAAAATAGTAATCCGCTCGCCCCCCCTCGAGCGGATTTTTTTATAAGTTGATCCGGTCTGTTAAATTCTGCCGGGGCTTATGAAATTTCAGTACCTTTTCATCTGTAATACATACCGTTCAATTCTGATAGTATGCAGAAATTCCTTGGATTATTGCTATTGCTTATCCCAGCCCTTTCACAAAATTCACTGGCTCAGCAGGGAGATACCAGTTATAGCCGGGAATGGCTGGATATTGATACTACCCTATCAATCAATCAACTACCTCGAACGGCTTTAGATAAAGTAAATCAGCTCTACCAAAAAGCGGTCAAAGCCAATTTGGGTCCCCAACAGCTCAAGTGCATCCTGTACAAAATGACGCTGGAAGAACTTGTGAATGAGCGTGTTGACCTTTCAGCTATCCGTGTACTGAACAAAGAAATTGAACTACAGAAAGACCCACTCACCCGAATGGTATTGCATACCCTACTTGCAAAACAATTGTTCAGATATTATGAAGATAATAGATGGAAAATTCAAAATAGGAACCAGCAGGGGGCTGTGCCTGGTTCGGGAGATATCAGCCGATGGGACAGTAATGATTTTGATAATGCTATTCGACTGGCCTATAAAAAAGCACTTTTACAACCAGCTTTACTGAAGCCGATGCCGGTATCCGCTATTAAAGCGATTGTTATGCCTGGATCAGGACCTATTCAGCCCGACAATTGGTGGGAGCTGATTCTGTTGGAAAAAATAGCGTATTTCAAAAATCCCGTTCCCCGAAACCCCTTGAATGTTTCAGGTAAAGATTATTTACCGAATGCATTTACAGATCCGGAAGCATTTGTAAAAATTAGTTTCCCGCAAAAAGATTCGAGTAGTGAAGTAACGGTATTAAAAGATTACCAACTGCTGATGCAAGCAGCGCTGGATAAAAAGCAAGCGGAAAAATTAGTGGGATTACAGATTGATAAAATTACCTGGGCCTGGGGAGAACTTACGCCGCAAGAAAAATACCAAACTGCTTACCAGCAGGCATTGTTCGCTGTAATACTCAAATATCCCGATCAAATAGCTACCCTGCAAGCCTATTATCTGCAGGCTGAGCAGGAACTGCAAGCAGAAAAAAACGATGAACTTTCTCCTAACCGAAAGAATGGATATCTAGCAGCTGAGCAATTACTTACCCAGGCATTGAACAAATCTACGCGCACTTTGCCCGAAACCGATGCAATTAAAAAATTACTGGCAACTATCCAACAACCTAAGCTACGTATACAAACTGAATTAGTTTATCTGCCCAATCAACCCATCCTGAGCCTTGTAAACTATACTAATACACCGCGGGTTTATTTCAGCATCGTTTCTTTAAATATGAATGAATGGGAAAAATATGCTGCCGATAACAAAGAAACAGATGGTGCCTTATTAAAAAAGGTAGCTATTCAAGAAAAAAAATGGGAATTACCGGCTAGTGGCGATAGAAGAAATCATTCAACCGAAGTAATGATCAATCCGCTGGCCCCAGGTAAATATGCCATTATCGCTTCCAGCATGCTGGATCTGAATAACAATGAATGTATAATTAGTGTTTCCACCTTTCAGGTATCAGCCATAGCTGCCCTGCAACAAAGTAACCAGTGGCTGGCCGTTAACCGTTCCAATGGGGAACCGCTGGCCAATGCTGATTTTCAATTTTACTCCTCATCCTGGTCGTCTAAAGGAAGGGTGTATCAACGAATACAAGCTGCCAAGGGCAAAGCTGATGCAAATGGACAATTTAAATTAGATAATCAAACAGGCAATATCGGGGG
>JBAXQE010000033.1:0-9473 GCA_037131895.1 Chitinophagia bacterium | reverse complement strand
CCCCTGCGCCGTTTAATAAAAGGTTGGCAAATTGGGGTACCCCTAGGCAACGTTGGAAGTAAGGTGCGTATCATTATACCATCTGGCCTTGCTTACGGCATCAGAAACCGAAGCGCCAAAATTGCTCCTAACAGCATCTTGGTTTTCGAAATTCAGGTGGTAAGTGTTCGAAAGCAAGCCGGATAAAAGAACAGCGAGTAATCCAAGCTCAGCTGTTCGGTTTTAAAATCCTAAACAGCTGAACCATGAAAAACCATTTCCTCCTGATTGTCTCCCTGCTGAGCATCCTTACCCTCGCCAAAGCCGGTGAACCCACCCCAACCTTTGATAACAACAACAGCATTTTGCTGCGAGTAGATTGGGAATTTTGTGAGCCTGCAGAAAAAAATTATGACTGGCAATTTATCGACGGTCAAATTGAGTCGGCCCGCAAACAAGGCAAAAAAATTGCTTTGTTGATTGATGCAAGTGCCGGATTGCCCGAATGGCTTCGTGATCAGAATGCTGGCATCCTTCCTGTTTCTAATTTACATACCCAACAACTCAATAGCTGGACCCGCTTTATCCAAAAAATGGGAGAGCGGTATCAGCAAGATCCAACCGTAGAAAAAGTGTATATCACCCAAATGATGCCAGAAGCTGCTCAGCCAACAGATACCCGCCTTCGTGAGGTTATTAATTCTTGGATGAAAGTAGTAGATGCATTTGATGCAGCTTTTCCTAAACAACAGTTGGTAAAAGCAGGCGGCTGGCAAGAAGATGTAAATGTTGCCACCTTGTTGGATGCCTATGCCAGCAAAAAAATCGGTGCTCGCTATCAAACAATCGTTACTTCACAACCCTATACGGCTCCTTTATTGCAAGAAAAAACACTCATTAACACTCAACCCTGTGATGGCAAGCCCGTTGAATTGGTTCCTGTGAATACTGAAAATTCATCTACTACTATTTCAGAAAAAGCCAGACAACAAGCCATCAAAGCGGCCGCTAAAAAAAGCGATGCTACGGATACCCCAGAAAACCCCTTCGAAAAATTAATGAGTAACCTGATTGTTTTAGGAAAACCCTCCTTGTTAAACATACTTCAATAAAGATTTCCCCCTTTTCTGTTTCCTAGCCGGAAGTCTGCCTTGTGCGGGCTTTCGGTCTTTTTGGGGTACGCTGCCTTGTACTTATCTAGCTAACATTTTTAAACAGGCAGGGCTAGGGATTGCAAATCGTTGGTGCGGGGTAAGTTGTCCGGTTACCTGATTTCGCTGAAATATCACCACTTCATTACTCTTCATATTGCCCACCAAAATAAATTGCCCGGTAGGGTCGATTAAAAAATTGCGGGGATGGTCGCCTAAAGTAGGCGTGATAACGGCAGGGGTAAGTAATCCATTTTTAGCATCCACTGAAAAAATCGCCAACGTATTTTCATTTCCACGATTACTCATATACAAAAATTTTTCATCGGGGGATAGATGTATATCAGCACTTCCATGTTGCGTAGTAGCGCCAGCGGGGTGACCGGCATAGGTAGCCAACTTTTTCATCTTCCCTTTTTTAAACGAATAAGCCGTTACAGTGCCAGTTAACTCTTCTACCACATAGGCATACTTGCCATTGGCAGTAAATTCCAGGTGCCGAGGTCCACTTCCCAGGGCACTGGCGGCATAGGGAGGATTTGCCTCGGTAAGGGGCATGGATGCCGCACCGTTAAACTTATAGATACTTACCTGGTCGGTACCCAAATCGGGGGTGAGCAAGTATTGCTGGTCTGGACTAAAAAACACCGAATGTACATGGGCTTTTTCTTGTCGTTGCTCATTCACACTTTTGCCCGTATGAATAATATGCTGCTGCAAAGCTTGCACACTGCCATCGGCTGCAATAGGCAGGGCAGATAAACTACCCCCCGTATAATTAGCCACCATTAACCATTTGGCATCATTGGTGATGGATATATGACAAGGATTTTCACTCCCACTCAATTGCCGGTTGATCAATTGCAGGGTGCCATTGTTTTTATTAAAGCGATAGGCTGCTACTAGGCCACTTTGTTGCCGGCTCACTTCATTTACGGCATACACAAAATTTCCATCGGGGGAAATACAGAGATAGGAGGGGTTATCGGCACTATCGGTATTACTGATCAGTGCCACTTTTCCGGTGGCGGCATCAAAATCATATACGTAAATGCCCTTACTGCCATTACTGGTGTAGGTGCCGGCAAATAGATAAAAATGTTGTGCTGATAAAGTGCTGCTGCATAAGATTAATGCTGCGAGTAGATATTTTTTCATTGGGTTAAGGTAAGAAAAAAAGATGAGTTGGGTTTGGGATGGGATATGGGGTGGGATATGATATGAAATCTTCTTCCCCGAACAACGGATTAAAATCCGTTGGTGAGATATTTTTCGAGGCTACGCCTCTTTGATTTGGGATGGGAAATGGGATGTTCTTTCCCGAACAACGGATTAAAATCCGTTGGTGAGATATTTTTCGAGGCTACGCCTCTTTGATCTGGGGGGAGGCTACGCCTCTGAAATCAGGGGGGGATTTTAGGGGTTGTAGATTTGATAGAGTGGGTTCAGGGCTGTGTTTGGTAGCATTTATAAAAAAGCCGCTATGTGATGATCCTGTTAAGGGATGAAATCATTAGCTGAAATTATTTATCTTTCCCAAAATTTTTAATCATGAAAAAGCTTTCCTTTTTGGTTTTATTGTCTTTAGGTTTATGGAGTTTCACTTCAGTTCCTTCAGTGAATGCTGATAACAATCTTGCTGCGGGTTCATTCGATACCACCCTGATCAGCAAAAAGTTATTAAAAAAATGGCAACTGGTTGAATTAAATGGTCAGCCTATTTCGGCACTTGGTAAGCCAGCTAAAACACCTTTTATCCAATTCGATAGCGCTCGTAAGGTTGCTGGTAATAATGGCTGCAATCAGTTTTTTGGCAGCTATGAATTGGATACACGTAACCGCATTAAATTCTCTGCGATGGGTTCTACCCGTATGGCTTGTGTAGATGAAAATACCATCGAGTCGGATTTGATGCAGGTATTATCTAACACCGATAGCTATGTGTTGGTAAATGATACCCTGGTATTTAATCGGGCGCGTATGGCTCCACTGGCTCGTTGGGTTAAAATGAAGTCGGGTAAGAAGAAAAATAAATAATAGGTACTTCTTTCAAATAAAAAAGGGCGTACGCCTCTGGCGTACACCCTTTTTTTATTGCTACATAGACAATTATTTTTTGGCGCCTTTTACATATTTATTCAGCCACTCATTCTGCTCCCACAAAAGGTGTAATAAATTCTCCCTGCCCCGATACCCATGCGCTTCATAGGGTAAATACACAAATCGAACTGTTCCGCCATGCCCTTTAATGGCGGCAAATAAACGCTCACTATTAATCGGGTAAGTTCCGGTATTGTCATCCGCTTCTCCGTGCACCAGCAGGATAGGGGTTTTGATTTGATTGGCATAGCTGAAAGGACTCATCTCGTAATACAACTGAGGCGCCTGCCAGTAAGTACGTTCTTCATTCTGAAATCCAAAAGGCGTAAGGGTTCTATTGTAAGCACCACTGCGGGCGATGCCTGCTTTAAATAAATTGGTATGTGCTAACAAGTTTGCGGTCATAAATGCACCGTAACTATGTCCGCCAACCCCCACGCGGTTTCTGTCGCCCACGCCCATATCGGCCAGCTTATTAATTGCCGCTTCGGCATTTAGTTTGAGTTGGGCTATAAAATCGTCATTGGGTTTTTTGTCGGCACTGGTGGCTACAATGGGCATTTCGGCATTGTCTAACACAGCATATCCCTGCGTTACATAAAATACCGGTGATCCCCAACTAAGGGTAGTAAACCGGTCGCGGCTTCCCCTTACTTGCGCAGCATCTGCCGCTGAGTTGAATTCTCTAGGATAGGCCCACAGGATTACGGGTAGCGGACCATCTTTCATTTTGTCGTAATTCTTTGGTAGATATAAATCGCCGGTTAAATCTACCCCATCGGCTCTTTTATAACTGATTTTTTCTTTTAACACCCCATCCAATTGCGGATAAGGATTCGCGAACTGGGTCAACTGCACATCGGCAATGCGGGCTATTAAATTCTTAATCCAATAATTGGGTACTTCTTTTTGAGATTCTCTTCTTGTTAGCAATACCAGTTTGTCGGCATCAATCACTTCCTCTACCATTTCAAATACCCCTTCTTGGCAGCGCCATACAATATTATTTTTCTTGGTAGCCATATCGAATTTACTCAGGAAGGGCAAATCACCCTTGGCGGATGATCCTGTAGTATTGTTCATTAAAATCTGTGTTCCATTATCGGTTAACTGTATCGCCGGCCGCCCGAAACTATTGCGGGTTAAAACCGGTTCGCCGGGGTTATTATAGGCATCGGTCAGGTTTCTTTCGTACAATACTTCGATACTGCCGGTTTTGCTGTTCAGTTTGCTTACCCGTGCGATTTGTTTTGAACGCAACACTTCGCGAACCAGCGCCACTGTTGAATCTCCCCAGGTAGTGCTACTATATCTGTATTGGGTTTTAAACAAGGTAACAGGTGCTCCGGTAAAGGGGGCCGACAAGGAATACACAGCATCATGAAAGGGTACTTGTTTTTTCATAATGCCACTGTCTAGCGCTTCCGCCCAAATTACCGTGGCTTTTTGATCGTCTCTCCAATCGAATCCACGCGGAACAGGCTGGGTGTTATCATACCCACTAGGCGTGGCTTCTGTTGAAGGCAGTTCTGCTAAAACTTTCACGGTTTTGCCACTCAAGTCGGTAATGGATACCGTAGAAGGAAATCCACCCGCAGTAACTAAATACGAGAATGGTTTTTTAAGGGTCCGCAGCATCAGATAATTTCTATCGGGTGAAACCGAAAAGCTACTGATAATTGCCGGCGAGCCTAGATTGGTTTCTACTCCGTTTTTATTTAATACCAACTGGGCGGTTGTATAAAATTCAAATAGCGCTTCGTCGTGCGGAGATTTGATCAAATCTTGATACGTTACGCTGGGGGCCGATTTGCCCAGATTTTCCTGAATGGTTGGCCCCTTGGGAACAATGGGTTTCTGCGGTGCCATCGATGCAGGTTGGGTAGCTGCTTTATATAAAATGGACTGGTCGTCTATCCATATATAAGGGCTTCCTAGGGTTGTATTCAGTGGTAACTTATTAATCTTAGTAGCCCGCTGAGAAGCAATATCAATCACATACAAATCTACCCGTGCATTTGAGGTATGGGTAAAAGCTACTTTGGTTTCTGATGGGCTCCAGCTGATATTACCAGCCAGTAATCCACTGGGTAATCCATACACCATCATTTCTTTGTTCGTTTTGATTTGCTTCAGCAGAAAGCTGTTCACAAAATTCTGACGACTCTGCGAAAAATTATTGGGATTCAGGCGCAGTCCGGCAACTTTTAGTTCGGGCTGACCTAACTCTTCTACACCGGGGTAGGAGTTGCGCTCACTCAACAACATCCAGTTGGCCTTGCTGTCTATCCGAACAGCCGGGGTAGGTTTTGCCAACAGCATATCCGCAATTTCTTTGGGCGGTACCTGGTATACATTGTTGTCTTGTGCATGTACTACCAGTAAACTAATAGCAAGCGCTGCAATAGAAAGGGTAAGTTTTTTCATAACAATTAAATGGGGTTTATTGATATACTCTAACATAATCGATTAACATACTGCAAGGGAACACTTTGGGGTCTACGCCTTTTTGTCCACCCCAATCACCACCTACGGCAATATTCAGCAGCAGGTATTCCGGCTCATCAAAGGGCCAGGCTTCCCGTCCGCTATGTTCATTGGTAAAATTGAAATAGGGTTTGTCGTCAATTAATATGGTTATTTTTTCTGCTGTCCAAATTACAGAATACACATGAAAGGCATCACTGAAATCGGGCACGGGAATGGTGGCGGTTTTTTGGGTACCAATCGAGTGATAGTATTTTTTACAATGGGTAGATGCATGCACAATGGTGGGGTCGTAACCAACATGCTCCATAATATCTATTTCCCCATCATCTGGCCATTGTAGGGGTTGGTGGCTCCCAAGCATCCAGATAGCAGGCCAGGTGCCCAATCCTTTGGGTAATTTAGCACGCACATCAATGCGACCATATTTCCAATCGGCTTTACCGCGGGTTACCAGGCGGGCGGAGGTATAGTCTTTTTCACCCGGTCCGTTTTTGATGGCAGTGATGCGCAAATGGCCATCTTCCACCCGTGCATTGGGAAGACTATTCATTAAGTAGTTCTGCCATTCATGATTGCCCCATCCGTGGTTGCCGGTATCATAGGCCCATTTGTTGGGATCGGGTAATCCTTTATAGGAGAACTCATCACTCCAAACCAATTTTAGGGGTTTCGTTTGTGCGCTAAGGGTTACGGCACAAAATAGGAGGGGAAACAATAGTTGGAAAATTCGCATATAATTGCTTTAGTTTCAGCAAGATAATAAATTGTTTCGGATGCGCGCCCGGTGAATTATTTGGCGATTTCTGATTTTTTTGTACCTTTGCAGGGCAAATGAATATCTGTTTACACATACACCATCATGTATTCTTGCCCAACGGGTAAGCAACGGTGTAGTGTTTAAAATACAACATGTGTGGCTTACCTACGGGTAGGCCTTTTTTATGTGTTTCAGTTAGGCATCCCTGCAAATTATTCATTGAATTTTTTATTATGAAACTAACCCTGGCCATCCAAAAAAGCGGACGCTTACACGACGATTCGATGCGTCTGCTAAAAGAATGTGGTATCGACATTACCAATGGCGTAAATAAATTAAAGGCGGATGCCGGCAATTTTCCGTTGGAACTGTATTTTCTGCGGGATGATGATATTCCCCAATATGTGGAGGACAATGTAGCCGATATCGGTTTTGTGGGCGAAAACGTGGTGTTAGAAAAAAAGAAAAAAGTGGTTTCCTGCGAGCCCCTGGGTTTTGGGAAG
Organism: Chitinophagia bacterium; assembly: GCA_037131895.1. Lineage (GTDB taxonomy): Bacteria > Bacteroidota > Bacteroidia > Chitinophagales > Chitinophagaceae > Sediminibacterium. Next base: position 2,493 of record JBAXQE010000033.1, on the reverse strand, counting down.
TGCCGACTCAGCCTTGCCATCAAAAAAGGAGATAGCTTTACCGGTGTCGCCGATTTGGAAGGCAAAAGAATCGCTACCAGCTATCCGGTTATTTTGGGAGATTACCTGAAAAGTCAGGGCGTAACTGCTGACATTCACGAAATCAGTGGCAGTGTTGAAATTGCCCCCGGTATCGGATTGGCAGATGCCATCTGCGATTTGGTGAGCAGTGGGTCTACCTTGTTTATGAATGGACTACGAGAAACAACCACCATCTTACAATCGCAGGCAGTGCTGATTAAAAATGCCGGCTTACCCGCCGAAAAAGAAGCGTTGCTAGAACGATTGTTATTCCGCATACGCTCAGTAAAAAAAGCCCGCAATCATAAATACATTTTGCTCAATGCCCCCAACGATCGGTTGGACACTATCTTATCGCTTTTACCGGGTATGAAAAGCCCTACCGTATTGCCCTTAGCCGAACCCGGCTGGAGCAGTGTGCACAGTGTATTAAATGAAAATGATTTTTGGAATATCATCGAGCAACTGCGCGATGCAGGGGCTCAGGGGATTCTGGTAGTTCCTATCGAGAAAATGATTGTATAAATCTATTGTATAATTCTATTGTATGTTAACAACCTTTATCAATCCGCCCCCTGCTGAATGGAATTCGCTGCTTCAGCGACCTGCCGTAGATGCCAGTAATTTATTCGATCAAGTGCGTGCGATTATGCAGGAGGTAAAGCTGGGGGGTGATGATGCGCTGAGAAAATTTACCCAAACATTTGATGGGGCAACTTTACAAGCAATAGAAATTAGCAAGGAAGCCATCACCGCTGCTGCAAATGAAGTGAGTCCTGCTTTACAGCAAGCTATCCGTCAAGCGGCCACGAATATTCGCCGCTTTCATTCTACCCAGTTGCACGAGGAAGCTCCCATTGAAACCCAACCAGGTATTACCTGCTGGCGCAAAGTGCGGGGTATAGAAAAAGTAGGTCTTTATATTCCCGGAGGCACGGCACCTCTATTTTCTACCATCCTTATGCTGGGCATTCCAGCGCAAATAGCCGGTTGCCGCGAAGTAGTTATGTGCACCCCTCCCGGCAAAGTTGGTAAAGTGCATCCGGCCATTTTATTCGCTGCCGCCGAAGTGGGCATTCAGCGCATATTTACAGTAGGGGGTGTGCAAGCCATTGCGGCATTAACCTATGGAACCGAATCTATACCAGCCGTATATAAAATTTTCGGACCCGGTAATCAATATGTAACGGCTGCTAAACAGTTGGCCCAACTCGCGGGTATCGCCATCGACATGCCCGCTGGCCCCAGTGAGGTTTGTGTTTGGGCCGATGAAACCGCCCATCCCAATTGGGTTGCGGCCGATTTGTTAAGTCAGGCCGAACACGGTGCCGACAGTCAAGTATTACTCGTAACAACCGACCCTACACTACCCGATAAAGTAAAACAAGCAGTGCTTGAACAATTGTTGCAGTTGCCAAGAAGGGAGCTGGCGCAAAAAGCATTGGAGAACAGTCGGGCCATTGTGGTAACTACCCAGCAAGATGCGTTGGCCTTAGTAAATGCCTATGCACCCGAACACCTGATAATTGCTTGCCAACAACCCGAAGAACTGGCAGCCGGGGTTATGAATGCGGGCTCGGTATTTTTAGGTAATTATACCCCCGAAAGCGTGGGGGATTATGCCAGTGGTACCAATCATACACTACCTACTAATGGGTTTGCAAGGGCTTACAGCGGAGTAAGTGTAGATAGTTTTGTAAAGAAAATAACCTTTCAACAACTTACTAAAGAGGGCATTGCTTCCCTAGCACCCACTGTTATGGAAATGGCGATGGCAGAAGGATTACAGGCACATGCGCAGGCGGTGGCTATCCGATTAAATAATACAACCACTCAATTGGAATCGTAAATATTTTTTATGCAGTTTGATTTGAACCGAATTACCCGGAAGAATATTCAACTACTAAAACCCTATTCCTCTGCCCGCGATGAATTTAGTGGCGAGGCCAAGGTATTTTTAGATGCCAATGAGAACAGCCTCGGGTCTCCGTTAACCAAATGGTACAATCGGTATCCCGATCCCCACCACGTTCAATTACGCAATAAAATAGCAGCAATCAAGGGCATCGCTCCCGAACATATTTTTTTGGGGAATGGAAGTGATGAATGTATTGATGTATTATTTCGCTGCTTCTGCGAGCCTGGAGTAAGCAATACTATTATTTGTCCACCCACCTATGGCATGTACCAAGTTAGTGCCAATATCAATAACGTTGCTATTCAGGAAGCCCCGCTGTTACCCGATTACCAACTGAATCTGGCTCATATTGAGCAATTGGTAAATGCTGATACCCGAATCATTTGGCTATGCTCTCCCAATAACCCCACGGGCAATCTGATGAATCTGGAAGACATAGAAACCGTTTTGAATAATTTTTCCGGACTGGTAGTGGTGGATGAAGCCTATATCAATTTTGCCCGGCAGCGCTCTTT
>JBAXQE010000032.1:0-11082 GCA_037131895.1 Chitinophagia bacterium | reverse complement strand
GCCATTTAAAAGTGGACAAATCCATTGGCAAAGAAAAACAGATTCAACCAGCAATTTGGCAACCAGCGAAGTGGTTTTACAGGCTGCTGCCGATAATCAGGGTCAGTTGATACTTCCACTTAAATTGTATTATGGGCCCAACGATTTTGCTTTGTTAAGCAAGCAGGCACCCGAAATGGAGAAAATAGTAAACCTGGGTAGAGATATGTACTCGTTTGTTCGCCCTATCAACAAGTACATTATCCTGCCCGTGTTCAACTTTTTTGCCGGCTTGGTATCCAATTACGGATGGGTGGTATTGTTGTTAACTTTATTCATCCGTTTGGTTACTTCTCCACTTACTTATACCAGTTATTTGAGTGGTGCAAAAATGAAGGTGCTTAAGCCCGAGTTGGATGGCTTAAAAAAGAAATTCGGGGAAGATCAGCAAGGTTTTGCCGTAGAGCAAATGAAGTTGTTTAGAGAAGCTGGCGTTAATCCTTTGGGAGGCTGTATTCCCGCTTTACTGCAGATACCTATCTTCTTTGCCCTCTATAGTTTTTTTAATTCAAACATCGCATTGCGTGGTCAGTCGTTTCTGTGGAGCCACGATCTTTCTACTTATGATTCTATTCTCAATCTGCCTTTTACAATACCTGCTTATGGTAATCACGTGAGTTTGTTTACAATTACGGCAGTACTAACTAGCTTTTTGATTTCTATCTATAATATGGCTATGACGCCCACTCAGGATAACCCTGCCCTGAAGTACATGCCCTATATATTTCCTTTCATGTTGTTGTTTATATTCAATAAGCTTCCGGCTGCCTTAACTTGGTACTATACGGTATCTAACATTATCACCCTTTTGTTGCAATATGTTATCCAGCACTATATCATTAACCACGATAAGATTCTGGCAGATATTGACCTGAAACGAAAAGCTCCCAAAAAGAAGAGTAAATGGCAGGAACGCTATGATGAAATGTTGGAAAGCCAAAAAAAGATACAAGATTTAAAGTCTAAAACAGACGGCAAAAAAAAGTAGCAATAGGCTGGTTCCGGCCCCTAAAATTCCAATGCGCATGAACCGAACTTTCGTAAAGTATTTGCTGTTTGCTGCACTGGTGCTTCCTCAGGGGTTATATGCGCAGCGAATTATAGCCGAATGTACGCTCGAATATTCCTTTCAACCGGATACTTCCCTTCAGGTGAATAAAGCCAACGGAAACTGGGGAACTAAAAAAGTTTTTATTAAAGGGAATGATGCCAGAGTAGATGTAGAAGGGATCGGATTTTTTCAATCCCTAATTTACGACAAGGCAAACCAGCAGGCTGTGGTTTTAAGGGTATTGGGATCGAATAAATTTATTACACGCCTTCTGCCAGCTGATTGGATATCGGAAAATAAGAAGTTTGATAGCTTGAAAATAACCTATCAATCTGCAACCAAAACCATCATCGGGTATGATTGTAAAATGGCTTCCATCTTACAGAAAGATGGAACGGAATATCGCATCTTTTATACAACCAATATTGCTCCATCAGTTCGGGAATTTGATTACGTCTTTAAGGATATACCAGGTTTTGTATTAGAGTATGAAGTGAAACAAGCCAATCGATCTGTAAAATATACCGCTACCCGCATCAGTTTTAGTCCGGTTGCCGCCTCCCGGTTTGATATTCCGGTTTCGGGTTATCGCATACTGGATAAATAGTTATGGAAAATAAAGTATTAGTCTACGCTAATTTCGAGTAAATATTAAGTGCAGAGAGGTAGAAAGAAAATTCGTGTATTAACGAATTTCGGGAGAGGGCGTTTTAAATTTGGGGGCTTTCAACTTTACATGATAAGAATAAATGTAAGTGGTATTACCCATACCAAAGCGCATCATCGAATTAGATTCTAATAAACTTCCTTGACGAGTAAAGTTGAAGGTCTGACTTCCTTTGAAAGGCATTCCATAACGAAGGGCAGAATAACTAAGACCTTTATTGGAAAGATTACTTAAAGTGCGAAGAGAATATTTAGCGTTTTTAGACTTTTCGTCCGTTAAACCTGTTAGCGTAAAAGCCGCATAAGTCACCTGTACTCCCAGTAGTAGGGATATAAATAGGACCTTTGAAAGAGGATTTAGGCTTTTCATTAGAACAAAACTACGCATTTCTAAATAATTGCACAAAAATATTTTATTAACTAACCGTTAACAATGTGTAAATGTTCAAAAAAAGTCCATTTTTCTTTCAAAAAACGGCCTATATTGTATAAACCTCGGCAAAATGAAAGAAAAACCACACCGCGAAGACCGGGAATCGCTTAAAGAATTGCTGAAACAATATCGTCAATTGCTTCAGGGGCGTCAGCACCCATATTTTGAGGAAGACGATTTTGAGCGAATTATAGATTATTATGATGAAAGCGAACAATTGGTAGAAGCTTTGGAGGCTTCAGAAATGGGTTTACAGCAATTTCCTTATTCCTCGCAACTTATGATAAAAAAAGCGGATTTGTTATTGGCTACCCGCAAATACAAAGAGGCTTTAGCGGTATTGGAAACCGCATCACTGTATGATGCTACCGATATAAATTTATACATATTAAAAACGGATGCCTATCTGGCACTCGATCAGCCCACCAAAGCGGTTGCCCTGTTAGAAGAGGCATTGTATTTATTTTCTGGGGAGGAGCGGCTCGATTTGTTATTCGAACTAGCGGATGTATATGATGATTATGAGGAATTCGACAAAGTGTTTGATTGCTTAAAGCTAATTCTAGAACAGGATTCATTAAATGAAGAAGCCCTGTATAAAATTTGTTTCTGGACCGACTTTACTGGCAGAAATGATGAAAGTATCGCATTGCATCAGCGTATTATTGAAGATCACCCATTTAGTGAGTTGGCTTGGTTTAATTTGGCTGCTGCTTATCAGGGGTTGAAGTTGTACGAAAAATCCATAGATGCCTACCAGTATGCAGTTGCCATTGATGAGAAGTTTGATTATGCCTATCGAAATATGGGTGACGCCTTCCTTCGATTGCGAAAGTACAAAGAGGCAATTGAAGTGTTAGAAAAAGTGTTGGAGTTGAATCGTCCTGAGGAAGTAATTTATGAAGCCATTGGTCATTGCTATCATAAAATGGGAAATTACGCGCAAGCCCGCTTTCATTATAAAAAAGCAGTGCACTTAAATTCAGACGATAGCAAGCTGCATTATAAAATTGCTGTAACGTACATGCTAGATCTGCAATGGAGCAGCGCATTAAAGCACTTAGAAAATGCAATGCGCATCCATAGAAAAATAGCAGAGTACAATCTGGCAATGGGTGAATGTTATTTGCATTTGGGTAATTTTAAAGAGGCGTTACAGTATTTTGGCGTTGTGGTTCATCAAAAGCCCCGTAATGTGGCCGGATGGGAATCTTTATTAAAATGCCAGTTGTTAGCCGAGTTGCTGGAAGAAATGTTGGCAACCAGTTTACAAGCTTCCAGGGCAACGGATGGAAAACCCATTTTTCTTTATTATTATAGTACAGCACTCTTTTCGTTGGGTAGAACGAAAGAAGCATTGATACAACTAGAAACAGCCATGCAAAAAGCACCCCGGCATTTGAAAAAATTTATCGACCTGAATCCATCCATACTTCGCAATTTGCAAGTGGTGGACCTTATGGCCCGACATAAAAAAATGACTAAAAAGAAAGGGGGATAATCGTCCCTGACCGTTTTTTAATGCGCTGTTTACATTATTTTGCGCCTGAAAAGCAACTAATATGAATTTTCATTTAACACAAATGCCTGAGAGAACTCCTAAGCCAAGGGTTTCGGGAGTTACTATGGTAATGGATAAGGGACTGAGTATCCCGGAGGTAGAACAATTTTTGAGTGTGGGTAACCCGCATACCGATTTGCTTAAACTAGGTTTTGGAACTTCTTATGTTACCCCTAACCTAAGAGAAAAAATAAATGTATATCATCAGCATCAAATGCCCATTTATTTTGGCGGAACGCTTTTTGAAGCATTTCTCATCAGAAACCAATTTGACGATTTTATAGCCGTTTGTAAAGACTATGGAATTACCCATGTAGAAGTTAGCGATGGATCTATCAGTATTCCCCATTCTGAAAAATGTGGGTACATAGAAAAATTGACCAAACATTTTACCGTTTTAAGCGAAGTTGGTAGTAAAGATGCTGCACATATCATTCCTCCCTATAAATGGATTGAACTGATGCGGGCAGAACTAGCAGCTGGGTCAACTTATGTTATAGCCGAAGCAAGAGAAGCTGGTAATGTGGGTATTTACAGAGGCTCGGGAGAAGTAAGAGAAGGACTGGTACAGGAAATATTAACCCAAATACCAGCCGAAAAAATTATTTGGGAAGCACCTCAAAAAGCCCAACAGCTTTATTTTCTTGAATTGATTGGATGTAACGTGAATTTGGGAAATATTTCTCCTCATGAAATTATTCCGCTGGAAGCTATGCGAATTGGTTTGCGGGGAGATACATTTGATCTTTATCTCGACAAAAAATAGCTATGCGTAGGTTTGGACTGATTGGGTTTCCATTGTCGCATTCTTTTTCTAAAAAATTTTTTTCAGAAAAATTTGAAAATGAAAATACACTGGATTGTGCTTACGAAAATTTCCCAATCAGTGAGATTAGCCAGTTTCCCAAACTCTTGCAAGAATATCCAGATCTGCAAGGTATTAATGTTACTATTCCCTATAAAAAGGCAATTATCCCCTACCTAACTTCCATTAGTCCGGTAGTTGAAGCGATTGGTGCTTGTAATTGTATCCAAATTACGGAAGGCGGTTTAATTGGGTATAATACAGATGTAGTTGGTTTCCGACAGTCGTTACTCCCCTTTCTCCAACCCCAACATCAACACGCACTGGTGCTGGGCACAGGGGGCGCTTCGGCCGCTGTGGGGTATGTTTTACAACAACTCAACATCTCTTATCAGTTGGTGTCGCGTTCAGCGGGGCAAGCTAGCATTGCTTACCAAGATGTAACGGAATCGATGCTAGCAACACATACACTCATCATTAATACAACCCCCTTGGGTACTTTTCCACAGGTAGATGACTGCCCCCCCATACCCTATGATCAATTAACTCCCTTACACCACTTATACGATTTGGTATATAATCCAGCTGAAACTAGATTTATAAAAATGGGAAAGGAAAGAGGAACTAGTTTCCAAAACGGTTGGGAAATGTTAATTGAGCAGGCAAATGAAAGCTGGAGAATCTGGAACAGCTAAGTCTTTTTATTTGCTTTGTAAAAATGAAAGCATTTTCCGAACGGCTTTTTCTCTGTGACTAAACTGATTTTTTTCAGCACTGCTCATTTCAGCAAAACTAAGCGTACTGCCGTTCGGAACAAAAATCGGATCGTAACCAAAACCTGCTGAACCTTTTTTTTGTAGTAGGATTTGACCACTGCATTCCCCCTCAAAAAAAAATTCGCCCCCTTCGAATTGTAATGAAATAATCGTTTTAAAATAGGCAGTTCTGTCTCCAAGCTCCTTCATTTCTTGTAATAACTTTTCAATATTTTCTTCATCAGTTGCTTTGTCATGTGCATACCGGGCACTTCGTACCCCTGGGGCTCCCCCCAATGCGGGCACCTCTAAACCACTGTCTTCACTAAAACAATTTTTATGGGTTAATTGATAAATCGTTCTCGATTTTTCAAGTGCATTGTCGTGAAAACTTGGGTGTGGTTCTGGAATATCAATTTCAATACCTGCCTCCCGTAGTGTAATTATCTTACAGGTTAAGCCTGCAATACTTCTAATCTCTTCAGCTTTATGTAAGTTGTTACTGGCAAATAGGAGAGGAATGGGAAGGTGCATACAAACTGATTATAGGGAAAACATTTTTTTCAAGCCGTTCCAAAGTTTCATTTTTTCATCCTTGGCTGCTGTTCCTTCTCCTAGCATATAATTTAAAGCGGTCGCCTGTAAAATTTGGCATTGATCGTAAGATTGTAACTGATAAAGTGGGATGGAGAAAGGTAAGTCGATTGTAGACGTAGCCACATCAAAAAGTAATAGAAACCTTGTATTCAAGGTTTGTTGCAGTTGTGTAAAATTTTTAGCACCATTGCCAAGGTTCACAATGGCTACATCTGCCATATTCAATTTACAGGCTTTCAACACACCGGCAAGTAAAACAAATTGCTCGTCGGTAAGAAAGGCAATTGAAGACTGATTTACTACTATCGTAACCTGTTTTTTATTTTCTCCTAAATACCATCTGTTTTCGGTTGCTGGAACCTGCTGGGTTTGTGCAGCAGCTGAAGGGTAAGCCGCTTTATTTTCGCGTCGAATAACCAACTTATTTTTATAATAAGAGGCCAGTAAAAATGCCGGTAATGCCATAAAAGAGTAAATAATTGAAAAATAACGCTCGTTAGCTTTTATTTTTTTGTTTCTTTGCACAAAAATAAGGGTATGCAAGCTGTTGAGACTATAAAGATTACTCATGTTGAAAAATCTAGTTTACATCAAATTGATTGGAATAACCTGCCTTTCGGTAAGTTTTTTACCGATCATATGCTGGAAGCAGATTTTATCAATGGGGAGTGGACAAATATCCAAATTCGACCTTACAGTTCATTACAACTATCACCCGCTACTGCAGTATTTCATTATGGTCAGGCTATTTTTGAGGGTATAAAAGCTTATAAAACAGCCGACGGAAAAATTTCCATATTCAGACCGGAGGAAAATTGGAAACGTTTTAACCTATCAGCAACTCGTCTTGAGATGCCCGAAGTACCCGAAAATTTGTTTGTGGAGGGAATGCGACAGTTGATTCAGTTAGACCAGGCTTGGGTTCCGGCAACTCCTGAATATTCTTTATACATCCGGCCATTTATGATAGCTACCGATCCGGTAATTGGGGTTAAGCCATCCGAAACCTACAAGTTTATGGTTATCCTAAGCCCTTCCGGACCGTACTACGTGGAGCCGCTGAAGATTTATGTTGAAGAAAAATATACCCGGGCAGCCCCAGGTGGGGTAGGATTTTCTAAAAATGCAGGTAATTATGCCGGAAGTATGTTGGCTACTTCCATTGCCAGAAAAGCCGGATATGATCAGGTTTTGTGGACGGACGCATTTGAGCATAAATATTTGCAGGAAGTGGGCGTTATGAATGTTTTTTTCCTAATTGGTAATACTGCCATTACGCCCTCACTGGAAGAGGGAACTATTTTGGCCGGCATTACCCGAGATAGTGCGATTCAGGTATTGAGAGATATGGGATACCAGGTGGAGGAGCGGCCAATTCAAATTGATGAAGTGATTTCAGCACATAAGGCCGGCACATTGCGAGAAATTTTTGGAACAGGAACGGCCGCTACCATCGCAATGATACAACAACTTTCGTATCGTGATTATACCATTCAATTTGATACAACCCAGTGGGAAGTTGCCCCGCTATTAAAGATAAACATCAACAACATTCGCGATCAGATTGTTCCAGATACCCGTGGATGGCTTTTCCCGGTTAATTATTGAGTTGCTGCGTTTATTGTTTAATCCATTTACCGGAAGCTCGATATAAGCTATTCGTATTCCTGATTTCAATGGTGTAAGTTCCGGGGTGAATATCATTTACAGGAATTTGTAATTTACCATTCGAGTTAAAACTGCTGCGTGTTTGGCGGATGGTGCTTCCTGAAAAATCATTGATAAGCACAGTTACCATTCCCTCAGGCCATACACTGCATTTGATTTGCAGATAATCCATTGCAGGATTTGGCCAAATGTTAAGTGGATAAATTTCTAATAAGCTCTGGCCAGTTTGTAATGGGTCTTTTCCGGCAATCAAAAACCTATTTCGTGAAATACTTAAGCTATCTGAATTTATTTCGAAAAGATAAATAGTATCCCGCTGAAGCGGATTCATTTGCTGGGTGTAATTATCTATAAAGTATAATTTATTATCTGGATTCAATGCCAGTTGTGAAAGATGTAAAGCATACCTGCCGGCTGGTAGTTTCTCCATTACCAATGGAATATAACTTTTTGAATTGATGGAGCGTTGATCGATTGAAAGTGGTTGTCCGTTATAGGTTTCTGTATACATGTTATGTGAGGGATTTTTTATTTTTTCGCCATCCAGCCAGTCAAAACCATTATAGGCTTTCGGATTTTCCCGGATGGATACCTGATCGTAAAAAATACTATCCTGGTATAATTTCCATGTCATCTGTTGAAGCGATTCATTGATATTGTTTCCCGAATAATATTCCGGGTTGGGTACTTTAGATTTTTCACTGATTAATAGCTGATGCTGGTGCATCCCTTGTAATCGTATTAAAAAAGTACCATAAGGGGGAATAAGAGTGGTCTCCCTAAATAAATGGCAGGTATATCCGCCTGATTTTCCTTGTAGAGGATTCCATACCCAATAATGCGGGGCAATGCTATCGGAAATCTGTAAAGTAGTCATATCAATACTGCATAGATAGGGATTGCCCACTAGTTGGTAACTTACAGCTGAATCGGGAAATTGAATCACTTGCTCTCCACAATTCAGCTCTCCTGAGAATTCGAGTAAAACCGGTTCGATGGGATAAGCTGTTTCTTGCAGCCAGGCGGTTTGATCATCTAAACCCCTGCCTTTATTGCCTCTGAATAGCCACCGTATTCCTTCAGCGTGCTTCCAGATATTTTCACCATTGCCTTGTAAAGAAGTAAATGGCATCCAATTTAATTTACCCAGACTATCTCCCTCTTGGGTTGCGCTGATCAACTTAAATGCAGATGGAAGTTGAAGAGGAGTGGGGGCGAAGAGAGGATCTGATTGTTTGTTACCCGTAATACTTACTTGACTGGCTAGTATAGATAGCGGTTGGGGATTAGAAAATGGATGACTACTAAATATGTATTGTCGTTTATTATTATCCAGTAATACGCGGGTATTAACCTTACCACGTATAAAACTTCCATCCGAGGATGGCCCAACAACAGCGTTGTTATTCATCCATAATGTTGAATCGGTAATTACATATCCCTGTTGAATAGATAACGATTTAGCAATTACCATTGAATCAATTAGGGAAACACCCTGTTGGTTTTGTATGGTTATGAATCCGATAGTATGTTGCTGGAAATGTTTGCCAGAAAGAATTTGAGGCTCGTCTCCTATTAATCTGATAGTGCCATCTGAAGCTAGTATGGCTGATGCAGGACTTTGTAAGATGCTATGAATACCTAATTCACCCTTAATACATAAAATGCCTTCGGATAGTAATTGTAGGGTGTCGCAAAGGCCCTTTAGGGAAAGAACCGGCGAAAATGGGGTTCCCCCTGGTATGGTTACGGATATATTTTCTGTTGGAATTTTTTCAATACACCAATTACTGGCATCATTCCAATTAGAAGAGTTTTTTCCGCGCCACAAGCCTTCGCCTTTTATTGCAATCAGCTTTGGATTAGTATAGCTTACGCATGGCCCCGATACTACTTTTCTTCTAATCCACAAGGACCGGTTTATGGGTGCCAAATTGTACAAAGGGGTAGTGTCATTTATTCCAAAACGGGTAAAGACACCCTTTTCTTCGGATGCGTATTCCCATAAATATTGATACCATCCATATCCACCTAAAGGTGAAGTGGCTTGCAAGGTTGGAATGGACGCGCCTGCACATTGAACAGGTATTGATTGGAGGGTGTTGTTTTCAATGGGGGTGAATGACTGCAAAAAAATCCATTTGGAACAACTGTAAAAACTATCTGAGATAGTTATTTGTAAACTGTCTTTGCTTGGATTATTTTTATCCCGAATCAATATCTTAAGCTGTGGTTGCAATATAGAACTGTTGGATAGCATCTCTTCTGTAACTATTTTAATTGAATCTTTACCTGAATAATAGGAAGTAGTAACTTTAATTTTTTCGTTTGGTTCCTTATCTATAAAATTGAGCAAGGTTTGAATTCTTACCACTGAATCTGATAAACAAAAGGGAACGGTAAGCGAACTTGAATCTACCCAATTAGGTCCGGTAGCATCCAAATAAATACCTGTATTTTGATTGTTCATTTGCCAACTGAGCAAAGCATTATTTCCAGCTGAATCGGTTATTGCATTTGAATTTTCCAATACTATTTGTAACGGATAAACACCCTTTTTATCCCATGCACCTAGCTGCACCTGAAAGCCAAATTGTACCTGATTTCCAGCAACTTTTAGTAATCTGGCTGTTTGCAGGCTGCTTTGCACCGACAGTAGAAGTTTTATTTGATTTAAATCACCCTTTATAAAAATAGGCTCTGAAAAGATTACAGAAAAATACAACCATTGAGAGGCAGGATACCATCCGGGAGATGGTAGGGTAATTTTATTAATGTTGGGGGCAATTCCATCAATTTTTATTGTGTAAATAGAGGTTGTATCTGCCCAGGATACTTGTGCCAGATTTCCGGTAGAATCTGATATACTTGTTCCATTTAATACAATGTTTTTCTTCCAATTTATTCCTACCGAATCAAGGTCACCGGGTTTAATTACATAGATGAATTCAAGTATTGATTCGTTCTGTATACTAAGTGCTGCTTGTTTGTTAGTATTCCCTATCTGAATTGATAAGTAGGGATTTTTCTGAGTTTTAGTAACTACGATCGCCTCCGAAAATTTAACTTGCCATTGTAATGTATCGCCAGCAGCAAACCATCCAGATTTAGGGACGCTTACAGAAATAATTTTGGGAGAAACGGCATCTACCTTGTCATTTAGATAGGTAAGGGTATCTGTAAATACTTGTGACAGATTTCCAGCAGCATCTGTAAGCTGCATAGTAACGGGTATTCCATCTATGGCTCTAATATTTGTTGAACCCTCTGTTATTCGAATTTCGCTTAGATAAAGTGAATCGTTGAGTTTTTTCCAATTGTTTACAATCAATGAAGCCCATTTCCCTTGCACTAAACTTATGGAAGTGGTATCGGGATATATTTCGGTATATAAACGCAAGGTGTCACCGGATTTATACGGCTGATTTGCGTGATACACTCGTTTAATTTGTGGTGCTGTTTTATCTATTTTGCAAATTCCAGTTGCAAGCAAAGGTGTACCAAAAA
>JBAXQE010000031.1:0-14639 GCA_037131895.1 Chitinophagia bacterium | reverse complement strand
CAACACGGTTTTTATATAATTCTGTTCCTAGCTTCTTCCTCGAAAAGTCTTCAGATCCGCCCTGGCGGAAGGAGACTTTGCGCTTCGGAGTAAAAATCAACATCGGTTAGATAAAATCATTATTGCTTCATATACCAAGTCAATCTCCTCTATTTCCATATGTGTAACAACATCACAGATACCTTGTTACCTTGTATAAGGATGTTCTGCTAAATTATTCCTCCTCGTTTATTATATGTCCGTTTTTATATTCACGGAAAGATAGCAATCCATTTTTTGTAAATATATATTGATAAACGATGTCATCCGTGTTCAAGTCGTCCGGGTTTAATTTAATGTATTCATTGTTAGTTGTAGAGGAATATTCGTAAAAAGTATAAGAGTGATCCACGTAGCTAGGAGGAAAGTTTTTTTCCCTTATTTTTTCTACAAATGAATCTATATAGGCCTTTGTTTGTTCTCCACGAATAAAATTATGAATTAAAAAATTATCCCCCTTATAAATATATGCTGGCTCAATGGAAAAACTAGCATGTATTAAGGAGTCTATCCTGTTGATTACATAAAAGGGTTCAATAACTATATTATCTGTTTTTTTCAAATTACAGCTAACAAATAAAATCATTAGAAGTAAATATTTATATTTTCCCTTTGAGTTTTCTTGTAACATAGATCTTGGTTAAAAAGGGTTTATAATCTCTTTTGTGTTGAAGGGCCCACCATGCGACAAAACCACGCTTCTTTTCTTGTATAATAATACGTCATTTTTTGTATACACCAAACTGATCTAATCAGCATGTTTCCTATTTAGGAAGCAGCAATTTAAATTATATCAGTTTTGTTAATGCTAGCCCGTTTTAACAAATTTCAACCTTAGAAAAACAATCCAAATCCGACAAAAAATGGAGCAAATGTTTGAAGAAAATTAGTTCCGCAGAACCCAAATCCAGCTCATAAATCAGCACTTGATTATTTTTTACATTTCTTTTCCAATTATGAACAACCCCAACAAATTTTTTGGCTTTTTCAGACTTCTGATTAAAGTTATCAATACAGGTATCAATTTGATCCATAATTTGGTCATGGTTCTGCTGCACATCATTTTTGAAATGCATTTCGATAACACAATTATGGCAAATACGGGTAATCACTAATTCAAATGAAAGGGGCTTAAGTTTAAACGGCAGCCCCTCTTTTGGATATAGCTGCTTAAGGTAAAGTGCGGGATCTATGCCTTCAAACCAAAATTCTATGTCATTACAATCAATGTCGCTATCTCCCATTGTGTAAACCCTTCCGGATTTGGATTTCCAGGCTACTTCTACAGGGTTCGAATGATTAGCAATCCATATGCTGTAAGGGATTTTAGAAATACCTGAAGCTAAATCAACAATCAGAGGCCCCGATGGCAAATAACCCATTTGTATTCGTTTACTTACCTTCAATTTGGATTTAGTTTCAAGGTCGTCTCTTAATTGTCTATCAGCACATTTAACAAATTGCTCTGACAAAATAATCTGCTCATTTCTTTTGTAAGATTCTATCATGTAAGGAAGCCCTATTTCAGTATAAAAGAATGGTATTTCACTCATAAACGTTCATTAAAGTGCCCAGGCAATTCTAATCAATTTATATCCTAATAAAAAGCATTGTGTATCATCGCTGATACCTACTCCTGCGGTTAAAAAATCTTCTACAATAGTGCCAACAATTATTGCCACGCCCGCTCCAACTGCAGCAGATTTTAAGTAAATAACAATTTCTGGGTTATTTTTTAAAAACAACATGATTTTCTCAGGAGTTAATTTCTTCCTCGAAAAGTCTTCCGACGTAGGAGGAGACTTTGCGCTTCGGAGTTTAAATCAACATCGTTTTTAAATAATTCTGTTTTTATCATACTCTCCCGAATCGCTCAATTGAAAGAGTGTCATTGCGCGAAATGAAATGACAGTTTACAACAAACATTCCACCTCCGAGCAGAATAGTCACCTCCCGCATAGGTGTATCGGAAGACTATTCTGAGAAAAAGCGAGGTAAAGAAACACATAATCGATGGCATAAATATTTTCAGTCAAGTCCAGACTTTTTTCATCTAACTATTTTACTTGCATATTTTATCCCTTCTTTATGCCAAGATTCTCCCTCTTTTAGAAAGTTCAATGTAGCATCTGCATCTTGACCGGTAAAATAAATTACATAACTCTTGGGAATTGCATTACCAAAATGCATTTCAGCACAATTGTCAATGTCAAGTGGATCTCGATTAAGAATATTGTAAATGGCTACCATTACAATGCCTCTAGGATCCTCGCTTGGCTCCAAATATCTAACAATACCCACCTCTTCAAAAACCGATCTTGGTTCTGATCCCTCTGTTTCTAAATACTTCTCATACTCCACTTCTGTTATATCTTCAGGAAATTTCTTTAGCCCGTAAAAATCCGAAAGCTCGTAAAAGGCAGTTTTAGCTTGATCAAATTCAGACATTGCCAAACTACTTATTCGCTCTATATGCTCTTTGAGCCTTGCGTCTGATAACAGCCAATTTTCAATTGGATTTTCGGTCATATTATTTATGATGTTTTAACTGGTCATAAAAAAAATTAGGGAACAGTGTTTTCAGGTGCCAACTTTTTCAAAGCTTATCCCGGTGCACCCGGCGGACTCAATTTGTTTTTTTAAGTTGTCAGAAACAAAATAACCAATACCCCCTTTTACATTTTCAATTTGAAGAAAATTTTTACTTATGCCTTCTTGAAAGAATAATGAAGTAATTTCCATTCCTTCGCGCGAATGAGAGAAATTCTTTTCTATTAGTTTTAAAGCATCGAGGTACTCTTGATAACTTTTTATATGCATTTTTTCAAATGGCCCCAATAATGTGGAATCTTTATATATTTCAGATACATCGTATCGAATTAACGCCATATCAAACTGCAATGGCCACAAAAGCCAATATTTAAATTGCGCTTTTTTTGAGTGCAGGTTAACTGAAATAAACTGAATTTCTGAGGGGGAGGTTAATTTTTCAATTATCAGTTTCAATCTTTCACTAACCAATAGACCCAAAGAAATAGCAACCGTGCTAACTAAATCTGTCAATATTGCTTTTGGGTGCAATATTGGTTCGGGCAT
This sequence comes from Chitinophagia bacterium, assembly GCA_037131895.1. Lineage (GTDB taxonomy): Bacteria > Bacteroidota > Bacteroidia > Chitinophagales > Chitinophagaceae > Sediminibacterium. The sequence goes on along the minus strand of JBAXQE010000031.1, from coordinate 11,504 downwards.
TACAACATCATCTGCCAATATAATATATGGCTTTTGATTCCTAAAGTGTTTGATGTCTTCGATGCTCACAATATTTATTTCGTCCTGTGATTGAGGAAAAGTTTTTCCAATATCAGTACCCGACGATACACTCATTCGATAAAAGTCCATTACGTAATATTTTAAAAAATAATTTGTTCTAAGCTAACCCCTGGATTTTCAATGATTGCCTTTCGTATTCTGGAAATCAAAATTTCAATCTCTTTCCCTGCATCTTCCGGGGAGATATTAAAATTATACCTTCGATTTATTTTTCCTAATTCTTCGAGGATCCTATTATTATATGCTGGATGAGCCATTCCTTCAACATGTATCGATTTTTCAAGAGGAATCCCATTCAAAAAATCGTTCATGTGGAATTCCTTTTTACTTCTTGCAGCTTTTTGAATTATATCATTTTTCCAGAACTCCCAGGGGATGATATGATGAGCCTGCTTTGAGTTTCCTTTTGCCAAGCCAAGAACTGTTCTTAATTGACCCCTCAGCCCAAAGTTAATAAATCCATCTGTTTGTACTATCCATTTTAGGGTTGTTTTTGTTCCAGCAAGTGTAGTAATTGTTTTTTTAGCAAATTTTAATCCTGTTGCATACCATCCTGCAATTGGTATTGCCGCAGCGAAACTTAGCCCAGCATTTACACCCTCACCATAAAGGGAATAAATTACGCCATTAGCTAAGTCAGCAATTTCACCAACAACAGGAACCAATCCAACAACATCTAGTCCCAATTGAATTAATTCTCTCCAGGCTTCCCATATAACTCTAGTGTCTGAATATTCCGGGTGTTCCGTTCTTATTAATGCACACTGTAAAATAAGATGCATTAAGATTGGATCAGGATTCAATTGACCAGAATTACTTGCGCCCTGTAAATGCTCTTTAATTAGTTCGAAGTAAGCTTTGTCGAAAACTCTGGAGTTGTTCGCAAAAGTGGTAACTGTTATTTGAGTAGCAAGCAATTCTTCTGCTGTATTAGATCCCTCACTCAATGCGGCATATAAATCCTCTGCTACTTCACAATTGTTTGAAAGCCAATCTGCTTCAGAAGCAGATAAGTTTTTTAAAACATTCAGTAAATATTTCTGAGAATATGTTCGTACATCGTAATTATATGGTGACCAATTACTACCAGTCCCTCCGGAGGATCCTCCACTACCTCCGCTTCCCCCACTTCCCGAATTGCCGTTTCCGTTTCCACTTGTGCCACCATTTGTATATCCCCAATTGTAGAACCAAAAACCCCAGGGATCTCCACCTCCAGAATTTCCTCCACCATTACCACCACCGCCTCCGGCTCCACCACCGCCTCCGGCTCCTCCACCGCCCCCACCAAATAAGTCTTTAACCCACTGAAAACTAAAAAACTTATTTACCTTATACCAGAAACTATCATATTCGTTTCCACATTTCGGACCGCCTCCCCCCCCCAATCGCTTAACTAATACAACCGAGTCACTGCCATCCGGCAGAGTTATTCGAGTTACTTCCTCCACTTCACAACCTGCGTCAAATTTCTTTATTTGAGTAGCCGAGGAAAGAAAAGCCTGATTAAATAGCCCCAGCGAGTCGGGAACGATTTTTGATAATACAAGTTTGTTATTTTCATATACATTTACCCTAAAAGATTTTTCGTCCAGATTAGCGAATCCCACTATGCCATTTCCTTTGATAGAATCCGAAACCAAGCGTACCACATAGTTTACCTCCATACTGCCATCTGGCCGCCTCTTAAAGTAGAAAGATCCTCCATCTGATCCCTTACCTGTCGTAGGAATACGAACAAAATGATTTCCGTTAATTGTTGATTGCTCGGCCCTCGCGTATAAAAGGGTTGGTTGGTCTATTAGCGTTGGCAGAATCCTGTCTACCCATTGTTTAATTTCTGTAACCTCAATGCGCTTTTGAGAAAGGGGGGACAAATCGTTTATTACATCCATTTTTTTCTGGCAAGCAGAAATAAGTAACACAATCAATAATACTAATACGCTGCTTAATTTATAATTAGCAGGTAAGAATCGCTCCATGGGGCTGTTTCTTTGCGAAAGAGGTTGCATAGTTTGAAATTTAAAATTAACAATTGTCTATTAATGAATTGCCAGACATGAAAGTAGAATAAAGAGTATTACGACATGTCGCATATTTTTAGGTCCAGAAAATAGCTAATTGATTGATTATCATTAAAGGAATCAGTATGTTGCAACTTTTTGCTGTTTTGTGCTGGTTTCTGAGAGCGTTAATTCGGCCTATTTTTAATGCATTTGGTTGTTACCGCACACACTAATAGCTTTCTATTTGTAAGTTGAGAATACTGCAAAAGAGGGTAATGATTAGAAGTTAGATTGTACCCCATCAACCAAAAGGCATCAACGGAATTGGAGTATATTCCCCACAAAAAAAAGCCGCCGAAATTCGGCGGCTTTCCAAATAAAATAGGCCAGCTTAGCTGATTTTCTCCACCTGCATATAGCTGAGTTCTACCGGTGTAGAACGTCCGAATATTTTTACAGTAACCTTTAATTTCTTTTTCTCATCATTCACATCTTCAATAACCCCATTAAAATCATTGAATGGTCCTTCAATAATTTTAATGGTTTCTCCCACAATGAAAGGCTCGCTCATGGTAACACCCTGATCGTTCATCTCATCTACCTTACCGAGCATTTTATTTACTTCAGCTTTGCGGAGCTTAACGATATTACCCTTTGAGCCCTTTCCGTCGGTTAAAAAGTGCATCACATTGCTCACATTACTGATGTGCTGTACGATATCGTCGGAGAGTTTACCATCCAGTACTTCCATCATTACATAGCCGGGATAATAGTTTTTTTCGCGCATTACTTTTTTACCGTTCTGCACTTTATATACTTTCTCCATGGGCAGGAAAACCTGCTTAATGATAGTTTGCCATCCACTGCGTAAAATATCCTTATCCAGATACTCCTTCACTTTTCTTTCCTTTCCACTCACCACACGCAACACATACCAGATGGTATTGGGTGCAGGGGGAGCTGTATTTTCTACCACGGTAGTGGTGGTTTCCATCGTATCCATAAGAAGGTTTACTTAAAGAGTGAGTAAATCAATTTCAGCAACTGGTTGCTAGAAAAATCCATCAGTGAAACCAAGGCGGTAATCAGTATGGTTGCAACCAGCACAATCATAGTACTTTGTTGCAGGTTATTCCAACTGGGCCAGGTTACTTTTTCCAGCAGTTCCTGATAACTTTCGCGGAAATAATTGGCAATTTTATTCATAAAAAAAATTTGAAACCCTAAAGGTTGCACGGGCACTAGGATTCGAACCCAGATCAAAGGTTTTGGAGACCTCTACACTAACCGTTGTGCTATGCCCGTATAAAGCTAAAAGCTATTCCGGAGACCGGAACAGCTTTTAGAAATGTTGACAAATGTAGTAAAACATTTGTAAATAAACCGTGAAAGCTAGGCTTCCGAGCTTATTTTAAAATTTCAGTAACCTGACCGGCACCTACGGTACGTCCACCTTCGCGGATAGCGAATTTCAGACCTTTTTCCATAGCGATTGGCTGAATCAGCTTCACAGAAAGGTTAATATTATCACCAGGCATTACCATCTCCGTTCCTGCAGGCAGGGTTACTTCACCAGTTACATCGGTAGTACGGAAATAGAATTGAGGACGGTATTTGTTAAAGAAAGGCGTATGACGACCACCTTCTTCTTTGCTCAGTACGTAAACCTCTCCTTTGAATTCAGTGTGCGGAGTGATAGATCCTGGCTTGCAAAGTACCATTCCTCTGCGGATTTGGGTCTTTTCAATACCACGAAGTAACAAACCAGCATTGTCACCAGCTTCTCCTTCATCTAACAACTTCTTAAACATCTCAACACCAGTAACCGTAGAAGTTAAGGGGGCTTCCATTAAACCAACAATCTCAATACCTTCACCCACTTTAATACGACCACGCTCGATACGACCAGTTGCAACCGTACCACGACCTGTGATAGAGAATACATCTTCTACACTCATCAAGAATGCCATATCCACCGGACGAGGAGGCAAAGGAATATAAGTATCAACGGCTTCCATCAGCTCATCGATTTTTGCCACCCACTTTGGATCTTCAGCCAAAGCACCGGTAGCAGAACCCTGAATGATAGGGGTATTATCTCCGTCGAAACCATATGAAGTTAATAATTCACGGATTTCCATTTCAACCAGTTCAAGCAACTCAGCATCATCAACCAAGTCAACCTTGTTCATAAACACTACGATACGAGGTACACCCACCTGACGAGCCAACAAGATGTGCTCCTTAGTTTGTGGCATAGGACCATCTGTAGCGGCTACCACCAGAATAGCACCGTCCATCTGAGCAGCACCCGTAATCATGTTCTTCACATAATCGGCGTGACCAGGACAGTCAACGTGCGCATAGTGGCGGTTAGCTGTTTGATATTCTACGTGCGCGGTATTGATAGTGATACCCCTTTCTTTTTCTTCAGGAGCTCCATCAATCTCGTCGTACTTCTTTGCTACGTTACCCATACCTTTTTTAGACAAGATCATGGTAATAGCTGCTGTTAAAGTAGTTTTACCATGGTCAACGTGACCAATGGTACCTACGTTTACGTGAGGTTTTTCCCTCTTAAAGGTCTCTTTTGCCATTTTTATCGTTTTTTATTGTGTTTTTCAATGGTGGTTGCTGCCAACCGGGTTAATAAATCTGAGTTTTGAGTCCGCAAGGTAATCATTTCCCTGCGATACCGGCCAAACTCCAGGCCTAATTTGTTGCCATTTCCCAGTTACCCGGTACTTATGGTTGAAGCAGAGCCGTTGATGAGAATTGAACTCACGACCTCTTCCTTACCAAGGAAGTGCTCTACCACTGAGCTACAACGGCATTCACTCAGTAAACCAAGTTGAGCGGAAGACGAGGGTCGAACTCGCGACCTATAGCTTGGAAGGCTATCGCTCTACCAATTGAGCTACTTCCGCTTTTTCTGCTGAAACTGGCCGACAGTTTCCAACAGCTTGTAAAAGAACAATTCATTGCTCCGAAAAACAATGGATGTGGGCAGAGCAGGGTTCGAACCTGCGTACTCGTGAGAGAACAGATTTACAGTCTGTCGCCTTTAACCGCTCGGCCATCTGCCCCTGAATTCATCACACAAAGTAAAAATATTCGTACGCGCTTTATTTCGCACCCTATCATTACCTCCTTGTATGTTGGAGAGCCGAAGATGGGACTCGAACCCGCGACCTGCTGATTACAAATCAGCTGCTCTACCAGCTGAGCTACTTCGGCATTATTGGTCTACTATTTACCTAAACGCACCTGTTTTCCTCTCATTTAAGGGTAAAAAACAAGCAAATTCAACGGCAAAATACAAAGAACTATCCCCATTTTTTGGGATGGCAAAGGTAATGGAAATCTTTATTCGGCAAAATTTTGAATTGAATATTTTTCACCTAAAATGCTGAAGCGGCTAAAAAGGCACCATTTATTTCCATTTTCTGCCTATTTCCTCCCCCAGTTCCCTCCCGACAATAAAAAAAGGCAGGTGAGTAATCCTCACCTGCCCCTGATTTCCTTTTTGTATAACCAACCTTAGGCAGCTAATTTTTCTTTCTTTCTTTTTAACTGATTAATCATAGACTCCAACGCCTTGTCGAATGACTCTTCAAATTGTTTGGTAGAACATTTGGTAAATAAATCGTGCCGGGGCACATGTACCTTAATCTCTACCACCTTGTCTTTGATTGCGTGCACCACATTGTCTAGTTTTAAAAATACCTCTACCTTAATAAGTGAATCGTGAAAAGTGGTTAACTTATCTGCTTTCCGGGTCACATACTCGACCAATTTAGCATCTGCTTCAAAATGCACCGTGTGGATGTGTAAATTCATGGCAAATCATTTTCAGTGAAAAAATTTCCGGCTATCAACCCCTAACAGATCTATACCGGAATTACAGTAGTAAGTTACGGAAATTTTTACCCGAAAAAATGACTTTTATCGTGTTTTAATTTTTTTATGATTTCGTTGTATCAGGCCTTGGGATGAGCTTTCTGAAAGATAGATTTCAACTTTTCGATGCTGTTGTGGGTGTATACCTGGGTAGCTGCTAAACTACTGTGCCCCAATAAATCTTTTACGGCGGTTAGCTCGGCCCCGTGGTTCATCAGGTGGGTGGCAAAACTGTGCCGGAGTATATGCGGACCCTTTCGTTGCTGAGTGGTAACACGGGATAAATGCTTCTTAACTAAATCGTACACCTGCCGGGCAGTAAACTTTTTTCCCCGATGCGTTACCATCACTTCTGGCACCTGCCGAAATGCCTCCGAACGGGCATCTATATATGCCCGGATAGCCTGTTGCAATTCGGGAGATAATGGGATAATCCGCTCCTTATTTCCTTTCCCAATAACCCGCATCTGTCCATTGGAGGGGTCGAATTGCTGTAGCCGCCAGTTTACCAGCTCGCTTACCCGAATACCAGTTGCATACAACAGGTTAATGATTAACTGCTCGCTTATCCCCTGCCAGTCGCGGGCAAATGGTAGATCTTCTAATAGCCGATGCATGTCTTGCTCTGCCACAAAAGCCGGCAACCGTTTCTGAACCTTGGGGGAAACCACCGTTGTTAAGGGAGATTGTTTTACCACCCCCGTTTTCATTAAGTGCCGGTAATACGATTTGAGGGTAGATATTTTTCGATTGATGGTTCGGGAACTGATGCCCTCCTCCTTCATCTCTGCCAGCCAACTCCGCACCATAGCGGCTGTAACAGCCCCCACTGCCGGCGATTCATAGGCCGAAGCCAGATACGCAGTCCACTGGGTTAAATCCAGCTCATACGAGGTTACCGTATGCGGCGAATACCTGCGCTCGTAGCGCAAATAATCTAAAAAGGCTTGAATGGATTTGGGTTGAGTTTCGGGCATAAAAAAAGCAGCCTAAAGTTACTAAACTCCGGCTACTTTCCTTTAATTCAATTCAACAGCAATTATCCTTCGATCTTGCCGCTGGCTATATTTTGCTTGTAAATGGCTTTCAAAATTTCTCCGCGACGAACAACGGATGGCTTAACAAAAGCTTGACGGCCTCTGAGCTGAAGCAAAGTTTTGCTTTTCTCAAATTTCTTTTTGTACTTCTTAAGCGCCTTGTCAATGTTTTCGCAGTCTTTAGAATCGATGATTAACATATGTATACCTCCTCAGGTGTTTTTAGGGTGGCAAATATACGATTTCCGTTGATTTTCCAATAAAAAATCCGTTTTTTCCGTCTGGAGGCTTGATTTTACCCCCGGCTGGCAGTATCTTGCCGGCATGTTTACCGGAATTATCGAATCTTTAGGTCGGGTATTATCTGCCACCCCATCCGGCAACAATACCGTTTTTTGGATAGAAAGCCCCCTGAGCCAAGAACTTTCTATCGACCAAAGTATCAGTCATAACGGCGTTTGCTTAACTGTAGAAGAAATCCACGAATCAGCCCACCGCGTTACCGCGATTCAGGAAACCCTTGAAAAAACTACTTGTGGGGCTTGGACTACCGGCACCCCCATCAACCTAGAACGCTGCCTGGCAGCCAATGGGAGACTGGATGGCCATATGGTGCAAGGGCATGTAGACAGCACCGCTATTTGCCTCAGCCGCGAAGATGCCAATGGTAGTTGGAAATATCGCTTTCGCTTTCCCGAAAAATTTGCTGCGCTGGTAATTGAAAAGGGTTCGATTGCCGTGAATGGAATCAGCCTTACCTGTTTTGAAGTGGGAACCGATAGTTTTTCCGTGGCGATTATCCCCTATACCTTTCACCATACCAATCTAGAATCTGTATTTCCCGGTTCACCCGTTAATATTGAGTTCGATATTTTGGGGAAGTATATCCTGCGTGCCCGGGAACTTTCTGAAAGCAGCCAAACTAAATAGATTTTCCTTGTAAGGCACTTTTTACTGCCACATCCATGGCTCTTTCTGCAAAAGGTCGGGTAACCTCATTCAACTCCTCCGTTTTACGCTGAATTAAATCTTTATCTGCCATGGTAAGGGATAACTGAAGGGCTTGCATGGCCGCTGCGGTGGCAGTTAATTCCTCTGCCGACAACAAGGTGGTATTCTTTTGTATAAATTTTTCAGTAACCCCCAGTATCTGCTCTCCTTCTGTACGAGCTTCTACCAGCGCACGTTCTACCATATCCGATTTTGCATGGGTAATACTTTCTAGCAACATCTTTTCAATTTCTTCAGAACTGATGCCATATTGGGGTTTCACTTCAATTTCCTGCGCTACACCACTGCGCAATTCTTTGGCCTTAACCGATAAAATGCCATCGGCATTAATGGTAAAACTCACTTCTACTTTTGCAAATCCCGCGGGCATGCCGGGAATACCGCGTAAACTAAAGGAAGCCAGTTTGCGGTTATCTTTCACCAGGTCTCGCTCTCCTTGAAAAACAGTTATGCGCATATCACTTTGCCCATCCTGGTGGGTGGTATATTGACGAGCAGCTCCGCAAGGTATTTTCGAGTTGCGGGGAATCAACACATCCATCAATCCGCCCATCGTTTCAATGCCTAAACTTAGCGGCGTTACATCTAACAACAACAAACGTTGCGAATTGCCAGCCAAAATATCTGCCTGAATGGCTGCACCCAGTGCCACCACTTCATCCGGATTTACCGAATCATTTACGGGTTTACCAAAGAAATTGCTCACCGCTTGTTTGATGGCCGGAATTCGGGTAGACCCACCCACCATCACTACCGTATCAATTTGATCAGCAGTTAATCCTGCATCCTGCAACGCCTGTTTACAAGATTTCAGGGTTTCTTGAATTAGTGGTGTAATCAGTTGCTGTAACTCAGCAGCCGTTAATTGAACCCTACTTCCCTCCCAGGTTGCTGAAAATTGTTCCTGCGAACTCAATTGTTTTTTGGCGCGCTCTGCCAGCAATCGCAGAGATTGGCTTTTTTGATGATTGTCGGAAAGGGAAGCTGCCGAAACATTCAGCTGTTGCATCCAGTGTTGAACAATGGTTCTGTCAATATCATCACCCCCCAAATACGTATTGCCATGGGTGCTAAGCACTTCAAAAATGCCATTCGATATATGCAACAGAGAAATATCAAAAGTGCCGCCTCCCAAATCATATACGGCGATGGTTTTTTCTTCGGAAGGATCCAGCCCCATGCCATAAGCTAGGCTGGCCGCAGTGGGTTCGTTCACAATGCGCAATATATCTAACCCGGCGAGCTTTCCGGCATCCCGGGTGGCTTGTCGCTGGGTGTCATTAAAATAGGCAGGCACGGTTACTACCGCCTTGGTTACCGGAGTTTTTAAAATATGTTCGGCGCGGTGTTTGAGTTCTTTTAAAATGAAGGACGACAACTCGATAGGCGAATAAAACTTTTCACCCACCTGCACTTTCACCAAACTATCCTCATTACTATCAATCACCCGATAGGTAAAAAAATCAGCATGGGCTTTCAGGTCGTTGTAATTTTTTCCCATCAGTCGCTTGGCACTGAAGATGGTATTCTGTGGATCGGTTTCCAGCAAAGCACGAGCCGACTCCCCCACGGTAATATTCCCATTGGCATCAAAATGGATGATGCTGGGAACCAAGCTGCTGCTATCGTGTTCTTTTAGGGCTACCGGCTGCTTACTTTCGGGGTGAATGATAGCCACCAAACTATTGGTGGTTCCCAAATCAATACCCACGATCATCTCGGGTTTTTGTAAACTACCAGTTGCTATATTGATGGGAATTCTTGCCATAGAGGGATTTAATTTACCAGAGTGGGCAAAGCTATAACACCTTGGCGGCACAATGGTTGCGAAATAAGGAAAAGCTTACCCGTTGTGAACCACGCGGGTTTTACTGAGGTAATCGTGTAAGGTTACCCCCAAAAAAGGGAGAAAAAACAAATCAAGTAAAAAAATCCGAACCGCAGATCGAATGAATATTTGCCCAATACTGGGTCGCATACCGCGAAGATTTACTACACGGGTTAGACTAATCATTTTCCCCGGTGTACGTGCAAGCAGGGCCTCCCAAACAAAATAATAGACAAACAAAAACCCAAAGAAAAACCAACCAAAATTGAGCTGCGGATAATCCCAATAGGCCACATACCAGGTCCAAATGCGCATCAGCAGCAGAGACACCAGAAAAATGAGGGCAGTATCTACTAAAAAATTAAGGGTTCGGGTTCCGTCGCCAGCCGTTTTCATAATTGTAAAATTAAGCAATGTACCCCAATACCCCCACCAATAAAATCATTCCTTACTTTTGCTGCATGAACACACCCACCAATCTGATAGCCGAATTACAATGGAGAGGTATGATACAGGATATCATGCCCGGTACCGAAGAATGGCTGATGAAGGAAAAAGTATCCGGATATATTGGATTCGACCCCACTTCAGACAGCCTTCACATAGGCAGTTTGGTGCCTATTTTATTATTGGTACACTTGCAACGTGCCGGCCATAGACCCGTTGCCCTGGTGGGTGGCGCAACCGGCATGGTAGGTGACCCCAGTGGTAAAAGTGAAGAAAGAAATCTGTTGAGCGAAGAAGTGTTGCAACATAATGTGGAAGGCGTTCGCAATCAACTGAGTAAATTTTTAGATTTTTCTGTCAATAACCCACAGGCAGCTTTGTTGGTGAATAATTATGACTGGTTCAAGGGACTGGATTTTTTAACCTTCATACGCGATGTAGGCAAGCACATCACCGTAAACTACATGATGGCGAAGGATAGTGTGAAAAAAAGAATAGAGGGTGAAAATGGCATGAGCTTTACCGAGTTCAGCTATCAGTTGGTGCAGGGATATGATTTTTACTGGCTCTATAATAACCACAACTGCCACCTGCAAATGGGAGGAAGTGATCAGTGGGGAAATATCTTAACCGGTGCCGAACTCATTCGCAGAAAAGGTGGCGGGGAAGCCTATGCTTTTACCTGCCCGCTGATTACTAAATCAGACGGGGGTAAATTTGGTAAAACAGAAAAGGGAAATGTGTGGTTAGATGCACAAAAAACCACGCCCTATCAGTTTTATCAGTTCTGGTTAAATGCTTCTGATGAAGATGCAGAAAAATGGATAAAAATATTTACGCTACTACCACAGGATACGATTAATCAAATAATCATTACCCACCGCGAAAAACCGGAATCACGGGCATTACAGCAGCAACTGGCGCTGGAGGTAACGGCATTTGTGCATGGAAAAGAGGTTTTAGACAGCATCCTAGAAACCACCCGTGGATTTTTTGGCGGGGATGCCTTAGATTTTATCAAAAACACTACTACAACTACCCTTGAAAAAAGCGGTCTGCCTACCCTACCTTATAGCGGTGAATGGCCGGTAAACTTGGTAACACTTTTAGCAGAAACCGGCAGCTTTGCCAGTAAAGGAGAAGCAAAGAAAATGATACAGGCAGGGGGCCTTAGTATCAACGAGCAAAAGGTAA
>JBAXQE010000030.1:0-18388 GCA_037131895.1 Chitinophagia bacterium | reverse complement strand
ATTCTACAATCCTGGGTACCTGCTTTTGGCATGGGCGTTGTTTCGGTAACCTGATTGGCGAGTACTTTAAATGTTTGTTTGTATCCTACGCCCGGAATTTCTACGGTAACATTCGCATTTTTATCCGAGGTAAAATAGAGTACCATGTCTTGCGCATTCACAGCCGTTCCCGTTACGCCGGCACCCATGTTCACATGAAAACCATAGCCTAACCAGAAGTCCTTTCCCTTATTGGAAAAATTTTGGGCATGCAAATCCGCACCCAAAACAATCAAAAGAATAAACAGCAAACTACTTCTCATAGCAAGTATAGTATCGGCCGATTTTAGACCATTTTTTCCGTAAAAAGTTTAAGATAATAGTTATTTATTAAAAACCTACAAATTTCCGAAATCTATATAAAACTAACAGCTGTTAACTCATATATAGTAATATATTTATATTATATTGGATAATTTGTTTTGAGCCAGATAGGTGCGTTTAAAACCCTGTTTACGAGCCTTTTACAATTCATCTTGCCAAATTGAAAAATCTTTTTCGTCATAACAGGCATACATGAAAGTGCTGCAAGATGAATCATTTTGATACCCTTAAAATCGTAATTTAGCGAATACCCCACGGGTTTAAAATAGGGGTATACAATTCCTATGCGATTTTTTTTTATTTTTTGCCTTTATCTACTCTTTAATAATTCTCTGTTTGCTCAGCTAAATATAGCTGTTTTAAAAGAGGCTTATCTGGTAGCGAAAGATGATTCTACTAGGCAAAATGTACTTTTAAACATTGTTACATATTATAATGAGATAAACCGTGATTCCGCGCTGTATTATAATGAGCAAAGACTAGTGATTGCAAAAAAATCCGGTTACAAATTATTAGAAGCGGCTGTATTAAATTTAAAGGGGTATCAAAAAATTCAAAAGGGAGAATATGCTGAAGCCCTAAAGTGTTTACAAGAGTCTTTAAAAATTACCCAAGACTCAAATAATCTTGAATTGAATCACTGGATAATTGTATTCCCTAATCATATACCCGGAAAAGAGCGTTTTCATGTCATGAGTTCCTGTATGCATCAATTTGGAATATTGATGCGTGAAACTGAAAACCTGCCTAAAGAAATTGAATTTTTCAAAAAAGCATTACTACTTGCGAGGCAAGTCAATAGTATTGACCGACAAATGATTTCTAATTCAAATCTCGGTTCTGCTTATTTGAGGAAGGGAATGTTTGACTCGGCATTATACCATGCCCAACAATCAGACTCATTTGCTTTGCTTCCAGAATACAAAGGAAATTTTAGAGGAAGGAATATAGCGAGTATGGGGGATGTTTATTTTAAACAAGGTGATTATCTTCTGGCAAAATTATTATATCTGAAAGGACTCGATTTGTCAATAAATACGAATAACCTATTTAATGTTGCTATTGCAAAACATAAATTATCTCAGCTGTATTTAAAAATTAAGCAGAACGATTCTGCACTTATTTATGCAAAGGACAATCTTTCCTTGATGTACTTTCTGCAACAAAATTTTGCAAACTTTCAGCTGAATTTGGGAACTCTTTATGAAGACATTTTTTTGGCATATAAACAAAACAATCAAAAAGATAGTGCCTATAAGTATTTGCTGATAGCATCACAAATAAAGGATAGTTTGAGTAAAGTAAGAATTGCTAATCTAAGTGCTTTTCAAAATGTATCATTTGAAGAAACACTCCGTTTAGAAAGTTTAGAAAGTGAGCAAATACAAACAGAGTCTAAGATTAGAATTTACAGCTTACTTGCCGGATTAATGGTAGTTTCGTTAATTGGAATTATATTATTAAGAAATAACAACCAAAGAAAGAAAAGTAATTTGCTGCTTACAAGTCAAAAAAATGAAATTGAGCAGCAGAAAAGGCAGGTAGAAGAATCAATGGAACGATTACAATCTACCCAATCGCAATTGGTTCATGCTGAGAAAATGGCTTCGTTGGGCGAGCTCACAGCTGGTATCGCACATGAAATACAAAACCCCCTAAACTTCGTAAATAATTTTGCGGAAGTGAATACAGAGTTAATAGACGAGTTACAGCAGGAACTGAAAGCTGGTAACACAGAAGAGGCTATAGTCATATCAAACGACATTAAGGCGAATGAGACAAAAATAACCCACCATGGTAAGCGGGCAGATTCTATTGTAAAGGGTATGTTGCATCATTCCCGACAGTCTTCAGGACAAAAAGAGCTTACAGATATCAATGCCTTGTGCGATGAATACCTTCGACTGTCTTATCATGGACTCCGGGCTAAGGACAAATCTTTCAATGCCGAATTTGACACCAATTTTGATTCAACACTTCCAGCGATTAGTGTGATACCCCAAGATATTGGGCGGGTAATTCTTAATTTGATTAACAATGCCTTTTATGCTGTTCATGCGCGTCACAAAATGGAGCAACAGGGAGATTATAAGCCAAAGGTAACTATATCTACCAGAAAAGAAGGTAAACGGATAGTTATTGAAGTAGCGGATAACGGAACTGGTATGCCAGAGCAGGTAAGAGAAAAGATCTTCCAGCCTTTTTTTACTACCAAGCCAACCGGAGAGGGCACAGGACTCGGATTGAGTCTGAGCTATGACATAATTACTAAGGGGCATGGGGGAAGATTAAAAGTTGAAACACTAACAGTTGAAGCGGCAGCTCAGGCTGGGAAAAGGGATGCAGGAAGTTCGTTTGTTATTGAATTGCCCATTTAAAAAATAAAGTATGCAATTTGTTTTAAAAATGGTAATTATTATATTTTGCCCAATTATCTTATTTGGGCAGAATAGATTTATTGACAGCATTCAAAAAAAAATGAATGTTATTAAAACTGATACAGGAAGAGTTGGGGCATTTAGCGATTTATGTTTTTATTATCGCTATGTGAATATCGACTCTGCCATTTACTTTGGTAATAAAGCCTATGAATTATCCTTGAAGATCAGGTTTTTGCAAGGTCAGGCCCATTCATTAAATGATTTGGGATTGGCATATAGGGAGTATGGCGATTTATCCAAAGCTTTGGGGCTGCATTTAAAATCATTAATAATTTGTAATGAAAATCAATTCTTTGATGAACGCGGAATTTGCTATAGAAGAATTGGTTTGGTTTATTTAGATTTAAATGATTTTGATTTAGCCAGAGATAATCATTTAAAAGCAATTCAAGATCACTTAACAGTTAATAATAAACGGCAATTGGGTTTCGATTATCAAAATTTAGGTAGAATCTATCTTGGAAAAAATAATACAGACTCTTCAAGATTTTATATTTCCAAGGCATTTGAATTACAAAGTTACGCTATAGATCTCAATCCTGATTTATATGCTATTGTTATAAAGCTTGAACATTCCCTAGGAAACGATAAAAAAGCGTTTCTGGCTTTTAAGGAGGGTATCAAATGGGCAAATGAATTTTCGGATTATCGAAATCTTTGTAACCTATATTTGGATGCTGCTAAGATTTATCTTGATCAAAAAAAATATGATTCTGCTGAAATCTATGCAAAAACCAGCCAAGAATTTGGACAAATAATAAATAATAAGTTTCTTTTATACCGGGTGTATAATTTTCTATCAGCTTACTATGATGGACGAAATGCTCAAAAAGCTTTATCCTATCTTAAATTGGCTAATACTACTAAAGATTCATTATTTGGTGCAGGAAATATTCAACTCGTTCAAAAATTAGTTGCCAGAGAAAACCAAAGACAGATAGAAATCCTGAATGAAAAAAAGGCTTTTCAAACTAGTGTAAAGATTTATAGTTTAATCGCAGGCTTAATAATTTTAATAATCGTTTTATTTTATTTTTTTAGAAATAGTGTTCGTTTGAAGAAACTAAATAAAATACTAAATAATCAAAAAATAGAAATTGAAGAAACCTTGCATAAGCTAAAAGAAACCCAATCTCAACTCGTTCAATCCGAAAAAATGGCCTCCCTAGGCGAACTCACTGCAGGTATTGCCCATGAAATTCAGAACCCATTAAATTTTGTAAACAATTTTAGTGAAGTGAGTACCGAGTTGGTGGATGAAATGAAATCGGAAATAAAAAAAGGAAATTATGATGAAGTAAACGTAATTGCTGATGATGTTAAACAAAATCTAGAAAAGATAAATCACCATGGCCAACGTGCAGCCGATATTGTAAAAGGCATGCTTCAACACAGCCGCAATAGCACTGGTGTAAAAGAGCCCACCGATATTAATGCTTTGGCGGATGAGTACTTTCGTTTGGCTTACCATGGTTTAAGAGCAAAAGATAAAACTTTCAACGCCACCCTAAAAACTGATTTTGATGCAAGCCTTTCTGCCGACGAAGCTGGGATTGGCAAAATCAATGTAATTCCGCAAGAAATTGGCCGGGTTATTTTAAATTTAATAACGAATGCGTTTTATGTGGTAAATGAAAAATCAAAACAAGGTATTGCGGATTATGAACCTACTGTTTGTTTAATAACAAAAAGGGTCAATAACCAAGTAGAGATAAGGGTTACAGACAATGGCAATGGAATTCCTCCTAATAATGTAGAAAAGATTTTTCAACCTTTTTTTACTACAAAGCCAACAGGGCAGGGAACAGGCTTAGGATTGAGTTTGAGTTACGATATTGTAAAAGCCCATGGGGGAGAACTAAAAGTAAAAAGTATTCAAAATCAAGGGACAGTATTTACCATTCTATTGCCTGTTGAGCCTTAATCACTCCTTGGGTGATAGGATTGAAGTTGAGAATAGTTGGGTGTATGGGAATTATATTTATCAGTCATTTATTTTTTATTTATGCGAAATTTTTTCATTCTTATTGCCGTTACCTTTTTTTCAATGGAATGTTATGGACAGGATTCAGTAATCCATTTGAGTAGTAAAGATTTGTCTGGTTTGGGCACTTTTGATTTGGGAAAGCAGCACGGTTGGTATTTTCATGGGGGTAATGACAGTTCTTGGTCAAATCCTAACTTGCCCATAAAAGGTTGGAAAAAATTAACTTTTAAGGAGCTGAACAGTTCTTATTTGAATCAAAATGGGGAACTTGAGGGATGGTTCAGGATTCGTTTCATGCTAGATAGTTCGTTTAGAGATACTTCTTGGAGATTTTCATATGAACCATTGTCTGCTGCGCTCATATACTTTGATGGGAAGCCTTTGGCATCGTTCGGTAAGATTGCTACGGGAAGTGGATTTAATTACTACCAATATGTAGATAGCACACACAGGTTAAACCTTCGTCCTGGTCAAGTTTACACCATGGCAGTTCACGTAATGGATAAAGTTGTAAAACCAGGAAATGTGATTGGATCGGATATCAGCAGTGAAATGTTATGGTTGAAGAATGGTTTCATTAAATTGTATACCGACAACCAATATTATTCAATTTTAGATTTGAGAGCTGTTCTCTCAGTGTATTATTCCTTATGGATTGGGATAAATGGACTTATTGCGCTACTTTTCTTTTTACTCTATCTACTAAATCCGAAACAGCAGACATTGCTGTTTTGTGCAGGGGCATGCTTTTTTGAAAGCTTGAATATTCTTTTCTCCATCCTTTTTAATTTTGGAGGGTATTTTGGATTTTATCCAAGTACTTTATTACAAATCATTTCGGGAATTGATATTACATTTTTTCTGTTAACACTTTTTACTATTTTAACTGTTGTAAAGATACTTGAAATCAAACTGGTCAGTTTCAACAAGTGGTTGTTGTATTTTCTGATTTTCTTATCAGCACTCCTACTTTTTCAAGACCTATTCAATGTTTATGCAAAAGAGGAGGCGAAATGGGTGATCATTAAGAGTTATATTGTAGTACCTATACAATTAATCGCTTGCGTTTACTGGGTTTTAATTTCTTTTCGGAAGTCTAATTTGTCACAACGAGCTGTCGCCATTGGTGTGTTGTTTTTGCAATTTTTAATTATTGGGCTTTTGGTGCTTCCAAAGAATACTTCGATTTTTCAATTGCATAATTTAGTTACAGCCCTTGTGCTGTGCTTCCCTTTTTCGCTGTTGGTATATGTTTCCCTTCGGTTTAGGGAAATTAACAATGATATCCTGATTAACGCCCAACAGATTGTAAATCTTTCCAACGAAAAAATAAATATGGCTTCAATTCAGCAAAGAGAATTGGAGGAGCAAGTGCATAAACGCACCCTTGAGTTAAACAACTCACTTGATGACCTGAAGTCAACCCAAAAACAATTGATTCAATCTGAAAAAATGGCTAGTTTGGGAGAACTGACTGCTGGTATTGCGCACGAAATTCAGAACCCTTTGAATTTTGTAAACAATTTTAGTGAAGTAAGCTCCGAGTTAATGGAAGATATGAAATCAGAAATTAAAAAGGGTAATTATGATGAAGTAAATATGATAGCAAATGATGTAAAACAAAATTTAGAAAAAATAAATCATCATGGTCAACGTGCTGCCGATATTGTAAAGGGCATGCTGCAGCACAGCAGAAGTAGCACTGGAGCAAAAGAGCTAACTGATATTAATGCATTGGCGGATGAATATTTACGCTTGGCTTATCATGGGTTAAGAGCGAAAGACAAAACATTCAACGCAACCATGAAAACCGATTTTGATGCAAAGCTGTCTGCCGACGAGGCAGGTAATGGCAAGATAAATATAATTCCACAGGATATGGGAAGAGTGATTTTGAATTTAATTACCAATGCGTTTTATGTGGTAAATGAAAAATCAAAACAAGGCATTCTCGATTATGAACCCACTGTTTCAGTAATTACAAAAAGATACAATGACCATATTGAAATAAAGGTTAGTGACAATGGCAATGGAATCCCTACAACTATTTTAGCAAAAATATTTCAACCCTTTTTTACTACTAAACCAACTGGCAAAGGAACTGGATTGGGGTTAAGTTTGAGTTACGATATTGTAAAAGCACATGAAGGCGAGTTAAAAGTTGAAACGAGGGAGGGGGAGGGAACATCATTTATTGTTACACTCCCAGTATAAAAAGGCTGCTATTAATTTGCGCGGCTTCGCAAATTTTGCTAACAACCTATTTTAATTCGTTTACTGCTGAAAGTACGATATTCTGAAAATTCCGATCCGCACGATTGTAATGTAGAAAAAATATAAGATGAGTAAAAAATAAAAGTCTTAAAAACTCTCTATGCTAGAATGCAAATAGTCTTATTAGATGTCTATACATATTTAATTGATTTATATATTTTTCGGGCTGTTTTGGGGTTATAGAAGCAAGAAAGTGTTTTGAAAAGAATAGCTGAAAAATTGAAAAAAATATTTCAAAAAATGTTCCTATATTACTATTGATTAATGAAGTACTAATTTATAAAAAACCTTGTATGAAAATATTGGTAGTGGACGACGAAAAAGATGTACAGTTTCTTTTTGAACAAAGATTTAGGAAAGAAATTCGCGATGGTGAATATATTTTTGTTTTTGCATTTTCCGGAGAAGAAGCTTTAAATTATTTACAAGATTTGGATCATGAAGCTGTTTTAATTTTATCAGATATAAATATGCCAGGAATGACGGGTTTGGAATTATTAAAGCAGATAAAAGAAAAACATTATGTTCCCCCGCCTGTTGTGATGATGATAACGGCATATGGGGATGCGGATAACTATAATCAGGCAAAAATATTGGGAGCAGATGATTTTTTAACCAAGCCGGTAGACTTCACCCTTTTAAAGGAAAAGCTTAAATTAATTTAAAATGACCAAAATACTTGTTGCTGATGATGAAACGGATTTAGAATTGTTAATTAGGCAAAAATTTCGGCAAAAAATTCGTGATAAGCAATATGATTTCGTGTTTGCGATTAACGGGAGAGATGCAATAGAAAAGCTGAATGAACATCGTGATATTGAAATTCTTCTAAGTGATATCAATATGCCTGAGATGGATGGCCTTTCTCTTTTAGCTGAAATACCTGAAGTGTCTCCGCTCACAAAAACCGTTATGGTGTCTGCTTATGGAGACATGGAAAACATTCGCAGTGCTATGAATAAAGGCGCATTTGACTTTATTACTAAGCCAGTAAATTTTCAAGACCTTGAACTAACAATTGAAAAAACCATTCGGCATTTATCCCTGGTAAAGGAAAGTCTACAGGCTTTAAAAGAGAATAACATCCTTAAAATGTATGTAGATTCCAGCGTACTTAACTTTATGTGTACCCGCGAATATGAAAAATCCCTAACCGCTAATGAGATTTCTGAAGGCACCGTTGCTTTTTTCGACATATGTGGTTTTACTACGATTAGTGAAAATGAGAGTCCCGATGCAGTGGTTGGTTTATTGAATAAATATTTTGATGTGATGGTAAGAGGAATCATTGATCAGAATGGTACGATTGATAAGTTTATCGGAGATTGCGTAATGGCCGTTTTCAATGGTCCCTACCACTTAGACAGAGCAATTGAAGCAGCGCTAAGAATTCGCGCAGATATTAATTCCTTACCTACCGAATTTAGTTTCCAGCCCGCGGTTTCTATCGGTATCAACTTCGGAGAAATGATTTCAGGAAATATTGGATCAGCTACACTTAAACGATTGGATTATACCGTAATTGGCGATGTAGTAAATACCGCCCAAAGATTGCAGTCAATTGCCGAGAAAGGCCAAATTCTTATTTCTGAAACTGCTTATGAGAAAGTGAAAGTTTCATTCAACTGTGTTCCCATTGGTTTAAAAGCTTTGAAAAATAAATCTGGTGAACTTTCAGTATATGAAGTAGTTAACTGAAAAACTCATTAATTTTTTCAATTAATCCTAATTGTCAATAATAGGTAATTACTCCTTCAATTTTACACCTGGTAAATTGCACACTTACATAAAATGGGCATAGTTTCCATGCATTTTTCAACTTTCTATTTCAATAACAAAGCAGGCAAAAGTAACTTCTCCTTCAGTTTAACCCCCGGTAAATAAATCTCGATATAAAGGGGGCGTAGCCTCGATCAATTACACTACAACGGTTTTTATCCAGAGCTGTAGCGAACAAATACCCCATGAGCGCTTAGGTTAGCACAATAAATTTGTTGATTAAAAGCAAAAAGCAAAATGGCAAATACCTATTCTCAAATTTATTTGCAAGCAGTATTCGCTGTAAAATACCGGCGTGCTATAATTGATATAGAGTGGCAGGCAAAATTATTCAGTATAATTGCTAACCTGATTAATGAATCAAATTGTACAACAATCATTGTAAACGGCGTTGAAGATCACGTACATTGTTTTTTTAGAATAAAGCCGGCTATATCTGTGTCTGAACTCATGAAAAGTGTGAAAGCCAAATCCTCAAAATATATCAATGATAATCAGTTGACCAGCCAACGTTTTGAATGGCAGGAAGGATTTGGGGCATTCTCTTATAGTCACACCTCCATCCATGCGGTTTACAACTACATACTCAATCAGCAGGCGCATCACAAAAGGCAAAATTTTACCGACGAATATCTGGAATTGCTAGAGACCTTTCGAATTGAGTATGATAGAAAATATATTTTCCAAGAGATGGTGTAAATTGCCAACGGATTGAAATCCTTTGTGATAGTATAAATCGAGCCGATGGCTCTACTTGTATGATGCTAACGGCTTACTTTTTCGACCTTTTACCTCCGGTAAAATAAACCCCGATATAAAAGAGGCGTAGCCTCGACCAATTTCACATCAACGGATTTCAATCCGTTGATAGATGAGACGACAACTAAGCCGCACAAAGAACCGTAGGTTCGGCCGATATGGAGGGGCTATGAATATATAAAACAAAAAACCGACTCGCTGAAGTCGGTTTTTTGCTTGCTTATTTTCTAACTCGTAGAAAATAACTTTCGTAGCCGGTACGGGAATCGAACCCGTCTTTGCCCCGTGAAAGGGGGCTGTCCTAGCCGATAGACGAACCGGCCGTTCTCTCTAATCGGGTTGCAAAAATAGCTCCGCTCTGCTTTTCTGCCAAATCAATTTTTCATTCTTACCGGCTTTCCCCCTCTTTTTCAATAGATTTCACCAAAATTTTATCCGCTTTCCTCTCAATAATCGTAATTTTGCAACTGTTTTAATCAAAAACCTCCTATCTATGAGCACAGTTAAAGTAGCCATTAATGGCTTTGGCAGAATCGGAAGACTCGTTTTTCGCCAGATTTATAATATGCAGGGCATCGACGTAGTTGCCATTAACGACCTTACAAGTCCTGCCGTACTGGCTCACCTGTTAAAATATGATAGCGCACAGGGACGATTTGATGCCAATGTTACTGCCACCGACGACTCAATAGTTGTAAATGGTGAAAGCGTTAAAATTTATGCCCAAAAAGATCCTGCCCAAATTCCCTGGGGAAATCATGGCGTAGATGTTGTAATCGAATCTACCGGTTTCTTTACCGATAAAGATAAAGCAGCAGCTCACCTTTCTGCCGGCGCTAAGCGAGTAGTAATCTCTGCCCCCGCTACCGGTGATCTGAAAACGGTAGTATTTAATGTGAACCACGCTATCCTAGATGGTTCTGAAACCATTATTTCCTGTGCTTCTTGTACAACCAACTGCTTGGCCCCCATGGCAAAAGTGTTGAATGATCAGTTTGGCATCGTTACAGGGTTTATGACTACCATCCACGCCTATACCAACGATCAAAATACACTCGACGCGCCACATCCGAAAGGTGATTTGCGCAGAGCTCGGGCTGCGGCTGCTAATATTGTTCCCAATAGCACCGGTGCCGCTAAGGCCATCGGATTGGTATTGCCCGAATTGAAAGGTAAATTAGACGGAAGTGCCCAGCGCGTTCCTGTAATTACCGGGTCATTAACGGAACTCACAAGTATCCTAGGTAAAAAAGTTACTGCCGACGAAATCAATGCCGCCATGAAAGCTGCCAGCAACGAAAGTTTTGGCTATACCGAAGATGAATTGGTAAGCTCCGACATCATCGGAACCCATTTTGGCTCTCTGTTCGATGCTACCCAAACAAAAATCATCACCAATGGCGACGTTCAATTGGTGAAAACCGTAAGCTGGTACGATAATGAAATGAGCTACGTGAGTCAGCTAGTGCGTACCGTACACTATTTTGCCGGGTTAATTAACCAATAAGCTGTTTGCAACCTATTACGGTCCCGAATTTCGGGACCGTTTTTTTTATTAAATTTTTCTATATGAGTCAGTTTCAGCCAGCCCGCTTACAGGGAAAAAAAGTTTTGGTACGGGTAGATTTTAATGTGCCCCTCGACAAAGATTTTCACATAACCGATGATAACCGCATACGGGCAACCCTGCCAACCATCCAGGCCATTTTAGATGCCGGCGGTAGTGCAATCCTGATGAGTCATCTTGGCCGCCCTAAAGGAGGTCCGGAAGATAAATATTCACTTCGTCACTTGGTAGCTCATCTCCAGCACTTGTTGAGTGATCGGATGGGAAAAAACATAGCAGTGGCGTTTGCTGATGATTGTATAGGAGAACAAGCTTATCAAATGGCAGCGGGTTTACTGCCCGGGGAACTGTTACTGCTCGAAAATCTGCGCTTTTATCCGGAGGAAGAAAAAGGAGATGCCATTTTTGCCGAAAAACTCAGCAAGCTGGGCGATTGTTATGTGAACGATGCTTTTGGAACTGCCCACCGAGCGCATGCTTCCACGGTAGTAATAGCACAGTTTTTTGCACCAGAGGATAAAATGTTTGGCTTATTAATGGAAGGAGAAGTTTCCAGTGCCGAAAAAATATTGCATGTTAGCGAGAAGCCTTTTACTGCCATCATCGGTGGCGCTAAAGTGAGTGATAAAATACTAATTATAGAAAATCTTCTACAGCGAGCCAGTGATATTATCATTGGAGGAGGAATGGCGTATACTTTTAAAAAAGCCCTGGGAGGAAATATTGGTAAATCACTTTGCGAAGAAGATCGGCTGGAAACTACCCGACAGTTGCTGGATAAAGCCGCAGCAGCCGGAGTTGCCATCCATTTGCCCGAGGATTCTGTTATCGCTTCCGAATTTTCTGCACAGGCTGAAACAGCGGTTGCCCCCAGCAATCAAATCCCCGACGGATGGATGGGGCTGGATATCGGTCCGAAAGCCCAAGAAGCATTCTCAGCCTGCATCCTGCGATCAAAAACTATTTTATGGAATGGCCCGATGGGTGTGTTTGAAATGCAACCCTTTCAGGCCGGAACCCTTTCTGTGGCTAAGGCCATTGCGGAAGCTACCCGTTCAGGTGCTTTTTCTCTCGTTGGCGGCGGGGATAGCGTGGCGGCTGTAAATCAGTTTGGTTTTGCCGATCAGGTAAGCTATGTATCCACCGGGGGTGGGGCTTTGCTGGAATACTTCGAAGGCAAAGAATTACCGGGAATAGCAGCAATTCGCTCCTAATTATCTCCAAAATCAAGTGTTCAACTGCCGGAATCTGTTCCGGATAGTAAGTTTATGCATGAGAAGGCGACAATCTGCCATGTAAATAATCTGGCACCTGTTTTGTAAGATTATTAGGATATAAGCTACAAACTAGTAAATTACATAAAAATTAAACCCACTATGAGTACGAAAAACATCTCCCTAATTGTAATCGCCGCATTGGTGCTTATTTTAGGTTATACTGGCTGCAATGGTTACAATGGATTAATTGCGCAAGATGAAAATGTAAACAATGCTTGGAATAAAGTTCAGAGCGATTATCAGCGTCGTGCCGATTTGATTCCCAACCTGGTGAATACCGTTAAAGGAGAAGCCAATTTTGAGCAAGGGACCCTTACTAAGGTAATCGAAGCCCGTGCCAGTGCTACCCAAATGAAAATTGATCCCAAAGATCTTACCCCAGAAAAACTGGAGCAGTTTCAGGCCGCACAAGGTCAATTGTCCTCTGCTTTAGGAAGATTATTAGTAGTAACCGAAAATTATCCCAATCTGCGCGCCAATGAAGCTTTCAGAGGCTTACAGGCCCAGTTAGAGGGTACAGAGAATCGGATTAAAACCGCCCGTAATGATTTCAACGATGCTGTGAGAGACTACAACGTAAAAGTTCGTCGTTTCCCCATGAATATTTTCGCCGGCATGTTTGGCTTCAAGGCAAAAGAAGGATTCAAAGCCGAAGCAGGTGCTGAAAAAGCGCCAGAAGTAAAATTCTAAATCAACCACATGTGGGCACTTTTTCAAAAAAAGCCAGTTGCCTATTTCACGGACGCTGAGCGGGAACAGATTTGTTTGGCTATTACAGACGCTGAAAAAAGAACCAG
The DNA here is from genome assembly GCA_037131895.1 of Chitinophagia bacterium. Taxonomy (GTDB): domain Bacteria; phylum Bacteroidota; class Bacteroidia; order Chitinophagales; family Chitinophagaceae; genus Sediminibacterium. The sequence continues at coordinate 5,144 of JBAXQE010000030.1, read as the reverse complement.
TGGAGAAATCCGAGTTTTTATTGAGTCGCACTGTAAAAAATCAACCCCTATACTCCGGGCCGCAGCCGTATTTCAGCAATTGAAAATGGAACAAACTGCCGCACGCAATGGTGTGCTGGTATATGTAGCCATGAAAGACCGCAAACTGGCCGTTTTTGGGGATGAAGGTATCCATAGTCGCGTGGGAGAAGCTTTCTGGCAACAGGAAGTGGATAATATGATTCGTCATTTTTCTGGCGAGCAGCATGTTGCCGGCATTATCTCCATTGTTCGGGATATTGGCGAAGCCCTGCATGTTCATTTCCCATACGACGAAAAAGGTGATGAAAATGAATTGCCCAATGAGATTGTTTTTGGTGACTAGATAATACCACCGTAGCAACAAGTAAACAATATGAAAAAATCAGTCTGGTTATTTCTTGGGATGCTCTTCGCCTGCACATGGCTTTATGCGCAGGAAGTGCTCCCACGCCCCAATCCACCCAGACTGGTTACCGATCAGGCAGGTGTACTTTCTGCAAGTGAAATTCAAGCCCTCGAACAAAAGTTGGTGGCTTTAGATGATAGTTCCTCTAATCAGATAGCAGTGGTGCTGATAAAAACGCTCAACAATCGACCTATTGAGGAATATGCAACTAAGTTATTCCGTGAATGGGGTATAGGAAATAAAAAAACCAATAATGGGATTTTGCTACTGGTTGCTGTGGATGATAGAAAAATACGCATTGAAACAGGATATGGGCTAGAAGGTGCCATACCCGATGTTACTGCAGATGCCATTATCAGAAATGTAATTCGTCCCGAATTTAAACAGCAGAATTATTATAAAGGATTAGATAATGCAGTGGATGCACTCGCAAAAGCTGCAGTGGGTGAGTACAAAGTAGCTCGTAAAAAAGAAGCTCCTTCCGGAGGAAAAGGGGGATCAATTATCACTTTTCTTATTATCCTAGCAGTTATTTTACTAATTATGGGTGCTGGGGGAGGTGGTTTTGGTGGAGGTAGAAGAAGAACTGGGCTGGGTGGCTTGGCTGAAGGAATTATTTTAGGCTCGCTGATGAACGGTGGAAATCGTGGAAGCGGATGGGGAAGCGGTGGATTTGGCGGTGGCGGATTTGGCGGAGGCGGTGGTGGCGGAGGATTTGGCGGATTCGGCGGTGGAAGCTCGGGCGGCGGTGGTGCCTCTGGCGGATGGTAGATTATTTATACGACGAGGCATAAAATAGTATGCATAAAAAAGCCGGACAAATTTGCCCGGCTTTTTTTGTTGTATCACACGAATTTTTACTTCTGCGAAATTTGTTTCAGCACATAATCTGCCAATTCAGTTTCCCCAGCTGCTTTCTTTTTTTCTGCAATCTTTTTCAGGAACAAATTATTGATATACGGATCTGTCTGCGCCCTTTGCGAAGCGGGAATAGAATTGCGCATTTCACAAATCAGATCTACGCCTTTTTTAAATTTAACAGGATTCTTTTCTGTTTCTACTATCTCTTTTAAAGTAGACGTTAATTCAAACTTCGCTTGCGTTAAGGGCATTTCTGCATACTTGCCAGCTACAAAGTCAAAAGCCATCGGGTCGCCATACGCCGCCAACACATTGCTGATAGAAGAAACCAGTCGTCCCTTGCAAGGTTCCAACATCAATTTTTTGGCAAGCTGATGTGATCCGGCAGAATCAATAGAAGCAAGTGCATCCAATGCTGAACCGGCTACTGTATAGGATGAATCTGTGGCAGCTTTGGTAAATAAGGCTTTGTCGGTTGATTCTCCTGTTTTCGCTAACAAATCTATCGCGGCAGCGCGCACCAAGCGATTGGGGTCGTTTTGCGCCATTATTCTTGCTTGTTGAAATACTTCCGGGGTTGGGCTTCCTGAAAGAAATTGCTCCAATGCTTCCTGGCGGATTGCATAGAAAGGATCTTTCAAACCCAGCATACGCAAGGCTTTTGCATCGGGATCGCTGTTTTTACCCTGTGCAGCTGCAAGCGCTTCTTCCCTGTCTTTATAATTTCCAGCATATTGATATTGATGTAAAAACTGTGCGAGCGTTTTATTGTCTTTTTTAACGCAGAGCACAATTTTGTCTCCATCTACATTAATCAGTTTTGGTTGCGCTGCCACTGGAAAAGAAAAAGTATCGGCTTTGTTTTCCAGCGTAACCGGATATCTTTTTTTAGTGGTTCCTTCATACACATCTATCGCAATAGGCAGTTTGAAAATCTTATCACCCGACTGGGTTTGTTTCACATAAACAAAAGCCCTGTGCGTGGTATCATTGTAGCTATAACTGATATCCAATGCCGGATGCCCACTTCCAAAATACCACTGATTGAAAAACCAGTTCAGGTCTTTTCCGGTTACTTTTTCAAAAGCCAGTCGCAGTTGATGAGCACTTCCATTGCCAAATTTATTATCCGTTAAATATTTATTCAGCGATGCAAAAAATGCTTCATCTCCCACATAATTGCGCAGCATATGTAAAATGCGGCCTCCTTTTTCATACGTAACATTGTCGAACATATCTTCCCGATCGGCATAGTAAAAACGCACCAGGTCTTTCTTTTGTCCGCCACTCATTAAATAAGTTTGCTGGTCTTTACTATTTTCATGGTCACCGGCATCTTTGCCATATTTATATTCTCTCCAGAGGGTTTGACTATAATTAGCGAAGCTTTCATTTACGGTTAGGTTGCTCCAGCTTTCGGCAGTAACATAGTCGCCAAACCATTGATGAAACAGTTCGTGGGCGATGGTAGTTTCCCAAACATTCCCATCGGTTAACTCACGGGCATCTTGTTGGGCGCTTTCTTGGTGGAGGGTGGCGGTAGTGTTTTCCATGGCACCACTCACGTAGTCGCGGCCAACCATCTGACTATATTTAGCCCAGGGGTAATCGATTCCGGTAACGCGGGTGCTAAAGAATTGGATCATTTCGGGGGTGTGTCCGAAAATTTTTCGGGCCACGCCTGCATATTCTTTGTCTACGTAATAGTTTACTTCCTTCCCTTTATAGCTGTCTTTAATTACTGCAAAATCGCCTACGCCAATAAAAAACAAGTAGGGCGAATGGGGAAGATCCATTTTCCAGTAATCGGTTCTGGTACCATTGGTATTTTTCTTTTGCGAGATTAGTAAGCCGTTAGAAAGAGAAACGTATTTATCGGGTACGGTTAACAGAAATTCCTGGGTACATTTTTGGTTCGGACGATCGATGGTAGGCAGCCATACGGAAGTGCCTTCAGTTTCTCCTTGCGTCCATACTTGGGTAGGTTTTTTAGGATCGCTTCCGGTGGGGTTGATAAAATACAATCCTTTTGCATCAGTAATGGCCATGCTGCCTGCCGCTTTGTAGTCGTTGGGTTTGGCAGTGTATAAAACTTGCAGGGTATAAGGTTGATTGCGCTGGTACACTTTGTTCAGTCGGATATGAATGAACATGCCATCATTCAGAAATTGCAGCGCTTGTGAGGTATTGCCAGTTAGCAGGGAAACGGATTGGATTTCCATTCCTTTGGCATCTAGCACAACTGAATCGGTGGGGTAAAAATGGGGTTGCAGGGTGATGGTAGCTTTGCCGGCGAGTTGCGACTTATCGAATAGCAAAGTAGCTTCTAGGCGGGTATGCACTAGGTCGTTGTTTTTTTCAGCAAAGCCTCGGTAGACTTTTTTCCAATCATTTTTATCCTGGGTTACCTGTGCATGTGCGGCGGTATTCCATAGCAGGAGGGCGAGCAAGAACCATTTTTTCATACGATTATTTTAGTGTTAATAAGCTGAGAACGAACAGCCAAAGGGATGTTCTTATAAGTAAAGATAAGTAAAGGGAGATTGTAGAAAAGGGAAATGGATAAGCTGGTGGCTTGGGGGATATGGGGTAGCAAAAGCTTACGAGCGGTTGCGGAAATCTGTACATTTGTTACCCTTTCGAAAAAAACAGCATGCAGAGATATTTTATAGAAGTACGCTATGGTGGAGCCGGTTTAAGTGGCTTTCAGGTGCAGGAGAATGCTAGCACGGTGCAGGGATTGTTAGAGCAGGCATTAGAAATATATACTAGAAAGCGGGTAGCATTAACGGGTTCATCGCGAACGGATGGGGGGGTGCATGCCCGGCAGAATTTTTTTCATTTCGATTGGGAGGGGGAAATGCTAGGAGATTGGGGGTATCATTTGAATGCGCTTTTGCCTGGGGGAATTGCGGTGCGGGGGATTTATGCGATGCCGGAGGGGGCACATTGTAGGTTTGATGCGATTGGGAGGGAATATGTATATACGATTTATCACCGGAAGGATCCGTTTCAGGAGGGCTGGGGATGGCAGTATCCGTATCCATTGGAGTGGGAGCGATTAATGGCAGCGGCAGCGAGGGTTAAGGGTTTGCATGATTTCCGGGCTTTTTGTAAGCGGGGGGCACAGGTAAAAACGTACTTGTGTGATATTGAGGAATCGGTTTGGGAGATGGGGGTTGAATGTTGGCGGTATCGAGTTCGGGGCAATCGTTTTTTGAGGGGGATGGTGCGGGCGTTGGTAGGGGGAATGGTGCGAGTAGGGCGGGGTCAGTTAACGGAGGAGGAGTGGGGGCGAATGATTGAAGAAGCGGTTGGGAATGGGGTACAGTGGTTGGCGCCTGCGGAAGGATTGGTATTAGAAAGAGTGTTGTATCCGGTGGATTGGGGAGATTGGCGTGGGTTAGAGGGGGATTCGTAAAAAAATATTGTGGGGGGGTAGTAGGTGGGAAGGCTTATCTGCATTGATTTTCAGATAGAAGGGTGATGAAGGGGTAGAATTTTTTTAGTAGAAATATTTGGGCTGGGAGTTAATCGGATGTATCTTTGCCGCCCGCCTGTTGAAATAGGGTGGTTAGTTCTTAACAATCAGGAAAAGAAGGGAGAGAAAAGGGAAGTGAAAAGGAGAAAATAAATTAGGTGATTAGGTAAAGAGTTGTATCTTTGCCGCCCGCCTTTAAAAAGGGGGAATGTTCTTTAACTTTTTTTATGCTGATTTTATTTGAGTTTTCTTCAAATAATTTTGGTTACTAAAATAAAGGTGCTTACCTTTGCAGCCCCAATAAATGGGGAGGCTTAGAAAAGCCGAAAGTTCTTTGAAAGTTTGGAAGCAACAGCAGCATAAAACTTTAAGTTT
>JBAXQE010000029.1:0-19821 GCA_037131895.1 Chitinophagia bacterium | reverse complement strand
TCAAAAACACCCAACAAATTGTGCAATGGCTGTTATCTGGTAAAATATCACCGCATATTCATAAACAATATACATTGGAAGAAGCCCCCCAAGCCTTGCTGGATATCAGTTCCCGAAATGTAATCGGAAAGGCAATCATCACCCCCTTTCCAGATAAACTATCTCAAACAACCATTTCACCTGCCCAGCCCACATATGCTCCTTCACAACCACCAACCCTAACATCTATTCCGAGTATCCGAAATCAACAAGATATTTCAGCATTAATCGGCAAAAAATTAGGGCCCGGAAAATGGGTTACCATAACGCCCCAAATGATTCAACAATTCGCTGCCCTCACCGGCGATCAACAGTGGATTCACGTAGATACAGAAAGAGCAAAAAATGAATTACCCGGCGGAAAAACCCTGGCACATGGATTTTTTACCCTTTCACTAGCCAGCCACCTGCTATACGAACTAATCGACCTATCTCACATTGAAAGGATGTTTAACTATGGCCTCAATAAAGCCCGCTTTATTACCCCTGTACCTGCAGATAGTAAAATACGCATGTCGGCTTCGCTTACTCACGCTGAACCCGGCAAAAATGGAGGTATCCAACTGTCCATCGCTTGCACAATAGAAAGCGACCAGTCCGAAAAACCAGCCTGTGTTGCCGAACTCGTTAGTCTTATCTTTGTTCAAGAATAAATTGATCGCAAAATATTTTCTATGCAAGCCTTTGCCAATAAAAATCTACTGAAGTTTTTGTTACTGGATGTTCATCAACTGAAAACCCTCTTTCAATATCCCAGATACCAACACCTAGATGAGGAACAAGCCTGGATGATGATTGAGTCTGCCGGACTCTTTGCCGAACAGGAAATGTTTCCCTACTGTAAAGTGATGGATGAAACACCCGCACGCTATGATGGAAATGGCAATGTGATTACCCATCCCCAAATAAAAAAAATATTTGCTATAGCCGCAGAACAAGGATGGATAGGGGGCAATGCTTCCTTTGAACAGGGCGGACTACAATTGCCAGAAATGATTTTCAGCACCGGTCATTTTCTGTTTCAAGCTGCTAACAACAGTGTGCAGGGATACCTGGGTTTATCTGGAGGAGCAGCCGGACTGATTACCAGTTTTGGAAATGAGCAGCAAAAAAGTACTTATGTGCCTCCCATTTTCGAAGGCCGCTGGCAAGGAACCATGGCACTTACCGAGCCGCAGGCTGGCAGTTCGCTCAGTGATATAACTACCACCGCCACACCCACAGGTAACGGATATTATTTAATTAAAGGCCAAAAAATATTTATCTCGGGGGGCAAACACGAAGCTGCCGAAAATTTTGTGCACCTTACTTTAGCACGCATAAAAGATGCTCCTCCCGGTACTAAAGGGATTTCACTTTTTATTATACCTGCTCACCGGCCTACAGAAGATGGTTCATTAGAATATAATGATGTTTACTGTGCAGGTGATTTTCAAAAAATGGGACAAAGAGGCTACGCTACCACGCATTTGAGTTTTGGAGATCACGACAACTGCAGAGGCTATCTAGTAGGCGAACCGCATAAGGGTTTGGCCTATATGTTTCAGATGATGAATGGTGCCCGAATTAGTGTGGGCCTTTGTGCTGCTGGCGTTGCGATGGCCGCCTATCAATATAGTTTGCAATATGCAAAAGAAAGACCCCAGGGCCGCAGAGCAGGTGAAAAAAATCCATTACAAGCTCCCATACACATTATTCATCATGCCGATGTTCAACGAATGCTGCTTACCCAAAAATCAATTGTGGAAGGATCACTCTCTTTGGGAATAGCTTGTACCCGACTATACGACCTTTGTGAAGTAACACAGGGTGCAGAAAAAGAAAACCACTTTTTATTACTGGAGATTTTAACCCCCATCATGAAAACCTATGCCTCCGAGCAAGGAATCCGCTCGGTATCGCTGGCATTGCAAATTTTGGGAGGATATGGCTTTACCACCGATTTCCCCATTCAACAACTCTACCGCGATATCAGAATTATGTCGCTTTATGAAGGAACTACCGGCATTCAGTCGCTGGATTTACTAGGCAGAAAAGTGATTATGCAAGATGGCAAAGCACTAAAAGTATTGATACATGCCATACAAAATACCATAGCAGAAGCAGCTGAATACCCCTCCCTAAGTGTACTATCGCTACAATTGGAAAATGAACTTCACCGAATACAGCGAGTATTGGAGTTTCTGCAACCAAAATTGGCATTAGGCAAACTAGATGAATTTCTTTCGGATGCAACGGTGTTTATGGAAATGAGCAGTTATATTGTTATTGGCTGGCAATGGCTAACCATGGGAGTTGAAGCCCAAAAACAATTAAATAACCACACACAATTACCGGCAAATACCCGGCAATCACTCGAAAATACCCTGCATACCCTTCAATTTTATTTCAGGTACGAACTCAGCCATACCCAATCTTTTGAAGCAACCATCTGCAACGGGCCCCTGCTTACCCAGTTGCCCCTGGAAGCCTGGGAAAACTAAGGGAAAGGAGTTTAATATCCACATCTTTTTAATACCCTCCGGAAAGGCAGGGGAATAATTATCTTTATGCCCTCATAAACAAATTGCTTGTATGCTTAAAGTCGGTGTTTTTGGCGTTGGTCACCTGGGAAAATTTCACCTCAATAATTGGAAAGAAATAGCCGATGTGAAACTGGTGGGATTTTTTGATCCACATACGGAAACAGCCAAACAGGTAGCAGAAGAATATGGTATTAAGCGATTTACTGATGCCGATAAACTAATAGACGCCTGCGATATAGTAGATGTAGTTACACCAACCGATCAACACTATGCCGTTTGTATGAATGCCATCCGCAAAGGTAAACACGTGTTTGTTGAAAAGCCACTAGCAGCTACCATCAAAGAGGGGCGCGACATAGTAAATATTGTAAAAGAAGCAGGGGTAAAAGTACAGGTTGGCCATATTGAAAGATTTAACCCTGCCTATCTGGCCATTAAAAAATTGCCGCTCAACCCCATGTTTATAGAAGTACATCGGTTGGCACAATTTAATCCCAGAGGAACCGAAGTAAGCGTAATCATGGACTTGATGATTCATGATATCGATATTATACTCAGTTTGGTAAAAAGCGACGTAAAAAATATCTCAGCCAGTGGAGTTGCCGTTATTACAGACACCCCCGATATTGCCAATGTTCGTATTGAATTTAATAATGGATGTGTAGCCAACCTTACCAGTAGCCGCATCAGCATGAAAAAAATGCGCAAAATGCGTTTGTTTCAAAAAGATGCCTATATAGGGGTTGATTTTCTGGAAAAGAAAACAGAAATTATCAAGCTTAAACAACCAGATGATCAACATGTTTTTTCTTTTGATATTGAAACCCAACAAGGCAAAAAAACCATCGCAATTGCTACCCCTTCCATTGAAGCAAACAATGCCATGAAAACCGAACTGGAAGCATTTGTGTATGCCATCAATCATCAGCAACCTACCCTCGTTAGTGAAATAGATGGATTTCTGGCCATGGAAGTTGGTCACCGCATACTCGACAAAATCAACAATACCTCCATTTTGACGTAAGGGAATGAATGCAAAAAAAAACAGCTACGCCTATATCATCAGCGATTTTATCTGTGTAGTGATAGGTATGCAATGCATCTTAGCCACAAAGCAGTTTCCACAAATTCCAACGCAAGATTTTTTATTCCCCTTTATTTATTCGCTAGCTTGGATTCTTTGGTTTGGCTTTACGGGAGCCTATCACCAGCCATTGGCAGAAAGATCGCGCCTGAATGAATGGATTATCACTTTTACCAACACGTTTGCCGGCTGTTTATTGGTGATACTGATTCATCCGAAATGGGTTACTGGAATTTCAATGTCACTCACTTTTGGATTGCTGCAGGTAGCTTTTATTTTATTGGGCAGAAATATTGTTCTTGGGTTAGTAAAAAAATCCCTTACCAAGGGAGATATTTATTTCAAAACCCTGATTGTAGGCCAAGGCACCATCGCTCAAAAACTAGCGGATGATTTACAAAAACATTATGGGTATCTCGGTTATAAAAGTATCGGGTACCTCTCTTCGGCCGAGTTTTCAGAAACAAGTATGCCCAGTAATTTGACCCTGTTGGGAAATATTGCCGATATCGAATTGATTATTGATCAACATCAGGTAGAAAAAATCATTTTGGCCCCTGAAAAAAGAGACGTGAATTTTATTGAGTCACTCGTTGCCCGTATTGCAAATAAAGAAGTAGACATCAAACTGGTTCCTCAATTACTAGACATTATCACTGGAGCCGTTAAAACAAATAATGTATTAGGAGCACCCCTTATTGATGTGCAAAGCAATCCACTTACAGCAACAGAAATTCATGTTAAAAGAATGATTGACCTGTTACTTTCTTCCATTTCACTAGTTCTATTTAGCCCAGTGATGCTCTTTATCGCATTCCGCACAGCGGTATCCTCTCCCGGCAGAGTAGTATATAAACAAGAACGAATTGGTTATAAAGGAAAACCTTTTACTATTTATAAATTCAGAAGTATGGTGCAGGAAGCTGAACTCAATGGTCCAGCACTTTCTTTCGACCATGATCCCCGGATTACTAACTGGGGAAGAATCATGCGCAAATGGAGGCTGGATGAATTTCCCCAACTTTGGAATATCCTGAAAGGTGAAATGAGTTTTGTGGGACCAAGACCCGAAAGAAAAATATTTATCAATCAGCTGCACCGATTATCCCCCTACTATAAATACTTACAAAGAGTAAAACCAGGACTAACCTCTTGGGGAATGGTGCAATTTGGCTATGCGTCTACACTGGAAGATATGCTGGAAAGAATGAAATACGATTTGATGTATATTGAAAATGCATCTTTACTGCTCGACTTTAAGATTATGATGCATACCCTTAAAATAATTGTTGCAGGAAAAGGTAAATAAATTATGCAGGCCTCCATCCAACTTTTACCGGCGCATCAGATAAACAGTAAAAAATGGGATACCTGTGTAGATAAAAACGAAAACGGACTTATCTATTCGCAAACCCGTTTTTTGAATGCCATGGCTGATAATTGGCACGGACTAATTATTGGGGAATATGAAACCGTTATGCCAATTCCCTGGAGAAAAAAATGGGGAATCCGATATGCCTATGTTCCTACTTTTATGCAGCAACAAGGATTTACCGGTGAACTAAACAAAAGCGTGCTGGCAATTGCTACAGAGGTTTTATGTAAATGGATTTCGTATGGCGACTTTCAGTATAACTTTTCCAATACACAGTTGACTCCATTACTTCCCAATCTGATTGAGAGAACCAATCAAAAAATTAATTTGAATAATAAATATACCGACCTGTATCACAATTATTCAGCAGATGCCAAAAGAAATATTCAGCAGGCAGCAAAAGAAATATTTCAAATAGAAACCACATGGAATGAGGAAATCTGGGATTTATTTTATCAGCAAATGAAGTATCCGCATGCACCCAACAGGCAAGAAATACAGCAATTTAAAAATGCTTGCCAACTTTTTTCTCAAACGAATCAATGTATCGTGCGATGGGTAAAAGATGAACAAACGGGCCTACAGGCAGGATGGGTTGGGCTGATGGATAACCACAGAATTTACAATTTACTCAACCTTACAACCCCTAAGGGAAGAAAATCCGGGGCCAATTATTTTTTAATCGACCGGGTGCTGAAAGAATTTAGCGAACAACCGTTGTGGTTTGATATGGAGGGGTCTACACTTCCTGGCGTTCAAGCTTTTTATCAAAACTGGGGTGCACAAAAGGAAACCTATTTTCACCTACATCACAATCAACTTCCCATTCCTTTACGATGGATCAAGCGATGAGGATTGTTGTAAAATAGCTGCTGCTAATAGTAAATCGGTAGGACGGGTAATTTTAATATTCTCATATTCTCCATCCAGTAAATAAACAGGCAAGCCCATCGCTTCTACCACCGTTGCTTCATCGGTATATTGGTTATGCGTTGCTTTACCAAAAGCTTCCAGCAATAAGTCGCTACGAAATGTTTGCGGTGTTTGTATCAATCGAATCTGATTCCTGTCTGCCACCTTATTTTCCAATCCCGAAACTACGCGTATACTATCTGTTGCTACCACCGCCGGAATTGCCGAACCAAACTCCAGCGCGTGTTGATAACAACGTTGTATTAAGGATGCACTCAACAAACACCTTACCCCATCATGCACAAATACAATACCTCCAGGCTCAACGGTTTGCAGCCCATTTCGTACGCTTTCAAATCGGGTACTTCCCCCAACCACCATTCGTATGTGTTGATCAGGAAAATACGCTTCCAATAATTGTTTTCCCAATTCCCAATGGGCTTCCGGCAAAACCAGCACAATTTCTAAATCACTAAAACTTTCCAAAAAACGCTGCAATGTGAACCACAACACCGGTTTTCCCGCTAACAAAAGAAATTGCTTGGGCAACTGTGTGCCCATTCTTGCACCTGTACCCCCTGCCACTATGATGGCTGTTTTCTTCATCGGTATCTCAATTTTCTAAACAAGTTAGGGGAAAATATGCAGAGATTTATTTAAATAAAATCATAATATATAGACGAAAATCTAAACGACATTAGCCAATCAGCTATAACATATAGAAAATAATCTATTAAAAATAATTTTATGATTTAACTATTGATAAATAAGTACTTGAGAAAAATTATCGCTGTTTTTAACTGCCCGATACATACCCGCACTATTAAAAATCATGGCATAATTGCCCTTTCCATCTACCCCAATCATCCCCCCCTCCCCATTTAACTGTTTCAATTTATTGTTCACAACCCGATCCATGGCCTCCTGTAAACTGAGCTGGCTATATTCCATCAAACAGCTTACATCATAAGAAGCTACCGCCCGTATAAACATTTCTCCGTGCCCGGTGCAGCTAATGGCACAGGTTGCATCATTGGCATAAGTGCCCGCCCCTATCAGCGGACTATCCCCAATTCGTCCATATTTTTTATTGGTCATTCCACCGGTTGAAGTAGCTGCCGCAAGATGGCCATGCTGATCACAGGCAACTGCGCCTACGGTTCCAAACTTCTTATCCCGCATCAATTCTTCCAAATGATGATGGGTATGATCAAGGGAATAGGTATCCGAATCTCGAATAGCTTTCCATTGGTCGTAACGAAACTGAGAGAAAAAATATTCATCCGGCTCTAGCTTTACCCCCTGCTTTATGGCAAAATCATTGGCACCCTTTCCACTTAAAAAAACATGATTGCTGTTACGCATTACTTCGGTTGCCAATTCTATGGGATTACGCACATTTCGCACGCCTGCCACAGCTCCGGCAGCCAGGGTTTGTCCATCCATGATAGCAGCATCCATTTCCTGAACTCCTTTTTTGGTAAACACTGCCCCCCGCCCTGCATTAAACAATACATGGTCTTCCAGCACTACCAAAGAAGCTTTCACGGCATTCACCGCAGTTCCACCCTCTTCTAAAACGGCAAAACCTACCTGTAAAGCCTGATTCAATCCATCGATATAGGCTTTCTCCAAATCGGGAGTCATGTCTTCTTTTAGTATAGTGCCTGCCCCTCCGTGAATTACAAGTGTGTACATATCTGCTAATGGTTTGAATCAACAAAATTAGCCGAATGATAGCCTGAAAAATTTTAAGATTCCCGGCTCATCTTTAGAGAAGGTTTAAAAGAAAATGCAATTCCTTTAAAATTATCAACACAACATACATTAATGGCCCTTCAATAAACGAATAGATTCCTGCAGCAATGCCTGCTTGCGGATAGGGGCTGTGCCTACTTCTTCGCAAACCAGCCCCCCTGCAATATTCGCCATTTCTGCAGCCAGGTGCATGGTACGAGTTACCGCATATACCAAGGAAGCAACTGCAATTACCGTATCACCGGCACCACTTACATCGGCAATATTTCTGATATGGGTAGGGATAAGCGCCGAATTGTTTCCATCATGGTAATACACTCCATGCTCACTTAAGGTAATGAATGAAATTTGATGTTGCAGATGTTTCTGCAAACTTGCATGGATTGAATTTAAATCAGCTAATTCCAGGGAAGTATTGCTCAGTTGCAGTCCCTCTTTCACCTCTTTTAAATTCGGCTTAAAGAGTGTGATGCCCTGATAGGCAAAAAAGTTTTTCTTCTTTGGATCTACCGTGGTGATTACGCCTTTTGATTTACACAAATCGATAATTCGGGTTATCAAACTGGGAGTTAATACGCCTTTGTTGTAATCTTCTAAAATGCATACCTGCGGTAATCCCTGTTCAAAATAATCCAATATTTTTTTCCATACTGCTTCCTCCAATTCAAGAGATAAATCATCTGCCACTTCAGCATCTAACCGAATCATTTGCTGATTGCGGGCCATCACGCGGGTTTTGGTGGTAGTTACCCGGTTGGGTGTTTCAACCATAAATGAAATATCCACCGGAACAGCAGCCAATAAATTTTGTAAGGTTTCACCCGAACTGTCTTTTCCTACCACACTGATGATAGTAGTTGCAGCTCCGAGTGAAGCAGTATTAATAGCCACATTACCGGCTCCCCCAATACGGTTTTCCGATTTTCTTACGGCAACTACCGGCACGGGAGCTTCCGGAGAAATCCGATCTACCACGCCCCAACAGTAGGTGTCTAGCATTACATCCCCAATCACCAGCACCCGCAGGCGGGATATCTCTTCGAATAGGTGCTCAAAACTCATGTATCATTTTTTTTAAACTGCCGAACGGCCATATAATACAAAGGTACTCCCAACAAAGTAATCAGCAATCCCGGCCATGTATAGTCTCTCTTATAGATTAATAACAAGATACAAAATCCAATTCCCATACAAATATACAGTGCTGGTAAAAATGGATAGCCAACAGCTCGGTAAGGACGTTCCGCATCCGGACGCTGCTTACGCAGGATAAATATCCCAATGATGGTTAATACATAAAATATTACTACCACAAAAGAAACCATATCGAGCAAGTCGCCATATCTGCCACTCAAACATAACAGAGAGGCAACTACACATTGTGCCCATAATGCCCAGCCGGGTACCTGGTTTTTATTCAAAGTACCGGCCTTTTTAAAGAAAAGTCCATCCCCTGCCATGGTATGATACACCCGTGCACCGGCTAATATCAAACCATTGTTACAGCCAAAAGTAGAAATCATAATCATGATGGCAATCACATAAGTACCTGCCTGACCAAATATCACATTGGCTGCTGTTACTGCCACCCGATCTGCTTTTGCAAAAGCAATGTCTTGCAAAGGCAATACCCCCAAATACATAAAGTTGGCACTCACATAAATGAGGGTAACAATAGAAGTACCCAAGAATAAACTCAGGCCAATATTGCGTTGCGGATTTTTTATTTCTCCAGCTATAAAAGTTACATTATTCCAAGCGTCACTGCTAAAAATAGATCCTACCATGGAGGAAGCAATCGCCCCCACAGCAGCAGCCCCCAACAAAGGCATCATAATTGCTTGCCAACCGGGGCTTGTATCAGCGGGTGCTGTTAAGTTCTTCATTTCCCAGGCATGCTGCCAGTTGGCCTGCCACACTTCGGGTTTCAACATAAAAAACCCTACCACAATAAGCCCAAATAAGGAGAGTAATTTGGTAACGGTAAATGTTGTTTGTATCAATTTCCCACCCTGTATGCCCCGTGAATTAATATACGTAAGCAGTACAATCATCACAATGGTCACCAATTGTGCCACATGAATTTTTATGCCAACCAATGTTACCAGCACATTTTCAGGTGCTAGTTCGAGTATCGGAAAAAAGTAGGCTGCGAACTTACAAAAAGCCACTCCCACTGCCGCAATGGTACCAGTTTGAATCACCGCAAAAAAGCTCCACCCGTATAAAAAACCAACCAGTGGATTATACGACTCTTTCAGGTACACATATTGTCCGCCCGCTTTCGGGAACATGGCACTCAACTCCCCATAGCTTAGGGCAGCCGTAAGCGTCATAAAACCGGTAATCAGCCAAACGGCTATCAACCAGCCGGCACTGCCTACATTGCGGGTAATATCCGCGCTAACAATAAAAATTCCAGAGCCGATCATACTACCTGCTACAATCATGGTAGCATCCATCAACCCCAGGGTTGGCTTAAATTGGGTGTTTGCTTGGTCCATATATGTCAAATCCCGCTTTTATACGGGATTTGAAGATAATAAAAATATGATGGAAGTGCTACTTCTTCTTGTACATGTTATTTAACCCCTGTACCAAATCGGCCGTAATGTCGTAAGCTGGGTCTTTATAGTAAATCAAGTCGGGATAGTTATTTAATATCAAAGAATACCCTTTTTGTTGATTATACGCCTTCAAAAAGTCTTCGATTTTCTTTTTTACATCCTGTAATTTTTTTACCTGCTCTTCCTGAAACTCATCTGCCAACATCTTTTCCTTTCCCTGAAAAGCCTTTTCCTGCTGCAAAAATTCTTGCTGCTTTCCAGCCATTTCTGTTTGTGAAAGCATTTGACTCAACTTCTGCAGTTCCTGGTATTTATTGGTTAAAATGGTCCGCATTTGACCAATCTGGCGCTGATTTTCATTGGCCTTTGTTTGAAGTTGCAACTGCACTTCTTTGTAATAATCAAATTGATTTTGCAGACTGTCGCCCTCAAAATAGGCTACCTTAAAATTACCCGTAGGCACAGCAATTGAACTTTCAATAGAAGATTGCGTTGATTTACCCGAAAAATGTAGGTAAAAAAGAACCAATACAGCTAAACCTAATATGGCCTGTATGATTTGATTTGTATTTTTCATGCGTGTGTTTTTCTGGTTTTATTTTCTGAATTTTTATAGCTGGATTTCGTTTTCAGGTTGAAATCTGAATAGCAATTACAACATGCTCCCATTAGAAATCTCACTAAAAATTTCGCTGAATCGGGCACAAAATACGCCATTTCAGCAAAATCAGAAAGGAATTCAAATCAAAGCACCTATAAAAAAAGCAGAAAGGGGTTAACTTTCTGCTTTTGAATTTACTTATCAGCGTATCATCACTATTCTTCGTCGTCGAAACTCATCGCTTCCCGAGTAGTAGTCAGTACATCGTATTCTTCCTTACTACCTACAATCATGCTATCGAATTGCTTTTGACCTGTACCAGCTGGAATGAGGTGTCCGGTAATTACATTCTCCTTCAGACCCAACATCAAATCGGCCTTGCCCTGAATAGCTGCCTGACTTAACACTTTGGTAGTTTCCTGGAAAGATGCCGCTGAAATCCAGCTCTGCACACCCAAGGAAGCTTTGGTAATACCCAACAATACAGGAGTTGCTGTAGCAGGACGCGCATCGCGAATTTCTACCAGCTTTTTATCACTTCTGCGAAGAATTGAATTCTCTTCTCTTAATTCGCGGAGCGTAACAATCTGTCCGGCTTTCATCTTTGTACTTTCACCAGGCTCGGTAACTACTTTTTTATCGTAAATCCGGTCGTTCTCTTCAATAAAGTCGAAGCGGTCTTCCAAATCCTCCTCTAAGAATTTCGTGTCGCCGGCATCTACAATTTCTACTTTCTTCATCATTTGGCGAACGATTACTTCAATGTGCTTATCATTGATGCGTACCCCTTGTAAACGATATACTTCCTGAATTTCATTCACTACATATTCCTGAACAGCGAACGGTCCCTTGATTGTAAGAATATCTGCAGGAGCAATTTGTCCGTCCGACATTGGTGTACCTGCTTTTACAAAGTCGCCATCCTGTACCAGAATCTGACGGGTAAGTGGAATTAGGTACTTTTTAATCATGCCATCTTTAGACTCAACAATGATTTCGCGGTTTCCTCTTTTCACACCACCAAAAGCTACTACTCCATCAATTTCACAAACGATGGCAGGGTTACCAGGATTACGTGCTTCGAACAATTCAGTTACTCGAGGCAGACCTCCAGTGATATCTCTCAGTTTTCCTAAGATTCTTGGAATCTTCACCAGTACCTGCCCGGCTTTTACCTCATCGCCTTCTTCAATAGCAATATGTGATCCTACTGGCAGGTTATATTGCTTAGACTCTTTTCCGCTACCAACAATCAGGGTAGGAATGCGGGTTTTGTCTTTGGTTTCAATAACCACTTTCTCGCGGTGACCCGTTTGTTCATCCGACTCATCGCGATAGGTAATACCATCAATGATATTTTCGAACTTAATGGTTCCGTTAATTTCAGCGATAATAACGTTATTAAATGGATCCCAAGTACAAATAACATCTCCCTTTTTAACCTCTGCTCCGTCTTTTATATTCAGAGTAGAACCGTAAGGAACGTTATTGGTAATCAGCAATCGATCATTTTTCACATCGGTTATTCTAACTTCCCCTGTACGGCCAATTACAATCTTAATTTTCTTGCCTTCGTTATTTAAAGCATCCACCGTTCTTAATCCGTCGAACTGAAGGGTTCCGTCGAATTTCGCTTGGAGTGTAGATTCAACCGAAGCAGATCCCGCAACACCACCCACGTGGAAAGTACGCAAAGTAAGCTGCGTACCCGGCTCACCAATCGACTGGGCTGCAATAATTCCTACTGCATCTCCGCGTTGTGCGAGATAACCGGTAGCCAGATTTTTACCATAACATTTTACGCAAACTCCCCGCTTACATTCGCAGGTAAGTACAGAGCGAATTTCAACGGTTTCTATGCCGGCATCTTCTACTTTCTTAGCTTCTTCATTGGAAATTTCTTCACCTGCACGAATAATCAACTCATCGGTTATTGGATGATATACATCGTGTAATGAAGTTCTGCCTTCAATACGATCGCTTAGTGGTTCAATAATGTCTTCATTATCTTTCAGAGCAGTCATGGCGTTTCCACGCAGTGTACCGCAATCATCTTCTCCAATCACCACATCCTGAGAAACATCCACTAACCTACGAGTCAGGTAACCGGCATCCGCAGTTTTCAAAGCCGTATCGGCCAAACCTTTTCTGGCACCGTGTGTAGAGATAAAGTAATCCAATACGTTCAATCCACCTTTAAAGTTAGAGAGAATTGGATTTTCAATTACCTCACTGCCAGTACTTCCGCTCTTTCGGGGCTTAGCCATCAATCCACGAATACCTACCAGCTGTTTAACCTGTGTTTTACTACCACGGGCTCCGGAATCCAACATCATAAATACGGAGTTGAACCCTTGCTTATCGATCGTCATTTCACGAATCAAGCTTTCCGTAATCTTCATATCCACCCGACCCCAGATATCAATTACCTGATTGTATCGCTCGTTATTCGTGATTAAACCCATGTTGTAGCTTTCCCAAACTTCTTCTACTTCTACCTTAGCAGAATCCAATAATTGATTTCTGATTTCAGGTACAATCAAGTCGTTTACGCTAAATGATAATCCACCTTTGAATGCCATGCGGAATCCAAGGGTTTTAATATCATCCAAAAACTTGGCAGTCTTAGGAACGTTGGTGATTTTAATAATATCTCCGATAATTTCACGTAAGCTCTTTTTGGTTAGCAAGGCATTTACATACCCTACTTCTACTGGTACATGTTGGTTAAACAATACGCGGCCCACTGTGGTATCAATCAGCTTTCTAACCAACTGACCATTTTCACGTACCATGGTTCTCACCTTAATATTGGCATGCAAATCCGCTATACCTTCATTGTAGGCAATGATCACCTCATCCATATTGTAAAACGCCATACCCTGACCTTTTACAATTTCAGTGTCGGTTGTTTTTTTACCCTTGGTGATGTAGTATAATCCCAGTACCATGTCCTGAGAAGGCAGGGTAATTGGGGTACCATTTTGTGGGTTAAGAATGTTGTGCGATGATAACATCAACAACTGGGCTTCCAAAATAGCAGCATTGCTCAAGGGCACGTGCACGGCCATCTGGTCACCATCAAAGTCGGCGTTGAATGACGAGGTTACCAACGGGTGCAACTGGATGGCTTTACCTTCCACCAATTTGGGCTGGAATGCCTGAATAGACAGTCTGTGCAGCGTTGGGGCCCGGTTTAACAATACCGGGTGACCTTTTAATATGTTTTCGAGGATATCCCAGATTACAGCTTCTTTGCGATCTACCAGTTTTTTAGCTGATTTTACGGTTTTTACAATACCGCGCTCAATCAGTTTTCTGATAACAAATGGCTTGAACAATTCAGCCGCCATATCTTTAGGCAATCCACATTCATGAATTTTCAATTCTGGCCCTACCACAATTACCGAACGACCAGAGTAATCTACCCGCTTTCCTAAGAGGTTCTGACGGAAACGTCCCTGCTTTCCTTTCAGCACATCAGATAAAGATTTCAGGGCACGACCACCTTCCGCTTTTACAGCGTTGGATTTACGGCTATTGTCGAACAGGGAGTCAATGGCTTCCTGCAACATTCTTTTTTCGTTCCGAAGAATTACTTCAGGGGCTTTAATCTCTAACAAACGCTTTAAACGGTTGTTACGGATAATAACCCGGCGGTATAAATCATTTAAATCGGAGCTGGCAAAACGTCCGCCATCCAATGGAACCAAGGGTCTTAATTCTGGTGGAATAACGGGAATATATTGCATTACCATCCACTCGGGGCGGTTGGTAATATGGTGACTGGCTTCGCGGAAAGATTCTACCACACTCAATCGCTTTAAGGCATCTGCCTTTCTTTGCTGAGAGGTTTCGGTAGCAGCAGAATTACGCAGCGAGAAGCTCAATCCATCAAGGTCGATGCGCTCTAATAAAGCATGCACAGCTTCTGCACCCATCTTAGCAATAAACTTATTGGGATCTTCGTCGGGCAGATACTGATTATCTTTCGGCAAAGTATCCAGCAAATCCAGGTACTCTTCTTCTGTAAGTAAATCACCCATTTTCAGGGTATCCTTGATACCGCCCTGAATTACTACAAAACGCTCGTAGTAAATGATGGTCTCAAGTTTTTTAGAACTCATGCCCAACAGGTAGCCGATTTTATTCGGTAAGCTCTTAAAATACCAGATATGCACAACGGGTACAACCAGTTTGATGTGGCCCATTCTTTCGCGACGAACTTTCTTTTCTGTTACTTCCACTCCACAACGGTCGCAAACGATACCCTTGTAACGGATACGCTTATATTTACCGCAGGCGCACTCGTAATCCTTCACCGGTCCGAAAATTCTTTCACAAAACAATCCATCCCGCTCAGGTTTGTAAGTACGGTAATTGATGGTTTCGGGCTTCAACACTTCACCAAAACTTCTTTCCAGAATATTATCCGGCGAAGCCAAACTGATGGTGATTTGCGAAAAAGATGGTCTGGGTTTATTGTCTCTTTTGAATGCCATATCTCTGATGAAAATTTGTAAGTTAAGTTTGTGTACCGTTTTTAGTTTCGGTTTAAAAAAGCTTTCTGTTTTAGGAAAAAAATTGCGAAAACAGTATGGCCATACAGATAGTATCTGCATGGCCAATAGCTGATTTATTCAAATTTAAGATCCAGTCCTAGTCCACGCAATTCATGTACTAATACATTGAATGACTCTGGAACACCGGCTCTTGGAATATTATCTCCTTTAACAATAGCCTCATAGGTTTTTGCTCTACCAATGATATCATCCGATTTGAGGGTAAGTAATTCCTGCAAGATGTTGGCGGCACCATATGCTTCCAGTGCCCATACTTCCATCTCTCCAAAACGCTGACCTCCAAACTGAGCTTTACCACCCAGCGGCTGTTGTGTAATCAAGCTATACGGTCCGATTGAACGGGCGTGCATCTTATCATCTACCATGTGGTGCAGCTTAATCATATAAATTACGCCCACAGTGGCTTTCTGATGGAAACGCTCTCCGGTTTCACCATCGTACAGATAAGTATGTCCATTCCGGGGAATACCCGCTTCAACACAATATTGTTCAATCTGATCGGTAGAAGCTCCGTCGAAAATTGGGGTAGCAAACTTCAGTCCCAAACGCTTGCCCGTCCAGCCAAGAATCGTTTCATAGATCTGTCCCAAATTCATACGAGAAGGTACGCCCAATGGATTCAGTACAATATCAACCGGTGTACCATCTTCCATAAACGGCATATCTTCTGCACGTACAATTTTGGCAACAATACCTTTGTTTCCGTGACGGCCGGCCATCTTATCACCCACTTTCAACTTACGCTTAACAGCCAAATAAACTTTAGCCAGTTTCAATACTCCAGCAGGTAATTCATCACCAATAGAGATGTTGAATTTTTCCCGCTTGTATCTTCCCAGCTCTTCATTAAACTTGATGCTGTAATTGTGCAAAAGGGTATTAATCTGATCGTCGGTTTTAGCATCACCCGTCCAGCCCAGTGGGTTTACATTTTGATAGTCAATTGTACTCAGGTTCTTTTGATTGAACTTAGCACCTTTACCTATCAGCATTTCGCCGAAGTTGTTACTTACGCCGGTAGAAGTTTTATCCTTCAACAGGGTTTGCAATTTATCTAGCAACAATTCCAGCAAACTTTCTACATTCTGCGCATGTACTTTCTCTACTTTTTCCAACAAAGCTTTTTCGCGGATTTTTCCGTTCTTATCTTTCTTGGCGCGCTGGAATAATTTTTTGTCAATAACTACACCCTCTGTTCCGTTTGGTGCCTTTAGAGAAGCATCTTTGGCATCACCGGCTTTGTCGCCAAAGATGGCACGCAATAGTTTCTCTTCCGGAGTAGGATCAGATTCGCCTTTAGGAGTAATTTTACCAATCAGGATATCGCCTTCTTTAATAGTAGCACCAATGCGAATAATTCCATGCTCATCCAAATCTTTGGTAGCTTCTTCAGATACATTGGGAATATCTGGCGTTAATTCCTCTTCACCCAATTTAGTATCACGCACTTCCAGTTCATACTCTT
This sequence comes from Chitinophagia bacterium, assembly GCA_037131895.1. GTDB lineage: Bacteria > Bacteroidota > Bacteroidia > Chitinophagales > Chitinophagaceae > Sediminibacterium. The sequence continues at coordinate 2,912 of JBAXQE010000029.1, read as the reverse complement.
CAATATGCACAGAGGTAAACAAATCTTCCCGCACTACTTTTTCACTGATTACAATGGCATCCTCGAAGTTGTAACCCTTCCATGGCATGAATGCCACTTGCAGGTTGCGTCCGAGCGCCAATTCACCCTCTTTGGTTGCATATCCTTCCGTTAAGAAATCACCTTTCTTCACTTTCTGACCCTTTCTAACAGCTGGGCGCAGATTGATACAGGTAGCCTGGTTGGTTTTGATGAATTTGGTTAATTTATAAATCTGCAAATCATCATTAAAGCTTACCAGTCTGTCCAGATCATTTCTATCGTAGCGAACATGAATTTCATTGGCATCCACAAATTCTACTACACCATTTCCTTCCGAGTGCATTTGAATACGAGCATCACGCGCAGCTTTTCCTTCTAATCCGGTACCTACAATCGGTGCTTCGGGACGTAAAAGGGGTACAGCCTGGCGTTGCATGTTCGATCCCATCAGGGCACGGTTGGCATCATCATGCTCAAGGAACGGAATCAGGGATGCACTCAAACCAACAATTTGGTTGGGGGCAACGTCCATGTATTCCACTTCTTCCTTATCCAGAATAGGGAAGTCTCCCGTTTGGCGAGAAACAACTTTATCTTCTGCAAATTCACCCTTATCAGTAAGGGGTGAATTACTTTGAGCGATTTTGGCAGAATCTTCTTCTTCGGCACTTAGGAAAGTAAGTTCTTTCATGTTTACTTTTCCATCCACTACTTTACGATAAGGGGTTTCAATAAAGCCCATATCATTAATAGCAGCATGCACACAAAGGGTAGAAATCAATCCGATGTTGGGTCCTTCCGGTGTTTCGATGGTACACAATCTTCCATAGTGAGAATAGTGTACGTCTCTTACTTCAAATCCGGCGCGCTCTCTGCTCAAACCTCCTGGCCCCAGTGCAGAAATTCTCCGCTTATGAGTAATCTCACTTAATGGATTGGTTTGATCGAGGAACTGCGAAAGTTGTGAGGTTCCAAAGAACGAGTTAATAACAGAAGATAAGGTACGGGCATTGATCAAATCAACGGGCGTAAACACTTCATTATCGCGCACATTCATTCGCTCGCGGATGGTACGGGCCATACGGGCCAATCCCACTCCAAACTGAGCATACAATTGCTCACCCACGGTACGCACCCGGCGATTGCTCAGGTGATCGATATCGTCGATTTCAGCTTTTGCATTGGTTAACCGAACCAGGTACTTGATAATTTCAATGATATCCTGTTTGGTTAATACTTTTTTCTGTAAAGGATATTCCAGCCCAAGCTTACGATTGATTTTGTAACGACCCACTTCTCCTAAATCGTACCGCTTATCACTGAAGAATAATTTGTCAATGATACCACGGGCCGTTTCGTTATCGGGCGCATCGGCACCTCTTAACTGGCGATAGATATGCTGCACGGCTTCCAGTTCACTGTTCGAAGTATCCTTATTCAGGGTATTGTAGATGATGGCATAATCTCCACCCACATCTTCCTTCTGAACGAATACACTTTTTACTTCCATTTCGATGATGGTAGCCACGGCTTCTTCATCCAACACCGTATCTCTTTCCATCACAATGTCATTTCTTTCGATACTTACAACCTCACCAGTATCTTCATCCACAAAATCTTCTACCCAAGTTCTAAGAACGCGGGCAGCCAGTTTTTTGCCGATTTGGGCAGCCAGTGATTTTTTATCGGCTTTCACCTCAGTTGCCATTCCGAATAGTTCCAGAATGTCTTTATCGGTTTCAAATCCGATGGCACGCAACAAAGTAGTAACCGGAAACTTCTTTTTCCGGTCGATGTAAGCATACATTACATTGTTGATGTCGGTGGCAAACTCCATCCAGGCTCCTTTAAATGGAATAACCCGGGCAGAATATATCTTAGTTCCATTGGGGTGGGTGCTCTGACCAAAAAATACCCCTGGAGAACGGTGTAATTGAGAAACAACTACGCGCTCGGCACCATTAATTACAAAAGTACCCCGAGGCGTCATGTAAGGAATATTCCCTAAAAACACATCCTGCACAATGGTTTGAAAATCCACATGCTCCTCATCATTACAGCTAAGGCGCAATTTGGCTTTCAATGGCACGGCATAGGTAAGCCCTCTTTCCATACACTCTTCAATCGTGTAACGGGGCGGATCAATAAAGTAATCCAGAAACTCCAGCATGAAAATGTTACGGGTATCCGTGATAGGAAAATTTTCCTTAAACACCCGGAACAAACCTTCCACATTCCGTTTGTCGGGTGTGGTTTCTAACTGAAAAAATTCTCTGAAAGATTCTAACTGGATGTCGAGCAGGTCCGGCGCTTCTGCTAAATTTTTTGTTTTTCCGAAGCCGACCCTGTTGTGCAATGTAGTAGTAGACATATATGCGTAAAAGCGGTTTTCGTAAGTAAAATTTTGGGAAGAAGAATGACCTTCTAATAGTACTGTTAATCAGACACTTGTAAAACTGCAACGAAGGGTTGCCATGTCCATTAGCCAGTTAGCCCAAAATAAAGGATTGCAAAGGTAAGCAATCAGGGGCAACCTGAAAAACAAATTTTAGACCAAACTCCCTTTTGTGGAAAAAAACGTACAAAAAAAATTCATCCCTTCGGCAACCGACCTCCTGTCATTAAACTACCAGCAGTCCGACACAGGCGGAGCCTGCTGGTAGTAAAATTAAATTTATACATTGATTATCAGTAGTTTGTTCCAAATTTTTTTTTCAAAGAAGCCTAAATTCCCCATAGTTTTACCAAATATGGGCCCTGTTTTCGGGTTTACGGTACATTTTATGCTTTTCCGTTACCCCAAAATGAGTATAAAAAGGGTCGAAATTGCTCAACGGTCCCAAAACACGGAATTCTTCAGGTGAATGGGGATCTACTGAAATACCAGTTCG
>JBAXQE010000028.1:0-20905 GCA_037131895.1 Chitinophagia bacterium | reverse complement strand
GCGCATTGGTGGGCGATGATTGGAAAAAAATTTACGAATATGCTCTCAACAATTCATTCCGGTTTTTGAGCTATGGAGATGGAAGTTTATTGTGGAAAACGGAGAATCAGTAATTCCGATTTACACTGCTGTGTTTTTTTCCGGAGCGAGTGCCATTTCAACAGTAAAAGTACTTCCCTTACCCAGGGTACTGGAAACTTTGATATTTCCCTCATGGGCATCAATCACCGACTTCACATAACTCATACCCAACCCAAAACCTTTTACTTGATGAATGTTACCGGTATGCGCCCGGTAAAATTTTTCGAAAATGCGCTTTTCGGTTTCCCGCGACATGCCAATGCCCTTGTCGGTAATTTGTATCACCACATGTTTATGGGTACTATGCGTGGTAATGGTAATTTCCGGAGCTCCATTCGAATATTTGATGGCATTATCAATCAGATTGGAAATTGCATTGGTAAAATGCACTTCATCCCCTTCAATATTGTTATTGGCAGCATTGAATAATACATGCACCTGCCCCTCCTGTTTCTGTAATTGTAATTGATACTTTTCTATGGTCTGATTAATAATCTTGTGTACAGAAATGGTTTTCTTATTCAATCGAAATTCTTCCTTCTCCATTAAAGCAGCTTGTAAAATCGTTTCCACATGCTTGTTCATTCGGATATTCTCTTCCTTGATGATGCCAGTAAAATATTTTGCCCGATCCGGTTCTGCCTGTACTTTCTCATTCTTCAAAGCATCCACTGCCAATGAAATAGTAGCAATGGGTGTTTTAAATTCATGCGTCATATTATTAATGAAATCGCTTTTGATTTCACTTAATTTTTTCTGATTTAACAGGGTTCGGATGGTAACATAAAAAGCTGCAATAATAACCCCCATAAACAATATCGCTCCTGCCAACATCCATTTTAAAGAAGAAAGTATGGGCAAATCGAAATAAGGAGTAATCACCACCAAGGCTTCCATACCCGAATAACTCGGCTCGAACCCACCATAGAAATTAATGGCATATGCTCTTTTTTGATTATTGATTGTATCAAAGTAGGCACGCTCAAATCCTTTTGAAATTAATTCATATTCACCCATCGGGTTAGTAACAGCCAACTCGGCAGGGATATTATACAATTTTTGTTCCTCCAGGGCTTTTTTCAATTTCTGTTCAATCTCCTGAAGCGTAAATTTATCAGCTACATTGGCCTGTAAAGAAGTACGCAATTGAAGTTCAGACCGTAACATCGAACCTCTTTGTTGAAATCGCAAAAGTGGCATTGAATTATCTACCAACCCCTGTGCCAATTCCTCCGATACGGAAACGCAGGCTTTGTCGAACTTTTCCCGATATTGTTGCCGAGTTATCTCCAACAGATTAGCAAACCAGGAAATCTGTAATAGAATGAGTCCCAGTAAAGACAGTGAAATCAATATGGCGATTACGGGGAAAGATCTTTTCATCCCTACAAATATAATCGGATGGCTTGTTGTACTGAAGTTTCTATTCGCTTTTTAATTAATTTAACGCTGTATTTTAACAAATCAACCCCTTCATATGCTAGCGGCCAATATACCCAAACCGGGGAGTCTGCTTATTTCAGACCCTTTTTTACAGGATCCGAATTTCAGCAGAACCGTTGTGCTGATTTGTGAACATCAGCCGGCTGGCAGTTTTGGGTTGGTACTTTCTCAACCGATGAACCTATTACTCAGCGATATAGTTCCGGCAGCCCCGGATTTGCAGCTACCCGTTTTGTGTGGCGGGCCCGTTGCCAACGATACCCTCTATTTTATTCACCGGAAACCAGATTTGCTGCAAGATTCTATCCGCCTAAAAGGAGATATTGCCTGGAATGGCGACTTTTTCCAAATTATTCAATACTTACAATCTGGAAAGATGGAGGAGTCTGATATTCTGTTTTTTCTAGGCTATAGTGGATGGGGCGAAGGTCAATTAATGCAGGAGTTACAAGAAAAAACTTGGATTACCGCAGAAATTTCGGATGAGCTACTTTTTAAAACAGCCCCAACAAAACGCTGGCAAAATGCGCTGCTAGCCTTAGGAGGTGAATACGCGGAAATGGTTAATTATCCTATTAATCCACAGCTGAACTAACCAACAACCCTATCCATAAAAAAACCTTCGAATCCTGTGGCAGCAGCATCCGAAGGTTTTGCATTCAATTAATCAACTAATTATTGATTAGGGGATGATTTTTTAGCTACCCGTTCGCTGTACATAACAACCCCCAGCACCAGCAGTATCACAACAAAATAATAATTGTTCAAGCTGATAAAGGGCTTGTGGAACAGCCGAGCCAAAATTCGAAAAATTGGGAAAAGAATCACTCCAATAGCCAGTATTACTAGAAATTTTTGAATGATTTTCATGTGTATTAATTTAAATAAAATTATGAAAATTTTGATTCTTTTTCAACAGAAAATTTTTAATCACCCATAGCATCAGAGATGCACACCGAAAAGTCGATTACCATCACGGCAACTCCAATCCAGCCAGCATATTTCGCCAAGAGTTTGCTTCCTGCCGTTACAATCGCTTGCAAACCTTGTCCCGCCAATTTATTTAAACCGGCTATTCCCAACACAGAGGCTGATCCTACTCCAATTGCATCTTTTAAACAATTCCAAATTTCGGAAGCATCCACCCGCATTACTTTTGGAGAATTCGTTCCTGCCCCCAATGCTACCACTTTGCCAGTTCCAATTATTTGAAACTGCTTACTTTTAAGCGCTTGCCAACGAGCATCTTCACTGGCAATGCCCAATCGTATTCCTTCTTTTACAATCGCAAGCACATCCTGCTCATTATAGCGACGCAATTCGGGTAATTGATGAAATAATTGTAACCAGTCGTTATCTACCTTATTTTTTCTAGCAATCCATTCGTCGAACGACAATGCATAACTGGCAAAGTGCTGCTCCAACGCCTGATCATCCGAACCGGCTTGTTGAATACCGGCTATAAAATCAGCCCGGTTATTCCGAATTCCCGGAACATTAATATACTGGCTTACCTCATAAAAGTCTTGCAAAAAATTTCCGGAAAACCGAATAAAGCTTTCGGTAAGGTATAACCTGGCAGCTTCCTCCTGTGGAGTATGCCCGATGGGCGTGTCTTGTTTCTTACATCCGGTAAAAATACCCATGCTGATGAGCACTAAAAAGAAAAAGATTTTTGTTTTCATGTGAGTTAGTGTTTGTTTCTCCAAACTTTATTAGTCGACATTGGAGTTCTTCGACTCAGGCCTTGAGATTCGTATTCGAACAATTCAAAGTAACTACATCCATCAAGCGAAAAAAAGGGTAGAAATACCTGATTTTGGTGCATTTTTCACCGGATAACACAAAAAAAGCCCCTGAAAAATCAGGGGCTTGAATACCTTAATGAAAAAATGTTTAATCCTGGGAAGTACCTTCCACCAGCACCGTTACTTTGTTATTTATCACTTCCACAAATCCAGACTGGATAGTGAATTGTTCCGTTTCTTTTTTGTCTTTCAAAATTTTAACCTTACCGCTACCCAAAGCACTTACCATTGGGGCGTGTTTATCTAAAATTTCGAATAACCCATTCACGCCGGGTAACATGATACCATACACGGATCCGCTGAACAGTTTTTTTTCGGGTGTTAATATATCCAGTTGCATGGGTTAGTAATTGAAACGTTTACCGATTATGCTTTTGCTGCTTCCATCATTTTCTTACCTTTCTCAATAGCATCTTCCAAATTTCCTACCAGGTTAAAAGCTGCTTCGGGATATTCATCTACTTCGCCATCCATAATAGAATTGAATCCGCGGATGGTATCATTGATATCAACAAATACGCCTTTTAAACCAGTGAACTGCTCTGCCACGTGAAATGGTTGCGATAAGAAACGCTGTACCTTACGCGCTCTTTGTACCGTCATTTTATCTTCTTCGCTCAGTTCATCCATACCCAAAATGGCGATGATATCTTGCAATTCTTTGTAACGCTGTAAAATCAACTTAACGCGGTTGGCACAATCGTAGTGTTCATTACCCACAATGGCAGGAGTAAGAATACGGGAAGTAGAATCCAACGGATCCACCGCAGGATAAATACCTAAGTCGGCAATTTTACGGCTCAATACCGTAGTTGCATCCAAGTGAGCAAAAGTAGTAGCCGGTGCCGGATCGGTTAAGTCATCCGCTGGTACATATACCGCTTGCACAGAAGTGATTGAACCATTTTTAGTAGAGGTAATTCTTTCCTGCATCAATCCCATTTCAGTAGCCAGCGTTGGCTGATAACCTACGGCTGAAGGCATACGGCCTAACAAGGCAGATACTTCAGAACCCGCCTGGGTAAAACGGAAGATATTATCTACGAAAAACAGGATATCTTTTCCTTTTCCGGTACCATCTCCGTCGCGGAAATATTCAGCAATGGTTAATCCACTCAAAGCCACTCTCGCACGGGCGCCTGGGGGCTCGTTCATCTGACCAAACACAAAGGTTGCTTTGGAATCTTTTAGTAGGTCGAGGTTTACTTTACTCAAATCCCATCCGCCTTCTTCCATGCTGTGTTTAAAATCATCCCCGTACTGCATAATGCCTGCCTCAATCATTTCACGCAATAGGTCATTTCCTTCACGCGTACGCTCACCCACACCGGCAAATACTGATAAACCTCCATGACCCTTGGCAATATTATTAATCAGCTCCTGAATCAAAACCGTTTTTCCTACTCCGGCACCCCCAAACAAACCAATTTTTCCTCCTTTTGCATAGGGTTCAATCAAATCGATTACTTTAATTCCAGTAAATAATATTTCAGAAGCAGTACTTAAATTTTCAAAAATGGGTGGCTTACTGTGAATAGGGCGGCCATTTTCTTTACTTACCTGAGGCAATCCATCGATTGCGTCGCCAGTTACATTAAATAAACGACCATTGATGCCTGCTCCAATAGGCATAGTGATGGGCCGGCCGGTATCGGTTACCGTCATTCCGCGCACCAATCCCTCGGTTCCATCCATGGCAATGGTACGAACACTGTCTTCTCCCAAGTGCTGTTGCACTTCAAGAACCAGCTTATCGCCATTTTCTTTTTCAATTTCAAGGGCATTAAAAATTTCAGGCAAGGTATTGTCGTCGGGAAAATGCACGTCAACAACTGCTCCGATAATCTGTTTGATTTTTCCTTTGGTAGCCATTTCGGGTGAAATATAAAGTGATAAATGATGGATAATTCGATAAGTATGGAATCATTTTCCAACTTGGCGGCAAAGGTAAGGGGATGAACCCTAAAAAAATGAAAAATAACGAACAAAATTACCCCAAAAATACCCACACAAGAATTTGGCATCTACTGGAGTGGGCTAATGGGTAAATTGAAGCGGGAAAACCTCAAAAATGCCTGTAAATCAATTATTTGTAAAAAACAATCCGTTTTTTCACCGTATCGATTACCGTTTTAACACGGTTCCCAACAAGTGAATAATACCGGCTAACCCCAACTTACCGGCCCCTTCGGTTAACTTATCCTTGGCTATTTCCTGCTCTCCGGAGTGTTTTTTTCTTCCTTTTATCCAATAATACCCAGCCTGCACCAACTGGGTAATACCAGAAAGTCCTTGTTTTCCAGCAATAATTCCTGCCAGTCCCAACCCACCCACTTTTAACAACTGCAACGGAATTTTGCGGGTTGAATTTGCGATTTGTGCCTCCTCTTCTTTAAGTTGATGCTTGAGCCGATTGATTTCGGCTTGCAAAGCAATTCCATCTCGAATAGGAATACTAGGGTCGTTGGGATTCATGCGTTTCAGGTTTTGTATCCAGCATAGATTGAATTACGCTATCCTTCACTTTCGTACGAATGGATTTTCGAAAAGCAAATAACAAGAGTAACATTATCAGGTATATACCAGAGAGACAGGCAAATCCCAAGGGAACTGAACCAGTAAGTTGAGCAAAATAATAGCCCAACATAATGCTGAGGCTAATCATCAGAAAAAAAACTAACATCGCAATCAGCAACCACCAGGTTATACTGGAACTTACTTCCGCCACTTTTTGGGTGAGTTGTAACTGAATCAGTCGCAGCCTGTTTTGCACATATTGCTCTATGCGCTCTTTGTATTGCGTAAAAAAAGATGAGTCCGATTCCATACGAATAATTTAGGCAGATTTTTCCGGGGAAGCACCATCAAAATGTTCGGTAACCTTGCGGGCTTTATCTAATAAGGTTTCCATGGCAGTTTCAAATTCGGCCACTTTTTCTTTTACATCTTCCTGAAAATCGCCGGATTTATTTTTCAAATCGTTCACCATTTCTTTGCCTTTGTTACTGCTAAGAAAAAGGGTTATTGCAGCGCCTGCTAATCCACCCAAGATTAAGCCGGTCAAAAACTTTTCTTTATCATTCATAACTGTGGATTTTAAGATTACGGTATCGTAATAAAAGGAGGAATATCAGTATATTTACACAACTACTTAAAGGTACGATGGAAAACCAGCCTAATCACCGTATTAACCGTTATTTTTTTTTAGCGGTCATAATCCTGTTTGCAGCGGTATTAATGCTGAGTTTACAGGCTTTTTTTACCGCATTTTTAGGAGCGGTTATCACGTATGTATTGAGTAAAAAACCCGCTAATTGGCTTATCAGTAAAAGGAAGTGGAGTAAAAGTCTCACAGCTATTACCGTTATTGTTGTTTCTCTTTTTATTTTTTTAATTCCTCTTACCCTTTTAGTTTCCATGCTTTTGAAAAAAGTAATGGTGTATAGTGGGAATGTTAGCAGCTTATATGCGCCCCTGAAAGAGCTGGATCTGGCAATTCAAAATCAGTTTCATATTACCCTGTTAAGCGATCAGAATCTGAAACAATTGCAGGAATATTCCAGTCATTTTATTTCCACTGCGCTAAGTAGTGGACTAAATACTCTGGGATCAGTTTCTATGATGTATTTTTTTCTATACTTTATGCTGATGAATATCAATCGGCTGGAGGCAGCTATTCTTCATTACTTACCTTTTAGCAGGAGAAAAATATTGATTTTCGGAAACGAGTTACAAGCTCAAACATTTAGTAATGCGGTTGGTATTCCATTAGTTGCTTTTGGACAAGGATTTACAGCGTACATTGGATACTGGATCTGTGATGTGCCCGAACCGGCTTTCTGGGCTGTTTTAACGGGCGCCACCTCTATTTTACCCATTGTGGGAACTGGTCTTTTCTGGATTCCGATTGCAGCCTATCTTATCATGCAGCAACATACGGGGCAAGCGATTTTTTTAAGTGTTTGGGGAGTTATGGTAATGGGTACTATCGACAATGTAATCCGTTTTGTTCTTGCCAAAAAAATGGCCAATGTACATCCGCTCGTAACAGTGCTGGGCATCATTATTGGTTTACAAAACTTTGGTATTACCGGACTGGTATTTGGTCCGTTGGTGATTTCGTATTTCTTTATTTTATTGAAGATGTACTACTCGGATTATTTTGCCCATCCGATTAAACCTACCATTGAAAATGAAGAATCCTTTTCCTGGCCTTTGGAAGGAATCTTTAGAAAAGGGGCCCACAAAGTAGCTTTTAAGAAAAGAAAAATACACTAATTTACTGCAAGCAGTAAACGAACAGCAAAGCGCCCAGTGCAGCCCCAACCAGCGGAGCTATTACAGGCAACCAGGCATATCCCCAGTCGGAGTTTCCCTTGTCTTTTATAGGTAGTAAAGCATGCATTATGCGCGGACCCAAATCACGAACCGGATTAATGGCATAACCGGTGGGTCCTCCCAAACTTAGCCCAATGGCTAATACCAAAAATGCTACGGGAATCGCTTTGATAGATCCGAGATTTTGATCGGGCACGTTAATAAATAATACCCCAATTACAAATACAGCTGTTGCCACTAGCTCCGCTATAAAATTGTCGGTATTGGAACGTATAGAAGCAGATGTACTAAACACAGCCAATTTAGTGGATGCATCTTCCGTTGCATCAAAATGCTGGCGGTAAGCCAACCAAACGATTCCGGCACCTAGCATGGCTCCGAGTAATTGCGCCAAACAATAGCTGGGTACCAATGCCCATTCAAATTTTCCCGCAATAGCCAATGCCAGCGTAACGGCCGGGTTCAAATGTGCCCCACTGGCGTTTGCTGAAATAAACACAGCCACAAATACAGCCATGGCCCATCCTAAAGTAATGGAAATAAGTCCCCCATTATTGCCTTTGGTTTTATTAAGCACCACATTTGCAACCACCCCATTCCCTAAAATTAGTAATATGGCGGTACCGGTAAATTCTGATACGAAAGCTGTCATAACACAATTGTTTAAACGGATTATTTTCTGGTAAAAATTTTATTCTCCCGAGATACTAAGGATGAACAATTTACTGAATTAAATATGGATGAGCAAGTAATTCGAAATTTGTTATCTGTTGGGCTTTCCACGCGGATTCTTTTCCTAATTCGGCTGCCATCCACCCTGCAACCTTTTCTGCACTGTTTATAGCTGCCCGTGCATCTAGAAACAAGAGCCGGGTTCTGCGGGCCAATACATCTTCAATCGTAACTGCTAGCTCATGCCGAATGGCATATATCACATCGGCATGCGTGTAATTATAATCAGGATGGATTTGCTCAGCATAAGCAGGGTTTTCGGAAATCCACTGCTGAATTTTTTCATTTCTTTTATCCGGTACCCCAATGGGAAGCTGGTAAGTGATACAAGTTTTCTTGGGTAGCTTTCCTATAAAAGCCGCATTGTCTACTGCATCCTGAGCCATTTTTCGATAGGTAGTCCACTTACCCCCCGTTATGGTTACCAAACCAGAAGGTGCAATAATCAGGGTATGATCTCGTGAAAGCATGGCAGTGCCTCCAGTCCCTTTTCGGGATACCAACGGCCGCAAGCCGGCATATACACTTAACACATCGGAGCGTTTTACTAGGCGAGTTCCATATCGGTTAATATGACTTAAAATGAATTCAATTTCTACTTCCAGGGCACGGGGTTCTAACTGGGGGGCATCAACGCCGGTATCGGTTGTACCCAGCAACACTTTGCCCATCCAGGGAACGGCAAATAAAACCCTGCCATCATCCGTTTTAGGAATCATCATGGCAGCGGATCCGGGAAATAAAGAATCGGGAATTACCAAATGAATTCCTTGAGAAGGAGTAACTAATTTATGGGATTGGGCATCATCCATTTCCAAAACAGCATCCGTAAACACACCGGTTGCGTTCACGATACACTTAGCCAATATGGTATATGACTGTTGAGCAATTTCATCCAACAACACCAATCCAGTAAGTTTTCCATTAGCATGCACTAAAGAAGTTACCCGACAATAATTTAACAATACTGCTTCTTTGTTGGCAGCCGTTACTGCTAAATCTACACATAAGCGGCTGTCGTCGAACTGACCATCATAGTATAAAATACCTCCAGTTAACTGTTGGTTTTGTAAAGAGGGTAACTGTTCAAGGGTTTCGCGTTTATTTAATACTCTGGTTTTCCCAAGGGATAAGCTTCCAGAGAGGAGGTCGTACATTCTGAGCCCAATGGCATAATAATATTTCTCCCACCAGCGATAGGCCGGAACTATAAAGGGTTGCACAAATGTGAGGTGGGGGGCATTTTTTAGCAAGCGTCCTCTTTCTCGAAGTGCTTCCATTACCAGTTTAATATTTCCCTGGGCCAGATATCTTACACCTCCGTGCACCAGTTTGGTAGAACGGCTGGATGTTCCTTTTCCAAAGTCGGCCTGCTCTATCAACAATGTTTTATAACCCCGTGAAGCGGCATCTAGTGCCGTTCCTAATCCGGTGGCGCCTCCGCCAATAATTATTATATCCCATTCTGCTGTTTGCCTCAATTGTTGAAGCATGTAATCCCTGTTCATTCAATCGTACTTATTGCGATGAGGCTTATTGTTCTTTACTCCAGTGTATCGTGGCTGATATCGCTCGGTTCCACCCTTTGGCATAATGGTTACGCTGATCATCCGAAAGCTCAGGATGAAAAGTTTTCTCCATTTGCCATTGCATGGAAATCTCTTCAATACTTTTCCAAAATCCTACTGCTAATCCCGCAAGATAAGCGGCTCCCAGAGCGGTAGTTTCTGTAATGGCGGGCCGCACCACCTTGGTATTCAGCATATCGCTCTGAAATTGCATCAACAAATTATTGGCAGTGGCTCCACCATCTACCCGCAATTCACGAATAGCAATGCCGGCATCGGCTTCCATGGCTTTTAGCACATCCATGGTTTGGTAAGCAATACTTTCCAAAGCGGCCCGGGCAATATGGGCGTCTGTTGTGCCACGGGTAACTCCAAATACTGTTCCACGGGCATGTTGATCCCAGTGGGGGGCTCCTAAACCGGCAAAAGCAGGTACCAGATAAACCCCATCATTGTTGTTTACTTGGGTAGCCAATGCTTCTACTTCTGAAGAACTGCGAATAATTTTCAATCCATCCCGCAACCATTGTACAACTGCCCCGGCAATAAATACACTTCCCTCCAGCGCATACTGGGTTTCTCCATTTATCTGCCAGGCAATGGTAGTTAGCAAATTGTTGGTAGACGGTACTGGCTGTGTTCCTGTATTCATCAGCATAAAACATCCGGTACCATAGGTGTTTTTTACCATGCCAGAACGAGTGCACATTTGTCCAAACAAAGCTGCCTGCTGATCCCCTGCAATTCCAGCAATGGGTATGGAGTGGGACGTTAATATTTGTTGGGTGAATCCATATATTTCACTGCTGCTTTTTACTTCTGGCAAAACGGAGGTTGGAATATTCATTAGCTGCAACAATTCTTCGTCCCAGGTCAGGGTATGAATATTATACAGCATAGTTCTGCTGGCATTGGAAACATCGGTAGCGTGCACTTTTCCATTGGTGAGCTTCCAAATCAGCCAACTATCAACCGTTCCAAAACATACTTCTCCTTTGGCTGCTTTTTCTCTGGCACCGGGCACATGATCTAGCAGCCATTTTAATTTAGTTGCGGAAAAATAGGCATCGATAATCAATCCAGTTTTTTGCTGAATCTTTTTGGCCCATCCTTCCTGCTTAAGTTGATCGCAGTAGGCAGCCGTTCGCCTGTCTTGCCAAACAATGGCATTGTGCAGTGGCTGACCAGTTGTGCGATCCCAAAGCACGGTTGTTTCGCGTTGATTGGTGATGCCGATTGCAGCAATATCTTTAATGCTTAAGCCTGCCATAATCACCGCTTCTGCAGCAACACCCAATTGTGTACTCCATATTTCATTGGCATCATGCTCTACCCATCCCGGCTGGGGAAAAATTTGTGTAAACTCCTTTTGGGCAATGGATTTACTATTTCCCAAATGGTCGAAAACAATGGCACGGCTGCTGGTGGTTCCCTGATCTAGGGCCAGAATAAATTGACTCATCCTGAATACTTTGGCTCAAGATACTGATTTTTATCGCGAAAAAATAAGGATTCCTTTCAGTTCAAAAAACTTATCCTAAAGGGCAGATAGACAATAATAAAGTTAGATAGCGCTTAAATTATCTTCGACTTTTCAACCAGATTTCGGGGTCGATGGGGGTACTCTTTTCATTCATGATCATGAATATCAAAGATCCTTCCCCATCAATTGAAACACCGGAGCGACCCAGTGTTGTGCCAGCTTTCACCTCTTGATTTTTAGATACGGAAACCGATGAGAGATTGGTATATCCGGTAAAATATTTTCCATGCTGGATGATGATCATTTGTTCGCCCTCTACTTCACTGATGTAAGAGATTTTGCCGTCTGCCACGCATTTTATGGGTGAGCCAGCTGGCAGTGAGATTTCGATGCCGTCGGTTTTCCGTTTTAATTTAGTACCGGGTATGGTTTCTATACCAAAATGTGCCGTTACTACTCCGGAAGCCACTGGCCAAGGAAGTGAACCACGATTATTCTCGAAATTAATCGACATCTCTCTTCCTTCCGGAGTAGATTCTAAGGGAGTATATGTGCGCTCGCGATAGGGGGTGGTTAAACCAGAAACACCTTCATTAGTTTCACTCTTTCTGGGAGCAGGTGTACCCACAGTCTTATTTTTATCTTCCTGGGCTTTTATTCTTGCGGCTTCTCGCTTTTTAGCCTCTTCAATCTCACGACGTATAATGGCCTGAAAAGCTTGTTGCACCTTCTGTCGTTGCTTTTCTTTATCGCGGATTTGGGTAGTTAATTCTTTTTCTTTGCCCTTCAATTGCTCTACTAATTTATCCTGCTCCTTTTTATCAGTTTGCAATACTTTCAATTGTTCGTTCTGCACTACCAGCGTTCCTAAACGTTCTTTCTTGGTAGAACTGAGCAATTGAATTTTTTCTTGTAACAAGGTTTCCGACTTGGCAATAGCAACCACCTGCGTTTCCCGGTTCTTTCGATAACTACGCAAATACGTTACCCGCTTAATGGCATCATTAAAACTTACCGCTGAAAATAAAAAATTCAGGTATTCGTAACTGCTTCGATGCTTGTAGGCAAATACAATACTCTTTGCATATTTCTGTTTTAGGGTATCTAATTCCCGGCCTAACCGATAAATATCCCTTTCCTTCAAATAAATCGTTTCATCTAACTGACGGACTTGCTTATTGATTGCGTTTACCAGTTCTTCCCTTCGATTGATCTTGCTTTTGATAATGGCCAGCTGTTTGAGAGATAACTTTTTATTATTCTGCGTTTCACTGTACAATCGATTCAGATCAGCCAACTCTTTTTGCAATTCCTGTTCCCGCTTTTGCAAATCCTCCCTAGAATTTTGTGCCAATACACCCAGCTGCATGCAACAGGCAATGAAGAGAAATAGAAATGATTTTTGCAAAAAATACATGTTTTCAGAAATGGTAAGCAACACTAAGATGCGATGAATTTACTTACGTTTAAGATTTTTAGGTATCTCAAACGTATATTTTAACGGTTCATTTAAACTATATTCTTTGAAGTCTAAGTAAATATCCAGCTTGGATTTTTCTGAAACCGTTATTTTTCTATAGGTAGCAAATTGATATCCACCCAATGGCTCATAGGTATTTTGACTAATATCGCAGGTTCGATTCCTTTGCACATTGATATCATCTAGTTTGCTGTGGAGTATATGAAAATCTGCATTGTTCAGGGTAAGCAGATGTTTAAACACATCGCCGGCCATTTGCACCAGTAACTCATTCGCACTGGATTTATAACTCATTACATTGCTATCGATATAAATAGGATTACCCATGATGATATCTTGAAGTGTATAGTAATCGAAGGGTACCTGACTGATTTCCTGCAAATAGCTGATAGAACGATATTTAACACTTTTATCACCTACTAGTTGAACCAATACCAGACTATCCCGTGTTATTTGTGCTTCTAATCCAACAGAAGAGATCCCTAAAAAGCTTCCTTTTACTTTAATCAATATTACACTGTCTTTTCGCATACTAACGTAAAAAGTATAATTATCACTTTTTTCTGCACTTTCGTAATCAACCCTGATTTTGGCATTGAAAGTTTTATATTCAATTTTATTCTTAACTACTTTTTGCAGGATATCCCTTACGATAGCGCCTGAATCTACCTTTATCTCTTTAACCACTACTGTTTGGGCTGTATCTTTTTTGGAGATGGCTTCCTGTATACCCGTGGTTTTTTTAACAGTTTTACAGGCAAACAAAATAAGCGAGCAGGCTAAAAAACAGGAAATTCGTTTCATGGGTGTTTATTGTTTTCCGGTATGGCCAAATCCACCAGTACCTCTATCGGTTTCGTTCAATTGATCTACATTCTTCCATTCTATTAATTCAATGGTCTGCAGTACCAACTGAGCGATTCGGTCGCCGGGTTGAATAATTTGAGGTTCCTGAGAAAGATTGATTAGGATTACTTTTATTTCGCCTCGGTAATCGGCATCAATCGTTCCTGGGGTATTTAAACAGGTGAGGCCCTGCTTTACAGCCAAACCACTACGCGGACGAACCTGAATTTCGTATCCCAGCGGTATTTCTACGAAAAGTCCGGTAGGAACCAGGTTTCTTTCCAAGGATTGGAGGGTAATCGGCTGTTCAATATTTGCCCGAACATCCAGCCCAGAAGATCCTACGGTAGCATAGGCGGGAAGTGGGAAGGCTGACCGGTTTATTACCGGAATGGTAATGGAAGGCTTAAACATGCTGGCAAAATTAATAAAGTAATAAGAACCGGAAAGAAATATCTCTCTAACAGCCCTCAGCAGCGGGAGACCATCAATTTGGGCTTTTATTCGTTATTTTTGACGCTAGTAAGTAATGAATGTTTGATGAAACCACCTTTTACATCCGTTTTGCGGCTTTATCCGGTTCTGATTGGTTTACTATATCTGGGCTGTACCAAAAACCTAACGGTTGCCAACACCGTGTACGACAATGATTTTTCCAGTTCAGAATTGGGGGGTTTGCGGGTTTCGGGGTGGAATAATGGAAGTTTTGGATACATATCAACACCCAGGTTGGCAAATTATAATGGGAACCCGGTTTTAGGTCTCCTCAACAACAATATTGCCCGTTTAGAACTCAACGAGCTACCAACCCATGACATCTTACGGGTAGAAGTAGATTTATTTTTACACAATAACTGGCGAAACGATTTGTGGAAAATGGAATGCGACGGAGAAACCCGCATATTAACCGGTTTTTCTAATGATCCTTCCGTTCAGCAAGCTTATCCCAACTGGTTAGGAAATGGTTCCGCTCTTAGTGTTGCAGGCACAAATGCACAGCAGAAAGGACTTCCAGGTATTTGCGGCAATGCGGCTTCAGAAAAAGGAACCAGTTATTACAAAATCGTGCAAACATTTTCTCATAAGCAACGTGATTTTATCCTTCAATTGAGTGATGCAGGAGGCAATGTAAATGATACTTGCAACCGGAGCTGGTCGATTAACCGATTAACCATTTCCGTTTACCACAACTAATGCACCCAGCTTTCATCTAATATTGGGTACATTCCAACGAAATATTCGGCAGGCGATGACCAAAAACTTTATTTATACCGTATTACTGTCGCTGGTAAACTTGCTATTTCCCTTATTGAGCTTTCCCTATGCATCCCATGTATTGGGACCCGAGGGAATAGGATCGGTACAAATGGCCATTTCATTTGCGCAATACTTTGCCTTGTTTGCTGCCTTGGGCATACCGATTTATGGCATAACCGAAATTGCCCGGCATAAAAACAATCCCGAAAATTTATCCAAAGCATTTAGTGAGCTTACCATCATTTTTTTTGTGGCCAGCTGGATTTTGTTTCTGGTATACATCGTTATTATTTACACCGTCCCTTTTTTCCAATCGCATCTTCGATTATATGTTTTATCCGGCGCACTGGTAGTTTGCAGCTTCACCTATACCGATTGGTTTTTCTCTGGATTAGAAGCGTTTAAAAGTATAACCCTCCGTTCGGTTGTTGTAAAAATATTGGCACTGCTATTACTCTATGGTTGCGTACAATCGAAGTTGGATTTTGAGCCTTATTTATTAATCGTGTTGTTTTCTATTTTAGGCAATCAGTTACTGAGCTTTGGAATGAGTTTACGAATCACCCGATTGCAGTTCAAACAACTGCAATTTAAAAAACATGTAAAACCACTTTTCTTTTTATTCAGTACCACCTTGGCCGCTAGTATTTATACCATGCTGGATACGGTATTACTGGGCTTCTTGGCAGACGACCATTCGGTGGGTTTATATACTGCCTCCATCAAATTGGTAAAATTAACCATACCGATAGTAACCGCCATGGGCGTTATTTTAATTCCCTCGATTACCAGATTTTTCCAGGAGCAGGCTACTGAAAAAATACAGGATTTAATTACCACTTCATTTCAGTTTCTGATTTTCTTTGCCATTCCAGTTTCAGCTGCACTGGCTTTATTAGCACCCGAATGTATCTTAGTATTTTCCGGAAAAGAATTTACAGATGCTATACCTGTAATGCGTATTTTATCTATGTTGCCCATTTTAATAGGATTTGGACATTTTTACTGTTTCCAAATATTGCTGCCCGCCGGCAAAACCCAATATATCTTTTATGCAGTATTGGCGGGCGTTTTTATTTGTTTATTACTGAATATAATGCTGGTTCCTCAATGGAAATCGGTTGGGGCGGCTGTTGCTAATGTGGTTACTGAATTTGTGGTAACAGCCGGATATATTTATTATATGCGCCGCTTTTTTATTCCTCGCTTACAATGGGTATATGGTTGGCATGGCCTGGCCGGTTGCCTGATATTTATTCCCATCATTTACGGGATTCGTGCTTATCATTTTTTACCCCTGATTACATTATTGCTCTCGGCCATCTTATGTTCAATAGCTTTTTTTGCCATTCAGTGGTGGATATTCCGCCATCACTTTTTACTTAATTTTATGCAGCCGCTAAAAGACTGGTTGTTGCGTAAAAAAAACATAGTGCCAGATGAATATTAATTCAGCTAGCATAGAAAACCCTAATCGGATAGCTGTCGTAATGGCTACTTGCAATGGCGCTGCTTTTATTGAGCAACAACTGAATTCCTTACTGCAACAAACCCTGCAACCCGATTTGGTAATTATCCGAGATGATGCTTCTGAGGATGCAACTTTCGAAATACTTAGCCGCTATGCCAATCAACCCGGATTCAAGATTTCACAAAACCCGCAACGACTGGGGGTAAATGAAAATTTTGCCAAAGCAGTAACCGATGTTCCGGATGGATACCTAATTGCGTTTTGTGACCAGGATGATTATTGGCTGCCGGAAAAGTTAGAGAAATCCGTTCAACTACTTAATAGCCTTACCACCGATCCTACACAACCCGCGATGGTATATTCCGACCTGATGCTGATGAATGAAGCGGGTGAATTAATCCATACTTCCGTTCACCAACAAAGAGGCCAACATCGGTATGAACATGTGTGGGATACATTTTTATATGGCAATATGGTATCCGGCTGTACCATCGTAATGAACCCTGCGATGAAGTCAATTATGGCAGCACTGCCCACTCAAGATGGTTTTATCTATGATGCCTGGCTGGCAATGGCAGCTTTTGGATTTGGCAAAATAGCCCAATTACCCCAGCCACTTATTCATTACCGCCAACATACCCAAAATGTAACTTTTGCAGATCATCGGGAGCGTAATCGAATGGAAAGATGGGTGAATCATTGGAAAAATAGTTGGAAAGCCAATACGTATTTACAGGAAGAAATCAAGTTGGCAAAAGCATTCTATTCGATGTATGCCAACCGTCTTTCCGTTGAAAAAAGGAAAAGCTTAGAGAATTTAATTGCCCTCAACAATTGCCATTACTTGAAAAAGAAGGTACGCTTCGAAATGAGTTTCCGATCCCATTGGACCAACCGATTTGCCAGCTAGCCCATGTAAACAAGCATTTCCATTGGCGGGTTATTCTTTATCTTGCAGCACCGATGAAAAAGACTGCCATCATTCTTGTAAACTGGAACAGCTTTGCACTAACCGCACAGTGCATTCGCTCTTTGCAACAAATGAGGCATCCAGAATCGGCAAGGGTTATATTAGTAGATAATCATTCGGAGGATGGTTCTGGAGAAGCACTGAAAAATGAATTTCCTCATATTATCTATATACAGGCAAATGATAATCTAGGGTTTACGGGGGGCAATAATTTAGGTATCCTATACGCGATAAAAGAGCAATTTACCTACACCCTGCTGCTGAATAATGATACCACCGTTTCCCCTGATTTTTTAGCTCCCATGGAAGCCTATATGGATGCCCATTTAGAGATGGGTGCTTTGCAGCCACTGATTTATTACCACCACGAGCCTTCTATTATTTGGAATGGTGGATCCTACTACAATAATTGGTTGGGGCATCCTTCGATAAAATATATCGGGAAAACATTAGATAGTACCCACCTGCAAAATCATTCTTCCATTCCGGTAGACTGGATTACCGGTTGTGCTTTTTTTACAAGAACAAGTTTACTTGAAAGCATTGGAGGACTTTCCGATAATCTTTTCATGTATTTTGAGGATATAGATTTGAGTTTTCGGATTCGTGAAAAAGGATACTATCTTAGATTACTACCTCAATCGGTTATTTGGCATGTAGGCGGCATGTCGAATAAAAACAAAGAAAAAACCCGAGAGGGCTATGTGAATCCGGTAGTACATTACCTGAATATCCGCAACCGAATCTGGATATTGAAAGAATATACTGCTTTGCAATATCTGCCATCCGTGTTTATTTATACTAGTTTGTATATAGCAGGCATCTTGTTTTATTTTATCATAAGA
This sequence comes from Chitinophagia bacterium, assembly GCA_037131895.1. GTDB lineage: Bacteria > Bacteroidota > Bacteroidia > Chitinophagales > Chitinophagaceae > Sediminibacterium. The sequence goes on along the minus strand of JBAXQE010000028.1, from coordinate 2,583 downwards.
GGGAGATGGAGTAAATTTCAAACGGCCTGTAAAGCAGTGCTGGATGGATTATTAGATCAAATTGAATACAAACCGTTAACATCCCCTTCGGAGTAACCGACTATGATTCTATTCCCCATTATATATCTTGCTTCTTTTTTTTACGGGCTGGTGCTCCTGTATAAAAAAGATATACGGGGATTTCCGGTTTTTGTTATTGGGGGATTACCTATTTACATCCATGCTTTATCAGTTACCCATTTGTATGGATTTGCAGCGATCATCCCCTCCATGCAAGCCTGCAAAGAAATTATAGTGTTCGCTTCCTTTGCCATGGTGCTTTTTACCTTACAGGAGAAACCCAGATGGCATACCGTAGATAAATGGATGCTGGTTTTTTTTGCTGCCTCCCTACTTTACCTGGCATTTCCGATTGGCCCCTACCCTTTTATAAGTAGATTACTGGCCTTTAAAGCACTTTCGGTATTCCCTTTGATTTATTTTACCGGACGTTTCTGCAAAGTGAAGGATATTAACCTGAACTACTTGTTTTCTTATATCTGTATTGTATCTATTATTGCTGCCGTTGTTTTATTATTTGTTGAGTTATTACCTTACGAGCACCTACATACCAAAACCGGCTTTTTAGATTTTCATATACAGTTTTTTACTGCAGAAGAATCGGGGAATTATGGGTTGTTCTGGACTTTTGAAACGGAAACCGGACTCAAACGATTTGGCAGTATTTTTAGTAGTCCACTCGAATTGGCAGCTTCTACCGTACTCACTTTATCGGTATTATTGGCCTTGGCAGGAGATCGATGGATGCGCTTTCGCTTTTCAGGATTATATACTGCGAGTTTAATAGCAACACTGTTTTGTATAGTATTGGCTATTTCTAGGGCCTCGCTCATTAACTATTTTTTGCTGTTTTACTGCTTTGCGCATATTACGCAACAAAAAAAATGGGTACAATATTTTCACCTGGCATTTATTTGTGCACTGGCATTATTGGTATTTGTGGTAAAAGGCGATTTGCTGCAATTTGTAATAGATACCCTGCGGTTTCAGAATGCTTCCAGTATCGGACACGTGTTAGAATGGATCAATGGCCTGCAGGCAATGGCAGCCCATCCCCTGGGTATGGGATTGGGTTCATCGGGAAGAGTGGCTATGGAAACGAATGATCATGTAGGAGGAGAAAATCAGTTAATCATTATCGGGGTGCAGGTAGGCATACCGGTATTGTTAGTATACATGTATATCTATGGATTATTAATTGTAACTGGTTTACAAACGCTGAGCGTTTCGGCCGGCAAACAAAAAAGACTCGCAATGGCGGTTGTATTGCTGAAAATTGGAATGTTCATTCCGCTTTTTACTTCTTACATCGATTCGTTCAACTACATCACTTATACCATTAACTTTTTAAGTGGGTTGATGATTAACATGATCATGAGTAAAGCTTCCAACGCATCGCAACTGCGGCAGTTGAATTGATGATTTTATCTGAATAATCCATACCGGATAATACAATAAATAGCCCTAAACCCATCTTTCCAATTGATTTTCTTTCCTTCGGCAAAGGTTCTGCCGTAATAAGAGATGCCTACTTCGTATATTCTGATTCCGGGAAAGCGGACCATTTTAGCGGTTACTTCGGGTTCGAAGCCAAAACGCTTTTCTTTTAAGTCCAGACTTTTTAAAATATCGGCGCGGAATAGTTTATAACAGGTTTCCATATCGGTGAGGTTCAGGTTATTGAACATATTCGATAGGAAGGTTAAAAATTTATTGCCAATGCTGTGCCAGAAAAACAAAATTCGATGCGGGTTGCCGCCAATAAATCGAGATCCATATACCACATCGGCATATCCTTCTATCACGGGTTGCAATAAAATAGAAAACTCCCGGGGATCATATTCCAAATCGGCATCCTGCAAAATGATATAGTCGCCAGTTGCATGCCGAATGCCGGTATGCAAAGCAGCGCCCTTACCCTGATTTATCGAATGCTGTTGATACCGTATAAAAGCATATTGGTTCACCCATTCTGCTACAATGCTACCCGTTCGGTCGGTAGAGCAATCGTTTACTACAATAATTTCCTTATCAAAGCCTTCCGGAAGTGTAACCGCAACCAATCGCTGCAGGATAGATTCAATGGTGGGCTCCTCGTTGTAGGCGGGAACAATAATACTTAATACCTTATTCATGCGCTGCAAATATAGTTATTTTGAAGGGCTGGATAATCGCTGCAACCAAAACTTCATCTGCACAGCCGAAAGTAATAAGATGAGGGGTACCATAACGGTTAACATTCTTTGATAAGCAGCAACCACCAGCGTAGCCCCCAGAAATAATATTAGAAAAGCTAACAAAAAGAAAAAGATAGCTCGATGAGGACCCCGATAAAAAAAGCTGCTGAGGATTGAAAAAATACAAAGAAAGAATACCAAAGCCCCGGGTGGGATTCGGGCCAGATTGGCAAGACGGGGATAGCTATAAGAAAAGGGTAGTCCCAAAAACAATCTACCCACATTCGCCATACAGTTTTTCAGGTATTTAACCGGATGCTGGCGAATATTTTGTAAAGCTTTATTT
>JBAXQE010000027.1:0-24382 GCA_037131895.1 Chitinophagia bacterium | reverse complement strand
CTACAAAGAGGCGTAGCCTCGTCTCATACCATACCAACGGATTTTAATCCGTTGACACAAAAACCCAAGCCTCTCCTCATACCATAACAACGGATTTTAATCCGTTGACACACAAACCCAAGCCTCTCCTCATACCATAACAACGGATTTCAATCCGTTGACACACGAATAATCCTTATTAGAAAGGGGCTAGCAATCTTTAATATTATCTCCCTGTTATTTCGGGTATTAATTGTACCTTTGCCGGCTCAAAAACAAGCATAAAAGCATTCCCATGGCCACCATTACCCGAGAAAACATCAGCTTACTGAACGACAAGCTTACCATAACCCTTGCTAAGCAAGATTACCTGACCGATTTTGAGCAAAGTTTGAAGAAATATGCCAAAAATGCCAATATCCCAGGATTTAGAAAGGGTATGGTTCCGGCTGGATTGGTAAAAAAGATGTATGGACAGGGTGTTTTTAGTGAGGAAGTACTTAGAAAAGTGGAAAATGAGCTGAATAAATATATGCAGGATGAGCAGTTAGACATTTTTGCTCAGCCCCTACCCTTGATGGAGCGCACCCCTCAACTGGATATGAATCAACCCGGAGATTATCAGTTCGAGTTTGAAATCGGTCTTAAACCCAAACTGGATTTGAAACCCGAAAACCTACAAGTTACCCGCTATGTGGTTACTGTGTCGGATGAAATGATTCAGGAAGAATTGGAAAATTTGCAAAGAAGAAATGGGGAAAGATCTGAAACGGAAACCATCACTGGCAAAGACGACGTGTTGCAAGTAACTTTTATACAGGTAGATGAAGCAGGAAATGAAGTAGAAAATGGGGTAAAGAAAGACACCAGCTTATTGGTAACCGATTTCACGGAAACTTTGCAGCAGCAACTGATTGGCAGTAATCAGGAGCATGCCCCTACCCTCACATTGGAAGCCGCTTTTAGCGAGAAACATTTAGCTGCTATTTGTTCTGAGCTGGGTATGCAGGAATCGCAAAAAAATCAGCCACTGCGTATGCAAATCAACAAGATTACGCATATAACCCTTGCCCCATTAAATGAGGAGTTCTTCGAAAAAGCTTATCCTGGTAAAGAAATCAAAACAGAGGCCGAATTAAGAGAAGCCATTCGCGAAACGATTGCTGGACATTTTGCTCAACAAGCAAAAAACCAGGTATTCGATCAAATTTATCATACCCTGGTAGATCATACCCCCATGGAATTTCCCGAGAATTTTCTCAAACGCTGGCTGCAACAAGGGGGCGAAAAACCCAAAACTGCCGAAGAAGCTGAAAAAGAATACCCTTCATTTGCCAATCAACTGAAGTGGACGCTCATCAGTAACCAGGTGATACAAGACAATAAAATTGAGGTAACCCCCGACGATATCCGCGATTTTGCCAAAATGCAGTTATTCAGCTATATGGGTGGCCAGCTTGATATGATGGGTGAGAACAAACAGTGGGTGGAAGACTATGCCAACCGTATGTTGCAGGATAAAAAGTTTGTGGAAGACAGTTATCACCGTATCAGCACCGATAAAATGTTCCATTGGCTAGAAGGAAAGGTAAATGCCACCGAGGAACCAATTACGCGGGAAGCTTTTGCCGAAAAACTGCATCACCACTCCCACTAAGCAATCGTGCCATAAAAGGCTGATATTGTGACAATTATTGAATAATTATTTGAGGTTTACTGACTAGTTGTCGCTCCTGTACTCTTGCACAGATTTTGTAATGCTGTAAACGGCAAGAGGAAATCTCTTATCTTCAAAGCGCAAATACATATATATGAATACGGGAAAAGAATTTGAACAATATGCAGTAAAACACCGGGGTATCAGCAGTGCCACCCTGCATAATTACCGCCAACAGGGTTTTACCAACCTTACACCTTATATTATTGAAGAGCGACCGCTGAATGTAGCCAGCATGGATGTGTTCAGTCGCTTGATGATGGATAGAATTATATTTCTGGGCGAGGGAATCAACGACTATGTTGCCAATATTGTAACTGCTCAGTTGCTTTTTTTAGAAAGTACCGACCGTACTCGAGATATCCAAATGTATATCAATAGCCCTGGTGGTAGCGTATATGCCGGATTGGGTATTTATGATACCATGCAATTTATTAGTCCGGATGTAGCCACCATTTGCACCGGTATGGCCGCCAGTATGGGACAGATATTGTTGTGTGCCGGCGTATCGGGAAAAAGAACCGCCCTAAAACATGCCCGCGTAATGATTCACCAGCCCAGTGGTGCTATCGGAGGACAGGCTACCGATATCGAAATCACAGCCCGGGAGATTAAAAAACTAAGAGAAGAATTATATACCATAACCGCCCACCATACCGGTAAACCCTTAGAAGTTATTACTAAAGACAGCGACCGCGATTTTTGGATGACGGCCCAGGAAGCCAAAGACTATGGCCTAATTGATGAAGTGTTGTTAACGAATCCACGCAAAGAGAAAATCAAAAAATAATACCCGACCCCTAAATACTACCAACATGAACCTGAATAATATAACTACCCGCATGTTTTGGCAAAATGAAGACGACGAAGAGCAGGAAAACAAAGAAGAGAAAAATGAACAATTGGGTGCAATGATGATGAAAAAGCTGGATAACCTGTTTTTTCAAAAAAGAACAATATACCTATGGGGAGTGGTGAATGATAAGTCTGCTCGAGAAATCGTTACCAAATTATTGCTGCTAGATGCCGACAAGCCCGGCGAAGAAATTAAATTCTACATCAATAGTCCGGGTGGAGTAGTAACCAGCGGTATGGTTATTCATGATACCATGCAATTAATTAAGAGTCCGGTAAGTACTACCTGTATGGGGCTGGCTGCTAGTATGGGATCTATCCTGTTAAGTGCAGGCACCAAAGGAAAACGAGCTATTTACCCGCATGGAGAAGTGATGATCCATCAACCCAGTCTGGGGGGATATTATCAGGCCACCAGTGCTGATATTGAAATTCAAGCCAACCAAATCAGAAAAACCAAAGAAATCGGTGCCCGTATTCTGGCCGACAATTGCGGTAAAACCGTAGACCAAATCATGAAAGATTTCGACCGCGACTACTGGATGAATGCACAAGAAGCCGTTAACTATGGCATTGTGGATGCCGTATTAACCAAAATATAGGGGGTTTTTTAACTTTTTTCGGTCAATTCAGCTATCCTATCAAATAGAAGGGAAGGTTTTTTCGTTATTTTACACACGCATCACATTATTAGTTTCTACCAACGGTACTATTTATGGCTAAAGCTGCTTCATCCCTCCATTGCTCCTTTTGCGGCCGTAGTCGTGAAGAGGTTAAAATTCTCATAGCTGGGCAAGACGGTCACATTTGTGAAAACTGTGTAGAACATGCCCGTGAAATCATCGAGCAGGAAATTAATGTTAAGCAGGAAATCAGCACGGTAGGTGGTAGTCATAAATTGCAGGTAAGGAAACCCCTAGAAATCAAGAAATTTTTAGACGAATATGTGATTGGGCAGGATGAAGCCAAAAAAGTACTTTCAGTAGCCGTTTACAACCACTTCAAAAGAGTAAACGCTAAATCGGTTTTGTCGGATGATGTGGAAATTGAAAAGAGTAATATCATCATGGTGGGTGAAACCGGAACTGGTAAAACCCTGCTGGCAAAAACCATCGCTCGCCTTTTAAATGTACCTTTTGCTATTGTAGATGCTACCGTATTTACCGAAGCCGGTTATGTGGGGGAAGATGTGGAAAGTATGCTTACTCGCCTATTACAAAACTGCAACTACGATGTTACCGCAGCCGAAAGAGGTATAGTATATGTAGATGAGTTGGATAAGATTGCCCGCAAAGGCGATAATCCTTCTATCACCCGAGATGTAAGCGGAGAAGGAGTTCAGCAAGGTTTATTAAAGATGTTGGAAGGAACAGAAGTGCTGGTTCCCCCTCAGGGAGGACGGAAACATCCCGAACAAAAAATGATTAAAGTGGATACCAAAAATATCCTCTTCATATGTGGGGGTGCATTCGATGGTATTGATAAAGTGATTGCCCGCCGCGTGAATACCAATGCGATAGGATTTAGTGTGAATAAAGATGAACAAGAAAATCAACGTAAAAATTTATTGCAGTTTATTAATGCACAGGATTTAAAATCCTTTGGATTGATACCCGAGTTGCTGGGTCGATTGCCGGTAATTACTTACCTGAATCCGCTCGATAAAGAAACCCTTCGCAATATCCTTACTGAGCCAAAAAACTCCCTGATTCGTCAGTTTACGCGCCTCTTCGAAATGGAGGGGATTCAATTGCAAATCGATTCGGAAGTACTCGACTTTATGGTAACCAAGGCTCTTGAATATAAATTGGGTGCCCGTGGACTGCGCAGCATCTGTGAAAGTATTCTTACCGATGCCATGTTCGAATTACCAGGAACCGCTACTCGTCATTTGCACATTACATTAGCGTATGCTCAGCAAATGTTTAACAAGAGCAAACTGAGTGCATTAAAAGTGGCCTAAGCGCGCCTCCACATCCTCTCCATTAACAGTGGGCATAACTTTCAGGCATCATTCAAAAGGAGTAATTTAATATTGCATCTTATCATTCAATTTATACCTTTTTGTATGCAGGAACTCATTAACAAGTTGATTAAAGAAGCCGGAATCACTCCCGAGCAAGCCACAAAAGCAATTCAAAGTATTGCCGCATTTGTGAAAGAAAAATTCCCGATGCTGGGAGGTGCCGTAGATCAAATTTTTTCTACCGGTAGCCAATCAGAAGACACCATTTAGGCTTTCTACTGAATCAGCACCCGATTGCTGAGGATTGCCAACAACGAATCGTTGATGAATACCAGCTGGCGTAACCCATTGAGGTTTTGAAAAGGACCATTTTGTTGCCGGTAAACAACAATAGCCTGAGCAATTTCTTGATCAATTCCTACAATCTGTGTTAAACCCTTTGCAGATAAAGTGTTCAAATTGGGTTTGCCTTTTTCAGCAACCGATATGCGCAGAAAGGGTAAAAGTTTTCTATAAACCGAATCAGCCAATCCATACACCTGCCGAAGATCCTCAACAGACCGAAATCCTCCCAATCGCTGTCGGTAATGAATAATGCGTTTGCTTAAAACCTTACCAATGCCCGGCAAGGATGCCCATACAGCTGAATCAGCTGCATTTATATCTATAGGAGAATACTCTAAAGGCGGTTTGTGGAAAGATTGAGTAAGTGGATGAATAGTAGCAGGTTTCTCCAGCCGTATATAGGGTAATAATCGCGCCACATCCGATTCACGTATTCCCCAAATTTTTCGAAGATCATTGGGTTGTAGAAACCGACCTCCCTTACTAATATAGCGCTGAATCGTTCGGGCAGTTTTTGCAGGTAGTCCCATCGATATCCAATCTTCTTCTTGAAGTTGATTTGGATTAAATGGATGGAGAATAAGGGTAGTCCGTTTATTGTCAACTTCTGTTTCAGCAGCAATGCCTGTTTCAGAACTACCAGGTATCAGACTATCCGCTGCAAACTGCGTTAACTGAAATCGGATGGCTTTTTGCTCTTTAGATGGAGGAATTATCAAATGGTACCAATACGGGGCCGTTAAAAAAGCACTCATAAGTACCATAAAACTCACCAACGCTATCCGTTCATTTTTGCTGAAAATAAAATAAGATTGCCAATGCGATTGCATATTTTCCGTTTTGCCGGCCTTATAATGCCGGGTGTAGCTTAACATTCGAGCGGAAATCAGCAGTTGCCAAGGGTTAATTCCAATCCATCATACCCTAAATGGAAAGATGGGGGTAATTCGGCCGAAATGGAGGCATGGGTTCCCAATTGATGACTGATATGGGTAAAATATACTTCTGGTATCTGAAGCGATGCTGCCACCTGTATAGCTTCAGCCAGGGTAAAATGCGACAAGTGTTTTTCTTTTCTAAGGGCATTCAGAATTAGGATACGAGAACCTCTAATTTTTTCCAATTCCTCCGGCTCTATGCGATTGGCATCCGTTATATAGGTAATATCGCCCAATCTAAACCCCAATACAGGCATCCGGTGGTGCCATACTTCAATGGGCTGAATAGGAATATCACCCACCAAAAAGGGCTTATTATCAATAGGCTCGATGCGTATTTCTGGAATACCCGGATAAGTTAAATCGGCAAATGCATAATAGTAATCTCGCCGCAATGCCTCCTCCGTTAAAGAATTGGCATATAAGGGCATCGCCTTCTTGTTGAAAAAGTTGTAGGCACGAATATCATCAAGGCCGGCAATATGATCTTTATGCGGATGGGTATATAAAACAGCATCTAACTGTAAAGTGCGACTTCGCAACATCTGATACCGAAAATCGGGAGTAGTATCTATTACCAACGTAGTGGTGGGAGAGCTTACCCGTATACTGCTGCGCAATCGATTATCACGAGGGTCGGAGGAAAGGCAAACTGCACATGTACATCCAATCATGGGAACCCCGGAACTCGTTCCGGTACCCAAAAAGGTTATATGTAACTCCGGTACATTCACCCAACAAATCTACAATAAATGGAAAGGATAAAGATTAGGTATTTCCCGAAATCAGGCAGCGTGTTCTACCCTTTTTACAATTGTATCCAGCAACTTCTGCGATTCTAGCGTCAACAGATCATATGAAATGGGAATCTGAGGGATGATATCTATCAAGATATTGATGCGCCCTTCGGTTGATAAAAATTTATTAAGCACCACTATTTTCCGCGATTCGAGCAAACACCAGCCACTTTGAAAAGTGCCCCGCTCATAACGAATAATATATCCCGATTCGGTAAGAATGGCAGTGTATTTATCCAGCGTTCCTTGGGTATACTTCATCATCAGAGCTACGATTTCTATTCAAAATTAACCAGCACTGGGTTGTAAAACGTTTTCTTTTATCCACATATCTGAAAAGATTGCGTGATATAATTACCAGTTTTTCACTTTCCTCGGCTTTCCATACGAATAACGGGGATAATCATTTCCTCTAAGCTGATCCCGCCATGTTGAAAGGAGTTTTTGTAAAACTGTGCATATTGATGAAAATGATTGGGATAACATAAAAATCCATCTTCCCTGGCGAAAATATAGCTCGAATTTACCGTAGGGGTTGGTAATCCAGCCACAGCAGGCTCTCTGAAAGCCAACACTTCCTTTGCCTCATACTGCAAATTTCTGCCATGTTTATACCGTAAATTGGCGGTAGTTTGCTTATCCCCAATTACTTTATGGGGCGTTTTTACCCGCACACTTCCATGATCGGTTGCCAGTACCAGGGTTATATTTTTTTCGGAAAGTTTTTTCAAGGTCTGGTGTAATGGACTATGCTCGAACCAGCTGCGGGTTAAACTTCGGTAACTGGTTTCATCACCAGCCAATTCCTTTAATAATTCTATTTCTGTTCTTGCATGGCTTAGGGTATCTACAAAATTGTATACGATGATGTTGAGATCATTGTGTAATAAATTATGTACCTGAGCAGCCAGCTGAACCCCTTCCTGATGATGTGTAATTTTATGATAACTCACACTCAGATGTTCCTTCTTCAAGCGCTTCAATTGTGCCTGTAAAAAAAATAATTCATGCAAATTTTTTCCGCCCTCTTCTTCATCATTTTTCCAATATTCCGGAAACTGTTGCTGAATGTTTACCGGTAATAAACCGGCAAAGATGGCATTGCGTGCATATTGAGTAGCAGTTGGCAATATCGAATAAAAACTATCTTCTTCTACAATCCGAAACGATTCGGCTAGTAAGGGTTCTATCGCCTTCCACTGATCTAAGCGGAGGTTATCAATTAACACGCAAAACAGTGGTTTACCTGTTTGCAAATATGGCAACACTTTTAGTGAAAGCAGGTGATGACTCATTACCGGTGCAGATAAACTGCGAGGATTTAGCCATTCCGAATATTCCCGACTAACAAATTTTCCAAAAGCTACATTGGCCTCCTGCTTTTGCGCATAAAAAATTTCCTGCATTTCGGGACTATCACTTTTTTCCATCTCCAGTTCCCAATACACCAATTTCCGGTAAATATCCATCCAGGTTTGATGATCTGGATTATTGTGCAACTGAGCAAACAATTGATTCATTTGTTGCTGATAATGAGAGGTGGTTGTTTCTGCAACCAGCCGCCGGTTATCGATGATTTTTTTTAAACTGAGTAAAACCTGCTGAGGATTAACTGGCTTAATTAGGTAGTCGGCAATTTGACTTCCAATAGCTTCATCCATCAAACGCTCCGTATCATTTCGGGTAATTAATACAACTGGCAGCAGTTTATTAATTTCTTTTAATTGCTGCATGGTTTGTAATCCCGAAATCCCAGGCATAGATTCATCCATCAGCACCACATCAAAAAATTGGCGCTTTACCAACTCGATTGCATCAAAACCATTAGAAACAGCGGTTACGAAATACCCCTTCTGCTGCAAAAAAATCACCTGCGCTTGTAAACTCTCAATTTCATCATCTACCCACAAAACCTGAATTTCCGCCATGAAGTGTAGTTTTAAATAGTAAAAAGTGCTTGCCTTCTCTTATAAAGTAAATCTATTCCATTCTCGGCTAACGTCCATCTTCTTTGTACTTTTACACCTGTTCAGCAAAAGGTTTTAACAATTCAAAAACAACGGATGCCCGAAAAAAGAAAAATCATCAACGATCCGGTTTACGGATTTATTACCATCAACCACCCACTGATATTTTTTATTTTGGAACATCCTTATTACCAGCGGTTAAGAAGAATTCAGCAGATGGCTATGGCTTCTATGGTTTATCCTGGTGCAGTGCATACCCGGCTGCATCATTCACTGGGCGCCTATCACCTAATGGGAAATGCCGTTGCCGAACTCAGAAGCAAAGGAATCGCCATTTCAGCCGAAGAAGAAGTTGCCGTTAAATGTGCGATTCTTTTACATGATATCGGGCATGGCCCCTTTTCGCATGCATTAGAAAACAGGGTGCTAGAAGGAGTACACCACGAAACTATGTCGCTAGCAATTATGCAAATGCTGAACAAGGAATGTGGAGGTGCCCTCGATTTGGCCATACAAATATTTACCAACCAATATCACCAGCCTTTTCTTCATCAGTTGATCAGTGGTCAGCTGGATATGGACCGGATGGATTACTTGAGCAGAGACAGCTTTTTTTCGGGCGTAAGTGAAGGGGTAATTGGATACGACCGTATATTAAAAATGTTAACTGTTTGGAATGGGCAATTAATGATAGAAGAAAAAGGAATTTACAGCGTTGAAAAATTTTTAATTGCTCGCCGGCAAATGTACTGGCAGGTTTACTTGCATAAAACGGTGCTGGCTGCAGAAAAAATGATGGTAAAAATTATTGAGCGGGTTAGAGCGATTTTTTCACCCAACGACAAGGAATTACAAACCATAACAGCCCTCGATTATTTTCTAGCCAATCCCATCCCATCCCTTACAGAAGATAATATCATTCGCTTTTGTTCCCTCGACGACCATGATATTATGCATGCCATTAAGCGGTGGAGCAAGCACAGCGACCCAGTACTTTCCCTATTATGTAATCGATTGTTAAACAGGCAGCTTTTTCACTGCCGCATTCAGGCTGCCCCCTTTTCTCCCGACTATCTGCAACAAAAACAACAGGAGTTATTACAGCACTATCCGATAAATGAAGCCGATTTACCCTTTGTTTGTTTTACAGGGGAAGCCACCAACACGCTGTATCAACTAAAGGATGAAAGAATACAGGTTTTATTTAAGGATGGAACAGTAACCGACATCTCCCGAATAGAAAATGCACTAATTCATGAAAACCTTTCAGCCCCAGTTAAAAAATTTTACATTTGTACACTTCCCTAACAAATAGCTGCCGCAAATTCCGATAAAAGAAATTTAACTTTATCTCCACCAAACCACCCTTACCCATGCAATTTACAGCCTCACAAATAGCGTTGATGATTCATGGAAAGATAGAGGGCGATGCCCATGCTACCGTTCAAGGCTTTGGAAAAATTGAAGAAGCAGTTGCGGGTCAACTTTCTTTTCTGGCCAATCCCAAATACGAACAATATTTATATACTTCGGGTGCTACTATTATTATTATTAACGAAAGTCTTGCGCTTACAGAATCTGTTTCCGCTACGTTGATCCGGGTTCCAGATGCATACAGTGCCTTTGCAATTTTATTAGGGAAATATCAAGAACTTACTACTGCCGCTTTAGAAGGTATTCAGCAACCCAGTTATATCAGCAGCAGTGCCACAATGGGAACAAGTGTATTTGTTGGCGCGTTTGCCTATATCGGTGACCATGTTCAATTGGGCAATCAAGTAAAAATATTTCCGGGAGTATTTATTGGTAACAATGTAGTGATTGGCGATCAGGTGGTTTTGCACCCGGGTGTAGTTGTTTACCACGATTGTATCATAGGAAATCAGGTAACCATTCATGCCGGAAGCATTATAGGCAGCGATGGATTTGGGTATGCCCCCCAAAGCGATGGGTCACTGAGCAAAGTACCCCAGATTGGAAATGTACGTATCGAAAACCAAGTTGAAATCGGTGCGAATGTTACCATCGATCGGGCTACGATTGGCTCAACCATTATTCGCAAGGGAGCAAAACTCGATAACCTTATTCAGATAGCTCATAATGTTGATATTGGCGAGCAAACCGTTATTGCAGCCCAAACTGGCATCAGCGGCAGCACCAAGGTAGGTAAGCAGGTTATGATGGGTGGTCAGGTAGGTGTTGCCGGCCATATTCAGGTTGCCGACGGTAGTAAAGTGGGTGCCAAATCGGGCATTACCAAAAGCCTGAAAACACCACATCTTAGCTGGCATGGCAATCCGGCAATCGACTTTACAACCTCAATGCGCCAACAAGCCCATACCCGACAACTGCCCGAATTAGAAAAAAGAATAGCAGAATTGGAAAAATTGGTGCGTGATTTGGCAAATATGTACGCAAAACCCTAAGTCCAACCCATTAGAATACAGGCTTAATTCGTACTTTTACCGGAAATTTTGTTGCGTTTACCCTAAGGAGGAAGCCAAAACTGCTTCATCCTGCTGTTTGAGGGGAATGGCATTTGAAAAAGGTAATCAGTATGAACCATCAATTTAACCCCGATAAGCAGCACACACTCTCTAAACCCATCCATATTAGTGGAACCGGATTACATACCGGAATATTAGTTGATATGACGCTCAAACCCGCCCATCCGGGATTTGGGATTCAATTTCAACGGGTTGATTTGCCTAACCAGCCCTTAATTAAAGCTGACTGCGACCTAGTTACAGATACCAGCCGCGGTACTACCCTCCAAATTGGGGATACCAAAGTAAGCACTGTAGAACATATTCTTGCCTCCCTGGTAGGGATGGGAATCGATAATGTTTTAATTGAATTAAATGGCCCCGAAGTACCCATCATGGATGGCAGTTCTGCTCCCTTTATAGCCCTAATTGAAGATGCCGGCGTTGAGGAACAGGATGCCGCCAAAGCTTGGTATAGCCTCGATGAAAATATTTACCACTACGACGACGAAAAACGCGTAGAAATGGTAGCCCTTCCTGCTCTCGACTATCAACTCACTACCCTCATTGATTTTAATAGTCCTGTTTTAGGAACCCAACATGCCGGACTAAAAACAATCAAAGATTTTAAAACTGAAATCGCACCCTGCCGAACTTTTTGTTTTTTACACGAATTGGAAATGTTGTTAGAGCACGACCTAATTAAGGGCGGCGATATTAACAATGCCATTGTAGTAGTAGACAAAGCCGTTTCTGATGCCGAAATGGGTCGCCTTGCCAAAGTATTTAAGCGCGATAAAATTGAAGTAAAAAGCGAAGGATACCTGAACAACCTAGAACTACGATTTCCCAATGAACCCGCCCGTCATAAGTTGCTGGATGTAATTGGCGACCTTGCACTGATTGGTTACCCTATCAAAGCACGCATCATTGCCAACCGACCCGGACATAGCACCAATGTTGAGTTTGCCAAAAAAATAAAGCAATACATCCGCAAGAATAAACACGTAAAAAATGTGCCGGTGTATGATCCGAGCATGCCTTCCGTATATTCATTGGAAAAAATTGAAAAAACACTTCCACACCGCCATCCGTTTTTATTTGTAGATAAGATTGTTGAGCTAACCGATACCCATATTGTTGGTATTAAAAATGTAACCTTCAACGAATGGTTCTTCCCTGGCCATTTTCCCGGTAACCCCGTAATGCCCGGTGTAATTCAAATTGAAGCCCTGGCACAAACCGGCGGAATCTTATGCATCAATTCGATGCCGGAAGGAAAATATGATACCTACTTTTTGAAAATAGATAATTGTAAATTCAAACAAATGGTACGCCCAGGCGATACCATGGTTTTAAAAATGGAATTGAACGGACCCATCCGCAGAGGCATTTGCGAAATGCGGGGAACCGTTTTTGTGGGTGGAAAAGTTGCCACCGAAGCCGATCTCGTAGCCCAAATTGTTCGCCGCGCCGATTAAGTCCTTTTAATTCAACCACTGAAACATGACGCATCCTTATACCTACATCGACCCGAACGCCTCCATTGCACCCAATGTGAAGATAGACCCCTTTACGGTTATTCATGGAGATGTGAAAATTGGCGAGGGCACCTGGATTGGTAGTAACGTAACCATTATGGAAGGCACCCGCATTGGAAAAAATTGCCGGATATTTCCCGGTGCAGTATTAGGAGCCATTCCGCAAGACTTAAAATATAACGGCGAAAAAACTACGGCCGAAATAGGCGACAATACTACCATTCGTGAATTTGTAACCATCAACCGTGGTACCACCGACCGAGACAAAACCGTAGTTGGAAGTAATTGTTTAATTATGGCATATAGCCATATTGCCCACGACTGCATTATTGGCAATAACTGTATTTTAAGTAACAGTGTACAAGTAGCCGGTCACGTTACCATTGGCGACTGGGCAATTGTGGGTGGAGTAAGTGCAGTACATCAGTTTGTAAATATCGGACAACATACTTTTATTGCAGGTGGAAGTTTGGTGAGTAAAGACGTGCCTCCCTATATTAAAGCCGTGCGCAACCCGCTGAGTTATGGAGGAGTGAATAGCGTTGGTTTAAAAAGAAGAGGCTTTCCCCTCAACCAAATCAATCATATCCTGGATGTATATCGTACCATCTATAACAAAGGATTTAATACCACCCAAGCCCTTGAATTTATTGAAGAAGAATTGCAGGCTACTGATGAGCGGGATGAAATTGTAACCTTTGTAAGAGAAAGTGGTCGTGGTATCATCAAACGCTACATCAAAGGGGTAACCGACGACGAATAAATTATTTCGTCCTTTCTTTTTTATATGACAACCTCCGGATACATATCTATCCAACACCCCACTTCAGTAAGGAAGCCCGTTGGTATTTCACTGGATGCAGCAGGAAAAAAATTTAACAGAGAATGGATTTTCCGCAATCTCTCCTTTCAATTTGAGCCCGGTAAATCTTACGCTATAACAGGCCCCAACGGAACCGGAAAAAGTACCCTGCTCCAATGTATCGCAGGCGCCATTCACCTGAGCGAGGGAAGTCTTTCTTATCACTCGGTTTCAAAAGAAACAACTACCCAACTTGCAGAGGAAGATTTTTTTAAACAAATAGCTATCTCCGCCCCATATCTAGAATTGATAGAAGAAATGACCGCCGTAGAGTTTTTGTCTTTTCACCAACATTTCAAACCATTTCTTTCTGGCATTTCCATCTCCCAAATATTACAAGCCGTATCTCTAGATAAAGCCATCAACAAACAAATTCGCTATTTCAGTAGCGGTATGAAACAGCGTTTAAAACTGGCGCAGGCATTTTACACGGATGTGCCCGTTATTCTGCTGGATGAGCCTTGTGCTAACCTAGATAGGGATGGATATGAAATGTATAAAAATCTCTGTACAGGACCAGGAGAGAACAGACTTACTTTGGTAGGCAGTAACGACGCTCAGGAAACAGTATTTTGCAGTGCACATATTCATTTACCCGACTATCAATAATTGTTCATGTTTGCAGATGCCATAGAAAAAGTTGCCGGTTATACCCGTCCGGTTAACACCATTTTAAGAACCTATGGCAGTAAACAGGTAATCGCTAGCAGTGCCACTTTGTTTTTTATAAACAATCAGGCCGAAGCACTCACCTGTAAACACGTTACCCGATGGCTGGGTATGGCGGAACAATTGAACCAGCAATACCAGTTATTTAAACAGGAGCTTCGTACAATTACCCATTCATCTCAACAGTTAGCACTTGAAAAAAAGTATGGGTATACCAATGACCAGGTAGTGCAAATGAAAACCACTTTTGTGGATTGCGTAAACAGCATGTCGGGCTTTACCTGCTGGGAACATCCCGATGCCGATTTGGCATTGATAAAATTTCATGGCTTCGAAAAAATTCTGTACCAAGGATATGCCAGTTTCCCTTTAGCATCAACAAACGTGCGACCTGGCAATCAACTTTGCCGAATTGGATTTCCTTTCACTGCTTTCAATAATTATCGCTACAACGAACAGCAGGATGATATAGAATGGACCCCCACAGGAATTCCAAGTACGCCCATTTTCCCCATTGAGGGGATGGTAACCCGATATCTGCCCCAACAAGGAATTGAAATGAGTACTCCTGGGTATCCTGGCCATAGTGGAGGACCCTTATTTAATAATCAGGGAACAGTGACAGGTATTCAAACAGCAACCCGCCATCTCGCACTAGGCACGTTTCCAGATCAGGTATCCCTTAATAATCCCGGAGGCATTGCAGAATGGAAAGGGCAGGCAGTGGCACATTTGGGCCAATGTATTTCACATGAACTGATTACATCATTTCTGAAAGACCGGGGTGTACATTTTTCGACTGAGTAAAGCTGAAATAAATAGGAATTATCGGCGACTGGCGATTAATAAATTCAGGTCGGTATACTTCAAATCAAAAAGTTCACTGATATAAAAATCCGTTAGGGCTCCTCTGAAAAGATATACCCCTTCGCGAACATTTAGTTTGTGCCACACCATTTCTTCTAATCCACCCTCATCGCTGATTTCGAGTATCAGCGGCATCAAAACATTGCTGATGGCCTGACTCGCAGTTCGAGCAAATCCACTGGGAATATTGGGAACACCATAATGGATAACACCATGTTTCACCAACGTAGGTTTTTCGTAACTGGTTAACTCGCTGGTTTCAAAACATCCGCCTCGATCGATAGCAACATCAATAATAATGCTGCCACTTCGCATAGCGGAAACCATCTGTTCGGTAACCACTATCGGTGCCCTGCCCACTTCATTACTCAATGCGCCAACAGCAACCTCGCAGGTTTTCAACTGCTTGGCTAGAATTTTGGGTTCCAGCACACTCGTCCAGATACGTTGCCCTAAATTATTTTGTAACTGCTTTAATCGATATACATTGTTATCAAATACTTTAACCGATGCACCCAGTGCCAAAGCATTGCGGGTGGCAAATTCTCCTACAATTCCAGCACCTATAATCACCACTTTGGTGGGTGGAATTCCGCTGATGCCTCCCAACAATACTCCCTTACCCTGATTGAAACTGCTCAGGTATTGACCGGCTATTAACATCACCGCACTACCAGCAATCTCACTCATACTCCGAACAATCGGATAGGTGCCACTTTCATCTTTAAAATTTTCGAAGCTGAGTGCGGTAACTCTTTTTTCCATCATATGGCTGATGAGCTCGCGCTGTAAAGCAGAAAAATGAAGAGGAGAAATGATAGTTTGATTCATTTGAATCAAGGGCATGTCTTCTACCACTGGTGGAGCACTCTTTACTAAAATGGGACAACGAAAAATTTCTTCGCGATCATAGATTATAGTGGCGCCCGCCTCCGCATAATCGGCATCCGAAAAATGACTTCCCTCTCCGGCCTTATGTTCAACTGATACCTGGTTGCCATTCATCACCAATACCCCAACGGCATCGGGCGTAAGGGCGATTCTATTTTCCTGAAAGGCGGTTTCTTTGGGAATACCAATATGCAATTTGGTACCCTGAGGTTTTACATCTAACACTTCCTCCTGGGTTTCGTAAGTAAAGGAGGCACTTACCGAGGGTTTCTGGGCCATGAAAAAATAAATTGCTGATTGGATATAAAAATAATTGATTTATACCACAACCCGTGGGGTAAGATATTCACCTACGGTTTAGGAAAACGACTGGTTGCTTGTTGAAATTTGACGGGTATCTGCATCTTCCGCCCTAAGAGTAATAAACCAAGTATCATCCGGCAACAACTCGGCTGCGCGCTCGGGCCATTCGATCCAACAACGATCTCCCGAAATAATTCGCTCCTCTACCCCCGCCTGAACTGCTTCTGCCGAACCATTGAGGCGGTACCAATCCATATGACAAACGCTTTCCCCATTGGGTAGTTGATATTCATTGATGATAGAAAAAGTAGGGCTGCTTACCGAATCTTCAATGCCCAGCCATTTACTCAATCGGGAAATCAAGGTGGTTTTTCCCGCTCCCATGGGGGCAAAAAATGCCCAAATGGGCCGGTCTTTCCCTTCTTCCCATAACTGGGCAACCACCTGATCTAATTCCTGTAACTGAAATACCCTATCCATTTGGCAAAGATAGGCATGGCGATAGAGTATTTAGATTTCAGAGATGCAAAAATGGGCGAGAATGGTAAGAGGGTGCCATTGTTGTACCTTTGTGTATTATTTGGGCTGAAATATAATACC
This sequence comes from Chitinophagia bacterium, assembly GCA_037131895.1. Taxonomy (GTDB): domain Bacteria; phylum Bacteroidota; class Bacteroidia; order Chitinophagales; family Chitinophagaceae; genus Sediminibacterium. The sequence goes on along the minus strand of JBAXQE010000027.1, from coordinate 7,599 downwards.
ATGCAAGATACAGAGACCGTTAACTGGAAAGTGGCCGGCATGAGTTGCACCAACTGTGCCCTCACGATTCAACAATACTTAGAAAAAAAAGGACTGGACAATGTTCGGGTAAATTTTATTGGAGGAGAAGTGAGCTTTTCCAATCCATCGGAAATTCCTCCTGCAGAATTGAGTGCCGGCATTTATTCGTTGGGCTATCAGGTATTGAATGAGTCAGCAAACACTGGCAATACCAATCGATTTCGATTTACCAAACATTTTCAACGATTTGTTTTCTGCCTGATTTTTACCATCCCTTTGCTGGTACACATGATACCGGGTGTTCATATTCACTGGTTAATGAATCCGATTGTTCAATGCCTGATCACCCTGCCGGTTTTATGGGTAGGCATGCAATTTTTTGGCAAGAGCGCTTGGAATTCATTGCGCGGTGGTATTCCCAATATGAATGTGCTGATCACCATTGGCGCTCTGGCGTCTTTTGGATATAGTTTGTATGGCACCATCACCGATAAGGGCCCCGACTTTCTTTTTTACGAAACAACCGCCACCATTCTTACCCTGGTATTTTTTGGTAACTGGCTCGAAGACAGGGCCGTTGATTCTACTCAACGGGCTATCCGCGAACTTACCCAGGATGAAAAAGTGATGGCCAACATGATTGCTTTTGACGATCAACATCAGGAACATATTTTTCCGGTAGACAGTACCCATTTAAAAGTGGGCGATTTGTTATTAATTAAGTCGGGAGAAAAAGTTCCTGCAGATGCAAAAATTTTATGGGGAGAAGCCGACATAAATGAAGCCATTATTAGCGGCGAAAGTTTGCCGGTTCATAAAAAAATGAACGACCTGCTGATTGGTGGCAGTGTAGTTACCGATGGAACACTTAAAGCCTATGTAACTGCCACGGGTACGCAAACTGTGCTATCCCATATTCTTCAGCTGGTAAAAAATGCACAAACCGAAAAACCACCCATTCAACAATTGGCCGATAAAATCAGCGCCATTTTTGTGCCAGTGGTGGTGGGCATTGCCCTGCTTACTTTGGCCATCAATTACTGGGGCATGCACTTACCCTTAGGCACTTCGCTGCTAAGGGCCATAGCAGTGCTGGTAATCTCCTGCCCCTGTGCAATGGGATTGGCCACACCCGCCGCCATTGCAGTAGGTTTAGGAAGAGCTGCAAAAAATGGGGTGCTGATAAAAAATGCGAAAAGCATGGAATGGTTCGAAAAAATCAAACACATTGTTTTTGATAAAACCGGTACCCTAACTACGGGAGGATTTACCATTGCAGGTTTTCATGTGCGTGAGGAAGCACTTTCGCAATTAACGGAAACTGACACTGCAAATTCGCAGGAAGCAGCCGATGCCCTCTTTAAAAAATGGGGCTACTCATTGGAAAAATATTCCAACCATTCCCTTGCCCTAGCCATTTCTCGCGAATGGAAATGCAAAGATGAAATACGCTGGAGCAAGCTGGAAGAAATTAAAGGGTTGGGAATAAAAGCCATCGACAAAAGCGGTAATGAATTTACCATTGGGTCCTACGAACTGGTAAAAACAATTACAGAAGACGACTCGCACAATGTTTATCTAACCAGAAATGGAGTATGGATTGGCTGGATCGATTTGGTGGATGAAATTCGAGCCGAAGCAGCCACTGTAATTACTCAATTAAAGGCAGCAGGCTATCAGCCCATTTTGCTCAGCGGCGACCGAAATAGTAAATGCAAACAAATTGCAGAAACGCTCGGCATTACCGAATGGTATGGCCAACATACACCGGAACAGAAACTAGCAAGAATAGAAAAACTAAATCAACAATCTCCCGTTGCTATGGTGGGAGATGGCATCAACGACGCGCCAGCACTAGCCAAAGCTACCTTGGGGATTTCACTCAGTGATGCCTCCCATATTGCTATGCAAAGTGCGCAAGTGGTTTTGATGAACCATGGACTAAAAAATCTTCCATTGGCATTAGCCCTAGGTAAACAAACCTATCGTACCATCCGGCAAAACTTATTCTGGGCTTTTGCCTATAATATAGTTGCCATACCTATTGCTGCCATTGGCTGGCTGAGTCCGGGTATCAGTGCACTGGCTATGGGTTTTAGTGATGTGGTACTGGCCATTAATTCGTTGCGACTGTATGCCAAAAAATTAGTTAATTAAATATCTAATCGATTGCGGAGGCTAGCCCTTTATGAATACACCCCAAACCCTGTTATATAAATACTTTCACCATGCACAGTTCAGGCCGGGGCAATTAGAAATTATTGATGCTGTATTGGCTGGAAAAGATACACTCGCACTGCTACCTACCGGTGGTGGCAAATCCGTATGCTTTCAAATACCTGCCTTATTATTAGGAGGAATTTGTGTGGTAGTTAGTCCGCTCATTGCATTGATGAATGATCAGGTTGCCCAGCTAACCCAAAAAAAAATTCCGGCAGCAGCCTTACACAGTGGACTCAGCTATGCAGAAATAGACCAACTTCTGCAACAAGCAGCAGCAGGTGAAATCCAATTTCTGTATGTATCACCGGAGCGCATCCTTAGTGAAACATTTCTACAGGCTGTATCTCAAATCAATATCGGACTATTAGCCATAGATGAGGCACACTGTGTTTCACAATGGGGTTACGATTTTAGACCCGCCTATTTAAAGATAGCCCAACTGAGAGCCTATCTGCCGGAACATACTCCATTGATTGCGCTTACTGCATCGGCTACTCCCCCGGTTCAGGAAGATATTTTGGTGCAGCTAAATATGAAAAATGCCGCTGTAGTAAAAGGCTCCTTTGAAAGAAAAAACTTACAGTACCATTGCCGGCTTTCCGAATCAATCCATCATTCTCTAATTCAAGTAATACAGCAAAAAGCTGGCAGCACAATTGTTTACTGCAACACCCGCAAACAAACCCGGGAAATAGCAGATTGGTTGCAGCAAAATAGCATTTCAGCAACTTTTTATCATGCCGGGCTTACCCAAGAGGAAAGAAACGAACGGCAGGAAGCGTGGATACAAAACAAAACACGTGTAATAGTCGCTACGAATGCCTTTGGCATGGGCATTGACAAACCCGATGTACGACTGGTTATTCACTTGGCAGCCCCTGAATGTTTAGAAAATTACTATCAAGAAGCAGGCAGAGCAGGCAGAGATGAACAGCCTGCAGAAGCGATTTTATTGGTAACACCAACACAGATCGATAACCTGCTAGGTCTTGCAGCACAAAGATTTCCACCCGTAGAAACGATAAAAAAAATCTATCAAGACCTCGCAGCCTTTTTACAAATTCCGGCAGGGAGTGGTGAAGGCAGTTACCACGATTTTGATTTATCAGTTTTTGCCAGTCGTTTTAAACACGATCTATTATTGGTAGTTAATACGCTGCAATTGCTGGAACAAGAAGGCCATCTTCGCTTCAGCAGCTCGGTTTTTTTACCGGCACAGGCACAGTTTACCTGCGACACTGGCCAATTACGAGCCTACGAAGAAGGCTATCCAGAATCGTCAACCTTGGTGCAAGCCTTGTTGCGTACCTATCCGGGGGTGCTGGATTTTCGGATTTCGGTTTACGAAACACAACTGGCTCGCATATGTAGGGTAACACCGGATCAGATCAAACTACAGCTGAAACAATTACAGGCATTCGGCATTTTAGATTATATGCCTGCAAAAGACAGTCCACAAATTCATTACCTGCTTAATCGGGCGACTGCCGAATTTTTACACATCCATTTAGATCAGTATCATGCTCGAAAAAAAGCCTGGATGGTTCGCATGAAAGCCATGGTAGGTTATATTGAAAATAATTCGGAATGCAGAAGTCGCTACCTGTTGCGGTATTTTGGGGAAACTTCTTCAGCCGATTGTGGGGTTTGCGATGTGTGTATTCGAAAAAAACAACCACCCCTTACTCCGAAAGTATTTGAAAGGATAGCAGAAAAAATACTTCAGCTACTTGAACAACCGATGTTACTATCAGCTATTTTACAAGCGTTCCCTGTAAATGAGCAGGCCGATGTGCAGGAGGTTATTTTATTTTTACAACAGGAACAAACAATTCTGAGAAACGACGAAAATGAGTTTCGCAAAAAATAAGTGAGCGGATAATTTTACAATTCTTCTTCCCGCTCCAACAGCAAAATGGCACCCTGCGGAACAATAAAATATTTTTCTCCCTCATACATCACTTCAGTGGCACCACTTACCAAAAAAATGGCCAAGTCACCTTCCTTTGCCTGCAGCGGAACATATTTCACTCCCTCATCGTCCGACTTCCAGGGCTCATCTTCTATAGGCATTGGAATGGCATAACCGGGACCTGTTTTGATAATTTTTCCCTGCTGAACTTTTTCCTTTTCCTGTACACCCGGTGGAAGGTATAAACCACTGGAAGTTTTCTCGTCGGGCCGGGAAGGACGTATTAACACCCGGTCGCCAATTACCAGTAATTTTTTAAACTTATTAGAAGAAGTGAGCAGCATGCCAGCAGTTTTTCGATGCAAAAGTACAAATTTTCATGGGCCCCCACATAGCCGCTCCATGCTGCTACTATTGAAGGGCATGCCACTTCGGCTTTATAAAGGGGGTTTCTGGCACCAAATTTGTACGTTTTAACAAAAGATTGCAGCGCGTCTGCTCAATTTGGCATTGTTTTATCTTTATTTCACGTTAAATAACTTTTCTATGGAAGCTAAAAAAACTAAGATCCTCCTTTGTGAAGATGACACCAACCTCGGCATGGTTCTGAAGACCTACCTAGAGCTGAATGATTTTGATGTTACTTTGGAGCGAGATGGCCGGTTAGGTCTGGCAGCCTTTCAAAGGGAAAAATATGATTTGTGTTTGTTAGATGTGATGATGCCCAATATGGATGGATTTACTTTGGCCGAAGAAATTCGCGACGTGGATCCCGATATACCCTTGTTTTTTCTGAGTGCCAAAACCATGAAGGAAGATATTATTCAGGGTTATAAATTGGGGGCGGATGACTACATCACCAAACCTTTCGATAGTGAAGTATTGCTGCTGAAAATTCGTGCTATCTTAAAAAGAAACGAAGAAGAAAACCGCGTGAATGATAATATCGAATTCGATATGGGTAGTTATCATTTCAATCCAAAGCTGCGCGAATTGAAACATGGCGAACAAAAAATCACTTTATCGCCTAAAGAGAATGACTTATTGAAGATGCTCGCCGAACATAAGAACGACTTATTACCCAGAGAAAGAGCGCTGAAAAAAATCTGGGGCAGCGATACCTATTTCAATGGTCGCAGTATGGATGTGTATATTGCCAAATTGCGGAAGTACCTGAAAGAAGATACCAATATCGAAATCGTGAATATTCACGGAAATGGTTTCCGACTAGTAGCTCCTTAACGGATAGCAGTAAGTTATAGATTAAATAAATCTGGTTGTACCCCTCCCCGATTATCTTGCCTGCCCAAGTGTTGATACGCTTTGGCTGTGGCTTCTCTTCCTCGGGGTGTGCGTTGCAGAAATCCTTCCTGAATTAAAAAAGGTTCGTACACTTCTTCCAGGGTTCCCGATTCTTCCCCTACTGCGGTGGCAATGGTGGTAATGCCTACCGGGCCTCCCTTGAATTTATCGATGATGGCCGCGAGTATCCGGTTATCCATTTCATCAAGGCCATGCTCATCTACATGCAGGGCTTTGAGGGCATGTTGGGTAATACCTAAATCAATATTGCCATCATTCAATACCTGTGCAAAATCTCGAACTCTGCGAAGCAGACTATTAGCTATCCGGGGCGTTCCCCTGCTTCGGCGGGCGATTTCTCCGGCAGCATCTGAAGAAATACTTACCTGTAAAATAGCTGCACTTCGGTGAATGATTTGCTGCAATACGGGTGCCTGGTAATATTCGAGTCGCGACTTAATGCCAAATCGCGATAACAAAGGGGCGGTTAGCAAACCACTGCGGGTGGTAGCCCCCACCAAGGTAAAAGGATTGAGGTTGATTTGAATACTGCGTGCATTGGGGCCCGAATCTATCATGATATCAATGCGAAAATCTTCCATGGCCGCATACAGGTATTCTTCTACCACCGTACTCAACCGATGAATTTCATCAATAAACAACACATCATTGGGCTGCAAGTTGGTTAATAAACCGGCAAGATCTCCCGGCTTTTCAATTACCGGTCCGGATGTTTCCCGAATATTTACCCCCAGCTCATTGGCTACTATGCGGCTCAAGGTTGTTTTGCCTAATCCGGGCGGTCCATGAAACAACACGTGATCGAGTGCTTCGCCACGTAATTTGGCTGCCTTAATAAAAATAATCAGGTTTTCTACTAACTGTGGCTGTCCCGAAAAATCGTCTATTTCACGGGGACGAATGGCATTCTCAAACTCCTGTTCGGCAGGGTTCACACTGGCTTCGGGCTTATGCAATGGAAAATCGGGCATATTGCCAAAACTACAAAATAGAATTCAACCTACCTTTGAGAAAATATCTCCCACATGAATAAAACGGCCCTGATTGCTGGTGCTTCAGGATTAACCGGAGGTTATTTACTTACCCAGTTACTCGACGCTCCGGAATATAGTACCGTAATTGCCTATGTTAGAAAAAGTTCGGGACTTACCCATCCCAAGCTAAAGGAAATAGTGGTGGACTGGGAAACGTTGCAAGAACCTGTAGCTGCGGAAGATGTATTTTGCTGTTTGGGGACTACCATTAAAAAAGCGGGATCACAGGAAGCTTTTCGACGGGTTGACTTTGACTATCCACTGCATTTGGCACAACTACAATTTAAGGGTGGTTCGCAACAATTTGTGCTGGTATCTGCTATGGGGGCTGATGCAAAATCAGCTATCTTTTATAGCCGGGTAAAAGGTGAGTTGGAAAATGCCTTGCAAACGATTGGATATAAAAGCCTGCACATTTTCCGCCCCTCTTTTATTGCAGGCCCCCGCAAAGAATCTCGGCCGGGTGAAAGAATTGGGTTGGCGATTTTCTCAATATTGTCTCCGCTGTTTATAGGTCCACTAAAAAAATATGCCCCTATTCAAGCTGAACATATTGCCCGAGCCATGTTGCGGATTGCTCAAAAAAATGAGCCAGGAATGAAAGTATATGATTCGGCGGTTACGAATGAGATTGGGAAATAACAGTTGCGAAGCAGAACTTATCAAAAAAGACTATATCAGCTACATTCATTAACTTTATATCACTAAATAAGAAATCATATGAAGCAGTTTACTTTATTTGTCGTTGCTGTTTTTTTATCGCTATCAGGCATTGCACAAAAACCAGAATGGAAACAAATGGAAGAATTTCATTCAGTAATGAGTAAAACATTTCACCCAGCCGAAGAAGGTAATCTAAATCCTACTAAAGAAAATGCAGCTAACTTAACTGTTAAAGCCAAAGCATGGGAATCTGCTCCAATTCCAAAAGGTTATGATGCAGCCATTGCAAAACCTATCTTAAAAAAATTGGTCGCTAGTTGCGAAGCTGTTGAAGCAGCTGTTAAGGCTAAAAAATCTGATAAGGAATTAACCTCGTTGATCACCAAAGCACATGATGATTTTCATGAGATTAAAGAAAAATGT
>JBAXQE010000026.1:0-24735 GCA_037131895.1 Chitinophagia bacterium | reverse complement strand
TGAGCAACGAAAAATTGCTCCCTTTTATGTGCAAGATATTCGTGCAAGTTGGAAGATACCAATTCGTGGATTGCGGGAATGTAGACTGATTGTACAGGTGTTTAATTTGTTGAACCAACAATACCAGCCTAATGGTTATACATATCCCTATATATCAAATCAGCAATTGATTGCCGACAATGGTTTTTATCCTATGGCAGGAAGGAATTTTTTAGCTGCCATCAATATTGGGCTGTAACTAAGCAAGTTGAGGAAATGTTATTTGCCAATTCTTTCTTGCCAAGCCAACATACCGCCGGTAACATTAATCACATTAGTAAATCCTAATGATTCCAACATCATGCAGGCCTGTCCGCTGCGGTTGCCGCTTCTACAATAAAAATAAACGGGTTCTTGCTTCCAATCTTCGATTGGTTCTATCTGCAAAGTTTGCACCTGCCCTAATGGAAGCAGTAAACCCCCAATATTAAAATCGGCATGCTCATGGGGTTCTCGAACATCTACTAAATGAATGGGCTCGCCTTTATCTAATAAGGCTTTCATTTCTTCCACTGTGATGGTAGTCATGGGTAATTATTTAAGGGTGATAAGGTGAATTGGTGCTATCACTTGCTGCCGGGGCCGTATTGCTGATAAACAAATCCATTAGCTGTCCGGGTTTCATTTTATTAGGCAATTTAAATCCGCTCATATCCAATGAATCGGATAAGGCAGCGGGTGATTGTCGTATAATGAAAGCGGCAGCTGAATCGGTAATGGGTGTAACCGCCACTACAGCACCCAAATTAATGTTCATCGTTTGCAGCATCATTTTGCCTGCTTCAAAAGTGAGTCCTACCAACTGAGGAACTTCTATATCACCCATTCCTTCTCCACTGCCTAATACAAAATTGATAACTGTTCCAATGGGTATTTTGGTGCCAGGGGCGATGGCTCTATCACCCAATAGCTGCTCTAACACTGCATTGCGGGCAATATCGGGACGATAGGATATTTCACCCATGCGCAATCCCAAGCTGATCAGATACATTTCGGCACTCTTAACAGAAAACCCCGCTAAATTCGGCATTTCCACCTGGGGCGCAACGGTTCGGTTGATAGTTAAATAAATCGTTCTGCCATTTTTTACGATGGATTCAGCTTCGGGAATTTGACGAACTACGGCTTGTTTGGCCAGTGTATCTATAAATACCGAATCCTGAATAACTACATCAAATCCGGCAGCTTCCAGGGTTTTGGTGGCAGCTACTATGTTTTGTCCGGTAATGGAAGGTACCCGCTGAATTTTACCATGTCCTGTTAACCACGAAAGGGTGGCAAAGAAAATCAGTACAAACAACAACACCACTCCCAATGCTGCCAGCATATTCACCCAAAGGGGCCTGCGGGTTATATTTTCGATCCATTTTTTCATATCACTTTTCTTACAGCTACCTATCCATTCAGCAAAGTACAAAAATAGGTAATCCGATTTGCTAATTACTTTCTACCAATTGCTTCTTCAATGAGTGATCCGTAAAAATCTTGCAAGTTTCCTCCCATAGCAACAACTTGTTGTGGAATAACGCTTGCGGCACTTTGCCCAGGCACCGTATTTACTTCCAGTAAAAAAGGTTGTTGATGTGCTGTACTGTATATAAAATCAATGCGCACTACTCCTCTACAATTTAATACCTCATAGGCTTTGCGGGCAGCAGCTTCTAATTGATGCTGCATATTGGTGGGAATATCAGCCGGGGTAATTTCTTTGCTTTTACCCAAGTATTTGGCTTCAAAATCGAAGAACTCATTTTGGGTGATGATTTCTGTTATGGGCAATACGGTAATTGCTCCCTGATTTTTGAATACGCCAATGGTAAATTCTCTACCTACAATGCATTCTTCAATTAAAATTTGATTGTCTTCTGCCCAGGCTTTTTGCAGGGCTGCAGAAAGCTCGGTTGGGTCACTCACTTTACTAATGCCCAAACTACTGCCTCCATTATTGGGCTTTACAAAAACCGGCAATTGTAATTGATGTAAAATTTGTTCGGGAGATACGGGGGTATGCGCAAACAAATGCAAGGATTTGGCTACTTGTACTCCGGAAAATGCCACTACAGCCACCGTAAATCTCTTATTAAAAGTTAATGCTGAGGTAGCTGTATCACAACTGGTATAGGGTATTTGCAGTAGATCGAAATATCCCTGTAATTTTCCATCCTCACCCGGTGTTCCGTGAATACACATCAGGGCCGCATCAAAAACGATGGTGTTACCCTGATAGGATACGGTAAAATTTTCCTTGTTTACGGGAATGCGTTCTCCCGACTCAGGAACAAACCACCAGCCCGAAGCATGGATATCAATATAATAAACCTCATACAGAGAACGATTCAGGTTGGCCCGCACAGTTTCGGCACTTTTATAACTGATTTGGGCTTCTGTGCTGAGTCCGCCTGTTACCAGAGCAATATTTTTTTTCATGATAAGCGAATGATAATAAAAAAATCCCGGTGACTTCTTCGCCTGGTAGCAGAAAAAAAATCAACGGGATATAGCGTTCCCTATTATAACAATAGGGATGGCAGGAATTAAATGTGCATTTTTGCTTTCTTACCCAGCAATTCTTCTACTGTTTCCTGATATTGTTCATCTGGCACACAGCAATCTACCGGACAAACGGCTGCACACTGAGGTTCTTCGTGAAAACCTTGACATTCAGTGCATTTGTTGGGGGTAATATAATACGTGTCTACACTAACAGGAGCATTCCGTTGATCGGCACCAACTACGCTTCCATCCATTAAAGTAAAATCGCCTTTAACGGTAGTTCCGTCGGAAATTGACCATTCAACACCACCTTCGTAGATAGCGTTATTAGGACATTCGGGCTCACAAGCACCGCAATTGATACATTCGTCTGTAATTTTGATTGCCATATAAAATGGGTTTGTTGAGTGAGTGAATCTACATTTGTACTCTCAAAAATACGATGGAACAATGATTTTACAAGAACGAATTCAAATAATGTGCGAATTGGGTGCCTATATGCGCTCCTCTGCCACCGAATGGATAGCGGTTAAGGCCCAGGCAGAAAGGGAAAATACCTGGTTTATACCCCGTTTTACAACAGCAGCCATCCAGGCCATTACTGATAATATGCTTACCGAGGAGTTGTTAACTGCCTGGACGGCTGGTTATACCCTGCCTGTTGGGGAGCATGTGCCCAAGAAAGTAGGACTGGTACTTGCAGGAAATATCCCCTTGGTAGGATTTTTTGATATGCTTTGTGTATTTATAAGTGGCCATATTGCAGTTATTAAACCCTCTTCAAAAGATAAATGCCTAATCACCCACCTGATTAACTGGTTAATAGCCCGGGATGCCCGTGTGGCCGAACGCCTGCAAATTGCCGAACGTTTGCTGGGTTGTGATGCTTATATCGCTACGGGGAGCAACCAGTCGGGGCGGTATTTTGATTCCTATTTTGGCAAATACCCCCATATTATTCGAAGAAACAGAACCTCCGTTGCAGTACTAACCGGGGAGGAAGGGCCAGAAACATTGAGTAAGCTGGCCGGAGATATTCAACTGTATTTTGGACAGGGCTGCCGCAATGTCACCCAAATTTGGGTACCCGAGGGATATGATTTCAAGCCATTACTAGAAGCGCTAAAAGCCTATGATTTTGTAATGGATTTGCCTGCTTACAAGCACAATTTCGATTATCATCTAACCCTGCTAATTATGAGTAACCGGTATTATATGTCGAATGAGTCGATCGTGCTTACCGAACACCCGGCTGCTTTTTCACCGGTTAGTCAGGTACATTATCAGTATTATAGTGCAAATAACCCTCCTACAGCCATTTTACAGGGGAATACCGACGTACAATGTATTGTAGGGGTGGGCGGTGTTGCATCGGGTATGGCGCAGTGCCCGGGGTTGCATGATTATGCGGATGGGGTAGATACGATGCGGTTTTTATTTGCACTCAATGAGTAAAAGATCTAAAGAAATATGACTTAGAAATACACCATCTACGAACACTTACGTAAAACATTTGTTAAATGGCGGGGATAGTTAGCTGACATTCCGTACGATTTATTTACTTGCACTCAGAAAGGCACAGAATTTGTATCACCAACCATGAAAATTTGTACAATATGAAAATCAATTGGAAAAATGTTTTAACCATTGTAGCGATTAGTGGGGCTACCTCAATTGCGAGTATTTGGGGATTTGGCAAGTTTATGCAGCGAGAGAATGCAGGTATTCAAGAAGCAGGAAAATTGCCGGTAAACTATGCTGGGTTTTTTAATAATGGCAATGCGGGACCAGCTGTAGACTTTACTCCGGCTGCAACCTCAGCAACCCCTGCAGTGGTGCATATTAAAACACGTACCAAAGCTAAGCAGGTATCAAACCAGCAAAGACAAAGAAATCCTTTTGCTGACATGTTTGGGGATGAATTTGGAGATTTTTTTGGCGGGGGGCCTCGTGTGATTCCCGAACAAAGAGCAGGAGGAAGTGGGGTGCTGATTACGCAGGATGGATATATTGTAACCAATAATCACGTAATCAATGGAGCGGATGAGATAAATGTAACTCTTGCCAATAAAAAATCCTACAAAGCCACTGTTGTGGGTGCAGATGCAAGTACCGACCTTGCCGTAATTAAAATCGAAGCGAAAGGATTACCCTATCTGATTTACGGCAACAGTGATGATGCCAAATTAGGTCAATGGGTGTTGGCAATTGGCTATCCGCTTACACTAGATGTAACCGTTACTGCAGGTATAGTAAGTGCCAAATCACGACAAATTGGTGTAAATGATCGCCAGAGTGATGTGGCCATCGAATCGTTTATTCAAACCGATGCAGCCGTTAATCCCGGCAATAGTGGCGGTGCTTTGATTAATACGAATGGAGAACTGATTGGCATTAACTCAGCTATCGCCTCCCCTACGGGTTCTTATGCTGGTTACTCCTACGCCATTCCGGTTAATATAGTAAAGAAAGTAGTAACAGACATCGTAAAATTCGGGGCAGTTCAACGCGCGTTTATAGGCATTCAATATGCTAGAGAGGGTGTGGAGCTTTCGGAAGAAGATAAAAAGAATAATCCGGGCTATAAAGAAGGAGAAGGCGTTTATGTAACCGAAGTGCCTGCAGGAGGTGCTGCCGCAGATGCAGGGCTTAAAAAAGCAGATATCGTTACCAAATTAAATGGAGTTGCTGTAACCAGCGGTCCTGAATTACAAGAGCAGGTGTCACGGTACAAACCGGGTGATAAAATTAGCCTCACTTATAATAGAGGAGGTAAAGAAAATACCGTGTCACTTATTTTAAAGAATAAAGCAGGTAATACAAGCATTGTAAAGAATAATGGAATTCTTGAAAAACTAGGTGCGGAACTTGCTACAGTTGATCCAAAAACCGCGGCTGCCAATGAAATTGGTGGTGGTATAGCGGTTAAAAGAATTAATGAAGGCCTGCTGAAAAAAAGCCGGATGCAGGAAGGATTTATCATTACCAGTATTAACGATGAACCCTTGAAAAACCTAACAGATTTAGAAAGAGCCATTGCTGCCAATAAGGGAAGAAAAATAAAAGTAGAAGGAATCTATCCAGGCTATGAAGGCACTTATGCCTATCCGTTGGATTTAACGGATGTAAAAGAGTAATCAACGAATTGGAAGAAAACAAAAAGGATGCACCAAAATGCATCCTTTTTTTATACCTTTTCGTACACCAAATAATCGCCACTTTGCAACTCAAAATTTTCTTTCACACCAAAATCATAAACCAACTGCGAAAATAGCTGCCGATATTTTCCGGGCAACCAGGGATGTTCAACACTAACCTGCACGCGGCTCTCATTGGAAACATTCAGTAGTATCAGCACCACTTGTTCCTGGAATTTTCTAATAAAGAGCAGCACTTTATCATCTTGTTGAGAGGGCAAAATAAACAACTCCCCTTCCCGAATAGCCGCATTTCGTTTACGAAGCTGAAACAGGCGCTGATAAAATTGAGCCAGTGACGGAGTTGCAGTCCAATCAATTACATCTTTATTAAAAAATTCCAGCCGCTTTTTCAAAGCTCCCTCCTGCCCCGAATACAACAATGGTATTCCCGGCCAGGTGCAGCTAAATACTGCCCAGGCAAGCGCGGCATTTCCATACTTTTCATACTCAGTTCCGTTCCAACTATTTTCGTCGTGGTTGCTGGTAAAATACAATTTATTGGCACCGGCTGGATATTGTGTGAACGCATGCAGCACTTGCCGAACATCCTGTAAGCTACCCTCCCCTTTGTGAAATTTTTCAGTTGCATGCATCCAACCCCAGGCATAACTGGTATTAAAAACCATATGATAATCGGATTGGTCACATTCAGCCAGCCAATATAGCGGCTTATTGGTTTCGCAAAATGCTCTGGCTTCTTTCCAAAAATCCAGCGGCACCAAATGGGCCATATCGCATCGGAATCCATCAATATCTGCCTCTTGTACCCAAAACTTCATGGCAGCTTTCATTGCTTCGCGCATTTCGGTTTTGCTGTAATCCAAATCAATCACATCTTTCCATCCATTTTTTTCAGTAAAGTTTCCTGCTGCATCTTTTACATACCAATCTGCATGGGGTATCGTCCATTCGTGATCCCATCCCGTATGATTCGCTACCCAATCGATTATCAGTTTCATATCCAACGCATGCGCCTGTTGCACCAATTGCTTAAAATCTTGCAGCGTACCAAATTCTTCGTTAATCTGCACATAACTGCTGCAGGCATAATAACTACCTAGGGTACCCAAGCGGTGTAACTGACTAATTGGTGTGATGGGCATCAGCCATAAAATAGCAACCCCCATTTCTTTCAATCGGGGAAGGTGCTGGCTGAATGCTTGAAAAGTTCCTTCGGGGGTATATTGACGGATATTTACTTCATACACATTCGCACCAATTGCCCAGGGAACCAACGCAGGAGTACTCATTTTAAAGTAGTTTACAATAGCCCATACAAGTTAACTGAATTCTACGGAAGAAAACGAAGGCTCCGTTACTCAGTAGCTATGGGAACAGGATGAGCCGTTAAGGAAGCTGGCAATATTTTTTGTAAAACCCAGGCAGTAATTACCACAGCCAATGCCCCCACCACATTTAACCAGAGAAATCCTAAACCGATATAGCCCCATTTATCTAACAAGAAGCAAAGCACTACGATACATTCTCCTACGATGGCTGCAACAAACACTGCATTGCCCTGAATTTTTTTGGCATACAGGGCTACCAGAAAGATACCCAATATCACTCCATAAAATAAAGACCCTAACAAATTAACTGCCTCAATCAAACTACCCATACCGGTAGCTAGTTCGGCGGTTATGATGGAAAAAATACCCCAAGCGAGGGTATAATATTTAGATACCTTATATTCCCGCAAGCAATCTTCCTCATTTGCGATATCGTGCTTTTTCCCCTGTAATCGTATATGAAAATCAATAACGGTGC
Source organism: Chitinophagia bacterium (assembly GCA_037131895.1). Lineage (GTDB taxonomy): Bacteria > Bacteroidota > Bacteroidia > Chitinophagales > Chitinophagaceae > Sediminibacterium. The sequence goes on along the minus strand of JBAXQE010000026.1, from coordinate 17,236 downwards.
AAGCCGCCTGAGAATTAAGAGCGGCTGCTATAGAACCCCAGGCTGCCAGAAATATAATAGCAATCAGTAAGCCTACCAGTCCATGCGGCAAATGATCCACCACAAACCGAAGAAAAATATAATTCGTATCATTGGTATCCGCACCCGGAACCGCCTGCTTTAAAACCTGTCGGTATTCTTTCTGTAAAGCATCCATTGTTTTCCGGTTTTGCTGCACCAACACTTTATCCGCCTCCCTGTGATTTGCAGCAAATGCCCGGCTATATTGCTGCTGATTCGCTTGTAACAAGTTATACTCACCCTCTATCTTACTCAATGCAGGCGCATAGGAAGTTTGCATGGCTTTATCCACTACAGCCCCATTAAAGAATACCGGAGCTTTGTTGAATTGATAATAACTGAACAACAAGGTGCCCAATAACAATATAAAAAACTGCATCGGCACTTTTACTAAACCATTCATCAACAAACCCAACCGGCTTTGTGTATTATTTTTGGCGGTTAGGTACCTGCCTACCTGCGACTGATCAGTTCCAAAATAAGAGAGGGAAAGAAAAAACCCTCCTATAATTCCGCTGATGATATTATAGCGATCTTTCCAATCAAAGCCTTTCTCGGTTATGCCGGTAGTAATTACATTCAGTTTTCCAGATGCCCCACTAATTTTCAGGGCCTCTGTAAATCCAACCCCATCGGGTAAATAATGTACCACATAATATCCGGCAATAAACATGCCCCCAAAAATTATCAGTAGCTGTAACTGCTGTGTATAAGCAACTGCCCGGGCTCCCCCACTTACGGTATAAAAAATCAGCAAGCCACCCATAACTATATTCGTCCAGAAAATATCCCAACCCATTAAGGAAGATAAAATAATAGAAGGCGCATAAATGCTGATACCGGTGGATAAGCCCCTCGACAATAAAAACAGTGTAGAAGTAAGTACCCGAGTTTTTAAATCGAATCGCTGCTCTAAAAATTCATAGGCAGTAAATACTTTCATTTTACTAAACAGCGGCACAAAACTGATGGAGATCACAATCATCGCCAGCGGCAATCCAAAATAATACTGCACAAACCGCATCCCATCGGTAAATGCCTGCCCGGGTGCCGACAAAAAAGTAATGGCACTGGCTTGTGTACCCATGATACTCAGCAGCACCAAGTACCAGGGCATATTTCTATTGCTTAAAAAATATCCTTCGAGGTTTTTACTGGTGCGGCTTTTATACAACCCATAGGTTAAAATCAGCAGCAGCGTAAGGCAAAGTACTATCCAATCGACCTGACTCATGAGAAATATTGAGTAAACCAAATAAAGAAAATAATTTCAGCTAGCAGCACAGCCAGCAACAAAATATACCAAGCTTTAAACGAACCCATCAGAGGTATAGTAGGTTCGCTCTCTTGCGGTAATTTATCGATTGATTGCTTTTCCATTTCAATACATTTTATTTTCTACCCGCTAATCCTCCAGCCAATAACCCAAGCATGAGTCCAATGATTAAGCCAATTTTTACATTCTTAATAAAAAACCCTATGCCCACCCCAATCAGTATGATGGTAAAAATGCCTATCCGTCTTTTTGAACGCATATTAGGGTTTGTTATTAGGTAAGGCAAGCAGATTGGCTAAGATTCTGTAGGCGCCTGGGTTTCCGGCTGGTAATTGACGGAACAAAACCAACCCCACATAGGTTATATTCCCCTTTCCATAGGGGGCGGTAATTAAACTACCTCCGGAAGCAGCCGGTCTTTCGCCGGTATCTGCCATTTGTAATAGGGAAACGAAATGACTATCCACCTGTTCTGCATGGTAAGTACTTCGCTCCTGCACCCATCCTTCAAAATCGGCACTGGTAATCGCATTGGGATAATTTAACAAAGGGTGGGAAGGTTGTAAAAAAGTTACAGCTGCATTTTCTTCGGTAACCCGGCTACCCGAGTTAACCTGAAATGGATAAGGACCTGCATTGATTTTTTTCAATCCCACCAGGTTACTTTTCATGTACTGAATAATCAGGTGACCGCCTGCTTCAATATATCGGTTGAATACTTCATTTTTATTGGTCAGGTATTCGTAAATGTTATAAGCACGAATTCCGGTAATAATTGCATCAAACTGGCGCAGGTTGGGCATTTGAATATCGGCTTCTGAAAGCACCACCACTTCATACCCGAGTTGCTCAAGGGCAGCGGGAATTTTATCACCTGCTCCTGGTATGTATCCAATTTTTTTACCCGTTGTTTTTACCGACAAAGCAATCAGGTTGGTTTTTGCTGGGGCAAAATAGGTAATGGTGGGAATATGGTCGTAGGCGATAATTCGGGTACTACCCGCATACACATCCGGTGTAGAGGGCTGCAGCGAGATTTCCTCCCGCTGATTGGTTGTTGAGGAAGGTGCATTCAGCAAGGTATTGATTCGGGCATTTTCATCCCACCGAGTTGCTGGGGTAGCTCCTGCTGAAGAGAACTGCTGCAATCCGGTTAATTGAATAGATGGATTGATTTTATTTTTACCACGTTGCAACAACTGAACCCCAGCGGTGATTTTTTTACCATTCATGCTCACCAAATTTTCGCGGGTAAAGTTGGCTTCGGCTGCGGGCAAAACGGCGAGCGGCTGGTAGAGTTCTCCCTTTACAAGGTCAACATATTTATATTGTATGGCTCGGTTAAAAGTAAAATCAACCCCCTCAATATTAATTACCCATTTTGCTGGAAATGCGGGATCATTTTCTGCTTTTCCGATCATCCGCTGGTCGCGTACATCAAAACTACCCTCCAGTTTGGGATATTCGAGCCAATAGGGTTGGGATATTTTTTGATTGGCCGGTACCGGAATGGTTTTGGCAAACTGAATATTTTGATTGAATGGCAACGATAAGGAAAAGGCGGAATCGATATTGGCCAGTTGAATAGATTTCAGCGTGGCCTGAACGGGTTTGCGCTTATTAAAAAAGAAATTGGCGGTAACTGTTTCGCCCTGCACTGCATATTCTTGCTGGGTAGTTACCTCAGCAAAGATCGCACTGCAGGCTTCCACTAGTTGTTGAACTTCCTGCATTTTTTTGTTTCTCCAATTCGATTCAGGCAAAGCTTGCATGGCAGTATATAGTTTTACCAATGCAGGAACAGATGCTTCGGGTTGTTCAAAATTAAATTGCCGGATAAGTTGATTCACTTGCTCCTTGATTGCGGTTCCTCCGGGAATTCTTGACCAGGTAATATCCACTCCATCCATTAAATCAGTTTTGGGTGGATCACCGGCTACAGGTGAAAAATATTCAAGAGATGTTCCCCTTCTTCTTGGCCTGCCTTCTCCCTGACTTTTATGCATACTCCTAGCCTCGGCACCAATTTCACCATAACTTTTACCCAACATAGGATTGAAACCACTGATATCGAATGAAAATTGATCGGCTGATGTTGTATTCATATTTCCGCCAAAGTTGTATGAATTCCACACAATGCGTTTTGCCTGCCAGGGTTTTACTCCATAGGCAAACTGCTCGGGGAATCTCTTGGGATCTGCTGCTGCTGCAAAAGCCTCCGCCCCAATTACGGCAGAAGCGGCATGGTGGCCATGTCCGGCACGTGCATCAGGAGGAAAACGATTGATGATGATATCGGGTTGGTATTGCCGAATAATCCATACGGCATCACTCAGAATTTTTTCTTTATCCCAAATGCGCAATGCCTCGGTCACACTTTTGCTATACCCAAATTCATAGGCCCTGGAAAAATATTGTTCAGCACCATCCTGCCTGCGGGCTGCCAGTAATTCCTGTGTGCGGATCATCCCCAATTCAATCCCCTGTTCCGGACCAATCAGGTTTTGACCACCATCTCCACGGGTTAAACTTAAATAGGCAGTGCGATATAATTTTTCTTTCGCGAGAAAGGGTAAAAAAGTATTGTTTTCATCATCCGGATGTGCAGCTATATACAATACACTTCCTAACACATTCAGCTTTTTCATTTGCTGGTAAATATCAGCGCTGTTATAGGTTTGGTAGGTTTGTGCAATTACGGGTAATGAAAAAAGGGAGAACAGCACAAAAAACAGTCCCCCCCACTTAGCAATGATTTGTTTCTTCATAATGCGGATAATTCCTTTTATAAAATACATTCAATACAATTATCGTCCACTTAAAAAAATGGCATTTGCAAACAGCATTTTACCATTTTCCCAAAAATTTCTAAACAGGGGATCTTCGGCAAAATAAATTACTTGACCGGCACCCACTTCCTGCACTCCGATAGATAAAACATCTTTTAGTTTATTCTTCACCTGAACACCCACAAAGCCTGCCTGATAGCCGTCTTTTTTCAACACACCCACATTCCAACCCTCTTTCAGAAAATCATATTGCGGACCATCCTGTTTTAGGGTGAAATAATAATTGGGGTATCCAAATGCTAGTGGATGCGTATTATCCAATTCTACGCGATAAATAGCCCCAGGAACTGAGGCAGAGAGGGATTCAGGCTCAGCATCGGCATATTTTTTAAGGGCTGCATATTCGTTTTTGTCTGCAGTCTTGTCGTTCTTTATTTGCAATCCCCAATCTCCTGCGGCCATATAGCCCAGTGCATTTTTCAGGGCGATGATTTTACCACCACTCCTTACAAACTCTTTCAGTTTTTCGATACTCGCTTTATCACTGATAGCCCGATAGTTTCCATCCGGCAAAATCAATACATTATAATTTTTTAAAGAAGTACGCGATAAATCGGTGGCATTAATTAAGGAAAGCGGATAACTCAGTTGACGTTCAAAATAGTGCCAGATTTCACCGGAGCTGAGCGAAGTAGTTTGATCTCCGGTAAGCATAGCCACTTTCAACTGCGGCAGCACTGCTTTTACGTCTGGCGAACCAAAATCAATTCCTTTATCCATAAATCCGGTTTCCACTCCCTCAGGTTGAACTTGCAGTTGTTGGCAAATTTTTTGGGTAAGCTGATTCCAGTTATCGGGGTTGCCGGTTTTAATAACAATTAATGTTCCCCGGTCGTATTGCTTATTCTGATAGGTAAATGGCTTTTCTGCAAAACGCACTTTGATGTTTTGTTTTAATAAAGCAGCCAACACTTTGGATGATTGAAACGAGCTGTACGGAATTAATAAACCATACTGTGCATTCGCGGTTGTAATAGCTTTTACTTCGAGTTGCGTTTCTTTGATATCTAGCTTCTCTTTAACGCCATAAGCTTTGATGCCAAATACATAGGGCAACGACCAGGCAGTGATATCATAAGTATTAGAATCGGTTACTACCGTTTTGGGTTCGAGTAATACCCTAGCCAATACAGACCGGGTTTGGGTGCCACTTACGGCAATATGGTAACCTTCATTTACAAAAGCTTCTTCTTTTCCGCTGAAATACTGATATCCCTTCCAATTTGTATTACTAAGTGTTCCAAAGTTGATTTGGTTCAACTGTAGTAATTCTTTCAGGGCATTCAGTTTATTTTCATTGGAACAAGTAAGCACATAGGTTTTAAACTCTGCCCCTTTTCCGGCACGGGCATCATCAAAAAATTGCTGAAATTCTTTTAATAGCTTGCCCTGATTGGCAGCAGAAATTTCAACAGTAGATATGCCAGTAGTATAGTGATGCTGGGCTCTATCTACTAGGGTAAGGGTATCCATGTCGCCCTTTAAAATGCCTAAACCGGCTCTTCCTCCGCCGGCCTGCTCGTACGTCATTCCAATGGCGCCATTATAAATTGGATAAGTATCTCCATAGGAAGGATAAAGCAAATCGTATCTTTCTTTGGTATAAAACAACCAACCATTTTTATCAAAATATCCGGCATTATTTTTTCCAATTTGAAGTTGAAAATCTCGTTGCCATTGGGTAATTGCTTCATGGTAGGGCGCTGCGGCGGGAGCAAAATAGTAGGGGCCGTTGATACCTTGCTCGTGAAAATCTACATGCACTTGGGGCATCCACTGGTTGTAGATTTTCAATCGCTGTCTGGTTTCTACTTGCGTTTGCCAGGCCCAGTCTCTGTTTAAATCGAAGTAGTAATGATTCACTCTTCCACCCGGCCAAGGTTCTGCATGTTCGCGAACAGCCAGATCGGGGTTAAATTGATCTCCAGCCACCGAATTATACCAGTTTACATATCGGTCTCTCCCATCTGGATTGATGCAAGGATCCATAATGATGAGGGTATTTTTTAACCAGTTATTTACGGTCTGATTTTCTGGATTGGCCAACTGATAAAGGGTAATCAGGGAGGCTTCCGTGGAGGAAGATTCATTGCCATGCACATTGTAACTCAACCAAACGATTACCGGCATATCGGCGGGTTTGGCATTCTGTTTACCTGATACCAGTGCCAGGTTATTTTGGCGGATGGTTTCTAAACGCTGCAAATTTTCGGGTGAACCAATAAATGCAAGCATCAGCGGTCGGCCCTCATTGGTGGTGCCGTAATTCGCAAGTTTAACGCGATTGGGTTGTTGGGATGCCACCAATTTGTAATAATCCATTACTTGGTGGTGACGGGTAAAATGGGTGCCAATCCGATATCCTAAAAATGATTCGGGGGAGGTAAGGGGTTGGCCAGATACTAAACCCATGACTAAAGAGAAAAACAAACTTAAAATTAACCGCATAAGTAAATAAATGATTGGTTGATAATGGATACCCCTCTAAAATAGAAGCATCCTATAGTCGGTGAAAATAAGCAAGAATTTTGGGGCTGGAAAGCCATTTTTTACCAAGTTAATCACACTCGGCCAACAATGAATATTTATAATGTAAAAAACACTAATTTTCTGCCATGATAAAAATACTTTTTATTTCGGGCTTTTGCTTGGTTGGATGGCAACTGGCAGCCCAGCAGTCCGGCTCTTTTGTGGGCCCCGGAAAGGAAATAGATCCTTTCCATTATACCATTGTAAAGAATGGCGTGTTTAACAAAGCAGCCGTAGGCACGGCACATCCGCTGGCAAGTTTAGTGGGAGCCGCTATTATGAAAAAAGGTGGGAATGCATTTGATGCAGCCATTGCGGTTCAACTTACACTGGCAGTAGTATATCCCGGTGCTGGAAATTTAGGTGGGGGAGGATTTTTATTAGCCCGAAAAGCAAATAAAGAGCTAGTCGGTATTGACTATCGGGAGGCAGCCCCTGCCCGAGCCAACCGAGATATGTATTTGGATAAAAATGGACAGGTACAATTGATGCTTTCGCAGCAAGGTCATTTGGCATCCGGCATACCCGGAACGGTAGCGGGCTTATTTGCCACCATGGAATTTGCCAAACTACCCTTTAAAACGCTCATACAACCTGCCATAGAATTAGCTGAACATGGTTTTGTGATTTCCGAAAAGGAAGCAGCTGGATTAAACAGCACTCGTGAGTCGTTTTTAAAAAATAGTACTCGACCTACTGCTTTTGTAAAGGCAGAAAAATGGAAAGCCGGGGATACCCTTATTCAAAAGGAGCTGGCTGGCACCCTTCGCCGGATGCAAAAAGACGGTGCCGCCGGTTTTTATCAGGGAGAAACTGCCCAATTGATTGTAGAGGAAATGAAAAGAGGCAATGGGATAATAACCATGGAAGACCTGAGCAACTATACCGCCAAATTGCGTAAGCCATTGGAATTTACCTATCGCGATCATCAGGTAATCAGTTTCGCTCCGCCCAGTAGTGGGGGGTTGTTGGTAGGACAAATGCTAAAAATGATTGAGAAATATCCGGTAAAAGAAATGGGCTTTCAAACGCCCAAGAGTGTGCAGTTAATGATTGAAGCCGAGAGAAGGGCCTATGCCGATCGCGCAGAATATATGGGTGATCCGGATTATTTTCCTGTGCCAGTTAAAACCTTGCTAAGCGATGCCTATGTGAATCAGCGGATGAGTGATTATGTTGCCGACAAAGCGGGTAGCAGCAGCAATGTAAAAGCAGGTATCATAAAAGAATCCGAGCAAACTACGCATTTGAGTATAATGGATGCCGAAGGAAATATGGTAGCCGTAACCACTACCTTGAATGGAGGATATGGCAGCAGAACAGTAGTGGGTGGTGCCGGATTTTTAATGAATAATGAAATGGACGACTTCAGTGCGAAACCCGGCGTACCCAACATGTATGGAGCAGTAGGCGGAGAAGCCAATGCCATAGCGCCCGGAAAAAGAATGTTGAGTTCGATGACGCCTACTTTATTATTAAAAAATAACAAACCATTGCTGGTAGTTGGTACTCCCGGTGGAACTACTATTCCAACATCCGTATTTCAGGCGATTATTAATGTGGTTGATTTTGGTATGAGTGCCGATGAGGCGATTAATAAACCCAAGTTCCACCACCAATGGCTACCGGATGAGGTAGCGGTGGAGAAAGATTTTGATGCCAATACCAAAAAAACATTGCAACAGATGGGTTACAAGATAACCGAAAGAGGATCGATTGGCAGAACCGAAGCAATTTTAATTAATAAAACCGGTAAGCGCGAAACGGCAGCCGATAAAAGAGGGGATGATTCGGTGGCAGGATACTAAGGGCTAGAGTGAGAGTGAGTTTGAGTTTGAGTAGGGTTTCGGTCCGCTGGACCTTTAGAACCTACGGAAAGTTCCCCGAGTAGTTTCCGATTCGCCTTTGGCGAAGAGGAACTGCACGGCGGGTGTGCAAAAAGTTGTAACTTACTAATCCTGTTTGCTGACTCATAATAATTAAACATGAAAAAAAATTACAAAATCGCATTTTTAATTGCTCTACTAGCATTTGGAAGTTGCCAACAAGCTGCAAAGCAAAATAATTTAAACCAGGGTGCGGATGCCATTTATTATGGTGGCGATATAATTACAATGGAGGGTGATAATGCAACCTATGCCGAATCGATTGCTATAAAAGATGGCAAAATTGTTTTTGTAGGCAGCAAAGTAGAAGCTGAAAAAATGAAAGGTGATTCTACCTCAATGAATGATTTACAAGGTAAAACCTTATTGCCTGGCTTTTTAGATGCGCATAGTCACTATTTCAACTCATTACTGGTAGCCAACCAATGTAAATTGTATGCTCCTCCATCAGGATCGGCAAAAGATGTGGAAAGCATTGTTTCTACCCTAAAAGCTTATGCTGCTGAGCGCAAAATTCCGAAGGGAGAAATGATTATGGGGTATGGATATGATGATAATGTGATGCCCAAGGGACGATTGTTAAACCGGGATGATTTAGATGCTGCTTTTCCTGATAACCCGGTTCGTATTGATCACGTTTCTATGCATGGTTGTGTGCTGAATTCCTTGGCTATGAAATATTATGGGTACGATGCAAATTTCAAAACGCCTCCCGGAGGCATCTGCGTTCGTAAGCCAGGCACTACTGAGCCATACGGATTAATTATGGAAACTGCTTATTTGCCGGTTGTTGAAAAAACGGCTCCGATGACTAAAGAGCAGGAAATAGCTTATTCAAAAGCTGGTCAGATGTTGTATGCAGAAACCGGCATCACAACCGCCCAGGATGGGGCTACCCATAAATGGCAGTTAGACATAATCAAAAGGGCAGCAGATGCAGGTGCGAATATAATTGATGTGGTAGCCTACCCTTTTATTACTGATGTAGATAAAACACTTACCGAATATCCACTTACTACCTGGCTTAACTATAACAAAGGATTTAAAATAGGCGGGGCTAAAATAACCATTGATGGCTCTCCACAGGGGAAAACTGCCTACTTCACTACTCCCTATTTGACCGGTGGCCCAGGGGGTGAAAAAAACTGGAAAGGTGAGTTAACTTTTCCGCAGGATATGGTAAACCAGATGGTTAAAAAAGTATATGAGATGAATGTTCCCTTATTGCTGCATTGTAATGGAGATGGCGCTATAGATGCATTTCTTACAGCCTATGAAGCAGCCAATGTAACCAAACCCTGGAATGTAACTACCATACATTCACAATTTATGCGTAAGGACCAAATGGCAAAATTTGTAAAATACAATGTTCGCCCTTCGTTTTATACACTGCATACTTATTATTTTTACGAAGCACATGAAAAGAATCGTGGATTTGCGCAGGCACAATATATCAGTCCAATAAAAGATGCCATCAAAGCCGGAATGAAACCAACCAATCATACCGATTTTGTTGTTGCCCCTTTAGATCAACTTTTTATGTTGTGGAGTGCCGTGAATCGCATTTCTCGTGGAGGTGCCAAAGTGGGTGCAGACCAACGTATTACTCCCTATGAAGGATTGCAAGCCATGACTATTAACGTGGCTGCACAATACGGGGAAGCTGATAGAAAAGGAAGTTTGCAGGTAGGAAAACTCGCTGATCTGGTGATTCTGGATAAAAACCCCATAAAAGTTGAGCCCCTTACGCTGAAAGATATAAAAGTGATGGAAACGATTAAAGAAGGCAAATCGATTTATAAAAAGCAGCAGTAGAAAAACAGCGTTGGAGTGAGCATGAGTTTGATGTTTCGCTCTAAGTGGGGAGTCCTTCGCCTTTGGGGTATACTTCGCGCATTTAGAAAGATTATCTAACAAGCAAGTATACTGCTCATCTAGCCGCATAGTCCCTTCACTATCGTTTCGGAGACTAATGCGGAGAAGCGTGAGCTTGTGCGCCTCTGGAGCATTTGAGAGCGGTATGTAAAGTTCCCCCTGTAGTTACCGAACGATAGAGAGGAACTGCACGGCAGGTGTGCAACATTTTCGTTTCGAATGGAGTCTTTCGCCTTTAGCATATATTCCTCTCATTTAGCAAGAGAATCTAACACCCAACTTTACTGCTCACCTTGTCGCATAGTCCCTTCACTATCGTTACGGAGACTAATGCGGAGAAGAAAAAGATAAAAAAATGGAATGTCCAAATTAATTTGTACGTATAGATTATGTATATTTGTACGTAATTAATTCAATATGGATACTAAACTCACCTTAAAACTCAATCAGTCGATTATCGAAAAGGCAAAGGAATATGCCAAAGAGAATAAAACCAGCATTTCGAGTTTGGTAGAAAACTATCTATCACAAATTACCCAAGAAAAAAAATCGGATAACCACATCAGCCCATTGGTGAAAAGTTTGTCGGGAATAATAGATTTACCGGAAGGCTTCGACCACAAAAAAGGATATGCAGACTATCTCACTAATAAATATAAATGATGGAGCGGGTTTTTGCAGATACCGACATTATACTCGACTTACTTGCGCAACGGGAACCTTTTTATCCATTTGCTGCTGCATTATTTTCAAAAGCAGATGAAGGAAAATTAAAAATATTTGTTTCGGCTTTATCCTTTGCTAATCTGAATTATATTTTATATAAACAGTATACTGCTGATCAGGCGAGAAAAAAGCTACTGCAATTTAAAACACTGGTTTCGGTACTACCGGTAAATGACAAAACAGTAGACCTTGCTTTATCCTCCAATTTCAAGGACTTTGAAGACGGTCTTCAATACTATACAGCAGTTGAACATTCAGTACCTATCTTATTAACCAGAAACATAAAAGATTACAAAACGGCCAACATCATAGTACTAACTGCTGAACAATTTATTAAAATTAAGTAAATCGTTATCGTTCCTAGTGGGGAGTTTTATTCCTTTGGCGTAGACTTCTAACATTTAGCAAAATTATCTAAAACGCAAGTAAGCTGCTCCTCAAGCCGCATAGTCCCTTCACTATCGTTTCGGAGACTAATGCGGAGAATACAAAACGGCCAACATCATCGTACTTACTGCTGAACAGTTCATTAAAAGTAAGTAAAAGGTTTTCTTTTCTTTTACAATTTAGCTCTTACAGAAGTACTTCAAGAATTCGAATAAAAAACTAGTTGATTTCAATCTTTTAATTAAATTACATATTTTGAGCAACATATTGATTAAAAAATTTTTCAAATGAAAAACATAAAAACTATTTTATTTGTCACGCTTCTTTGCGCATTTTCATTTAATGTATATGCACAAAACACTGATGAAGAAAAGTTAAATTTACCAGGGGATAATTTAAACCTATATGCTGTATTAAATCTCTTTCAAGAATCTGAAACCTTAGAATTATTTGAAAAAAATCTCAATGCGGAAGACTCAAAAATTAATAACCTCGATTTAAATAATGATAACAAAATAGATTATATAAAAGTAATTGATAATGTGGATGGTGAAACACATTTAATTATATTACAGGTTGCCATAAATGATAAAGAAAATCAGGACGTTGCTGTTTTTGTTGTTACCAAAAGCGGAAACAATGAAATTCAAATCCAACTAATTGGAGATGAAGAATTATATGGCAAAGACTATATTATTGAACCGAAATCATCTAACTCTGATTCTGAAAAAAGCACACCCAACCCGGGATATTCTACAAATACTACTAGCTCTTCTGGTAAAACTATTGTAGTTGAAAAAACAATAATCGTACAAGTGCAAACCTGGCCTGTAATAACCTACATGTATACTCCTTCCTATGTAAGATGGCGATCTCCCTGGTATTGGGGATATTATCCACCCTACTGGAATCCCTGGAGCCCATACTACTGGCATTATTATTATGGCTATCATTATCACTGGCACAATCATTATCATGGACACTACTACAACAGCCGTAATTATCGAACTCCTATATACAGAAATAATTATTACAACAGAAGTCGCTCACAATCTAATACAGTAATTAGCAATAGAAATTTGGGTAATTACAATAAAACCTACTCTCACCCAGAAACCAAAAAAGCAGGCTCTGATCAATTTGTAAAATCTAATCAAAACAGTTCGCGTCCAACATTTACTAAAGCCTCTATGAGTGCAGGTGATAATAAAAAACAACCTGAAAAACCATCAATCAGTAATAATTTAGGTTCTACTAAACAACCTACCATAAATACTAAACCAGCAAACAATAATATTCCAAGTACACCCTCACAACCAAGTGCTTTTCCGGCAACACCCAAACCTGCAACACCTAAACCTGCAACACCCAAGCCGGCAACACCCAAGCCGGCAACACCCAAACCTGCAACACCCAAACCTGCAGCACCCAAACCGGCTGCACCCAAACCGGCAGCACCCAAGCCTGCTGCTGCAACAAAATTTTAATCTCCCGTAACTTGCTGACTGTGTGGAAATCAAAAATAATTTTCTCTGCATTCCTTTTTTAACAATCAGTAAAAGGGTCAGCTTTAGCCTATTGTTAGTATATTGCAGTATTGAAAAAGCTTGCAGTCATAACATTGTTACTCTTGTTTGCCGCATCCAACCTGTTGATGCCTTATGCAAATTTCGACGATACTCATTCTCTTTCAATGGTTTACAATACATGCTTGGCTGGTGATGCAGACATGAATCTGGCAGAGTTTGTAGGAGAAAAATTTTTAGGTCTGGGTTTTGAAGGTGATGAGGAAGAAGAATCAACCTTGCCTGAAAAAACAATTCCACCTACAAATAAAGGAGAAATTATACAAATTCAAAGTGGAGCAATGTATCAAGAGCCTTTAATTTCGTATACGACTTTAACTATTCCACTTGTTAGAATAATTATTCCTTTGATTAATTCAGGAGTACCATCCACTGAATTTCATCCTGCCATATTTCATCCCCCAATAGAGGCGGCTGCTTAATCTACAATTTACTGCTCAACTTAAGACAGCTATTATTCTTTTAACATCAATTAATAAAATTATATGAAAAATATTTTCATAATCGTATTCACATGCATTGGATTATTTACTAATGCAAATGCTCAAAAAAATAAAGTAACACCAGCCGCCGAAAAAGCATTTATGCAAAAATTTCCTACTGCAAAAGAGGTAAAATGGGAAATGGAAGAGAAGGATAATTATGAAGCCACTTTTTTAATGGACGGGAAAAAAGGCTCTACCAATTTTTCTGGAAAAGGCGAATGGATGGAAACTGAAATGGCCATTCCACAAGCGAATACACCTGCTATAGTGATGGAAGGTTTCACAAAAGCATTTGCAGGAGCAACCATCAAAGAAGTGTACAAAATTGAGTCTAAAGAAGGCAAGAACTATTTCGAAATAGAATATAGTTTAAAGGGTAAAACCAAAGAAGCCAAACTCGATCCAACAGGAAAACTAATGTAATTTAACCTCAAGCCACCGATTATACAGCTACCATTGCACTAATTAATTTTAATTGGGTGAGGCTTTATAATTGGTGGTAATTATAAAGCTTTTATGAAATTTTTAGGTATACTACTTATACTGATAAGTTGTTATTGCAATTTATCAGCACAAAATAAAACAGGATCAGTAAACGGAACGGTGATAGACAAAAAAACTGGACTACCCTTAGAATTTGCTTCCGTTCAGTTATTAGAACCAACTAATAAAGTTGTTATTAAAACTGCTATCAGCAATAGAAAAGGCAAATTTAATCTAGATAGTATTGCACTCGGCAACTATTCCCTTACAGTAAATTATATGGGACTGATAGCTCCCCTACAAACTGTTTTACTTACTTCAAATGCAAGTATAATTGCGGTGGGTAATATCAATATGGATTTAATTCCCAATACACTTGAAGAGGTGAGTGTTACAGCAAAAAAGAATATGCTCAGTTCTACCGTAGGAAAAAAAGTGTATAATACTTCACAGGATATTATGGCTCAAACCGGTTCGGCAAGTGATATACTGCGAAATGTTCCCTCGGTAGAAGTAGATATTGAAGGCAATATTAGTTTGAGAGGTTCAGGGGCATTAATGGTGCTCATTAACGGAAGACCTTCGCCATTGATGGGGAAAAATAGGGCTGAGGTATTGCAACAAATTCCGGCCAATACCATAGAAAAAATTGAAGTGATCACCAACCCTTCTGCAAAATATCGACCAGATGGAACTGCAGGTATGATTAATATCGTTATGAAAAAGAATACAAAAGCTGGCTTCAATGGGAATATTACTGGAAATATAGGTAACAAAGAAAGAGAAAATGGAAGCTTAAATCTCAATTATAAAACAAGTAAGCTAAATACTTTTGCTACTTATAGTATTCGCCAAGATGAACGAAATCGTTTTGGTAATACTAATCGGGAATTCACTGATTCACTTTCAAGAGCAACAACAGGGTTCTACACTGAAAATTATCGATCCAAAGCTAGACCATTGTCTCATTTATTAAGAGGAGGTTTTGACTATACCATCGACTCAATGAATAACTTGGGGCTTTCTGGAAGTTATTTAAAAACTAGTTTAGAAAGAAACGATTTATATGAACGAACTTTTTTTGATAACAATATGCAAATTACGCAACGTTTAGACAGAAAACGTTATGCGCCTGCTGTAGAAAATGAAAAAGATTTTACTGCCTATTGGCAACATAATTATGGCAAGGAAGGAAAAGAAGTAAGGTTTGAATTTACTGCTTCATCTCAAAGTGAAGATGAAAAAAATTATTATATAAATCAATACTATTATCCAATAAAACAAACTATACCTGATAATAATTTTGTCTATCAAATTGAACACAATCAACAAGCCACCGTAGATTATGTAAATCCATTAGGGGAAGATGCTAAATTAGAACTCGGTTATGCAGGATCTTTCATTCAACAAGACATCGATTTTTTAACGGAAAACTACAATCCCTCCACTGGTATGGTTATTAAAAATCCATTGACTTCTAACCGTTTTAAGTTGAATCAAAAAGTACATGCAGTTTATGGTACATATTCCAATACCATTGGCGAGTTAGATTACTCATTGGGCTTGAGGGCAGAACAATCATTCGTTGTAAGTAATTTGGTTACTAAAGATTCAATCATAAAAAATCAATACTTCAATATATTTCCTACAGTACAATTATCCTATAAACTTTCTAAGGGTGAATTACAATTAAATTATAGTAAGCGTGTGAATAGGCCCGAGGGAGACGATTTAAATCCTTTTCCTGAATATATGGATCCAATTAATTTAAGAGCGGGTAATCCATATCTGTTGCCAGAGTTTATTCATTCATTAGAGTTTGGCTATCAGTTTAAGAATAAGCTATTTACTATCGTGCCGAGTATTTACTATAGGTATAAATACAATGGATTTACTTCTATCACTCAAAAATTGAACGATACTACCTTTTTAACCACTAGGCAAAATTTATCGAATGATCAGAATACCGGTTTTGAGCTAGTCGTTTCTGCAAAGCCAACAAAAACTATTACTGCTAATTTGAGTACTAATATATTTTATAATACCATCAATTTTGGAACAACTTCTGCTCCCGATAAAAAATCGATTTGGAGTAGTAATACCAACTTTAATGCAAGTGCTTCCATCACTAAAACCACCCTATTTCAATTCACTTGTATTTATAGATCTGGGAGACAAACGATACAAGGATTTTTTCACCCGACTTTTGTAGTAAACATGGGGTTACGTCAAGATCTAATGAAAAACAAACTATCTGTTGTAGCCACGCTAAGTGATGTATTTAGTACTTTGAAACAAAAGGCAGATCTTACTACTAAATTCTTAATACAAAATCAATTGACCAGTAGAGATGCGCAGGTGTTTTATATTGGCTTTAATTATCGTTTCGGTAAAACCACTAAAAAGGCGGAGGATAAAATGCAATTTGATAATGCATTGTAAATTTATTAAAAACTATAAGCCAATTTTTATTTTAGCAATCAATATTTTATGAGCCAAAACACAAAGTTTACATTGGAATTTTTATTATAGCAGTCCTGTTAAATTACGTTGATTTTAAATTGGTAGGTATTTTTTTACTTCTCAACTTAAAAGAACTATCTAATCTATTTTCCAGCCATTTCCTAATGTATAAAACTAGAAATTCATAAAATTTTCAACCATTTAAATGCACATATTAACCAATCTAAATGAGTAGAACCTCTTATTTTCTCGATTGTAGTACACTTTCTAATTTAAGGGCTTATCATTGAAGAAAAGTACAATCCGAAACCGAAAATTCACTGAATTTTCGTATTATTGGATACGGTATTCTACATAGCCTATTTATGCACAATTAGGTAGTGTCGATTGCTAAAAACTGCCATGACGAATAACCCATTAGAAACTAAATTGCTGAAAGATTGCATCAAGCGATTTATCGCTTATAAGCAATTAGGTGATCAAACCCTGCAAATTCTTCCGGTGGAATATTTTCATGAACAGCCCAATCCGGAAAGCAATTCGATAGCCATCATCATTCAACACCTGAATGGCAATATGAAAAGCCGGTGGACCAACTTTTTAACCGAAGACGGAGAAAAAAGCTGGCGGC
>JBAXQE010000025.1:0-25365 GCA_037131895.1 Chitinophagia bacterium | reverse complement strand
TAGCGTACCCGAGGTTTCCAGGGTATTTCGGCGATTTGGAGTTGCCAGCCTGTGTACCTTGCCAGCACAAAAAGATAATCACTCAAGCGATTCAGGTATTTAATCACCAATGGATCTACAAACTGCTGATTATCTTGTAAATGAACGCTGCAGCGCTCTGCTCGACGGCATACACAACGGGCAATATGAAGCGCTGATAGGGTTGTATGGCCCCCCGGAAGCACAAATGAACGCATAGGCGCTAAATGTCCATTCATTGCATCTATCTCTTTTTCTAATAACAAAACATCCGACTCTAGTAAATCTGGAATTTTCATTGCCGGCTCCTTTTCCGGATCGCAGGCTAGGGAAGAACCAATGGTAAAAAGCCTATCTTGAATTTCAGATAAAATGTCGCGAACCTGCGAATCGGTTAATAAATCCCGAACCCAGCCTATATAGGAGTTTAATTCATCCACCGTTCCGTAAGATTCAATACGCAAATGGCTCTTAACCACTTTGGTACCTCCAATCAAAGAAGTAAGTCCTGCATCCCCTGTTTTCGTATATATTTTCATCGACATTTCCGGAATTTACACAAAGGAGCAACAAAGATTATAAGCAAAAGTTCAGTAAATAAGTAGGAATCGACTAAACCAGCGAGGGTTGTTTCACTTTTGTTGTATCTGTTTCAATAAGTCCATCCCGTAATCTAACAACGCGATGGGCATATGCGGCAATATCTTCTTCATGGGTTACCAATACCACTGTATTGCCAGAAGCTTGAATTTGTGCAAAAATTTCCATTACTTCTACAGAAGTTTTTGAATCTAGGTTACCGGTAGGTTCATCTGCTAGCAACAGGGAAGGATTATTCACAACTGCCCGAGCAATGGCTACCCTTTGAATTTGACCACCCGATAATTCGTTTGATTTGTGATGACTCCGTTCTGCCAAACCTACCTTTTTAAGAGCTTCCATAGCTCTTTCCATCCGATCTTTTTTATTTACACCTGCATATACCAGTGGAAGGGCAACATTTTCAGCAGCTGTTAAGCGGGGTAAGAGATTAAATTGCTGAAATACAAATCCAATCTCCGTATTACGTACCGTTGCCAAATCATCATCCGGCATTTTACTTACATCTTTTCCATTTAATACATACCGACCTCCGGTTGGAGAATCCAAACAACCCAGAATATTCATTAATGTACTTTTTCCGCTTCCGGATGGGCCCATCAATGCTACATATTCATTTTGGTGTATATCCAAGGTAATCCCTTTTAATACAGGGATTGCCTGACTACCCATAAAATAGCTCTTCTGTATATCTTCTAGCTTGATAATTACATTATTCATATTCATTAATTGGCGGGGTTTGTAATCACCTTGGGTACTGTGAAAAATGAGTTTATTTCTTCCGGTGCATTGAAAAGTGCCGTTTCACTCGTTACCATCCCAGCAACCACATCATCCCTAAGTGCTTGTGTATGATTGCTCATGTGCAATAGCGGAGAAACGCCAGTTGTATCAACCTGCTGAAGCTGCTCTACAAATGAAACCATTTTTTCAAGATCAGATTGAAGCGATTCAATTTCAGCAGGATCAACCGCTAACTTAGAAAGTGCGCAGAGATGCTCTATAAGTTTTGGGGTAATTTTCATCATTATAAAATTACAACATTTATCAGCTTCGCAAACCCGATTTGGTTGAATGGCAAATGCAAACAAACAGCGGCAAATGAACAGGATTAATTGCCAGAAAAAAAATTAAAAAAGCGATGGAAGATAGCTTTTTATCGACTGAAAAATAGCCAGCTAGCTATATTAGATAGACGCTTATTTATAAAATTCATTCATTTAACCGGTGAAAACGCCCATTTACCTTAAAAGTAAAAAATGACCAAAAAAAATTAATAAAAAAGTAAATCGGTAAAACAATAAATTATTAAATTCAAATTACAAACCCCCCTTTTATGCTTGTATATGTATTACTGACTGTGTACCTTGTTTGCCTTTATATGGCATACAAGGGGGCATCTCCTTCAGAAGAATAATTGCTTCGGATGATGGTAATGCCTTAAAAACCCTGTTGAACCTCATCAGGGTTTTTTTATGCCCCTACCAAACCGATTAAATGAATGGGTGACTTTTTTTTCCCGAATTGACGCAAATAGTTGCATAACTAACTAATTTTACACAAAAGTTTTCTTACGTATGAAAAGAACCATCAAGAAAGTGGCCGTATTAGGCAGTGGCGTAATGGGCTCTCGAATTGCTTGTCATTTTGCAGGTATTGGTTTACCCGTATTGTTATTAGACATGGTGCCGCCGGCTGCTGCACAAAGTACCCAATTGAAAGACAGAAACCAGTTGGTGAATGGTGCATTGCAGGCTGCCATAAAAAGCAATCCCTCGCCCGTTTTTACTCCTGCAGTGGTTAACCGGATTACCACCGGAAACTTTACGGATAATATGAAAGATATTGCCAGTTGCGACTGGATTATTGAAGTGGTTGTAGAAAGACTAGACATTAAGCAACTAATATATGAGCAAGTAGAGCAATACCGCAAACCAGGAACCCTGATCACTTCTAATACATCTGGCATTCCCATTCACATGTTAAGCGAAGGCAGATCTGCCGACTTCAAAACGAATTTTTGCGGCACCCATTTCTTCAATCCACCCCGCTATTTACGTTTGTTAGAAATTATACCCACCCCAGATACAGATCCGGAAGTTATTAGCTTTTTGATGGAATATGGGGATGTGTATTTAGGAAAAACAACCGTATTATGTAATGATACCCCTGCATTTATTGCCAATAGGGTAGGTATGTTTAGTATGATGAGCATCTTTGGGCTAATGGAAGAATTATCGCTAAGCATTGATGAAGTGGATGCTTTTACGGGACCAATTATGGGCCGACCCAAATCTGCTACTTTCCGAACCGCTGATGTAGTTGGTATTGATACCATGGTAAAAGTTGCCAAAGGCATTTATGATAACTGTATAGAGGATGAATCCCGCGATACATTTAAAATACCGGTTTGGTTAGATAAGTTGGTGCAGAATAATTGGTTGGGAGATAAAACAGGACAAGGATTTTTTAAAAAAATAAAATCGGATACTGGGAAGGAAATTCTTACCCTTCAGTTGGATACCATGGAATATGCCCCCAGAACCAAAGCCCGCTTTGCATCATTGGAAGCAGCCAAACCCATTGACTCATTGTCGGAAAGAATGAAGCTGATGGCAGCAGCACCCGACAAAGCAGGAGAATTTTTTAGAAAATTTCATTATGGGCTGTTTTCTTATATTTCTCATCGAATTCCCGAAATAACTGATTCGTTATTTAGATTAGATGATGCTATGATGGCCGGATTTGGATGGGAAATTGGTGCGTTTGAAACCTGGGATCTACTCGGTGTAAGTGCTACCGCTGCTGCAATGAAAAAAGCTGGCTATCCGTTGGCTGGGTGGGTAGAAGAAATGTTGAGCAAAGGATGTAGTACTTTTTATAAAATTGAAAACGGTAAAAAATGCTTCTATGATATTCCATCTGGCAGCTATAAATCTATGCCGGGCGGGGAAGCATTTATCGTGTTGCAACACCATGCAGATAAACTGGTTTGGAAAAATAGTGCCTGCCGAATGTATGATATTGGCGATGGGGTTGCCGGCTTTGAATGGAGCACCAAAATGAACAGCATTGGCGGGGAAGTGTTGGAAGGATTGAATAAAGCGATTACACTAGCTGAAGAAAAATTTAATGGCTTAGTAATCGCCAACTCAGGGGCTAACTTTAGTGCAGGTGCCAATGTGGGTATGATATTTATGCTGGCAATTGAACAGGAATATGATGAGCTAGATATGGCCATTCGAATGTTCCAAAATTCTATGATGCGACTAAGGTATTCATCGGTTCCGGTAGTAACGGCTCCGCATGGACTAACCCTAGGAGGCGGATGTGAAATGAATATGCATGCAGATGCTATTTGCGCGGCTGCAGAAACTTACATAGGACTGGTAGAAATGGGCGTAGGACTGATACCGGGTGGTGGAGGCACCAAGGAATTTGCTTTACGTGCCAGTGATGAATTACATGCTGATGAGCCTGAGACCAATACACTCAAAGGAAGATTCTTCTCGATTGCAACTGCCAAAGTTGCTACCTCTGCACACGAAGCATATGGTTTGGGCATATTAAGGAACGGAAAAGATAAAGTGATTATGAATATGGGTCGCCGCATTGCGGAAGCAAAAAAAGAAGTATTAGAAATATCCTCAGCTGGTTATGTGATGCCGGTGCAACGAACCGATATTAAAGTATTGGGGCGTCAGGCACTTGGCGCATTATTGGCAGGTATCAATGGAATGTGGAGAGGTAAATATGCCTCCGACCACGATGCCGTGGTTGCCCGTAAATTAGCCTACGTTCTTTGCGGCGGAGATTTAAGTGAACAAACCTTGGTATCTGAACAATATTTACTGGATCTGGAAAGAGAAGCTTTCTTGAGCTTATGCGGTGAAAAGAAAACACTGGAAAGGATTCAAGGTGTATTAAAAACAGGAAAGCCGGTAAGAAACTAATTACTTGCATTACCATTTGCAAATTTTCAAACCTTCGATTAAACAGTCCCGTAACCGCTTATCGATAAATAAGGTAAGCCCATCCATTTGTTGGCGGCCACATCGTTATTTAAACTAACTTGAGGTGATAACTTATTTGCATTATCTGTTATGGACATTACGCTACAGGTCTCCAATATTTCTAAATCGTACGGCCCTATTCAGGCACTGAAAAATGTAAGCTTTTCAGTGCCCAGAGGAAGTGTATTTGGTATACTAGGGCCCAATGGAAGCGGTAAGTCGACCCTATTGGGCATTCTGCTGCAAATATTACAGGCAAATAACGGAACTATTCAATGGATAAGCAAAGAAGGTAGTCCTTTGAGCAGACATCAATTGGGTGCTTTTTTAGAAACCCCCAATTTCTATCATTATATGTCTGGCTACAATAATCTCAAAATCACGAGTGCAATAAGTGGCAGAGGCACGATAGCAGATATTGATGCCATTTTAGATCAATTAAAATTAGCACATCGCAAAAACAGCAAGTTTAGTACGTATAGTTTAGGGATGAAACAGCGATTGGCAATTGCTGCAGCTTTACTGGGCAATCCTTCCATTTTATTACTAGACGAACCTACCAATGGTCTAGACCCAGAAGGTATTGCCGAAATTCGTAACCTGATTCAGCAATTGGCTGCAAAAGGAACTACCATTATTATGGCTAGCCATCTGTTAGACGAAGTAGAAAAAGTTTGCACCCATGTTGCGATTCTTAAAAAAGGAGAACTGCTTACCAGCGGAAGTATCCGCGAATTAATGAGTGGAGAAGAAATTATACACCTAGATTCAGCTGACCTTACACACTTACAGGAAATTTTGCAGGGATATCCAGGAATTTCTTTTATGAAAATAGAAGGGGATTTACTGAAAGTGCATGCAGGGAGAGGAGAAATACAGCTGGAAGCAATCAATCAATATTGTTTTCAGCAAGGGATTACTCTTCGGCAACTTACGCTGCATAAAAAAAGTCTGGAAACCACCTTCCTAGAATTAACCCATTAAACATGCTTCGCAATATCATACATATTAGTAAAGTAGAGTGGATGAAAATCAAGCAGTATCCTGCCTGGTGGATTCTAATAGGTGTGGTTGCGCTTACGTATCCGGCAACCATAGTGGCTGCACACTCCTTTTATACGAATGCTACAGAAGGTAACAACGATGCAAGGATGCTTGCCAAAATGATTTTGGGTAATCCCTTCAGCTTCCCCAATACTTGGCATACCATTGCTTATTTTTCATCGTTTTTTATTTTATTACCAGCTATACTGGTAATCATGCTAATCACCAATGAATTTCAATACAAAACTCACCGACAAAATGTAATAGACGGTTGGAGCAGAACGCAATTTATTACCGGTAAATTAATAGATGTATTTATCATTACGCTTTGGGTAACCTTAATCTATTTTTTGGTTGCACTCTATTTTGGAGCAACTAATTCGGATGGCAACTGGTATGATGCATGGACTGAAATTCATTATGTTGGGTTATTTTTTATACAAACATTTTCGCAACTTACCATTGCCTTTTTGCTTGGCTTTTTATTAAAACGAGCATTTATGGCTATGGCATTTTTGGTTTTTTACTATATGGTAATTGAGAATATACTGGTAGAACTTGCTCGAAAGAAGCTAAACGATTGGGGTAGGTTTTTGCCCTTTGAGGTTTCTGATCGAATGATTCCCGCTCCCGGATTTTTTTCTAGAATGAGTACAGACATGAAAAAATCTTATGAGCTTAGCCTCGAGAAAATTCCAGAACATACCTTCTTAACCCTTGGTATAACCCTTGCGATTTGGCTGATTTGCTTTCGGATTTTCAGCCGCAAAGATTTATAGTTTTTTATCGGGCAATATTTGTGCGATTGCCTGCTGAATACTGGGATATAAAAACTGAAAACCGGCTTCCTGAATTTTTTGTGCACTCACCGTTGCGCTTTTCAGCACTTCTATACTCATTTCGCCCAGCATTATTTGTAATACCCAGGCTGGTACCGGCATCGAAAGAAATTTATTTCCATAGAGATATTTTCCTAACTGATTATTCAGTTCTCGGTTGGAAATTTGTTGCGGTGCAACTGCATTATATACTCCGGATACGGAATCATTATCTATTGCAAACAAAAACATCCTACACAAATCATGCAAATGAATCCAACTGATAACCTGCTGGCCTCCTCCCAATATGGCAGCTACCCGAAAATAAAGTGATTGTAGAAATTCAGGCAATGCACCTCCTGATTTATCCAGTACAATTCCTATTCTGAATATGGCCAATCGCTTTTGCATATCTCCTACAGGCAGAATACTTTCTTCCCATTGCCGGCAAGTATCTCCCAAAAAAGCAGGGTCGGCAGGATAATTTTCAGTAAACCCATTCCTCCTGCTCTCCTCAGTATCCGCACCATACCAACCAATTGCAGAAGCGCTAAAAACACCTTTCACCTGATTGGGTATTTGAGTAAGTGCTTGTACCAAGGTTTTACAACCCTGAACCCGACTCTGCAAAATTTCTTCTTTTCTTTTTTTGGTCCACCGCTCATCTGCCACGCCGGCTCCGGCAAGATGAATGATATAGTCTGCCTGATGAATGGCAGAGGCTTCTATCCAGCATTTTTCCGGATTCCAAAGTGAATACGAATATGGAAATACATTTTGAGCGACTGCTTGCGGAATTTTACGGGTAATGATAATAACTCTATGATTGGCTTCCGATAGCATTTTAGACAATTGCCGGCCAACCATGCCAGTTCCACCCGTAATTAAAATAGTTGCCATTGGTAAGAATTTTTAAAATGATATAACAATATTATAGCTGGATAGTTGCAATTATAAAAAAACCCCGGTTCGGCCCCGGGGTTACAACAAAAATCACCAGCTATTTGTGTTCCCGATTAGTCGGGTTTTTTTCCTTCTAAAAATGTGTTGCGGGTAGAAAATTTTGGTTGGTCATTTTCATCCTTTCCAACTGTTACTTTACTGTAAAATTGTTCTACAGAAGTAAGCGTACTCCCAAACAATTCCATGTTTTTTCTAACATATGCTGGTACCACATCAAATTCGTTGTTCGGGTCTGCAGGATTATTCATATTAAATGAAAGATTACGAAGTTTCTGAATTCGCTCAGCAGCTCTTCTCTTTTGTTCTTCATCCTCATTAAAATGATGATCTTCCACAATCGTGCTGGGTTCCGGTATACGCTGGGCAGTGCGTTCCTTCATAATCAATTGCATGGGCATTTCATCAATTGAATCCTGCTCATTGATTTCACTAATTAAATCTGGAATAATTGATACTGGGGCGGGCGCAACCGGAGGCTCCTGCTCAGATATATTATTAACAGGATTAATAATGGGGGTTAGTTCCAAAACCGGTGTTGTGGCAACAGGACTCGTTTCCTCCATGGCAGGTTCATCGTAAATACGGGTTGGCTTGCTCAACAATCCAGATCGGGCAGAAGATGGGGACGCCACCGTAGGAATATTGGATACCTTGAATTGTAAAAAATCTGAAACCGGATCTTGAATTTGTGTTTGTGTTACCGGAACAAAGGAAGCTACAGGAGTAAGGTTAACCTCACTGGTTATTTCGGGGGATAATTCAAAACGGACTGGTCCACTTTGCTCTTCTTCCCGCATACTAGCTTCTATAAATGGATATATATCAAGTACAATATTAAAATCCATTTCCTCTGGAATATCATTGATCCGAACAATAGAAGCTTTAGCAGGCATGGAAACTTCTGCATCCGAGGATTCAACTGCAACCATAGGAGCAGTTATTGTTTTCGGTTGTGCGGGTGTATCCAAACCCAAAGTCATCACAATTTTTTCGGAATGCTCATTATTAGTTTCTCTTACTGGAGTATCCTGAAAAGGATCTTTATGTTCAAATCCGGTTGCCACCAATGTAATACCAATTTTATCTCCTAGTTCTGCATCGTATCCCATGCCCACAATCACATCGGTTTCGGGGCCGGCTTGCTGACGGAGGTGATTATTGATGATTTCCATTTCATCCATCGTACATTCAAAATCACCTTCGGCACTATTGATATTAATCAAAATCCATTTAGCGCCTAAGATATCACTATCGTTTAACAAAGGAGAGGCAAGTGCTTGTTCAATAGCCATTTGTGCCCTGTTTTCACCAGCAACTTCAGCTTTTCCCAGAATTGCTACACCCCCATTTTTCATTACGGTACAAACATCCGCAAAATCTACAATGATATGTCCGCGGCTATTGATAATATCCGTGATACATTTTGCTGCAGTTGCCAAAACATTATCGGCTTTGCCAAATACTTCCTTCATTTTCAGGTCGCCATATTGTACACGTAATTTGTCGTTGCTAATAACCAGCAAGGTATCTACCAGGGGCTTTAGCTGACGAACCCCTTCCTCGGCTTGTTGCAATCTTTTGGGACCTTCCCAAGAAAAGGGAGTTGTTACAATACCTACAGTAAGAATACCCATATCCTTACATATTTGCGCAATGATGGGGGCTCCGCCTGTTCCGGTTCCACCTCCCATGCCTACTGTAATAAAAGCCATTTTGGTATTTACTTCCAAAATTCTTCTGATTTCATCCAGAGATTCTTCGGTTGCCATTTTTCCAATTTCCGGATTCGCCCCTGCACCCAAACCCTGGGTAAGATGGGGTCCCAACTGTATTTTATTGGGAACAGGACTTTGTTCAATGGCTTTGGCATCTGTGTTACAGATAATAAAATCAACGCCTTCAATTTGCTGATCGAACATAAAATTAACTGCGTTACTTCCTCCACCTCCCACACCTAGAACTTTGATAATGGAAGATTTTTGTCTGGGGAGATCAAAATGTATCATACTGAGCTTATTAATTAGATAGTAATGGGTTAGTAGTCGGGATATTTATTTATTGAGCATTTGATCGTCTTCACTAAACATTTCAATTACGCTGTACTTAAACTTATCCCAAAAGCGGGTTCTTTTTTTCGAATTATCTGTACTTTTTTCTGTTTTTAGGGGTTCAGCAACTTCAATAATCTCGGTGTTTTCTAATTTTTCAACCGGGCTAATTTTTACTTTCTGGAAGTTTTCTAAAAACTGTTGATATTGTTGATCGTGGTCGTTATATCCTTTTAAAATTAAACCGATACAGGTTGAGTACATGGGCTTTTTCAATTCTTCGATATGGTTGGGGGCCAGGTGTTCATTGGGCAAACCGATACGGGCATTTAATCCGGTAATATATTCGGTTAGTTGAATCAGGTGTTTTAATTGAGAACCTCCACCGGTTAAAATAATGCCACCATTCATAGCACGGCTTTCTAAACCCACCTGTTTTAGGTGGAAAGAAACAAAGTCGAGTATTTCACCCATACGTGCTTGAATAATGCCTGCCAGATTTTTTACGCTGATTTCCCGCGCTGGCATACCCTTTAATCCGGGAATGGTAATATAGGCATTCGACTGAGCGGCATCTACCAAGGCACTTCCATATTGAACTTTCAGGGCTTCGGCATGACTTCTCAGTACACCCAATCCTGTTTTGATATCATTGGTTATATTTTCACCGCCAAATGGAATTACAGCGGTGTGCTTCAATATTCCTTCATAAAACACAGCCAAATCGCTGGTTCCGCCGCCAATATCTAAAATGGCAACGCCGGCTTCAATATCTAAATCACTCATAACTGCACTAGCAGAAGCGAGTGGCTGCAATACCAGGTCTTTTGTTATCAGGCCACTTCTTTCTACCGATCGGTTGATATTACGTATGGCATTTCGGTCGCCAGTGATAATATGAAAATTGGCACCCACTTTCACACCATTGTATCCAATGGGATCTTTGATATTGGGGATATTATCCACATGAAAATCCATCGGAATCACGTCAATAATTTGATCACCCGCAGGTATAAAGGTTTTACGCTGGTTATTGATCAGCAGGTCAATTTCTTGCTTATAGATTTCTGTATCTGCATCCTGCCGAACAATATCTCCGCGTGTTTGCAAACTTTTTATATGCTGACCAGCAATCCCAACATACACTTCCTTTATTTCTAATTCGGGATTATTTTTATAGCAATCTTCCAATGCCTGCTGAATGGCTTTGCGGGTTTGGTCGATATTAAGTACCAAACCATGCTGTACCCCATTACTGTTGGCGCGGCCAAAGCCCAGAATTTCTAATTTGCCAAACTCATTTTTACGGCCCGCAATGGCTGCGATTTTGGTAGTACCTATGTCGAGGCCTACAATAATGGGTGCTTCATGCTGATTCATATTCGCTGATTTTTGTTGTTGTTGATTTTGTTCGTTTCTATACTTTGCTGGTAGTAGAATACAATTGATTATTGGTTATTTGGATTTTTTACGGATTTTGTAGTAGGCTTTGTTGTTGGTTTTTTATTAGTAGAAGCTGGTTTGTTTTTCAACAAAGCCTCAGTTGATAACGCAGGATTGGTTGATTTATTGTAATTTTTTTGAATGTTTTTATCCTTTGAAACTGAGCCAACTGCAATTGAATTTTTGCCAATAGCCATTTCTTTAACTGGAGATGGCGGTAAAGCGGCTTTTACAGCTACACTTACAGGCTCACTCAATTCAGTAACTCGTTGATTGATGCCCTGAACGGCTTGATAAAAGCGAGTAGAATCTACCCCATTGGCCGCGTTCCGGATTCCTATTAATTGGCGGGAATATTGTACATCAATCAGAGGATATAGAGTATAGCCCAACTTAAAATAATCACTTCTGAAATAGGCATCGAGCTTATGAAACTTTTCTTCCAAATTGCTTCCGTTACCCATCCGAATTATTGGACGGCCAGTAAGTGGATAGATTTCGAATTGATTTCCTGCAACAATGGCAATTTGACTCGCTTGGGCCATCCAGAACGAATCGGCGGCAATATAGCGACTGATTGAAAGGATATCTTGCATCAGCAAACTATCTGGCACCGATAAAACTGCTTGATCGGAGGGGAAATCGGTAAACACCGGAACTCGTGCCACCATTTTATCACTCAAAGGGAGATGAACCCCGGAACTATCTATATAATAAGAATTTTGCTGAAGTGTGAATATTCGTGCAATCGGCTGTCGCTCCTCAATGATTGCGTGTAGTTGATCGTTATTATCAACGAAAATTTCGGCATCTGCAATCCAGGGATTATTCTTTAATAATAATTCCATTGAACGAAGGGGGAGCTTACTGATGGCAGTTCCGGTAATATGAAAAGTTTGCTCCAACAGTTGCCGAATATCTTTTTCTTCAATAAACACATCTATGTTAGGCGTTTTAAGAACCACTTCAATCCCCTTGCAGCTATGCTTCCCTTTTTTATTCATGGCAGCCCCAAATACTACCATCACCCCTGCCCCAAAAAGGATCCAGGCGGTAGTGATGAATATTTTTTTCCAGGGCCAGTTACGCATGCGGATTCGTTTGAAGGAGTTGAGTTGCCTGAATAATTAACTGATCTATATCACCTGCCCCTGCCATTACCAATAATGGAGGACGGTCCTGAAGTATCCTTTGTAAGCAGTCTCCCTTTGATAAAACCTGAACACTTGCTTGCTTCATTTTTTCCAATATCATTTCGCTGCTTACCCCCTCCATCGGAAGTTCACGAGCGGGATAGATAGGTAATAAAATCACTTCATCTGCCAAATCAAGGCTTTCAGCGAAGGCATCACATAAATCACGAGTACGGCTGAATAAGTGTGGTTGAAAAACCAATGTAATTCGTTCACCTGGAAAAATACTCTTCACGCCGGTAATTAAGGCGCGTAGTTCTTCGGGGTGATGGGCATAATCATCTATTAAAACCTGATTCGTCTCCCGAATTTTATACTCAAATCTTCTTTTTACGCCTTTAAAATCTGCCAATGCATTCCGAATAGCATCTGCAGAAATCCCCAATTGGTTAGCTACCGTAATTGCTGCTACAGCATTCTCAATATTATGTAAGCCACCCATCGAAAGAATTAATTGCGGAATGTTACAACTAGCCCCGGTAACATCAAAATGGTAGCTTCCATTTACAACACGAATATTTGTTGCATATACATCGGCAGTTAATTCTTTTCCACTGTATGTATAGGTTGTATCAGCCAATAATTGAACGCTGCTTTCAATACCCTTTTGTTTTACGAGTACACCCCCATGTTTTACTTTTTTTGAAAATGCTTCAAAAGCTTTTTCTACTTCTTCAGCTGTACCATAAATATCCAAGTGATCAGGATCTACTGCTGTTATCACAGCGATATCAGGAGATAATTTTAAAAAACTACGATCGTACTCATCCGCTTCTATCACAGATACTTCCCGGGTGCTACTCCAAAAATTGGTGTTGTAGTTGGCGGCTATTCCTCCTAAAAATGCATTACAGCCATAATTCGAATGGCGAAGTAAGTGGGCAATCATGGTAGATACAGTTGTTTTCCCATGCGTACCTGCTACACATATATTAAAACTTTGCTCGGTTATCCACTGTAACACATCACTTCTTTTTACCACCCGAAAACCATTATTTTGGTAGAATACCAATTCGGCATGATTACTGGGAATAGCGGGCGTATAAACCACCACATCTACTTGCTTAGGTATTTCCGAAACTGATTCATGATAATGTATAGGAATACCTTCTGCTACCAATTGAAGGGTAAGCGGCGTTTCGGAACGGTCGTACCCCGAAACAACGGCACCTCTCGATTTGAAATAACGGGCTAGGGCACTCATACCAATGCCGCCAATTCCAATGAAGTATATAGATGATATAGTAGTTCCTTGTTGCATCTTAATTTTTCAAAATATATTGAGCAATTTTTTTTCCTGCATCATGCACTGCTAAAGTTTGCGCGGCGGATCCCATTTTTTCTTGCTGCAGTTTATCTTCTGCCAATTGAAGTATTGCCTGTACCAATTCAGTTGAAGCTTTTGCATCCTGAATTAACTGGGCAGCACCATGATGAGCAAGATAACGGGCATTGGCAGTTTGATGGTCTTCAGCCGCCAGCGGATAAGGAACGAGAATGGCAGGCTTTGCCGACATACAAATTTCTGCAACCGACATAGCTCCAGATCTTGATACCACTAAATTGGCTGCTAAGTAACATAAGTCCATTCTCTGAATAAATTCACTTACCATTACTGTTTTGTAGGATGCCGCTAACGCAGCATATTTGGCTGAATCTTGCTTACCAGTTTGCCAAATCAATTGAACCCGTTGCTGTAAGGATGACAACTGAGCGGCTATAGCTTCATTGATGCTTCTAGCACCTAAACTACCCCCCATTACCAGCACAACCGGTAAAGAGCCTGAAATATTAAAATGTTCCAGGGCTTGTTCTCTTGTTTGGGTAGGATATTCTATCTCTTGCCGAACCGGATTGCCGGTAACTACTAGCTTATCGGAAGGAAAAAATGTTTCCATACCGGTGGTAGCTACAAAAATTGTGTGCGCTTTTTTTCCCAATAAAATATTTGCTTTCCCGGCAAAAGAATTACTCTCGTGTATAAAGCTGGCAACTCCTTTATACTGGGCATATCTTACTAGCGGAAAAGATGCATAGCCTCCCACACCAATCACTGCCTGCGGCCGAAACTGTTTAAAAATTTTTCTTACTTCCCAAAAACTTTGTAATAATTGAAAAGGTAAGCGCCAATTTTTAAGTAATTGAGATCGATTAAACCCAGCAATCGTTATCCCAATAATTGTATATCCTGCCTCTGGCACTTTTTGCATTTCCATTTTTCCCTTAGCCCCTACGAATAAAATCTCTACCGACGCATCTGATTTTTTTAGCGCATTGGCTATTGCAATGGCTGGGAAGATATGCCCCCCCGTGCCCCCACCGGAGATAATTACTCTTTTCCCGGAAGATTGAGATGATATGTTTACACTAGTAATCATTATATAGTTGCAGGAATGGGTGATGGATTTAATGTTTCTTTTCCCTCGAGTTGTTCGGCATTTCGGGCCACACTTAAAATAATACCAATAGAAGCACAGGTAAACAAATATGAACTGCCCCCCATGCTTACTAAGGGTAGGGTTACCCCAGTAACTGGAAGCAGATGAACATTCACTGCCATATTTGCCAATGCCTGTATAACCAAAGTAAAACTCAATCCAAGTGCCAGAAATGCACCAAATGCATAAGGGCATCTTCGGAATATTTGTATGCACCTGAACAAAAACAACAAGTAAACAAATACAATAAAGGTTGCCCCCAACAATCCGTATTCTTCTATGATAATTGAAAAAATAAAATCATTATACGCCTGAGGAAGAAAATTTCTTTGTCTGCTATTACCAGGCCCTAGTCCCATAAATATGTTTCCATTAGCAATGGCAATATTGGCTTGTTGAACCTGATAAGGTATGTCTTTTTCATTTGAATACATAAAATCCTGTACCCTTCCTACCCAGGTTCCAAAGCGACCTACTGATTTCATTTTCTCTGCAATCGCTTTTTTACCCGTTACTTCAGCCGTAGTATTGGTATGGGTTATTACGGCAATCATTACAATTATAGAAATTGGTATCAATGCTACCAAAATGGTTAGAGCAATATGTTTAAAGGAAATTCTGCCAATAAACATCAGTAATAAAGAGGTAGCTCCGGTTAATAAGGCATTAGATAAATTAGCTGGCATAATTAACGCACATATAATCAAAACCGGAACAACAATTGGCAAAAATCCTGTTTTAAAATCTTTAATAACCTCTTGTTTTCTGCTTAACAAACGAGATATATACATGAATAAAGCTAGCTTAGCCAGGTCACTGGTTTGAAGGGTTAAATTGATTACCGGCAATTTAATCCAGCGACTACCTTCATTAATTCTCGTTCCAAAAAATAGTGTATAAAGTAACAGCGGAATAGATAACAAAAATAAAATAGAAGCTACTTTGGTAAAAACAGTATAATTCATTCTATGCAGAAAAAACACAATTAACAAACCCAACATGGTAAAAGAAAGCTGTTTAAACAAATACATACTGGTGTTTCCCTTATTCATCTTATAGGCCAATGATCCCGTTGCACTATATACTACCAGTATAGAAATAAGTGATAATATCAACAGTATACCCCAGATATACCGATCCCCTCTCGTTCTGCTTACCAGTTCGCCTTTCATTCCATCAATCGACGGAATCTGTGGGAGTATGGGTTCGTTCAGCATGGACATACTTGCTAACTGTTTTAAAGTTCTTTTACTGAATTTTTAAACTGTGTTCCTCTGTCTTCATAGTTTTTAAACAAATCAAAACTTGCACATGCAGGGCTCAACAAAACCACATCTCCTTTGGTAGCCAATTTAAATGAGGCATTTACCGCTTTTTTTGCCGACTCGGTTTCAACTATTACCGGTACGATATTTTTGAAGGCCTGGATAATTTTTTTATTATCGGTACCCATGCAAACAATGGCTTTTACTTTTTCTTTTACCAACTCAGCTATCAGTTGATAATCGTTGCCTTTGTCTACCCCGCCAAGTACCAATACTACTGGCTTATTCATACTTTCCAGCGCATACCAAGTACTGTTAACATTGGTGGCTTTTGAGTCGTTTACAAATTCAACGCCGCGCACCATTGCAACAAATTCCATGCGGTGCTCCAGACTTTGAAAGTTGTTAACAGCTTCCCGGATTTTTTCCTTTCGGATTCCGAGGGTTGCGGCAGCAATACCGGCAGCCATGGTGTTGTACTGGTTGTGTTTGCCTTTAAGTGCAAAGTCGTAAATGCTCATGCTCACTCTTTCTTCTTGAATTCTGAGCATCATTTGATCTCCTTTGATGTAGGCGCCTTTTTTTACTTCGTGTTTCATAGAGAAGGGTAATGGGTTAGTATGTAGGTTGATTAATGGGATTTTTTGCATGATTACTTCATCATCTTCACAATAGATGAAATAATCTTCCATAGTTTGATTAGCGATGATGCTGAATTTACTGTTGATATAATTAGAAAATTGATAATCATATCTATCCAGATGATCTTCGGTAATATTCAAAAGCACGGCTATATGCGGACGAAAAGTTTTGATATCATCCAGCTGAAAAGAACTAATCTCTAACACATACAATGCCCGGGGCTGTTCGGAAATCTGACGGGCAAATGAGTATCCGATATTGCCTACTAAGGCAACATCTAATTCGGCAGTTTTACAGATATGGTAAATCAATGCGGTAGTGGTAGTTTTTCCATTGCTACCGGTGATGGCTACAATTTTACTGTCGCCCTTATACCGAAATGCCAGTTCAATCTCACTTATTACAGATATCCCTTTTTGACGAATTTGTTTTACCAGCTCATTTTTTTCTCCAATACCTGGGCTCTTTACAATTTCATCTGCTTGTAGAATTTTTTCAACACTGTGTTGTTCTTCCTCAAAAGGTATCTGGTGTTGTTGTAATTCTGTTCTATATTGATCTTTCAGTTTTCCGCCATCGCTTAAGAATACCTCATATCCCTGCTGTTGCGCTAGCAGGGCTGCTCCTACTCCGCTTTCTCCTCCTCCCAATATTACTAGGCGCTTTTTCATTTAATTAGCGAATCTTTAGGGTTACAATACTTAATACCACACACAGAATAGTAATAATCCAAAAGCGAACTGCAATTTTACTTTCGTGAAAACCTTTTTTCTGAAAATGGTGATGGAGCGGACTCATCAGAAAAATTCTTTTGCCTTCACCAAATTTTTTCTTGGTATACTTAAAATAGCCTACTTGTAAAATCACACTCAAGTTTTCAACTAAGAAAACGCCGCAGAATATTGGTATCAATAATTCTTTTCTTACTATAATTGCCAGCGAAGCAATGATTCCTCCCAGAGCTAAACTTCCTGTATCCCCCATAAACACTTGAGCTGGAAATGCATTATACCATAAGAAACCAATACAGGCCCCCACAAATGCTCCTACAAAAATGGATAGCTCACCCAGATTAGGTATGTACATCACATCGAAGTAATCTGCCAGAATGTAGTTTCCACTCACATATACAAATACCCCGATACCCGCGCCGATGATTGCACTAACTCCAGCAGCCAATCCATCAAGGCCATCCGTAAGATTTGCTCCGTTTGATACGGCAGTAATGATGAAGGTTACGATAAGGATATAGATAATCCAAGTATATTTTTCTGCACCTGGGCCTATCCAGCTAATCAGCTTGCTGTAGTTGAACTGGTGGTTTTTTACAAAGGGGATAGTGGTTATGGGTGTTTTTACTTTTACAAAGCGTTTTTCGATTCCGTTCAACTTACGAACAATAATATTGGAGTCTTTGGCCAGTCGTTCTCCCTTTTGTAATTGGGCGGAAGGGGTTGTAGTTACTTCACGCTCCACAGTAACAGCATTGCTAAAATAAAGTGAAACACCTATAATTATACCCAAACCAACCTGGCCAATTATTTTCGAAATCCCGGCCAACCCATCACTGTCTTTTTTTACAAATTTCTCACCTGATTCCTGAGCTTTTTTACGAGCACGCAGTTTGAAGTAATCATCTAAAAAACCAATAATCCCCAACCACACAGTACACAAAATCATTAAACGGATATATAACTTATCTAGATTGGCAAATAAAAGAGTAGGAATTAAGATACTTAACAAAATAATGATACCGCCCATAGTAGGGGTTCCCTTTTTTTGTATTTGCCCTTCTAACCCCAAATCCCTAACTGTTTCACCAATCTGTTTGCTCCGAAGAAACTCAATCATTTTTTTTCCGTAAATGGTAGCTATTAGCAACGACAAAACGATTGCTATAGCAATTCGAAAAGTAAGAAACTGGAACAATCCTGCTCCAGGGAGGTGGAATGTTTTGCTTAACCAGCTGAACAGATAATACAACATAATGGGTTCTGTTTAATTATTATTTATCCAATAGCGTAAATGTGTTAGCCAATACCTGCTTATCATCAAAAGGATATTTTACTCCTTTTATTTCCTGATATTTTTCATGTCCCTTTCCGGCAATCAGCAAAATATCACCTGCTTTCGCCAGTCCTACAGCAGTTTTAATCGCTTCTTTCCGATCGAGAACCGTGATATATTTTCTACCATCTGCTGCTTCCAAACCCGCCTGCATATCACGCAGAATATCTTCCGGATTTTCAGAACGAGGATTATCACTTGTTAATATTACCCAGCTACTATATTTACAGGCAATCTGAGCCATCAATGGTCGCTTAGTTTTATCTCGGTCGCCCCCACATCCTACTACTGTAATTACCTGCTCAAATCCTTTTTTAAGTTGATGAATAGTAGTAAGCACATTCTCTACAGCATCGGGTGTATGTGCATAATCTATAATGCCAATAATTCCTGTGGAACTTACCTGATAATCAAACCGCCCTTCTGCACCACTAATTGCACTCAATTGAGTTAATACTTTCTGACTGTCTTCCCCCAAAGAACAAGCTGCCCCATAAACCGCCAATAGGTTATAGGCATTGAATTGACCAATCAGTCTGAAATGTACTTCCACCTCATTCACCAACATTACCAATCCGGTGAGTGCATTTTCGAAAATTTTTCCTTTAAAATCGGCAGGTCTTGTGAGGCTATAGAATAATTTTTTAGCGCGGGTATTTTGCAGCATCACTTCTCCTCTCTTATCATCAGCATTAGATATAGCGAAAGCCTGTGCATTCAGGTGATCGAAGAAACTTTTCTTTACCCGGATATATTCATCAAAACTATGGTGATAGTCTAAGTGATCATGGGTAATGTTGCTGAATATTGCCCCTGCGAATTGAAGACCCGCTATACGATGCTGATGAATAGCATGACTACTGCATTCCATAAATACATGGGTACAACCTTCCAGTCGCATTTTCTGTAAAAGACTATTCAATTGAATGGCATCTGGAGTTGTATGAGTAGAAGGGATGATGGTTTCCCCAATTTGATTTTGCACGGTGCTGATAAGTCCGCAATGATATCCGAGTGCACTGAATAATTTAAAAAGGAGGGTTGCAATGGTTGTTTTGCCATTGGTACCAGTTACCCCTACCAAACTGAGTTCGTTGGAAGGATCCCCATAAAAATGATGTGCCATTAATCCAAGCGCCTCCCCAGCATTTTGCACTAGCAAAAAAGTTATGCCTTCGGGTGTAATGGGCGGTATTTCTTCACAAACAATTGCAATAGCGCCTGCTGCAATGGCAGTTGGGATGAAGAGATGTCCATCCGCCTGGTTTCCCCTAACTGCAATAAACAAATCACCGGGTTGCACTTTACGAGAATCTAGCTGCAGGCTAGCAATTTCTCGGTCGGTACTTCCAATGATTTGCACCAAAGGAACCTGATAAAGTATATTTTGTAAATAGGCCATATTTCGTTTTATCTGTCTGGATTAGGATTAGTATGTTCAGAAAGTTGTATTTGAACTACTTGCTTTTTTTGAATGGGTTCTCCTGCGGTAATGGATTGACTAATCACTTTACCCTTTCCCGATACTTTTATTTGTAATCCATTGCTTTCACCTAGTAATAGGGCATCTTTTAAACCCAGCCCTTGCAGAGAAGGCATGGTTTGCAGTGATTGAACCCTTGCTTTTAATGTTGACTGATGTAAGTTTCCGCTGATATCGCCCCATTGATCGTAAGCGCGGGAAGAATCAGTTACTGGAATATGAAGCGCTTGCGCAACTTTTTGTAAATCATTTTTATTTCCTCCCATTTGCCATTGAATGGAATCTGCGGGCGAATTGTTTACCAATAAGGTTGCCGGAGATTTGCGCAGATAGGTACTGTATAAACGGTCGGCAATTTCTTTAAATACAGGTGCAGCCACATCTGACCCATGGTGAAGTATGGCACCCTCTTTATTTTTGATTACTACTACGCAGGTATACTTAGGTTGATCTGCGGGAAAAAATCCTGCAAAAGAAGCCTGATATATATTGGTATTATAACCCTGATTCCGATTGGCCACCTGAGCGGTTCCGGTTTTTCCAGCAACCGGATAGGGTGTATTTTTAAAAACCTTTGCGGCCGTTCCGCGTAAACAAACACCTTGCAAACAGTTATACAATTGCTGAAGCGTTGCAGCACTGCACAATTGCTCGCGTAATACAGTAGGGGAAATGGTTCTGATGATTTTTCCTTCCTGACTAATGGCACTTACCAAATAGGGTTTCATCATTTTGCCTCCATTTGCAATTGCATTATACAAGCAAAGGGTTTGCAGGGGAGTTATCTGTACGTTGTAACCGAAAGCCATCCAGGCAACAGTTGTGGCATTCCAAATTTTTTGACCCGGACGATGTACTTCCGGATGACCTTCACCCGCTAAATCAATGCCCATGGGGGTATCGAGGTGCATCTTGCTTAGCCACTGTAAATATTTATTGGGTTGAGAACCGTAGTTAGACCATACCAATTTAGCCATTCCTACATTGGAACTTTTTTCAAATGCCTGCTGTACGGTTTCCTGGCGAATGCCATGTACTTCTGCATCGTACACGGTTTGATTATTCAGCTTCCAAACACCTCCCTCCACATCTACGATATCATTTAAGGAAACTTTTTTATCTTCCAATAAAGCCAATAAGGTTGCGAGCTTAAAAGTAGATCCCGGTTCAGAAATGCTGATGGCATAATTAAATTTTTCCCAGTAGCTACCATCATCCATTTTACCCAGGTTAGCCATGGCCTTAATTTTTCCGGTAGCGGTTTCCATAACAATGGCACTACCTTGTTCTGCTTCGTGTTTAACCATTGCATTCATTAAGGCTTTTTCGGTTACCCCCTGAATAAATACATCCAACGTGCTTACTATATCTTTTCCGGTTTCTGGCTCTACTACGTATTGATCATCCTCTACTGGAATTTTTACTCCTCCAGAGATATAGCGAACCAATTGCTTACCCGCTTTTCCCTGGAGAACGGTATCATAAGAATTTTCCAGCCCTACCTGATTACTATCCCGAACCAAGCCAATGGTTCTGAAAGCCAGCATCTGATAGGGATTTAGGCGAAAATTCTTTTGTACTGCAATCATTCCGCTGGTATATCTGCCCAAATTGAATAAAGGAAAAGATCTCAACTGTTCATATTCCCGAAAAGAGATTTTCTTTTTTAGCAAACAAAATCCTTCCTGATTTTGAAAGGCATTTTGCATGATAACTTTATACTCGCCTGCAGTAATATCTTTAAATAATCCTGCCATTGCTTCACATACAGAATCTAATTTTTCGCGAAACAGCTGACCATTGTTGTTGCGCAGGGTTGCTAGGCGAGTATCCCAGTAAATATCGAAACGGGGAACACTGGTGCTGAGCATTTGACCATCTTCACTAAAAATGGTTCCGCGCTCAGCTTCTATTTCATCCATTTTCTGGTGCAGGCTATCACTTAAACTTCTCCAGTAAACTCCTTGTACCTGTTGAATGTAAACGGCTTTACCGAGCACAGCTAGTGCAACTACCACTACCAGCAGGTAGCTTAGGTACACTCTCCACAGTATGTCGTTTTTTACATCCATTATCTGATAATCTTCTTAGGGTTTTTGTTTGGGAACCACCAATTGAAAGGGCATTTCTTTACTTACCATCAATTGCAGGGGCTCGGCTGCTTTTACAATTTGCTCTTCCCCACTCTTATACATCACTTCACTCTTCAGGGTTTTGTAATTAAACTGCAATTCTTTCAGTTCATCTTGTGTTGCATTTATTTTTCGAATAACCTGGTCGGCATGATGGCCGTTGGCTATGTATATAATGGTGAGTGCCGACAAAAAAAGAAAGAAAGGAATGTTGTTCAATATCCACTGATAATTGAACAGACCCTTTAGCGGATTTTTAATAAAATTTTTTTTCTTTGCTTCGGCAGTCAT
Organism: Chitinophagia bacterium; assembly: GCA_037131895.1. Classification (GTDB taxonomy): domain Bacteria; phylum Bacteroidota; class Bacteroidia; order Chitinophagales; family Chitinophagaceae; genus Sediminibacterium. The sequence goes on along the minus strand of JBAXQE010000025.1, from coordinate 2,907 downwards.
AATGATTTATAATTTTTCTGCTACGCGTAATTTGGCACTTCGGCTTCTTGGATTTTTGTTTTGTTCAATTTGCGAAGGCTGAATAGGTTTTTTGTTTACCAGCGCAAAAACTTTTTCTTTCGTTTCGGGCAACAGAGGGTTGGTAGGAATTTCATCCACTTCTCCTTGCCGGAAAAAATTTTTCACAATCCGGTCTTCAATAGAATGAAAGGTAATGATGGCTGCCCTCCCTCCGGGTTTTAGCAACGCGGGTATTTGCTGCAGCATTTCTTTCAACGCACCTAATTCGTCATTCACTTCCATTCGTAAAGCTTGAAAAACCTGGGCCAAGTATTTATTCGGATTTCCTTTTACGGCAGCACTGATCATGTTTTTAAATTGAGGGATGGTTTCCGCCTGCATATGTATACGCTGCTGAACAATTAGCCGTGCCAGGGTTTTCGAGTTGGTTACTTCGCCATATTGTTCGAACATCTTATGTAATTGCTTTTCATCCAATGTTCGTACGATATCTGCTGCAGTAAGCGGCTGTCTCCTGTCCATACGCATATCAAGCGGACCATCATACCGAATAGAAAAACCGCGATTACCTTCATCAAACTGGTGGCTACTTACGCCGAGGTCGGCGAGAATACCATCCACTTTGGTTACCTGGTGCAAACGAAGTATCCGCTGCAGGTGACGAAAGTTATAGGGCAGAAAAACGATTCGGGGATCATCGGGTAGGTTAGCTGCTGCATCAGCGTCCTGATCAAAAACAAATAACCTACCGTTGGGTCCTAAGTGCTGCAATATTCCCTTGCTATGGCCACCCCCTCCGAATGTAGCATCCACATACATACCTTCGGGTTGAATGGCCAGGGCTTCCAGTGATTCATTCAGTAAAACGGATACGTGATAATTATTGGGGGAATTTGACGCTGAAGTTGGAGTGGTTGCGTTCATTCGATTTTTTTTCGATTCGATCAACTATCCTTTTGCGTGTCTGTTCCCTTCATCACTTCCTCTGCTAAACGACTGAAATCTTCTGGAGAGAAATCCTCAAAGAGCTGTTTGTACTTACCTGCATCCCAGATTTCGAAGCGATCCATGGCCGCTGCCAGCACAACATCTTTACCGAGACCGGCAAATTCTTTGAGGGAAGGTGGAAGGAGCAGGCGGTTAGCGCTGTCCATCTCCACTTCTGTAGCCCCCCCTAAAAACTGGCGGCGAAATTGACGTACCTTGGGGTCGAAATCATTCAATTGGCTAATCCTGGAAATAATGAGTTCCCAACTTTTCAACGGATATAACGTGAGACATTTTTCAAAGCCACGGCTGATGATGAAGCGCCCCTCTCCTTCCGGTAACTGTTTTTTCAGTCCCCCCGGAACTAGAAATCGGCCCTTCGCATCTACTGTAGCCTCATATTCTCCGTGAAATCCGCTCATTGGTGAATAAATTTATTTTCTGATTACCACTTGTTGACACAAAATAACACTTTTTCCCACTTTTAACCATCATTTTGGGTGCCTGAATTTATCCACAGAATTCATTGCCCTACAATACAATGCTGTAAAGGGTTACAGCCATTTTATAGTAGTTTCAGCCAATATTCGATGTGAATTGAAGTGGATAACCGGTTAATAACCAAGGATTTCTTTTGAATCAATAGTGGAAAAGCTGAATATGGAATGAAAAATGCTTTCCGCATGCCGATTTACCCTATAATTGACGGAATTTTGCAACATTAAAGCTTCGCTACCCGAAAATTATCCTCATGACTGAGCAAATCGACCCGAAAAAAATTCGCATGGCTGATTATAGCTATGATTTGCCGGCAGAGAAAATTGCGCAACACCCATTACCCATCAGAGATACCTCTAAATTATTGGTATACCAACATGGGGAAATTCAGGAAGATCGGTATCGCAAGTTGGCCGACTACCTGCCGGATAATACCCTACTTCTATTCAATAATACCCGGGTTGTGCCTGCCCGACTGTATATGCAAACTCAACAGGGGCAAGCAATTGAAGTATTTTGTTTGGAACCAGGCCCGGGCTATGCTGATATTACCACTGCTATGAGCCAACAGGGGCGCGTAGTTTGGCTATGTTTACTCGGGGGTGCCAAAAAATGGAAAACAGGTACCCTTTCACTCGCACATTCTTCGCTAGATCCAGCTTTTTCTATAACTGCCGCTAAGATTGAGAAACGGGATACCGCCTTTTTATTAGAGCTTTCATGGCAGCCTGCTACGGTAAGTTTTGCGGAAATGCTAGCGCTGTCAGGTGAATTACCCCTTCCTCCCTATCTCAACCGAGCTACAACGGTGGAAGATTACGAGCGCTACCAAACCATCTATGCCCTGCACCAGGGATCGGTGGCTGCCCCCACGGCCGGCTTACACTTTACCCCGGAATTATTGGATACATTGGATAAAAAATCTATTACAAAAAGCTTTATTACCCTGCATGTGGGTGCCGGAACTTTTATGCCCGTTAAATCGGAAACACCCGAAACGCATGCAATGCATCGAGAATACCTGGAAGTATCTATAGAGTTTTTAACCCAACTGCGCAATCATTTACCCCATCCGATTGTTCCGGTTGGTACTACTTCTATGAGAACTTTGGAAAGTATCTACTGGATAGGTAAGAAATTGATTGAACAGCCCAATAGCCTTCCCGGTGAGTTGCAGGTTAATCAATGGGACCCGTATGAAGCCGGCGAAAATAATCATTCGCCCTCCGATGCATTGGATGCGCTAATTCATTGGATGAAACAACACCAGCTTACACAACTAATGGCAACCACCCAATTGCTGATTGCTCCGGGTTATCGGTTTCAATTTACCAATGGACTTATTACAAATTTTCACCAGCCTGGATCAACCCTATTGCTATTGGTAGGCGCATTGGTGGG
>JBAXQE010000024.1:0-25496 GCA_037131895.1 Chitinophagia bacterium | reverse complement strand
CGGGTTTGCACCAGTGCTGAATGCAGGTACAAATTATGTGGCATCACAGTAGCCCCAATAATGCCAATGGCAATGTACAAAGATTCGTTGTTAAGGGGTTGTGGAATTAATCCGGTTACTACCAACCCCAATTGCGGTTTTGCCATTACAATCTGCAATAAAAAGCATAGTCCAATGATGGCTACCAGCGCAATAATAAAAGCTTCCATTTTTCGAATACCAAATCTTTGCAGCAGTAAAAAAAGGAAAGTATCTAATACAGTAATTACAGTTCCCATTAAAAGCGGCAAGCCTGTTAATAGGTGAATGCCGATGGCCATGCCCAACACTTCAGCTAAATCACAGGCGGCAATGGCAATTTCTGAAAGGAGGTATAAACTAAAATTAATGAGCGGCGGATAGGTTTCCCGATTAGCCTGTGCCAGATCACGGCGGGTTACAATGCCTAAGCGAGCACTTAAACTTTGCAAAAGTAAAGCCATCAAGTTACTCATCAGCAGCACCCAGATCAGTTGGTAGCCAAAGCGGGCACCCCCTTGTAAATCTGTTGCCCAGTTACCTGGGTCCATATACCCAACACTTACCAGATAGGCAGGACCGATATAGGCCAATACCCGTTTCCATCCCTTTCTTGGAAGCGTGGTATCAACTGTTTCATGTACTTCGCTGAGCGAATGGTGAGACGAAGTAGGGTTAATCATGTTCAATTAGTTTTACCAATAAAGTTTTTGCCAAATGGTGGCTTATGGTAACAGGTTTTTGATTGGATACGGAAATTTCTATAGAACCATCGAAGTTAAAAGATCGCAGAATACATAAACGAGTACCCAATTGAATTTGATGATGAGCTAACATTTCCAATAAAGCCGGAGACTCATCCCCTACTGCAGTAATTTCAAGTAATTTTTGTTGGGGTTGGTCTAATAAGGGTAAACGCTGTTGGTAAGCCAGTTTCCCTTGCTTATCGGGAATAGGATCTCCATGTGGATCGAAACGGGGATACCCGAGAAAACGATCGAGTTGTTCAATTAATTTAGTACTGCTCACGTGTTCCAGTTGCTCGGCTACTTCATGCACTTCATCCCAACCAAATTCAAGTGTGTTTACCAAAAAATACTCCCAAAGCCGGTGTTTACGAATGATTTGTAAAGCCAACCGCTTACCTGCCGCATTCAAGCGTACACCCTTATAGCGTTCGTAATGCACTAGTTTTTTATTCGTTAATTTCTTAACCATATCCGTTACAGAGGCCGGCTGGGTTTGCAAGGCTTCGGCTAGATGGTTGGTGGCAACCAGTGCAGATTGTTGCTGCAAGTGATATACAGATTTGATATAATTTTCTTCGGCAATAGTATATTGCATAAAAGTTAAAATAAAATTTAGACAAATCTAAAATTTATTTTTAAAATACAATAATATTAACAAAACTATTTAGTAAGAAAAAGATTTAATATGCAGTTGATGCAATATTATTTCCCATTTACATTGAAAACCTTATTTTTAACCTGAATCGATTCACAATCCTACTTCAAATGGGTTCCATGTTTAAATATGTTCGTTTGGGGGTATGCATATGTTTATTTGCCTGGTTGGGCTGCAGCCAGCAGCCGGCAGACTATTCCGGCAATACCACTCTAAAACCATCTAATTTTTTGGTTTTGTTTACTGAAATAAAGCTACCCATTGTAATTGCAGATACCAATCTGATTCAATTATCCGATACTACGGAAATTGGTTATAAAGCTTTTACCCAATTTTTTCCAGATAGTTCTCTAAAATCATTGGTGGGAAAACAAAAAAAAGGAACCCAATTTAGAGCACTTGGAAAAATTACCAAAACCAATGAGGTTTATCTTTTATTCATTTCTCTCACTCCGTCTCAGGAAGCTCATTTGTTTGTAATTGTTACTTCTCCAAAAAATGAATATTTAGATAGTAAAGCTTTTTTGTATAATCAACAAGCGGATGGTTATCGTCATTACGTTCATATTAACCGGGAACCAACGTTTCTGGTGGTGCGTGAAAAAACGGGAAAGGATTTGGAATCGATTTATACCAAAACAGGATGGATTTATCCTACGGAAGGAAAATTTATGGTAATCATAAACGATTCGAATGAAGACACTAAAATGAATGTGGTAATAAATCCAATTGATAGTTTTCCTGCCCTACATCCGCTTAGCTGGGATTATGGCAGTGACAAGAAAAATTTTATTGCTGTGCGCGATGGTAGTAGTGCGGGTAAATTACTTTTCTTTTTACATGTAGAAAAAAACGATGGCACTTGCATTGGTGAAATAAAAGGTACCCTTCAACTCACTGGCACTCGAAAGGGTGTTTTCAAACAATCTGGAAATCCCTGTGTGGTGAATTTTAATTTCACCGATAATGGAATTGAATGTAAAGAAACCGGCTCTTGCGGAAACTACCGTGGTATCAAGTGTTTGCTAGATGAACAGTTCCCCAAAAGGAAGAAACCCAGCCGAAAAATTCCTAAGTTGAAAACACCTTCCACTAGCGTTCGCTAATGTGTAATAAGTACATTTTATTTTTTTTGGTGTATATTGCAAATTATTTATTCAAAATCAAATGGTTATGAGTTTTAGATCGTACAAAGTTCCGTATGATATCAACGAACAATACAAAAAGCGGGTTACGTATTTTTCCATGGAGTTCGCTATACATCAGCCATTAAAAATATACAGCGGTGGATTAGGATTTTTGGCCGGTTCGCATTTGCGTAGTGCATATGAATTGCGCCAAAATTTAATTGGCGTAGGCATATTATGGAAATATGGTTATTACGATCAGGCCCGCAATCAAGATCAAACCCTTGAAGTAACCTTCATGGAAAAAATCTACAGCTTTTTAGAAGAAACTGATATCAAGTTTCAAATTCTTATTCACGAACATCCGGTATGGGTGAAAGCCTATTACTTGAATCCTACCACTTTTAACAGTGCTCCCCTGTTTTTATTGAGCACCGATTTACCCGAGAACGATTATGTTTCCCAAACCATTACGCATCGCTTGTACGATGCGAATGTGGCTACAAAAGTGGCACAGTTTATTTTATTAGGCGTGGGCGGAGCGAAATTGGTAGACGAGCTGGGATTCAATCCAGAAGTGTATCATTTGAATGAAGCGCATGGTATTTCTTCAGCCTTTTACTTGTTGAATAAATTCAAGAGTATTGAAAAAGTTCGGGAACACTTGGTTTTCACTACCCATACACCCGAAGAAGCCGGTAACGAGAAACATGATATTTATCTTTGCAATAAAATGAGTTATTTCTGTGGCCTCTCAATTGATGAAGTGCGCAAAATAACTGGCATCAAAGACGATCAGTTTAACCACTCCCTAGCTGCCTTGCGTTTTGCTCGGAAAGCCAATGGTGTATCGGCTTTGCATGGTGTTGTGAGCAATGAAATGTGGAAGAACCAAGAAGGAATTTGTCCTATCACATCCATCACCAATGCCCAAAACTGGCGGTATTGGAGTGATAAGCAATTATACCGAGCAATGGAAGAAGGAAATGATGCGGTATTTGATGATCGGAAAAAATATCTGAAGAAGAGAGCTTTTGAAATTGTGGCCGACCAAACAGGTAAAGTAATGGATCCCAATGTGCTAACCATTGTTTGGGCCAGAAGATTTGCTGGATATAAACGTGCCGACATGCTCACGTATAATATGGAATGGTTTGAACAATTACTCTCCAATACTAAATATCCTGTTCAAATCATTTGGGCTGGTAAACCCTACCCTGCTGATTATCCAGCCATTTCGGAATTCAATAAACTGGTACATCTGAGCAAAAATTATAAGAATGTTTCTGTGTTGATTGGATATGAACTCGGTCTCAGCAAACGCATGAAACAGGCTGCAGATGTTTGGCTCAACAACCCCCGAGTACCCCGCGAAGCATCTGGAACCAGCGGTATGACGGCCGCAATGAATGGTGCTGTTAATTTTTCTACCGACGACGGATGGATTCCCGAATTCATCAACCATGGTAACAATGGCTTTGTTGTGCCAAAAGCCGATTACGATAACATGTCGGTGCATGAGCAGGATGAATACGATTTGAAAAAAGTTTATGAAATCCTGAATGAGCAGATTCTACCTATGTACTACGAGAATTTCGATACCTGGCGTCAGATTCAGCAAAATGGTATGCGGGATGTGCGGTTCCAGTTCGACAGTAATCGGATGGCACATGAGTACTACGAAATTATGTATGCATAATTGATTGCGGCTTACCATTGAGGCTGCTTTCGCATTCAGGGAATTCTTAACCTGAACTATTAGCGTACAACCTTGTTATTAATAGATATGGGTAAAAAAATAACTATTGCCATCACGGGAGCCAGTGGTGCCATTTATGCCAAGCAATTATTAGATAAACTAGTTACACTGCAATCTCAAACCGAAGAGATTTCGGTGGTAATGAGCGATAATGCCCGCTATATCTGGCGCTCTGAGTTGAACAACGACGATTATAGCCGCTATCCCTTTCGGTTTTTTGAGAAAAATGATTTTTCAGCCCCCTTTGCCTCTGGCTCTGCCCGCTATAATAGTTTGATTGTTATCCCATGTAGTATGGGTACCCTTGGCCGAATTGCAGGCGGCATTAGCGACGATTTAATTACCCGAGCTGCCGATGTAATGCTGAAAGAGAGAAGACAACTGATACTAGTTCCCCGCGAAATGCCCTACCACCTGATCCATATTCGCAATATGGAAACGATTACCCTGGCTGGTGGTATTATCTGTCCGGCTACCCCGTCATTTTACAGTAATCCCACAACCATAGAAGCCTTAGTAAATACCGTTGTAGACCGAGTACTCGATTTGGCGAATCTATCAATAGATACGTATCGTTGGGGACAATAGCTCTTAGGATTCTTTAACTTCCGGCGTATCTTCTATTACCCGATCTTTAAACGTGAAAGTGAGTTTATTCTCATCTCCTACTAGGTCGGCTACCAATACATCCCCTTCCTTGATGTTCATATTGAGAATTTCCTCCGCCAAAGGATCTTCGAGGTATTTTTGAATGGCCCTGTGTAATGGTCGAGCACCAAATTGCGAATCGTATCCTTTAGTGGCAATAAATTCTTTGGCAGCTAATGTTATTTCCAAACCAAATCCGATGGCATGTAAACGTTTATCAACGCCCTTCATCAAAATATCTATAATGTTGAAAATATTCTCTTTGCTCAGCGAATTAAATACTACCACATCATCAATTCTATTTAAGAATTCGGGAGAGAATGTTTTCTTAAGTGCTTTTTCAATCACGGCTTTATTATTCTCCTCTGCATTTTCCATACGGGTGGCTGTTGCAAATCCAACGCCATCGCCAAAATCTTTCAATTGACGGGCTCCGATATTGGAGGTCATAATAATCATGGTATTCTTGAAGTCAATTTTTCTTCCCAAACCATCTGTTAACTGACCATCATCTAGCACCTGCAATAAAATATTGTAAATATCCGGATGTGCTTTTTCAATTTCATCCAATAGAATTACGCAGTAAGGTTTTCTTCTTACTTTTTCGGTCAATTGGCCTCCTTCTTCATATCCTACATATCCGGGAGGGGCACCAATTAAGCGGCTCACGGTGAATTTCTCCATGTACTCACTCATATCAATGCGAATGAGTGCATCATCGGAATCGAACATATGCCGGGCCAACGAACGCGCTAATTCAGTTTTACCTACACCCGTGGGTCCGAGGAATATAAAGGTTCCAATTGGTTTTTTTGGATCCTTCAAACCTACACGATTACGTTGTATGGCTTTCACCACTTTTTGAATAGCTTCGTTTTGACCAATCACCATCTGCTGCATGTCTTCACTCATGCGGCGCAGTTTTTCGGTTTCAGCCTGCACCATCCGTTTAACAGGAATCCCCGTCATCATACTTACCACTTCCGCAATGTTTTCTTCGGAAATGGGGAATCTGCGATGCTTGCTTTCTTCCTCCCAGGTTAGTTTGGCCTTTTCTAGTTCTTCCCCTAGTTTCTTTTCAGTATCCCGCAAAGCTGCTGCTTCTTCGAATCGCTGACTTTTAACAACTTTATTTTTTTCAATTTTGATATCTTCAATCTTTTTTTCCAGATCAACGATTTCATTGGGCACATTGATATTTTTCAAGTGCACTCTTGCACCTACTTCATCTAAAACATCAATCGCTTTATCGGGAAGTAAACGATCCGTCATATAACGATCACTCAGCTTAACGCAAGAGATAATTGCTTCATCGGAATAGGTTACACTGTGAAAATCTTCGTACTTACTTTTTATATTGGTAAGAATCTGGATAGTTTCTTCAACGGAAGGGGGTTCAATCAATACTTTTTGAAATCTACGATCGAGTGCTCCATCTTTCTCGATGTACATGCGATATTCATCTAGTGTAGAAGCGCCAATACATTGGAGTTCTCCGCGTGCTAAGGATGGTTTAAAAATATTCGAGGCATCCAATGAACCACTGGCACCACCTGCACCCACTATGGTATGAATTTCGTCGATGAATAAGATTACATCACGGTTTTTTTCGAGCTCGTTCATGATGGCTTTCATCCGCTCTTCAAACTGTCCGCGATATTTGGTTCCTGCCACCAGGGCTGCCAAATCTAATGATATCACTCGCTTATCGAATAACACTCGACTCACTTTGCGTTGAACGATTCGTAATGCAAGACCTTCTACAATGGCCGTTTTACCCACTCCAGGTTCTCCGATTAAAATGGGGTTGTTTTTCTTACGGCGGCTTAATATCTGACTAACCCGCTCGATTTCTTGTTCTCGACCGATAATGGGATCGAGTGAACCGGTTTCTGCTAATTTGGTAATGTCTCGGCCAAAATTATCGAGCACGGGAGTTTTACTTTTAATATTCGGTCCTGCTTTACCTTTCGTTTGCTGAGAACCGGCATTTCTTCTTTCTTCGTCAAACTCATCATCATTATCTTCCCCAAATTCGTTGCGGGGGGCTGGATTGGTTGTTCCCACCATACCCAGTTCGGTGCGAAATAAATCGTAATCCACATCAAATTGATTTAAAATTTGCGTGGCTACATTCTCTTTATTCTTGAGGATACTGAGCATGAGGTGCTCTGTTTCAACAGTTTGACTTTTCTGTGCTTTTGCTTCCAACACCGTAACGCGAATAACTTTCTCGGCCTGTTTGGTGAGGGGTAAATTGTTGATATTGGCGATGTTTTTTCCGGTTTTATCCTTCACTGCCAGTTCAACTTCTTTGCGTAACTCTAACAAGTCAACATTTAAATGACGCAACACTTTTATGGCAGTGTTCTCTCCCTCGCGAATCATTCCCAAGAGCAGATGCTCGGTACCTATAAAATCATTTCCCAACCGCAATGCTTCTTCTCTACTATATGAAATGATTTCCTTAACCTGTGATGAAAAATTATGATCCATGTTATAAATTTGGATTTATACAATGATAACGAATATTTTTGAGTGCTGTTGCTCGGCACTTATGCACAAAATGTTAATCTAACTCACCCAATTATGCAAGTCAAAATTGATACCAAAGAAAAATTTACCGTTGTTACCCCCTTATTGGATGAATTAACTGACAATTTAGCAGCAGACTGGTACGCTTATTGTCAAACTTGTCTGTCTTCTCCCAAAAAAGATATCGTATTGAATATGAATGCGATAAAGTCAATTTCTGCCGATGGTGCCAACTTATTATTCAATACCCAGCAGCAGTTTTATGAGTCGGGAGCCTCTTTTGTAATTTGTTGTTTACAGCCGGATGTGGAAGCCTTTTTAGACGAGTCGGAAGTGTTAGAAATGTTGAATATAACCCCTACCGAATCGGAGGCTTGGGATATTTTGCAAATGGAAGCTATTGAACGGGAATTATTAGACGATGACCATCCTGAAACCCATATTTAGTGGGCATAAATAATACATATGGTCAAAAGGATTATTATGCCGTGCTTGGCCTTGCTGTGGAAGCTACTATGGATGAAATCAAATGGAGTTTCCGGAAACTAGCGCATCAGCATCACCCCGATAAAACAGGCATCGATACCAAAAAATCCGATGTTTTTCAGCAAATACTGGAAGCATACCAGGTTTTGTCAGACCCCGCCAAGCGGGCAGCCTATCATCGGGAGATTTCCGTAGAACTGCCTTCGAATGAACCAATTGTACAATGGGAACAACTGCGTTTGCATATAATGGCATTACAGGAATGGGTAAAGCATACCGACCCTTATCGATATGATACCGAGGGTTATGCCATATATTTTTTTCAACTGATTACTCGAGCCAAACGGTTGGTTCAACTTCTTACATTACCCACAGCTACCAAGGATGAGCTAATAGCATCTCTCATCCCTTGCCTACTCTTAGTACCAGAAAGCCGCAGAGAGACTGCACGACGCCAATTAAGCGAATTAAGCGAGGGAAACTCTGAGTTGCTCAATCAGATTGAAGCAGCCTGCAAGCAACCAGCTTATCCCTCCGGATGGCCTACACGTCAAATTCTGATATCCCTTACAATCACTGCCCTTTTGGCAATCGCTTTTTACCTACTATTGTTTCGGTAAATACGCGGTTACCCTGCGTAAATTACTTTCACGAGATGTTTATGCAACGCTTGTTGTAATTTTGTACATTCAGACAATAACAAATGATTTCCCCACAAACCATACAACAGATTACCAGTCGCATTGATATCATTGATGTGGTGGGTGAATTTGTAAAGCTGAAGAAGCGTGGCAGCAATTATATGGGGCTTTGTCCTTTCCACAACGAAAAAAGCCCTTCCTTCACCGTTTCACCCAGCAAAGAAATTTATAAATGTTTTGGTTGTGGCAAGAGTGGCAATGCCATTGGCTTTGTGATGGAGCATGAGAAAGTGGGTTATGCAGACGCACTTCGCTGGTTGGCCAACCGGTATAATATTACCATTGAAGAAACGGCAGTTACACCCGAACAGCAACAACGGATACTTACTTCGGATAGTTTATACATCATCAATCAGTTTGCTCAGAAATTTTATACGAAAAGTTTATTTGAAACGGAGGAAGGTAAATCCATCGCACTATCTTATCTGGAAGAAAGAGGTTTTCGGGAAGCCATTTTGCAAAAATTTCAGGTAGGCTATCATCCCGATCAGCGCGATATTTTGGCGAAGGAGCTATTGGCCAACCAGTTTACTACCGAGTTATTGGTGAAAACCGGACTGGTAGTGCAAAGAACCGATTCTTTGGTTGATAATTACCGGGGAAGAATCATTTTTCCCATCCATGGCATCACCGGAAAGATTGTGGGTTTTGGTGCAAGAGTTATTGGCAAACATACCACTGGACCCAAATACATCAATACGCCCGAGAATGAAATTTACAGCAAGAGCAAATTGTTGTATGGTATGTATTTCGCCAAGTCGGCTATTGATAAAGCCGATGAGTGTTTGTTGGTAGAAGGATATACGGATGTGGTTAGTTTGCACCAAGCCGGTGTAGAAAATGTGGTGGCTAGTGGAGGAACCTCTTTAACCATCGATCAGCTTCGGTTGATTAGAAAGTATACGCAGAATATTACTATTATTTACGATGGCGACCAGGCTGGTATCAAGGCGGCGCTGCGGGGATTAGACCTTGCCTTGGAAGAGGGTTTACAGGTAAAATTAGTATTGATTCCTGATGGAGAAGATCCGGATAGTTATGTGAATAAAGTGGGTACGACCCCATTTCGAGACTTTATTCAGACACATAAGAAAGATTTTATTCTCTTTCAGCTGGAGGTAATGTTGCAGGAAGCAGGACAAGATGTGAGTCGCAAGAGTGCTGTGGTAAATCAGATGGCAGAAACGTTGAGTAAGCTGAATAAGTTGGAAGACTTTACCCGTCAGCAAGATTATGTGCGGCAGTGTGCTGCGTTGTTAAAGATTGATGAGGCAGGACTCACTTCGCTGGTAAATAAATTCAAGCGGGATCGGCTGGGTAAGGAGGATAAAAAATTTGCGGTAAATGAGCAGGGTGGTTTTGAAAACATTGGGCAGCAACCTGCTCCACCACCAGAGGAAGAAAATACGCTGGATTTATTAACCCTGGATGAGATTCCTGAGAAGAATATCATTCGGGTATTGTTGTTATATGGGTTACATGAATGGGATTCAGAAACTAAGGTTGCTCAATATATTTTTAGTGAGCTGATGGAATTTCAATTTGAAGTGCCGTTGATGGAGAAATTTTTTAACGAGTTTCAAAATGGTTATCAGCAAGGTTTAGAACCCACCATGCAAACATTCCTCTACCACGAAGATGAGCAGATTCGAAACCATACATTAGAAATTTGCTCCTTCCCGTTTGAGCTTAGTCGGAGGTGGAACGAATACATGCAGAGTCGCCATAACATTCATACCCCCAATAGTAAACAGGATGTAGAACATAGCGTGAATTATTTTAAGCTGCGAAAAGTTAAAAAAATGATGGAAGAAAATCAGCGCGATCTGGAAACGGCTTCGGGAGATTCCATCAAAAAGTTCCTCGAAATTCATAAACACCTGAAGCAGGTAGAAATGGAACTGACCCGCCAAATAGGTGCGGTAATTGTAAAATAATTTTATTGATTTTTCTCTATCAATAGGTCGCTATAGCTATTGGCAATCAGGTGTTCAGGTGCTATGCCTAGAGCTTCCATATATCGGTTACAATCCGCTTCCATAGAAACCCGGGTTAAATTGGGATGATGGAGGTTACTCACTTCTATTTCTACATAAGTTCCTAAACCAGGTACTTCATCAATATGGAATTTGGTATGCTCGATAAAGAATATCTTTCGATGCTTTTCTACCACAACTTTCACGGAGAGGGCTGCTGATAATAAGGTTTCTAATGATTCTCCATCCGAAACGGGAGACAAATAAAAATGTGAAGTTTTGGGTCCTTCCCCATCGGCACGCTGATAAAAAATCAAGTTATTTTCAATGGCGCCTTGGCGTAATTTTAATCGGCCACCAGGAACTTCAAAGTAGGTATCTTTTTGGGTATCCAATCCTACATAACGGGCACCTGCTTCCAATAAAAAAGCTTCCACTTTTTCAGGGTGAAAGCAACGAGCTTTGATTTCAATATTAATAGCCGACATAGGTAAAGTTACTACTTCTCTGCCGGATTATTTTTTCCTGCCAATAGACGCTCTAAAGCTTTTTCCAATCGCATTTGTCGGGTTTCTGCCTTTTTAGCAGATTCAATCCAGCTACAATATTCTTTTTGGTTGGTAACTGGCAGGGAGGTAAAAAATTCTTGTGCCTCCTTATGTTTGGTAAAGAGTTTTCCCAATTCAATGGGGGGAACCACTAAACTTTTATTGAAAGACAGTGAATGATTAGCATTCGTTTCGGCAAAGGCCCTGTCCTGATTAGGAACCTGGGATGTTTTGATGAAACGCATGGCCGTCCACACATGATCTAAAATAACCTGGCGAACACAGGTATAGTCTTTTTTGTATAATTCTTCCCAGCTGCAATCGCGGTTCAAATCACTCACAATTTTACTGGCCGTTTTCGGATACGAAATCCAAAGTTTGGTTTCATCGTGAATAGCAGGAAACACTTCTCTAAGGATATTATTCAGTTGGTGCTGACTCAACGCAAACAACAAAGCAAAATCAACTTTTCTGCTTTTTAACAGGGGCGTGATGTTTTTGGAGTAGTTTAATTTAGAGAATTGCTTTTCGATGGAAGATGGTAAGCCCTGAATCAGGATATTCTTTTCATCTTTCAACTGTAATTTTTCAAAGATGGGCTGATTGAACATATTGCCTAAGCGTTCTGGTGAGGGAATGGGGTGCAAAGTTAAAAAATTGTTACTGGAAATGAACGTTTTATGAATTTTAATTCCAAAAAAAATCAATAAAATGCAGTGTTTACTAGTGTTTTAGTAGGAAATTGGCTTTTCAGGGAAAGAAAAAGGGTGTAAATCGGCATACATTTAATCTACCCGCGATCGATTTTTATGGCGATTACTGGGTATTTTGCTTTCGGTTCCACGGAAGATTCTACCGATGTTCTTTTGATGCGTAAGCATTACCATTAGGGCAACCAATACAGCGAAAATGCGGTAGAGCGGTTCTTTTTCATTAAAAATGAAGAGGATAAATACCATAAAGGATATCCCCGCTAATATGGAACTCAGCGACACAAAGCGAGTAAGGAACAAAACAATAAAAAACACTACCAAGCAACAGGCAGCAACCAAAGGCTGAATAGCAATGGCCATCCCCAATAGGGTTGCTACCCCTTTACCACCCCGAAAAGAGGCCCATATAGGGAATATATGGCCAATCACAGCTGCCAAACCCAACCCAATCATAAAGTTGGTTCTCAGCAATTCATTGGATAAATATGTGGGCATTAAAATATACAAAGAAGTGGCAACTACCCCTTTCACAACATCCACTAACATAACTAAAGAACCCCATTTTGAACCAAGTACCCGAAATGTATTGGTAGCTCCGGAATTTCCACTGCCATAATCACGAATATCTATCCCGAAAATAGATTTACTTACCCAAACGGCTGTAGGGATAGAACCAATCAAATACGCCAAACAAATTAAGAGTAACTCATTCATAATGAATTATTTCAAAGTAGTGAGTTTATAAAGTTACAAAAATATTATCAAATAGCAATAGGTAGCAGAAACCCAAGGGCAATCCACCCATTTTTCTCTCCTTTATTTATAGACAATAACCCCAAATTATTGCAAAATACTTCTAATTCAACTTCATCATCTTTAAGCAACCCACTGATAATCAATTGTCCACCTGGGTTCAATTGTTTTACCAGAGCGGGCAAGTGCTCCAGCAAGATATGCCGATTGATATTGGCCAGTATGGTGTTAAAGTTCCTGCCAGGTATGGGCCGATCGGATAATACTACCTCAATGTCGCCTGCCCCGTTCACTTTGCAATTCTCTAGCGCATTTTCTATGCACCAATCATCATTGTCAACTGCGAGGATCGTTTTTGCCCCCAACATTTTACCTAGTATGGCTAATATTCCGGTACCTGTGCCAAAATCTAATAACGACTGATCTTGTAGATTAATTGCGAACATCATTTCCATCACCAGAGAAGTGGTGGCATGATGACCAGTGCCGAAACTCATTTTGGGAGTGATAATGATTTCCTGTTCAACACCAGCAATGGGGGGATGAAAATGTGCCCGAACTCCTAGCCGATTGCCGATTTGAATTGGCTGGAAATTGCTTTCCCAAACAGCGTTCCAATTGGTTTTTTCAATTATTGATTTAGAAGTAGTTAAGCTATATTGATTCAATATTAATTCTAAGTTAGCTGAGTTAAAGGCAGCTTCCTCCATATAGGCAATTAGGGTAGTTTCGGTTTGTTCAAAGCCATCAAAACCTATTTCACTTAATTGAGCGACCAGCAGCTCTTGTAAATCAGAACTTGCTTGAATAGTGATGGCGCAGGTACGAGTATCCATAGTATTTAAAAAAAAGCCCCAAATGGGGCTTTGTAATTAATTAAGCTTCTTCTCCGTTACCGGAGGTTTCATCACCGGAGCGGGGTTTCATTTCTGGTTTTGGCATCAGTGCTTTACGGCTGAGTTTAAATTTACCGGTTTTGGGATCTAAACCTACCAGTTTTACTTTTACCATATCACCTTCTTTAAAAATTCCATCCATGGTTTCGAGGCGCTTCCAGCTGATTTCGCTGATATGCAATAAACCTTGTTTGCCCGGCATGAATTCTACAAACGCACCAAATTCTTTAATGCCTTTAATCGGACCTTCATACACATCACCCACATTAGGAACAGCCGTGATGCTCTTCACCCAACGAACGGCTTTGTCTAAGCTTTCCTGATTGGCAGAGAATATGCTTACCTCTCCGGTATTGCCAACTTCTTCAATATTGATGGTGGCACCGGTCTCACGCTGAATTTCTTGAATCACTTTACCGCCTGGCCCAATTACTGCACCAATAAATTCTTTATCGATAATCAGTTTAATCATACGAGGAGCATGTGGTTTTACATCTGCACGGTGAGCAGGGATACATTCGTACATGGCATCCAAGATATGGAGACGACCTTTTCTGGCTTGCTCTAATGCTTCCATCATCACTGCCATGCTAAGTCCATCTACCTTAATATCCATTTGCACGCCACAAATTCCATCGCGGGTACCGGTTACTTTAAAGTCCATATCACCCAAATGATCTTCATCACCCAAGATATCGGTAAGGATGGCATATTTACCATCTTCGCGCGTAATCAATCCCATGGCAACCCCACTCACGTGCTTTTTAAAAGGCACACCTGCATCCATCAGCGCAAGTGAACCGGCACAAACGGTAGCCATTGAAGAGGAACCATTACTTTCTAAAATATCACTTACAATACGCACCGTATAGGCATACTCGTTTCCGGGCATCATTTGCTTTAAACTACGGAGGGCCAGGTTACCATGACCTACTTCTCTACGACCAACACCACGCATCATTTTCACTTCACCGGTTGAGAAGGGAGGGAAATTATAATGGAGAATAAAAGGAGAATACACAGATTTGGCAGCACTTTCTATCAACAATTCATCCAGTTTGGTTCCAAAGGTAACAGTAGTAAGCGATTGTGTTTCACCACGGGTGAATAAGGCAGAGCCGTGAGGAGATGGCAGGGGTTCTGTTTCCATGGCGAGCGGACGAACCTGATCGAGTTGACGACCATCCAAACGGATTCTGTCTTCTAGCATCATATTTCTTACTACTTCCCATTTCAGGTCTTCGTAATATTTTTTAGCCAATTTCTTTTGAAGATCGGTAATCTCAGCGCCAAGGTGTAACATCAGTTCATCTTTCACTTGGCTAAATGCCAAACTGCGATCGTTTTTACCGGAACCTGCCCGCGCAATATCGTACACTTTTTGCTTGGCAAATGCGATTACTTTTTCGTTGAGTTCCTGATCAGATTCAGGCTTTTTATAATCGCGCTTACCAGTAACGCCTACTTGCTTACGCAGTTCATGCTGTGCTTTGATTTGTATTTTGATGGCTTCGTGAGCTAGTTCTAGGGCCTTTACTAAATCGGCTTCGGAACATTCTTTCGATTCACCTTCTACCATCATCAGATTCTTTTGGGTGGCAGCAATCAGAAAATCCATATCGGCAGTTTCTAATTGGGTGCGGGTAGGGTTGATTACGAAAGCACCATTGATACGGGCAATACGAACCTCACTGATAATTTCTTTAATGGGGATATCAGAAACAGCCAAAGCTGCAGAAGCCGCCAAACAAGCTAAACTGTCGGGCATAATTTCCGGGTCGCTAGAAACCAAGCTGATCAAAACCTGCACATCACATAAATAATCTTCTGGAAATAATGGACGCAGGGCGCGATCGATTAAGCGGCTGGTTAAAATTTCGTAATCGTTCAGGCGAGCTTCTCTCTTAAAGAAAGAACCAGGGATTCTTCCGGCGGAAGCAAATTTTTCTTGATAATCTACACTTAGGGGAAAGAAATCTTGACCTTCTTTTGGGTCTTTATTGGCAACAACGGTAGCTAATAAGATGCAATTACCCTGCGTAACGGTAACGGCGCCATCGGCCTGGCGGGCCAACTTTCCGGTTCCGAGGGTGATAGTAGGTTGACCATCGTGCTGAAAGTCAACATTAATTTTTTGTGATAACATATAAATCGTTTAAAAGATTAGGGAACATAGATAGCCAAGCAGATAGCTGGCAGCTAATGAACAGGAATCACTTCAAACAACTAAACCCAACCGTGTTTATATCAGTTGGGTTTAGCGTACAAAGTTGAATGAAATTATTTTCTTAATCCCAGCTGTTCAATCAATGCGCGATAACCCTGCAGATTATGCTTCTGCAGATAGGCGAGCAATCTTTTGCGCTGACCTACCAGGCGCATCAAACCACGTTGTGTAGAGTGGTCGTGCTTGTTAGCCTGTAGGTGACTGGAAATTTGAGAGATACGTTGGGTGATGTGTGCCACTTGTGCTTCAACGGAACCAGTATTCGTGGTACTTCCTCCGTATTTGGTAAAAATGGCTTTTTTTTGATCAATAGTTAAATGAGACATCTGAAAAATTTTAAAGACTCCGGTAAATTTTCTTCTTTTTTTATCGGCTGCAAAGGTAAGCATTTTGCCGGTATTTTACAGGAAGAATGTAATTTTTTTGAACAATTTTCGAGTAAAATACACGTATTTGGCTGAAAATGATGCATTAATGCAGCTATTGATAATTAAATTTGTCTTTATAACTGGTATTCCATTATCCTCATTCACCCGATTTACATGTTAGCCGTTACAATTTTGGGTAATAATTCTGCCTTACCGGCTTTCGGACGACATCCGACAGCTCAGGTGCTTACCATGAAAGATCAACTGATGTTGATTGATTGTGGTGAGGGTACCCAGATGCAACTTTCGCGATATAAGATTCGCATAAGTAAAATAAACTATATATTTATTTCTCATTTGCATGGCGATCATTATTTTGGTTTAATAGGTTTTCTTACCAGTATGGGATTACTGAATCGCAAGCATGAGTTGGTGATTATGTGCCCGCATGGATTGCCTGAAATTATCCAATTACAACTAGCTGCTGCAGGTATTGCCCTGCCCTACCCCATTCAATACATACTACTAGAACAACCCGGAATACTGGTAGAAACTCGCTCGTTCACCATTGCCTGTTTTCCGGTTGAGCATCGCATTAGTTGTTGGGGATGTTTGGTAAGGGAAAAGAAAATGCCCCGCAAAATAGATCGGGAAAAAGTGTTGTTGCATCAAATTCCTGCGGCTTTTTATGAGCAGTTGCAAAAAGGCTATGATTACAACGCAGCAAACGGGGCATACATTTCGAATGATTCCGTAACCATTGCTGCGTCCCCGGCGGTGAGTTATGCGTACAGTTCTGATACCCGCTTTTTACCCGAGTTGGCCGCCCAAATACAGTCGGTTACCCTGCTGTATCATGAGTCTACTTACCTGCACGATTTAAAAGATCGTGCGTACGACCGATATCATTCCACTGCACAGCAAGCTGCAACCATTGCCACATTAGCAGGGGTGAAACGCTTATTGATAGGGCATTTCAGCAGTAAATACGAAGAAGTTGCTCCCTTTGAACAAGAAGCCAAACAAGTATTTACGCAAACAGAATTGGCAATAGAGGGCGTAACCTACTTAATAAAATAGGTATAGAAAGCTTAATCAAGAATCTCCGTGTCTTTAGGATATTTCGCCTTGTTAAATACAAAGCTGTTCTCGGGAATGGCGGCATTGAAATTCATATTTTGAATTTTCAATTCGGTAACATTATTGCTCTTATCCAATATGCGCGCCTTAGAAATGGTGCTTTTCGCTTTGTCGACAAACAGATTTACTTTCTGAAAATTTTTCCGGGTATCAATCGGCTTCATTTCAATCTCGTAAAAACTGCCGGGGGTTGATAACAATTTATAGGTGAAATCTTTATCGTAAGCTCCAGATAACAGTTTTTGTGGATTGAGAGAATTCGCACTTTCTGAAACGGATGTTTTGGTAATCGTTTTGTCGCCATCGAAGCTATACACATTTTGTCCATCGCAAATCACTTCCATCTTGCCCTGCTTCATTTGGTATTTTTCTCCTTTCATGAGAACGGATATAGACTTGCTACCATTTTGTTTTCCCTTACTGCTGATGGAAACCAGGTTACAGGCCGCAGAAATACCTTTAGAAGCTTTTACTTTGGCGCCAACGGCATCCAATACTTTTTTAGCAGCAGGATCATTTTGAGCCAAGGCAACCATCGAAATCGAAGCCATCATTACCAACAGCAATAGTTGTTTCATGCGGGTTATTTTTTAAAGCGTTCAAAGATACAGGATATCATTTCTTTAATCGAAGATTTCGGTAAAATTGCCAAAATGGTGGCTAAATATTACAATTGTAATAAAAACTGTGCTAATTCGGCTTCTGTTTTAAACAATACTTCCCGGGCTTTGCTGCCCTGATTGGCACCTACCACACCAGCAGCTTCCAGTTGATCCATCAGTCTGCCCGCCCGATTGTAACCCAATTTCATCCTCCTTTGTATTAAAGAAGTGGATCCCATTTGGCTGGTCACAATTAATCGGGCGGCTTCTTCAAAAAGTGGATCGCGGTTATTGGAATCAAAATCCTTTCCTTCCAGTTCCTTTTCATCTACATATTCTGGCAATCGGAATGGTTCGGGATAGCCGGGTTGTTTTTCTATAAATTCACAAATCTTTTCTACTTCTGGTGTATCAACAAATGCACACTGTAATCGGGTAATTTCACCACCGTAACTTATCAGCATGTCTCCCTTACCAATCAATTGCTCGGCTCCTCCAGCATCTAAGATGGTGCGGCTATCGATTTTACTCGACACCTTAAAGGCAATACGTGCAGGGAAATTCGCTTTGATGGTTCCAGTAATAATATTCACAGAAGGTCGCTGGGTAGCAATAATCAAGTGAATACCTATGGCCCTTGCCAACTGTGCCAATCGGGCGATGGGCATTTCAATTTCTTTTCCAGCAGTCATTATCAAATCGGCAAACTCATCTACTACCAATACAATAAAGGGTAGGTATTGATGACCTTTTAGCGGATTCAGCTTGCGATCGGTGAACTTTTCGTTGTACTCACGAATATTGCGGCAACCAGCTTCTTTCAATAGGTCGTAGCGGTTGTCCATCTCTATGCACAAAGCATTTAATGTATGCACCACTTTTTTGGTATCGGTAATAATGGATTCTTCCTCTCCGGGTAATTTGGCTAGAAAATGTTTTTCAATAACCCGATACAAACTAAGCTCCACTTTTTTGGGATCCACCAATACCAACTTTAGTTGAGAAGGATGTTTCTTATATAGAAGTGATACCAGTATTGCATTTACTCCCACTGATTTACCCTGCCCTGTAGCTCCAGCCATTAACAGATGCGGCATATTGGCGAGGTCTACAATAAAATTCTCATTGTCAATTTTTTTACCAATGGCAATGGGTAGAGAGTAAGCGTTGGATTGAAACTTATCCGATGCCAACAGGGTTTTCATGCTCACCAACGATTTGCGCACGTTGGGTACTTCTATACCGATGGTTCCTTTTCCGGGTATGGGTGCGATAATTCTTATACCGAGTGCGGCCAAACTAAGGGCGATATCATCTTCCAAGTTTTTGATTCGACTAATGCGCACGCCGGGTGCGGGAACAATTTCGTAAAGGGTAACGGTAGGGCCTACTGTGGCTGCAATCCGCTGAATAGAGATATCGTAATTCTTGAGGGTAGCAATAATTTGGTTTTTGTTGGTCTCCAACTCCTGAGGGTCGTGTACAATTTTTTCACTGCCATGCTGCTCTAGTAAAGAAAGGGAGGGATATTTATAGTTCTTTAAATCTAGGGTGGCATCGTATTTCGTTCCGATGCTTCCGGTAGGCAAATCATCAGACTCTTTTTTTTCTGCTGACGATTCTTTGATTTCTAATTCGAGCGGAGCAGCAGAAGATTTGGTAGGGATAACAGGTACTGTTTCATGCAGCGGAAATTCATCTTCCTCTTCCATCTCATCTTCTACCATATCCAATACTAACTCGGCTGGCTTTTGTTTGAGGGTGTTACCAGATGGAACAGGAGCCACCTCATCGTGAATCATTAGCTTGGCACCTTCTAGTGGATTGGTTTGATTATCCCATTGTTGAAAAACTGGTTTCTCATCGTCTTCAGGTACCACAAAATGATCGGTTTCCTGTACAGGAGTGGGAGCAGGTTGTACTTTCTTCGCGGGCCAGCGGAATCTGGGATTGAACCACCATATAAAGAAGGCAAAACAGGTAGCTGCTAGTAAGGCTGCGGTTCCAACATATCCCAACCACCCTCCTATCCATTGCAACAACCAATCGCCTACGGCACCACCCCAGGGAAATCCATTGGCGGGTAAGGCGAAACTGAATGTGAGACTGAACAAAAGCAATCCTACCAATACGTATTTAATATTGCGTGCCAGACTGAATACTTTCTTTTCGAAAAGAAAATTCATCCCGAGCACAAAAAAGGTGGTGCATAAGAAATAAGCTGCGAGTCCAAAACCATTATAAATAAACTGATGAGCAACAAAAGCACCCAGCGCGCCCAGTTGGTTTTCCATGTGCAGCTTTTTCACGGCGAATATCCGTATGCCCCACTGGAACAATTTATCCTGGTCTTCCTGCCAGGTAAAAATGTAAGAGGTAAAAGCTACTAACAAAAAAGCCGCTACCAGCAAAAAGAAAACGCCAGTAACCTTGCTGGTACGTTCGTCTTGCATCACTTCCTTTACCGTTACGGGTTGTTCCTGATCGGGTGTTAATTCAGCCGGATCGGGCGGTGGAGGCGCTTTTTTCTTTTTTAGAGAGTTAGCCATGATAACAAATATAAGTTATGCTTCAGGCCTTTTCCTTATTTCACCCTAGATGTGCAAAACTGCAAAATCCCTGATCAGTTTTCCACTTTTTGGGATTTCCGGTATAATTTGGCAACCAGAAGCAGCCAGGACGAAATATAGCATAGTCCGCCCATGGGTGTAATCAGGTAAATCCAGAAAGGGATGGCAATGGCGAGGTGAGTAAGTAGCAGAATCAGATAAATAGAACCTCCAAACAGCAGCATGCCAACCAACACCAGCTTTTTACAAATGCTGAGGGTAAGATGGGGATATTGATTTTGTAAGATGCCAATCAACAACAAAGCGAATACATGATACATTTGATAGCGAACCGCGGTTTCGTAGGTTTGCAGTTGTGCAGCATTCAGTATATCTTTTAATGCATGGGCACCGAGGGCGCCCATAGCAATGGTAATGCCCGCAAGTAATGCTCCCAGTGCCAAAGTAGTATTACGCATAGGCTTGAATGATCATTTTAAAACCGGATTCTGATATATTTTTCCCTTCTAAATGATGGGTTGCCTGGATATAAAAAGATCTTCTTTCGTTCAACTTTTGTTGCAAATAAGATGCTAACTCATCATCGTTAAATTTACTGATAAGTGGACGATGCGATTTTTCGGCTTGCAGTCGTTGTACGAGAATCGAAACCGGCTCATCAATCCAGATAGTGATGCCCTGATGGTTCATCCAATCCATATTATTATGAAAACAAGGAGTACCGCCGCCGGTGGCTGCCACAAAGGTTTTGCTCTGTTTCAGCAAGCGGAGCATAGCAGCTTCTTTCTTGCGAAATGAATCTTCCCCCTCTGTTTCGAAAATTTCGCTGATGGTTTGTTCCTCCATTGCTTCAATTAAAAAATCGAGATCGTAGCCGCGAAGGGAATATTTTTTGCTGAGCCAGTTTTTCCAGTAGCTTTTTCCGGCACCCATCATTCCAACAAGGAAAATTTTCATGCTACGGATTATTTAAAGGCATTGAGGCCGGTAATATCCATTCCGGTTATCAATAAATGTATATCATGGGTTCCTTCGTAAGTAATAACACTTTCTAGGTTCATCATGTGGCGCATAATGCTGTATTCTCCGGTAATGCCCATGCCGCCTAACATCTGGCGGGCATCGCGGCAAATTTGGGTAGCAATTTCGCAGCTATTTCTCTTGGCCATACTAATTTGCTGAGGAGTCGCTTTACCCTCATTCATCAAAGTGCCTAATCTCCATACCATCAACTGTGCCTTGGTGATTTCAGTAATCATTTCGGCCAGCTTTTTCTGCTGTAATTGAAAACCAGCGATGGGCTTCGAAAACTGAATGCGTTCTTTACTATACCGCAATGCAGTATCATAACAATCCATTGCAGCTCCCAATGCACCCCAGGCTATACCATAGCGGGCTTTGGATAAACAGCCGAGCGGACCTTTCAATCCTTTTACATTGGGTAAAATATTTTCTTTCGGAACTTTTACGTTATCAAAAACCAGTTCTCCGGTAGCACTAGCCCGTAAACTCCATTTTCCGTGGGTGGTTGGCGTGGTGAACCCTGGCATGCCTCTTTCTACAATCAATCCCTGAATCTCATCTTGTTCGTTCTTTGCCCACACAACCGCTACCTGTGCAAAGGGAGAATTACTGATCCACATTTTGGCGCCATTCAATACCACATGATCACCCTGATCGGTAAAGCGGGTAACCATTCCAGAAGGATTGCTTCCATGGTCGGGCTCTGTTAATCCAAAGCACCCCAACCATTCTCCACTGCCTAGTTTGGGCAAATATTTTTTGCGTTGCTCTTCACTACCATACGCATAAATAGGAAACATCACCAAGCTGCCCTGCACACTGGCCGTACTTCTTACGCCGCTATCGCCTCTTTCCAGTTCCTGCATCATCAAACCATAGCTGATATAATCCAGCGAACCCCCACCATATTCGGTAGGTACAGTAGGACCAAAACAACCCAAGTCGCCTAGTTCTTTTACAATTTGCACTGGAAATTCTGCTCGCTGGGCATAGTCTTCAATGATGGGAGATATATGCTTTTTCACATAATTGCGAACAGACTCCCGAATCATCAATTGTTCTTCAGTTAACAGTCCATCTACCTGATAATAATCGGGTGACTGAAACAAATCGGTGCGAACAGCCATATAACGGAATTTAATAGTGCAAAATATAGAAATGCAAAGTTACTAAGAAGTTTGTGATTAAATTAATAGCACTCATTCTGTTGAACAAAAAGGCCGTGCGTAAGGATTAACGTTACGCACGGCCAGCTAGGGAAGTAAATAAAAATTATTGCTCTTCTTCCGGGCCTCTTCTTCCACCTGCCGCTGCCGGAGGAGATGCTTTGGTACCGGACTGTTCTATCTCGCGGTTCATCTCATCAATGTTTACCGGACGTTCAGTAGTATCTCCCATCAGGTAGCGAGTGAAATAATCGGCCATCGTCCAGAAGAAATATTCAGTCATATCCCCAAACCCATGGCGTTGACCGGGCAGGATTTGGAAGTCGAAGCGCTTATTTGCTTTAATCAATGCATTCGCAACTCGAATGGTATTGGCGGGGTGCACGTTGTTGTCAATATCACCGGTAGAAAGCATCAGGTGGCCTTTCAGGTTTTTAGCCAGATCGGGATTTTTCTCGATGGCATAGGCGAAACTGGTATCGCCTTTTTCGGAGATAATTTCTTTTACGCCGTGGTGTTTTTCGCTCCACCAACGATTATAAATTGAGTTATCGTGGTTGCCAGATTCAGAAACGGCTACTTTAAAGAAATCGGGATATACCAACATGGCGGCGGTACTCATAAATCCACCACCGCTGTGTCCGTTAATACCTACTTTATTGATATCAATGAAGGAATACTGATCTGCTAATTGCTCTACCGCTGCTTTTTTATCGGCCAAACCATAATCTCGCAGGTTGCCATAACCATAGTTATGGTACCACTTGCTTCTAGCAGGGTGGCCTCCGCGGTTACCCAGGGTTACTACAATAAAGCCCAGTTGCGCCAGGCGTTCGGTTTTATCCATACTTCTGCCAAAAGCTTTATTTACAGCTTCGGTTTGAGGACCGGGATAAACATACTCAATGATGGGATATTTTTTAGTAGAATCAAAATCGAAGGGTTTATACATTACCCCATAAATATCCGTAATGCCATCATCTGCTTTCACTTTAAAAGGTTGCGGAAACTTGTAAGGAGTTTTCATCAGAGAACTGAAATCAGCCGTTTCAAGATCCATGATTTTCTTTCCTTCGGTATTGTATAGTACAGACTGAGGAATGGTATTTACCCTTGAATAATTATCAACAAAAAACTGCTGATTATCATTCATAGAATTAGAATGATCAAAATCTCCTGGATTTAATAAACGCAGGCCGGTACCGTCTAAATTAACGCGATATACATGCAGGTAATAAGGATCTTCATTGTCCTCTCTCCCATTGGCAGTAAAATAAAGTACACGTTTTTTCTCGTCAATGCCTACAATATCTTCACAATGGAAGGGGCCTTGGGTGATGCGATTTTTTAGTTGACCATTTTCATCATACAAATAAAAATGTGCCCAGCCATCGCGTTCGCTCCATTCAATTAATTCTTTGCCTTCATTAACCAGTCCCAGTCTTTTATTTTCCACATAAGTATTCAGGGCTTCTTTAATCAGAGGCTTAACGGCACCCGTAGCAGGGTCTGCAATACATACATCAATTCGCTTTAAATCGCGGCTGGTGCGGGTAAAATAAAATCCCTTAGCAGTTCCCAGCCAAGTATTTGCGCGAAAATCATCGTCACGACTGCTAGCCAGGGAGGGTGCACTCCAAATTGCGAGGGTTTGATCTTTATATGCGCCCGTATTCAGTACCTGATGCGATTTGCTTTGCATATTGAACAAAGTCAATTCCTCTACCGGATTGTCTTTTTCACCGGGCATCAGGTATTTATAAGTTTCGAGGGTGGGGCGAGGATCGGCCAGACTATTGATAACCCACAAATCTTTTACTTTTCGATTATCGGAGCGTGTTAGAGTAAAATACTTCGAATCGGGTGACCAAAGAATGAACGAGGATTTGCGTTTGTTTTTATTTTTTTCTTTGTCTACGTTGTTTTCTCCACCGCCACCGAGGGCTCCTTCACTATGATAGGAATAATATTCAATTCCATCGGTAGTGAGGGCATTTTCTACGATGGTGCTATCGTCTTCATTTAATAAAGCCTTTTCGTAGTTGGCTTTATCCATATAGTAAAGATTGAATTTTTTACCAAACACTACCCAGTTGCTATCGGGTGAAATAGAAGCCCATTGTGGTTTGCGCTTGGTTTTTTTAAAGTCAGTTAGCTCGGTAAGTTCGGTGGTAAGCAGGTTATATTCGAAGTAGAAGGTTTTCTTTTCTTTAACTGGTGGGGTAGCATTTCCGCGGCGTTGTGCGGTATCTTTTTTCTCAATTTCCTGGGTACTTTTCACTTCAAAGCGGATGGTATTTTCGTCTTTGATAAAACGCATACTATCTAGGCCTAGGTGCTGTGCATCGAAAGGGTCTTTAACGATAGCTGAGATTTTGGATGCCAGGTCGGCATTATCGAAGAGCAGTTTCTTTTCAGCCTTCAGAGGATCCACGATATACCATTTTTTACCAGCGGTGGTTTCGTACACATACCAAAAACGGTTCGACTTTTTAAGCCAGTGGGCATCTACGTTGGTGCTGAAGATGAGTTTCTCCAGTTTTTTTGGGGAGAATCGGGCAGCGAGGGCATAGTTGGCTTTGGTAACGGCATTATTCTGAGCGGATGTGGTTGACAAAGCAAAGCAACCTATCAGCAACAGAAAGAAATAATTAATAAAAATCTTCATACGAGATAGTTTGGGTTTATTTTCAAATATAATGGTATTTGTGAGAAAAAAAATAGAGTAAGATGCCGCTCCGCTGGAGCTTCAGCGGAATGCTCCCCGTGTTGTTACCTAACGCCAGAGAGGAACTGCAAAAAACAGAGTGAGTTTGAGTTTGAGCTTGTGCGCCCG
>JBAXQE010000023.1:0-27369 GCA_037131895.1 Chitinophagia bacterium | reverse complement strand
TATATTGTGAAAGCCCTCCCCTATTTGCTAGAAAATAATAATCCAACCGCTGAGCAAGTAAGCAACCGACTTTTTGCCAATCAACTCTCCTTTCATATTCTCCAGCAATTTCCTGCCATCAAAAAAGTGATTGAACAGTGGAAAAAGGACACCACTGCATTACAAAGTAAGCTGAGTTCCTCCCCGCAACTCCAGTCACTCTTGCAGGAAGAAACCCCCTGGTTGCAAGAGTCGGCAGATGAACAAATACAAATGAAAAATTTGGGCAAATTATTAGATAGCGCCCGAATGATGGAAGCATTAGCCATACTTCCCCAACAACTTGCTTCTTTTCAATTGCCTTCTGGTGGTTTTAGCTGGATGAAAGGGGGTTCTGCAGATGAATATACTACTTTGTATATACTAGACGGTTTGCGCAAGCTAGACCAACTTCAGGCATGGATTCCGGATATTCATCAGAAAATAAAACCCCAGATTCAACCGGCGATTCGATATATGGATAGTCTGCTGCATTTGTATTTTATGAAAGATTACGTGGTACCCTCCAAATCCAATACCAAAATGGTTGCCGATAACTGGATAGATTATTTACAGCTAAGAAAACATTTTTCCAATATTCCTTCGCTATATCCCGCAGACTTACCACAGTTAGAAAAAGAGGTAATCCCCAACTGGCGAAAATATAACCAACAACTACAAGCGAAAATTGCTTCGATTATGATCGTAGGATTGCAAAAAGATACTGCCCTACAAAAAATCATTCCATCCCTAATGGAAAAAGCCGTTCGCGATTCGATACAGGGTATGTATTGGAAATATACAGGCTATACCGGTGGATTTGAATCTCCCCTTTCGATGCAAACCAATATGCTATTATTGCTTTCCGAAGCTGGAACCGCCACCACCTCAAAGTACCAACAAGAAGTGGCTGAGATGATACGCTGGGTAATTCAACAAAAGAAATCCAATCATTGGGCTACTACCCCAGCAACAGCAGAAGCTTGCTATGCCTTACTGAAAAGCTTACCTGCTAATTACCTAAGCAACCCCACCAGAAAAGTGACCTTTCAGGTTGGCGCACAAAGCTTTCAGATTTCTCCCGAACAAGCAGAAGCCGGAACCGGATTTTACCGACAAAGAATTGATGGAAAAAAAGTTACTTCGGCAATGGGTAACATTACCTGTACCGTTACCAGTGAAAACAAATCAACCACCCAATCTCCTTCTGCATCGCCGGTGATGGGTAGTATTTATTATCAGTATCTAGAAAATTTGAACAACGTAAAAGGAAGTTCACATCCAGCACTTTCCGTTGAAAAAACACTTTACTTACAAAAAGACAGCCTTCAATCGAAACAATTGGTTCCAATACAATCGCTCACGCCATTGCGCAGAGGTGATAGAATTGTTTGTAGATTAATTATCACCTGCAAGCAACCGATGGATTATGTATTCTTAAAAGATATGCGGGGATCGGGAACGGAGCCAGTAGATGTAATCAGCAGCTATCGTTGGCAAGATGGCGTGGGTTACTACCAAACCACCCGGGATGCCCATACCGGATTTTTCTTCCGACATCTGAATAAAGGAACCTTTATTATCGACTATTCTATAAACATAACCCATATCGGTTCATTTGCCGCAGGGCTCGCCAACATTGAATGCTTGTATGCGCCGGAATACCGGTCGCACTCCACAAACACGAATATGCGGGTTGCCGAATAATGGCAGATATTTGTGCTATGCAGGTGGATTATTTGATTATAGGACAAGGCCTTTGTGGAAGCTTTCTGAGCAGGTATTTACTTGAAGCCGGTTGCTCGGTATTGGTGATGGATCAGCCAGTTGAGAACAGTGCTTCCCGAATTGCCAGCGGCATCATCAATCCCGTTACGGGCAGAAGACTCGTTAGAACCTGGGAGATTGAGCAACTAATGCCATTTGCCTGGGAGGCTTACAGCAGTTGGGGCGAGCAATTACAACAATCGTTGATTCGCAAAATTAGTGTGCTCGATTTTCCTCCCAATCCTTATATGCAACAAGCCTTTGAAGAACGGGCTGCTGAAGATGCTTATTTACAATATCCAATTGCAACAGACGAATGGAAACCATTTTTTAATTTTATTTTTCCGCCGGGATTGATACAACCAGCATTATCGATTTCTATTGGAACCCTGCTTACTGCCTGGAGAAAGGAGCTGGAAAATCGGCAGTCGATACGTTCAGAAAAGTTTGAATGGAATGATTTAACGTATACGGATTCTGAAATTCTTTACCAGGATATAATCGCGAAAAAAATAATTTTCTGCGATGGCGTGAATGGTCAGCAACTGCCCTGTTTTCAACTATTGCCTTTTGCACCCAACAAGGGAGAAGTTATTTGGGCGCGGATTCCCAACTTACCAGATAGCCATATCTACAAATTGGGGATTCATCTCGTACCTTGGGAGGGGGATGTATTTTGGATTGGCTCAAGTTACGAGTGGAACTTTACCAACGACCAACCCACGGAAGGTTTTAGGAATCAAATTGAGCAAACGCTTAAAAAATGGCTACGAATTAATTTTCAAATACTCGATCATCGAGCAGCCATCCGACCGGCTAATTTGGAGAGGAGGCCTTTTGTTGGATTACATCCCCACTATCCCTCCCTTGGCATTTTGAATGGCATGGGCACCAAAGGTTGTTCCTTGGCACCCTGGTTTGCCCGGGAGTTAGCCAATCACCTCTTGTTGGGAACTCCTATCCACCCCCAGGCCGATTTGGCCAGATTTACAAAAATTTTGGGCAGAAATTCATTGGAATGATTATTTTTAATCTTGCACATAACCCAACACCCTTGCTTTCAAACCCTATAACCCTTTAATTGGAAATGAGTCAAACACCCAAACTAACCCAAGATACCTATCAAATACCTGTTCAGTACAGAAAAATGGAAAACTTACACATTGTATTCTGGCTTTTTAAAGATGTGGCTTGGTGCATGGGATGGAAATTTCTGGGGGTGTTTATGATTATTCCAACTTTGGCTATCTCCATTGCAATTGCTTGGAGAACCCGAAATATCATGTCGGAATTATGCCATAACCTAGCCATTTCGGTATGGATTTCTGCCAATTCACTCTGGATGATTACTGAGTTTGTTGGAATTGACACCCATTTAGTTGCCGGAAACTTCACTTATAAACACCTCGCGCTGATCCCCTTTACAATCGGAATACTCATTTTAGGTTTCTACTATCTGATATGGAGACCTAAACATCCGCAGGAATTTGAAACGATGTAGCAAATCCCCCAAACCGGATTTTCCGATCATACCACTCATCACTAAGTACCCGCCGTTAGTAACAGATTCTATTCCACTAGGCCCCATTCTTATGGGAAGGTAATATAGCCACCCGCTATCTTTATGCCTTCAAATAAATGGAGCCTCGCTCCCATGAAATATGAACCTTCTGCTAGCTGCCCTGTTATTTCGCTTTCGCCGCCATCATAAGCCGCCAGGGTCATTCGCACTTGTTCCCGTCCACTGGAAGTAATCGATACAAATTCGATCATTTTCATCAAAAGGCAATTTGCCCAAAAGGACTGCTGCAATTCAGCCAGGGAACCGAGTAGCCTCTCATTTTTTCAGCGTATACTTTTTTTATGAAACCCATCATATTATTGATGTTGGCAGGATTATGCCTTTATTGGCTGGTGAATAATAGTGAATTATTTGCAAATCCAAACCAACCGAAACAAACGATTGTTCCGGCAATCGAAATGACTGCCGATATACCGATCTCATTCATTCACTGGTACCAATAAATTATTTGTTGGCTTCCATTTTTGAAGATAGTAATGTAGTACCCAAACCAAGGATAGCTATAAAAGTAAATGACCAGCGCAAACTCAAGATTTCGGCAATGAAACCAATAATAGGAGGGCCAATGAGGAATCCTATAAAGCCAATGCTAGAAACGGTTGCCAAGGCAACAGAGGGGGCCAGGTTTTGTGAATTACCTGCTGCACTATATACAACAGGTATTACGGAAGAAACGCCCAAACCCACCAACATAAAACCTAGGATGGCAAACAGCAGAAAAGGGAAAAGTACGGCCAGCAATAAGCCAGAAAAAATTAGTAAGCCACTTGCCTGCAATACTTGTCGTTTTCCAAAACGGGTGATGATCCAGTCGCCCAAAAATCTACCGCCGGCCATGGTGCTCATAAAAGCCGTATACCCCAGCGCAACCAGTTGGCGGGGAACATTTACTACTTTTTGAAAATATACACCAGTCCAGTCGAACATGGCTCCTTCGCAAGCCATGCAACAAAAGGCAATCAAGCCCAGTAACCAAAGCTCTTTATTCGGTCGAACTATAAAACTAGCAGATTGGGTTTGTGCATCTCCCTGTAGCAATCGGGTATTGACAACTATAACCAACAAGGTTGCCAAAATGCCTATCACCAGAAAATGCAAAAAAAGAGTAGCATTGAATGCTATTAGCAGGTTGCCAACTGCAGCCCCGGTAAAGCCGGCCAAGCTCCAAATGGCATGAAAGCCCGCCATAATAGATCGGCCATATAATTTTTCTACCGCCACCGCCTGTGTATTTACAGAGATGTTACATAGATTACCAATCATGCCAAAAAGAAATAAAATCACCCATAATTGGCCAATACTTCCTGCCAGGCTGATTAATAACAATAGCAAAACGTACAGAGTAATGCCGCTCAATAACATAGTTTTACTACCATATTTAGCAATCATCCAACCCCAAAGTGGCAAACTAATTAATGAGCCCGCAGGTAAGGCAAATAAAACACCCCCTAATTCCCCATTGCTCAGATGATGCATTGCCTGCACTTCCGGTATCCGACTGGCCCAACTGGCAAAAGTGAGTCCGGAAGCAAAAAAAATAGCAGCAACTGCCCACCGATGCAACTGGCGGGCTGGAGGGGTCCAATTCATGCTGCAAAGATGTGTGAAAACGGGGGAATCTGCCAAAACCAAAAGCAAGCCGCATTTGGGTTATATTTGCGGAACGAATTAGAAGCTGGGCTGCAAGCGCAACCCCTATTGAGAATAGAAATTTATCCCTATGTATCGTTCACACACTTGTGGTGCTTTAAGAATGCAGGATGTTAATCAGGAAGTTACCCTGGCAGGATGGGTACAAACCATTCGGAAATTTGGTGCCATCACGTTTATTGATTTGAGAGACCGCTATGGAATTACCCAATTATTGCTAGGCGAGGAATTGAATAGTCAACTTACCGACCAGCCAATTGGCAGAGAATATGTATTACAGGCAACCGGAAAAGTTACCGAAAGAAGTAATAAAAACCCCCAAATAGAAACCGGTGAGATAGAAGTGGTGGTTACTTCGTTTACCATATTAAATAAGTCAGCCGTTCCTCCTTTTACTATCCAGGATGATACCGATGGAGGGGATGATATCCGCATGAAATATCGTTTTTTAGATTTACGCAGAAATGCCGTGAAAAAAAATCTTGAATTACGCTATGCCGTTAATCGCTCGGCCCGGAACTACTTGCACCAGCAGGGTTTTATGGATATTGAAACCCCTTTCTTAATCAAATCTACCCCAGAAGGTGCGCGTGATTTTGTGGTGCCTTCCCGCATGAATGCCGGACAGTTTTATGCCCTACCACAATCGCCACAAACTTTTAAGCAACTGTTGATGGTGAGTGGATACGATCGTTACTACCAGATTGTAAAATGTTTTCGCGATGAAGATTTGCGTGCCGACCGTCAGCCGGAATTTACCCAGATAGATTGTGAAATGGCTTTTGTGGAGCAAGAAGATATTTTACAGATGTTTGAACAATTGATTAAGCAGATTTTTAAAGATGTAAAGCAGATAGATTATACCGATTTAGTGGAACGAATCAGCTGGGAAGCAGCCATGTGGACTTACGGAAATGACAAACCCGATATTCGGTTTAACATGAAACTGGCTAACTATAAATTTCCGCTGCATACTTTTCCGGAAAAGAAAGACACCCTTATCAACAGCCTTCTCTCATCAGGAGCTACTGGATTCCCGGTATTTGACCAGGCAGAAACGATTATTGGATTTGCTGCTTCGGGATGCAGTGAATATACCCGTAAACAAATAGATGAGCTTACAGAATGGGTTAAGCGTCCGCAAATTGGTATGCAGGGAATGGTATATATCAAATGCAATGCCGATGGCAGTTTTAAAAGCAGTGTTGATAAATTCTTTGGAGAAGAAACGCTTAAAAAAATTGCGACCGCAACAGGTGCACAGGCGGGCGACTTGGTTTTACTTTTAGCCGGAAAGGAAGAGAAAACCCGCAAAGCGGCCAGTGAACTACGGTTAGAAATGGGTAAACGGTTGGGCCTAAGAAAAGAAAATGAATTTAAGTTGCTGTGGGTGCTAGACTTCCCCTTATTCGAATATGCAGAAGAAGAAAATCGTTGGGTAGCCAGACACCATCCCTTTACCGCTCCCAAGCCAGATCATATTGCTGTTATGATTGATAACGATCCAGAAATAAAAGATGCAGCCAAGTATCTCGAACACCCATATGCCGGCATCAAAGCAAATGCCTATGATATGGTATTGAATGGCAATGAGATTGGTGGAGGATCCATCAGAATTTTCCAGCGACCGCTTCAGGAAAAAATGTTTGCAGCACTGGGTATGACGGAAGCAGAAGCACTGCATAAATTCGGCTTTTTGTTGGGCGCATTTGAATATGGTGCCCCCCCGCATGGTGGAATTGCTTTTGGCTTCGACCGACTGTGTTCGATTTTAGGAGGCAGCGAAAGTATCCGTGATTTTATCGCTTTTCCAAAAAACAACAGTGGGCGGGATGTGATGCTGGATGCGCCAGGTACGATTGACCAGCATCAGCTGGATGAATTACATATCCAATTAAGAGAAGAATAGACAAAACAACTATAACTGCGAAATAATCTTTGCAACCTTCAACTAATAATAATTTTCGATAAACGCTCTTAATTTTTTTCAATTGAATAGTTCACATAAGAAAATTTTCCAGGTGCTTACCTACCTACTCCTTCCCATTGGTTTATTTTTTGGCACAATGGCTGTGGGTATGCTTTTATTAGCATTTGTAAATACCCAAATCCTTTTGCCAGTATTCATGCTGGCTTGTTTCGCTATATATGTTTATTGTAGTAATCGTTTTTTGCAAAAAATGAATGCAGCACAAGAGATTTCTAAAAGCTTACGCGACTGGATGCGGGTAAACGCCTACGTGTGTATTTTCATGAGTATTCTTTTTATCATGAATACAGCGGCTATCATTTACTTATCCCAAGATCAACTGGAAACCCTTTTACAACCGTCGATAGATATGATGGGAAATATGGCCAATGGAATCAGTATCGAAAGATTGATACAATACATGAAAAACTTTTCCATCTTTATGCTGATCATGTGTATCCTGCTGCTGGTTCACATATTCTTAAATTTCCGGTTACAAAGAAATTATCCACCAATAGCCGAGTAGCCCTCCTATTATCAACTTTTGTAAAACAAACACAAAATGTTGCAACCCGCAAGTCCCCTGGCAGAGAGAATGCGCCCTCAGCGTTTAGAGGAAATGGCCGGTCAGCAACACCTTACCGGAGAAAATAGCATTTTACGCCAATCAATACAAAGGGGAACTATCCATTCGATGATTTTATGGGGGCCACCGGGAGTTGGCAAAACAACCCTTGCACAAATCATTGCGCAAACCCTGCAGGTACCCTGTCACCAGTTAAGTGCTATCAGCAGTGGCGTAAAAGAAATTCGGGAGGTTATTGAAGCTGCCAAATTAGTGACGGGAACCATTTTGTTTATTGATGAAATTCATCGCTTTAATAAATCGCAGCAGGATGCCCTATTGGGAGCTGTTGAAAAAGGGGTTATTACTCTTATTGGGGCAACTACTGAAAATCCGTCTTTTGAGGTGAACAGTGCCTTGTTAAGCCGGTGTCAGGTATATGTGCTCAAATCCCTTACCGAAAGCGA
The DNA here is from genome assembly GCA_037131895.1 of Chitinophagia bacterium. Taxonomy (GTDB): domain Bacteria; phylum Bacteroidota; class Bacteroidia; order Chitinophagales; family Chitinophagaceae; genus Sediminibacterium. The sequence continues at coordinate 19,351 of JBAXQE010000023.1, read as the reverse complement.
TTTACTGCAGCTATTGCACCAAGCCATGCAGCAGGATGCCATCCTTAGTAAATATTCCATACAACTTCAAGATACGGGCGCCTTACTTCAATTAGCAGGAGGTGATGGCAGAAAATTATTGAATCTGTTTGAACTGGTGGTGCAAAGTGAAGTAGCCGAAAGAAAAACACCTACCGACCAAATTATTGTTACCAATGAAGGGGTGATGAAAGTGGCCCAACAAAAAGTGGCTTTGTATGATAAAAATGGGGAACAACATTATGATATCATTTCCGCTTTTATAAAAAGTATGCGGGGCAGTGACCCAAATGGAGCAGTTTACTGGCTGGCGCGCATGATTGAAGGCGGGGAGGAAGTAACATTTATTGCTAGGCGGATGCTGATATTTGCCAGTGAAGATATAGGCAATGCCAATCCGAATGCTTTGTTATTGGCCAATGCCACTTTTGATGCAGTATCAAAAATCGGTTACCCCGAGAGTCGCATCATTCTTTCACAATGTGCTATCTATCTGGCTGGGTCGCCTAAAAGCAACGCATCCTATGAAGCTATACAGGAGGCCCTTCAATTGGTAAAACAAAAAGGGGACCTGCAGGTTCCCTTGCATATTCGAAATGCCCCCACCGGTTTGATGAAAGACCTCAACTATGGAAAAGGGTACCAATATTCGCACCTAGGAACAGGTAATTTTATTGAACAGGAGTATCTGCCAGAATCATTACAGGGTCACACTTTTTATAAACCCGGTCAAAACCCCCGCGAACAGGAAATGAAAAAATTTCTGCATGAGCGTTGGAAAAATAAATATGGCTACTAAAAAAAGCAGCCGAAAAACTTCCCCAATTCAAAACTATGCTATCAGCCTCCTCCCCGGAAATTAGTATCCAATGTGTACCCTTCGACTCCCTTACGCCGCAGCAATTGTATACCATCATTCAGCTTAGAAATGCCGTATTTGTGGTAGAACAAAACTGTGTGTTTCAAGATGCCGATGGAAAAGACCCCTATTGCCATCACCTGATGATATGGCATAAAAATGAACTAGCTGCTTATGCAAGACTGGTGCCTCCTGGTGTATCTTATGAGTATATGTCTATTGGCCGCGTAATTTCTTCCGGCAACATGAGAAGAATGGGTGCCGGAAAATTACTTATGAAGGAGGCAATCAACCAATGCAAATTATTGTTTGGGGAAGGACCCATAAAAATTGGGGCTCAGTTGTATCTCAAAGAATTTTATGGGTCTTTTGGATTTGAAGCTATCGGATCGATTTATCTGGAGGATGACATCGAACATATTCACATGATTAGAAAGTAGGCTGTTAGCCCGCTTCTAATTCAGCTTTTAGAAAACGGGCAGTATGGCTTTCTTTCAGATCTGCTAATTTTTCGGGAACGCCTTGGAACAATACTTTTCCTCCGCCCCCACCCCCTTCCGGGCCCATATCGATAATATAATCGGCTACTTTAACTACATCCATATTGTGTTCTATCACCAATACCGTATTTCCTCGGTTTACCAGTTTATTCAATACATCCAACAAGTGTTGAATATCCTGAAAATGTAATCCGGTGGTTGGCTCATCCAGAATATAGAAGGTTTTTCCGGTATCTTTTTTGCCCAGCTCTGTAGATAGTTTTACCCTTTGTGCCTCTCCGCCACTGAGTGTTACGGCGGATTGACCTAAAGTAATATATCCCAAGCCTACATCCTGCAGCACTTTAATTTTTCGGTACAAATAGCCAATGGGCTGAAAAAATTCAACCGCTTCATCCACCGTCATATTCAACACATCGCTGATAGATTTTCCCTTATAACGTATTTCGAGGGTTTCGCGGTTGTATCGTTGTCCATTACATTTTTCGCAATGAACATATACATCCGGCAGAAAGTTCATTTCAATTACGCGCATTCCACCTCCTTCACAAACATCACACCTACCGCCTTTCACATTAAAAGAAAATCTGCCAGCAGCATACCCCCTAATCTTAGCTTCTGGAACCGAGGCAAAAAGGGTTCTGATTTCTGTAAAAAAGCCACAATAAGTTGCCGGGTTACTGCGCGGGGTTCTGCCAATAGGAGATTGGTCAATCTCAATCACTTTATCAATATGCTCTAATCCCGAAATTGAAGTAAAGGGTTGCGGATGTACCCTGCTATTATAACAATGTTTAGAAAGCAGGGGATACAGGGTTTCATTAATCAGGGTAGATTTTCCACTACCACTTACGCCTGAAACAACAATCAAGGTACCCAGGGGAAGGCTGACCTGTACTTTTTTCAGGTTATTACCAGAAGCCCCTTTCAACTCGATACTATTACCACTACCTTTTCTCCTGGTTTCGGGTAAGGGTATTTTTTTGTTGCCATTTAAATAGGCAGCCGTATCCGACCCACTTTGCAAAACTTCGCGGGGAGTGCCGGCGGCAACAATTTGTCCCCCTCTGCACCCGGCTCCTGGGCCAATATCTACCAGATAATCCGCAGCCAGCATAATATCGCGATCGTGCTCAACTACCAATATGTTATTCCCAATATCTCTCAGGTTGAGTAAAGATTGGATTAAACGTTGATTATCGCGTTGATGTAGTCCGATAGAAGGTTCATCCAGTACATAAGTGATGCCCTGTAATTGAGAGCCAATTTGTGTTGCCAATCGGATTCTTTGAGATTCGCCACCACTAAGGGTTCGGGTGGGGCGATTGATTGATAGATAATGTAAACCAACATCCAGCAAAAACTGCAGCCGCTCGCGAATTTCTTTTAGAATATCTCTTGCAATTTGCTGTTGCTTGGTAGATAATTTTTTCTCAATACCTACTAACCAAGCTTGTAAAGCATCCAAATCCATTTCACTCAACTGTGAAATATTTTTTTCATCAACAAAAAACCAGCGACTTTCTTTTTTAAGTCTTTGACCTTCGCAGGTAGAACAGGTTTGGATATTCATAAATTTTTCAACCCATTCATGAATATTCGCGGTGGTGTTACCGTTGGTAAACCAACGTTTTAACATGGGGATGATTCCCTCATAAACCCCTTGCTCTACTAATGTGTCAACTGAATTTTCATCTTGGTTAACTTCCAAAGCACCGGCTTCAGGAGAAGCAAATAAAAGTAAATTTCGGGCTGTTGGAGTTAAATCGTGCCAGGGTTTATCGAGGCTGATTTTATTTTTTTTAGCAAAGGTAGCTACCGACTTAAAAAGATAGGCATCGCGTTCACTCCCCAATGGTAAAATGCAACCCTCCCTAACGGAAAGCGCAGTATCTGGAATTACGGAAGATACATCAACCACAGAAATGGTGCCCAATCCTTTACAGTTTTCGCAAGCACCATAAGGTGAATTGAAGGAAAATGAATTGGGAGAGGGTTCCTCATAACTCAAACCTGTTGTTTCGCACATCAGCTGTTTTGAATACTGGATTACTTTCCCAGAATTATTTACCAAAAGAAAAAGTAAGTCCTTCCCCATTTTTAGGGTTTGCTGCACACTCTGGCTGATACGAACCTTCATAGAATCATTTACAGGCAACCGATCGATTACCACTTCAATGTCATGAATTTTGTATCTATCAACCTGCATTTTGGGCTTTAGATCTAATATTTCACCATCCACCCGCACTTTTAGAAAACCTTTTTTTCTTATTTCTTCGAATAGCTCTCTGTAATGCCCTTTTCTACCCCGAACTACCGGTGCCAATAAGGTAATTGCATCACCGGAAAATCTTTCGAATAAGTTGGCGATAATTTCCTCTTCACTAAAACGAACCATTTTCTTACCCGTTTCATAACTATAGGCTTCTCCAATACGAGCATATAATAAGCGCATAAAGTCGTAAATCTCCGTAACGGTGCCAACGGTGGAACGGGGATTTTTATTGGTAGTTTTTTGTTCAATAGAAATTACGGGCGACAAGCCAGTAATCTTATCCACTTCGGGGCGTTCCATATCACCCATAAATTGTCGGGCATAGGCACTGAAACTTTCCATGTACCTGCGCTGCCCTTCATTAAAAATGGTATCAAATGCCAACGAAGATTTACCGCTTCCGCTAACCCCCGTAAAAACCACTAGTTTATTTTTGGGGATGGAGATATCAATATTTTTTAAATTATGCTCACGCGCACCGGTAACTATAATGTAGTCATTATCAGGTAGAGCGGTAGATAAATTGGGAACAGAACGCTTTGCCATATATAAATGCAAAGATAACAAAGCCAGTTCGGAATGGTTGGGGATAAACAAGCTTTGGAGGATATTTTTGTGGGAAAAGCAAAAAAATATTAACTTTGCATCAGTTCTTTATACATACTTATCAAGAAAGGCAGAGGGAATTAGGCCCTGTGAAGCCTTGGCAACCCATGAAACCAATTTTAAGGAATCATGAAGGTGCCAAATCCGACCACAACTTGTGTGGAAAGATAAGTCAGTGTTACACAACCTTACAGGTTGTAGATTTCTCGACTGGTTTATTACCCTGCTTTCTTGTTATTATGTTGTAAGAATGAACGATTTCATTCATCATTTTGCCGCGTATGCTTCATCCATGGCAAGTAAAACTTTTCAACATGAACAAAGCCCACCAACTCATCTAAAGCACCCCTTAAGATGAAGTATAGCTGCTATCATTTTAAAACAACAACAAAATTTAGAAAACGCTAATTAATATCATACCCATGAGCACACAACAACCCTTAGTTATAGGACTATTTGGATTTGGAGTAGTAGGTGAAGGACTTTACAAAGTATTACAACAAACGCCTTCGCTGCAGGCCAGCATTAAAAAAGTATGCATAAAAAACCCAAACAAAAAAAGAGCAGCGCCGGATAGTTTGTTTACTTCCCGAAAGGACGACATTCTGGATGACCCCGAAATTAATGTAATAGTTGAAGTGATTAATGAATCGGATGCGGCTTTTGAGATTGTTACGGTTGCGCTGCAACGAAAAAAATCAGTAGTAAGTGCCAGTAAAAAAATGATTGCCGAACACCTAGAAGCACTACTATTGTTGCAACAACAAACTGGAACGCCCATGTTGTATGAAGCAGCAGCTTGTGCATCTATTCCTGTAATCAGAAACTTGGAAGAATATTACGACAATGATTTGCTACATTCCATCCGAGCAATTGTAAATGGATCTACCAATTTTATCTTAACCAAAATGTTCGAAGATCGGCTGGATTTTACAGATGCCTTATTACTGGCGCAGCAACTGGGTTTTGCGGAAACCGACCCCAAACTAGATGTGGAAGGATGGGATGCCCTGCACAAATGGATTATATTACTCAACCATGCATATGGAATAGTAGAATCTGCAGAAAATATTTTATTCTCGGGCATTCAAAATATACAATTGTCGGATGCCGTAATTGCTAAAGAGAAAAATTATGATATCAAGTTAATTGCGCAGGCGCGGAAATTAGCCAATGGAAAAGTAGCCGCTTTTGTTTTGCCTCAATTTGTTCAAATATCCGACCCATTGGCATTTGTAAAAAATGAATACAATGGAGTTGTGATAGAAAGTGGGTTTGCAGATAAACAATTTTTTTATGGAAAAGGTGCCGGTAGCTTTCCAACTGCCTCGGCCGTGTTGAGTGATATTTCTGCACTGCGGTATCAGTATCGATATGAGTATAAGAAAAAGTATTATCATCCTCCACATGAATTAACGGATGACTATTATATAAAAGTATACCTAAGTTTTAACGACTGGAAACAGATTCCAAGGGAGAAATTTGAATGGATTGAAGAGTGGCATGCCAACTCGGATAGAAAATATCTGGTGGGGGTTATCCATCAGCAACACTTAAAAAGCGGTAATTGGTGGAAGGAGGATGCAATCAGTTTAATTGTGATGCCTGATCCTATTATCGACAATCTGGATATTATTCAACTCAAGAAGAAAAGTCTAGAATTGGCAGGCATTCAGTAAACCGGCATTAGAGAGCCAGCAAGTGCGGTAATTTAATTTACTATATCTTTATGATTGTTGGTAAATTATATGAAACTTTCTGCCATCCTTCTTCAGGCCATTTATTTGGTAATTGCTACTGCTGCTCTATTGTTTATTGGAAGTTGGCTAACCGGAAAACATGCCTTTTTTTTAATGCTCAATGGCGATGGAGGACGGTTGGCGGACTGGCTTTTTTGGGGATGGACTTACCTAGGAGATGGCATCATGTGGGTAGTGGCTTTGCTGATAACGCTTCGTTATTTTAAAAACCGCTGGAAGCTGACTTTATTTTGTTTGCTCATTTCCACGTTATTTTCTCAAACAGGAAAACAATTGTTGTTTCCAGCTGCTTTAAGGCCGGCAGCCGGACAAATAGCAATGAGCGAGATTCATACGGTTCCCGGAGTGGTGTTACATACCAATAATAGTTTCCCTTCCGGACATACTGCCGAGGCTTTTACGCTGTATTTATTGGCCTGTGTGTTTTTTCCTGGCAGAACTACCCTACTATTAGGATTTTGTTTGGCACTTGGGGTTGGCTATTCAAGAATATATTTGGCACAACATTTTCCCACCGATGTGGCAGCAGGCATGCTGGTTGGTGTGGTTACTGTAATTTGTTCCCTAGCGCTAGAAAATATTTTATCCGCTCAAAAAGAAAAAGTTACCTGATATGAAATTATTGTTACGAGCAATCATTGCTTTTGTGCTGAATATTCCTTGGATGGTTCAGGGGCAGGATATTACTCAGCAGGTGAATACAACGAGGGTTAACCAGCAAACCCAATTGTCAAAACCTTATGTGATACTTATTTCTGCTGATGGATTCCGGGCAGATATGGCAAAAAAGTTTGGAGCCATTCATTTACTTGAATTGAGTAAGCAGGGGGCGGCTGCTGAATATATGCGTGCTAGTTATCCAACCATCACCTTCCCCAATCATTATAGTATAGTTACCGGCTTATATCCGGCGCACAATGGATTGGTGGATAATGGATTTTACGATAGGGCGAGTGGACAAACCTATCAGATGGCCAACAAACAACAGGTGGCAGATGCCTATTGGTATGGAGGCAAACCATTATGGGTTTTGGCAGAACAACAGGGAATGTTAAGTGCTAGTTTTTATTGGGTAGCATCAGAAAGTGCCATTCAAGGTATTCGCCCTACCTATTTTTACAATTATAATGATAAAATTTCCATAGATAATCGGGTGCAGGCTGTTAGAGATTGGCTGAATCTTCCGGAGGATAAAAGACCCCATTTTATTACCTTTTATTTTCCGGAAGTAGATTATGCCGGCCATGTTTACGGTCCGGAAGCTGCAGAAACCGGAAAAGCAGTAAGATGGGTGGATGAGGCGGTTTTTCGGTTGCAGCAAGTGGCAGTAGCATCGGGATTACCCGTAAATTTTGTTTTTGTTTCTGACCATGGTATGACGAATATAGAACCCGCAAAAGTGATGGGTTTGCCGAGTTGCATAGATACTTCCCGATTTCATATTCCAGGAGGCAATGCGATGGTACAATTATATGCAAAAGATCCTGCAGACATCCTTCCACAATATCGGGCATTGCAGGAAAGTAAGGGTATGTATAACGTTTATTTGAAGAATGAAATGCCAAAATACTGGCATTATAGTGGAAAAGATGATTATTTTAAAAGGATTGGCGATATTATACTCGTGGCAAAAATGCCCGCCATATTTAATCTTGGTTCAGGACCAATGTCGCCCGGAAAACATGGATTCGATAACCGGGAGGAGGATATGTTTGCCAGTTTTTATGCCTGGGGGCCGAATATTGAAGGGGGGCAAACGATACCAGGTTTTGATAATGTGCATATTTATCCATTCATAGCGCATATTTTGGGGCTCAACTATGCAAAAGGCGAAATTGATGGAAAATATAAGGTTCTTCGTAAAATAGTTAAGATTCGTTAATTTTACGAATATTTAAATTCTTGTCTGGGCAATCCCGGATAAAGCAGGCGCTCAAACCCAACCATGAAAAACAACATCAGATACCTACTGGCACTAATAGGTACAAATTTACTGATGTTTACGTTCGTGAACGCTGGAGAAGCCCAATCGGCGCTTACTCAAATACCCTTAGACATAAATCTTAGTGTAACCAAAAGCTCAGAGCTGGAAACAAAGGGTATCTGTATAGCTAGGGTAAACTCTCCGGATTCTGCCAAAACGAGGTGTATCCGGTATAATATGGATAGTAATAAGTTTTACGCCCACACAAGCTTTGCCGGAAATATAGATCGCATCAGTTTTCAGTCGGTTGCCCATCACCAAATTCCAGAAAGTTGGAAAAAGATAGGAATTCGGCTTGCTAGTAGCTATCGATACCAGAAAGCTAAACAGGCAGCTTTTAATAATGCCAAAGCCGGAGAGCCAGAATATGGCAATACCCTTTCAGAATTTATGGCTATTATTATATCACAAAATGCCAAAGAAATTACAACGAGAGTATCGTATAAAAGTGATTATCAGATTGGAGAAACCGTGGCATTTGTAATCGATAACTATTACTATATGGCTGAGTTTATGAAATGGGTAAAACCCGAATGGTGTAAAGAATGCCCCACTTATTCGGATTACAATAATGGACTCGTTTCCATAGAAGTTTCGCGGCCCTTTTGATAAGGTTTAGCTAAAAATTTCCTGGCTTAATTAAGCAGCAACTACCCTAATCTTTCCAGCGCCATTCGCCCGCTATTTGAAGGGGTTCTTTCAATTTATTTTTTATTAGAAAAAGGCGGGTTTCTTCATCCGTCATTGGCTTAGCATCCATTTTAGCAACATTGGCCAAGCCATAAACAAGCATGGCATTAAAACGAACCGTATTTTTCATACCCTGCTCATCTACCAGATTAAATCCATCACAATCTGCGTGATAACAGGGTCCGGCATTATTGGGTAAAGAACCACCGGCGCCTCCACCGGTAGGAATGCCCTGTAACAGGAAGGGTTGATGATCACTATGTAATCCGGCACCCGAACGGAAAGTATTGGGAAAACTGGCATCCACTTGTTGAACTGCGGCACCTATCTGTTGAAATAAATCTTTGGTGGTTTCTATAGAGGAAGAAAAACCCTTGGGGTCGTTGGTCATATCATAATTGAGCATGTATCTGATATTTCCGAGTGATTTGTTTTTCTTTGCTTCTTGCACATAATGTCGTGAGCCCAACAGACCTTGTTCTTCTCCCATAAACAAAACAAATTCGATGGTTCTGGCAGGCTTTATTTTTAACGCCTGGAATGTACGGGCCATATCTAAAACCGAAAATGAACCAATTCCATTGTCTATAGCACCGGTTGCCAGATCCCAACTATCTAAATGCCCGCCCACTACAATTTTTTCATTGGATAAAGAAGCGCCTTTAATGGTTGCAATAACATTTCGTGCCTTAATCATTGCCGATTGGTTGGTCATTTTAATATTCGCCTGCAAGGGAGCTTTTAATAGTTGCTCTTTCAATTTCATGCCATCTTCCTTACCAATACAAACTGCCGGAATAGGAATCAGCTTTCCAGTAACGGAAGCCGTGCCGGTTAATAATATGCCTCCGGGGGGTGTATTAATGATGATGATTCCCTTTGCACCATATTTGGTAGCTAAGGCAGTTTTTTCGGAACGATGTAGGGTTCCGGTTCCTGGTTTCGAATTGGGTAAAACACCCAGAAATACCAGGGCGATTTTATTTTTTACTTTATCCGGTTGGGCTAAGTAATCTTCCTCTAATCCATTACCCATATCAGCAATGGGTAATTCGATGAATGACTTTACAGGTGAGTGAGCCAATGTTACTGCCTTGATGGGAACCATTTGACTGGGATTACCAACCTGCAAAGAAAGGGTACCTCTACTCCAACTTTCTACTTCAAAAGGTTGGAAACGAACCTGAGAAAAGCCCCAAGACTTAAGTAGTTCAAAGGCAAAATCCTCTGCGCGCTTGCCATTAGCTGATCCGGTAAGGCGGTGACCAATTTGAGAGGTAGCCGCTTTCAACTGACTATATGCCTGTGAATGTTCCTGTACTTCCTGATTAATTTGGGTAAAAACTGGAGCCCAATTAGGATTTGATTGTGCAAGTAACCATTGAAAAGGTATTGCTAGTGCAATAAATAGAGGTATTACTTTTCTCATACTTTAGATTGAGAAATGAATTTACTAAAAATATAGGAAAAGAAAGGAATAACTGAAAGTGTAGAAAATCACTTAGAGTAATGGATTTAAACAATACAGACCAGATTTAATGATATCAGCCATTTCTGGCTTTAAAGGAATATTTTTTATTTCCCCTCCTTTTACAGTGTACGACACTGATTCTATTTTACTATTTAAAATCTGGTTCATGAATTTTTCCAGAATATAATAAGTGTATTGTGTAACCTGTTGCCCCTTTACCCGATTAAGCATCACCAAAGCCTGTGGTAATTGTAAGGAATTTTTATTTGTAAAATTTAATATCAAATCACCCTCTAATTGCTTGGGTGCACCATTGGAGGTAAAGACCAGTGTTACATAATTGGATGCACTTGCCATTTCCACTCCCAGGCCGCAGGTTTCACCACCGCTTGTTTCAATGGTAGAAGGGGCCAAATATTTAACCGTTAAACCGTCACTAAAATAACGAGTTTGAATTACGCAGGAAGGTTGAGAAAAAGCTACTTGAAGAATACCAATAAAGAAGATGGTAATCAGTCTTTTAGAGGCCATGGGGGGTATATTAAATACTTTGCTTGCGCGGAAGTATATAATAACGCTTTTTGCGAAACGATATTGTAAGCGGTTCTTGAACATTGGATATGATACAAATATAAGAAATAATTGATGATTTAGAAAATATGCAACTTAATAATCTCACAAAAATAGCACCCCTTTGGAGGGCTATTGAATTTTAGTTATTTGATTATCATTACTTTACAGTAATAATTTTTTTACCTGATAACTTGATAGAAAGGAAAGCAACAAGATTATCTAGATTGGATGGGGATAACGAAAGGTGCACCCAGTTCTACTGACGGTAAAATGGGGGCACCCATATCGGTTCTAGAAATATTCATTCTCCTTTTATTGAATGCCATAGCTGTCGCTACCAAAGGAGCAGCTATTAGTTGTACCATTGTTGATTCATCTTCAGCTAGTAATAAATGAATCATTCAAACAAGTACAAGCAAGGCTTCGCAATGGCTGCTTTGCGCTTTACTGAATTTTCTTCATCATTTCGCGAATAGCTGTTTCTAGTTGTACATCTTTCCCATTCAGTAAATCTTCATACCGTAGTGGAACGCGGATGTCTGGTTCGAGTTGTAAATTTTCTGTGGGTCGGTTTTCTTTACCCAGGGTAGCTACCATAGGAATTCCAAAAACAATTGTAGGGTCTATTTGTGTTTCCCACCAAACAGCTGTTCCGGTTCCAGGTACAGGCATACCAATCAGGGGCCCCACCCCACTCGCCTTGTATACATAGGGGAAAATAAAAGCATCGCTGTAATTTCCCTCCCCCATTAACACACAGCTAGGCTTTTGCCATCTGTCCATAGGCTCAGTAGCCGGAACTTTATTTCCCTGCGGAGCAAATTCAAGATAAGTTTTGCCGCTAAATAAAGTGAGCAAGTCGTTGTGTAACCAACCGCCTCCATTAAATCGGGTATCAATGATAATGGCTTTCTTGAATTTGTTTTTTCCCATCACCTCATCAATTACTGACCGGTAACTTCCGTCGTTCATACCCTGCACATGCACATAGCCAATGGTACCGTTACTGATTGAGTCTACCATCTGATACATTTTCCGCGTCCATCTTTTATAAAGTAGGGCAGATTCTTCAGCAAAGCTGATGGGTTTAATGGTTTCTTCCCAGGCAATACCTTGGGCATCTTTTCCGGATAGCAATGTAAATTTCCCTGCTTTTCTGTTAAGCAAACGGGCCCAATCATCGGATCCGGTTACAGATTCGCCATCAATTTTTTCTATGATAACGCCAGCATTGATTTTACTTTTTACATGATCTGCTGGCCCCTCTGCAATAACTTCCATTACTTTTATACCTTTTCCTGTAAAACTTTCATCATATAATAATCCCAGTACTGCGGTATTATCCGGATTTATAGGCTGAGGTGAATATCGCCCTCCCGTGTGTGACCCATTTAATTCTCCCAATAGTTCACTCAACAATTCTTGAAAATCGTAATTGTTACTGATATGGGGTAAAAATTTACTGTACGCATCGTGGTACATTTTCCAGTTAATTCCATGAATCGTAGGATCATAAAATTTTGCCTTTACCTGTCGCCAAGCATGTTCAAAAATATAAGCTCTTTCTGCGGCGGGGTCTAATACCATTTCTGTATTAATGGCAATGGGGGTGCTTTTGCCAGCATCATCTACCTTTAACAATGAACTGTTGTTGGCTACAAATATATTTTTACCATCCTTTGAAATTTCCAGCTTGCTGCCACCTGCGCCTAATTTGGCTAAAATTTTAGTTTCTCTGGTGCGGGTATCGCTCATCCAGAGATCGTACCCCTTTTCAAATGCCGCCAGGTAATAAATTTTACTGCCGTCGGGCGTAAGTGCATAATCGCTGATGGAGGCGCTGTTGATGGTAAGTCGCAACTTACGGGTTTCTATGCCGCTAAAATCTGGTGTCCACTTTACCCCCGAATCTTTTTTGGTTTGGGTTTTCTGTTCTTTTTGTAAAGCATATTCATCTTTGGTCAGTCGAAATTCATCATACGCCGCATCATCTAGAAACAGGGCGTAGATATCTACTTCGCGATTGCCCTGGTAGGCCAGGGATCGTCTGCCGTCTTTATTATTTGCCCAGGTGAGTATTTTTCCTTCCATACCCCATTTGGGATTATTTTCCCCGAATCCGCTGTTTATGGGATGAAGTATGGATGTATTACCAGCAGAATTAATTACAGCCGTATGCGCGCCCCCAAAACCAAAATATTGATCATCGGCCAACAGATATTTACCATCTGGGCTCCAACTAAAATCGAGGTCTCCATCTGAATAACTATAATTTCTTCCGGCTGGCAATAAAGTGCGCGATTGGGCAGTGGCAATGGTAAATACCTTTAACACGTTGCGATTTTCGAGATAAGCAACTTCTTTTCCATCGGGTGAAAATCGAGGCTGAAATTCTTCGGCTGCTGTTGCAATGAGCGGCTCCTCTTTTAATAGGGTGCTGGCATAAAAGTATGGTTCCTCTTTTCTCACCATTTTACAGGTAAAGATATCCCAGCTAGAACCGCGTTCACTGGCATAGATCAATGACTTACCATCGGGCGACCAGCGAACCATTCTTTCTTGTTCGGGGGTATTGGTTACCCGTTTGGTGATACTACCTTCTACGCTGGTAACAAATACTTCTCCCCGGTTAACAAAGGCAATTTCTTTGCCGTTGGGAGAGAGGGTAAATTCACTCACCCCACCGGTAATAGGAATATTTTTTTCTGTAGACTGCCTACCTTCATTTTGCAGGGTAATTGAAACTTGTTGGGGAGACTGACTATTTTTCATTGTGTAAATGGCCCCATCAAAAGTGAAGCAGAGCAAGTTCGTATTGCTAATACTCAGATGCCGAACCGGATGGTCTTTAAATTGAGTAAGCTGAACCGATTGCGAGCCACTTAGTGTTTGCTGGAATAGATTCTGATTGCCATTTTGTTCACTCAGATAATAAATGGATGCATCGTCTGAAGCAAATACCGGTTCGCGATCTTCCCCATTAAAGGAAGAAAGCTGGCGATATTTTTTTTCTTTTAAATCGAGTAACCAAATGTCGCGGGTAACAGAAGAAGTATGGTGCTTGCGCCATGGATCTTCATAGCCCTTTCTATCTTGAAAAACCAATTGTGTTCCCTTGCTGTTTAGTTTAGCTAAATCCATTCCAGCTCCAGAAAGCAAAAGAGGATTACCTCCCTGTACACTCACCGAATATAAATTGAGGAATAAACGGGGACTATAAAATCGAATGTTATTGGCACCAACACCTCTTCCGCTTCCAAATAAAACAGTTTGATTATCGGGAGCAAAATCAAAAGGGTAATCGTTAGCTGAATGAAAAGTAAGGCGCTTAACCTGTCCACCCGAGGCTGGCACTGTAAATACATCAAAATTTCCATATCGATCACTGGCGAATGCAATGGTTTTACTATCATGGCTCCATATCGGCATCATATCATGGGCTTCATGAATAGTTAATGGTCTGGCCACTCCTCCTTTAGCGTCCACTAGATAGATATCACCTTTGTATCCAAAAGCGATGGTATTTCCATCCGGAGAAATGGCCGGGTATCTCAACCAAAGCGGCTGGTTTTGAGCTCCTGCTAATTGAACAGTGAGCAAAATGATTAAAAAAAGGAATACTTTTTTCATACCAAGTGTTTTTAAGGTTTAGTGTCTCATTAAAAATACAGCAAAGGAGCAGAACTTTGCAAAAATTTAAGCGATAATTTAATTCGATTCTTCCTGATACAAATTCTTTGGTTAATAAAAAAACAGTAAAGTACCTTTATCTTATGAAAAATATATCATTACTCTTTATTTGGGCATTGTGCAGTTTTTCGGGAATTAGTGCTCAATATAGTTTACAGGGCAAAATTATCAACAAGGATATAGCTGAGAATATTTCGGTGGCCCTACCAACCCTTAAAAAAGGGGTTCGAACTGATAGTTTGGGACAGTTTTCTTTTGCAGGAATCCCTGTGGGATCTTATCATTTGGTTATAACCGCTACTGGATTTGAAATTAAGGATACATTGATTATTATTAACAAAAACACATCAATAAGCATCCTACTGCAACAACTGGAAAATAAACTAGAAGATGTAATAATTATAGCCTCCTCTAGAAACAATTCTAGGTTAGAAGATTTGCCAACAAAAGTAGAAGTGTTGGGGGCAGAAGAAGTGCATGAAGAAAATCAAATTAAACCTGGAAATATTGCCAGCTTATTAGGCGATATTGCCGGAATACAAATTCAGCCTACCAATGCTGCGACCGGAAATGCGGATATGCGTATTCAGGGTTTGCAAGGTAAGTATACCCAAATTCTTCGTGATGGAATGCCGCTTTTTGGAGGATATAGTGGCAGTTTTGGTATCCTACAAATTCCGCCACTCGATTTAAAGCAGATTGAATTGATAAAAGGCCCTGCCAGTACTTTATATGGAGGAGGTGCCATTGCAGGCATGTTGAATTTGGTAAGTAAAAAACCTGTTTTAGGTAAACCAGAAAAAAGTTTTACCCTCAATCGCTCAACGCTTTTAGAAAATAATCTGAATGCCTTTTTTAGTAATAGAAACAAAACAGCCGGCTATACATTTTTTGCTGGCACTACCCTCCAAAATGCAGTGGATGTTGACAAAGATGGATTCAGCGATGTAGCCAGGGTAAATAGTTTTTATGCGCATCCCCGATTCTTTTTTTATCCAAATGCATCTACCACGCTAACGCTCGGGTATACCTATAATTATGAAGACAGAATGGGGGGTGACATGCGGGTAATTGATAAAAGGGCAGATCCTTCACATCGTTTTTTTATTGGAAATATTAATCTTAGAAATTCGATTGATGGCATACTGGAAAAGAGTTTACCTAATCAGTCGAGTATAACTGTAAAGGGAAATATCAATTTTAATAAAAGGGCAATTAGCACAGCAGATTATGGTATGAAAGCTAATCAAACCCTCTGGTATACCGAACTGGCCTATGCCAGCAATCGTTTGCACCACAAATGGGTAGCCGGGATAAATTTTACCGGAGACCGGATGATTAAATCGATTCCCGACAGTACATTGGTTCCGAATGAAACAGCTGCTACTTGGGGGGCATTTATACAGGATGACTGGAAACCTATTCCCACGGTAACCCTTCAAGGTGGATTAAGAACCGACTACCACAACAAATATGGATGGTTTGTTTTACCCAGATTAAGTATTTTATACAAACCCAATAATCGAATCACTTTTCGTGCGGGTGGAGGATTAGGGTATAAAACCCCAACCTTGTTCTCAGCTGAATTGGATGAAAGGGATTATCGGATAGTGGCCGGCTATCAACAGGGTATTCGGGCCGAAAGCAGTGTTGGATTTAATACAGATATCAATTATAAATTAAAGTTAGCCGAATGGTCGATTACTATTAATCAGGGATTTTTTTATAGTAAAATTGAGCGGCCCATAACTCCTCGCTATTTATATGGGATTATTAATTCTGGCCCAGTTGCTATATTTCAGGCAAATGAAAATGCTCCGGTTACAAGCCAGGGTTTAGAAACTTATATTGCCGCCACCCACAATAAACTAGAATTATATATTGGTTATGTATATACAGATGCTAAAAGAGACTATTATCCTGCCGCCAGTCGATTGCCTTTAATTGCCAAAAACAAATTTGCTACGGTTATTGCCTATGAATTTAATGATCACTGGAGAGCTGGCATTGAATCAGCTTATACTGGAACACAATATTTGAGTGATGGAACGGCTACCCAACCCTATTTTTTTGGAGCTATGATGATTCGATTTAACCAGGGTAAATTTTCTTGGGTATTAAATGCAGAAAATATTTTAGATTACCGACAAAATAAAAATAATTCCATTGCGCTTCCACCCTACAGCAATCCAAGCTTTCAGGAAATTTGGGCACCTTTGGATGGAAGGGTAATAAACTTGAGTATGATGATCAAATGGTAGCAATAACCATTCAAATTATTTCAACACAAAATAAAGCTGCACAAATTTTTTATTCAGAAAATTCAATGGATTGTAAAGAGACTAGGTATTTATAAATGCAAAAAGTATTTCTTTTTGCTGGGGCTCATTTTTTCAATGGCATAGCGCAGCATGGTTCTTGGCATTTGGCTGGCATTTTCTTGCAAAAAAGCCTCAATTGGCAAGGGATTTATCTTCCATCCCTCCCGTAACATCCATCCGGTAGCTTTATGCATTAAATCATGCGGATGATGAATAAACAGGGTTGCGAGTTTCAACAAATCTTCTAGCTCATTTTTTCTGATAAATGCCAATGTTGTGAGCATCGCTATTCGGTTTTTCCAAAGATTTTTCGATCGGGCAAATTGGTATAATATTTTTCGGTTTCTATTTTGTAACCAGTTGCCCAATACGATGGGTGCGCTAGAATCTACTAAATCCCAATTATTCACATAAGCAATTTGAAATAAATACAAATCAACCCATTGCTTTGCTTCCTTCTGATTAGCACTTTTTAAAAATCGCTTATTTAGTATAAATAAGCCGGTAAGTCTGATCTCATGATAGGGGGAGGATAATAAGCTAGCAACATCAGTCACTCCAAGCTGGCTGGCATATTGAGCCGCAATAGCCCTTTGATGGGGAACGGCAACCCCTAAAAATTGATCTCCCTCCCCATATTCACCTATGCCCGTTTTAAAATACCTTATAGAAACCCGGGCTCGCTCGGCTGTTGCATGCTTACGAAGTTCTTGCTCGATTATATTCAACCAATTCATGGCATTAATTTTGTTTTAATATATACAAATTACATTTATTACATTTGATATTCAGTATTTTTATTATGTTTAATGAATAATTGATATATGAACTTTTTTAAAACTAAATATCTTCTGTTGGTGTTTGCTACAGTGTTGGCAAATTGCTTATCCAGTAAATTGCTTTCACAAACCGCTACTGGAAATACCGGATCTCAAATCCAGTTGAAAGACGCAGGGGGTAGAATCATCGTTACCGGAGAAAGTAGTATTGAAGTAAATACCTTTTTGTTAAAGAAATTTACTGCAGGAAAGTTACTTTTTAAGGATGGCAAAACTGCCAATGATACTGCGCTTAATTTTTCTATTTTAACAGGGGAACTTGTTTTTTTAGAGAAAGGAGAATTATATAAGGTCAATAAACCGGTAACCAGTTTCTCTTTAGAAGAACAATTTCCCAATGGAGAGCATCAAACTAGAAATTTTGAAAATGGGTTTCCCAATATCGACAGAAATAATGCTCAAACTTTTTATGAAGTAGTATTTAGTGGAAGAGAATGGGTTTTATTAAAGTACTGGTCAATGCAGTTTAGAGAAAGAACCGAATATGGAGGAACTACCCAACGAACATACATATCGTTGCTAGACTACTACCTTTTTAATCAATCAAAAAATACAATACAATATTTGGGAGACCGCATCAACCTAAAAAATTTAAAAAAGGCAATGCCTGACTATTCGCAAAAAATTAACCAATGGCAAGAAAAAAATCCGTCTACCCCAAAAACGGATGTTGATTTTATTAAGCTATTCTCAGAATTGGAAAATATGCAATAAATTACTAGTCGATTGTTAGATTTTTCCACTATGATGAAATCTTGGTATATACTTAGTGCAGCATTAGGTGTTTCAATAATTTATGGTTTAGCGCCAGATTATTTACCTGATGTAACGATTAAGGAATCAGGATCTGATAATATAAAAAGTTCCTTAAAAGATAGCCCACAAACTTTGGTATTAATGGGAGTAGGTGATCTGATGTTAGGATCGAATTATCCATCCACTCATTTACTGCCGCCTAATGGTGGGAAAGATATTTTAGAGGAAGTTGCGCCTGTTCTAAAAAAAGCAGACATAACATTCGGCAATCTGGAAGGGGTTATCATGACTGATAAGGGTACTCCGAAACAATGTAAAAATCCAGCTTACTGTTATGTTTTTAAAAGTCCAGACAGCTATATACAAAACTTTGTAGACGCAGGATTTGATCTGGTAAGTGTGGCGAATAATCATACGGGAGATTTTGGAGAAAAGGGGCGGGAGCATACTGCCAGGGTATTACAGCAAGCAGGTATGCGATTTGCAGGTCATCAAACTTATCCCTACACGATATTTGATAGAAATGGGATTCGCTATGGGTTTTGTGCATTTGCACCGAATATGGGCACGGTATCATTATTAAAAATAGAGGAAGCCGTTTTGTTGATAAAAATGTTAAATGACAGCTGTGATATAGTAATTGTTTCAATGCATACAGGTGCAGAGGGTAGCAAGTACAACCATATTACCCGAAAGGATGAAATATTTGTTGGTGAGAATCGAGGGAATCCCTATTCCTTTGCACACAGGGCCATTGATGCGGGGGCAGATATTGTTTGGGGGCATGGTCCACATGTAGTGCGAGCAGTAGACCTTTATAAAGACCGCTTTATCGCCTATAGTTTGGGCAATTTTGCCACCTATGGAACCATCAATGTTAATGGGATAAGTGGATATGCACCCATCATTGAAGTAGAAACGGACCGAAGTGGCAAATTTATTCGGGGAAAAATACATTCAGCAATTCAACATAAAGGCGAGGGACCTAGATGGGATAGCAGTTACCGGG
>JBAXQE010000022.1:0-34446 GCA_037131895.1 Chitinophagia bacterium | reverse complement strand
GGTGGAGATGATTTTGATAAAGTAATCATGGATTGGTTGGCCGAAGAATTTAAAAATCAGGAAGCCATTGATTTGCGCAAAGATCCTATGGCATTGCAGCGGTTAAAAGAGGCGGCTGAAAAGGCTAAGGTTGAGTTAAGTGCTTCTTCTGAAACTGAAATCAATCTGCCCTATATCACTGCAGTGGATGGTGTTCCTAAGCACCTGGTGGTTAAGTTAAGTCGTGCTAAGTTTGAACAATTGTCCGACAAACTCTTCGCCCGTTGTTTGAAACCTTGCGAAGAAGCGTTGAAAGATGCTGGATATTCGATATCTCAAATTGATGAAGTGATTTTGGTGGGTGGTTCAACCCGTATCCCCAAAGTGCAGGAGATTGTAGAAAAATTCTTTGGTAAGAAACCCAATAAGGGCGTAAATCCGGATGAAGTAGTGGCCTTAGGTGCTGCCATTCAGGGAGCGGTGTTAACCGGTGAAGTGAAGGATGTATTGTTATTGGATGTTACCCCATTAAGTTTGGGTATTGAAACCATGGGGGGTGTAATGACTACCATGATTGCTTCGAATACCACGATCCCTACCAAGAAGACAGAGGTATATTCTACGGCCAGCGATAACCAACCCGGTGTGCAAATTCATGTGTTACAGGGTGAAAGACCCATGGCAAATCAGAATAAGAGTTTAGGTATGTTTAACTTGGATGGAATTCCTCCAGCTCCCCGCGGTGTGCCTCAAATTGAAGTAACTTTTGATATTGATGCCAATGGAATGTTGCATGTAAGTGCTCGTGATAAAGGAACGGGTAAAGAACAAAAAATCAGAATTGAAGCGGGCAGCGGATTAAGTAAAGAGGAAGTAGAGAATATGAAGGCAGAAGCGAAAGCCAATGAAGCTTCCGACAAACTGGCCCGCGAACGTGTAGAAAAACTGAATCAAGCCGATAGCCTTATTTTCCAAACCGAAAAGCAATTCAAAGAGTTTGGAGATAAAATTCCTGCCGATAAAAAAGGTGCGATCGAAACTGCGTTGGAAAAATTGAAGGAAGCGCATAAAAATCAAGACCTAGCTGCGGTTGATACAGCTATGGCCGAAATGAATACTGCGTGGACAGCCGCCAGCGAAGACATCTACAAAGCACAGGCTGCAGCCGGTAATGCCGGAGCAGATGCTGCCGGTGCTGGACCAGCGGGAGCAGACAATGCACAAAACGGTAGCGAAACCGTTACTGATGCAGAGTTTGAAGAAGTGAAATAATAGCAAGTTAGCAACAGAACTATAACAGCCTGTTACCATTTGGTAGCAGGCTGTTTTTTTATAGGTTGATACCGCCCGATACTGCTATACGCTGACCGGTAATCCATTTGCTGTCTGGGCTACACAAGAATTTAATCACTCCGGCAATATCATCTGCCTGGCCCACTCTCCCAAAAGCGGCCATATTGGCCATGAGTTGTTTGCGTTCGGGATTGTTTCGGATGGCTGCATTATTAAAGTCGGTTTCAACTGGCCCAGGTGCTACTACATTTACCCGGATTCCTCTAGGGCCCAAGTCTTTAGCTAGATAGCGGGTAAAAACTTCCACTGCCCCTTTCATAGCAGCATAGATGCTATATCCGTAAACATAAAAGCTGGTAGTGCTAGATGAAATCTGAATGATACTTCCACCATCATTTATATGTGGTAATAATTGTTGGGTTAAAAAGAAAACACTTTTCAAGTGCACATTCATAAATCGGTCGAAATCGGCTTCGGTTGCTTTTTCATATGGAATGGTTGCACCCATGCCAGCGTTGTTTACCAGAAAGTCGATTCGATTGTTACCAAATTTTTCTTGCAGGGTTGCCATCAATTCTTCTATAAAAGCAGCAATCGATTGCGGTAATTCGAGGTTAAGGTGAAGAGCAAATGCATTGGTTCCTAAAGCTGTAATTTGCTGCACTACATCCTGAGCAAGTTCGGGACTGGAATTATAGGTGATAACGATATCATTGCCTGCTTGCGCGAGTTGGAGTGCCATTTCTTTTCCCAATCCTCGGCTTCCGCCGGTAATGAGCGCAATTTTTTTGTTGTTCATGGGTAACTTTTTGCGGTTGTGAATAAAAACGTCTGCCATAGGCAGACGTTGGGAATACAATTAAATACAAACAATTTAAGAAGCAACCTGCTTGCGGATGATATTTAGTGCGGCACCTGCTTTAAACCATTCAATTTGTTGTTGGTTGTAAGTATGGTTCGCTTGAATAGTATCCTTGCTTCCATCGGCATGGGTGAAAACGAGTTGCAGGGGCTGCCCTGGTGCAAATTCAGTTAATCCGATAATATCGATGGTATCGTCTTCCTGAATCAAATCGTAATCACTTTTATTGGCAAATGTAAGTGCCAGCATTCCCTGCTTTTTTAGGTTGGTTTCGTGAATACGGGCAAATGATTTTACCAGAATAGCCCGAACCCCTAAAAACCGCGGTTCCATAGCAGCATGCTCGCGGGAACTTCCTTCCCCATAGTTTTCATCTCCAACTACAATGGTTCCCACATGGGCGGCTTTGTATGCACGCTGTGTTGCAGGTACTGGAGCATATTCTCCGGTTAACTGATTTTTTACGGAGTCGGTTTTTTCATTAAAAAAGTTAACCGCACCAATCAGCATATTGTTACTGATATTATCCAGGTGACCACGGAATTTCAACCAAGGTCCTGCCATACTAATATGGTCGGTAGTACATTTTCCTTTGGCTTTTATCAGCAATTTCAATCCTTTCAAATCGGTACCTTCCCAGGGTTGAAAGGGGGCTAGCAGTTGCAAACGTTTGCTGGCATCGTCAACCACCACATTTACCTGGCTGCCATCTTCGGCTGGTGCTTGATAGCCGGCATCTTCAACAGAAAAGCCACGGGGTGGCAATTCCTGACCGGTGGGCTCATCTAATTTCACTTGCTCACCTTTATCATTGGTGAGGGTATCGGTAATAGGATTAAAGGTTAAGTCCCCTGCAATAGCCAAGGCAGTTACTAGTTCTGGTGAGCCCACAAATGCCAGGGTGTTGGGGTTGCCATCAGCCCGCTTGGCAAAGTTGCGGTTAAAGCTATGCACGATGGTATTGCGTTCTTTTTTCTCTGCACCCACACGGTCCCACATACCAATACAAGGGCCACAGGCATTGGCAAATACCCGTGCACCAATCTGGTCGAACACTGCTAAAAAGCCATCTCTCTCTACTGTATATCTCACCTGCTCGGAGCCGGGCGTAATGGTAAACTCGCTTTTTAAGGAGAGGCCTTTTTCTTTTACTTGGCGGGCCAGACTAACGGAACGACTGATATCTTCGTAAGAACTATTGGTACAACTACCAATCAAACCCACTTCAATTTTTGCAGGCCATCCATTGGCTGCCACGGCTTCTTTCATTTTAGAAAGGGGTGTAGCTAAATCGGGAGTGAAAGGCCCGTTCAGATGGGGTTCTAGTTCACTCAGGTTAATTTCAATTACCTGATCGAAATATTTTTCGGGAGATGCATACACTTCAGCGTCACCATTTAAATAAGGGGCAATACTGTCGGCCAATTGAGCAATTTCTTCTCTGCCGGTAGCTTTCAGGTAGCGATGCATACTGGCATCATAACCAAATGTAGAGGTAGTGGCACCAATTTCGGCACCCATGTTACAGATGGTTCCTTTACCCGTGCAGCTCATGCTTTCGGCACCTTCACCAAAATATTCAACAATAGCGCCGGTTCCACCTTTTACGGTAAGAATGCCGGCTACTTTTAATATTACATCTTTGGGGGCCGTCCAGCCACTCAATTTTCCGGTTAATTTAATACCTATTAATTTAGGCCATTTTAATTCCCAAGGTAATCCGGCCATAACGTCGCAGGCATCTGCACCACCCACTCCGATGGCAATCATGCCTAACCCGCCCGCATTAACGGTATGGGAGTCTGTTCCAATCATCATACCTCCCGGAAAAGCATAGTTTTCGAGCACTACCTGGTGAATAATACCAGCTCCGGGTTTCCAGAAGCCGATACCATATTTATTAGAAACGGAGGCAAGAAAATCATATACTTCTTTACTCTCCTCATTGGCTACTTTCAAATCTTCATCTGCCTCCACTCTGGCAGTAATCAGGTGGTCGCAGTGCACAGTAGAAGGAACAGCGGCTGTGGGCCTGCCAGCCTGCATAAACTGCAACAAAGCCATCTGTGCCGTTGCATCCTGCATTGCTACGCGGTCTGGTGCAAAATCAACATAACTTTTGCCTCTTTCAAATACCTGTAATGCCTGGTCGGGATGCAGGTGGACAAATAATATTTTCTCGCTTAGGGTTAAAGGACGACCTAACGCTGTGCGAGCTGCATCTACCTTGGCAGGCAGCGAAGCGTACACTTTTTTAATCATCTCGATGTCGAATGCCATAGTGTGTTTTTTTGTTGATATTTGCAGAAATAATTATATAAAAGAAATAAAAATGGCCAAAGGCCCGCTTGGGAGCACAAAATTACCAAAAAAGCTTGGTGGCTCACAACTCTTTTGGCATTTATTGGTTAATTTTAGTGTTGAGGTTAAAATACTACGAGGAAAATGCAAAAAATAAGAGATTATATCGAGTTTAATATATTTGGCGTTTGCACCGTATTGGGCGAAAAATTTGGCATTGCCAGCTCCAGAATCCGACTCTGGTTTATTTATATCAGCTTTTTAACCTTCGGGTCACCGGTGATTATTTATATGATCCTAGCTTTTTGGATTAATATGAAGGAGTATATCACATTTGGAAAACGCAATCCGCTTCGTAATTGGTAATGCTGCTATAATAGCTACTACAGGGCTTTTCTTAATCTCACCAGTTGTTCCAGCAAGGGTTCCAGTAAATGCAGTGGAAGCATATTGGCTCCGTCGCTTTTGGCAACGGAGGGATTGGGATGTGTTTCTATAAAAAGTCCATCGGCTCCGGCAGCTATAGCTGCTTTGGCTATGGTTCCTATCAGCTGCGGATTGCCGCCGGTAACCCCGCTGCTTTGGTTAGGTTGCTGCAGCGAGTGCGTACAGTCCATCACCACCGGAACCCCATGCTCTTGCATCCAGGGAATATTGCGATAATCAACCACCAAATCTTGGTAACCGAAACTATTGCCTCTTTCCGTTAAAATGATTTGATTGTTTCCGGCTTGTTGTATTTTTTCAACAGCAAACTTCATCGAAGGGCCACTGAGAAATTGTCCCTTTTTTACATTTACTACTTTTCCTGTAGCAGCCGCCGCTTGCAATAAATCGGTTTGTCGACAAAGAAAGGCGGGTATTTGTAAGATATCTACAAAAGGCGCAGCCATCGCGGCTTCTGGCGCAGAATGAATGTCTGAAGTAGTTGGTAATCCGAAAGCATCCCCGGCTTTTTTTACCAGCGATAATCCCAAATCATCTCCTATACCCGTAAAAGATCCGGCACTGGTGCGGTTCGCTTTTCGGTAACTGGCTTTAAATACACAGGGTATACCATAGGCTTTTCCAAGTGTAGCTAGTTTCTCTGCAATTTCCATCACCAGTTCTTCCGACTCAACCACACAGGGGCCGGCAATTAAAAAAAAGGAATTTGGAAGATAGGATTGCTTACTGAAAATTGACTGCAAATAGGGAGGTAAATGGTCCATACGATTCTTTTCTGTGGGGTTGGTAAAATTAAGTAATTATTGTTGTATACGGTCTTATGATTGATTGTCAAGGGTAAACAAACAATTGAAGCCAGCTTTTTTAATTAAATTTGCAAACTCAAACGAAAGATATGCCTGCAAGAAAAGATAAGATTTTGGTAATTGGTGCCTCTGGGCAAATAGGCGTAGAGCTCACCTTAGCACTTCGAAAAATGTATGGGAATGCCCAGGTGATTGCATCCGACTTACGGGAAGAGAATCCACTATTAAAAGATACGGGCCCCTATGTGAGTTTAGATGTGATGAATAAGGAAATGCTGCATGTGCAAGTAATCCGGCAAAATATTACGCAGATCTATTTGCTAGCAGCTATGTTATCTGCTACCGGCGAAAAAAATCCACATCTTGCCTGGCACCTAAATATGCAGGGACTATTGAATGTGTTGGATATTGCCCGCGAAGAGAAACTCCATAAGGTTTACTGGCCCAGTAGTATTGCGGTATTTGGACCAACCTCTCCCAAACAGTTTTGCCCTCAGCAGACTATCATAGAACCCACCACGGTATATGGTATCAGTAAATATGCGGGGGAATTCTGGTGTAATTATTATTATACGCGTTTTGGGGTAGATGTTCGGAGTTTGCGGTATCCGGGTTTGATAAGTTATAAATCATTGCCTGGCGGCGGAACCACCGATTATGCCGTTGAAATTTATCAAGAGGCCCTGGTAAACGGAAGCTACAAATGTTATTTAAAGCAGAACACGTATTTGCCGATGATGTACATGCCAGATGCATTGCGGGCAACCTTAGAATTAATGGAAGCACCTGCCCAAGCACTTTCGGTTAGAACCTCTTATAATATTGCCGGCATGAGCTTTTCCCCCACAGAAATTGCCGCTTCTATACAAAAATATCTGCCCGATTTTTCTATACAGTATCAGGCCGATTACCGACAAGCAATTGCTGAAAGTTGGCCACAAAGTATAAATGATTCAGTGGCAAATGCCGACTGGGGTTGGAAACCGGCTTTTGATTTAGATAAAATGACGGTTGATATGCTCACAAATCACCCCGAAAACAAGGGCCTCAAAATAAGCTGATTGCATCTGACTTAAAACCGGAACCCAATTCCGATATTGGCACCACGGATACCCCCCCAAGGTCCGCTCACCTTGATATTGGCACCGCTGCTGTTTACCGTGCTAGAGATATTGAAAGGTTCAATTTTAATGCCATTTAAACTGTTTTGCAGAGAGGTTTGATCGGATGGGGAAAGCGGAACAACCGAAACCAAATCTAAATTTCCATTGCAACTGCCATAATGTGCTCCGATAATCTGAAAATCTAACAAGAGCTTTTTCGATAAGTTAAACTGCCAACCCAGCATAATGCCTCCACTGGTGGCCGTTACTTTTCCAGTAAAATCGCCCGTTTTATCAAGGGGAACCCCTCCGGTTGTAGACGTATATCTTACAGGAGTAGATGCATTAAAAGTAGAAAAACGCAAGTAGGGAGCGAGATAAAAACCTTTCAAATTCCCTTTGCCTAGGTAAAAACGAACCTCAGGGGTAATGGCAGAGTTACCCACTCTAATTTCGTTGAATTTTACGTCTCCGCTTTGGAAATTATTATCAAAGTAACTATTAAATGGAATGGTGCCTGTAGGCATAAAGCGATAGCTTAGGGAGAGGGAAATCTTTCGACTTACTGCTCTTTCGTAAGTGAAATGGTAGTTGCCTAATGCCATTGAACTTAGGTTCCAGCGAACAATATTTTTGGGTACTCCGGCTGGGGCTGATTTTTCCTGTGCCAATGAGAATAAAGGTAACAGTAGTAAAAGGGCTATTGCTTTTTTCATGTTAGCATGATTGAGTTTATCTAGGCTATTAAATCTTGTACCGTTTTTTTGTCTAACACACTCAGGGTATTATCTCTCACCAATTTCATTACTCGGTTGAGTCCGCATTTTTTTTCATCACAATCCTTGCATTTTTCATAAAAATTCAAACTTACACAAGGCAATAAAGCAATGGGTCCTTCTAGTAATCTCATTACCCGCGAAAGGGGAACCAGGTTGGGGGGCGTTTTAAAATAATAGCCGCCGCCTTTGCCTTTCTTGCTTTCTAGTATTCCATCTTTTCTTAATTGTAGTAAAATGTTCTCAAGAAATTTTAAGGGAATTTTTTTTTGATTTGCTATGTCTGCAATCAATACGGGACCATCTTCTTGGTGTTCAGCCAGGTAGGTTAGGGCTTTGAATGCGTACTGAGTTTTCTTCGAAAGCATAGCCTTAGCAAGATAGCAAATTTTTTTTCCAATTTAGTTAGATGCCCAGTACCTGTTTCATATTGAAAATACCTGTTCGGTCTTTGGTAAATTCTGCTGCTAGTAAAGCCCCATTTGCGAAGCCGGTGCGGTTGTGGGCGGTATGGGTAATTTCAATGTCATCTATGGGAGAACTGTACCGAATTATATGGGTTCCGGGGGCGGGGTCTTTTCTAGTGCTTATAATAGCGAGTTCCTCAGATTCCTGGGAAGCAACATTCACCCATCGAGTGATATCATTTCGTTCTGCCAGAATTGCTTCCGCCAGCGTGATGGCCGTACCACTGGGGGCATCTTTTTTTTCGGTGTGGTGTATTTCTTCTATGGATACTCGGTATTCGGGATATTGTTTCATCATTCGAGCCAACCAGGCATTGGCTTCGAAAAACAGGTTAACGCCAATACTATAATTGCTGGAATATATCAGGCAACCTTTTTTTTGCTCACAGTAGTTGAGCACTTCATTCCAATGTTCCAGCCATCCGGTACTTCCCGAAACAACCGGTACACCTGCATCCAGGCAGGTTTTTATATTAGCAACGGCGGTATGCGGGCCGGTAAATTCAATTACTACATCTACCTCCCTTAATTTTTCTGGCGTTAAATCTTCCTGATTATGTAGGTCAATAATCAAGGGAAAAGTATCACCCTTCGCTAATCCGGCGGCTTCAATGGCTTTTCCCATTTTTCCATAACCAATCAACGCAATTTTCATGGGGTTGCTTTTTATCGGGCATCTGCCCTTTTGGGTGAGTGAGATTTCAATTGAAAAGTAAGCGATAGTCCTGCATTTTTAGAAATCGGGTCTAGCTGGGGCCTCACCTGCATGCTTAAATTGTTACTTACATCAAATTGTTTAAGGTGAGCAAATACTGTTGCATCAGCCACCTGAAATCCCCAGGCTAATAAAAAAAATAATACAGAATAATCCCGGTCGCGGCGATAAACATTGCGGTAGTTGAGCAGGGAGGTTATGGGAAGATTTACCAATTCTGGATCTATTTTGGGTACATCGCTATTATCACCCTGCGCCTCTTTATATCGAGCTTCATAGGCGAATTTCATTTTCTTGTAGTAATCATTATTAAAAACATACATCGCTACCGGGATAGCAATGATCCCATAAGCAATGGGAATTTTCCAATACTGTCGGTTGTAAGCTTGTCCCCAACCCGGAATAAGCGCAGAACGACGGGTAGCAATTTTGGGATTGTGATAGGGGATGCTATCTTTTTTGGGAGATGAAACTAACACGCTATCGGCACTAACTCGTACAGCCTCATTTTTTTCAGACTGCTGCGCAAATAAATGATTGCTGAATACAACCGAAACAATCAATCCAATAATGAATAAATACTTTCGCATGAGTAGCTTTAGCTGATGGTGATGTGCAAGTCATCCAGCAGTTTGTTCAATCCATCCAATGAAAAATAAGGTAGGGTTATGCTGCCATGCCCTTTTGGATGATGCACCAGTTTTGCCTTCGTGCTGAAATGCGACGACAACACATCTTCAATTTTTTTGTAGGCCGGCGGCAATCCTTTGGCAGCGCTAGTTTTGGGTTTTCCGGGTTGTTTATATTGGCTTCTCACCAGCTCTTCCGTTTGCCGAACACTCAAGTGTTTGTCAATAATCTCATGGAAGGCAAATAATTGCTGGTCAACTGTATTGATATTGATTAATGCACGTGCATGACCAAAACTTAGGGTTCCTTCCCGAACTGCCTGTTGAATATCCGGTGGCAATTTGAGTAAGCGAATATAATTGGTTACGGTACTCCGTTCTTTCCCCATGCTTTCTGCTACCTGTTCTTGTGTGTAATTGAGTTCATCCATCATCCGCTGATAGCTGAAGGCAATTTCCATTGGGTTGAGGTTTTCTCTTTGTAGGTTTTCTAGTAGGGCTAATTCTAATAATTCCCGATCATTGGCTTGTCGCACATAAACTGGAACATCCACTAATCCTGCCAACTGAGAGGCGCGCCATCTTCTTTCTCCAGCAATCAGCTGATATTTTCCGTTCGATAATTTAGAAACCGTGAGGGGTTGAATGATATCATGTTTTTGAAGGGATGCAGCCAATTCTTTCAGGGCTTCTTCATTAAAATGCTTTCTCGGCTGTTTGGGGTTAATTATAATATCTGCTACCGGTATGCGCACGGTTTGCGTTACCTGATTTACCACTTCTGATTTCAGATTCCCCTCGGTAGTTTTTAATTCGGTATTGATATTGTCTAGCAACGATCGAAGTCCTTTACCAATCAGCTCTTTATTATTTTTTTGTGTAGCCATCTTTCAATTTTGAAAAGTAATGCAGTGTACATTATTCAATAATCCTGTCTTGATTACTGATTTTAGTATATCCGTTTTTCTGTAAAATTTCTTTGGCCAGGTTGAGGTAATTGAGACTACCCTTACTTTCGGCATCGAATAATATAACCGGTTTGCCGGCACTGGGCGCCTCACTTAGTCGAGCATTGCGATGTATAATTGTATCAAATACCATCTCGTCAAAATGTCTACGCACTTCACTTACCACCTGATTACCCAGTCTCAGTCTGCCATCATACATTGTCATTAAAATTCCCTCAATCTGCAAGGCAGGATTCAGTCGGCTTTGAATAATTTTTATAGTATTCAATAATTTTCCTAAACCTTCCAATGCAAAAAATTCGCATTGAACGGGAACGATAACGCTATTGGCGGCCACCAGTGAGTTTACGGTTATCAATCCCAAAGAAGGGGAACAGTCAATTACAATAAAGTCGTATCTCTCGGCGATGGGTTCGAGAATGTTTTTGAGCACATTTTCCCGGTTGGGATAATTGATCATTTCAATTTCAGCCCCAACCAGATCGATGTGTGAGGGGATTAAATCTAAGTTGGGCACATCCGTTTTTAGAATTACATCGCTGGCAGGAATATTATTTACCATACAATCGTACAAACTGCTGGTAATATTGTGCAGGTCGAAACCAACGCCTGTAGTGCTGTTTGCCTGAGGATCTGCATCTACCAGCAAGGTTTTAAATTCAAGCACGGCCAAACTGGCAGCAACATTGATAGCGGAGGTAGTTTTTCCTACGCCTCCTTTTTGATTGGCGATTCCTATTATTCTTGCCATAACTACTCTATGACCGGTTAGGTCGTTTTAATTTTTCAGTTCATGTAATTCCAGTCGGGTGCCGATTGCTGGCAGCCATAATTTTTTCCCTTTGGCTGCAAAAGCTTCTTGTGCCTGAAGGGTATCTATTTCAATGGGCCCAAAGGTATTGTAATGTACGCCAACAATTGTTTTACAATTCACAAAATCGGCAGCCAGTATGGCATCTTCCACACCCATGGTAAAAAGGTCGCCAATAGGCAGGATTGCCATATCTAGGGTGGTATATTGGCTTATCAGTTGCATATCCAGGGTTAGGGCTGTATCCCCGCTGTAGTAAAAATTCCCTTCTGAACTAGTGATTACAAAACCAAGCGGATTTCCCGCATATCTTCCATCTGGTAAACTGCTGCTATGCTGGGCTACAACACATTTTACGGTACCAAATGAAAAAGCTTTTTTTCCGCCAGTATTTATAGGGATAGTGTTGGTTATTCCCTGTTCATGTAGCCATTCGTGTATTTCCCAAGCACAAATTATGCTAGCTCCCGACGATTTTGCAATAGGTATCAGGTCGGCTATATGATCGGCATGACCATGAGAAACCAACAGATAATCAGGCTTAATCTGCTCAATATCAATGCCTTTTGCCATTGGGTTGGGTGAAATAAAGGGATCGAATAATAGGGTTAATCCCTTTATTTCAACACTAAAACAGGCATGGCCATAAAAAGTTAGGTTCATAAATAGATTGCTCTAACCTCAAAAATACAAATTCGGCTGCATCCATTGAAAGAATCTTACTTTGATAGTCCGTTTACCAGCCCTGATCATCCGGTTGTGTAAATTAACGGATACCCAAGGGTTAATCATACTACCTTTGCCCATCGTAACCGTTTGAGGGTTAACAAATTGATATTGTAACATAAAGAATTTTATATGAGAAATCCATCCTTTTGGTGGATCATTGCCGGAATGATGTTGTTGTTGGATTGGTACGTTTTTCAGTCGCTGAAAACGGTATTACAACCTCAATCCGAACGGATCAGAACCTTTGTTTTCTCTCTGCACTGGACGCTGGCGGTGTTAACCTTACTGGCCCTGTTACTATTCCCTTATTTAACTTATTTGCAACAATCTCCCTTTTTTAGGAATTATGTATTTGCCATATTAGTAGGATTATTTCTTGCTAAAATGTTGGCCTCTCTGGTGTTTTTTACGGATGATATTCGCCGGGGTGTGAGTTGGCTGGTGATGCGTTTTTTCTCCCGGGGAGCCCAAGAACTGGAATCGGGTAGTTTGCGCATACCCCGTTCTGTTTTTATGAGTTGGATTGGGTTAGGCTTGGGTGGAACCTTGTTTGGTACTTTGCTATTTGGTTTTCGGAATAAGTACAACTACCAGATAAAAAAGATTTCCTTGGCTTTTGCTAACCTTCCTGCCAATTTTAAAGGGTTAACCATTGTTCATATCAGTGATATCCATAGTGGCAGTTTAGAAAATCACTCGGCAGTAGCTGCGGGGGTAGATATGATTAACAAGCAAAAGCCCGATATGGTGCTTTTTACCGGTGACCTGGTAAACAATAAGGCCGATGAAATGGATGTTTTGCAATCCATTTTTGCCAAAATACAGGCTCCATTGGGTGTTTATAGTACATTAGGAAATCATGATTATGGCGATTATGTTGCCTGGCCATCAACTGAAGCTAAAGTGGCTAATCTGGAATCGTTAAAAAAAGTACATGCCAACATGGGCTGGCGTTTATTGATGAACGAACATGTGATATTAGAAAAAGGGAATGATAAAATTGCCTTGTTAGGTATTGAAAACTGGGGTGCCAAAGGCCGATTCCCCAAATACGGACGCATGCAGGATGCTTATCCCGGAACGGAAACGATTCCATTTAAAATATTGATGAGTCACGATCCCAGTCATTGGGATGCCCAGGTACGAACCGACTTTCCCGATATTTCATTGATGCTTTCTGGCCATACCCATGGTATGCAGTTCGGATTGGAGAATCCCTTTTTCAAATGGAGTCCTGTTCAATGGATGTATCGCCAGTGGGCGGGATTATATGAAGAGGGCAATCAGAAATTATATGTGAACCGGGGTTTTGGATTTATAGGATATCCGGGTAGGGTAGGCATTATGCCTGAAATTACGGTGATTAAGCTGGTATAATGAATTCCCCCTATTGTTAAAAAATAGATGTTAAACTAAACTTCATCGGTTTGGCATAGCATTTGTTTATTTTTGAAAAAATGAATGATTATGAAATATTTGTTTTGTTTATTAGTTGCAGGAACCTCTTTGATACAAGTTGCCCAGGCACAAAGTTTTAAGCTGGGTGTGAAAGTAGGAGGCAATATGAATAAAATTCAGGGCCAATCATTTAGCGATGGTTTTAAGTTTGCCTACCATGCCGGAGCATTTGCTGAAATTAATTTCAATAAAAAATGGGGTATCCAGCCGGAGCTTCTTTGGAATCAAATGGGAGGGGTGCCATCCGATTTTCAATCGGTTTATGGCACTGCTACCAATGTTAATATCAGCAGTTTATTTAATAGGGATAATGTATTTAAGCTGGATTATTTATCTATTCCCATATTACTGCGCTATACCACCTTGGGAGGCTTATTTACCTTTAATGTAGGCCCACAGTTTGGTGTGGTTTTACAGCAAGATAAAACGTTGCTTCAGAACGGACAGGATGCTTTTACAGGAGGTGACTTTTCGATGGTTACTGGCTTGCAGTTAAATTTATTAATGCTCCGTATTTATGGGCGCTATAATATTGGATTGAAAAATATCAACAATATTGATCAGCGCGATAAATGGACCAGCCAGCAATTGCAGGTAGGCCTTGGAATCAAATTGTAATTTGGTTATTTCTTGGGAGGCTGTAGTACGAATTGTTTGCGTATTTGATGAATGGTTTTTTTCAGTTGAACCGATTCTTTTTGTTGTTGCAGCAAAAAAGCATTTTGGGCAGGATCTCCTAATACGGCTTTCATTTCTGCTTCATTCGCATACACCATCTTTCTAAATTCATTTTCATAATCCTTCATTCTCGATTGTCGAATACGATTGGTAATGGACCCCTGAATTTGTTCTGCCTGGGTGAGTAGCTGGTTGAGTTGTTTTCCGGTAATATTGGCAAGGCGAATCCCAGTAAGGGTTTCGAGCACTGCCAGTGCATTTATTTGTTTTTGATTTGCATATACACTTCCCTGCTGTTCATAAAAATCGTGGATGGCATTCCAAGATTTCACTTTACCCGATTTTATTTTTTGTAGCAGTGCGTCCAGTGCTTGTTGTTTGATTAATTGTCCACCCACATTGATAAAAGGTTCGATGGTAAGTTTGGTGGGAATAGCTTTTTTAAGTTGACCAATGTTTTTACATTCTTTTTCTTGCAATACATTTAC
Source organism: Chitinophagia bacterium (assembly GCA_037131895.1). GTDB lineage: Bacteria > Bacteroidota > Bacteroidia > Chitinophagales > Chitinophagaceae > Sediminibacterium. Next base: position 19,936 of record JBAXQE010000022.1, on the reverse strand, counting down.
GAGGGCTCGAATTCCATACCACAATAGCATTTCGCAAAATATTTGATAGGCTGGAAGTACTTTTAACAGCACTACTTTTCTTTTGCTATTTTCTATGCCTTCCAGGTGAATGGTAAGGGATTGAATCTGTTCGTTATTAGAGAGCAGCGCCTGCTTACCCAATGCACTCGGATCAATAGATGAGGGAAGAGAGGGGTCTGCTGCTAGTAATGCTTTGCCTGTTGCGGTTTCAATGAGTTGCAGCGCATGTAACAATTCGGGGGCGGTATCGGGTGCGAGATAATCGAATTCGAGGAGTTGTTTTTTTTCTGTTCGTTGATCTCTATCCTGGTATTTGGCTGCATTTCTGGCAAGCGCATACATGTTGTATAAAAACCAATAACCAGGTAAAATAGTAATGCGGTCATTCACCACATCGTGATGAACCAATGAGAAGGGTATGGGTATATCCAGTTCGGCGGGATAATCGCCTTTGGTTACAATACAGAAGCTGGCAAAACGGGAATTGTGTTTCAGGCTAACACATAAACCCGGCCAGAAACCCCGCCCCATAATGATTTCCCCATCAGCCCCGCGGCTATTGTGGTTTGACCCAATGGTGGCACCGGCGGCTATATTGCTTTGTCCCATTACCAAGGCAGCACAAAGGAATGAATTGTTGTGGTGTTGTTCATGAGATGGAAATATTAGTGAATTGAGCACTTCGCAACACGAGATGGTGGCATTGTTCCCCAGATATGAATTGATAAGCCGGGCTCCATATTTCAGTTGCGAGTGGGAAGCCATTATAAAGCGAACGGCTTTTACGCCATAAAAAATGCGGCAGCCATATCCCACAATGCCATTCACGAGCTCACAGCCCTCACCAATTTGGGTTAGTCCTTCCGGACCAGAGTTGATGGTTAAATTTTTCAGTTTGTTGGCACCCTTGATATAGGCATCCGACCCAATCCAAACATCTTTAATGATACTGCAGTTTTTGATAAGGGTTCGGTCTCCAATTTTTCCGTAGTAGCCTCGCTTATTATTAAAGCTTTCTTCGGTAATTTTTTTAAATTGTTGTTGCAATTGATCATCTTCCCGATAGCGACTCCACAGAAATGCATCCCCCGGTAACATTCCATTAAAGGGCATCACTTTTCGCCCAGTATTTTCGTTGCAGATTTCCATCCAAATGCGAACCGATTCGTCTTCTCCTTCTTTTATGATGCCATTTCCAAATTTGGCATGGTTGGTGGCTACCAATTCGTGAATATTAATCAGCATTACTTCCGAGCCAATGATGTAATGTGATAAATAGTTAACATTGTTAACTACTACATTATCTCCAAAATCGCAGCTGATGATGGTGGAATGGTAAAGGCCCACCGGCATTTTCAAATCGCTGAATCCCAAACAAACAGGTTCTAGTTTTCCGATACGCACGAGCCCGAAAAAGGCGCAGTTTTTAACCAGATCTGGATTAAAAGCATCCGACACTAAAAAATTATTCCAGTTGTCACTGGTATTTCTATTGATCACCAATCTTTCAATTTCTTGAGCCGTTAGTCTTCTATATTCAATACCATTTCGGTTTTGCAGGTTGCGGAGGTAATATTCATTTTTGCCTTTGGGAATATAGGGTGCTTTGATAAAATCATAGCCAAGGGCATCATGTGGTGTTTGGTAAATAATATTCTTCAACATTGCTTATATTTATAAGATAAAGATACAGTCAATAAGGCGTTGTCTGTTTGCACTTCAACCAATTTGTTTGTTTATGTTAATTACAAGTAGCGCAACTCATTTTTTTCTGCGGTTTTTTGTCGTTTTGTTGCTGCTTAATGCGGAAGTACAATCGCTGTATTAATGCACATGGATGGCGGGCAACAGTGTATCCTATCTTTGGAACACCGCTTAATATTGACCGCTGGGAATATTAGATACCGGAACCGACTTTAATGAGCAACTGGCCAAAAAATATCAGGTGTATCCGCTGCAGGAATCCTGGTTTCCGGCGGATGCGTATTTGCAGATTAGCGATAGTAGGATGAAGGGGAGGTAGTACGAAGGGCTTAATGCAGTATTTTGAAACAGAGTGTGTGATGAAAGTTGTAAAAAGTTTACTGGAAATCTGTTTTCAAATTACTGCTATTTCTAACAATCAGTTTAGTAGAAAGCGTTGTTGTTTCAAATTCGGTTACAGGTCGTTTGCTCTCAATGAGTTTGAGTAATAATTTGGTAGCCAATTCCCCCATTTCGAATGCGGGTTGTGTTACCACAGTTAAAGAGGGAGCGAAAAGGTCGGTTACTTCACTATTTGAAAAACCTACTAATGAGATTTCCTCGGGGATTTTAATATTTTTTTCGTGTAAATTTCTTAATACATGAGAAGTGATTTTATCCGAAGCAGTAAAGATTCCATCTGGCTTATTTTTTCCTGATAACAAAGAGTCCATCGCCGTATTAATTTCAGTAGCATTCATGCCTCCTTGTTCACAATATCTCACCATCGACTCGTCATTACTTATACCATAATCAAGCAGGGCCGATTGATAACCCGCCAGACGGTCTTTTGCAATCGATAAAGAAGGGTCGTTTGAAATAAGCGCAATTTTTTTGCAACCAGATTTAATTAAGTGTTCAGTAGCCTGATAAGCCCCATTAAAATTATCAACGATAACCTTGTGGGTATTAATTTCTTCAACTATCCTATCAAAAAACACAATCGGCATACCTTTTCTATGCAAATCTTGTAAGAAAGATGTGTCTTTTGTTTCAGTTGAAATGGTGACGATTAGTCCATCTACTGATCTGGAAGTGAGGTATTTTAAGCTCAGCAACTCTTTTTCGTAAGATTCTCTGCTTTGGCTGATAATTACATTATAACCGTTATTACCGGCGATTGATTCTATTCCATTGATGGTTTGCGAAAAAAAGCTGTTGGCTATTTCACATACCACCACACCTATCGTACGGCTTCGCCTTTCTTTTAAACTTTGGGCAATTGGATTGGGATTATAATTTAATTTTCCAGCATATTCAAGCACAACCCGCTTGGTTTCTTCACTGATTTCGCTACTATCTCTCAAAGCCCTGGATACGGTAGAGGCAGAAAGGTTGGTGGCTTTGGCTATGTCTTTTATGGTAACAGCTTCAAATCGCATATAAAATTCCTTTTAAAGATAAGAAATTTTTACTTGATATCGTTACCGGCAACGATTGCGTAAAAAAACTATTCATTATCAAGTGTTTGCGACACATTTCTACCTTAAATTGAATGGCCAACCCAATTGCTTGCCGGTTTTGAGAGAGAAGTATCCTACAATTCTTCGTAAACTTCCCTTTAAAACTATTTTACAAAGGAGCGTTTTTACCTCCAGTTAAGTAAAGTAGTTGTGTTGCGAAATTTTCATAAAAAATAATATTTTATGTTCAAAAAATTATCAATTGCGAGGCAATGTTTTCTTTTCTTATGCCTGAGTTTAACCATTTCCCAGGTTTTTGGCCAAGTTAAATTGGTTAGTGGAGTAGTTTCTGGTTCGGATAACCGAAAGCCACTTGCTGGTGTTTCTGTTGCTGTAAAAGGAACTAAACAAGGAACCATTACCGATGCCCAAGGAAAATTTAGCATCAATCTTAAAAACAATGATGCGGTTTTAGTTTTTTCAACACTTTCGTATCAATCAAAAGAAGTAACTGTTGGTAACAATACCTCCTTGAGTGTAACTCTTTTGGCTGATGTGAAGGAGATGGAAGATGTAGTTGTAATTGGATACCAAAGTGTGAGGCGTAAAGATTTGTTAGCTTCTGTTTCTTCGATAAGTGCAAAAGATATGAAAGATATTCCTATCAATTCGGCAGCGGAAGCGATTAACGGTCGTTTGGCAGGGGTAACTGCCTCAACTGCAGAGGGCTCTCCTGATGCAGATATTAGAATCCGGGTGCGTGGAGGAATGTCAATAACGGGTGATAACTCGCCCTTATACATTATAGATGGAGTGCAGGTTGAAAATGGATTAAGTGCTATTTCACCTCAAGACATTTTATCAATAGATGTTTTGAAAGACGCTGCTGCTACTGCCATTTATGGGGCAAGAGGTGCGAATGGGGTAATTGTAATTACCACCAAAAGTGGAAAAGTGGGGAGATTGCAAGTTAATTACAATGGTTTTGCTGGGGTTAAACTGCTGGCAAAGAAGTTAGAGGTAATGAGTCCCTATGAATTTGTATTGTACCAATCGGAACGTTCTCGGGGGAGCAGTACAGATAGTTTGGCTTTTATTAAAAATTTTGGTTCATTTGATTCCCTTCCCTTTTATAAGGATATGCCTGTAGTTGACTGGCAAAAGGAAGTAATGGGAAATACTGGATTTACACAAACCCATAATATTAATGCTGGGGGTGGTACAGGGAAGTTGACTTATAACTTCGGATATACCTATAACAACGACAAAGCAATTGTAATCAATTCAACCTATAAAAGACATCTCTTAAATTTCAAATCTGAGTACAAAGTAAATTCAGCCATCAAAATGGGGGTGAATGTACGGTACACCATACAGGATGTTGTAGGAGCGGGCGTTTCTGATGCGAAGGGTTCGTCGTACAATCGACTCAGAAATTCTATAAAATACCGGCCGTTTTTGTCTGGTACGCAAGAGTTAGATGATGAAGATCCTTTGGCAGATCCAGGTGTAGGAAATGGTTTAACTTTATATAATCCGATTGCACTTGCCAATTCGGAATATCGCAGAAAAACAGGCGGAACCCTAAATGCCAGTGCCTATTTGCAAATAAACCTGGCAAAAAATTTATCATTTAAATCTACAATCGGCTATAATTACACTTCTTTTGCTGACCGTCAGTATAATGATTCGATTTCGCCTTATTCTATTTTACAAGGGGGTCGTAAACCAGTGGTGGGGTTAGATACTACCATTACTAAAACGATAACCAACTCGAATGTGTTTCAGTATAGTGTGAAAAACATTGGCAATGCACATTCATTTGATATTGTATTAGGAGAAGAAACCTATGATTTACGCTCACAATATTATTCCCGATTATTAAGAAACTATCCAACCTTTACTCCGATAGAGTATGCTTTTTCAAATACTGAAATGGCTTCCTCTTTTGCAGGATATCCAAAATATCGGGAAACACGCTATACAAGTCTTTCCTTTTTCGGTCGATTGAATTATACCTATCAAGACCGTTTCCTTTTTTCTGTTAATGTGAGAGCGGATGGGGCTTCTAAATTTGCAGAGAATAATCGATGGGGATATTTTCCAGCAGCCTCTTTCGCCTGGTGAATGAAAAATGAATCCTTTCTTAAAAACTCCAATGTAATCAACGATATGAAGTTGCGCATAGGGGTGGGTACCGTAGGAAACAACCGGATAGATGATTATCTGTTTTTAACTTCTTATAGAAATGATGGTGCTTATTATTATGGAGTGAATGGTCAAACCGTATTGGGCTCTTATCCGGGAAGTTTAGTAAATCCAGACTTAAAATGGGAGTCTACCGTAAACAGAAATATTGGAGTAGACCTGTCGTTGCTAAAAAATCGGTTGAATATCAGTTTAGATTATTATAACAATCAATCGAAAGATTTATTACTTTTTGTGCCGATTTCATCTACGTATGGGTATACCACTCAATATCAAAATATTGGAAAAACATCTAACAAGGGTGCTGAGCTTCAAGTAAGTGCAGTGTTGGTATCCAATCCCAAAGGATTAACCTGGAATGCCAGTTTTAATTTAGCGTATAATCAAAACCGTATCGAACAATTAGGAAGAAATCAGCAACAATTTTTCCCTGCTGCCAGTTGGGGGGTATCTGGTCAGCCTACCGATTATATCATTAGAGTGGGAGAATCAGTGGGAGCTATGTATGGTTTGGTGAATGATGGTTTTTATACTTTAGATGACTTTAATTACAGCGGAGGAATCTATTCTCTCAAGCAAGGCGTTGTTTCTAATGCCGGTATTATTGGGGTGGTTCAACCTGGAGCAATTAAATTCAGAGATTTGAATGGGGATGGTGTGGTTGATTTGAATAACGATCGCAAGATTATTGGAAATCCTAATCCTAGAGTAACCGGTGGTATCAATCAGCAGTTTAGCTTTAAACAGTGGGATATTAGTTTATTTGTAAACTTCTTCATTAAGAATGATGTGTATAATGCCAATAACATAGAATTCACCAACGGTTATTCGGGTAATTCAAATATGTTGAAATCGATGGAAAATCGCTGGAAAGTGGTTACCCCTTCCGGCAAAACGGCACAATGGGTGGTAGGAAATACAGTATATGGTATCGACCCAACTAGTATGGATATATTAAATGCTAATGCAAAAATTTGGCAGCCTATCCGCAGTACCGGTGCATTTTATCCCAGCAGCTTTGCTGTAGAGGATGGAACCTTTTTCAGGTTCAATAACTTTACTATAGGCTATACGGTTCCGCCGGCTAAACTTGGAAAGTTGGGAATGAGTAGACTCAGATTTTATGTAACGGCTAATAACTTTGCAATCATTACCAGCTATTCAGGATATGATCCGGAAGTAAGTGTACGGAATAGTCCATTAACCCCTGGATTAGATTATTCAGCCTATCCTAAAAGTCGCAGTTTCATTTTTGGATTGAATGCATCCTTCTGATAAACATAAATATTACTATTATGAAAAAGAATATCATACAGTTTTTCGCGGTTGGATTAATTATTACCAGCGCCTCTTTATTTATTTCTTGTAATAAATATTTAGATCAGCGGCCAGTTACCGAAGCAACAGCTGAATTAGTATTCAGTGATGTACCCAGTACTTATAAAGCGTTGTCGTCTGTATACAGTCGTTTAGTAGGGGATGCTGGTTATGGTATCCGCTTGAGTTTATATTATACGGTTGATAATGACGAGATGCAGGGACCAACGGGTGCGGGAGATAATGACCGGAGGGATATTGCTCGTTTTGCTGCTACATCTGGAAACGCTCAAATCACCAATCCGTTTAATCAGTTATTTCAGGGCATTGAGTTTGCCAATCATTGCATTGCTCAAATTCCTGCTATGAAAATGTATAACGAAGGATCAGAACAGGAGAAAAAACAATTAAGGAGAATGTTGGGCGAGGCACTTACCCTTCGTGCACAATTTTACTTTGAAGCGATTAGAAATTGGGGCGACTTGCCCGTACATTTTGTACCTGCTGAACAACTTGCTTTAACAAATCCATTCCCTTCAAGGGTGAGCACTGATACTTTATATGATAAGTTATTAGCCGATTTATTACAAGCCCAAGATTTGGTACCCTGGAGAGGAGAATTAAATGCTATCGGAGATCCTCAGGATGAAAGAATTACCAAAGCCACTGTTAAGGGTTTACGTGCACGGATTGCTCTATTTAGAGGTGGATTTTCTTTGAGACAAACTGGGGGCATGCAACGCAGTGCCGATTATGCAAACTACTATCAAATTGCTAAGAAAGAATGTGCTGATATAATGGCAAGTGGACAACACGCATTGAATGCCAGTTATAAGGATTTATGGAAAAATCAGGTTTGTTCTAGAACAAAAGCAGATCCCGATGGTGAACTACTATTTCAAGCAAGTGCCGCTGGACTGAGTGGGGTTGCCGATACTAAGTTGGGTTATTATAATGGGCCGCGTGTGAATAATTTAGGCAATAATAGTATTAATCCATTGCCTTCTTACCTCTATTTATTCGATTCTACCGATGTGAGAAGAGATGTTACCATATGTGCTTATTATACCAGTACAACCGGAACCAGAACAGCCCAGGTAGCTACCAATTTAACAGATGGTAAATATCGCAGAGATTGGATCAGCAATCCAACTATTTCTCCAACAGATGCCATTCAATATTTTGGTTTGAAATGGCAAATCTTGCGCTATGCGGATGTTTTACTGATGTTTGCAGAAGCTGAAAATGAATTGAATGGACCAACGGCTCAAGCATACAGTGCTATAAATATGGTAAGAAGAAGGGGATTTGGCAAATCAATCGGTTCTGTGGATGCAACCGTTGATTTACCCGCAGGATTAAGTAAATCAGATTTTTTCAAATATGTAGTACGCGAACGCTCACTAGAACTAGGGGGTGAAGGGGTAAGAAAATATGATTTGATCCGTTGGAATTTATTAGGAACGGCGATTGCTGAGTCGAGAGCTAATATGACAAAAATGGCTACCCTGTTACCAATGAGCAACCCATCTTATATGGCACCTCTGCCTACCTACTGTGTGAGTGCTACTTTGCCTGCAAAAATGTATGCCATTAATAACACCCTTTCTGATGTTAATTCTATTAATGGATTATTTGCTAACTCTTTATACAAAACAGCTGCCAGTGCTACACCCACCGGAACTACTAGTGTAGTTTGGCTATCTACTGCTATTACTGCAACGGGAACCAATTCTCCAGTGGGTAGATTTGCCACAGGATATATTGCAGGTAAAGCTGAGTTGCTGCCTATTCCTCAGCCTGTAAGGGATGCCAACCCTAATATCACGCAAAATCCGGGTTATTAAAGTGTTTAATTGTTAATCCCAGATTAGAAAACCTAATCTGGGATTCTTTTTTCTTATGATAAAAAAGTATCCATATTTGCTTTTTTGCCTGATTCAATTATTGATGGGTAGTTGGGTAATAGCAGCCCCTATTTTATTAGATTCTGGCGTTCAGGTACTTGCTTTTCCGGGAGCTGAGGGCTTTGGAAAATATGCAACCGGAGGCCGTGGAGGGGTAATATTTCGAGTTACCCAATTAGGGGATAGTGGTGTAGGAAGTTTTCGCGAAGCCGCAGAATCAAATAAAACCCGCGTGATTGTATTTGCCGTTTCAGGTACCATTCATTTAAAGAAAAAAGTAACCATTAAGGGAAATGTAACCATTGCAGGACAAACCGCACCGGGTGAAGGAGTTTGTATTGCTGATCAGTCGGTTAGTTTGGGTGGCGATAATATGATTGTTCGTTACATGCGCTTTCGGATGGGTGACCAATTTCAATTACCCCTGAAGGTAAATGGAAATGGGGGGGATGACGCTTTAGGAGGAACCCGAAAAAAGAATATTGTAATTGATCATTGCAGTATCAGTTGGAGCACAGATGAGTGCTTTTCTGTTTATGCAGGCGATAGTACTACCCTGCAATGGAATTTGATTGCAGAACCCTTAAACTATTCTGTTCATTTTGAAGAGGGCGATGCTGATTTTGAAAAGCATGGTTATGGCGCTATTTGGGGAGGCGCTCACTTATCGGCACACCACAACTTATTTGCACATTGTAAAAGTCGTACCCCCCGATTTGACGGTATTAGAAATACACCCAATGAATTAGTAGACTTTAGAAATAATGTTATCTATAATTGGGGTAATAATAATATTTACGCTGGGGAAGGCGGCAATTATAATTTGGTAAATAATTATTTTAAATACGGGCCGGGTACAGAAACGGCTTTACGATATCAGATTGCCAATCCAGGAAAAAATTCAACAATAGGGTATGGTAAATGGTATGTATCTGGAAATTATGTAGATGAAGCCGCAGATATTACTAAAGATAATTCAGCCGGCATTCGGTTTAGTGGAACACTTTGGGAAACTAAAAGTAAAATTTTAATGCAAGAACCACATCCCGTTATTTCCATTGCCACTGAAACAGCAGCAGAGGCTTACACACGTGTATTAATAGGAGTGGGAGCAAGCTATAGAAGAGACACGTTGGATCAGCGGATTCTTCAAAATGTAATCAGTCGAACCGGAAAATTTATAGATGTACAAGGGGGCTTTCCACATGGTACCCCTTATGAAATCAGCCAATCAGCCTGGCCGACAATCAAAACAGATCAGCCTGCAAAGGATACCGATCAGGATGGTATACCAGATAACTGGGAGATTTCTAAGGGATTAAATCCAACAGATGCATCCGATGCCAGTTTATTTACTTTAGATAAACTGATTTCCAATATTGAACTCTATATAAACAGTATTACCCCATGAAATATTGGATATTATTCATCAGTATACTTATGGCAATGGGATTCATCTATCCTGGAAAAAGAAAAGTACACCTTTTTTTAGCGGGCGATTCTACCATGAGTATAAAAGAAAAAAAAGCCTACCCAGAAACGGGTTGGGGTATGCCATTTGAATTCTTTTGGGATTCTTCCATTACGGTAATCAATAAAGCAAAAAATGGAAGAAGTACTAAAACCTTTATTCAAGAGGGAATATGGAAAAATATTGTTGACTCTTTACAATCGGGAGATTATGTATTCATTCAATTTGGTCATAATGATGAATCTCCCGAAAAAGTAGATCGGTATACCAGCCCGGATTCTTTTCGAACCAATCTTCAATTTTTTATTCAGCAGGTTACCCAAAAAGGAGGTATCCCCATTTTACTAACCCCAGTTTCGAGAAGAAAATTCGATAAAAATGGAACTGCGCTGGCTACCCACGAAAAATATACTCCATTGGTTCTGGAAGTAGCCCAGCAGATGAATACCTATTGTATTGATTTGGATAGCGCCAGTCGTAATTTATATCAACGCATGGGGGCAGATAATTCTCGATGGTTGTTTCTTCAATTACAACCGGGAGAACATCCCAATTATCCCAGTGGAAAGGAAGATAATACACATTTTAATGAATTGGGTGCCAGGTTGATTGCCCAAATGGTATTAGCAGATATAAAGAAAAATATTCCTGCACTCGCTCAAAGAATTGTAACGCCAACAGAAAAAAAATAAAATTCTTTTGCAAAAATTACTCTTCATATCAGTTGCTTTTTTCTGTATAGTGGGTGCCATGGCTCAAAAAAAGTTAGTAGTTGCCCAAAACGGACCTGCTGATTTTAGATCCCTTCAAGCAGCTTTAGACGCTGTTCCAGCTGGTATTGATGTTCCCTATTTTATTTATATTAAGAAAGGGATATACGAGGAACCCATTATAGTGGATGCGAGAAAAAATTTTATTCATCTGATAGGAGAGGATAAAGATAGTACGGTACTAACCTACCATAATCATGCGGGCACCCGATTACCCAATGGCGATACGCTAAATACTTGGACCTGCGCATCTACATTGGTGTATGCCAATAATTTTACGGCAGAGAATATTACTTTTTCTAACACCGCTGGATTTTCTGCTGGGCAAGCGGTAGCCCTTCGGATAGAGGGCAACCGATCTGTTTTACGCAATTGTAAGATAGTGGCCAATCAGGATGCTTTATTTTTAAGCGGAAGCGGCGTGAAACAATATTTCAAGGATTGTTACATTGAGGGAACTACTGATTTTATTTTTGGTGCCGCTACTGCTGTATTTAAAAACTGTTTTATTCACAGCAAAAAAAACAGTCATGTTACTGCAGCTTCTACCAATTCAATCATCCCTTTTGGATTTGTTTTTATCAATTGCACATTAACTGCGGATACATCTATTCATAAAGTTTCATTAGGTAGGCCCTGGTCGCCTACTGCCAGTGTAACCTACCTATATTGCCGCATGGATGCACATATTGTTCCCGAAGGTTGGAACAATTGGAAGAATCCCGCAAACGAGCTAACCGCACGATTCAGTGAATATAAAAGTACCGGACCTGGCGCTAGCCCCTCAACACGGGCATCTTGGTCTCACCAACTTACTGATGAAGCAGCAGCAAAATATACCCTAGAAAAAATTTTTGGAAGCTGGAATCCAGAACTAACCCTATTAAAATGATGCATACTCAAATGAATAAAATATTGAAAAAGCAATGGCTGACTGTAAAGTTATTGTTGCGTAGTATGAATTTTCAGCCAGCTTTAGGGCACAGAACCAGAATGGTTACTTACACCGCTATGATAAATAGAATGGGTATCTGTTTGCTATTGTTGATAGGTAGTGGATGTTTCCCGCAATTATTTGCTCAAACTCAGGTTAACGTACCCCTGCCAAAATTTAAGAAAGACACGTTGAGCATTGTGCAATTAGGTGCTGTAAGTGATGGCTTTACCCTAAATTCAATCGCTATTAATCGGGCAATTGATCAGTTATCTAAAAAAGGAGGGGGCGTTGTGGTAGTTCCTCCAGGCTTATGGTTAACCGGACCAATTGAATTAAAGAGTAATATCAACTTATATCTTTCTCCTTCAGCTACTTTGTTATTTACTGCTGATTTTAATCAATATCGTTTACAAAAAGTAAGTTGGGAAGGCGTAGATCAAATGAGAAATCAGGCACCCATCTATGCGATTGGTGCCACCAATATTGCAATTACCGGAAAGGGAGTAATTGATGGTAATGGAGATGCATGGCGGATGGTAAAAAAAGAAAAACTTACTGAAACCCAATGGAAAAAGAAAATCAGTTCTGGCGGATTGTTGAGCGATGATAAAAAAACCTGGTATCCAACTGCCAGTTCTTTGTTAGGGTCTACCTTTCAGAATCCAGGGGTTGTTACCGACCAAAAGGATGCATCCTTTTATCTATCAGTTAAAGATTTCCTTCGCCCCAATTTAGTGGTATTAGAAAAATGTTCGACTATTTTATTAGAAGGGGTAACTTTTCAAAACTCTCCTGCTTGGTGTTTGCATCCATTGATGAGCCGGAATATTGCCGTTAAAAATGTGCTGGTTAAAAATCCATGGTATGCTCAAAATGGGGATGGGATTGATGTAGAAAGTTGTGATGGCGTGTTGATAGAAAATTCAATTTTTGATGTAGGAGACGATGCCCTTTGTATGAAAAGTGGAAGAGATGAAGCGGGCAGAAAAAGAAATATGCCCACCCAAAATGTTACCATCCGCAATTGCCTGGTGTATGCTGCTCATGGAGGTTTTGTTATTGGTAGTGAAATGAGTGGAGGTGTTAAAAATATTTCGGTTAGTAAATGCACTTTTATTGGAACAGATATTGGCCTTCGGTTTAAGTCGGCCAGAGGAAGAGGTGGGGTAGTTGAGAACATTCAAATTTCAGATATCTATATGAAAGACATTGTGGGTGAAGCCATTTTGTTTGATATGTATTACATGGCAAAAGATCCCATTCCTACCGCCGGAGAACAACGAGAATTGCCTGCAATTGAGGCAAAGCCTTTTAATGAAACGACTCCGATTTTTAAAAATTTTACCATTCAAAATGTGCAATGCGCTGGTGCTGAAACTGCCGTATTTATTCGCGGACTACCCGAAGCTCCTATTCAGCAGATTACATTCAGCAATATGAATTTTCAATCCAATAAGGGAATAGAAATACAAGAAGCCACTCAGTGTAGTTTTTCCAATGTGCGGGTGTCTGCTAAAAATACCAATCCGCTCATTCACATTATACAGGGTAGTCGACTCAACTTTGATAAAATTCAATTTAATAAAGGTGCTCAACTTTTGTGTTTGGTTTCCGGAGATCGCAGTAATCAAATCATTTTTACAAATACTTTGTATCAGTCGGCTGAAAAGTCATTCTCCACGATATCGGGTGCTACCCCTCAATCTATCCTTTTCAAATGATGAAACTTATATTCTCCTCCATCTTCCTTTTGAGTCTGCTGAATGCTAAATGCCAGCAGCTGCCTTTATCCCAGGAGATGGCAGCCACCATTATGCAAAATTGGAAAGATTCGTTTTCATTGGACAATAAGCCTGCAAAGTGGACGTATGATATGGGTGTTTTGTTACAGGGTATTGAGGGTGTTTGGTTAGCAACGGGTGATGCCCGTTATTTTAACTACATACAAAAGCAGGTAGATTATTTTGTAAAAGAGGATGGTTCTATTAAAACCTATAAGTCAACAGATTTTAATCTCGATAATATCAATAATGGCAAGTTGTTATTGATGTTATATCAGGTAACGCAAAAAGAAAAATACCTAAAAGCTGCACAAATCCTTTATCAGCAATTACAGCAGCAGCCCAGAACTTCTGGGGGAGCTTTTTGGCACAAAAAAATATACCCCAATCAACAATGGCTGGATGGGTTATATATGGAAGCACCTTTTTATGCAGCGTATGCAAGTATTAGCAGAGCAGATTCTGTTTGGGATGATATTGTATTGCAATTTCAAGAAGCAGAGAAAAATACCCGTGATTCAGCCAACGGACTATTATACCATGCCTACGATGCCTCTAAGCAAATGAATTGGTCAATCGGTAGCCGTGGGCATGCGCCTCATTTTTGGGCAAGGGCGATGGGTTGGTATTGTGCCGCATTAGTTGATGTGATGGACTATTTTCCCACCAATCATCCTAAGCGCATTGTTTTAATCCAATTAATTACTCGGGTAGCAAAAGCGATTCAACAACAACAAGACCCAGCAACTGGTTTGTGGAAAGATGTTTTAGCCTATGCTGGCAAAGATTCGGCTAAAAATTATTGGGAAGCTTCTGCTGCGGCTCAGTTTGTTTATTTCTTTGCCAAATCAGTTCGCAAGGGGTATCTCCCCGAACGATATGCATCCACCGCGCAAAAAGGTTTCCAAGGGATACGTACCCATTTTATAAAGCGGGAGGCTGGATTGGTTCATTTAGATGGTACGGTAAAAGTTTCCGGCTTGGGGGGTACTCCCTACCGGGATGGTAGTTTTGCTTATTATATGAGTGAACCGGTAATTCGGGATGACCCTAAAGGATTAGGTGCGGCTCTTATGGCAATCAATGAAATGGAATTGGTACCTACTCAGTCTATAGGTAAGGGTAAGCAAGTGCTAATGGATAACTATTTTAACCGAGAAACAAAAAAAGATGCATTCGGAAATCAAGTGGTGTTTCATTACAAATGGAAAGAAAGAGACAATGGGGGGTTCTCTTTTGTAAATTATATATGGGAAAAGTATGGGATCACACCCGGTTTGCTAGATGAAGCCCCCACAGCAAAAAATTTGGCGAATGTGCGTGTTTATTTTTTGATTGATCCTGACTTCCCAAAGGAGAATAAATCGCCCAATTATATTACACCTGAGCAGGGGGATGTATTGTACAATTATGTAAAAAATGGGGGGGTATTGGTTATGATGGCCAACGATTCTAACAATGTAGAATTTACCCATTATAATCAACTAGCCGAACGTTTCGGAATACATTGGAATGAAAATATGCGGCATGATGTAATCAATAATCAGTTTGAGCAAGGTTTATTGGTGATCCCATCCAATAATCCTGTTTTTAAGGCTGGCAGACGAATTTTCGTTAAACAGCTTTGCACGCAAACCCTTCAATTACCGGCAAAGCCTGTTTTAGTGGATGGAGAGGATGTGATTATATCCATCGCAACTGTTGGCAAAGGAAAGGTTTTTGCAATCGGAGATCCCTGGCTTTATAACGAATATGTGGATGGACGAAAATTACCAGGATCGTATGAAAATTTTCAGGCTGCTGATGAATTGGTTCGTTGGCTGATAAAAAATTCGGCGAAATGAAGCAACTAAAAAATATCTGCATAGGCATGGTTGCTTTATTTTTCTTTATCGGGAAAATGAGTGCACAGAATAAAAAGGTGATTACTGTTTCTCAAGATGGACATGCCGATTTTACCAGTATTCAGGCGGCATTGAATAGTTTGCCAGATTCGGCTTCTGCTACCCGGATTATATTTATTAAAAAAGGAGTGTATAGAGAAAAAATTTACATCGAAAAGCCTCATATTATTCTAAAAGGTGAGGGCAAAGAAGCTACCCAATTGGTATTTTCTATTGCCCGCGACGAATGGCGATGTGGACATACAGATGATTGGGGTGTGGCCACCATCAATATCGGATCCAGTGATATCACTTTGGTAGATTTAGCTGTGATTAATGAATATGGGAAAGTAAACCCAGTTCGTACTATCTGGTGTGCTGCTGATACTTCTTCACCCAATAAGATGAAAAAAATCCCGATTGATGGACACCAAATGGCCGTTCGAGTTATGAACATGGCTACCCGTTTTAGGGCAGTGGGGTGTAAGTTTTTGTCTTTCGGCGGAGATACCATGAGTCCATGGGAAATTTATAATGGAATGTGGTATTTTAAAAACTGTGTATTTGAGGGAGGGGTTGATTTATATTGTCCCAGAGGATGGGCCTGGGCAGAGGATTGCACTTTTACAGCCACTTCGGGGAGTGCTGCTATATGGCATGATGGATCAGGAAATCGGGATGCTAAATCGGTATTTCTCCGTTGCCGGTTTACCGGATATGATGGGTTCATGTTGGGTAGGTATCATCGGGAAGCGCAATTTTTTTTACTGAGTTGCGTATTCGACGCTAACATGAAAAATACACCGATATATCTGGTGCATACTGCTGCGCCCATACTATGGGGGGAGCGTATTTATTATTTTGATTGTAAGCGTTCAGGGGGTAATGATTTTAATTGGTATGCAAATAATTTACCGGTTACGAATAATCCCAGCCAGCTCGATCTGAGATGGGTTTTTGGTAATCGATGGTTTCCGGAAAAAATGTAACTATGCAACTTTCAAAAGCTAATTTGGCGGCCATTGTGGAAGATCAGTCATCTGCGTATGATGGTTTAATTAATTTACCCGAAAAGGTTCTCCAGTTTGGAACCGGGGTATTACTCCGCGCTTTACCCGATTATTTTATTGATAAAGCCAATAAACAAGGTGTTTTTAACGGTCGAATTTTAGTGGTAAAGTCAACCCAATCTGATAGTAGTGCTTTTGACCGACAAGATGGGTTATTTACCATTTGTGCAAGCGGTATTCAAAATGGGATGCCTGTTGAAGAAAATAGTATCAATGCATCCATCAGCAGGGTAGTTAGTGCACAAACTGAGTGGAATGAAATTTTACAGGCTGCTGCAAACCCCAACTTATCTGTAATCATTTCAAATACTACGGAAGTAGGTATTCAATTGGTTGACGATTCAATTCTTAGTAATCCCCCTCAATCCTTTCCGGGAAAATTACTGGCATTTCTCTATGAAAGATATCGGGTGTTGGGTATCACACCCCAACAAAAAATAGTAGTGATTCCAACTGAATTACTGCCAGATAATGGGGCAGTGTTAAAATCCATTGTAATTGAGTTGGCCCATAGAAATCAAGTAGATATTAATTTTATGGGATGGTTAGAGGAGCAAGTAATTTTTTGCAATTCACTTGTAGACAGAATCGTGCCTGGAAAGCCCGCTCAGCCAGCATTGGAAGCGTTACAGCAAAAACTAGGGTATATCGATGAACTATTAACCGTTAGCGAAATATTTCGATTATGGGTAATTGAAGGAAATGAGGAGGTTAAAAAAATTCTTTCCTTCAGCGTTGCAGATACAGGTATGATGATAGTACCCGATATCTCTATTTACAAGGAACTAAAATTGCGCTTATTAAATGGAACCCACACTTTTAATAGTGCTACTGCATTTTTGAGTGGGTTTGAGATTACCCGGGATGCAGTGCTTCACGAAGTATATGGAAAGTTTATTCGGAAAATCATGCTAGAGGAAATTGCTCCATCTATTCCCATCCCCATTGCCGATAACTTGAAACAAGCGTTTGCCGAAACGGTAATAGACCGGTTTCTTAATCCCTTTATTTCTCACCATTGGCAAAGTGTGAATGTGCAGATCACTTCAAAAATGAAAACAAGGAATATCCCTCTTTTGCTCCATCACTATGCAAGTTCCAAGCAGGTTCCCCAATTTATGGCTACTTCTTTTGCTGCTTACTTATTATATATGAAAGTAGAAAAGGTTCACGATAATCAGTATTGGGGAATAGTGGATGGGAAAGAGTATCTAATTAAAGATGATTGTGCTGCTATTTTACATTCCTATTGGAAATTGAACAATACTGCATTGGTTGCCGAAAAAGTATTATCGGATATCAATTTGTGGGGTACCGATTTAACCCAACTACCGGGTTGGTTGGCTGCCGTTCAACAGCAATTAGAAAGTTGTATACAAAAGGGCGTTTTAAATGTAGTTCAGTTGTTATTAACCCAAAAATCAGTGGTGTATGATTCATGAAGTTTTACAAGTGCATCCTTCCGATAATGTGCTGGTAGCACTCACTAATTTACAACCGCAGGCTAGTATTACCCATATGGGTGAAAAGTTTGAATTGTTAGAGCTGATTCCTGCCAAACATAAATTTTTCACCACCAGTCTTTCGGCGAATGAACCCGTAATTATGTATGGGGTTCTAATTGGTAAAACTACTTGTAACGTACAGCGAGGGCAGAGAGTAAGTACCGAAAATGTTCATCATGCTTCGAGTGAATATGGATGGAAGGGCGTTTCTTTCGATTGGCAGCCTCCCGATATTTCTAATTTTGAGGGGAAAACATTTATGGGATACCATCGTTCAGATGGGAGAGTGGGCACTGCCAATTACTGGTTATTCATTCCTACCGTTTTTTGTGAGAACCGCAATTTAGAGGTAATCAAAGAATCATTGCAGCAAACCCTCGGATATGCTACCTCGCATAAATACCGCGATTTTGCAGATCAATTGCTGGAAGCGTATCAACGGGGTGAAACATTGGAACAGGTTGATTTTTCACCCACTCCTTCTGCAACAGCTCGTTTTTTTAAAAATATCGATGGTATTAAGTTTTTATTTCACCAGGGTGGATGTGGCGGTATACGCCAGGATGCAGCTACATTGAGTAAATTGTTGGTGGCCTATGCCGATCATCCGAATGTTGCGGGAATTACACTATTAAGCCTAGGATGTCAAAATTTACAGGTGGCCGACTTTCAACGCGATCTGGCGCAATACAATCCTGCCTTTGATAAACCCCTTTATATTTTTGAGCAGCAGGCTTATGCAAGTGAAGAGTTATTGATTGCAGATGCCATACGATCTACTTTTAATGGCTTGATAGCGGCTAATAAAAGTACCAGAAAGCCGGCAGGTTTAGATAAATTATGCATAGGCGTAAAATGTGGGGGAAGTGATGGATTTAGTGGTATTACGGCCAATCCGGCAGTTGGATACTGTGCAGATCTACTGGTAGCATTAGGCGGAAAGGTTTTACTGGCAGAATTTCCGGAGCTATGTGGGGTAGAACAGGAACTAATCAATCGTACTCAATCGCAAGCACATGCTGAGAAATTTATCCGACTGATGAAAAACTATGAATCTCAGGTAATAGCTGCTGGTTCTAGTTTTTCAATGAATCCTTCTCCAGGAAATATTAAAGATGGATTAATTACCGATGCCATGAAAAGCGCTGGAGCTGCCAAAAAAGGGGGCACTTCTCCGGTGGTGGATGTGCTCGAATATACCGAGCCGGCAACTAAACCCGGACTGAACCTAGTTTTAACTCCAGGTAACGATGTAGAAGCCACTACCGGCAAAGTGGCCAGTGGTGCTACTTTAATTCTCTTTACTACCGGGCTAGGAACCCCTACCGGCAACCCCATCTGCCCCACTATAAAGTTGGCTACCAACACACAACTTGCTAATAGAATGAGTGATATTATCGATATCAATTGTGGTTCAATTATAGATGAAGGAAAAACCCTTCAGCAAATGGGGGAGGAGATTTTAGCCTATTGCATTCGCGTAGCCAGTGGCGAAATAACACCCAAAGCAGTATTATTAAATCAAGATGATTTTATCCCTTGGAAACGAGGGGTTTCATTATAAATCGATTGGAATGAAAAAATTTTTAGATGCCGATTTTTTGTTGAGCAATTCGTTTGCTAAAGAGTTGTACCACGATTATGCAGCGCAAATGCCCATTATTGATTATCATAATCACCTCTCTCCTCAGGATATTGCCCTTAATAAGCCATTTGAAAATATTACGCAGGTTTGGTTAAATGGCGATCATTATAAGTGGCGTGCCATGCGCATCAATGGAATTGATGAGTCGTTTATAACCGGAAAGGATACCAGCGATTGGCAGAAATTCGAAAAATGGGCCGGCACAGTCCCTTTTACTATCCGCAATCCCTTGTATCATTGGACGCACTTAGAATTACAACGATATTTTGGAATTG
>JBAXQE010000021.1:0-34699 GCA_037131895.1 Chitinophagia bacterium | reverse complement strand
CACAGGATAGTACTATTGCAATTCCCACCATTACTGTATTTGCTCCGGTGTATATCGATTCAGCTTTTGCTGATGGCGCCTACAAATTAGGAAATGGAGGCATGCCGCGGCAAATGTGGTCATCATTGGAATTCTACCAAGGAATGATGCTAGCAGTAGATTCGCTCAATAAAGAAAAAGTAAAACTGCGGGTTATTTTTCAAGATACAAAAAGCATGCAGCCCACGCTTGAAGAGGCACTTGCAGGAGATACTTTGAAACAATCACAGTTGATGGTGGCAGTATTCACTTCCCGAAACGACATCAAACCCCTGGCCGATTTTAGCAAGGAACAGAAAATACCGTTGCTGTCGTACACTTTTCCGAATGATGGAGGCGTAACACAAAACCCCTACTTTGTGCTCATCAATCCAACCCTAAAAGTACATCTGGAAGCCATTTTCAAATACCTGCAGCGTAACTACCCAACGCAACCGATTAACTTATTTAAAAGAAAAGGTGCAACGGAAGATATGATTCAACAAACCCTGGAAGAGTTGAATAAAAAAACACCCGGCACCAAACTCAAATTAAATCCGATTGAACTAAGGGATGGTTTTATGCCCGAAGAAGCTTTAGCATCACTCGATAGTACCAAGGAAAATATTTCGATTTGCGGATCGTTGCAGGATGAATTTGCTTTTAACCTGACCCGCACACTTGGAACTGCTAAAACTTATCGTTCGGTGATTATCGGCATGCCCACCTGGGAATCGGGAAGAGATTACAGTAAGTTTATGGAAATTATGTATACCAGCCATTTTCAACTCAAAAACAACGAGAAGGCTGTTACTAATATATCCACAGCGTATAAAAATAAATTAGCCGGAAAAGCCGGAGATATGGTTTTTAAAGGATTTGAAGCCATGTATCATTTTGGCAAACTGCTGGCTAAATACCCGAACAACATCCTGCAACACCTTTCAGACAAGGAATTCAGACTGCTCAACGACTTCGATATCAGAGCCAATAAGTTGTCGGATGGTTCTATTGAATTCCTTGAGAACAAAAAGATTTATTTTATTCGAAAACAGGATGGACTGATTAAAACGGTAAAAGAATAATTCACCAGCTTGAATCTATGGGTGCTGTAAAAGGTAATAAATCGTATCTCCCGTCAAAAATCTGTATCAGTTGCAACCGACCTTTCAGCTGGCGAAAAAAATGGGCGCGCAATTGGGAATCTGTAAAATATTGCAGCGAAAAATGCAGCTCGGCAAAGAATAAGCGGACTCAATAATTAGCATGAGCAGTGAAGTTGAATTGGGTACAGAAATAATTGAAAACTGGTTACAGAAAACTGGTAGATCTCCCTTTGCGTTTCAACAAGCCACCTGGAAATTGATCAGCGAATCGAGTTGTGGCTTGGTAAATGCCCCTACCGGTTGCGGCAAAACCTATGCAGTTTTTCTGGGTACGCTGATTCGCTGGATCAATCAACATCCGGAAGATTATTCAACCCTTAAAAATAATGGCCTCCAATTAATTTGGATTACCCCACTGCGAGCACTGGCAAAAGACATCGCACGGGCAATGGAGGAAGTGATTGCCTCCTTAGATCTGCACTGGAAAGTAGGGATTCGGAATGGAGACAGTACCCCCAAAGAAAGAGCCGCCCAAAAAAAACAATTACCGGAAGTATTAATTATTACTCCTGAAAGTTTACACCTACTGTTTACCCATGCCGATCATGAGAAAATGGCGAATAGCTTACAACTAATTGCCGTTGATGAGTGGCACGAACTGCTGGGCAATAAGCGAGGGGTACAAACCGAATTGGCCATCGCCCGATTAATTACTGCTGCCAGAAAAGAAAATCATAAACCCATGGTTTGGGGCATCAGCGCCACCATTGGTAATCTAGAGCAGGCTATGGAAGTGTTGTTGTATCCAACAGGTAAGGAAGGACATCTGGTGAAAGCAGACCTGCCAAAAAATATTTCCGTGCATTCAATTTTCCCCGACGACCTGGAAGAATATCCGTGGTCGGGCCACTTAGGCATTCGCATGGCAGAAAAAATGCTGCCAGTAATTGAAGCAAGCAATACCACCCTGATATTTATCAATACCCGTGGGATGAGTGAAATCTGGTTCCAGACCTTACTCCAAAAAGCCCCTCATCTCGCCGGTATTCTCGCATTGCATCATGGCAGTATAGAACCCGCCCTTCGTTTGTGGGTAGAAGAAGCTTTGCACACCGGAAAATTGAAAGCCGTTGTTTGTACCTCCAGTTTAGATTTGGGGGTTGATTTTAGACCAGTAGATACTGTGATTCAGGTAGGCTCTCCCAAAGGCGTTGCCCGATTTATGCAAAGAGCGGGTAGAAGCGGACATAGTCCGCACGAAACCAGCAGAATTTATTTTTTACCCACCAATACCCTGGAATTATTAGAAGTGGCAGCCTTAAAAACTGCCATTGAACAGTCGGCCGTAGAAAGTAAAGAACCGATGGTGCTGTGTTTTGATGTGTTGTTGCAATATTGTTGTACAATCGCGGCCGGACAGGGCTTTAACCCTGCGGAATTACTCGCTGAAATCAGCAGTACCCATTGCTTTTCATCCATCAGCCAAGAAGAATGGAATGACGTTATTTTCTTGCTTACTCGAGGTGGAAAAGCGCTACAACAATACGATGAATTCGAAAAGTTGCAAGAAAGAGATGGGAGAATTTATTGCAGCAACCGGCGCATGATTATGCGGCATCGCTTACATATTGGCACCATTGTAAGTGATGCCATGCTAAAAGTAAAAACCACCGGTGGAAAATACATGGGGGTAATTGAGGAATGGTTCATCAGCAAATTATTACCGGGAGATGTTTTTACCCTTGCGGGCAGAAATTTGGAATTGCTGGGGGTAAAAGATATGACGGCCCTCGTAAAACTCAGCAACCAAAAAAAATCCATCATTCCATCTTGGATGGGAGGAAGAATGAGTTTAAGTGCCAACCTGGGTGCATTGCTGAGAAAAACTTTTAATAAAGTGCTGATTGATGAAAGCGAACCTGAAATAGCCGCCTTGCACTTATTGATGGAACAACAACAAACCTTATCGCATATTCCCCGCGAGCATGAACTACTGATAGAACATATCAGAAGTAAAGAAGGATATCATCTGTTGGTGTATCCTTTTGAAGGCAGACAAGTGCATGAAGCACTCAGTGCCCTCTTGGCCTACCGAATTGGCAAAATATTGCCTATTAGCTTTTCTATTTCTATGAACGATTATGGATTTGAATTGCTGAGCGATCAGCCGATTCCTGTAGATGAGGAAAATATTTATTCTCTTTTTTCCACTGAAAATCTACTATCCGATATTCAAACAAGCGTGAATAGTACGGAAATGGCCCGAAGAAAATTCAGAGATATCGCAGTAATTGGAGGGCTCATTTTTCAGGGCATGCCGGGAGAAGCCAAAAAGGCAAGGCACCTGCAGTCCTCCGCCTCACTGCTGTTTAATGTATTGCAAAACTACGACCCCGAAAATATCCTGCTGCGGCAAGCCTATCAGGAAGTGATGTTGGAACAAATGGAAGAAGTAAGGTTACGGGAAGCCCTTAATCGAATACTAGCGAACCCAGTAAAAATTTGCTATCCCGAAAAGTTAACACCGCTTTCTTTTCCCATTATTGCAGATGGACTTAATAGAAATAATTTATCTACGGAGAAATTGGAAGATCGGGTTAAAAAAATGCAAATACAGCTTCGTAAATAAAGATTCCCTTCTCCGCGTACTTAAGCGGGATATTGACTTCTCCGAATAGTCTCCCAGAGGGAACTATTCGGTTCGAAGGAATAATCTGCATAATTAAACGGGATAGTTTTATACTGGGAAACTAGGTATCGGTGGTGGTGTTGAAAAAATGATATTAGAGGATATTGGCTCGGCAATGTGATGCAGTAATGATTTTATCTAGAGAAATCGCTTTCATTTCATTTCATTTCTGTATTATACAAATAAGAGGAGATACCATCCAATATATTATTGGCAATTTTTTCTTCGTTTTCTTTAACAAGTTTTAAATCCTTTGGATTACTAACAAATCCCATCTCAAATAAAACGGATGGCATTTTTACATTTTCAATTACCCAAATTCCCCTATCTCTTGTAGTAATTTTACTTTTTGGAAACAGTTCACTAGTGGCGGCTAATATATTTTTAGCTGCGATATTGCTCTCTTTAATATATAACTTGTTTTTATAAGGAATATAACATGTCGTGCCAGTAGCTATTGATGTAGTAGCATTATCTAAGTGTATAGAAACAAATAAATTAGCATTTGATGCATTTGCAAAACTTGCTCTTTCTACTACTGAAATGAACTTATCAGATTCTCTTGAGAGAATAACTTTAATATTTGGATTGTTATTCAATGATTTAACCTTTAGAGCAATTGCAAGTGCTAAATCCTTTTCAGTAGTACCATCTACTGCACTTGCGCCAAGATCATCCCCACCATGACCAGCATCAATTATTACTGTATACTGTTTATCTAATTTGACAATTGGCCTTGAATTAATATTACCATTTCTAAATGCAAATAATAAAACCATTGCTGCCATAATTGGTAAAATAGTCAATCTTCTCAGATAACTATACTTTGTGTTTGTAGTTGTAAACATTTGGATTCTTCGTTTAATGGGAGAAAAGAAAAATGAATTTGATAAAAGATGTTGTTGTGAAGGATAAGCTGATGTTAATAACAATTCAGCTAAAATACTTGTGTCATTATTTTGAATAGATTTTTGGTCTGCAATGAATTCATGTATCAAATACAATTCATTCCTAATTAACCATATTATTGGATTAAACCACCCAATAACCAATTGTAATTCAATCAAAAGCTTATCAAATGAATGATTTTCATCAATATGAGCAACTTCATGTGCCAGAATCCTCTTTCCTACTTCGCTATTTAAGTCAATAGAAGTATTCCAGAAAATATATTTGAAAAATGAAAAAGGAGTTCCTTTTACATCTGTCATTATCAAATACAGATATTCTAACTTTTTCAATGGATATTGTTTAATTAATTTTCTAACATTCCATAAAGATTTTAAAACCCTTACAATAAAAAACAGAGATATACTGATTGCTATAATAATCAGCAGATTATCCCACGTAAACTGATTACTTTTTAAAACAACTTCTTGTTCTAAACTGCTATTCTCATCAGCAATTAAATCAACGAAATTCAAAACCTTAGGTGCAGCAACTACTTGTTCCTTTATAATATCAATTTTAATAAAAGGAACTAGCCATGAAAGTACCGAGATCCCCAATAAATAAAACCTATTATACTGATGGAACTGCTTATTTCTTAACACAAACCAATAGTAGGTATATAAAATAGCGTTAGATATTACTACTTTCAATAAATAATATAGTATTGTTAACATAATAGTTATTTTTTCTTTTTAATTTCTTTTAGGAGTAATTCTAAATCAGCAACTTTTAAATCCTTTTGTTTTACCATAAAGGAAACTACATCAGCAAATGAACCTTCAAAATAACCCTCGACTAATGTTTTAATACTTGATGACGAATATTCTTCCTTACTAATATTTGGAGCATAACAATGTACTCTTCCATGAACTTCGTGAGTTATATATCCTTTGTCAATTAGGATTTTAATGATGGTGGCAATTGTATTGTTATGCGGCTTGGGAGCTGGCATTTCATCTAGAATGTCCTTTAGATAGGCAGATTCTAATTTCCAAAGCACTTGCATTACTTGTTCCTCTGCTTTTGTTAATGGTTTACTCATCATTGTAGATTTATGAAAACAAACCTATAACTAATTTTTTAGTTTTACAACTAATTTTATAGTTTTAAAAAAAAAATATAATTAAACGCCAAAAAATGGTGTTCTAAATAAAAGCGGTACTGGGTGATGAAAATCCATTCCCAAAGCCTTATCATTGATTTTTCCTTTCTAGCAAAGTCTTCCGATCCGCCTAGGCGGAAGGAGACTATGCGTTTCGGAGGAATAATCTACATAATTAAGTGGGAGATTGTTATACTTGAAAAAAATATCTGTGCTTTTATTACCTGAATGGAATTAGCCGATTTTGGATTGGGAATATGATGCAGCAATGATTTTATCTAACGATAGTTATATGTACTCCGAAGCGCAAAGTCACCTCTCCGCCTGGGCGGACCGGAAGACTTTGCGAGGAAAGAAAGTTTCAATTACTTTGCACCTCCCGTAAGCAAAGCGCATGCAAACACCTCCCCTTCTTCACATTATGGCCGATCAACATTGTTGGTTGTCGCCACAGCGTTGTATGTTTTGGGAGGAAAAAAAGTTACTTGTACTATCAGATTTACACTGGGGCAAAACAGGGCACTTTAGAAAAAATGGCATTGCAGTGCCTACTGAAATTGCCAAGGAAGATTTACATCGATTAACCCAACAGATTACCCATTTTAATCCCGAGCAGGTTATTATTGTAGGTGATATGTTTCATAGCCGGGCCAATCGGGAACTAGACCAATGGCTACGCTGGAGAAATGATTTTAGCAGTCTGGCTTTTACGCTCATCAAAGGAAACCACGACATATTGGCGAATGATTGGTATAAGGAAGCCAAGATTCATGTATTTAATAACCAATGGCAGCATCCTCCCTTTACTTTTGTGCACGATGCGGCAGATGTTATTACGGGGGGTGAGGAGGAAAATATTACGATAAGTGGACACTTACATCCTGGGGTGGCCGTTAAAGGAAGGGGTAAACAAAGTTTACGATTTCCTTGTTTTTACTTTGCACGCCCGCATTTTTACTTACCGGCATTCAGCTATTTCAGTGGCATGGCGATAGTTCAGCCTAAAAAAACGCAGGAAGTATTTGCCATAGTAAATGATGCCGTGATGAAGATATGATTGTTAACCATCCAAGTTGATACTATCCCCTGTAACCCCTCATAATGAAAATATTTTATCATCTGATCTACGCCCATCCGCTGCCTGAGAATCATCGATTCCCCATGCAAAAATATGAGCTGATACCGGCGCAACTATTGCACGAGGGTACCATAGATGCCTCGCAAATTATTGAGCCGGGGGTTTGTTCCAACGATATCCTGCAAAAAATTCACACTACAGAGTACTTACATAAAATAGATACGCTGGGCTTATCAGCCTCCGAACAACGGAGCATCGGATTTCCGCAATCGGAGCAACTGATGCTGCGAGAAAAAATGATTACTCAGGCAACCATTGATTGTTGTATGCTGGCAAAACAAGAAGGCGTTGCGCTGAATGTTGCGGGGGGAACCCACCATGCTTTTGCCGATCGTGGTGAGGGTTTTTGTATTTTAAATGATATGGCAGTTGCCGGCCAATACCTGTTAGATCAACAACTGGCAACTAAAATTATCATTATCGATTTAGATGTGCACCAAGGGAATGGCACTGCCAAAATTTTTGCACTGGAAGAAAAAGTATTCACCTTAAGCATGCACGGTGCCCATAATTATCCCTTTCGAAAAGAGCAATCGGATGTAGATATACCCCTGAAAGATGGTACAGATGGAAAAGAATACCTCGATTTGCTTCAGCAACATTTACCGGTCGTTATAGAGAATTTTCAACCCGATTTTGCTTTTTATTTATCGGGGGTGGATGTGTTGGAAACTGACCGATTCGGAAAGTTGCAACTAACCCTGGCAGACTGCCAGCAGCGGGATGAATATGTTTTCTCGCTGTTACAACAACAAAACATACCCGTTACAGTAGCAATGGGCGGAGGATATTCGCCCGAAATAAAAACGATTGTAGAAGCCCATTGCAATACCTACCGGGTTGCCCGAAAATATTTTGGGTAAGCTATCCATCACCCGAACTATGCAACGATAACTAACTAGTTCAACTTCTTCTGCAAACTACTCACTTGTTCCTGCAAAGTGTTTACCATACCGGCCAGGTGATTCACATCCCAGCGGGGTGCGGGAGCCGCTTTTTGAAGAATGTACACGGCTTTCCAAACCTCCAGCACATCTTCGGCATTTACATAATAAGGTTCGTATACCGGATTATCACTCAACAGGGTTAATGTATTGCGGGCTTTGGTATTGCGAATGATGCGCTTATATACCACCCCTTCATTTTTAGAAAGCACTACATAGGTATTGGTATTTTTCACTTCCTCCAGATTATCTACTTTCTCGCCTACAATTACACTCCCACTGGGGGTGGGTAACATACTATCGCCCACAATTTCAAAAGCCCGGTAATGGCCCGGAGCCAACATGGGTAAGGTGAATGTGTTCAACTCATCAATAAATTCCGGATCGCCATATCCCGCCAAATAACCGGCAGCAGCTTTTACCGGTACCAAGCGAATTTCTACCGCACCCCCCGAAATCAATTTGCTGTTTCGACGCTTCTCTAAATAACTAGCCCCGGATTTCTCGGAAAGGTCTTTAAATAAAAAATCTTCCAGACTAATTTTAAACAGGTTAGAAATGGCTTCCATCACTTCCAGTCTGGGTTCGGCACGCTCTTCTTCATAAGCTCCCACCAATGATCGCTTGATAGATAGCTTGTTGGCAAACTCCTCCTGCGTCCAGCCGCGAAGCTTGCGCAAATACTTCAGATTTTTTCCGGCAAATGACATAACTAATGGTTTTAGCAGCAAATTACTAACATTTTTAGTTTCTTCCAAATTTTTTTTTATTTTCCGCGATTTCACCCCCTACTTACCCCTTCCCTCGCTTGCTAAACTAAATCGTATCTTTGCATCCTATGGCAGTTAAAAAAAAGCAGGGTTCTACTAAAGAACCAATTATTTTAATAACGAACGACGACAGCATTCATGCGCCGGGTATCCGGGCATTGGTAGAAGCAGCAAGAGGCCTCGGTAAAATTGTAGTGGTGGCCCCCGACAAACCCCAAAGCGGAATGGGGCATGCCATCACCATCGGTAGCCCCCTGCGTTTACATAAAATGCACCTGTTCGAAGATGTGGAATCGTATAGTTGCAGCGGCACCCCCGTAGATTGTGTTAAGCTGGCAGTTGATAAAATTCTGCACCGCAAACCAGATATCTGCCTCAGTGGCATCAACCACGGTGCCAATCACTCTATCAACGTAATTTATTCAGGCACCATGTCGGCCGCATTGGAAGCCTCTATTGAATCTATACCAAGTATCGGGTTTAGCTTGCTCGATCTTAGTATTGAAGCCGATTTTACCGCAGCAACCCACTATGCCCGACTGCTGGTAGAACAAATGCTGAAAAAACCGATTGCCGAACCACATCTTTGCCTAAACGTAAATATTCCCAAAGGAGAACTGGCTTCTATTAAGGGCATTAAAATCTGCCGCCAGGCCTACGCCAAATACGACGAAGAATTTGATGAAAGAAAAGACCCCAACGGCAGAAGATACTACTGGTTAACCGGCGTGTTTGTTAACTTCGATAAAGGAAAAGATACCGATGTATGGGCACTAAAGCATAACTATGTTAGCGTAGTGCCAGTTCAGTTCGACCTTACCAATATGCCCCTGAAAAAGAAACTGGAAAAACTATTTGCATGAACCTGCTATTAAAAGACAAAATTTTACTGGGACTAATCCTGGGATTTATTACCCCTTTAATTGGATTCACCATTTTCTATTTTGCCCGTTTCCATCTGTTTTCCTTAAAAGAGTATTTCGAGGTATTATTTATGGAGCGCCCCCTGTTATCTGGAATTATTACCATTTCGCTGGTGGCCAATGTTTTTATTTTTACGCTGTACATCAATATGAAACACGACAAAACCGCCATAGGTATTTTTATTGCTTCCCTAATATATGGCCTCTTTGCTTTGTACCTGAAATGGTATTAATTGAACCCAAACCTCGGCATACATGCCTACCCGATATTACATAATTTCAGGAGAAGCTAGTGGAGATTTACATGGCAGCAACCTGATAAAGGCACTAAAGAAAACGGAGCCCGATGCAATTATCCGTTGCTGGGGTGGCGACTTAATGGAAGCTGCCGGTGCTACCCTAGTAAAGCATTACAGAGAACTGGCTTTTATGGGATTTTGGGAAGTAATTAAAAACCTATCCACCATACTTCGGAACCTCCGATTTTGCAAAGAAGATATCCTACAATTTAAACCGGATGTGCTGGTATGCATCGATTATCCCGGATTCAATTTACGCATGGCCGAATGGGCCAATCAGCAGGGCTTTAAAATTGCCTATTACATTTCTCCCCAAGTATGGGCATGGAAAGAAAAAAGAGTAATTAAAATGAAGCAGATCATCCATCGTATGATTTGCATCCTGCCTTTTGAAAAAGAGTATTTCGAAAAAAAATGGAACTGGTCGGTAGACTATGTAGGGCATCCCCTATTAGAAGTGGTTGATCAAATGCAACACAATCCTTCCCCAGAACCTATCCATTGGATGTCGGCCGATTTTTCTGCCTCCCCACCCCAACAACCGGTGATTGCATTGCTCCCAGGTAGCAGACAACAAGAAATCAATACTTTGCTACCCATCATGCTTTCGGTTACCCAACGATTTCCTGCCTACGATTTTGTGGTAGCCATGGCACCCGGCATAGAACCCGCTTTTTATCAAGAAATGCTGAAACCCTATCTCCATATCCGTTGTGTTCGCAATCAAACCCATAGTTTGCTGCTACAAGCAAAAGCAGCTATCGTTACTAGTGGAACCGCTACTCTCGAAACAGCCTTGTTGAATGTTCCCGAAGTGGTAGCATATAAGGGTAGCCCCATCAGTTACTTTATAGCAAAGCGATTGATCTCCATTCCCTATATTTCATTGGTAAACCTGATCATGAACAAACTAGTAGTTACTGAGCTTATTCAGGATGCATTTACAACCGATCAGTTAGCAACCGCCTTAACGAACATTCTTTCTAACCCGGTACAACAAAAAATACAGGAAGATTATCGTGCCCTAAGAGCCGTTTTACATACCGGAGAAAATGCCTCAGAAAAGGCAGCAGCGATTATTCAGGATTTAGCTAAAAAGACTATCGCTGAAGCAAGGGCCGGATTACCAGCTTAAAAATAATTACCCCTAACCCCAACAAAAAAATAATCAGAGAAATGCGATTCATGCCATGCATGTATTTCATCCAGCTTCCGGCAGGGGTTTCTTCGGTTTTCTTTTTCAGATAGAGATATTCCGCAATTTGTTGCCAGATGCCCATAATGCTCAGTTTTTTCAAAGGTAATACCGCAAAACCATATTTCATCTTACAATAAGCCGGATATTTGCACGAAATATTTGCTGCTATGCGTGCCCTCCTCTCCTGCCTTGCCTTTTTGGTTACCGGTATTTCCTCCTTTGCCCAGTTTCAACCCAGCCGCATCGATATCGTACGCGACTCATTAGGGGTACCCCATATTTTCGCACCTACCGATCCCGAAGTAGCGTACGGACTCGCCTGGGCAGCAGCAGAAGATGATTTTTTTACCATTCAAGAATCCCTCATTACCGGAAAAGCAATGTCTGGAATCTATAAGGGCAAAGCCGGCGCACAAACCGATTATATCATTCACCTGATGGGCATTCCTGCCTTAGTGGAAGCCCGATATGACAAAGATTTGAGTCCAGCCTTTAAACGATTACTCGAAGGCTATTGTGCCGGATTGAATGCGTTCGCAAAAGCACATCCCAAAGAAGTATTACTAAAAAGAGCCTTTCCCATTACGCCCAAAGACATGGTACAATATTCCGTATTACAACTTTGTGTGCTTTCCGGTGCCGACAAAGCCCTCTCCTCCATTTTCAAAGGCACCGTTCCTGTGCTCCCGCAAATACGACCCGGCGGCAGTAATGCATTTGCTTTCAATAGTCGCAAAACCTCCGATGGCAATACCTACCTAACCATCAACGCACACCAGCCACTGGAAGGTCCGGTTGCCTTTTACGAGGCTCATTTATGCAGCGAAGAAGGCTGGAATATACTGGGTGCCAACTTTCCGGGCGCCCCCTGCATTTTACATGGCGCCAATGAATACCTAGGATGGGCCCACACTGTAAATGATCCCGATAAACTGGATGTATACCAGTTAGAAATCAATCCAGCCAATGCCCTAGAATATAAGATGGATGACAAATGGTTGCTACTGGAAGAAAAAAAAGTAACCCTGAAAGTTAAAATAGCCGGCGCTGTAATTCCGGTAAAGAAAAAAATATATGCTAGCCTTTACGGGCCAACCATGATTACCGAAAAAGGAGTCTTCTCGGTTCGTATGCCAGCACAAATGGATATTCGTGGACTAGAACAATGGTACCGGATGAACAAGGCCCGAAATTATACCGAATTCAAATCTGCCCTAGAAATGTTGGCGATTCCTGGATATAACCTGGTATATGCCGATCGATACGACACCATTTATTATTTGAGCAACGGAAAAATTCCCGTACGCAATGCGAACTATAACTGGAAGAATACTGTACCCGGAAATACCCAGGCAACTTTATGGACTGATATTCATCCTCTCTCCGATTTACCCCAGGTTTTGCAACCCGAGAGTGGATTTGTTTATAATACCAATCACAGTCCCTTTCACAGTACCAGTGGTAAAGACAATCCCATTAATCGAATTCCCAATATGGGGTATGAAACCCTGGAAAACAATCGCAGCATGCGTTTCGCCGAATTGATCGCAGGCTATCCAACGATTTCATTCGAGCAGATGAAGAAAATAAAATTCGATCGGCAATTCCCTACGCAGTTTGCTTTTCCTACCAATATAGATACGTTATTTATGCTAAAAGGCGCTGACTATCCCAACTTGGCGGACCTGATTACCAATTGCAATACCTGGGATAAAAAAGCAACCACCGATAGCCGTGGGGCTGCTACGTTTTTATTGATTTACAAAATAGCCAATCAACAAAGAGGGAAATATCTTTCCACTCCTAAGATGACCACGCAACAAGCTGTTGAACTTTTACAGGAAGTAAAAACTGCAATGTTGAGAGATTATGGAAGAACCGATGTAACACTGGGGGATATTCAAAAACTCGTGCGGGGTGAAAAAGAAATTCCGATTGCCGGCTTACCGGATGTATTAGCTACTATTACTACGGTTCCCTATAAAAATGGACTATTCAAAGGTACACAGGGCGATGCGTATGTAGAGCTGGTGAAATTTACCAAAGACGGACCCATTATTGAATCGATGAACGTGTATGGTGCTTCTGCCCGTAAAGATTCTCCGCATTATACCGACCAAATGGAGCGCTATGCTAAGCAGCAAACCAAACCTATGACCCTGAACAAAAAGGAAGTATACCGAACTGCGGAGCGAATCTATCACCCAGAATAAATCAATTACATTGTGTCATCTGCCAGCCAAAGCCGCAGGTGTGTGGTAATCTGTTCGGTTTCGATAATAAAACCATCGTGGCCATAGGCAGATTCAATTTCTATCAATTGCGAATCTGGTAGATGTGCTGCCATAAAACGTTGTTCATCAACCGGACAAAGGATATCACCCAATATCCCTATAATTAGGGTGGGCTGATGAATGGTTCCCAAAGTTTGTATTAAATCTCCTCCGCGCTTTCGGGCAAGGTGATGGCTATCCATAGATTTGGTGAGCAACCAATAACTATAAGCATTGAATCGCTTAACCAGTTTGTCTCCTTGATAATTCAGATAAGAAGATGCCTTAAAATGATCAATTTTCTCCGGATCCGGATCGGTTTGTTTTTCCTGAAAGGTTTGATAATTTCTATAGGTGAGCATCCCAATGGCCCTCGCTGCTTTCAATCCTTTAGCACCTGCATCCGGAGCAGCATTTTGCCAAGTACTGTCGGCCTCAATAGCCAGTCGCTGTGCAGTATGAACCGCAACTCCCCAGGCACTTTCCGAAGGGGAAGTGGCAATCAGAAATAAACGCTCAATATTGGATGGTTCAATGATGGCCCATTCCAACACCTGATATCCTCCCATACTTCCTCCCATCAGCAGATAAATCTTTTCGATGCCCAAATGCTCCCGCAATAAAATATGGGCAGCTACCATATCTCGAATAGTAACCTGCGGAAAATCGGCAAAATAAGGATTGCTGGTTTTGGGGTGCATACTCAAGGGGCCAGTGGTTCCATAACAAGAGCCGAGGATATTGGCACATACAATAAAATAATCGTTGGGATTGAGAAAGGTTCCCTCCCCAACCAGCCCTTTCCACCAGTCAGCAGCATCGGAATTAGCAGTGAGTGCATGGCAGATCCATACCACTTTAGCCCCCGGCTGATAAGTGCCCCAGGTATGATACCCTATCTGCAGTTCAGGCAAAACCTGACCGTTCTCCAGGGCAAAGGGTTGGGGGTAATGGAATACCTGCATCATATCTGGCTAATTATTATGCAAAATAAACACATGGTTAGATACCTTTGCCAAAATCTTTTTTAAAGATCGGCATTTCGGATATACCGGGGCTGATACAAATTTTATTGGATATGGCTACTCATCCCATTACTCAGGCTATAAGAATTCAAATAGACCGAACTCCCGAAATGGAACATTCCGCACCCTTGTTTTTAACCAGCAGTTTTTGCTTTGAGAATGCAGATGATATGCGCGCAGCTTTTGCTGATGAAACAGACGATAATATTTACAGCCGTTTTAGCAATCCCAATGTGCAAGAACTGGTTGATAAATTATGTGCCCTCGAAGGTGCAGAAGCCGGCTATGCAACCGCATCGGGTATGAGTGCTGTTTTTGGCTCCTTTATGGCTTTACTAAAACAGGGCGACCACCTGCTATCTTGTGAGGCAGTATTTGGAAGTACCCACGCAGTAATTTCAAAGTATTTACCCAAATATGGCATCGACTATTCATATCTGCCGGCAACTGCCTCAGAAGAAGCTTGGAGAGCAGCCATCCGCTCCAATACCAAAATGATATACCTGGAAACCCCTACCAATCCGGGTTTAGAAATACTAGACATTGCAATGATTAGTAGAGTTGCGCATGAAAAAGGCGTGATTGTAAATGTAGACAATTGTTTTGCCACCCCTATCCTACAACAACCCATTGCATTAGGCGCCGATCTGGTAGTGCATTCCGCAACCAAATGGCTAGACGGACAAGGAAGAGTATTGGGAGGAGTTATTGTAGGAAAAAAAGAGCTGATAAAAGAAATCTATTTATTCTGTAGAAGTACCGGTCCCGCTTTATCGCCCTTTAATGCATGGGTTTTAAGCAAGAGCATCGAAACACTTGAAGTTCGAATGGAACGACATTCCGCCAGCGCCCTATATATTGCCCAACAACTGGAACAACATCCAGCCATTGCAACCCTGCGCTATCCTTTTTTAGCCAGTCACCCACAGGTAGCCATCGCCCAACAACAAATGACAAGCGGAGGCGGTATTCTTTGTTTCGATTTAAAGGGCGGATTGGAAGCCGGTAAAAAATTTCTCAACCATTTACAAATGTTATCCCTAACGGCTAATTTAGGAGATACCCGTTCCATTGCTTCTCACCCGGCCAGTACTACCCATTCAAAACTTTCTGAAGCTGAGCGACAGGCAGTGAATATAACACCGGGGTTAATTAGAATTAGTGTAGGTCTTGAAAAAGCAACCGATATACTAGCAGATATTTTACAGGCCTTAGCTGCAGTAGATTAAAATCGAATGACAAAATGTTCTTTCTCCTTTTGCTCGGCTCGAAAAAATACGATGCCGATAAAGAACAAATCAATCGTTAGGGTTACAGATGGATGTTGTTGAATGGTTTCCCATGCCTGTTCCATTTCTTTGCTCCAATGAATATCATCCAGCACCACAATGCTATTCGGATGAAGGTTTGGTAACATTTGGTTGAAATACCGAACGGTAGGTTCTAGTCGGTGATTCCCATCAATAAAAACAAAATCAAAAAGAGTAGTTGAATTCAACACTTGGTGAAGGGTATGATCAAAATTACCTGCTACGAGTTGAATATGCTTCAAATCCAGTGCCTCAAAAACGGCTTGTGCCTGTTTCGCATACGCTGCTACTCCTTCCATCGTAGTTACCGACACTTCAGTAGATGCCGCAGCTAAATAAGAAGAAGTGATGCCCAAACAGGTGCCCAGTTCCAACACTTGCTTACACGAATAAAATTGAATCATGCGAAACAGCAACTGCGCATATTTGGGTGGCTTGAGCGAGCGGGCAGCCACTTCGGAAACTTTTCGCTGTAGTTGGGTACCTGCTTTTGATCCGGCACCGAGGTCGTTCACTTCCAGTAATTGTTGGTTAAGCAAAAGCAGGGCGCGCTGTTGTTCAATGTTTGCGTACGCATAAAATACCCGCTCATCTTGTAACACCCTGGTAACCCATTCATATACAAAAGGGGAGTGTATACCATGCCCTTTTCCATTGGAGGCAGTAATCCAATATTTAATATATCGTATCCCCGATTGAAAAATATTATACATGGGCAATAGCGTCTTTATTCGGAATTTGTTGGGTAAGCCAAAGGGCTGCAAAGGAAATAAATAACAAACTAATCCAAATGCAAACCCCTTGCTCCCATCGAAAAAGATTCCAGTTATGATAAGGATGATATAAGTAAATAACAGCCCCTAAAAAAATACTCAATAGGAGGTTGCCCCGCCACTTTTTCCAAAAGAAGAGGATCGGAAGAAAAATGATAATCAATTGCTGTATCATAAAACTATCTAACCATTCATACCATTTAAGGGGTGGAGTGCCGCTTTTATTCGGAAACATTCGGGCCAGTTGAATCAGTTGCCACCAAATGCGGGCGAGTGAAAAGCTATATAGGGGAAGCCAAACATTCATTGCCTGTAAAACCCATCGAATCCAAACCGGAGTGCCTTTTAATAACCAGGGCAATAAAACCAGTAGGGTGCAAACATAGGCAACGGCAATAAATTCCATTTTAAGAACCTTTATGTTTTCTTTCCCAAACCTGAAACCGATAGGGGTATGCATGCTTCTCATCTGCAGGCTGTGGGTCGTCGGAAATCATTTCCCAATCAGCTGCAGGAATCTCCGGAAAATAGGCATCCCCAGTAAGTTCAACTTCTACCCGGGTAATCAATAGTCGATGTGCCAGTGGCAGGTATTGCTTATAAATTTCTCCCCCACCGATTATATTCACTTCGCGATAATTCGCCTCTTTACAAATTTGCAAGGCCGAATGAATATCATGGGCAACCAAAAAACCTTCGGGTGCAAAATCGACTTGGCGGGTAATTACAATATTCATTCTGCCATTCAGTGGCTTGCCATCCAATGCATCCAGGGTTTTTCTTCCCATAATTACTGGTAAGGCCCAGGTATTATTTTTAAAAAACTTTAAATCGTTGGGGAGATGCCACAAAAGCCGGTTTTCCAATCCAATGGCATTATTCAACGCAGCCGCAACAATCATAGAAATTCGCATAGAGTATTTTATTGCAGCCTAGGCTGATCATGAAAAAATTAAACGGCTACCGGTGCTTTGATAGCGGGATGAAACTGATAATTTTCTATCGTAAAATCGGAATACTGAAAAGAAAAAATATCTTTTACGTCTGGATTGATTTTCATCTGAGGCAGCGGAAATGGGGTACGGCTTAACTGCAGGTTAGCCTGCTCCAGATGATTATTATAGAGATGAAGATCACCGAAACTATGTACAAAATCACCGTATTCTAGTCCGCATACCTGCGCAATCATCATGGTTAATAAGGCATACGAGGCAATATTAAAGGGCACGCCCAAAAAAGCATCAGCGCTGCGCTGATACAGTTGACAACTCAATTTTCCATCGGCAACATAAAATTGAAACAGGGTATGACAAGGCATGAGCGCCATTTTTGGAAGATCGGCCACATTCCAGGCACTGATAATCATGCGACGGCTATCGGGATTTTTTTGAATGGTAGCAATTAATTCGGCCAGCTGATCGGTAACGGATCCATCCGCACCCTGCCAGTTGCGCCATTGTTTTCCATAAACCGGTCCTAAATCTCCGTTTTCATCTGCCCACTCATCCCAGATAGAAACCCCGTTTTCTTTTAGGTACTGAATATTCGTACTTCCCTGGATAAACCATAACAATTCGTGGATAATACTTTTCGTGTGCAATTTTTTGGTGGTAACCATGGGGAATCCTTCCTGCAGATCAAATCGCATCTGGTATCCAAAACAGCTTAGGGTTCCTGTACCGGTACGATCTGTTTTTTGTACCCCCTTAGATAAAATATGCCGCAGCATTTCGTGATACACTTCCATAGGCGCAAAATACAATGTTCTGTTGGGATGAGGAACTGATTAAGCCGGGGTGGGGAGAACTCGTGCATTGCTTTTCTTGCGTCGGGCAATTTCCCGATTCAATAAACTCAATTCTCTGCCGGTTTGGCCACTCACGCTGCTGTTTTCTTGAGCTCTCCGCATTAGATAAGGAATCACATCGCGAATAGGTCCAAAAGGCAAATATTTACTTACCTGAAAACCATCATAAGCCATATTAAAAGTGATGGGGTCGCTCATGCCATACAATTGCGAAAAATGCACATGGGGGTGATCTTTAGATATCCCATTTTTTTGCATAGTGTCAGCCGCAAGCATATTGCTGTTTTCATTATGAGAGGCAATTACCACCGAAATAGAATCCAAATTATGCAAACAGTAATCAACCGCTGCATCAAAATCCCGATCGGTAGCCGCCTTATCCGGCTGAATAGGACTCTCATATCCATTCGCAGCGGCTCTCTCACGTTCTTTTTCCATATAGGCTCCCCGTACTAGTTTAATACCCAGTACAATACCCTGTTGCTTACAAATTTCGTGCGACATTTTTAAGAAAGCCAGCCGATCGTGTCGGTAGAGTTGAATGGTATTGTAAACTACCGCTTTTTCTTTATTAAATACCTGCATCATTTCTATACACAAACGATCTACAGGATCTTGTATCCAAGATTCTTCCGCATCAATCAATACCCCAATATTTTTTTCGGCCGCCACTTCGCAAATTGAATACATACGGCCACGAACAGCATCCCATTCATCTTTTTCCACTTCATGGTCGTGAATACCACTCCGTAACCTGGGGGCTTCATTCAAGGTTTGCAGTAACCCAAATCTAGCCAAACCCGTAACTTTAATACTGATGAAAGGAATATTGGCTTGGGTAGCCGCATATTCAATTACCCGAATAAATTCTTCGGTAGCTATATCAAATTCCGCTTCGCCTTCTTTTCCCTCAACCCCATAATCTAAAATTACTTTTACCCCAAATTGAGATAAATTCTTTCCAACTTGGGCCGTTTCTTCCAGCGTTTCTCCTCCCACAAACTGCTTAAAAATGGTCTTCTTTATCAACCCATGTACCGGCAATCCGGTCTTCATAATAATAGGGGTAAGTCGAGAACCCATTTGAACCAGCCAAGGGTACGACATCGATTTAAATAAAAATCGGGCACTTTTCAACTCCTGATCCGACAGGTGAGCAAAGGCAATTTCGGTATTATCAAAGGATAAATTCATATACTAACATCTGTTCGCAGTGCGAATATCGGATGTAATCGAAAACAATCACACTTTTTGAGGCCACAAATTAAAAAATCTACGCAGTGGGAGGGCTAATAGTTAAATCGCCTGGTGATTGAAAGGTTGCAACACCATTTCACTTACCACCCCACTGCTTGGCTGCTGACAAAGGAACCAAATGGCACGGGCGGCTTCTTCGGCTATAATCATTTTATCGCGTTGCACTCTCAAATCAATCCGATCCCAAAAAGAACTGTCAACACCCCCCAAAAACAATTGGGTAATTCTGATATCCGTGCGCTTAATTTCTTCGCGGATGCTCTGCATCATACCGGTTAAACCGTATTTACTGGCGCTATAGGCAGCCGCTCCCGCCATGGGCACTTTTCCCAAAACACCAGGAATTTGAATGATCAGTCCCTTCTTTTTTTCCTTCATAGTTGGCAAAACCGCCTTCATCAAATAAAAAGGTCCGATCAGGTTGGTTTGCAAACTGAGCATAAAATCATCGGAACTAAGCTGATCCATCGTTCGGATAATTCCAATTCCGGCAGCATTTACCAATATATCAAGGGTACCTGCCGCCTGCAAAACAGCAGCCACGGCGGCATTTACTTCGTTTTCTCTGGTAATATCCATCAACAAGCACTGACTAAGTGGAATGCCAGCCGATTGGGCAACGGCATGCAGGGCCGACTCATTTCTTCCGGTAATAAACACCTTGGCTTTGGAACCAGCTAATAAGGCGGCGGTTTTAGCTCCAATGCCTCCGGTAGCGCCGGTAAGTAACACTACTTTATCTTGTAAACTTTCCATGCAAATTTTATTTGTACAAACAATGACAGGTTCATTTTGTTGTAATCTTTTTTAATTCAGGTAATCTTTCAAAGCGTAGATATGAGTTCAATACGAAAAAAACCCTGGAACCGGGTGAATCTGCCCGTGTATTCCATCAGTAGTAAAAACAGGGAGGAGCAGCATAATATGCATATGATAACTTATGTTACTTCTATTAGTATGCAACCCAAGCGAATCGTATGTGGCGTATATCGGGGAACCCAAACCCTAGATAATTTGATGGAGAGCAGAGAATTTGTGTTACAGCTATTGTCGGCCGACCAATACAAACTCACCAAAATTTTAGGCAAAACCTCTGGCAAAAAACAGGATAAAATGCCCTATTTGCAAAAAAAGCAGTTGGTGCAACCCTGGCAGGGATTTCAGGTGTTAACGGATGCACTGAGTGTAATGCAACTGCGCATAATACAACAGTTTGATGGCGGAGACCATGTGGGTTTTTTGTGTGATGTGGTACAATATAAAAATTTACAGCCGGGCGAATCACTTACATTGGATATTTTGCGGGCACATCAATTGATACGGATATGATGGAAATATTTCCTACACAACGGGAGGCCATTCACGAGCGATTACTTGCCATTGATCCGATTAAATATGGCGCTACCCGAAATTATATTCAGGGAGCCGTATCAAAGTTATCTCCCTACATTTCACGGGGTGCAGTTTCTTTGCCCTATATCAAGGAAAATTTACTCAACCGTTTTTCAGTCTATCAGGCAAAGCCTTTTTTACAACAACTGGCATGGCGCGAATATTTTCAGCGGGTTTGGTGGGCGATGGGGGACGATATTTTTCAGGACATCAAACATCCGCAACCGAGTGTATCGCATCATCAACTACCCAAAGCCTTGCTAGAAGCAACTACTGGCATTGAACTGATAGATCAATCTATCCAGCAATTGACAAAAACAGGCTACCTGCATAACCATGCCCGATTATATACAGCCATGTTGGCCTGCAATATCGGAAGGGCACATTGGCAGATGCCAGCGCAATGGATGTATTATCATCTGCTGGATGGCGATATTGCCAGCAATACACTCAGCTGGCAATGGGTGGCAGGTAGCTTTAGCAATAAAAAATATTATGCCAATCAGGATAATATCAATCACTATGGCGGACTTACTCAAACGGAAAGTTATCTGCAACTGGGATACGAACAATTGCCGCAGATGCCCATTCCGGAAGCCCTGAAAGAAACCACACAACCCTTATTTACTACGCCCTTGCCAACCAACCAAAACCCTGTGCTGGATAGTAACCTTCCCCTTGCCTTGTATACCAGCTATCAATTAGATCCACATTGGCGTTCCGCAGAAAACCTGAATCGATTACTTATTCTTGCACCCTCGCATTTTATTAAATATCCGGTAAGTGCGCAGGTAATTTCGTTTACTGTGGAACTCGCAAAGAACCTGATACCGGGTATTCAAATTTTTGTGGGAGAGGTAGAAGATATTCCAGGTATAGCAAATTTCCCGGCCATCTACTACCAGCAACACCCCCTCACCCAATATTTTCCGGGCACAGCTACCCCCGCCAAGTGGATGTTTCCCGAAGCAACCTATCGAGGCCAGGGATTTTTTGGTTACTGGAAACAATGTGAAAAAACATTGAAATAAAAATAAGTGCTACTGCATCGCAGATAAATCACGAAATTTGCGATATGATTATCACGCATACCGAAATCTATCGCTACACAATACCTATGGTGCCATTTACCATTGCTACGGGTACTATGCGGCATGCACAGAATATTTTTATCCGCATACATACCAGCGAAGGATTAATAGGCGTGGGCGAATGTTCCGCTTTTCCGATGATAGCGGGTGAAACCCAGGCTACCTGCTTTGAACTGGCAAAAGATTTTGCTGCCTGTTGGAAAAATAAATCAGCCGCAGATATCGATCAGCGCCTCGATGAACTGGATGCCCTTATTTACCGAAACTATACGGCCAAGAGTGCGTTCGATTTAGCGTTGTACGATTTAGCTGCCAAAGCTGCCAATCAACCACTTTATCAATTTTTGGGAGGCACCAACCGAACTGTGGAGAGTGACCTGACCATTGGCATAGGAACGCCCGAAGAAATGGCAGCCACTGCCCGAGACTTTCTTTCCAAAGAGGTGCACATCATAAAGGTGAAATTAGGAAAAGACGTACACACCGATGTAGAAAGAATTCGTCAGATACGAGCTGCAGTTGGTCCTACAATGCAACTGCGCATTGATGCCAATCAGGGATGGAGTTTTGAAGATGCCACACTGGCCCTTACCCAGCTGGCTCCTTACAACATAGAATTTTGCGAACAACCCATGCGCAGTTGGAATGATGAATTGCTGCCTGAACTTTGCAAACGCTCCCCCATTCCACTGATGGCAGATGAAAGTGTATTTACCCATCGGGATGCAGAGAGAATAATCAGGAATCATGCCTGTGCCTATATCAATATCAAATTTGCAAAAAGTGGTGGCATACGAGAAGCCTTGCGCATAAATGAGGTTGCTGAAAAAAATGGTATTGCCTGTATGATGGGCGGAATGCTGGAAAGCAGACTGGCCCTAACTGCTAAAGTGCATGTAGCCATTGCCTGTAAGAATATTCGATTTTACGATTTAGATACCTGCCTGTTAGGTCACCTAACCGATCCGGTGGTGGGAGGTGCCCAGTTTAAAGGAATGGAATTATC
This sequence comes from Chitinophagia bacterium, assembly GCA_037131895.1. Lineage (GTDB taxonomy): Bacteria > Bacteroidota > Bacteroidia > Chitinophagales > Chitinophagaceae > Sediminibacterium. Next base: position 11,627 of record JBAXQE010000021.1, on the reverse strand, counting down.
GGTAACTGACCAGCCCGGCATTGGAGCAGATGTATCTGAAAGTTTTTTAAGCAGCTTAGAAAAAGTAGTGGTGTAAATAGCATCAATCAATTTTGATTACAATTCTTTACTATAAAAAATACCCATGGAACCCAAAAAAGCAGAGGAAAGTTTAACCATCATGAATGAGCTGGTATTACCCAATGATACCAATACTTTTGGTAATTTAATGGGTGGCCGATTGATGTATTGGATGGATATTGCGGCTGGCATTGCCGCAGGTAAACACTGCAATACCCCCAGCATGACGGTTTCCGTAGATAATATCAGTTTTAAAAACCCCATTAAACTGGGCAATGTGGTACATATTCGGGCAAAAGTTTGCAGGTCTTTTAATACTTCCATGGAAATCAATATCAAAGTTTGGGGAGAAGATTTATTGCATCAATATAAATACGAAAGCAATGAAGCATTTTTCACATTTGTAGCGCTAGACCCCAATGGCAAGCCCAGAAAAGTACCCGAACTAATTGCAGAAACCGAGGAAGAAATAAAATTATATGAGGGAGCTTTGCGCAGAAGACAACTTCGATTGATTTTATCGGGAAAAATGAAACCTAGGGATGCGAACGAGCTAAAAGCCTTGTTTCTGCAAGACTAAACCGCTATTATTTATCAAGCATTTGCATCAGGTGATGCTTGCCTTTTAGCATATAGGTTTTGCTTTGCTCGATGGCCTCTACTACCTGTTCGAGAATGGTTTCAACCGATTGCGTATAATCAATTACTAAAGGCTCTTTAAATCGAACCGTTAAAAGGGTGCCGGTTTTTTTAAACGATAGTCCGGTTTTAGTAAATGCCCTCCAAAAACCATTGATAACAACGGGAATTACCACCGGCTGGTTATTTTTAATAATATGGGCAGTACCCTTTCTGCCGGGGGCAAATGGCTTGGTAGTACCCTGTGGAAAAGTGATTACCCAACTTTTATGCAATGCCTCATCAATTTTTTGGGTATCCGATTCGTCCCGCTCTCTCTCAATATTCTTACCCTCCGAACGCCAGGTTCGTTTTATAGTAAGTGCACCGGCCAGTTTAAAAATTCGGGAAATTACACTCCCATTCATCGTTTCCTCGGCAGCAATAAAATGCACGTTGGTAAAGGGATTGAGCAAATAAAATGGTAAACCCAACCGATTAATTCTCCTCCATTTTACCGCACAAAAAATATGCAAGAACGCAATTACATCGGCAAAATAGGTTTGGTGATTGCTTACAAACAGCACATTTTGCTTGGGCAACTGTTGGATATGTTCCCCCCCTTCGATTTTTATTCGGTTAAATAACACCAAACCTGGGTAAGACAAAGTGCCCACCAATGCATAAATAAATGACCGGATGATGCGCAGGTGTTTCAATCTTTCAGTCAAGCTCATACCAACCTGTTTTTCACTCCGCAAGTGCGGACGGAGACAAAAATAATTATCTAAGGTAACAAATCCTTTTCAGAAAGATGGTAACCCTAAAAAATCATACACAATTCGGGTAATCAGGTATTTTTGCACCCAAATTAATTGCATGAAGATTAATACGGTGATTTTTGACATAGACGGCTTACTGATTAACAGCGAACCCCTTTGGAATAAGGCAGCTGCCGAAGTATTTGCCAGTAGAAATGTTTTTATCAGCGAAGAAGAATATGCTACCACTACTGGCTTACGTACCAAAGAGTTTGTAGCCTGGTGGCTGACCCATTTTCAGCAGGATCCCGCCATTTTTCCAGCAGTTGAAAAAGAAATTGTTGCCAGTGTATTGGATAAGATTGCAACGAATGCGGAAACATTACCTGGGGTACCCTATATTTTTGATTTTTTTGCTTCTCGTGGATTTAAAATAGGATTGGCAACTTCTTCGCCCCCCGAATTAATAGAACTGGCTAAGAAAATTACAGGTATAGAAAACTATGTGATGGCAGCCACTTCTGCAGAGGATTTACCATATGGCAAACCCCATCCCCAGGTTTATCTGAATTGTGCAGCCGCATTACAGGTAGCACCGGTAAACTGTGTTTGCTTTGAAGATTCTTTTAATGGCATGGTTGCCGCCAAAGCCGCCCGCATGAAATGTGTGGTGGTGCCACATGCGAGTGAATCGCATTTTTTAAAATGGGGAGCTGCAGACTTACAACTTATCTCATTGGAGCATTTTACTGATTCCCATTTACAACAACTTTCTTAAAAAAATTTCTCTGCCTGAGCGGATCAGAAGACTATGTGGGAAAGGAAATATAGAAGCTCACTAATTATGTTCAAGTGCCGAAATATTAAATTGTTTGTAACATACACCAACAATTGAATCTAACTCGCTACTCAATCTATAATCCAAAGCATAATTGAAAATATTAGGACCTGCGTCAGTAGTGCCCCATGGTTGTTTAAGTCGCAAATCACTGATTTTTTTTATCCTCGAGTAAACTGCAGTATCTCCATATATTCCAGAAAAAAAAGTTGTTTGTGATATATCCATATTAGGGCAATGATTCCCTTCAGCTAAATTTATCTTATTTATAATATCTAAAAAAACTAACCCTTTAAAACTTTTTGCCCATTTACCTTCATTATACAATCTAATGGTATCCCATTTTGAAAAAAAATCGAGATTGGAGTTTCTTTCAATTGAAGCTATTCTAAATTTTCGGTAATACAATCCAGCTAAAGAATCCAATCGTTCACTAATTCTAATATCTAACGCATACTGAATTATAGATTTATCATTATAAATAGTTGGCCGCTTTTTAATTAAGGAATCTACGATGTTTTTAACAATCGAATAAACAGATGTATCCATATTTATTCCCTCATAACAGCTGGAGAGTGATCTGTCTTCGATTTTACAGTCATTCTTTTGGGCTTGGTTTAATTTTTTTATTAAACCTAAAAATATTAATCCCTTGAAGGAAAAATGCCAATCTCCTTCATTATTTAAGATAACATCAGAATGCTCAACTTGAGTAGTTTTTTGGTTGGGAGTACATGCAAAAAAAAAGGTAAAAACCAAGATTATAGACTTCATTGAATACTTTATTATTTTATATTCCATATATCACAATACACGATATACTCAGCCTCATCAGTCTCTCTTGATAAAACCAAAATCTATTGTACAAACTTTACTCCACATAATATAAAGTATCTCGCGAGTTAATTTTACGGATATCAACTTCTTGACTTTTTAACAATGATTTTTGAATCAATTTAGATAGTGGCAATTGATAATATTTATTAATAGAGTCTTGATCTAAAAAAAAGGCATATAACCTTCTTTTACTGTTAATTGAATCTAAAAAGGTATATTTATTTTTCATTACATCACCTGAACTAAATTTTTTTAAAGCAAAAGAAGAGTCATAAAATTGTTCGGCTAGAATATTACTATCAAGTATTGGGTAATTCGAAAAATATACTGCGATTGTTCTGTTAGACATATTTTTTACAACACAAAACCTTTGTTTTATATCAATAATACATGACTTTAATAGCATTATTACAAAAGCGGTTACGTATACTTTTTTGTTCATATTTTATAATAATAATCAGGATTCATCGGCACGTATTAAAGATACTGAAAACTAGACTCAATTGATTAATCAATCAAAACTATGGTTGCCGCCCACAAGCGAATGATACTGTTTAGAAAGAAGTCAATTACTTCTAAACCCCAACCACTTTCCATAATTATTCGCAAAGAAAGGCTTGATTATTTTAATCATTATGCCTCTTAAACAAGTTAAAAACTAAATTATCTGGGGGAATAAATTTGTAAAGTATCTTTTCCGCCAATACTTCTGATATCAATCTGTCGGCTCTGAATAAAAGTCTTCTCAGAAATCAATTTCCAAGAGCTTATTTTTTTCTCATGTAAAATCATTCGAATGGAATCCTCATTAAAAACCTGCATAAATGCCTGCTTTTCGTTCACCAGATGGATGAGTTCCTTGTCGTCTAAATAGGGGTGTATACTATCCCCACATTTTAGAACAAAATACTGTTGTCGAAGCAAAGTTGTATCGAATTCCTTTTTTTGAGAGAAACAAACGCGGACAGAATTTTTCGAGTTATTAATAACTTTGTAAAATGGATATACCCTATCCATGCCTAAAAAACAACCTTGTAATAACGAAAACAGGCAAATAAATATAAATAAATTTTTGTACATGTTTATCTGGGTATTTCATTCAAAGAAAGCTCTTACGCCTAAATGGCGCAGGTAACTATGAGCATCGGAGTTTACATCATCCCAACTTATAAAAAAATTCTGTTCATTGCAAAAACTTCAGATTGGCTCAATTGAAAGAGTGAAATTGTGGATAAGAAAACTACTGTTTACGACTAGCATTCCACCTCCGAGCCGAATAGTCGCCTCACGCCAAGGCTGATTGGAAGACTATTCGGAGAAGAGAAAATTTCAATCCTTTTTGGTTTGGGTATAAATTACCCTAGCCAAAGAATCTAGTTGTTTAGATTTATAGAGTTCAAGGCACCATAATTTATATGGAACCATCCCGTAAGCAGATTCGTGCCTATTGGTATCAAATCTAGCCTTTTCGCCATCTACATAAATTTTATACGCTATACTATCCAAAAGCGGGCTCCAACTTCTAACAAAAGTGCCGCCATAAACACTCATCATATCAGTTATTAATCCAATGCTCAAATCAACGGAATCTTCACCCACATACATTTTAATATTGTAGTCTAAGCATTTGCAATAAGTCAATTGTTTAATTAACTCAATATTTTTTGATTTATTAATTTGTTTTGATGTTGTGCAAGACAAAACAAATAGCAACATTATAAATATAATGGAATTCTTCATGTTTTCTTTACTTAAGCATGAATAAATATACTTCTTTTCCTTTCCTCGCATTGTCATCGCTGGAAGACTACGCGGAAAAGAAAGAGCCCGACAATGTCGAGCTCTTTCTATCAATACGCATCGATTAATTTTTCGATTTCAAATTCGGGTGCGGAGCAGGCACCGTATTAGGTCCATCCTCGGTAGTACCCTGTAAATCTACCATAGCCGCATCTCCATCCTGAGCATATACAAATAGCAGTCGGCTCTCGGAAATCCCCTGCTTTTCTACCAGGTATTTTACTACCGCATTCACACGTTCCCAACTAAGCTGTTGAGAAGATTTGCTGGCAGAGCCATATCCAATTACCTTAATCTTACAAGCCGGATTAGCTTTAATGGTAACGGCTGCATCGGCCAACAATTGCTGTGCTTCTTTGGTAAGTCGTGCATTTCCGCGGAATGGCAGCGACAAGAGATTGCCGATGGTACATTCGGTAGAAACCGTTGGCTGAGGCATTTTATTATTCGTAATTAAATCTTTCAATTCTTTGCAACAAGCTGGATCCGGACAATTACCCACACCATCCGTATTTACCGGGAAGCATTGCTGAGGAGTTAGCAGTTCTTTGTCTTTGTAATCAGGTACGCCATCCCCATCGGTGTCTTTAGAAACACCATGTGAGTCAACCGGTGCGCCAAGTGGCGTATTCGGCTCAAGATCAAACTGATCGGTAACCCCATCTTTATCAGCATCTGCCAGCACTGGCTTCGCTAACTTCATGTGGCGGGGGGCATTTAACTCGTTGTATACATAATTATTGGGATTGAGCCAATACAGGGGTTGTACCTTGCGCGACTTATTGCCCAAATTAATTTTTATTTGTGCAGAAGCATAACTGAAATAATCGTTTCGTCCGGTATGCAATCCATCCATATCGCCATTCAGGGTATTGATGAATCGATTTTCGAAACCTACGTTGATTTTATCATTGATTTTATAAGAAACCCCAGCACCAAATGAAAACGCATGGGTTAAAATCATATCTCCAGTACCCAAATCGCGGCGGCGATTTTTTAAGGGGGCTACTTTATCAGCAGAACTGGCCGCATTTAATGCTGCATTTACGTCGTTCTGAATAGAAGCTTTGGTTCCATTATAATTTAATGCACTAAAATCAAAGGGCGAAGTACTATCGCTTCCGGTGAGTCGGGTTGTAACATTTGCTGCCATCAACGCATATCCCCCGAACAGGTAAATATCCCATTTTGGATTACCTCGGTAATAACTCAATGTATTCGTTGAAATAATAACATCCAGGGTTCCGGTATAACTCTTGTTTTTATAATTGGCTGCAAATGCCCGCAGTGCTTTATTGGTATTGGCCGGAGCATATTTTGCATAGTCACCATATCCCGTAATGGCACGATAAGGAGTAGTAGCGGTTAAAAAACCATCCGTTGGGGCATTGGTACTCAAAATAGGATTGATTCCCACCGTTTGCTGATACAATATTCCTCCCCGCAATGATACTACATTCGACAATGCCTTGCGCGCTGTAATGCCCACCCCATAGCCAAATTTAAAATTGGTAACATCACCAATAATTCGGGAATTACCCAAGCTGATACCGATTTCCCACATGCTGCGCGGCTTGGGGGGATAAGGAAATTCATTGGCCAAAAATTCAGCCCGCTGGGGCATCTTTTTATTAGCAACAACGGCGGAATCTTTCCAACTCCATCCCCAATCAGTCTGGGCCTGCACTGTTAGCTGTACCAACATGAATGTGAAAATCGAGCAAATAATTTTTTTGGCTATCATAATGAAATTTTTATTAGGTTGCCTTTCTATTCAGAGATATACAAAGTTAGGTTTTTGTAGCCGGTACACCGATATTTTGACATTTTTTTCACAGGTAAAAATACCTGCTAAAAGGCAGTAATTAACGAATAACGGGCTCCGCCTGACCGATATTGCACTTATCCATAGTATATTGCAGCATAATTGCCCGATGGAGCTGGCCAAAAAAGTAATATCAGATGAACTCGTACTGTTTGAAACGCATTTTAGAGATGCCGTGAAAAGCAGGGTTTCTTTGCTGGACAGAATCATGCGATTTATTGTAAAAAGAAAAGGCAAGCAATTGCGGCCTATGTTCGTGTTACTCTGTGCACGATTGGGAGGCCCCTTAAATGAAAGTAGCTACCGGGCAGCTTCCCTGGTAGAATTATTACACACCGCTTCCCTCGTGCACGATGATGTGGTGGATGACTCCCTGGAAAGAAGAGGTTTTTTCTCTCTCAATGCCCTCTGGAAAAATAAGATTGCCGTACTGGTAGGAGATTACCTACTCATGAAAGCCCTTCTGCTGGCATTAAACAACAAAGAATACGTAATTCTCGAAACCCTTGCCGATGCCGTTAAAGTGATGAGCGAAGGAGAATTGCTGCAATTCGAAAAATCTAGAAACCTCAATTTCAGCGAAGAGGTATACTACGAAATTATTAAAGGAAAAACCGCTTCCCTCTTATCCTCTGCCTGTGCTTCCGGAGCCTCCAGCACTTTTTCCGATCCCGAATCCATCGAATCCCTGAAACAGTTTGGAGAAAAAGTAGGCATGGCTTTTCAAATTAAAGACGACTTGTTCGATTACGGAACTGCCGATATCGGCAAACCTACCGGCAACGATATTAAAGAAAAAAAACTTACCCTGCCCCTCATATATACACTCCGGCACTGCCCTGCCGATGTAAAGCAAAAGATCATCTATATTGTAAAGAACCAAAACAAACGGCAGGATAAAGTGAAATGGGTGATTGATCAGGTAGCACAAACCGGCGGCATACAATACGCAACAGAAAAAATGTTTGCCTATCGAGATGAAGCCCTGGAACTGCTCAATCGTTTCCCCCCTTCCGATATCAGAAACGCATTGGAAGAATTGGTAAGATATACAACCGACAGGGCATATTAATGGAAAAAAGATGGAAAATAGCAACAGCCGCTTCTGAGGAAGTGGAGGCACTGCATCGCAGTTTGCAAATTCATCCCACCATTTGTAGTATCCTGGTGCAGCGTGGATTAAAAACCTATGAAGCCGCTAAAGCATTTTTTAGGCCGCAATTGAGTGAACTGCATGACCCCTTTCTGATGAAAGACATGCACAAAGCCGTTCAGCGAATTCTTAAGGCATTTGAAAACCAGGAAAAAATACTGATTTATGGCGACTACGACGTAGATGGTGCCACCTCCGTGGCTTGCATGTTCCAATTTATTCAAGCATTGCACCCCTTAACCGAATTTTATATCCCCCATCGCTATCGGGAAGGATATGGCATTTCACAGGCCGGCATCGACTTTGCCGTAGAAAATAATTTCTCTCTGCTTATTACACTGGATTGTGGCATCAAATCGGTTGAGCTGATTCAGCAAGCTGGGGAAAGAGGTATTGATTGCATTGTTTGTGATCACCACCTACCGGATGCAATACTTCCACCCGCCCATGCAATTCTCAATCCGAAACAAATTGACTGCCCCTACCCCTTTAAAGAATTGTGTGGATGTGGTGTGGGATTTAAATTGATCACTGCCTTATCGAAACAATTACAATTACCCGATTCTACCTACCTGCAATTTCTCGACCTAGTGGTTACAGCTATAGCTGCCGACATTGTTCCTATCTATGGCGAAAACAGAATTCTTGCCTTCCATGGCATGAAGCAGGTAAACGAAAACGCCTGCGCTGGAATCCGGGCACTACTAAAATTATCGGGCGTACAAAAAATATTACACATTCAAAATCTGGTATTCATTATCGCACCCCGCATTAATGCAGCCGGCAGAATGGATGATGCCCGAAAAGCGGTACAGTTATTTTTGCAACCCGATTTAGCCACTGCCATGCAGTTTGCCGAACTATTACAGGTAAACAACGACGAAAGAAGAGAAGCCGATAGCCAAATCACCATCGAAGCCCTGGAATTAATTAAAAACGACCCTTACCATACTGCTAAAAAATCTACCCTCGTATATAAAGAAACCTGGCACAAGGGCGTGGTAGGGATTGTAGCCAGCAGATTAATTGATACCTATTATCGCCCCACCATTGTGCTCACCAAAAGTGGCGACTATGTTGCCGGCAGTGCCAGAAGTGTGGCAGGATTTAACTTGTACGAAGCCATCCATGCTTGCCGGGAATGGCTGTTGGCTTATGGGGGACATTTTGCAGCCGCCGGCATGACCTTGCTTCCCGAGCATGTTGTTTCTTTTGCAGCTGCCTTTGAAGAGGCCGTAGCAAAACAGATTACCCCCGAACAAGAAACCCCCGAAATAGTAATTGATGCTGTTATTCATTTCAGCGACGTTAAACCAGCTTTCTTTCATATTCTTCAACAAATGGAACCCTTTGGTCCGGATAATATGCGCCCCGTATTTTTAGCCAAAAAAGTAAAAAACAAGGGATACTGTAAACTCGTAAAAGAGCAGCATATCCGTTTTGTTTTGCAGCAAGACAATACCACCCTGCAGGGAATAGGATTTAATATGAAAGAGCTATTCCCCCTAGTAGAATCCGGTGAATGGCTGGATGTGGTTTTTACCATTGATGAAAATGAATACAATGGCAATATCTCCCTTCAACTAAAAGTGCTAGACGTAAAAGCACATGTAGCATAAAAAAGGGCAGCCGCTATTTACGACTGCCTGTATCAATCATTATTTAGAAAATTATTGCATCATAGTTACACTTCTCTTGATGAAGGCCGTTAAATCGTTGCCCTTTAATAAGCCTTGTGATAACAAAGCTAAATCTGCCAGACTTCTTACCCGATTTTTCTTTACCGTTTCATCAGTCTCTTTTAATAAGCCGGCAAAAATGGGGTGATTGCCATTAATGGTTAAAGTAACTTCATCCGGCATCTGTGCATAAAAAGCCGTCATGCCGCCACCGCTGGCTCCCATATCCTTCATGCGCCGCATAAATTCAGGACGGGTAGCTACCACCGGATCGGTATCAACACTCAATCCCACCACTTCAGTTGTAATATGCAAATCGGCCACTTGCAGGGTAAACAATTCTTTTAGTTGCTCAGTTTCTTCTTTGGTAAGCACTGAATCAACCGTTTCCTGTTTGTCAATCAGATTGTCAACAATATCAGCATCTACCCGAACAAAGGAAACCTGTTCCCATTTCGATTCCATTGTATTGATAAAAGCCGCATCCACCAAGGTTTCCATCTTAACAACCACATAGCCTTTGTTTTTACAGGCGGTGATATAGGCATCCTGCTGAATGGGTTGGGTGGTGTATAAAACTACCTGCCGGCCATCTTTGTTTTTTTGGAGGGCCTCTGTAGCCATTTTATATTCTTCCAGGGTATGGAATTTCCCGTCGGTATCTTCCATCACCATAAACTTGTTGGCCTTCTCTAAAAACTTATCATCCGTCATCATACCATACTTCACAAACAAGCCTAAACTTTCCCACTTATCTTCTAATGAGCTACGCTCGTTTCTAAAAATCTCATCCAGCTTATCCGCCACTTTTTTGGTGATATGCGCATTGATTTTTTTCACATTCGGATCTCCCTGCAAATAACTTCTGCTCACATTCAGCGGGATATCCGGACTATCAATAACGCCCTGCAATAACATCAAAAACTCGGGTACAATATCTTTCACTTCATCCGTTACAAAAACCTGGTTGCAATAAAGCTGAATTTTATCTTTCTGTATTTCGTAAGAATGTTTGATTTTGGGGAAATACAAAACGCCCGTAAGGTTAAACGGATAATCTACATTCAGATGAATCCAGAATAAAGGAGTTTCATTGAAGGGATATAATTCCTTATAAAATTTTTCGTAGTCTTCCTTGGTAAGGTCTGAAGGTTTTTGGATCCAAAGGGGTTTAGGGTTGTTGATGGATTTATCTTCGGCAGGCTTCTCCTGTCCGGCCTCATAGAAATAAATGGGGATAGGCAAAAACTTACAAAAACGCTCCAGAATTCCCCGAACACGGGCAGCTTCTAAAAATTCTTTGCTCTCTTCATTGATGTGCAAAACAATTTTGGTTCCCCGCTGATCGTAATCTACTTCGTATAATTCAAACTCGGGACTCCCATCACAGGTCCAGTAAACACCGGGGGTGCCTTTGTGACTTTTAGTAAAAATTTCTACCTTATCACTCACCATAAAAGCACTATAGAAACCCAATCCGAAATGCCCGATAATATTGGCATCCTTATATTTTTGCATAAACTCTTCTGCGCCACTGAAAGCTACCTGGTTGATATATTTATCCACCTCTTCGGCAGTCATACCCACCCCTTTATCGGTAATAGTAAGGGTTTTAGCAGCCGCATCCAGGGTTACCTCAATACGCAATTCACCTACCTCGGCGGCGGTTTCCCCCAGGGAAGCCAGGGTAGTTAATTTTTGGGAGGCATCCACCCCATTGCTCACTAATTCACGAAGAAAAATTTCATGGTCGCTGTAGAGAAACTTTTTAATGATTGGAAAAATGTTTTCCGTTTGAACGCGAATTTGTCCTTTTTGCATAATACACCGTTTCCCCTCCCTCATCAAAAGCAGTACCAATTAAGGGTAGGCTGACAGGATGGCAAATTACGGCTGTTAGATATGCCTAGATTGCTTAAAATGACGGATTTTTTGGCTAGCTAGTTGGCAACTATAGAAACCCGATCTATTTGAAAAGTGGTGGTTTGTCTATTCCTACCCGTATCAACTCCCTCGTATTTAAAAGCGATATGGCAGTTTCCCTTATAGCTGCTTA
>JBAXQE010000020.1:0-35451 GCA_037131895.1 Chitinophagia bacterium | reverse complement strand
ATTTCAATCCGCACTTCATAGTCAGGAATTTGCAAATCGGCACTTAATCCCCAGCGGAAACGACTTAACAAACGCTCCTGCATACCATCCAGATCTTTGGGTGCCTTGTCGGACGTTAATACCAACTGCTTTCCACTCTGGTGCAGGTGATTAAAGATTGCAAAAAAGGCATCCTGACTTCTTTCGGCCCTGTTGAAAAACTGCACATCATCAATAATCAACACATCTATTAACTGATAAAAATGTATAAAGTCGTTAATAGCATTGTTACGACTATGATCTTGAAACTGATTGATGAATTTTTCACTGCTAACGTACAATACTACTTTACCTGGGTGCTGTCGCTTCACTTCATTGCCAATGGCCTGAGCCAAGTGGGTTTTTCCCAAACCTACCCCTCCATAGATAACCAATGGATTAAACGAGTTATTTCCAGGCTTTTCGGCAACGGTTTTACCTGCCCTACGAGCAACTCGGTTACAATCGCCCTCTACAAAAGCATCGAAGGTGTAAATGGGGTTCAGCTGCGGATCTATCTGCATTTTCTTTAACCCAGGAATAACAAAGGGATTCTTTACTGGATTGTCAATTACCAGTGGAAAATTCATCTCATTGTTATTATAGGTTTTCATGTGGCTAGCCGGAACATCCATGGAACCAGAACGGCTATTGCCATTACCACTATCTACTAAAATACGATATTCTAAACGTGCCTCTTTTCCTAACTCACGCTTCAATGTTTTAGCAAGTAAGTTTACATAATGCTCTTCGAGGTATTCGAAAAAAAATTGAGAAGGAACCTGAATCAATAAAACATTATCTTTTATCTCAAGCGGCTTAATTGGCTCAAACCAAGTTTTAAAATGTTGCCACTCCACAATGTCCTTAATAATACTTAAGCAATTTACCCAGATTGTTTCAGCGTTCTTTGTCATACGATGTTGAAGAAATTTATATTGAGTTATTGAATTTTTTACAGAACCTTCAAGTTAGTGATTTTTTAGTAATTGTGGATAACTAAAAAAGTTTCTTGGGAGTGCGAATATGTAGGTTTTATGTTGAAAAAAAAATTTTTTATTCTGCCTTTTTTTTATCTAGAACTACCCTATTAGCTTTCAACGTTTTAGTACTCCCAGATTTAGGAAAAAAATAGTCAATTCTACCCAATTGAACTCCCCCCCAACCCATTTGACTCACCAATGTATCCCCACCGCCTTTATTAACATACTTAAGGGGTTGCTGAAAAAAACGATGGGTTTGTGCCCCAATAATGATATCTATCCCTAAGTTCTCCCTAGCTAATATTGCATCGCTGATGTTACCATCTTTGTAATAATCACCTAAATGAGAGAGGCATACCACCAATTCACACCCCTTTTTCTTCAACAGGCTGGTAGTTTCATTTACACATTTTATCGGATCGCGAAATTCGATACCCTTTATTAAACCATCGGGCACACGGCCCTTTAAATCCATTCCTACCCCTAAGACCCCAATGACTAAATTTCCTCTTTCAATAATATGGTATGGGAATAAAATATTTTCAAGCGGAGTTTCCGTAACTCCATAGTTACAAGCCAACATAGGAAAGCTGGCCAATTTCCATTGAGTTGCAAGATTTGCTAAGCCTGCACTAAAATCACTGCTTCCCGGGGTAGCCGCATCATATCCCATAAGCGTCATCGACGCAATTTCCGGGGCGCCTTTGAAAATATTAAAATAAGGCGTTCCCTGAAAAATATCACCTGCATCTACCAACAATACCGGAAACCCTTCGTCTCTAATTTGTTGAATTACAGAAGCTCGGGCCTCTAATCCCCCCATGCCTTGATATTTTCCTCCATCTGAAGGAAAAGCATCCAGCCGGCTATGCATGTCATTGGTATGTAATAAAACCAACCGCCGCTCCGCTGCAGGTCTAGCTAAAACAGCCCCTCCCCCTAGGGATGCAGCACCCAATCCCACTAAAGCAGTTTTACGAATAAAATTCCGGCGGTTAATCCAATACATATATTCGTTTATCGGTGTGGATAGTAAGGGGTTTTGCTGACTGGGTAATTTGGCGGCAATATTGCACCATAGCATCCCGAACCAAAAGTTCACTCATCCAGCTACTCTGCTTCATTTCTGGTGGAAATAATCCTGACTGGGGATTTTCTTCCAAAACCGCCAGTCGATATACCCTTTCCAGCTCCAGCGGTTTGCCTTGTATAATTATAGATACTAATTTATTTTTGCTGATTCCAATTTCGGTACCGCTCGAAACCACCCATCCGCCATTGGTGGACAGTTTTTCGACTATAGGTAGTAAATCTTTTCCAAGAACTTCGTACATCCACCAGTACTCATCCACCGGCAGCAAACGAAAAAATTGTTCTAATCGGATATTTCCCTTGGGCCAGAACCCGCGTATTTTTTTCTCCTGCACAAAGGCTACATTGGCAGAAAAGGGTTCAGACGGTGGGGTGCTATTGACCATTGCGTCGGCTACTAAATTTCCCAGCGCATATTCGGGAGGCTTATTGAACCAGTTTTGGTAAGAATATGCCACCACTGTATTGAGCGTATCCCGCAATTTTTGGCGGTGATTATTTAACAAATTCGTAAGAATCGAATCTGAGGTTAACTGCTGATGAAGGGGATAAGAGGAATATTGAACATGCAAAGGTTGAACTGCCTGGCAGGCATACAAACATAGCAAGGGAATAGTATATACGAATATACGCTTGTTCATAGGAGATTGGAACTGCAAAGTATTAATTTCCTGAATAGATGATAGATATTTTTTTGCACAATTCATCCCGTAAATTTTTTGTACTTTTGTAGATTAAATTATAGAATATGTCGTACGAATTAATTGGAAAACTGACTGCCAAAATGGAAGTAATGCAGCGTTCCGAAACTTTCAAAACCCGTGAATTTGTAATTGAAAAATCGGAGGATATTAATGGAAGAACCATTACCAATTTTATCAAATTTCAATGTGTGCAGGATAAAACGGCGCTTCCCGATCGATTTAATTTGGGAGATGAGGTGAAAGTATTTTTTAATATAAAGGGGTCTCACTGGAGCCGGGATGGCAGAGAGGGTTATATTACCAATTTGGATGCCTGGAAAATAGAAACCGTTAAGATGAATCCTACTGCCGCTTCTGGAGATAGTTCGAATTATAACGATATGCCACCGGCCTCGCCCACTGAGCAGTTGGATGATTTGCCATTTTAGTTTGTTTTACTTTTCATTGGTTTTAGGATAAACACCTAACCTTATGATACATACCCTACAACTCCGGATAACACCCGAAGAGGCTTATAACGATACTTTATATTTATCTGTTCTTTCACAACAGTTAGCAGTTGATGCATCTCGTATTACCGGATATCGCCGCATCAAAGAATCCGTTGATGCCCGCAATGCCCGACAGATTCGAATTAACAGCACAGTGGAAGTTACCCTAGATGAGCCCCCCAAGCTTGAACCTTATCAACCCATTACCTGGAAATCAGTTGAAAAGGCTGCCCATTCCGTAATAATTATTGGCGGGGGCCCTGCAGGTCTATTTGCTGCCCTTCGCTTGCTAGAAAAAGGTATTCGGCCAATTATTGTTGAACGGGG
This sequence comes from Chitinophagia bacterium, assembly GCA_037131895.1. Taxonomy (GTDB): domain Bacteria; phylum Bacteroidota; class Bacteroidia; order Chitinophagales; family Chitinophagaceae; genus Sediminibacterium. The sequence continues at coordinate 31,836 of JBAXQE010000020.1, read as the reverse complement.
AAAAGAAGTAAGAGCCCGCCGACGCGACTTGGCCCTAATGAATAAATCGGGTATTGTAAATGCAGAAAGTAATTATTGCTTTGGCGAAGGAGGGGCTGGTACTTACAGTGATGGAAAATTGTATACCCGCAGCAGTAAGCGAGGCAACATTCAACGTATCCTTCAACTATTTCATCAGTTTGGAGCCCCAGATAACATCTTATATCAGTCGCACCCCCATATCGGTACCAATAAACTACCTCAAATTATCACCGCTATGCGGCATGCGATTGAAGCACATGGGGGTGTGTATTTATTGGAAAAAAAAGTAATCAACATAGTAGCAGAAGGCCAACAAATAAAAAAAGTAATTACCCAAACCGGAGAAATATTAGAGGCCGATGCCGTAATTATAGCAACGGGTCATTCTGCCAGAGATATCTATACCTTATTTAAATATAACCAGTGGTTGCTGGAAGCCAAACCCTTTGCCCTCGGCGTAAGAATCGAGCATCCGCAATCGTTGATTGATTCGATACAATATCATACCCCCTCCAGAGGTCCGCTCCTTCCTCCTGCTTCATACAGTTTGGTGGAACAGGTAAATACACGGGGGGTTTTTAGTTTTTGCATGTGCCCGGGAGGTATTATTGCTCCTGCCGCAACAGCGCAGGGTGAATTAGTAGTGAATGGCTGGAGCCCCAGTAAAAGAAATAATCCTTATTCGAATAGTGGACTGGTTGTGCAGGTTGGTGTGGCAGATGCCTATCAATATTTCGGGAGCAAATCAGTTGATGCAGATGACCCCTTGTTGTTAATGCGATTTCAGCAAGCAATTGAGCAAAAAGCCTTTCTGGTTGGCAGTGGCAATTTGATAGCACCGGCGCAGAGAATGACAGATTTTGTTCGCAAGCAACCTTCCACCTCTTTACCTGTTTGCAGTTATATTCCAGGAACCCAAGCCTGCGATTTGGATGCTATTCTGCCTAATTTTATAGCAAATACACTTCGGGAAGGATGTAAGCTTTTTGGAAAAAAAATGAAGGGGTACCTAACTGATGCAGCAATTATGGTGGCTACTGAAAGCCGAACCTCTTCTCCGGTTCGAATACCCAGACATCCAGAAAAATTAACCCATCCGCAGCTTGGTAATGTTTATCCCTGCGGGGAGGGGGCTGGTTATGCTGGTGGAATTGTAAGTGCCGCCATGGATGGGGAAAGCGTTGCCAATGCAATTGCTGAGCGGTATGGATATCCAAAAAAATAGGGCAGAAACATTGCCCCTGAATTCCCCCCCAGGAATCAAAAGCAGTTTCTGCCCGGTTCAACTTAACTAAAACCTTATGCTTCTTAGTTTACCATACAAATCTATTTGAATGCCAGGCATGAAAAAACAGGAAAAACCCTATATTCTAAAAAGTCTTTGATAATTAGAGAGGTATAATACCATTTCGGAGGGCAAATAAAACAATTCCTACCCTAGAATTCACCCCTAACTTTTTAAATAGGCTGTCGCGATATCCATCAATGGTTCGGGGACTCAAATGCAGAATAGCGGCTATTTCTTTGTGCGACTTATCTGTGCAGGCCCAGCGCATAAACACCAGTTCCTGCTCAGAAAAAGTTGGGAATACCTTATCGGAGAAAAGCATTTCAGGTTGAGGAACCAATTCGTTATGGGCGAAACCTTTTTGATGAACTTCCCTCAGTACCCGAATCAACTCATCCGGCTCAGTATCTTTTAACAGATAGGCCCTTGCACCGCAGCGCAACATGCTGATGATTATCGTTTCAATTCTCAACATACTCAATCCGATTACTTTACAATCAGATCGATTTTGCTGTATCCAGCGACAAGTTTCGGGGCCATTCATAATAGGCATAGACACATCCAACAGCACCAAATCTGGAACAGCCCCCTTTTCTAAATAGTCAATCAGATCCCGCCCATTGGCTGCCTGAAATACTACTTGAAAATCGCCCACTAATTCTAGCAGTGCGGCCATGCTTTTCCGAAATAGGGTATGATCATCTGCCAATGCCAAGGTTATCATCGGATGTTTTTTTACAGGTTAGCGTAACTTGGGTGCCCTTGCCCAAAGTGGTTTCTATTTGCAAATCGGCCCCTATCAATTCAGCCCGATGCCGTATACTACGCAAACCTAAACCCATATGCTCAGGGTGTTGGTTAGCTTGAAATCCATGGCCATTATCCCGAACTATAAATTGATAGTTATTTTCACTTTCATATACCTGTACCCATATATCTGTTGCACCGGAATGGCGGATAATGTTTTGCATCAACTCCTGAAAAATTCGATAAATAAATAATCCATCATTATTTGCGATGTTCAAATAAGCAGGGGCAGCATGAAAATGAATTTGAAACAAACCTGTTTTTTTTAACTGTTGAATTAAAAATTGTATTCCATTTAACAATCCATTTTCTAACAACCGATCTCCCTCGTATCCCAAACTAATTTGTCGCAATTGATGAATGGCTTCAGAAATCTGATCCCGGATATCTTTAATAGCTTCCACCTTACTGTGCTCCATGGCCAAGATACTAAGGTTAAGCTTAGCCAAACTCAGCAGCTGGCCTACATTATCATGAATCTCTTGAGAAATACTTTGAAAAGTATGCTCTTGCACTTCTCTGCCCACCTCCATTAATTCTTGCTGATACTTTTTTTCCAATGACTGTTCTCGTAATTGCAGCCGCTGCTTTTTACGAGTAAACTGGAAATAAAACAACAGCGTTGCAAACGCAAACAAAAAAATGAATGCCGTTGCAATCAGGATGCTGACGACGATGTGAAATTTGTTTTGCATGTAATAATTGCCATTGAAATACAGGAATATAAAACAATACTTAAAATTCGAGGTATGAGGTTGTAAATTTGTTCGCCTCCAATAACAATCTGCTGCACCCGGATAAACTCATACAAAGAAAAAACTATGCTGATACCCGAAAAAAATATCATTACCCCAATGGCAATCCATCCCACAGGATCTAAAGAAGGATGCTCTACCCGATCTTCTTCAAACTGAAAATATAAATATCCCAGCGCACAGGCAGTTAAAAAAAACCCCTCAATAATTAAACTATAGAAAAATGCCAGATACCGGGTGGTGTAAAACCAATACCCTACCAGCAAAATAAACAAGAGTACCGGCAGCAACCACTGAATCATTCGTTTCAAAAAACGATGTGTTGTGAAGCGCATAAATAAAAAACTATAAAAAAATAATTCAACCAGCGCCACCCCATAATTGGTTCCATACGTGCTAACCCGCAAAACCTCCTTTTGCCAAATTGCCAGCATCTCTGCCAATGAAATCAACAACAAAAAAGGGAGTAAACCCGCTAATTGATAATGGCGGAGGGCAGCATAATATCGAATGGCTAATCCTACACAAATTAACTCCAGCGCAATATATAGGTAAAGATGCATATAGCTTTTTTCCGGATTTTGTTATCATTTTAGGATTACAAAATATAGAAAAAACATCGAATAACTATCCGAAAAAATACGCTAAATCCCACGTATTTATACCTAATAACGGCTGCTAATAGCCATTTCCACCCTGATACTTTGGCGAACGAGCCTGTAAAAGATTAGCAGGTAGCAGTTGATTGCCAGAAAATAAGCCAATTTCCCGCTGGTATTGCGCCAGATCCGAGTCGGTAAAAGTACCTGTGATGGCAGTTAAATCTGGTTTACCAGCATCTACCCAGCAAGTATACCAGAAGTCGGCCAATAAATCGGTTGCCACCAATAGTTGCTGATTAACCGTATTGCCCAAGCTGGCAGCATAGGCTTTGGCAAATGCAGTGGTATAACTTCTACTCTCCTTCCCATTGCGCATTTGTACCCGGTATTTTTGCTCGGGCGTAAAAGATGCTGAAACCTCCCGCTCTTTTTGCAACAAATCGGGCACCAGCGCCGCAGCGGCCCGAACAGATTTCCAAATAACTTTTTCGGGATTTTTCAAGTACACCGCCCGGTGAGAGGATGACAATTGATAATTCGCAATTTCTAATTCGGGAACCATAGATTCCCATAAACTGTGCAGTCCCTTCTGATTGGTTAACTGCCCATCATAATTTTCTGTTGTATGTAAGGGCACCATCGCATCAGCAATATAATGACCCAAATCTGCCGCATAAAACAAAATGCTGTCTTTTTGCACCGAACGGAAAGCTGCCGTCAATTGTTGCTTCATCCACAGAATGTGATAGGGAACTATGCCTGCTTTTTGTAAACTATCCATCCCATAGCGTTTTACTGCTTCGGGCCAAGAAGCGGGGATATCATTTCCATATAATTCCAAATCAATAAAATGCCTGGGCGCCTCCGCCATATCCGTATTTCGGCGCAAATCCGGCCTCGGTGACTGATAAACCAGATAGTCCATATTCTTATAAAAGAACGGACCCATAGCCCCAGGCAATTCGTAAATGCTCAATTGATTAATGGTTCGATGCACCAAAAAACCCCAACTTCCCGTTAACAATAATAGAACTACTAATATACCAGAGCGGACGAGCGATGAAAAAAAACGCATAAATTTGGGTTGAAACACAAAAGTAAACAAATCCTCCCCCGTTTGTAAGATTTTACTCAAAATAGCTACAAGTAGTAATATACTTTACCTCTGGAGCTCATCGAAAGGTAAATACCATTTTTTGAATAAATTTTTAAATAGATACATTATGTTGGATCTACATCATCTCCAAAAACACTATTCCGGACAAAAAGCTGTGAACGACATTAGTTTTTCCGTAAAAAAAGGGAGCATATTTGGATTACTAGGCCCCAATGGAGCCGGAAAAACAACATTGCTAAGAATGATTACCGGTATTTTTTATCCCGACCAGGGAGAAATCATTTTCGATGGCAAACCCTTTAACCCGTTAAAAGATGTGCAACAAATTGGCTATATGCCCGAAGAAAGAGGTTTGTATAAAAAAATGAAAATTGGAGAGCAAGTAATGTACCTAGCCCAATTAAAAGGTCTGAGTAAGCAGGAAGCCCTACAAAAAATTAAATACTGGTTCGAGAAACTGGAAATGGAAAGCTGGTGGAACAAAAAAGTAGAAGACCTTAGTAAGGGTATGAGCCAGAAATTACAATTTGTGGTTACTGTTCTCCATGAACCCAAATTAATTATCCTCGACGAGCCCTTTAGTGGATTGGATCCTATGAATGCAAATCTGATTAAGGATGAAATTTATTCGCTTGCCAAAAAAGGAAGTACGATTATATTCAGCACGCACCGCATGGAACAAGTAGAAGAAATTTGTGACCATATTGTATTGATGAACTTGGGTTCGAAAATGCTCGATGGAACAGTACAGGACATCAAACAACAATTCAAAGAAAACAAATTTCATATCCGCTTATCTGGGCCAATTCAACCGCCAATTAGCAGTTTATTTGAGGTGGTAGACCACACAGACAATGCTTTAACACTTAAACTACAAGAAGGAACGCTTTCGAATGATGTGCTGCAATATTTTATCAACCAGTCACAAACCATTGAATCCTTTCACGAGATTTTACCCACACTCAACGACATATTCATCCGCTTAGTGGAAGGAACCCAGGCCACAGCCAGGGCATTTCAATCAGCTAATAATTAATTTAACCGCAACCTGCTAACTATATTTATATGAACAAAATACTATTAATTGCTCGCCGGGAATTTCTCACTCGGGTTCAGAAAAAAACTTTTTTACTTACTACTATTGGGGTACCCCTTTTGATTGCTACTTTTTATGCTGCACTCATTTATTTTCAGATTAAATCAACTGATCATTTTTCTATTGCAGTGCTGGACCAAGCCAATGTTTTTTCTGGTAAACTAGAAAATAAAAAAAATGAAATCACATTTAAGTTTGTGCAGTCTGATACAACAACCCTTAAAAAGCAGTTAGACAATCATACCTATGAGGCCTATATTTATATTCCTGCCGATTTTAATATAACCCGAGGCGACTCTGTTGAACTCCGTTCGGGTAAAACCTTAGGCATGTTAACCCGGGAAGATATTGAGCGCACCATCGGAAAGGTGTTAGAAGAAAAAAGATTATTGATGTTGAATGTTTCCAAAGCACAAATCGACAGCATTCAACATCAAAAAGATCCTATTAAATTTACCTCTGCAACCGGGCAAAAAGAAACTGATTCAAAAGTGGGTATCAGCTATTTGGTTGGTATGATTGCAGGGTTTCTGATCTACATTATCTTGTTTGTGTATGGCAGCATGGTAATGCGGGGGGTAATGGAAGAAAAAGTGAGCCGGATAGCGGAAGTAATAGTTAGCAGTGTAAAACCTTTTCAATTAATGATGGGTAAAATTACCGGAATTGGAATGGTGGGATTAGTGCAGTTTTTAATATGGTTTGTATTGGTATTTGGTATCCAGTTTGCGCTTCCCTTGATTTTTCCGGAACTAGCTGCAAACGTTCAGCAACAGCCCATGCCTTCAGCCGGCGCACAGGCAGCTAATGCAGTGCAGAGTAGTGGTGGACTAACACACTTGATGGAAGGTTTACAGACCATCAATTTCCCTCTAATTATTGGTTGCTTTATTTTTTATTTTTTAGGCGGCTATTTTTTATACTCTTCCCTTTTTGCTGCGGTAGGTAGTGCGGTTAATGAAGACCCACAGGATGCACAAAGTCTATTGTTCCCTATCATGATGCCTATCATTTTCGCCATCGTTATCATGACGAAAGCCGTAAATGATCCCAATAGCACGCTGGCCATTTTCGGTAGCTTATTTCCTTTCACTTCCCCCATTGTGATGATGGCAAGAATAGCCCATGGGATTCCGGAAGGGGTAACAGTAGTGCAACTAATCATTAGTATGCTCCTATTAATCATTACTTTCTTAGGTACTACCTGGTTGGCTGCCAAAATATACCGAACGGGGATATTACTCTACGGGAAAAAGATTACCTGGAAAGAAATGATTAAATGGACTTTCCGAAAAAGCTAAGTGTATTATTGAGCGAGTGATATACGCACATTCACGCCTGCCCTTGTGTTTGTAATAGGTGCCGATGTGGAGATATAGGGAGTAACCCTTCGCTGATCGAAGAAGAATTTCAGGCTCACTCGCTTATTTACCACATAATCGATAGAAGGCTGAATGGTGATTTCCTTTTGGCCACCTGTTCCATATGCATTGGATTGGTCGAGCCGACTATTGCTCATCGCCATATCCCGCATGGCCAAATCTATCCGAAAGTTCACATCATTCTCTAAGCGCTTTGTACCTTTGGTAAAGGGTATTGCAAATGGGAGTTTAATGCCATTTTTTCTCCACGAAAAACCAAAATTCCATTCGGTACTCCTGCTCTCACTTAACTGATAATCGATTAAACTTAAACTCAACTGACGGCTCTTTTTGTACTCGAATCGAATATTCATTTGACTATTGGTAGTAAGATCAATGCCAATTAAAGGTTCGAAGCTTTCGCGCATTGTTATATTGGGCACCAAGAAGAAAGGAACGAAATTTCCACTAACGGTATCAATAAATCCGGGAGCATTAAAACGGAATGGATCTCGGTATAAGAGGGCACTATTATAGCTATTCATGCTTAAATTACCATTATAGCCATGTGTTACGCTTACGTTACTGAATATTTTAGAAACACTTTCTATCTTAGTTAATCCATAGTATGTTAACCGCCAGTTGGGTTTAGGCAGGAAGCCTCCGAAAGGATTTGCTCGAATGGTGGGATTGGATTGCTGTATCAATGAAATTTTAGAAGGATCTGCTCCTGAATAGGCAGCAATAAATGCTGGTAACAATACATCCTGCGAATAACGTCCATATCCCTTTGCATATCCATCAGCCGTATATTGCTGACCAGGGGCCAGGGCTTTCCAATAGGGATTCGCCTCAGCAACCCTTCCTGAAATTACCTGCCGGTAATCTTGGAACCTTTTAAAAGTGGCGGAAATTTCATTGGGATTAAAATTTTCGAATAGGGTATTGAAACCAATATAAGAAATACTAAAGCCTCCACTGGCCAATGGACCTAAGTGATTTAATCCGCTGTTACCGGTGGTATCTTTAAATAATTCGGAATACTCTTTTGAGAAAGATTTTTCGAGGTTTACCTCTATACGCAAATCACGAATGGGTTCTATTTGTGCATTGATACCGAGCCGCTGCTCAAAGTTTTGCCGAAACAATAAATTGAAAGTGCTATCCCTGGTTAGTATTCCCTGTTGCCCTTTTTTATTCAACCAATTGGTATCGGGCTGTTTACCAAATACATAATCCATACCCGGCGAACTACTCTTCCAATTTTGTCCTAAAAACTGAGTACTATCTAAATAACCCGGTATTCTGCTTCGGTAATTCTCTGAATAGGTAACAGAAACATTTTTTACCATTGTTAACAACCGGCCTGCAGCTCGTTCTGCTCCATTTAACTCCATTGGCTGCCCTGCTTTTAACATACGTTGAGCTGTACGCTCATCGCGTTTCATTTGCCGCCACTTTTTTAATGCCTGCCGTTTCTTTTTGCCTTTCAGTCCTTTTATCACTTCCTCACGAGTAGGTATTTCGGTTCCCAATGCATTGGTGGCAGCGGGTTGCGGCCCCATTTGCTTTTTCTGATTGGGATCTTTGGGAGGCTTAGGAGGAGGTATATTATCTAATGCGCGCAGCCATTTTGATTTATTATAGAGGGAAATAAAATTAAACTGCGCATTGAAGTTGTTGTCTTGCGAATTTTCGATGATATTTCCCTGGGTAATTGCCAATCTACTGGCGCCAATCCAATTGTAACTGGCACCATAGGTATAGCTGGCCTGAATCCAGTCGGTTACAGGAAATTTATTGAGTGGAAGCGTATAACTGAGGGTAGCTTTTTGCTGATAGATGGTATTTCTTCCGCCCTTGAAAAAGTTATTACGTACCGTATCTTTTTTATCACGGGTATCAATTCGGCCATTGGGTTCATCAATTCGGGCATTATCTATTGCATTTATATCCAAACTAATGGACCTTGCCGGTTTCCAGCCAAATCGATAATACCGATCGAAAGTGAAAAATTTATCGTAAGTAGTATCTACTTTATTAATGGTATTACCAGGCGTATTAATTACCCTCGGAATAAATTCGCCAAACTGCCTGTTAATATCAGATCTGAAACTAAGGGTTGAGGGCTTAAGGTTTAGATTAAAATCTCTCAGCAAACTAAACCAGGGCGATCGATTGGTGATGAGTTTCTTAAAGGGCTCCACAAACTTTTCACTGCCGGCATAAGTGTATCCAATTCCACCTCGGTGCCGGGCTATATTATTTTGTTGAATCAAGGGGCTACTCTGCTCAGTAATTGAGTAGGCATAATTGAAATCGAAGTTGCTTAGCTTTAATAATCCCGGTCGCCCATTGGCAGATCCAAATCGAACATTGGTGAAGTTGATGGTTTTGATAGTAGTTTGTTCTATGGCCGCATTTCGTAAAGAATCTTGTTGGGCCTTATCTAAAATACTGAGTTTGTCTTTCAATCGAACATCTAAATCAAAGGGATCGAATTGTGGGGTAATTACAGTTCTGTTTAAACTGGCATATACCGGTAAGGTTAATCGTAAATTTTTAGGAAACAATTTTCCGGCATCAATATTTGCTGCTACATCAAATTGGAATAAATTATCCTTGGCCCGTTCATTTACACGCTGCTCGATGGTTCCAAACCCCTGACTCCGGTTACTGGCCGCCAATGTTATGCTTCCTAAATCGGCTAGGGTAATATCCATTCTACCCAATGCCGCCCAGCCTCCTTCTTCATTTAATGCCGACAAGCGCAATTCATTTACCCATATTTCGGCATGCTGAACTGGCCCATCCGGCTTAAAGGGATTTTCTACCCCAATTAATATACCACTGATGGCACCCAGATTGGGATTTCCCAAAATGGATATCACTTTACTACTGTCGAGTGAATTGCGGTAAATCACATTCAAAGGATGCCCAGCTGCGTTTCTGCGCATCTTTAAATTTATCAGCTCTCTAAGAACAATATCCAGATTATTCTGCGAGGGCCATACCTGTTCTTCCTGCCCCCTTACATAAAATCCCGCAGGAGTAACTTTCAATGGTATTTTTATTTCGTAATAATTATTCAAAAAGTCCTGACCAATGCGAATCACCGCATTCAACTCTCGGTCGCGAACGGGCCGCTGCCCCTTTACCGACTCAGCATGGATATACATAGAGAGTTGTCCAAATTGCCGGATATCCCAGGTAAAGGTTTTGAATACAGCGCGCGATTCACCGGTGTAAAGGTTTGCTACCTGTAAACTCATTGCCTGCTCGTTTTGCTGGATATTTACGCCATTATTACTCAGCAACTGCATCCTCTCTACATTGGGTGGCATGATATAATTTACTGGCTGACGGGCCGAATTTTCTTCTAGATTTACTGCTAATGTATTGAAGGTTGTTCCAGCACTATTTACTATTGGAGTATACGTTCCGGTTGTATCTAACTGATAGGTAAATTGTCTCCACTGATTTCTAACCAAATTTAATGTTGCAAAACGCATCACCACTGAATCTTCAAATCCAGTTAAAAATAAACGGGCGAAGCGGATTGATTTGAAATCTGGAATATTACCTACCCTTCTGGAAAATCCTCGTATAGGAACGCGAAACAAAAACCAGTTCTCGGTTCGGGTTACACCATCGGCAGAATTTACAGTTACGGTGCGCTTATCAGTAATATAGGGGGTGATCCCTACATCCATGCCCGGCTTCACATTTATCTCATACTCGTAATACGCTTCTGTTTCATTAAGCGTATTATCCCTATTCAAATCTTCATTATCAGGAAATAAAGTAGCTGCAGAGGTAAACTGTCCGCCTGTATTAGCTATTGGGGAATTTCCCTGTTGGTTATTGTAGTTTTTGTATCTACCTAATATACCGGTTCCAGCCTGATCGAACTGCGCATCTCTATACCAGATATAATTATCGCTTGCAGGGTCTTGTAAAGATTTTTGATAAATAGCAGACCCAGATCCAAAGTTATTGGCTAATTTTTGCAACACATACCCTTTCTTCCTTCTCTCTCCATCATCATCTAATCCATCAAATCCTACATCCTGGTAAACACGGTCTCCAGGGTCATTGCTAAAAGCCTGGGTAATTTGAATGGGATTCACCGGAGTTTTTCCCCAAGTATTGGAACTGTCTACGTCACTCGGAATATTAGGCGTATTCATTCCGTTTTCATAAAATCGCTTTCCATCTTTTAAAACATCTTCACTTACATTTCCTAAATTGATGAACATTTTTCCTCCCTTACTAGAAGGATTCTTTATAAATGGATCCTGCGTCCAGAATTCAATATATTCCAGATTGCCGGTTTCAAAATCTGTCTGGTCTATAGAACGCATAATTCCTCCCCACCGCGCAGCAGGTCTTTTCAAACGACCCGTAACATCTATTTCGGTAGTTCGGGTCTCATAATTATACGGTCCCCTTTCTAATGGATAAAAAGCTAAATCGAAAGTGGTGGTTAATACATCTGTAATATTGGTAGTTCTTTGTGGAAACAATTCACTGGTATATACTTGCCTAACCCGAGGATCACTTAGCTCTTCCAGATTTTTACGCAGGGGATTACCCGGACTGTTTTTGTCCTGCAGGTTGGGTTCAATATTGTACCAGGCAAGTTTTGCCCGGTTAAAATTATAATTGATAGAATCAGACAAGATACTTTCAGGAAATAATGGATTTCCCTGAGGAGTGGAAGCCATCGTCCATGCAACCATCGGAAACCGCAGGTCGATGCTGTTTTTAGTTCCTTCAAAATCATCTATAAAACTTAATCCCTGAGATCCGGAACCAATTTGAGCGGGGTGTCCGGGTTTCAACACCGCAGCTTCTCCATATGCATTTAATGTAGAGCGGGTTTTTGTAGAATAATTGGGTAATTTATCTAATAATCTTGTGAGCCAGGGTAAATCTGTTTTGTAACTAACATCCAGTCCATACATGGTATTGCGAATAGGATCTTCGGCATACATGGTTTTGGTAAAGAAGGGGCGTTCTGCCAGTTTAACTGCTGTTGCACCTATTGAGAATTTTTTATTGGCTATATAATCTACCCGTAAGCCGGTAAAGCTTCTTTGCTGCATGCCAAATCCGGCATTGTTTTCAAACCCCACACTTACGGGTACATTGGAACTCAGTATGCCAGGATTGATAATTTTTACGGTTCCCAAATTATAATCCACAATAAAATCAGTGCCTTCACGCAGTTGTTGTCCGCCCGCAGTTACTGTTACAGAACCCGGCGGCACATTGAATGTATTTAATGAAATTTCAGATCCACCTGCACTTCCTTTTACCTGTCCCTGCATTACAAACCGATTTAGATTGGCATAGGTTTGTGCAATGGCTTTGATGGAATCGTAAAGAGCATAGTATACATATTTTTTCTTAAGAGCAGTGGATTGTCCATTAAATGCCAATCGCTCCAGATCTCTTCCAAAAGGTTCCAGCACAGGAAAAATAATTCGCCCTTGTTTGGGCAAAACCGTATATCCATCCACAAAATCGAATATACCATCCGGCTGAGGATCGTTTCGGCCGTTCAGGCGGTCAAGATTAAGCACACTTAAAATAGGGCGGCCCATTACATTGGGATCGCTCTCTGGTAAATATCGCTTCATTCCTCCTCCGGGATCGTCGTACAAGAGATTAAGTTGAAACCCTTCCTGCTGAATACTTCCGAATAAATCCAGTGAGTATACATTCTTCATCATCCAGGTCCAAATAGGCAAATTGATTCTTTGTGAAGTAGCTTTCAACAACTTTAGAAACAGTTCTTTCTGCACACCCCGGGTTGAATCGAGTGCTACATCCTGTGAAAACTCACCCACTTGAAAAACTCGTCCATTATAGGTAAACTGATAGGCAACTGCTAACACCTCATCTGCCTGCAACTGAACATTCAAAGAAACAAATCCTACCTGCGGATTAAAATAATATTCCGAAGGATTTAGTTTTCGGGCAAAGGTTTTTTCATAATCTTCAACCGGCCTTAGCCCTTTAGCCAACAGCAACGAATTGATTACGGCAGGATTTCGGGCAGAAGGATTATTAACCAAAGAAGCATACAAATCGTTGTTTCCGTTATTGGGAAATTCACTGTTGCTGAGCGGTCGGATATTGGTATTATAGGGTTTCGATTCAGCCAGATCCATCAAACCCACGATATCCCTTGCATCAGTAGTGGCTCCTGTACGATTGGTTACCCAAACCTCAATGCGCTGAACCTGCACTTGCGACATAATCACCGGCAGGTTAGACATGGCTTTGTTGTAATTATTTTTAAAGTACTCGCCCAGCAAAAAGTGTCGGTTCTCTTCGTAGTCGTCTAATTTCTTGGTAAAATTTTGCGTTGCTGCACCCCCCTGTAAAGAAACCGATTGGCGGGTAGAGCGTTGATTGGCGATGGCTCCAGTAATAAAAACTTTCCCAAACTGCATTTTGGCTTTGGCACCGAATAAATTTTGCGCACTGGGAATCAGCGTACTGCGCGACTGAAAGGAAATATTTCCGGCTTCTAAACTTTTAATGATTTCATCATCCATCCCCTTATAATCAAGTTTCAGTTGATTATCGAAACCAAGGTTTGAAAGGGTATTATAGTTAATGGGGAATTTCAATTTGTCGCCAATACTGGCATTCACATTCAACTTCAGATTCATGTCGAAATCAAAGCCCCCATTTTTGCGGGCTCTTTCTGGTAACGTAGGATTGTTTACATTTTGCCCCTGGTAGCCGGCCATTACGTTCACTTCCCCATTGGGCTTAATGTCTACCTTCAATCCATTGGTACCTACCCCAAAAATCCGATCGAATAAATTATTATACACCCGATAGGGAGGCCGAAAAGTTTTTTGATTCAAAGCTGTTAAGGCATCGGCGCGTTTTTTAAAATAGGCAGCTTCTGATTGCCTGGCACTGAGTTTCCAAAACTCATCGAAGGAAAGTGCAGCAGGCTTTCGATAATTGGTTTTGCCAATTTTTTCTACAACGTAATACTGTCGGGTGCGGGGATCGTATTCAATGCTTTTTTTAACCAAGGAGGTATCCCGAAGATCGAAAGGGTTGCGACTGGGTATTGAAAAAGCATCCCCTCTCCGGTCACTGATGGGAAAACGGGTCGTGTCTTTACGCTGCCCAAAAACTGGGTTAGCAGAAAGAATCAGTAAAGGGGCTAAGAGGTAAAATCCGGAAAGCTTCAATCCCAAAGGGTTGGTTAAGTAGAATTAACGCTATAGCAGTCAATTTATTGGTTAAATGAAGGAAAGAAATGCATGATTTTATAAGGATTGTAATGCCAGTTTTATTAAATGCTCTAATTCAATTTCTTCAGAATGCGATTGCAGGGTTTTTTTAACTGCTTGTTCAGCCATCACACGACCTATTCCTAAAGCTACTAATGCGTGAACAGCATCCCCTTCAACCGTTGAAAAGACTCCTGTTACAGCCTGTGTGCTGCCTGAAAATTGCTTACCCAGTTTGTCTTTCAACTCAACAATCAATCTCTCGGCCGATTTTTTACCAATACCCTTGATACTCTCCAGTTGTCGGGTATTTCCACCTACTATGGCAGCTGCAATCTCTCGCGGCTCCATACCCGAAAGCATAATTCTGGCTGTAGTTGCCCCTACCCCTGAAACACTAATCAGATGCAAAAACATTTCTTTTTCATCGGGATGATGAAACCCGAATAATGTATGTGCGTTTTCTGTAATGTGTAAATATGTGTAAATTAGACCTTCGTCTGAGGCGCTGATGGAAGAGTAGGTATGCAAACTGATTTGCAGTTCATAGCCAACACCCATTACGTCTACCACCACTCGGGAAGGAGATTTTTGCACAAATTTTCCGCGAACAAAAGCTATCATACTTACCAAAAATAAGTTAATTCGGGCAGTTAGTAGAGCTTCTGCAACGCCAAATGATAGATTGCAGGCGGCTTTTAGATTATTTTAACAAACCCATTGAATAATCCTCTACAAATGGATGCCTAACAATCATTATCCATTGAACATGCTTAATTAGCGGAAATTGATGGATATTTGCTCCCTATTTATACAAATATTCATGCAAAAAAGAGCAATCATCACCGCAGTAGGAGGGTATGTTCCGGAAACCAGGCTCACCAACTTTGATTTAGAGAAAATGGTAGACACCAACGACGAGTGGATACGTTCCCGAACAGGTATTGAAGAGCGCAGAATTCTTCGGGAGCCCGGCAAAGCCAGTAGCGATATGGCAGTTAAGGCAGTAGAAGAATTGATGGCCAAACAAAACTTATCTCCGCTTGATATTGATTGCCTGATTTGCGCAACGGTTACCCCTGATATGGTTTTTCCGGCAACTGCCAATATCATTTGCGACAAATTGGGGGCAAAAAATGCCTGGGGATATGATTTATCAGCTGCCTGCAGTGGATTTTTATTTGCCCTAAGCACGGCAGCCATGTACATAGAAAGTGGCCGATTTAAAAAAGTAGTTGTGGTGGGGGTTGATAAAATGAGTGCCATTATTGATTACACCGACCGAGCCACTTGCATCATTTTTGGGGATGGGGCTGGCGCGGTTTTATTGGAATCCTCCAATGATGAATCAGTGGGAATCAAAGACAGTATTTTACGCTCTGATGGCAGTGGAAGAGAATACCTGCACATGAAAGCAGGAGGTTCATTAAAGCCGGCCACTTTGGAAACCGTTATGAATAAAGAACATTTTGCCTTCCAGGATGGTCAGCCCGTTTTTAAATTTGCAGTAAAAGGAATGGCAGATGTAAGTGCCGAATTACTCGAACGCAATGGATTAACCGGAGAGGATATTCAATGGCTCGTTCCTCATCAAGCAAATCTGCGCATAATTGATGCCACCGCAAATCGGATGGGTTTACCCAAAGAGAAGGTGATGATCAATATTCAGAAATACGGAAATACTACAGCTGCAACCATTCCCCTCTGTTTATGGGATTGGGAAAAACAATTGAAAAAGGGAGACAACCTTGTTTTAGCTGCATTTGGAGGCGGATTTACCTGGGGTGCTACCTGGGTTACCTGGGCCTATGATGGCAAAAAATAAGCACAGGTTTAGTATTGTACCATTTTGATAATTACCCCTATGAAAAGATCTTTTCCACTTACCGGCATCAGCTCAGTTGCCGTTCACACAGGCCATGATCATCATCCCGATCATGCCCATATTACTCCCATCTATGCCACTTCTACCTTTACTTTTGATTCGGCAGAAGAGGGCATGGCACGTTTTGCCGGATCGGATAAAACAAAAATTTACAGCAGATGGGGCAACCCCAGCTTTACAGTGGCAGAAGAAATTATTGCAGCAATCGAATCCTTTGGCATTGCCAATGATGATGATACCCCACTAGAGCTAAAAGCATTATTACATGCAAGTGGCCAAGGGGCCATGACAACCCTGTTTTTAAGTACCCTGCAATCAGGAGATACCATACTTACGCATTATTCTTTGTATGGTGGTACGCAAGAACTGATGCAAAAAATTTTGCAGCCAGCTGGTATTAAATCTACCATCATTGATATGCGGGATCTTAATAAAGTGAGGGAAGCTATTTTAGCCGATCCATCCATACGACTGGTGCATCTCGAAACACCTTCCAACCCTACCATTCGCTGCGTAGATATTGAAGCCATTGCTCAAATTGCACATGAAAAAAATATTAAAGTTTCCGTAGATAATACATTCGCCACCCCTTACCTGCAGCAACCCTTTTTACACGGAGCTGATTTTGTTTTTCATTCCACTACCAAATTCTTGAATGGCCATGGAACCGCCATTGGTGGTGTGTTGATTGGAAAAGACATTGAGTTTATGAAAACACGTGCTTGGAAATGGCATGCATTACTTGGTGCCAATAGCAATCCGTTTGATGCCTTTTTACTTACCCAAGGAATAAAAACCCTGGAACTTCGTATGGAAAGGCATTGCCACAATGCTATGGAAGTTGCCAGCTATCTTTTTCAGCATCCTGCGATATCCCAGGTAAATTATAATGGACTTCCCTCCCACCCCGACTTTGCAGTTAGTGCCAAGCAAATGAAGCATCCCGGAGCTTTGCTAAGTTTTGAGTTGAAGGGGGGCATGGAAGCCGGAAAAAAATTCATCAACCAAGTTCAACTTTGTACCCGTGCCGTTTCATTGGGAACACTAGATACATTGATCTCTCATCCGGCCAGCATGAGTCATTTCGGATTAACCTCCGAAGAAAGAAATGCTTATGGAATTACCGATGGGTTAATTAGAATGAGTGTAGGTATTGAAAACTTGGCAGATTTACTCACCGACCTAGAACAGGCATTGGTTTAAATTTCCCTTATTCATTTTTATGGAGATAATTATTCGCAGAGCAACCCAATCCGATTGTCCCGCTTTATTAGGGCTTATTAAAGAACTTGCCGAGTATGAAAAAGCACCACAAGAGGTTACCGTTTCGCTGGGGCATTTTGAAGAAAGTGGCTTTGGTGCTCAACCGGTTTGGTGGGGTTTTGTTGCCGAAATAGATTCGGTTGTAGTAGGGTTTGCCCTTTATTATATCCGTTATAGTACTTGGAAAGGACAATGCCTGTATCTGGAAGATTTTTTGGTTACCGAACAACAACGTGGAAAAGGTATTGGCGCATTATTGTTTGAACGAATCATTCAGGAAGCCAAGGAAAAAGGATTTCGAAGAATGGTATGGCAGGTATTGGATTGGAATGAACCCGCCCTCAATTTTTATAAAAAATACGACGCCAAATTAGATCCGGAATGGGTAAATGGGAGCATCGATTTCATTCCAGCGTAGCAGTTTAGCTTAACTAACTCCATCTACGGTAACCTCCTTTACAATTTTTTGCACCAGTCCCTGCAATACTTTTCCAGGACCGCACTCTGTAAAATGCATGGCACCATCTGCATGCATGGCCTGCACACATTGCGTCCACTTAACGGCTCCGGTTAATTGATCAATTAGATTTTGTTGGATGGTTTGAGGGTCTGAAACAGCAGCAGCTACTACATTCTGATATACGGGGCAAGATGGAGTATGAAAAGTAGTTGCGGCAATGGCAGCCGCCAGTTGTTCTTTAGCAGGTTCCATCAAGGGTGAATGAAATGCGCCACCTACGGGTAAAATCAATGCTCTTTTAGCACCGGCAGCTTTCATCTGCTCACATGCCATAGCAACTCCCTGAACGGAACCACTAATCACCAGCTGACCCGGACAATTATAATTAGCCGCCACTACTACTTCACCGGTCTCAGCTTGAATCTTTTGGCAAATGGCTTCTACCTGATCATCTGCCAAAGCAAGAATAGCCGCCATAGAAGAAGGAGCATTTTCGCAAGCTTGTTGCATAGCATTGGCCCGAATACTTACCAGGCGAAGGGCATCTTCGAATAAAAGTGTACCGTTTGCTACCAATGCAGAAAACTCTCCCAATGAATGGCCTGCCACCATATCGGGCTGGGGATGATCGAGTGTTGCATACGCTGCTACTGAATGAATAAAAATAGCCGGCTGGGTGATGCGGGTTTGCTTGAGCTCTTCATCAGTACCCTGAAACATGGTATCTGTAATTGCAAATCCCAAAATGCTGTTGGCCTGTTCAAAAATAGCTTTTGCGGCAGGATTTTTATCATATAATCCTTTACCCATTCCAATAAACTGGGCACCCTGACCGGGGAAAATATAGGCGTGTTTCATATAATATGTCAATTAAAAAAACATCCGCCGAAGCAGATGATAAAAGGTAAAGGTCGTAAAAAATTGATAATAATTAATCTCTTCGCTTGCTGATTAATCGCAAAAATTCACTTCTGGTTGCTACATGTTCAAACTGTCCGGAAAATGCAGAAGTAGTGGTAATGGAATTTTGCTTTTGAACACCGCGCATCATCATACACAAGTGCTGCGCCTCAATAACAACTGCCACTCCATGCGGATCTAAAGAGGTTTTGATAGCATCAACAATTTGGGTAGTTAACCGCTCCTGAACCTGTAATCTTCTAGAAATAACATCTACTACTCGGGCCAGTTTACTTAATCCGGTTATCCATCCATTGGGGATGTAGGCAATATGTGCTTTTCCAAAAAATGGCAACATATGGTGCTCGCACATCGAATACAATTCAATATCCCGCACGATTACCATTTCACTTACATCCTCGTTAAATCGGGCTGAGTTTAAAATTTCTACCGGGTCTAGCTGATAACCCTGGGTTAAATACTGCATAGCTTTTGCAATCCGCTCGGGAGTTTTTATCAGACCTTCCCGCTGCGCATCCTCACCCAATAAATCTAATACGGATTTGTAATTTGTGATAAGGCCACTAGTAACCGCCTCATCATACTGTTCTGTTTTTTTATATGCCATGCTTTAAGTTTAATTGGTTATAAAACGGGGTACTCTACAAAATTTCTTTCCGTTTCGTACAACCGAATTTGCAAATCATAAGTATCCCCTAAACTAGGTTTAAGTAGCTCGTAAATAACTACCGCAATATTTTCTGCAGATGGATTCAGGTGCTTGAATTCTTGGGTATCTAGATTTAGATTTTTATGATCAAAACGGTCGATGATCAATTCCTTTACTAAATCACTTAATTTTTTAAGGTCAATCACATAGCCGGTATCCGCATCAATTTCCCCGGTAACTTTTACAATCAGTTCGTAGTTGTGTCCATGAAAATTGTCGTGATTGCAAGGCCCAAATACTTCTTTATTCTTCTCTTTCGACCACTGCGGATTATTCAACCGGTGTGCCGCGTTAAAATGTTCTTTTCGATATACCGACACACGTTTTTGCATAATAAATTAACCAAATTAGAGGTGTAATTGTTCAATACCGCCCGAATTATTCCTGTTTTCCAAAATATTCAACATAAATGCGGGGCGTTTC
The DNA here is from genome assembly GCA_037131895.1 of Chitinophagia bacterium. Classification (GTDB taxonomy): domain Bacteria; phylum Bacteroidota; class Bacteroidia; order Chitinophagales; family Chitinophagaceae; genus Sediminibacterium. The sequence goes on along the minus strand of JBAXQE010000020.1, from coordinate 11,860 downwards.
GTAAAGTTTAACACAATGCAGTTGCACATTTTCGGGAATATGGGGTAACAATTGATTCCAAATAGCAATCGCCAGATTTTCAGTACTGCACATGGTACCTGTTAAAAAGGGAACATCCAGGTTCAGATTCCGATGATCGAGGTAATCAATTACATGCTCTTTCATAAGAACACTTAACTTTTTTACATCATACACAAAACCCGTATCTGGATGAGGAAACCCTTTAACCGTTACAAATAAATTATAATTATGTCCATGCCAATTTTCATTGGCGCAAACTCCAAAAACAGCTTCATTTTCTTCTTTCGTCCATGCAGGATTAAACAACTTATGGGCTGCATTAAAATGCTCCTGCCTTGTGAGATATACCATCCACCAAATATTTACGGCAAAGTTACGAAAAGCCCTGTAACTCAGCCTCAATTATCGGATGAGTGGTTTTCATTGATTTTTCCCAACTTTGTAAGATGCAAATACTGGTTATAGCCGCCAAAGAGGCCGAAATCAAGCCAACTGTCGAATTCATGGCTGCTTACGTTCCCACTGCTGCGCAAATTCAATTTGCCTACACTGATATTGGACTTACAGCGGCTACTTTTTCAATCACCCGGCTGGCGCTTACCCAAGCTCCCGATTTGATTATTCAGGCAGGTATTGCTGGCAGCTTCGAAACCGGATACCAACCGGGGGAAGTGGTATTAATTAATACTGAGCAACAAGCAGATTTGGGCGTGCTTGAAAATGCACAATGGAAAAATATTTTTGATTTGCAGCTTACGGATGAGAATCAGCCTCCCTATAAAAAGGGAGTATTGCCCAACCCTTATATTGATCATTTTAACTTTCTGGGCATTAGAAAAGTTGCCGGCATTTCGGTGAATACAATAAGTACAGATTCAGCTGCGATTACTCGTATGCAACAAGGCTCTCCGGCTACAGTAATTGAAAGTATGGAAGGCGCAGCACTACATTTTGTGGGTAGGCAATTGCAAATACCATTTCTGCAACTTCGTTCCGTATCCAATCAAGTGGGCGAAAGAGATAAATCCTGCTGGCATTTTACACAAGCGATTCAATCGCTGAATGCAACTCTTATTAACTTACTCACCTATTTGCAGCAGCATCCAATTTCATTTACCGAAAACTTGCCGGCATGAAACTTACTATAGGATTCTCACCTTGCCCCAATGATACTTTTATTTTTGATGCCTTATTAAATGGCGCCCTTGATACCGATGGGTTGGAATTTGAGCCCGTGTTAGAAGATGTGGAAACCCTGAATCAGTGGGCCATAGCGGGCAAACTCGCAATCACCAAAGTAAGTTATGGCGTTGTTCCGCTTATTCTTGCCAACTATGGGATGTTAAACAATGGAGGCGCAATGGGTATGGGGGTTGGTCCACTACTGATAACAACACCAGAAAATAGCCGACTGCCCATCGAAACCCTGCGAAAACTTCCTATTGCGATTCCTGGAGAAAATACTACGGCCCATTTATTAATGAGCTATGCTTTTCCAGATTGGCTACAAAAAAAATTCATGGTGTTCCACGAAATTGAAGCAGCCATTTTATCGGGCCGGGTGGCTGCCGGAGTAATCATTCATGAAAATCGATTTACCTATTCCGAAAAAGGTTTAGTATTGATAAAAGATTTGGGTAAGCATTGGGAAGATAGTTTACAGTGCCCCATTCCACTGGGAGGGATTGCCATTCAAAGAAAATTGTCGCTCCACATTCAGAAAACCGTAAACCGGTTAATTCAACAAAGCATCGAACTTGGCTGGCAACAATATCCTTTGCTTAGTAACTATGTAAAGGAACATGCCCAAGAAATGAGTGAAGATGTGATGCGAAAACATATCCAGTTATATGTAAATGATTTTTCCCTATCAGCTGGCCCTATTGGAAAAAAAGCCGTGGCCACTTTGCTAGAAGTGTATGCCAATATCCGCGGGATATCCATGGATGCTGAACTTCCGGTTTTTGTTTTACCAGATTAAATTATTCTTGTTTCAAGGCAGTCGAATACACTTCCAGTACCCTTTTGCGGGCATCTTCATGAACTACTATGGGTTTCGGGTAAGTTAACTCCTGCCACTCAGGCACCCATTCCCGAATATATTTGTGTTGAGGATCGAATTTTTGGGTTTGTAAAGTAGGATTAAATACTCTAAAATATGGAGCGGCATCGCAACCACTGCTGGCAGCCCATTGCCATCCACCATTATTGGCTGCCAAATCGAAGTCGAGCAGTTTGTTAGCAAAATAGGCTTCTCCCCAGCGCCAATCGATCAGCAAATGTTTTACTAAAAAGGAAGCCGTAATCATACGTACCCGATTATGCATAAAACCAGTTGCATTTAATTGACGCATTCCTGCATCCACAATCGGATACCCCGTTTTACCTTCACACCAATGCTTAAACTCTCCTTCGTTATTTCTCCAGGGTATGGCATCGTAGGCTTTTTTAAATGCTTCTCCCCTTCCCACTCTTGGAAAATTGAATAAAATCATGTGATAAAAATCTCTCCAGATGAGTTCGTTTAAAAAGGTTGCACTGGCAGCTTTTGCCTTAGAAGCAAGCTGACGAACACTAATGGTACCAAAACGCAAATGTACCCCTAAACGGGAGGTTCCGTTTGCAAGGGAAGGGATATCCCTATTTTGCTGGTAATGCTTTAATACTTCCATTTGTGGAGTATCTGAGGGAAAATTTTCCTCCGAAACTATAAAGCCAATTGATTGCAGAGAGGGCATTGGCACCGGTGACTGCTGAAAAAAATGGGTTGCTTTTTTTTCTGATGGGTAAGCTGGTATACCTGTTTTTTCGAGGGTGGCCCGCCACTTATTTGCATAAGGCGTAAACACGGTGTAGGGGGTTCCATCCTCTTTTGTTACTTCCAGTTTTTCAAATATTACCTGATCTTTTGAAGTATAAAATGGTATACCAGCTGATGATAATAAATTGGCAATTGCTGTATCTCTCTCGATTGCATAGGGTTCGTAATCATGATTGGTGAAAACTGCTGAGATACTATACTTTTTTATTAATTGCTGAAAAACATCGAGTGGATTTCCGTTGTATACTTCCAAACTACTCCCGATCTTGATCAGTTGTAGTTGCATATCCTCCAATGCCCGGTGAATAAAAGCTACCCTGCGGTCATTTTTATCTTCCAGTTGATTCAGAATTTCTGTATCAAAAATAAAAATAGGCACAACCAATTCATCTCCAGAAAGTGCCTGATACAAGGCGGCATTATCGAATAAACGCAGGTCTCTGCGAAACCAATGGATACGAACAGGCATATGCAACACAAATTAATGATTGATAAAACAAAAAATTAGCGGAATAGTTGTTTCAGGCGCCTAGCTTTTCGTTGGATTCCCATAAAGGAACAATAGTTTGAAGGTATAATCTGGCAGCCCAATCACCCCCGTACTCATTTTTATCCAATTGCTTTACCCAGCGGATACCAGCAATAACATTGGTTAAAAATATTTCCTCCGCGGCTTGCAGGTCTTCAATCGTTAAAGGCTTTTCGGCAACTGTATATTGATTTGCTTGTAGCTTTTGCAGAAGATAGCGGCGCATTACCCCATCTACCGCCCCTTCAGAAAGTGGGGGAGTAATTACCTGTCCGTTTTTTAAGATGAACAGATTGGCAATAGTAGTATCGGCCACTCGGTTATGAACATTTAATACAATCGCATCATTACAATGATGCTGCTTTGCCCATCGGGCAGCCATAGCATATGGAAGAAACTGCGAGGTTTTGAGCGAAGCAAACCGATCACAACTTTTTTGCGCGTGCGGATATATACACAAATCGATTCCATTTACTTGAATAAAAGAGCGCAGTTCCGGTCCTTCCCAGGATTGTATCAGAACATGCGGATACGGGGGTTCTGGATCATATAACCCACCCGACCCCCTAAACAAGGTGAGCCGAATACGGGCATTATCCCCATGGCGATTGGCCTGGGCTAATTGAATAATTTGCTGCTCCAATTTTGCAGCCGACAGATGCGGGGGACATTCCATTTGCAATTGTTCCATGGTATAAAACAAACGCTCGGCATGAAACGGAAAAAGTTGAATTTTTCCCTTCACCAGTTTCATGGTTTCAAAACAGCCATCCCCATACCGAAATGTTCGATTATCTACCGAAATTAGTGGTTCCCCGGTTTTGGTTTTTTTACCATCCAGCAATACATAAGCAGGTAACATACGGTAAAGATAACCCGAGTTTTGGGTTTGACCCTTTTAGGTTAATTTTACTGCTTCATCTACCCCTTAGTTCATGCAAATCCGCTCCATACTTTCGGAACTAGAATTGATTGCTCCCCTTTCCTTGCAAGAATCTTACGACAATGCCGGCTTACTTACCGGAATGCCCGATTGGGATTGTACAGGGGTAATCTGCACCCTGGATGCAACCGAAGAAGTGGTGCTGGAAGCCATCCAAAAAGGATGTAACCTAATTGTGGCCCATCATCCGATTATTTTTGGGGGACTAAAAAAAATCAATGGCAAGAATTATGTAGAAAAAACAATCATTACTGCCATCAAAAATGAGGTGGCGATTTATGCCATTCATACCAATTTAGACAATGTATTATCCGGAGTTAATCAAAAAATTGCCGAAAAAATAGGACTGGTAAATTGTACTATTTTACAGCCCAAACCCTTGCAGCTCCTCAAACTGCACACATTTGTGCCTACTCCACAGCTGGAAACAGTTCGAGCAGCCCTTTTTCAGGCGGGTGCTGGAGCTATTGGACTGTATCGAGAAGCTAGTTTTGGCATGGAAGGTATCGGAACCTTTACAGGTGGCGCCGGAACAAATCCTACCATTGGAAAGCCCGGAGAAAGAACCGCTGTAGCCGAAACCCGACTAGAAGTGCTGGTACCGGCACATTTGCAGTCGCAGGTTATGCGGGCATTGATCAATAGCCACCCTTACGAAGAAGTAGCATATGATTGGGTGTTGCTGCAAAATACGCAGACCGAAATTGGCAGTGGGTTACTAGGCGAATTACCCGAACCTATGGAGGAAAAAGGGGTTTTGCAACTCCTGAGTACTGCCTTTTCCTTATCGGTGATTCGACATACCCCCTTACTCAATAAAAAAATACATCGGGTAGCCCTTTGCGGGGGAGCCGGCAGTTTTCTGATAGGAAAAGCCCTGGCTGCCGGCGCCGACCTGTATATAACGGCCGACCTCAAATACCATGAATTTTTTGATGCCAATCAACAAATGGTATTGGCCGATATTGGGCACTGGGAAAGCGAACAATACACTACTGAACTGCTGGTGGATATTTTACAACGCAAATTCCCTACCTTTGCCGTCCTTAAATCAGGTATTCATACCAATCCGGTGCGATATTTCACGGGAGGCTGACGATGAAAATGATAGTTTTGCAGATGAAAACCATAGTTTTAAGGCACAAAAAAGTTAATTAGCAGATATTTTTCACCTTTTGGTGTTTTAACCCACATAAAAATCAACCGTTCATATGGCAGCCGTTAAAGATTTCTCCGTAGAAGAAAAATTGGTGAACCTGCTGAAATTGCAGAAAATTGATTCCAAGTTAGATGAGATTCAGATTTTGAAGGGTGAGTTACCCATGGAAGTAAGCGATTTAGAAGATGAAATTCTCGGTTTAAAAAGCCGCCAGGTTCGCATTGAGGAAGAAATCAATGGAATTACTGAGTACATAGAGGGCAAAAAAGCGGCTATAAAAGACAGTGAAGCCCTGATTGCCAAATACGAAAAACAGAGTGACAACGTAAAGAACAACCGAGAATACGAGGCTATCAATAAAGAAATTGAAATGCAGCAGTTGGAAATCAAACTCTGTGAAAAAAATATTCGCGATGCCAATGATGAGTTGGGGGAAAAAGTAAAAGTGTTGGATGCTGCCCGCAAACAAATTGCAGTTAAAGATGGCGTTTTGGCCCATAAGAAAGGCGAACTGGAAAAAATTATCGTTGAAACGGAAAAAGAAGAAAACCATTTTAACCAGTTGAGCAATGATGCCCGCGCACATATCGATAGCCGTTTGTTATATAGCTACGATCGTATCCGGAAAAACTACCACAATGGTTTATCGGTAGTTCCGGTAGAAAGAGATGCTTGCGGTGGATGTTTCAATTCAATTCCTCCACAACGCCAAAGTGAAATCCGTTTACACAAAAAAATCATCGTTTGTGAAAACTGTGGCAGAATTTTGGTGGATGGCGATTTGAATAGTTCTATTGAAGTAAAATAAGCGAGTGCGGGAATTATTCCGGTGCGTGTAATATTATATCGAAAGGGTTTCCGAAGGGCAGCCCTTTCTTATTAAAGGGATATGGCGAAACAATTCCTACTAATAGTTTACTTGAGCATTCTTTGCCCAGTGCTGGTTGTTAGCCAACCTGTTTTTGAATTTAACAGCACCTGTCAGCAGGCATTTCAAGAAATAACCCGCCTGAAACTAAACACTGGAAAATCGCTTGTACTAAAAGCCCGACAACAAAATCCAAACAACCTGATTCCGGAATTGCTCGATAACTATATCGACTTCTACACGCTATTTTTAAATGAAGATCCGGCAGAACTGAAAAAAAGACTTCCCCAGTTTGAGACCAGACTGAACAAAATTAAGTCGGGCCCCTCTTCTTCCCCTTTTTTCCTCTACTGCCAGAGTATGATTTATTTACAACGGGCTGCTTCTGTAATTAAAGCCGGAAAATTGTGGGATGCTGCCTGGGATTGTCGAAAAAGCTATTTACTGATAAAAGAGAATAAAAAACGCTTTCCCACTTTTACGCCAAACGATCTTCCCTATGGAGCACTTCAAGCGGTTACCGGAACCATTCCCAAAGGATTTCGTTGGATAGCGGGCATATTAGGCATGAAGGGATCATTAACGGAAGGCCTGAAAACGGTACGATCCTTTGTAACTGGCAATGATCCATGGCAAAAAGTATTTTACAACGAAGCGGCCTATATTTATCCCTATCTACTATTTTATCTAGAAAATAAAAAAGAAGAAGCCCTGCAATTCGCTCGAAACCCGCGGATAGACCTGGTGAACAATCAACTGCATCTTTACATGGCGGTAAATTTATCGCTTAACAACCAACAGGCAGAACAGGCAGCCCTGCTGATGCATAACCGCTCCCAATCACCCGACTATTTGGCTACGGGTATTTGGGACTTTGAAATGGGTTTTGCCAAATTGTATCATTTGCAAACTGCTGATGCTGCCCGGTATTTTGAATCTTTTCTGCAACAATTTAAGGGGCAATTTTATGTAAAGGATGCCTATCAAAAACTAAGCTGGTGTTATTGGTTGGAGGGAAATACGGTTCGAGCTGAAGAAATGAGACAGGCCATATTAAAAAAGGGCAGTACCGATTCGGATGCAGATAAAAAGGCGCTGGCAGATGCGAAATCGGGTATCTGGCCCAACCGATGGCTGCTGAAAGCCCGTTTGTTGAGTGATGGTGGTTATCAAAATGAAGCCCTGAAACTATTAACCGTTTCGCCAGGCGAGGCACTCGATTCTCCCGGTGAAAAATTAGAATATCTATATCGGATGGCCAGGATATACGATGCGTTGGGAAGAACGGAGGAAGCATTAGCCAATTATGCTGCCACCATTAAGCAGGGACAAAACCGAACAGAATATTTTGCTGCTCGCGCCGCACTGCAATCGGGTCAGTTGTATGAAGCACGCGGAAAAAAACAACAAGCCATTGAATTGTATCAGCAATGCTTAAATATGGAAAACCATGAATACAAGAATTCGCTCGATCAGCGGGCAAAAGCCGGCATTGCCCGCTGCAAAGGGGAATAAAATTACCCGTATTTTCACCCGCCATTTGCTGAACCAAATACCCTGTGCTAAATTGCAGGAAAAGCCGACATTTGAAGTGCTTGTGCTTGAATGCTATTAACAAAAAATGCTGCAACATCTCCATATACAGAATTATGCAATAATTGATGATCTGAAAATTGAATTTTCTGATCGGTTGAATATTATCACCGGAGAAACCGGAGCAGGTAAAAGTATCTTGATGGGCGCTCTGGGCTTGATACTTGGCGACCGGGCAGATACCAATGTTCTATTGAACCGCGAAAAAAAATGTTGTATAGAAGGCGTATTCAGTAAAGCCACCGCCCTAGGGATAGCCGACTTTTTACAAAGGAATGACCTGGAAAATGAACCCGAATTACTGCTGAGAAGAGAAATTGCCAGCAATGGCAAATCAAGAGCCTTTATCAATGATACCCCGGTTAGTCTGCAACAAATTCGGGAACTAGCAGCTATATTGGTAGATCTGCATCGTCAGTTTGATACCCTGGCATTGGGGGAAGCGGATTTTCAACTTGAGGTATTGGATGCGTTAACTCGCCAACCCGAACTTTTACGGCAGTACCAAACGGTTTTTCATCAATGGGCGAGCGATAAGAAAGAACTGGATCAATTAATTGCCGCTGAAGCACAGGCTGCTAAAGAACGCGACTATCAACAGTACTTGCTAGATGAACTGACTGCCCTAGATTTAAAGCCTATGGAGTTGGAAAACATCGACCAGGAATTAACGGTATTAAATAATGCAGGTATTATTCAGCAAACCATTGATCGCATCAGTTTTCTGCTGCGAGATTCAGAAACGCCCCTATTACCCCATTTAAAACAAAGTACCCAGTCGCTTCAGTCTTATACAAGCATGCTGCCTGCACTTGCCCCACTATCAGAAAGATTACAATCTGCACAAATTGAGTTAGGAGATATTGCAGATGAATTAAAAAAAATAAAAGATCAGTGCCAGGTAGATGAAAATCGAACCGACTTTATCAACCAACGACTGGCAGATGGCTTTAAATTGTATAAGAAACACGGGGTTAAAACCACGAATGAATTATTAGAAATTCAGCAATCCCTTAGTACCACCCTTGCCCATGCGGAAAAAAGGGTGGAGCAAAGAATGGCTTTAGAAAAAAGCACCGAAGAGAGCAGACAGGCTTTGGTAAAAATAGCAGACCGATTATCTACCGAGCGAAAAAAAGTAGCTACTCCTTTTGAAAAAGAGGTAAAGCGTTTGCTCACAAGGGTAGGTATGCCCAATGCCTCCATAGAGGTTCAAATAAAAGACAGTAAACCCAACGAAACCGGTGCCGACCAGATAGATTTTTTATTTGATGCCAATCAATCGGGCAGAATGGAGCCCCTAAAAAAAGTGGCCAGTGGCGGGGAATTGAGCAGACTGATGCTTTGTATAAAATCGCTGGTGGCCGATTCGATAGAATTACCCACCCTGATTTTTGACGAAATTGATACTGGTATCAGTGGGGAAGCTGCCCGGCAAGTGGGCATGATTATGAAAGAAATGACCGCAAATCGCCAATTGATTTGCATTACCCATCAACCACAAATTGCAGGGAAAGCGGATGCCCATTTTTGGGTATTTAAAGAAGCTTCCGGATCTACTATTCAAACTGGTATTCGGAAATTGAATGAGGAAGAGAGAATCAAAGCAATCGCCAAGATGCTATCAGGAGAGGAGCCTACTGCTGCTGCACTAGCCAATGCCAGGGAATTGATTCATTCCTAACCCGTTCCACAGTTTTACAACTAAATCTTTATGTTTGTGGTATAAATGCCCATTTAACTAATCAAATTATGGCTTACCAATTACTCAAAGGAAAAACTGGCATCATTACCGGGGCGCTGGATGAAAATTCCATCGCTTGGAAAGTAGCAGAAAAAGCACATGAAGAAGGTGCCCGATTTGTTTTAACCAATGCCCCCATTGCCATGCGGATGGGAGAAATAAAAAAATTGGCCGATAAAACCGGTTCGCAAATCATTCCGGCAGATGCTACCAGCACCGAAGAACTTACGCACCTGTTTACCGAATCACAACAAATTTTAGGAGGTAAAATAGATTTTGTATTGCACTCAATAGGCATGAGTGTAAATATCAGAAAGAAAATACCCTACACCGAACTCAACTACGACTATTACCAAAAAGGGATAGACGTTTCGGCCTTATCATTACATAAAATGCTGGCAGTTGCCATGAAGCTGGATGCCATTAACGAATGGGGCAGTGTGGTAGCCCTTACCTATATGGCCGCACAAAGAACCTTTCCTTTTTACACAGATATGGCCGACATCAAAGCCATGCTCGAATCTATATCCCGCAGTTTTGGATACCATTATGGCGTAAGCAAAAAAGTGCGCATCAATACCGTATCGCAATCACCCACCAAAACAACAGCGGGTACCGGCATCAAAGGATTTGGCGACTTCTTCGATTATGCGCAGTCCATCGCCCCACTGGGTAATGCATCCGCAGAAGATTGTGCCAATTATTGCATCACCCTCTTCTCCGACCTTACCCGAATGGTTACCATGCAGAATTTATTTCACGATGGTGGCTTCTCCAATACCGGCGTGAGCGATCTGGTTATGAACAAAATTGGTATCACCGAATAAAATATCCACTATGCAATTTCTAATCAGTTTACCAGCAAACTCAATCGAACTAATCGGTTATTTCGGATCTTTTCTCACTTCTATCACTTTTATTCCACAAGTGTATAAATCATGGAAGTCTAAAAGTGTGGGCGACCTAAGCACCTGGATGGTTTTGATTGTTATCACCAGTACCCTTGTATGGCTGGCATATGGATATTTGATTAATAGCGGGCCCGTACTATTAGCCAATACAATTGTGTTAATACTAACACTGGTGCTGCTTTATTTTAAATCAAAATTTAAGGCCTAACCTTCGTATCTGTATTTGTAAAAATAACAACGGCCATTCGCCTGTGCGAATGGCCGTTGTTATAATGTTTAGTAACAAAGGGAAGAAGTACTTTTAGTACTCATCTTCATTAAACATAAAGTCTTCCTGACTGGGATAATCCGGCCAGATGTCTTCGATGCTTTCATATACTTCCCCTTCGTCTTCGAGCTCTTGTAAATTTTCAACCACCTCCAGAGGTGCTCCGCTTCTGATGGAATAATCAATCAATTCGTCTTTGGTTGCAGGCCAGGGAGCTTCTTCCAGATAACTAGCCAATTCTAATGTCCAGAACATAGGAATCGTTTTAATTTTTTGCAAATGTAGCCGTATAAACAATACCACCCAATGTAGTTTTTCAACCAAGGAGAAAGAAAATGGTGAAAAAAGGCCAGTTATACCACGGCTTTTGTAGGTTTGTATACAAATAATGTAATCCGGCATGCTACAAGCAGCGCATATCAGCAAGAAATATGGTAGTCTGGAAGTATTAAAAGACGTGAATTTATCGCTAAGTCGGGGCGAAATCGTGAGTATTGTGGGATCTTCTGGAGCCGGAAAAAGTACCCTTTTACATATTTTGGGCACGCTCGACCAGGCAGATAGTGGATCTATACAGCTAAATGGCACCGCACTGCACACATTAACCGGATCGACTTTGGCCAAATTCAGGAACCGGAATTTGGGGTTCATTTTTCAATTCCATCACTTACTCCCCGAGTTTACTGCCTTGGAAAATGTATGTATTCCTGCCTGGATTGCCGGCACAGACAAACAACAATGCGAAGAGCGGGCCGTATTTTTATTGGGAAAATTAGGTCTTGGCGGTAAGGAAAGAAACCGACCGGGAGAACTTTCCGGAGGGGAGCAACAACGGGTTGCCGTGGCAAGGGCTTTAATCAATCAACCAGAACTAGTATTGGCAGATGAACCTACCGGAAATTTAGACAGTAAACATGCCCGGGAACTGCACGATTTATTTTTATCGTTACGGGCAGAGTTTCAACAAAGCTTTTTGATTGTAACCCATAACCGCGAATTGGCT
>JBAXQE010000019.1:0-36390 GCA_037131895.1 Chitinophagia bacterium | reverse complement strand
GCCAGAGAGGAACTGCAAAAAACAGAGTGAGTTTGAGTTTGAGCTTGTGCGCCCGTGGAGCATGTGAAAAATCCGATTCGACTTTGGCGTAGAGAAAATAGTTGCGAGGCGGAACAGCCTGTGGAATGAGAGCAAAAAGTATTGATTTACAATTCGTTGAAATTATAAAACTGTGTTTATTATAGAAATATATCGATAAAATTGTAATATTTTTTCATAGAAATAGTCGATAAAATTTAGTTATTTCAAATTGATTAACTTTGAGGGAGAATATTCTATGAGTGATCACCATTATAATTTTTTTTCGGAAGAGAGCGTATTTAATTGTTGTTCTCATTTCTAATCAGCCTTTCGCTACCTTAAAAGAAACCAAAGAACTGTCCTATTAGTTCGGTTCAACAGGAGCTGAAAAACGAAAATAAAGAACCGGATCTAGTTTTTGGAAAATAACAGAATATCGGCAAAAAATATTAATTTGTTATTTCAGGTAATGACACAAAACTAACTAAATAAAAATTTCAGAATTTCTTTGAACAAAATATTTAACCAAAAAAATAGCGTATGCTTACTGTACATCCACAATATATTACAGATGCCAATGGAGAAAAATCATTGGTTATTCTACCTGCTAAAGAATTTGATACCCTCATGGAAGAACTGGAAGAGCTGGAAGATATAAGGCTTTACGACGAAGCCAAAAAAGAAGATACTGGCGACCGTATGTCATTTTCTGATTACGTAAAAAACAGAAAAGCAAATAATGCCTAACTATACCGTAATATTATCTAAAAAAGCACAGAAGCAATTAGATACTCTTTCGGATAATGTTGCCATGCCTATTTTGAAAGCTATTGAGGGATTGGAAGTAAACCATCGCCCAGCAGGTTATATAAAACTAAAAGGCAGAGACGGTTATAGGATTAGAACAGGAAACTACCGAATAATCTACGAGATTATTGATAATGAACTAATCATAGATATAATCACACTCGGACATAGAAAAGATATATATGAATAAAGTGAAAGTTCGATTAAACCCATTTTTAGAGGGGTCGTTCTATCAAATCACTTTTTTAAGATATAATGCGAGGAATAAAATAGGGTAATTTTTGTGTAACTACCCAACTTGATGTCACATTTTGTGATATCATCTCGAAGATCAAATTTATGTTCCCCATGTAGTTACCGAACGCAAAAGAGGTATTGCAAAATACTGCGTGAGAGCCTGTGCGCCTCTGGAGCATGAGTTTAAGTGTGAAAAATAACGAACAAAAGAGAGAAACTGCACGGCAGGTGAGCGATTCAGCGGTATGCTCCCCGTGTAGTTACCGAACGATAGAGAGAAACTGCACGGCATGTGAGCAATATTCTAAATATTAGATTACCATTCCAATTCGTGCAGTGCGCCTAGGCGTACTACACGAGGAACTGCACGGCAGGTGAGCAATATCTAATTTAGTAGCTTATCATTCCAAAGCCGCAGGGTCTAAGCAAAAAAGTAATCAATCTCTAATTAAATTATTGATAGCGGAATTCCCTAAGAAGGTAGAAAAAAGGGAAACAATGTATTTATCGAAGTTGAGTTTAACTCCGAAGCGCAAAGTCGCCTTCCGCCTAGGCGGATCGGAAGACTTTACGAGGAAGGAAAATTTTGAAATATGCATGAATTTTTACTATTTATTCATGCATTTTAATAATTATACTTAACTTTGTAATTAATAAATGAATTTACTCCGGCAACATATAAAGCAGGGTGAAGTGTATCGCCGTTCAGACTTGGAATATTATTCCACGGCTATAGACAGGCATTTGGCACAACTAACCAAAGAGGGAACATTGATAAAACTAAATCAGGGAATATATTACGCACCCGAGCATTCGAAATTTGGGGTTGTCCCTCCCAATGATCGTTTATTGGTAGAGCGATTTTTAAAAGATGAAGATTTTCTTTTGGTGTCACCTAATTCATTCAATTCTCTGGGGCTTGGGCTAACACAGCTTTACAACACAACTTGGGTATATAACCATAAACGTAAAGGTGAATTTAAACTCAGCGGGAAGATTTTTGAATTTAAATTGAAATCTTCTTTTCCTAAAAAAATTTCAAGAGAATATTTATTGGTTGATTTACTCAACAATTTAGATAGCCTAGCGGAAGACCAATCTAAAACTATGGACAAAGTACAAAATACTGTTAGTAGTTTTAATGCCGAAGCTTTGATGATAGCTACGCAACAATACGGAACAGGAAAAACAAAGCGTATTGTAAAATTAATGGTTCGAAACCTACTCCAGCATGCCTGATTTTATACATAATGACCCTGAATTCAAAGAACTGCTATCAATCGTATCAACCAAAAAAGGAATAGATAGTACGCTTATTGAAAAAGACTATTGGATCATGCATACGTTGTATTCATTACAACAACAGGGAATTGAGTTTGAGTTGAAAGGGGGAACTTCATTATCCAAGGGATATGGGTTAATTTATCGATTTTCTGAAGATATAGATATTCACATTCGTACCAATTTTGGGCTCACTATTGAGGGTAAAGAGGATAAACCTACAATTAGGGCAGCCCGAAAAAAATTCTATGATGTTCTCGCTAATTCATTATCAATTAATGGGATTATAGAAATTGTTAGAGACCATAATTTTGACGATATCGAAAAATACCGAAGTGGTGGAATTCGATTATTTTATCAAAGCTATACACCAACACTAGATGGTCTTAAAGATGGCATATTACTGGAAGCTGGTTTTGATACCGTAACGCCCAATAAGCCTATCGATATTTCATCCTGGATATGGGAACACATAGAGTCGATTAATGGAAGTAGCCATTATATCAATAACACAGCCAAGGGTGTACAATGCTACCATCCCGGCTATACCTTGGTTGAAAAATTGCAGACTATTGTGAGGAAATATCGAAATAAAGAAAACCTAGGTGCGGCTGATGATAAAAATTTTATGCGTCTATACTATGATGTTTATTGCCTACTCGGCAATGCAGAAATTCAAGCATTTATAGGCAGTGAGGAATACTTACAACATAAAGCAGCAAGAATTAAGGGGGCAGACAAACTAATTCCACTTTCCGAACACCCTGCTCTATTATTGAATGACATAGAAATCAGAACGTCATTCAACAGTCGTTACGTATCCACTTCAAAGCTGTATTACAATCAACAACCATCCTTTGATGAGATACTTACTAGGATTCATTCTTATATGCCGAATTTATAATACGCCGGAATATTGCATCTGAAACTAGTCAAACTTACCCATGGAAACTACCTGTATATTAAATGCCAGGGCTGTCAGTATCACTTAAGTCGGATGAACAGGAAATCGCAAATGCGTTAACAGATAAGACTGAAATATAAGTTATTTGTGTTTTAAAATAGAATTCGAGGAAGGAATTTGGGTTTGTTTTTATTACACCGTCTAAATTGCTCTAAGGCCTTATTTTTGAACGCCTCAAACTCGGTTAACTTTTCTTTCATTTGTTACTATTTTAAGGAAATAAATAATTTTATCCCTAATTAGTACAGTTTAGTTTATAGTCTCCGGAATTCCTTATGAAGGTAGAAAAAATAGAAACATTTTTTTTATCGAAGTTGAGTTTAACTCCGAAGCGCAAAGTCGCCTCCTACTTCGGAAGACTTTGCGAGGACGGAAACCATAATCATACCAACCCAGATCGCCATCCTCAAAGAGCTCTTTATCGTTATAAAGATACGAATTTGTGGTATTTCCTTCATTACCCGTTTGGTCGGGTAATTTCTTGCTGCTGATAGCTGCTATGCGCAGGCCGAAGGCATAATAATGGTTCTCCTCTACTATGCGGCCGCGGGTGTGGGCAATTTTTACATTGTCGAAGTAAACATTTACATCACTGCTATTACTTACATAAATATAGGCATAACCATTTTTTGGGGCTTTAAGATTTAGTAAGGAAAGGTTGGCATTGCTATTTTCAGCATCGGTAGCCCTTAGCTGTCCACTGCCTTCGGGGATAAAATTGAAGCGTTCATCGAAAAAGAGTACCGATAAATAGGCCCGGGGGCTATTGCCGAGACCATTGACAAAACGAAAACTATGATTATGAAAGACGTAAATCAGAAAAATTGAGACATTACCGAATTCATGTCAACTCATTTTAACGTCATAATGCCAATAAATTATACCATCAATTTCTGAGCATATGCGTAAATCACCCATCCCATAATCAAAATCAAGATTAAACTTAATCTTCTGCTTAATAGTGAATAATCGAAATTCATTAGAAACCCTAATCATTTCGTTAAATAGTCGCTTCCCATCTTCTAACTCTTCTTGGGCAGATAACTTTGTTATGTTTCCCAATGCAGAACTTCGAGAAGCTACAGTAATATTTAAAAAATCTCGCTCATCAATACCAAGGTAGATATCTCCTACTTTAAAGGGTAACTTATCCATTAAAAACTTAACAGCTGTTTCTAATCTTTTTTTTGTCTCTTCCATACTATTTTATTCGTTTTATGAGATTGGAAGGAATATTTTGATTGAAAAGAAATTCACGCCCTCCTCCGGCACCTAGCCCTGGCAGATTACCAGTTACTTTTCTAATCAGTGCAGGTTTTAACCCAGATACATCAATACGAAGTATTGCATTAGGTAATGCCTTATTTGCAGGCAGTGCTAGTTCAATTTGGGCTTGAAATGGTGTTAAAGTCCCTACATCAGTTGTATATATAAATGGACGCTTTTCTGTAACTGTAAGTCCTGTTTTCAAGATACTTTCAGCAGCTTCATTACTGGTATAATGGTATAAATATTTTGGAACGGTAATCTCACTTACTACCTCTGTAGCTCTTACTCCTATCCCAAATAACCTGCCAATTTTTGTCATCAATCCAAACTTCGGTAATGGCATTACTGCTAATTCAGGATAGACTGGTTGAATAGCAGTGGGCTTAGCCCACACTTGACCAGTTACACTATTCTCCCAAATATTTGCATATTTATGTACCCAACTCTTTCTCACTATTCTTTGCCATTCCATTTGGGCGAAAACTTCCATCCGCTGATTCATCTCAAAAGCTGTCGGACCACCTTTCACTCCATCCAAGCTCCTTTGAGTGGAAGGTTTCAAATCTGTACCTCCCCCCTGTTTCCCAACCTGCTGTGCAGTGTTTTTCTGCTGTAAATTTTGAGCCAAGCCATTCGCTAAACCTGAAATTGCCTGTGTTAATCCTATTTTTATGGACTCCTGCAATACCACCCCTTGGCACTGCACCATTTGTAGCAGCGGATTTACACTAGATAATCCATCCACATCAACATTACTTACCGGATCATTCAATGCATAATGATATCCAGATAATAAGGTATAATCATCCGTTAATGGATCTATCTCAATAAACCTCCCTAGCTGTGCATCGTACTGCCGGAAACCATAATCATACCAACCCAGATCGCCATCCTCAAAGAGCTCTTTATCGTTATAAAGATACGAATTTGTGGTATTTCCTTCATTACCCGTTTGGTCGGGTAATTTCTTGCTGCTGATAGCTGCTATGCGCAGGCCGAAGGCATAATAATGGTTCTCCTCTACTATGCGGCCGCGGGTGTGGGCAATTTTTACATTGTCGAAGTAAACATTTACATCACTGCTATTACTTACATAAATATAGGCATAACCATTTTTTGGGGCTTTAAGATTTAGTAAGGAAAGGTTGGCATTGCTATTTTCAGCATCGGTAGCCCTTAGCTGTCCACTGCCTTCGGGGATAAAATTGAAGCGTTCATCGAAAAACAGTACTTATAATATCGATGATGATTTCAAATACAAAATCTCAATCACCTATTAGTCTCAATGAAACGGACTAAAATACCGAGAATAATTAAGCTCAAACTCGTTTTAAATAATTTATCAATTCACTGCTAAATCATATTCAATTGGAGCTTTTTCATTTGTAACTAAACGCCAACCTTTTGTCAATTTTTGTTCTGCTGATTTTCCTACGTAAAAAGTTCCAATTTTTTTAAACTCGCTTTTTATTTTGGATGATAATAATTTAAATAACTCCAATGAATCTGAATCTTCTGATATTGTGGCTACCCTTCCAGCGACAATCACATTTTCTCTTTCCTTATATTTTCCTCCGATTTTTAATTCAATTGTTTTTGGATTATTCATTTGGTCTATGGCAAATTTCACTTCTCCATTTCTTTGAGCAACTTCTCGGATATTTATTAAGGTGGATTTTTTGCTGATCAAATAACTATCTATTCTGTTCCAGTCACCCGATAAAGTAAATCCAACATTTGGTAAATCAAGTAACGATTTATAAGTTGGGATATTTTTACTGTCAAGCAATCCTGTTTTGTAATATTGAGTTTCAATCACAGATTCAAAATCGCGAATTATATACTCAATATCTTCTAATAGAATAAAAAAAATTATTTGTTTACTTTTCATACGCTTCTATTTTTTAGGTATTAGTAAAAGATGCTCACCAGGTGCAATTTGTTTTCGAATTCTTGCAGCATTAAGTGATTCACGAAAAGTCGGTAACCCACTTTTATAAGTATCAACTGTGTTTATCCTTAGTGTTGGATAATTAGGATGCGTTGCTGTAATATCAAGGAATGATCCACCTTTTCTTCCGCCACCAAGTGGTTTCAAAAACTCTTCAGCCCTTCTTCCACCACCGCCAGTTATAGTGTAACCCCTACTTTCTAAAGTAGATGCAATATCGCCTATCTGGTTTCTTGTTGCTGAATTTCCAAGTCTTCCCCCCCTCTTAGCAGCACCCAACTCTGCTTTTTCAGCATTTTGCGCAAACTTGAGCATTTGCCGCTCAAAATTTGAAGCCTCCAATGCATAGGATGCTGCCTTTAATTCTTCCGTACCTATAAATAATTGGGCAATATCACCTACTAAATTTCCTGCAATATTTGCTTTTACATCTGCATTACCACTTTTAAAGTTATTATAAGTATTTAATGCAGAAATACTCAAATTTAACCCCAACATTAGCCGACCTTCAAAAGTACTTGATTTATCAATTAAACTTCCTACCTGTTTTGTGGTTTCAATTGGATGGATTACTACATTTAATGCCCCTACTAAAGTATTTATCCCACTCTCTACTAAACCCTTTGCAAAATTTGCAGTAATAGAACCTACTGTTGTTTTTGCAACTTGAGCAGTAGCGTGTTTAATCGTAGATTGTACAACAACTTCTTGTAATCCAGTTGAAGAAACTCCTTCCAATCCATCTAAATCAATATTGGATATAGGATCATCACTTGCATACTGGTAGGGTGTTAAAAAATGATATTCATCCGTTAGCGGATCTAGTTGTGGAAACCTTCCAATTTGAACATCATAATTTCGGAAACCATAATCATACCAACCCAGGTCGCCATCCTCAAAGAGCTCTTTATCGTTATAAAGATACGAATTTGTGGTATTTCCTTCATTACCCGTTTGGTCGGGTAATTTCTTGCTGCTGATAGCTGCTATGCGCAGGCCGAAGGCATAATAATGGTTCTCCTCTACTATGCGGCCGCGGGTGTGGGCAATTTTTACATTGTCGAAGTAAACATTTACATCACTGCTATTACTTACATAAATATAGGCATAACCATTTTTTGGGGCTTTAAGATTTAGTAAGGAAAGGTTGGCATTGCTATTTTCAGCATCGGTAGCCCTTAGCTGTCCACTGCCTTCGGGGATAAAATTGAAACGTTCATCGAAAAACAGTACCGATAAATAGGCCCGTGGGCTATTGCCGAGGTTACCTTCAATAGGTTGTACAAAACTTCCAAAAGAACCATTTTGCATAAGTTGCGAACTAATATTTCCCTTTTGGGATAAAATAGAAGCGCCTCCGCCGGTTAGTGCTGCTAATAGACTCGAAACTATATTTTCTGTAATATTACTACTGCCGGTATTTGACAGATCAGTTTTAAAATAATACTGAGTTGAAGCACTTATTTCATCCCCTGCCATAACTTTAAGCAGGCTATTGGGTCCAACTTTTCCGGCTGCGAGATTACCTAGTTTACTCACATAATTGCCGATTCCTGAATTTTGCCACCCCGAACCCGATAACTGACCGGGAATTTGATTTACGGGAAAACGGGTTTGAGCCAATTCATTGGCACCGTTGGGTTGTCCGAAATAAGGTTCTTCACGGGATGCTCTCTCCTGCTCCATGGTGGCTGTTCCACTGCTAAAATGATTTTCATCGGTCAATATCATCCGAACATTACTCTGAAAATCACGAATAAAATAGTCGAATACCCCTTGTTTGTTATTTGGCAAAGCTAGACTGCCTGCTATTTGAATTGCATCTAAGCCATTCGACTCTGCGATGGGTTGAATAACGCGCATTCGACCTTCTTCAAAATTTAAGAATTGAACGGTTCCACCTGGTTTGGTAAAAGGAATTTAAATTATGGATATTGACTTCAACACCGAAGGGCATAGTCGCCTAAGCTGCCGGAGGAATATGGGAAGAAGGAACCAAATAGATACTTATCTTCCCCCCCGTTTTACATGAAAAAAGCTTAATATAATAACTCGACTCTCCTCTATTTCATAAATCAGAAAGTAAGGAAAGGGATTGGTCCTGATTCTACGATAGCGTTGATTTATCATTGAATAATACTGCGGATTTTCACTTAATTTTTGATAGCAACTCTCTACTATAGTAAGTAATTCATACCCTAATCCCGCTTTTTGCAACTCGTACCACTGAAATGCCTCCCGCATCTCAATTAAAGCTTCGGATTGTACCTCAATACTATACCCCACTTTATAAATTCTTTTCTGAACCAGTAATGATATCCCTCGCCTCTTTTACAGTATAGGTTTTACTTTCTTCTCTTAACCTGCTTGCACTCCGCGCTTCAAATTGTTGAATATCATCTGAGGTAAATTCAAAATCCTTATCCGAATTATACTCTTTTGCAAGCGCATAGAGCAACTTTACTAATTTTTCATCACCTTGATCTACATACTGATGCAATTGCTGGCGTATATTAAGTGCGGACATAATTAATCATTTTTCACTTGAATGTAAGACTATTTTGTAAAGTTACCCATTTTTGAAAAATTGATACTCCGTGTTGATACTAGTTATAAACTACCACTGATTAAGCTTTTTTCACCTTTACGTATTTTCTGATAATATGAAGAGGCGCACGTTAACAATTGAAAACTACACGAGAAAAAAAAGATAACGCTCCGCTGGAGCTAAGGGAATTCTTTTTGGAAAAGGAGTTGAGTAGGATTACGCTCCGCTGGAGCATCAGCGGTATGCTCCCCCTCTAGTTTACGAACTGCGAGAGGAACTGCACAGCAGGTGAGCAATATCTAATTTAGTAGCTTATCATTCCAAAGCGTGCAGTACGCCTGGGCGTACTACTCGAGGAACAACTGCAAAAAACAACGATGAAGCCCCTCCCCTCCTTCGGGTATTTTTATCTAATTTTACTCCATGACTCCCTACAGCCTATCCCCCAGTTTTGCGGCAGAAGCCGACCAGCAAGACCCTCTAGCCAGTTATCGGGATAAATTCTACTTTCCCGTGAAAAACGGTAAGCCGGTTATCTATTTCTGTGGCAATTCGCTGGGGTTGCAGGGGAAAGACGTGCCGGAAGCTATGCAAACCGAATTGAACAGTTGGCGCGATTATGCGATTGGTGGATTTCAGCAGGGTGCAAATCCCTGGCTATTTTACCAGGAATACCTGGCCCCCTCAATGGCGAAAGTAGTGGGTGCCCTTCCGCATGAGGTTACTGTGATGAATACCCTTACCGTGAACCTACATCTGATGCTGCTCAGCTTTTATCGGCCCACCGAAAAGCGGAAACTCATTCTTATGGAAAAGGGGGCTTTCCCCTCCGACCAATATGCGCTGGAAACCCTCGTGAAGCATTACGGACTTAACCCCGATGAGGTAATTGTTGAAATCGCACCCGCTCCTGGCAATTTTTGTATCACCAGCAAAGAAATCACCCAAACCATTCAACAACTCGGCGATCAATTGGCGATGGTGATGCTGGGAGGGATTCAATATTATACTGGTCAACTTTTTGATATCCCTACCATTACAAAAGCGGCTCATGAGGTTGGTGCTATTGCAGCATTCGATTTGGCACATGCCGTTGGTAATGTTCCCCTGCATTTGCACGACTGGAATATTGATTTTGCCGTTTGGTGCACCTACAAATACCTGAATGGTGGCCCCGGTTCTGTGGGAGGTGCGTATGTGCACGAAAAATATGCGCAGGATACCGAATTTCCTCGTCTGGCAGGCTGGTGGGGCAATGACGAAAAAACTCGCTTTCGTATGGAAAAGGGTTTTATACCCAAACCTACCGCCGGTGGATGGAATATAAGTACCGCTCAGGTATTGAATATGTGCTGTTTACGAAGTTCACTTACAATTTTTGATGAAGTAGGCATGGCTGCCATCCGAGAAAAAAGTATCCGATTAACCGGTTACTTAGAATTTCTGCTGAACAGCATCCCTTCCCTACCCTGCACCATCATTACCCCATCCGATCCACAGCAACGAGGGGCACAACTATCACTCTATTTTAAAGAAAACGGTCGAGCCATATTCGATCGATTGATTCAACAGGGTATTGTGGTGGATTACCGTGAACCGGGCGTTATTCGCGTAGCACCCTCCCCACTGTATTGCCGCTTTCAGGATGTGTATGACTTTTACTCCATCGTTTCTAATACCGATTAATATGTTGATCCATCATCCCATCACCTACCTGGCATTAGGCGATTCGTATACCATCGGTGAGGGATTACCGCTGCAAGATAGCTTTCCTTATCAACTGGTTCAACAGCTCAGGCATAACGGTCAACATACCCATGCACCTGAAATAATTGCACAAACCGGCTGGACTACCCAAGAACTAGCCACCCAGTTAATTCATACCCAACTAGAAACCAGTTACGACTGGGTGAGTCTGCTAGCAGGCGTAAACAACCAATATCGAGGTTTATCAGTTGATGAATTTGCGGAGGAATATGAATTTCTAATTCATAAAGCCATCCACCTCTCTAAAACGGCCGAGAAGGGGGTATTTACGCTTACCATACCGGATTGGACGATCACGCCTTTTGGATTAAATGACACCAAAGAAGTATCTCGCCAAGCAGTGTCGGCATTTAATGAGCAAGTAAAATTATTATCTGAAAAACACGGGATTCGTTGTATCGATATTGTTGCAAGTTGCAAGCAAGCCGCTCAATCCGAAAGTGGTTTATGTAAAGATGGGCTTCATTATTCAGCAACAACCCATGGGGATTGGTGTAAACTAATTATGGAAACCATCTTCCACTCATAACATCGATTGCTGGAGCAAGATTTTCATCGCCTCGTGATATTGGGTGGCTACTATTTTTGCTTGTTCTGCAAAATCATCTCCCGAGGAAGCATATTGTATGGCCCGACTTGCATTTACCAGTAAACCCCCTTCCCTATTGAGTGCCAGCTTGGATACTTCTTCTAAACTTCCCCCCTGTGCACCTACCCCGGGTACCAGAAAGAAATGTTCCGGAAATGCGGCACGGATAGGTTTGAATGACTCCGCCTGGGTAGCGCCTACCACAAACATCAGATTACCGGCATGGCCCCAGGAGGCAACTTTTTTCATCACTCTTTCGAATAAAAACTCTCCGGTGTTGGCAAGAGCCAGCTGCTGAAAATCTTCGCTGCCTTTGTTTGAGGTGAGTCCTAAAACGATCGTCCACTTATTTTCATATTCTAAAAATGGCCGCACACTATCTTCCCCCATATATGGTGCCACTGTTATCGCATCAAAGGGCAACACTTCAAAAAAAGTTTTTGCATATTGGGCAGAGGTATTTCCAATATCCCCTCTTTTGGCATCGGCAATGGTAAAGTGGGTAGAAGGGATAAATGATAAGGTCTGTTCCATTGCATCCCAACCTGCTCTTCCCTGTGCCTCATAAAAAGCAGTATTAATTTTATAGGCAACACAATGTTCGAGGGTGGCTTCTACAATCGCCCGGTTAAACTTTACCACTCCCAGAGGATCGTTTTTAAAAGGTGCGGGCAATTTGGTAGCATCGGTATCTAACCCCACACAGAGATAGGATTGCTTCTGTAGAATATGAGAAACCAGACTTGACTTATGCATAGTACTTTTCTATATCAATTGTTGAGCTCATACACTTTGTAACCCCAAGGTTCTAGGGTTACCGTTTGATTGGCTGCAAAGGTAACCGGTGCAGCAGAAAATACATCGGTATAATTTCCAGCAATGGAATTGCCAGATAAGGAGCAAGTAACCGCTTTGGCCGTTACATTCACCACTACCAGCACTTTTTGTTTTTCATGGGTGCGCAGAAAGGCAATCACCTGATCGGGTCGGTTGGTTGTTATTGATTGATAAGATGCATCCGGACGAAGTGCCTTATTGCGCGCTCTTAGCTGGGTAAGCTTCTGATAAAAAGCAGCCCGATCGAATTTTTTAAACACAATCGTATCTTTCTCAAAAAAGGGAATCGCTCGTAACACCGGCTCTTCTTGTCCACTATAAATAAGCGGTAAAGTGCGCGGCATCGTGTGGGTTAATACTGCAAAAGGTGTATGCGATGCCCCTGGCATGGTTGCATAATCGGCCTTGTTCCAGCTGTTTTCATCATGATTGCTGGTAAACCATAGTCGAATGGCATTGGCAGGTAAACTGGAATCCAGCTTTTGCAATAATTGGATAAGGTCGCTTGCTTTTTTCTTTCCGGCAGCAATATCTACCATCATATGAAACTCAGGCCAGGCATAGGTTGCATCAAAACCTGCCGTATGCAACCAGGCCGAATCGGCTTCAGCCAGCATAAACAGGTTTTTCATTTTTTTCAATTCTTGCAGGCAGGGAATCCAAAACTGATCTGCCTTGGGACCCACCGCATAATCGCAACGGAATCCATCAATATCACTTTCCTTAACCCAGAATTTCATTTGCGCAATCATAGTATCGCGTAATTCGGTATTGGTAAAGTTGAGCTTACGGGTATCGGTCCAGTCGAACTGCGATACCGCCACCCCATTGCTATCCCGTACATAAAAATCTGGGTGTTTTTGCAACCAGTAATGATCGGCACCGGTATGATTGGGCACCCAGTCTATCATCACTTTCAATCCCTTTTCATGTGCAGTTTTTACCAGATGTTTCCAGTCGTCCATATTGCCAAATTCGGGATTGATAGCCGTATAATCTGCCACTGCATAATAACTGCCTAGAGTTCCCTTGCGGTTTAGTTTGCTGATAGGCTGAATCGGCATAAACCAAATAGTATGAACACCCATATCTTTTAGCCGGTCGAGATGCGCCTCAAATGCGCGGAAAGTACCTTCGGGCGTGTATTGCCGCACATTTACCTCGTAAATATTGCCCTGTAACATCCAGGCCGGGTGGCCATTGATTTGCGCGGTATCTTTTGTATCCGCAACTGAAGTATTGGTTTTACAGGAACTGAAAACAAGTATTATAGCCAAAACAGGTATAAACAGCCTCATATGGTATGATTTAATAATTAAAAGTAATAAAGTATACCGAATTACTGAGCAGAAAGCTGCCAGTTACCCAAAACATAAATGCCCAATTCACTGAGGCTGGGGTTGATAAATGGCAACACGGAATCTCGTACCTTTAAACAATGAAATATGGCTTTCTATTGTTACTATGGTTTGCTGCATGCAACGAACCCAAAAACGACACTGCCGTTTCGGCTTCAGCTTTGGATGCCGGAAGAGGATATTTACAAGCGTGTTTGCAGGGTGATTTTACAACAGCTGCCAGTTATCTAAATGCCGATAGCAACCTGAAACATCAATTGATGCTGCAGGAACTGGAATACCGAACCCTTGACCGGGAAGGTAGACAAATGAAAAGAACGGCTTCATTACAAATTCATGCCATCAATGATCTTACGCCTGAGCAGGTACAGTTTATTTATAGTTTTTCTTTTTCTCCCCAGATGAAAGATACATTACTCATTGAAAAAAAATCTGCCGGATGGCTGATCGTTTCTCAATAATTTGCCCATGCTATTAAAACAACTCTTATTGGCAGGATTGGGTGGGATGATTGGCAGTATGCTGCGGTTTTTAGCGGGCATCGCCTTTCGCAGTGCTCTTTTCCCATTCTCTACCCTACTAGTAAATCTTTCGGGTTCCTTTCTGATAGGACTCTTTATGGGATGGTACACCCGAAATGCCATTAGCGGAGATACAAAAATTTTATTGGTAACCGGTATCTGTGGCGGGTTCACAACACTCTCTGCCTTATCCTGGGAAAATTTACAGCTATTGCAAGAGGGAAAATACGGTTTAATGATTGGCTATTCTTTCATAACAGTTATCGGTGGCTTGGCCTGTGTAGCCATCGGTTATTATCTTTCTAAATAAATTTACTATGATACCTACCCATGTTTTACACCCCTGGCACGGAGTACCCAGCGGAGAACAATCTCCCCGCGTGGTAAATGCCATCATCGAAATTCCACAAGGATCGAGATGCAAGTATGAGATTGATAAAAAGAGCGGACTACTCAAACTCGACCGGGTAATTTTTTCCTCTTTCTATTATCCGATCAATTATGGATTTATTCCCCAATCTTATGGCGGAGATAAGGACCCATTGGATATTCTGGTAATTACTTCCCTGCCCGTACAACCCCTAACCCTGATGGAGGCAAAAGTTATTGGGGTGATGCAGATGGTGGATGGCGGTGAAAATGATGACAAAATAATTGCGGTTGCTGCCAAAGATCCGGGCGTAAATCACTACAACAATATCGAAGAACTGCCCCGCCACTTTTTTGACGAGCTCCGTCATTTTTTTGAGGAATATAAAAAGCTGGAAAATAAAACCGTACTGGTAGAAGATTTTGGCGACAAAGCTACTGCCCTGAATATTATTGAAGAAGCGATCCGTTTTTATCAAGAGAGTTTTGGTAAGCCCTCCGAATTATAGATAATCTCCATCATTCAAATAAACCGAAGTAATGTATACTTATATCATTTTAATACTAATTGGGTTGGTTGCGGGATTTATCAGCGGACTAATTGGCATTGGCGGTGGCGTGTTTATTGTTCCGGCGCTGGTGATGTTACTGGGCTACAGTCAAAAAGCAGCACAAGGCACTTCGTTGGGTATTTTGTTATTACCAGTGGGCATTCTAGCAGTTTATAAGTACTACCAGCATGGATACTTGAATCCAGGTTCTGTATTGGTGATGGCGGGTGCATTTTTGGTGGGGAGTTTATTGGGTAGTCAGCTCGCCATGAGCTGGAGTGACCAGCTAGTGAAAAAAGCCTTTGCCATCATTTTGCTGATTATTTCCTTAAAAATGCTGGTTTTCGACAATTATATGGCCAAAAGGGAAATGGGGAAAACTAACCATTCAGAGAAAATATACCCAGAAGAAAGAAAAATCCCTTAACCTTATTATCTTTGCAAAAATTCTGAAGGAATGGAAACCAACACAAGCACTACTAAAGCCTGGATATATTTTACAATTTGGCTTGTTATCCTGGTATTTTTGATGATATCCTATCGTCAATTTTTTTGGCTGGCTTTGCCGGGTGTATGCACGCACTTTGCGAAAGGTCTTCGTTTATTTTAATCTTTTTCACTTCAACTAATCAGGGGTAGCGCTTAATGATTCTAAGCCTATGCGTTCGCTGATTTGTATCCCGATTAATGATGCCCCATTGATCAATGGTATCTATCCGTACTTTACCGGAAGCATGAATAATTTCGTGGTTACTGAGTAATATGCCAACATGGGTTATGGTTCCTTCTGCATTGTCGAAAAATGCTAGATCTCCTGCACGGGATTCTGCTAAAAAACCTACATCCTCCCCTTGCTTTGCCTGGTCGCCAGAATCTCGGGGTAGTTGCTTTCCAAAATATCGGAATATTTGCTGACTAAATCCACTACAATCAATTCCAAAAACCGATTTACCACCCCATAGATAAGGAACATTTACATACGAAGTTGAGATGGCCACAATATTGGATTCGGAAAATGGAATACTTCCTGCAGAATGTTCAGTTCCCGAATAGGTAAAATGAGGATCGGTAATTCCCTTCCAGTTGCTGATAGGAACTCCCATTGGTAAATGAATAGCTGCCTCCCGCAGCATACCGATGTTTATGTAGTTGGAGGTGAGTATTTCTGGTTCAATTGATTCAGCGAAAATTGCTAATTCGGTTAACTGACTACGCTGGCACCAACCGGCATAGCCATCATATTCGTTTTTCACCAACACAAAATCACCAGAAGATTCTATTAATTGTACGCGTTCACCAAACAATAATTGACTCACCATTTCACTGCGGTGTGCAGCTTCTTTTCGCATGGGGGCAACCGGAACTGAACATATCCAACCAAACATGTGATAATTTTATTACAAGTTATGGAATTTTATTGGGCAAGCATCTTATCTTTAGAACAACTGCAATACTGTGAGTAAAACAGCAGCAAACCATATGACCGATGAGGAACTGTTGGAAAAGTTCTACGAGCAGTACGATAATTATTGGCTAGGGATCTTATTACCTCGCTATACCCTTCTGCTCTTGGGGGTATGTATGAAGTACCTAAAAAATTCGGAGCTTGCCAAAGACATGGTACAGCAGGTATTTCTGAAAACCCTTACAGAATTATCCAAATACCGGGTAGAGCATATCAAAAGCTGGTTGTATCAGGTGGCAAAAAATGATTGCCTGATGCATTTGAGAAAGAAAAATATTTACTTCTCCGAATTGCCCGAAACCATCAGCTTAACTGAAGAAGAAGGGTATACTTTTTTAGAGAAAGAACAAAGCTTTTTATTGCTCGAAAATTCTATAGACGACTTAAATCAGGAACAAAAAACCTGCATCACCCTTTTTTATCTGCAAAAGAAAAGCTATATTGAAATTACCGCCAGTACTGGCTATAGCTTGCTGTCGGTAAAAAGTCATATACAAAACGGGAAAAGAAACCTGAAGATTAGTTTGGATAAAAAAATGAACCGAGGTTATGAATAATCAAGCGCCAACGGATATGGGTCCTGCTGAATTGGATAACGAGTTGTTATCTAAATTCATTCTGGGAAAAGCTACGGAGGCAGAAATCGCTCAGTTACAGGAGGCTGCTGCTGGTTCTCCTTCCCTGCAAGATGCCTTGGAGGGACTACAGAATTTTGAACATACTGCAGATATACAAACACTTACCCAACAAATTAATCAGCAATTGGGCGTTTATACCCAGAAAAAGAAACCTACCCGAATTAAAAAAAGAAGGACAGACAATTTTTGGCCGATTGTTTCTGTTTTGGTGGTAATCACCCTCTCTCTCCTTGCATTTGTATTAATCCGCTTTTATTTCCCCCATAAATAAAACCTTAGATACGCGTTAATCTTTGAATAAGGCTTGTATGTGCTGGAAATTGGGCAATTAGTTCAGCTCGGTTCGCCAATTCAAAATCGGCAAAATCGAATCCCGGTGCCACCGTGCAACCTACCAGTGAAAAAGAACCACCTACTTTGGTTTCAGAAGCAAACCAAAACCCCGCAGGAACCACCGCCTGGAATACACCAGTACCGTTAGGATCGTTTCCCAATTCAATAACAGCATAGTCGCTAGTAGCATCATTAATCATATGCACCCATAAAGGATCGCCCGTATAAAAATGCCAACATTCATCGCTTTTAATTCTGTGAAAAGCGGAAAAATTACCGGCAGTAATCAAAAAATATATAGCCGTACTCATCGATCTGCTTCCGGTAAATCGTTCGGGAATACAGCCATGTTCAAGGGTTTCAGTTGAGCGGTAGTTTTCTTTATAAAAGCCCCCCTCAGGATGAGGAAGCAATTGCAGCTTATCCACCCAATGTTTGATCATATTTTCCATGACTTGTAAGTTACTGCAATTCGGATTTTCCAAAAAAAAGAACCGTATATTGAGTATTATTTTTAGCCAATGAAAAAATTATTACTTCTTTCTTTTTTGTCTGGGATGATGTTCATCGCTTGCAAAAGAATGCCTGCTGCTTCTTCTAAATCAAGTAGTACCCTGCAAACCGGCGCAGAGCAAACCCAACTATATCTCCCCTACCTCAGTGGCAAGCGGGTAGCACTTTTGGCCAATCAAACAACCATCATCGGCCCATCTCACTTGGTAGACTCTCTCCGAAAACTAGGGGTAAATATTGTAAAGGTATTTGGTCCCGAACATGGCTTTCGCGGCAATGCCAGTGCCGGAGCCAAAGTGGCGGATGAAGTAGACTCGGCAACCGGGATACCACTGATTTCTTTATATGGAGGCAAATCAAAACCCAGTAAAGAAGACCTCGCAGATGTTGATATTATGATCTACGATTTACAGGATGTAGGTTGCCGTTTTTACACCAATATCAATGCCCTCGCCCGTTTGATGGAAGCTTGTGCAGAAAACAATAAAGAACTGTTGATTCTGGATCGACCCAATCCGAACGGCTATTTTGTGGATGGCCCCATCCTGGATATGAAATACAAATCTGGTATTGGCATGTTTCCCATTCCTATCACCCACGGACTAACCATCGGTGAATTCGCAGGGATGTTAAATGGAGAAGGTTGGCTGGCGAATGGCATAACTTGTAAAATAAAAATAATACCCGTAGCTAACTATACCCATTCGATGCAGTATACCCTTCCAGTAAAACCTTCGCCCAACTTAAATAGTCAGCAATCCATTATTTTATATCCCTCTCTCTGCCTGTTCGAAGGAACTATCTTAAGTCAAGGCCGCGGTACAAATTTTCCATTTACTGTTTTAGGCAGTCCTTTACTAGAAGGAAAATATCCATTCTCATTTACCCCAGTTGGCATCAAAGGAATGGCCGAAACGCCCCTACACATGAACAAGACCTGCTATGGTTTAGATTTAAGAACCGTAGATCCAAGGGATGTGATAAAAAAGAAAAAAATCAATCTGCAATGGATGATCGAATTATACAATGCCTATCCCGAGAAAGATAAATTTTTCGATTATAAGCAGAGTAACCAAATGGGTAATATCGATAAACTAATTGGATACAGCGAATTTAAAGAACAGATTAAACAGGGTTTGTCAGAGGAAGCCATTCGCAAAACCTGGGAACCGGGATTGTCCAATTTTAAAGAGAAGCGCAAGAAATATTTACTATATGCCGATTAATGATTTACAGGTGCGGTAGCATCGCGGAGTAAAAAGAGTATCGACCTGTAATTTTTTCCTGCATGTTCCGAAAGAGCCATTTCGCAAGTTTTGCCAGAAGAGTAATAGCCATCAAAATCAATATCTTTCAACGCTTCTATTTCAGCGGAAGTAGCTGCTTCGGTAAGTCCGGGATAATAAAATCCTCGATCACCTGCCATACCACAACAGGAAGCCTGATGAGGTATCACACATACCTCCGCACAAGCATTACCAACGGCCCGGAATTTTTCTATTAGTCCCATTTTATGCAAACTACAAACTGGATGCAGCGCAATTTGCTTTTTTGGTTGGGTGATGGGTAAACGAGGCAATAGCCAATCAGCCACCAATTCTACCGAATCGATGAATTGCAATTTTTCGAAAAGGGCGCGATTTTCGTCCGTTAAATACGGGGCACATTGCCGGATAGACTGAGTGCAGGAGGAAACATCTAACACAATCGGCACTTTCCCTTGTTTGCTCCAGTTCCAGCAATCTTCGATGGTTTTATTAATGGTTACCTGATAAGCAGGGTAAAAACCCTTGGACGAAAACAATTGTCCGCAACAGGTACCCCCCGTTTTATCAGGAATAAACAGGGATAAATGTGCCCGCTCGCAAAGCTCTTTCATCACGGTAACCGAATCCTGCGAGTCTTCTATATCGCTTCCCATCATGCGGGTAATGCAGGTAGAAAAATACACGAGTTGATAATCTGCTGGCTGATGGGGCTCTATCCGAACCGGTGCGGTAAGCTGCTGTAAATACAATGGAAATCCCTTCCACCCTTTGCGGATAAATCGGGTAAGCTTATATAATGAAGCTGCCCCTAATAATTTATTAACGCCATTTCCCATGGTTAATGCAACCCGAACGCTACCTGCCACCCAACTGAAATTCCTTGCAACCCAAAGCGAAATGCGATTATTAAGGGGTGAATGATTCTCACTCCGCAGGCGCTTGATTAAATCACCGGTATTAATGGCAACCGGACAATCCACCGCACACATACCATCTACCGCACAGGTATCCATTCCGGCATATTGGTATTGATCGAGCAATTGATTGTACTCAGCAGTTTGCTTGTCTGCCTGCAACCGTTGTAAAGAACGACGCACTTGAATCCGCTGTCGAGGCGTGAGTGTGAAATTGCGCGAAGGACAACGATTTTCGCAATACCCACATTCCACACAGCGATCTACTTCTTCTTCTACAATCGGATTGGTTTTGAGATGTTGGAGGTGACAATTGGGGTCTGTGTTGATAAGCACACCCGGATTTAGGATATGATGGGGATCAACCAACTCTTTCAGCTCGCACATTATTTGAAATATCTCTTCCCCCCATTCCTCTTTTACAAAGGGAGCAATTTGTCGGCCCGTACCATGTTCGGCTTTCATGGAGCCACCATACTTATGGAGTACAATTTTTGCCAACTCCTGATTGAATGCATCAAATATTTCAACAGAAGCCGCATCATTTACCGACTGCGTAATTAAAAAGTGCAGGTTTCCCTCCTTCGCATGACCAAAAATGATGGCGTTGTGATATCCAAAACGATGAAACAGATCTTGTAAATCAGTAACGGCATTACCAAAATGTTCTATGGGTACTGCCACATCTTCTAAAATAGCCGTGGTTCCTTTTTTTCTAACAGCAGCCACAGCTGGATAGAGTCCTTTGCGAAGTTTCCATAATTTGGCTTGCTGACTGTAATCGGTACTAAATTGGGGCGGACTAAGTAGGGGAATATTTTCTAAAACCGGAAGGGCAGTTGCAAATAATTGATCAAGGGATTCTTTAGTGGTAGACTGAAACTCGCATAATATAGCCGTTGCCTGATCGGGTAATGCGGCTATTTCGGGTGGACAATCAGGTAACTTTTCAATAGACCGAAGCGCTGCCCGATCCATCAGTTCTAACGCTTCGGCACCGGTGGACTGCAATGCAGGGATTGCATTTGCTGCCGACACAGGAGAGTCGAAAAATAATAAGCCCGTTTTTTTGTAGGGTTTATCTGGGATGGTATTGAGGATGGCATCAGCAATAAATCCAAGGGTTCCTTCTGCACCAATCATCAGGTGACTGAGCATATCCAGCGGATGGGTATAATCGAGTAAAGCATGCACACTATAGCCAACCGTATTTTTGATCCGGTATTTCTTTCTGATTTTTTCAACCAATTGAGGTTGTTGAAGTAGGCGTTGTTGAAATGCCAGCAGACCAGTACACAAAGCAGACTCATGTTGCTCAAAACGCTGATATTCGGAGGGAATAGCAGTATTATAAACTTGTCCGTTCGGTAATACAATTGTTATAGCCGCCAGTGTATGATAGGCATTATGTACTACCCCACAGCACATACCACTGCTGTTGTTGGATAATATCCCCCCCATCATGGCGGCAGTGATAGATGCAGGGTCGGGGCCGATTTTGGTACTATATTTTTGAAGGGCAATATTCACATGCGACCCAATGGCACTGGGTTGCACATATACCTGCTTCCCTTCCTGTAAGGGTTGAACCTTTTTAAAGGATCGGCTGATATCTACCAATATGCCATCCGTAATGGATTGGCCGCTTAAACTGGTTCCCCCAGCACGAAAAGTAAGGGGTATTGCATGCTTGGTACAAAAACGAAACAGAGCAATAACATCATCAGTAGTTTCTGGAAATACAATGGCTTTGGGAAGTAAAAAATAAAATCCCGCATCAGCTGCATGTGCATGCCGATCGATCAGCGAATCGGTGATCAAACGTGGATCTATAATTTTACCAAGTTCCTGTGCTAATTGCATAGTAGAGATTCGTATCGAAATTACACAAAATACTACCCAAAACTTTTACGCTTGAGTTTTCAATGCCTGGAATAATATTTCAACCGGATGATACGCAATTACACCTGTACCATCTTTAATCTGGTGTCTGCAACTGGTGCCTGGAGCTACCGTTACCACAGCTGGCTTTTTATTTCTCACTGCTGGAAATAATACCAGTTCTCCTATCTTATTACTCACATCAAAATGCTCTTTTTCGTAGCCAAAAGAACCCGCCATTCCACAACATCCGGAAGGGATAACTGATACAGTAAAATTAGCCGGAATAGAAAGCATCGTTACCGTATCACTTAACTTACTCAGGGCTTTTTGCTGACAATGTCCGTGCAACTGAATCTCTTTTTCTTCTCCGCTAAACTGATCAGAAGTAATCTTGCCAGCTTTGAATTCGGCGGTCAAAAACTCATCAATCAAAAAACTGTGTTTGGCCAGTTCTTTAGCAGCGGGCAGATTTTTTTCTGTAGCTAAATCCACATATTCATCCCTAAAAGTAATAATCGCAGAAGGTTCAATACCCAACAAGGGCGTTTCAGCTGAAATCAGGGGCGACAGAAACTCAATATTGCGGTTGATGATTTCAGCCGCTTTTTTTACCAGTCCTTTTGATAGCCAGGTTCTGCCACTTTCTAAATGCTGGGGAATCATTACTTCATATCCCAATTTTTCTAATAATGCAACGGCAGTTTTACCAATGTTTACATCGTTGTAATTGGTAAACTCATCGCAAAAGAGGTATACTTTTTTATGAGTGCTGATGGATGGCTTTTTCCAGGTGATAAACCATTTGTGCAAAGTTTGCGATGCCAGAGTTGGAAGGGAACGATTGGTAGCAAAGCCTACAGTTTTTTTCAACAGTGCAGCCGTAAAAGAATTAGTGACTATAAAATTATAAACCGATGGCAGTAACATGCCAAAACGCGACAATTGCGAAAAGCGTGCAATCAACTGAGAGCGGAACGGAACCCCGTTGGCATCGTAATAATGCTGTAAAAATTCGGCTTTCAGTTTCGCCATATCCACATTCGAGGGGCACTCCGATTTACAGGCTTTGCAACTGAGGCAGAGGTCCATCACTTCATAAATTTCTTGTTGGTCGAAGCGATTGATTTTAGTGGAGCGAGTTAGGTATTCGCGGAGCACATTAGCGCGTGCTCGGGTAGTATCTTTTTCATCGCGGGTGGCCATGTAAGAAGGGCACATGGTACCGCCCGATATTTCAGTTTTTCTACAATCGCCCGAACCGTTGCATTGTTCGGCGTGTTGTAAAATATTTTGACCATAAAAACGAAAATAGGTAGGTGTTGCATAAGCTGGTGCTCCGGGGTCGTAACGCAGCGAGCTATTCATGGAGGGGGTATCTACTATTTTACCGGGATTGAATATTCCCTGAGGATCCCAAACCTGCTTAAGTTGTTTAAATCGGTTATAATTGGCGCTTCCTACCATTTGTTCGATAAATTCTCCGCGTAAGCGACCATCCCCGTGTTCACCACTTAGGGAACCTCTGTATTTTTTTACCAAGGTAGCCACTTCTGAAGCGATGGTTTTAAACAGAGCGTTTCCCTCGACTGTTTTCAGGTTGATGATGGGACGAAGATGTAGTTCCCCCGATCCGGCATGTGCATAGTGCACTGCATGGAGATTATAATTCGATAATATTTGATTAAAATCACGGATATAATCTGGCAAATCTTCCACACGCACTGCTGTATCTTCAATTACCGGAACAGCTTTTTCATCTCCGGGAAGGTTGCTCAATAATCCCAATCCTGCTTTACGCAGATTCCATATTTTTTTGGTGTCGTTGCCAAATAAAACAGGGAAATGATACCCTAACCCCTGTTGGCGTAGGGTAGCTTCTACCTCGGCAGTGATAGCGAGTATTTCTTCACGGGTATCGCGGCAAAATTCAATCACCAAAATAGCACCCGGGTCGCCTTGAACAAAGAATCGATTTTGCAATTGCTCGCGATTGTCTTTGGTACATTCGAGAATATAATGATCAATCAACTCACAGGCACTGGGTTGATAACTTACCGCCAACACGTTTGCATGTAGCGATTCTTCGATACTATTAAAATGTACACATAATAAACCGGTTTCCTTAGGCGGCAGTGGCTCCAGCGCTAATTTGGCCTCCGTTATAAAACAAAGAGTGCCTTCCGATCCGGCAATCAGTTTACAAAAATTAAAGGTTGGTCCGCCCGCCTCAAATGGATCAGACTGCATCAGCATATCCACTGCATAGCCCGTATTGCGCCTGTCTATTTCTGGATGTGGAAAATGCACGGCAATTTCGTTGCGTACATCGGGAGAACTGAGTAATTTCCGGATATGACGATAAATATTTCCCTCTAAAGTGGGCAATTCGCATTTTGCATGAAAT
Organism: Chitinophagia bacterium; assembly: GCA_037131895.1. Taxonomy (GTDB): domain Bacteria; phylum Bacteroidota; class Bacteroidia; order Chitinophagales; family Chitinophagaceae; genus Sediminibacterium. The sequence goes on along the minus strand of JBAXQE010000019.1, from coordinate 11,901 downwards.
TGCTCGGTAGTAATATCCCCAAAAACCACTTCAGACCCGTCTGATAACAGTGCAGTAATCTCTAATAAATGTTCTCGGGTACTTTTGTATAAAATGGAATTGGATCCGCAAGAATTGTTGCCAATCATTCCGCCAATCATGGCTCGGTTGGCGGTGGAGGTTTCCGGGGCAAAAAATAGTCCATGGGGATGTAGCCATTTATTCAAATCATCGCGTATAACACCCGGCTCAACCCGCACCCAGTTTTCAGCAACATTTAATTCGAGTATTCGGGTAAAATGTGGAGAAATATCTACGATTATTCCCTTACCTACTACTTGTCCTGCCAAGGAAGTTCCCGCAGCCCTTGGAATCAGAGAAAGATGGTGCGCTTGTGCAAATTGAATGAGCTCTATCAGGTCGGCCTTTGAAGCTGGGATGGCAACAGCATCCGGCATTTCCCGATAGGCAGAAGCGTCGGTGGCATAGATGATTTTGTCAGCTTCTCCTGTACGTAATTCACCCGCCAATTTTTTCTGTAATTCTGCAAACTGAACCAACATGCCACTGTTATTTCGGGATAAAGGGCAAATTTAAAGCAAAACATGCAGTAATCATAGGAATTAAGCATTACTTATGGGTTTAGCTTACTGAGTTGAAGGGATGCTAAAAGCAACAAAAATGGGGGTGAACTAGAAATTATCTGCTTGCCGATAAGCTTCTATCAATGCCAGTTCGCCTTCTTTACCCTTACCGGCAATGCCATGTTCCATTCCATAAATACCCCGATACCCTTTTTGATGGATATACTTGAAGATATTTTTATAATTCATTTCACCAGTGCCCGGTTCTTTCCTGCCCGGATTATCGCCTATTTGAAAGTAGCCAATTTCATCCCAGGCAGCTTCTATATTTTTAATGATATTGCCTTCATTGCGTTGCATATGGTACATATCGAATAAAATCTTGCAAGCCGGGCTATTGATTGCCTTACAAATGGCATAGGTTTGATCGGAATGGCGGAGAAATAAATCGGGTGTATCACTGAGGGGTTCTAGTACCATAACTAGATTATGGGGTGCCAGAATTTCGGCACCGAGGCGAAGGGATTCGATTACATTGCCCGTTTGTAAACCCATTGAAAGCGAGCGATCGTAATTGCCCGGCACTACCGTCATCCATTTAGCACGGGTTCTTTTTGCAACTTCTACGGCTTCTTTACAATAAGTTAGAAATTTATCTCTCCATTCTTTTTTACCACTGGTGAGGGAGGTTTGCAGGGGCCATTTGTCGAATTGAATCACAAAAACGCCCATTTGCATGCCTAATTCAGCGAGGGTATCGCCTATTTTTTGTTGCATTTCGGGCGTGCGATCCATCATGCCATTGTCTTCAATAGAGCGAAACCCCATACTATGGGCATAGCGAATCTGATCTATGAAATTTTCACCAGCCATATTCTTGAACATGCCATCGTGAAATGCATAATTACATTGGAAAGGTTCTCCTGCTAGGGATGAAAATGTAGGGATTGAATTTTTGTTTTTCCAACCTAATCCCATCCATGCAGTGCCCGCCAAAACACTATTGGCAACAAAATTTCTTCTTAACATAACAATCGTTTATAGCTCAATTTAATCATTTACTTTCGATTATGCATTTCAGTAAACAATTTCTTTTTATTACTGCTGTATGGATGGTATCCGTAACCGGAATATATGCACAACCTAAGAGGTATCATTTTGTGCAGGATAAGATGGGCTCACCCTTTCATCTTATTTTTTACCATACCGATAGTGTAGAAGCAAATCGAATGGGCGAACAATGTTTTCAGTTGGTAGATTCCCTTAATCATATTTTTAGTGATTATGATACTACCAGTGAATTGAGCCAAATCAACCGCAATGCGTATACTCAAACTGTAATCGTTTCGCCCCTGATGCAGGATATGCTTTGCCGTTCAATTCAGGCAGCTAATTTAAGCAAGGGAATATTTGATATTAGTTTAGGAAGGGTTACCCAAGTTTGGAGACAGGCACGCAAATTAAAACAGGTTCCTGCTGATACAGCTATTCAAAGGGCCAACAGGCAGTCTGGAATCCGATGGGTACAATATCAATGTAGTTCTAATCAAATTCGATTTCGCAAACCAGAATTGCTGTTAGATCTAGGCGGTATCGCAAAAGGATTTGTTGCACAACAGGTAGTAGATCGTTTAAAAAGTTGGGGGGTGGTGCATGCACTAGCAGATGCGGGAGGAGATATGGCAGCAACCGAAGCCCCACCCGGAAAAAAAGGCTGGCAAATTGCCATCAATCGACCCGAAGAAAAAGAAGCATTGCTGGAAAATCTATTGTTAATAAAAAACAGGGCCGTTGCCACTTCGGGAGATAGTTTTCAGGTATTGGAGGCAGACAATCTTCGTTACTCGCATATTATAGATCCCCATACTGGCAAGGGAATAACCAATGGAAAAAATGTTACTGTAATTGCAGCCGATGGAGCAACCGCCGATTGGTTAGCTACTGCCTGTAGTATTTTAGAAACGGATGCTGCGCTTGCACTTGCCAAAAAATGCGGCGCAGAACTATTAATAACCCAACTGATAAGCGGACAAATAGTTTATGCGCAAACACCGGGATTTTGGAAGTAAGGGGTGGAAATAGTATACTTTCCATACTTTTATAATATCCATATCAAAAAAATTCGCTTATGAAAACGAAAAAGAAGAATTTAACAACCCTAGAAGAGTTTAAAGAAAAAAATTACGGAAAGCGGGGTACAAAAAAGCGTGATGAACTAGAAGCAGGCTATGAAAGTTTTAAATTAGGTGCATTAATACAAGATACCCGATTAGAAATGGGAATGACACAGGAACAGCTTGCAGAAAAAGTTGGAACCACTAAATCCTATATATCGAAAATTGAAAACAATATAAAAGAAGCTCGTATATCGACGCTTCAAAGAATAGTGGAGCTTAGTTTTGGGGGACAACTAGAATTTTCGATAAAAATATGATTTTCAATAATGGGACAAAAGTAAATAGATATAGATTAAAATACACCTATGCTAAGTCAACTTCAGTAGAAAAAACCTTAACGACCCGATCGATTAGACGGTTCCAATTAGCATTCAGATTTTTCGCACTTATTTTATTTTACTCACACATTTTTACTACCTTTTCAAAAAAAGTCTTGCCACGAAGTCTATTTCTTCTGATTGCCCTCTCTAGTGCTATTTCTGTTCAAGCACAAAATAATAAGCGAGCGTTTGAACCTTTTGCTCAAAACATTTCAGGTAGTCCTTTAACCATCCGTCTGGTTCCAATACCTGCCGGAAATTTTGTAATGGGTAGTGCTGAATCAGAACCCAATAGGCAGGCTGATGAAGGTCCGCAAAAAAAAGTAACCCTGGCTGCTTTCTGGATGGGTGCGCACGAAATTACGCGCGATGTATATGATATCTTTCTGAAAGATGCATCCACTTCCATCAATACCGAAGCCGATGCCATTACCCGTCCCAGTGCCCAATATGTAGATTTATCCTGGGGTATGGGAAAGGAAGGAGGATACCCTGCCAATAGTATGAGTCAGTACAATGCCCTCATGTTTTGCAAGTGGTTATATAAAAAAACGGGTATTTTTTATCGGCTACCCACCGAAGCAGAATGGGAATATGCTTGTCGCGCCGGAACTACCACACCCTATTATTTTGGCAATACACCTGAAAAAATTGCCGAATATGCTTGGTTTGCCGAAAACAGTGCAGAAAAATATCACCCTGTTGGACAAAAAAAACCCAATGCCTGGGGGCTCTATGATATGTTGGGAAATGTGTTGGAATGGACCCTCGATCATTATGATGAAAATGCCTATTCGGTTTTAGGCAATACCGATCCCACTGCCCCTCCTACCCTTACCAAATATCCCAAAGCCTTGCGGGGTGGCAGTTTTGAAGATGTGCCCGCCGATTTACGCAGTGCCCGCCGTTTTTATTCCGACCCGGAATGGAACCAGCGCGATCCGCAAATCCCCCGCAGTAAATGGTGGCTGACTGAAGCAAAATATGCTGGCTTTAGAATCGTAGCCCCCCTGCTGCAACCCGACGCTAATACCGTAGCTTTATTTTTTAAACAATACATAGGAAAATAACTCCGCCATTATGAAAAAACAACCCAACCCCCAATCCCGAAGAATTTTTGTTAAGCAAGGATCTTTACTGGCCGGAACTATGCTGGCTGCTCCTTTGCTAGGCCGTAGTAACTTTTTTTCAGGCGCAGATGATACCATCAAAATTGCCCTAGTAGGATGTGGTGGCCGTGGAACCGGCGCTGCTATGCAAGCTTTACAAAGCAAACAAAAGGTAAAACTCGTAGCCATGGCAGATGCTTTTAGAGATAATATCGATAATTGCTATTCCTCCATCACCGAAGAATTGGGAAATATCACTAAGGGAGATAAAACCAAGCAGGCAGCTATGCTGGATGTTCCGGAGGATAGAAAATTTAGTGGATTTGATGGTTATAAGAAAGCGATTGCACTTGCCGACGTAGTAATTCTGGCAACACCTCCCGGATTCCGACCCATTCATTTTGAAGAAGCCATCCGAATGGGCAAACATGTATTTATGGAAAAGCCCGTAGCTACTGATCCTGCTGGTGTTCAAAAGGTATTAGCCACTGCTGCACTGGCGAAAGAAAAGAAACTAAATGTGGTAGTAGGTTTACAACGCCATTACCAAGATTCTTATCGTGAACTCTTTAAAAGAAAAGATTTAATCGGAGATATCACATCAGCGCAAGCCTGGTGGAACAATGATGGGGTTTGGGTTCGTCCGCGCAAACCCAATCAAACAGAAATGGAATACCAAATGCGCAACTGGTATTATTTTAACTGGCTCTGTGGCGACCATATTACTGAACAGCATATCCATAATATTGATGTTATCAATTGGTTTAAAGGTGCCTATCCGGTAAAAGCTCAGGGCATGGGCGGTCGTCAGGTAAGAAAAGGCAAGGAACATGGTGAAATTTTCGACCACCATTTTGTTGAATTTCAGTATGCCGATGGCTCCATATTAAATAGCCAGTGCCGCCATATTCCAGGAACTATGAGTAAAGTGGATGAATTACTTATTGGTACTAAGGGGAAAATATTTACCGGCAAATCTTCGATTGTTGATCATGCCGGAAATAGCCTGTACCAATTCGATAATAAAAAGAAAGAACGCAACCCCTATCAAACAGAACATGATGAGCTCTTTGCTGCCATCGCAAAAGGCGAATATCAATTTGCCGACGCAGAAAATGGCGCCAAAAGTACCATGACTTCCATCCTGGGAAGAATGGCTACCTATTCCGGACAAACCATTGAATGGGATAAGGCGATTAACTCGGGATTGGATATTCATCCTAAGGTTTACGATTGGAATGCCCCACCTCCCGTATTGCCCGACAGTGATGGATTTTATCCGATAGCGGTGCCGGGGGTTACTAAATATTAATCTTCTGTTGATTTTGTTCAAAAACCTGCTATTGTTTAGCAGGTTTTTTTGTTAAACATAGCCTATCATTCATACGATAAATCAGTACCTTAGTAATCTTAATAAAATATACAGCATGATACTACGAATGCTTTTTCTACCCTTACTATCGCTTCCGGCTTTACTTTTTGCACAAAAGCCAGCTACCCCTACTAAATCGGCAGAGGATACCAATTCAATAGCCAATTATTATAAACCCCTTTTGTGGAGAAATGTGGGTCCAGCCCGAGGTGGCAGATCTGTTACCGCAACCGGGGTTCCGGGTAATACCCAAGTTTATTATATGGGAACAACCGGAGGGGGCGTTTGGAAAACGGAGGATGCCGGAATTAGTTGGAAAAATGTATCGGATGGATATTTTAAAACGGGATCCGTTGGGGCCGTAGCCGTAGCACCCTCCGATGCCAACGTAGTGTATGTTGGAATGGGAGAGCACGCTCCACGTGGGGTTACTTCCTCTTATGGAGATGGTATTTATCGTTCAACCGATGCCGGTAAAACCTGGAAGCACCTAGGTTTGGAGCTCACCCGACAGGTTGCAGCCATCCGCATTCATCCCAACAATCCCGAGGTAGCTTATGTTGCCGCACAGGGCCCAATCCATGGCGCATCGCCCGACAGAGGCGTTTTTAAAACAGAAGATGGCGGTAAAACCTGGAAGCGACAATTGTATGTGGATGAGAATACCGGTTGCGTAGATTTAGCGATGGACCCCTCCAACCCCCGTATACTGTATGCCGCTATGTGGGAATATAAGCGCCTGCCCTGGCAAGTAATCAGTGGTGGTAAAGGATCTGGATTATACAAGAGTAAAGATGGTGGGGAAACTTGGGAGAAAATTCATACTGGCCTGCCGAAAGAAATGGGAAAAATGAGCATCAATGTGGCAGGGGGACAACCCGATAAACTCTACCTCGTGTTAGAAAGTGATTCTGAAAAAGATCAAGGGGGCTTATTTGTTTCTACCGATGCAGGTGCCCATTGGAAAGTGGTTAGTAAAGATCACCGACTGGTGCAAAGAGCCTGGTATTATATTGAAGCTACCACCGATCCACTGGACCCGAATACACTCTATGTATTAAACTCTCCGGCTATAAAGTCAATTGATGGCGGTAAAACCTGGGAACCATTCCGGGCTCCGCATGGTGATTATCATCAACTGTGGATTAATCCCAGCAATCCCAAAAATATGATTGTAGCCAACGACGGCGGTGCGGCTATCTCCTTTAATGGTGGAGTAAGCTGGTCGTCGCAGGATAACCAACCAACGGCTCAATTTTATCGGGTAAATGCCGACAACCTCTTTCCTTATAATTTATATGGCGGACAACAAGACAATACTTCTGTAAAAATTGCCAGTATGGGTAATTCATGGGGGGGAAGGATCACGGAAAGAGACTGGAGTTATTCAGCAGGAGGCGAATCGGCTTTTCTCGCATTTGATCCCGACCAACCCGACCTAGTGATGGGGGGCAGTTATCAAGGAACGATTAGTTTATTGAATACTAAAATACAAGACGATGTAGCCATTATGGAATATCCGGTTCAATTTCAGGCATTGGAACCGAAAAACATGACCTACCGCTTTAACTGGAATGCCCCAATAAACCATTCGCTGCATGAAAAAGGAGTTTTTTATCATGCAGGAAATCGCTTATTTAAGTCGGTGAATTTGGGTAAAAGCTGGACGGCCATATCACCTGATCTTACCACCCATGATACCACAAAAATGGGTAAGAGCGGAGTTCCATATACGAATGAAGGGGCGGGAGGAGAAAACTATTGCACCATCACCTATGTTGCCGAATCGCCTCACGAAAATGGAGTTATTTATACCGGTAGTGATGATGGTATGGTATACATTACCCGCAACGGAGGAACTGAGTGGACTAATATCAGTCCGGAAGGCATTAAAGGATTTCAGGTAAATGCCATTGAAGTGTCGCCGAACGATAAAGCGACTGCCTATATAGCCGTGCACAAGTATAAACTAAACGATTTTACTCCATTTATTTATAAAACCACCGATTACGGGAAAACCTGGACACGCATCAACACCGGTATTCCTTACGGAGCATTTGTGCGCGTAGTAAGGGAAGATAATGAAGTAAAAGATTTGTTGTATGCGGGAACCGAAACCGGATTTTATATTTCTTATTCCGGAGGTAAAAGCTGGCAGAAACTTCAATTGAATTTACCGATAACCCCCATTACCGATTTAAAGTTGCACCATAATCATTTATTGGCCAGTACCCAGGGAAGGGCGTTTTGGATTTTGGATGATTTAACGCCATTTAGAAAAAATGCATCCACTATCAAGGATTCAGTTAGCTTACTTCCTATTCGAGATGTTTTCCGATTAACTGCCGGTAGCCCACTCAATCAGGTATTTCCCGATGACAAAGACCCCATCTCAATCAATACCACCCTGGCCAATCCGGTAACGGGTGCCCATATTTTTTATCATATCCTGCAAAAAGATTCAGTAAAAAAAGTAACACTCGAAATATTAGATGCAGCCGGAAATGTAATCAGAACTTACTATCAGGAAACTCCCAAAAATAAAACAGGAAATAACCAAGCCGATGCAGATCCTACCCTCGAATTGAGAAATGGATTAAACCGATTTGTATGGGATTTGCGCCATAAAAATCTGCCCACCATTGAAAATGTAGAAATAGAAGGAAGCTATCGGGGCAGATTTGTGGTACCGGGGACTTATTCTGCAAAACTTACAATAAACGACAAAGCCTTGCCGATACAAAGCTTCCGCGTTTTAACCGATCCTCGTCAGGTAAAAGAAGTTCCATCGCTCGTAACCACTGCTGCCTATCAAGAGCAGGATGCCTTTTTACAAAAGGTTTCCAAGGATGTAGAAGATATTCACGTTGCTGTTACCCAGATGCGGAAAATTCAGCAGCAATTGAAGGATTTCATCAGCAGAACCGAAGACAATGCCACTTTCAGCGGTTTATCGAAAGAAGCAAGTGGAATATTGACAAAGCTAAAAACATGGGAAGAACAATTGATTCAACCCAAATCGAAAACCAACGATGATGTAATCAACTTTGTTAATAAGCTCAGTGCCAATTTCATTTTCTTAAAGGGAGAATCAGAAAGCAATGTACCGTATATAACGGAGGGACATAAAAAGCGATATGATGATTTACATGCCGAATGGGCAAAATATCAACAACAACAAACCGATTTATTAACTAATGAAATCCGACAGTTTAATGAGCAATGCAGAAAACTGAATTGGAATATTATTAGTTACGAAAATTAACTAACCCACTAATTTAATATATATGCAATTTTTAAAACTGATGGTGTGTAGCGTATTGATAACACTGATATCATACAACTCCTATGCACAACGCTGGATTCGCCCAAATGATGTGTATCGATTAAATACGATTTCGGGACCTAAAATTTCTCCTGAAGGGAACTGGATATTGTATGCTCATTCAACCGTAGATTCGGCCAAAGACAAATACCAGAGTAAGTTGTATATGGTAAGTAGCGATGGAAAAGAAACGGTTTCGCTTACTGAGCAAACCAAGAGTTTTTCTGGTGCCAATTGGAGCCCCGATGGTAAATACATTTCTTTTATGGCTTCCGGCAAAGAGGAGAAAGAGGGCAGTCAACTATATCTGCTCGACAGACGCGGGGGTGAAGCCAAACAGCAAACCCATATAAAGGGTGAAATCCGCGGATATCAATGGTTTCCGGATGGTAAAAAAATATTGTTAACCATTAAAGAGTTTAATTATGCCGATACGGCCAAATCGAATGTGAGAAATCCGTATGAAATCGACCGTTATCATTTTAAGGCAGACAATGAAGGATACCTGGATAATCGGAAAACCCATTTATATGTCTGGCACCTGGCAGAAAAGAAATTAGATACCTTAACCCGTGGAAAATACAATGAGCAGGATGCAGATATTAGTGCCGATGGAACTAAAATTGTTTATGCTAGCAATGTTTCTGCAGATCCGGATAAAAATGACAATACCGATCTGTTTCTGATTGCTGCCGAAAAAAATGCTACCCCAGAAGTTTTAACCAGTTTTAAGGGGGGAGATAATAGTCCTAGGTTTAGTGCTAGCGGACAAAAAATCGCTTATATCCGCAGTGCTTCAGATGCAGCATTTGACATGTATGATTTGAAGTTATTGTGTGTACTAGATTTAGGTAGCAAACAATCACAAGTAATTTCGGGTTCATTGGATCGTTCGGTGGAACAAATACAATGGAGCAAAGATGGGAATTCAATTTTGGCAGCAGTAGAAGATGACCGTAACCAACTTTTTTATCAAATTTCTCCCGATGGAAAAGAGGTAAAAGCAATTACAGGAGCGAATGGAGTTTACAGTTCGATGCATATGAATGAGAAAGGAGATCGAGTTGCTTTATATACGAATTCGTATGTGCCCAATGAAATTTGTATTTGGAAGAACAATCGTTTTGAAACCATTACTCATTTGCAAGATAGTTTTCTGGCTCCATTAAAGCGAATGCATATACGGGGTATATCTGCCATTAGTTCGGATAAAAATCAGGTAAATGGCATTCTATATACTACGGATTCACTCGCAGTAAAACAACCGTTGGTATTGTTTATTCACGGTGGACCCGTTGGGCAGGATGAGTTTGGGTTTGATTTATCCCGCCAAATACTGGCCGCTTCTGGGTATGCAGTAGCTGCTGTTAACTATCGGGGCAGTAGTGGTCGTGGGGCAGCGTATACCCGAAGTATTTATGCAGATTGGGGCAATAAAGAAGTAAAAGATATTCTTGCTATTGCTGAGTCGCTCTGTAAATCTGGCATAGCCGATTCGAATCGCATGGCAATTGCAGGTTGGAGTTATGGTGGTATTTTAACCAACTATACTATTGCAACGGATAAAAGATTTAAAGCTGGGGTAAGTGGTGCGGGAAGTTCATTAACCCTATCCTTTTATGGTTCCGACCAATATATTACCCAATATGAAAATGAGCTGGGTAAGCCTTGGGAAAATCAGCAAAAATGGCTCAACTTATCGTATCCTTTCTTTAAGGTAAAGCAAATCAAAACCCCTACCCTGTTTATGGCCAGTGAAGATGATTTTAATGTACCGGTAATAGGTGCCGAACAGATGTATCAGGCTTTTAAATCGGAAGGTATTCCAACGCAATTGATTATTTATCCCAATCAACACCATGGAGTAAGTGTACCCAGTTACATTATACATCGATTTAATGCCCATATCAACTGGTTTAAAAAATATGTAAAATGAGTAAAATCACCCGAGGAACCATGATGCTGAATTGGGTCGCATTTTTGGCAGTACTAGTAGTAAATGCGCTTGCCAATATTTTACCCATCAACGGATATAATACGGGGCAGATCTCGGCCTTATATCCCAATTATTTTGTACCGGCTGGTTTTACTTTTTCCATATGGGGGCTGATTTATTTATTACTGCTATTGTATACGATTACCCTTACTTTCTTCAATACACATCAACCACTTGGCGAACATAAGGCGCATGCCTATTTTAGCTCAATCAATGGTTGGTATTTGCTCAGTTGTGTATTGAATATTGCCTGGATACTCTGCTGGCATTATTTGAAAGCAGGCGCAAGTGTAGTGGTAATGTTGTTGATGTTATACAGTTTATTGCAGGTATTTTTAAAAGGAAAAGATATACTGAAAACTTTTCCACTTCACCTTCAGTTTTTATTAGGCGCGCCCTTTACTGTGTATTTAGGTTGGATCAGTGTTGCTACGATTGCTAACATCACTGCTTATCTGGTAAAATCAGGTTGGCAGGGTGGTCCGCTGGATCAGGATATTTGGAGTGCGGTTATGATTACCATTGCAATTGTATTGGCCTTATTCATTTTATTGCGTTTTCGGGTAGCCGGCTTTGCACTTACGGTTGCCTGGGCACTCTGGGGAATTCGAGCTTCGCAGGGGCCCGGTTCTGAACTATTATTACGTATCAGCACAGCAGGGGTTATTACATTACTAGTGGTGGTGGTAATAGAACGAATAGTTACCTATTTTTTTACATCGAATAATTTTAAAACCATTGGCTGGTAATGAAAATCCTTCCTATTCTTTTATAAAAAAACCTGAATAATATTTGCAGGTTTTTGGTAGGTTTCAGAAACAAAATCACGAAGCAATACTAAAAAATTGAAGCAAATTAAGGAATATATAGAAACACTTCACAGCATTAGATTGCTTAGATTTATTATTTGTTATCACTTTTTATAGCAAAACCAATTTTTGCTTTATAATTCTCTTGTATCATTTTAATAAAAGTGTTTTTATCACTTTTCATGATTGCTATTTCAGGACTATCCCTCATTATTGAATTTAGCTCTCTC
>JBAXQE010000018.1:0-46561 GCA_037131895.1 Chitinophagia bacterium | reverse complement strand
TTTACAACGAATACGGGTGGATCTAATGTACCAATCATAAGTTTATTTACTGTTACACCGATGTCGAATTCCTGTTCAGGAACAGCTCGTACCTTTTCAATTTTAGTAAATCCTATTCCAACTATCAATACAATCAGCAGTGCAACCTATTGCAATGGAATTCCAGCTGCATTTTTATTTTCGGGAGTTGTATCGGGTAGTCAATACAATTGGACGAATTCCAATACTTCCATTGGCTTAGCTGCCAGCGGGGTGGGTAGTATTAATAGTTTCACCCTAACCAATGGAAGCAATGTACCCATTACTGCCAATATACTTGTTACGCCTGTTTCTAACAGTTGTTTCGGCACTCCCAATCTTTTTACGATTACAGTAAATCCTATTCCATCAGTAACTGCTGTACCAAACCAATCTGTATGTAATAATGCCCAGGTGCAAGCGGTTACTTTTGTGGGTTCAGCGCTATCTGGTACCTCCTATCAATGGGTTAGAACCAACCTGCCAATTGGAGCCATAGCACTAAGTGGTACTGGAAATATCCCTGCATTTACAGGCCAGAATATTGGAAATGTTCCGGTTACCTCTGTGTTTACTGTTACCCCTATTTCCAATACCTGTTCCGGAACACCGATCGTATTTTCAATCACTGTTAATCCATTGCCCACCATTGATCCGATCATGAGTTTACCTATCTGTGCGGGTGTTCAGACAGGTGCCCTAACATTCTCAGGATCTTCCATGGCAAATACCCAGTTTAGCTGGACGAACAGCAATACCACCATTGGGTTGGCAGCATCTGGTAACGGGACTATAGCTAGTTTCACTGCAATCAATACGAGTAATGTAGATCAAACTGCCGATATTACGGTAACTCCTATGTCGAATAGTTGTTCAGGCACTCCCTATACTTTTCAGCTCGTTGTAAGACCTGCACCTGCATTATCCCCTATCGCCTCCCAGGAAGTTTGTGCAGGTACCGTTATTACTGCTATCAATTTTACGGGTACGAATTTAACGGGAAGTACCATAAACTGGACGAATAACAATAGCAATACCGGATTGTCTTCATCTGGAACTGGCAATATCAATGCCTTTACATCCACCAACATCTCTAATTCACCCTTTGTAAGTAGCATTCAGGTTATCGCAACTCGCAATGGCTGCTCTAGTAATGCCCAAACATTCACTATACGGGTAAATCCAACACCTAGCATCAATGTTATTCCTAATCAAGTGGTGTGTGGAAATAGTACACTCAGCTTACCCTCGTTTACTGGATCTACCGTTAGTGGAACCCTGTATCAGTGGACCAATACGAATCCCGCAGTCGGTATTGTAGCCACTGGTAGTGGAACTATTGCACCCTTTACCGTACTGAATAATTTCTTTATCCCTATTGCTGCCAATATTACTGTTACCCCAATATCCAATACATGCGTGGGAACGCCTATTCAGTTTACTATTCTGGCAAATCCTACTCCAACCTTAGTTCAAGTTGCAGATCAATTTATTTGTAAGGGAGTACCCACTGCTGCTATCAATTTCAGTGGTTCGAATGTGGCCAATACGGTATATAGTTGGACGAATACGAATCCAGCGGTAGGCCTGGCTTCCACAACAGGAAGTGGATCCATTGCTTCATTTACCAGCATTAATAATTCTTCGGTTCCAGTAACAGCTATTTTTACAGTTACGCCCATATCCAATAGTTGTGCTGGCATTCCCATTCAGTTTAGCATTCAGGTAAATCCAATTCCGTCTGTAGCTCCAGTAGTTAATATTGCAATTTGTGGTACCCAACCCATTAGTCCACTTAATTTTGTTGGCAATCCTAATATTGGTTTCGTAACGGTACCAGGAACCAACTATTCCTGGACGAATAGTAATTCCGACATTGGACTACCATTAACAGGATCCGGATCCATTGCAGCTTTCAGTGCAACCAATCTTTTCAATATACCAATTACCTCATTAGTAATTGTTACACCCATTTCTAATTCGTGTAGCGGAACGCCTATTAGTTTTTCGATACAAATAAGACCCACCCCTACGGTAAATAGCATACCCAGTCAGGCACTTTGCACGGGTTTACCAACTCAGTCAATTATTTTTTCAGGATCATCGGTTCCCAATACGCTTTACAATTGGACGAACAGTAATCCAGCGGTTGGAATTGCCTCATCAACCGGATCGGGCGATATACTTTCCTTTACCAGTACCAATTTATCAAATGGGCCAATTTCAAGCTTACTAACAGTTACTCCCTATTCAAATGCGTGCTCCGGAGTTCCAATTCAAATAAATATTACCGTAAATCCTATTCCAGCGGTTAATCCGATAGGGAATCTTTCGGTATGTGGAAATACGCTTACCGGACCCATAGTATTTACTGGCTCTCCGCTCGCCGGAACTTTGTATCAGTGGACGAATAACAATGTAAATATTGGTTTACCTGGTGCAGGTGTGGGAACTATTATGGCTTTCACGTCGACCAATAATAATAATGTGCCGGTTACGGCGCGATTTACCGTTACGCCACTTTCCAATACCTGCTTTGGAATACCCCAAAGTTTTTCACTAACAGTGATTCCATCACCACAAGTAAATGCCATTGGTAATCAAGCATTGTGTACCAATTTAATTACAGCACCTATTTTATTTAGTGGATCAACTGTAGCAGGTACAGAATACAGATGGAATCAAACCAATACTGCAATTGGATTAGCCAATGCTAGTGGTACGGGCAATATCAACTCGTTTACAGTTACCAATAATTCAAATATTCCTATCACCAGCTTATTTACAGTTAGCGCCTACTCTAATACTTGTTATGGAACTCCTCAAACATTCGCCATTTCCGTTAATCCAATTCCAGCAGTAAATTCCATACCCGATCTGGTTTTATGTGGAAATAACAACTCAGGTACTATTTTATTTTCAGGTTCGCCTCTTGTTGGAACGGTGTATCAATGGACGAATAATAATACTGCCATTGGATTAGCAGCTACCGGTATAGGAAATATAAATTCGTTCACTGCATTAAACAGCTATAACACCAGCATTTCCGCATTAATTACAGTTACACCGGTATCGAATACTTGTTCAGGCACTTCTAAGCAGTTCAGCATAGTGATAAAACCAACACCTGGAATTTCGGTAGTGACTAATCAAACGCTTTGTACTCAACTTACCGCTACCCCGGTACTATTTGTTGGGTCAACTATACCGGGTACAGAATATCAGTGGGTACATGATAATCCTGCGGTAGGCTTGGGAACTTTAACTGGAGTGGCAATGGTTCCCGCTTTTACAACAACGAACCTTTCGAATGTCTCTATTTCCAGTAAGTTTACAGTTACCCCATTCACCAATGGCTGTTCAGGAACTCCAGCAATATATTACATCATTGTAGATCCCATCCCGCGGCTAGATCCAATTACAAATCAGGTAGTTTGCGGAATTAGAAATACTAACCCAGTAATCTTTACCGGCTCACCTATTGCAGGCACAGTATTTAATTGGACAAATAATAACACATTAATTGGCTTACCTGCCAGCGGAAGCGGCCATATCAGCAGTTTTACAGCTACTAATAATTCAACCCTTCCAATAACAGGACAAATTACGGTAACTCCATTTTCCAATACCTGTTATGGCTTACCACAGACTTTTAGTATTTTGGTAAAACCAACACCGGGATTAGATAATGTGGCTTCTCAAGTTTTATGTTCCAACACGAATACACAACCCATTAATTTTGTTGGGTCCGTAATTGGTGGAACCAGGTATGACTGGACAAATGACAATATCTTTATTGGGTTAGCATCTGCTGGAACAGGCAGTATCAATAGCTTCGTAACTAGCAATAGCTATAATATTCCACTAACATCAAAAATCAGCGCTACTGCTTTCTCGAATGGATGTACCAGTGATCCTGTATATCTTACGCTAATTGTAAATCCCATTCCATCCATGTATGGACTTTCTAATATGGTAGTTTGTGCAACCCAGCCAGTGAATGAAATTGTTTTCTCTGGGTCGAATATGGTTGGAACAATATATCAATGGACTAACAATAACACATTAACAGGTATACCTTCAAATGGCACAGACAATATTGCTGCCTTTACTGCAACTAACTCCTCTAATGTTCCTATCAGTAGTTTAATTAGGGTTACCCCAATTTCAAATACCTGTTCCGGCTTACCAGCCGATATGGTAGTTATTGTTAAACCAACCCCAACAATAGAATCCATCGGCAATCAATTTTATTGCAGAAATACAGTTACCCAACCTATCGTATTTACTGGATCCTTTATTAACAATACTGTTTATAATTGGACGCAATCCAATAATGCAATCGGC
Source organism: Chitinophagia bacterium (assembly GCA_037131895.1). Classification (GTDB taxonomy): domain Bacteria; phylum Bacteroidota; class Bacteroidia; order Chitinophagales; family Chitinophagaceae; genus Sediminibacterium. The sequence continues at coordinate 42,196 of JBAXQE010000018.1, read as the reverse complement.
TTAACACCTACTAGTGGCTCCAATATTATCCCATCCTTTACTGCACAAAACATTTCTAATATCCCTTTAAAAAGCAGAATTACTGTTACCCCATTCACAAACGGTTGTGATGGTACTCCGTTTTCATTCGATATTAATGTGACTCCTATTCCAACTGTAAATCAGGTAGCAGATATTACCATTTGTGGAAATGAACAAATTAATCCAATCCTGTTTAGTGGATCGGCTGTTCCAGGAACAGAATATAGATGGATCAACAATAATACAGCAACCGGAATTAGTGCTAGTGGAGTAGGTAATATTGAGACATTTTCGGCCACCAATAACTTTACAGTTCCTCTAGTTTCCAGAATTACGGTTACAGCGTTTTCGAATAATTGTAGTGGCAATTCAATTAGCTTCACAGTAACCATAAAGCCAACCCCACGGATGGATCCGGTAAGCAGTCAGGTACTTTGCGCAAATACACAAAGTCAACCTGTTGTATTTACCGGCTCGCCACTACTGGGAACCCAATATCGCTGGTCTGCCAGTTATAGTGGTATTGGTATTGCTAGTGTTTCTGGAACAGGAAATATTAATTCATTTACAGTAGTTACCAGTGCATTTGTTCCAGTTACTTCTCAATTTACGGTAGTGCCTTTCTCGAATTCCTGTATAGGAACCCCAACAACTTTTTCAATTACCGTAAATCCGATTCCAATTGTAAATAATATTTCGGATGTTATTCAATGTGGAGCTGCTTCCACCAACCTCATTCAATTCCAGGGATCTGCGGTTCCCGGTACACTTTATAATTGGGTAAATAATAATACATCTATTGGTATTGCCGCAGCAGGCATAGGGAATATTGCACCCTTTAGTGCCATAAATTCAACCAATATATCCAATTCGGCACTTATTACTGTAACTCCATTCTCCAATGGTTGTAATGGTGCTTCCAAACAATTTAATATAGTTATTAAGTCAACACCTGAAGTTCAGGCCGAATTGGATCAGATTTTATGTGCAGGGAAAGCAACAAAAGCAATTAAATTTTCTGGTTCCAAAATAATCAACACGCAATATAATTGGGTGGCAACTAATAGCCTTACTGGAATTACTGCCGGGGCTGGAAAAGACAGTATCCCATCTTTTACATCCATTAACAATTCGGATAACATTTTAAGTAACTCCATAATCGTTACTCCTTTTACTAATGGATGTTCCGGAATTCCAATTACATTCAATTATGTAGTTAACCCCACTCCAAAAATTGATACCGTTTCTAGCCAAATCATTTGTGGAAGCGCTGTATCCTCTCCAATTATTTTTACAGGTTCATTGGTTGCAAATACACAATATAGCTGGAATAACAGCAATCCCTCGATTGGACTTCCTGCAACAGGAATAGGTAATATTCCATCCTTTACCCCTTCTAATAGCCTTTCGGTTCCTATATCAACTATTTTAACTGTTACACCAATATCTAATAGCTGTAATGGAAATACCATAAGTTTTAGTATTGTTATCAAACCAATACCGATATTAGATTCCGTTGTTTCACAATCTATTTGCAACGGGGGTAATATAATGCCCGTTATTTTTACTTCTTCTACTCCCAATACTACTTTCAATTGGACAAATAATAATACAGGTTTAGGATTACCTACCTTAACAGGAAGTGGTAATATTGGCTCATTTAAAACAATGAATGCCGGTGTATTACCTGATAAAATGAATTTCACTGTTGTGCCGCAGGCAAATGGCTGCCTGGGTATAGGAAAAAATTTCACTATAACTGTCAATCCTACTCCTACTTTAATTTCACCTTTACTGCCAACCGGCATTTGTAATAATTCGGTATTCAGTTATACCTTACAGAGTGCAACCCCAGGAACTAGTTTCCTTTGGCAGAGAATGGCTAATGTAACTATCAATGGAAATACAACTTCGGGTGGATTAACACAATTTATTTATGAAACACTGAACTCAACCAACACACTCAGTAATTCTGCCGTATATGCTATTAGCTTAACAGCAAATGGATGTACCAATGCTCAAACCATTGCGGTAACAATTACTCCTTCTGCTGTGTTATCGAGTGCAACTTCCATTCCAGCGGTATGCTCAGGTAGTATTCTCAATTATTCACCCCAAACTACCACCCCAAATACACTCATCAGTTGGAGCAGATCAGTAACAGCAGGCATAACCAATCCTGCCAATACGGGTATTAATACAATCTCAGAGATTCTTACCAACAATACCTATTCAGCTATCAATGTAGCCTATAGAGTTTCGCTAACCACTGCTGGATGTAGTAACAGTCAAACTGTTACCGCAACTATTCTACCTACGCCAACGGTGAGTACACAAAGTTTCAGCATTTGTAGTGGGGGAACCATCAATTTTACGCCAATTAATACGGCAGATAGTACCCAACTCACCTGGGAATTACCGATAATTGTTCCAAATGGCTCATTAACCGGTGCTACAAATGCAACCAACTGGAGAAAATCTTTCTCACAGCAGTTACTCAACACTACTTCACAAGTAGCCTATGCGATTTATACTATAAGAACAAGTGCCAATAACTGTGCAGGCAACAATTTCTCCATTACAGTTCAAGTACTGCCTAGTCCTGTAATCAACAGTGTTACCTTAACAGGCGTTTGTAGTGGAAGTGCTATTACCTATATACCACCGGGTGTTTCAGCTGATACTCGTTATACTTGGGCAATACCAGAACAGATACCTAAAAACAGTTTATCAGGAGCAACTGCAGGTAATAATGAAACTGCGTTTACACAATCATTATCCGCACTTAATATAGTAAAAGACACCGCCATTTATTCAGTGCAAGCTAGCAGCCCCAATTGTGTAGGTACTACTTTTACGATTACTGTATACATAGTACCCACACCATTTGTAAACAATATTTCCGATACCGTTTGTTCCGGTGAAAGATATACGCTCCTTCCTCAAGGTACCCCAGTGGGCACACAGTATATCTGGTCAATTCCAGCCATACAACCCCTCGGTACAGTAAATGGAACTACCGGTCAAACTATTCCAGTAAGTGCATTTACACTGGTACCGGTAAATATTAGCACTCAATTTTCATCACTTAGTTATCGACTGAATGCTGTTTTTGAAAATTGTATATCACAACCAATTAATGTAAATCTTAAAGTAACCAGACCCATTCCAATAGTAGCTAGCCTTAACAGAACAACCTGCAGTGGAGTTCCGATTACCGTAACTCCTCCGAATATGCCAAACGGAATAAGTTATAGATGGGATGTTCCTATTAATAATAATGGTAGAATACTTGATGGCACTGCCAGTAACGGAATGCAAAGTTCGATTCAACTGCTATTAACCAACAGAAGTAATATATTAGATACTATTCAATATATAGTAATTCCCTATTTAGACAATTGTATTGGCACCCCATTCACTACAAACATAACAGTTACGCCTTTACCAAAAGCATCTGCAACAGCACCCGGGTATATTTGTAAAAATGTTACTGATAGTATTACCATTAACTTTACTGGAAAGGCTCCCTATAGTTTTGCCTACAATGACAATGGGAATCTTGGACAAAGAAATAATATAACGGCTAATCCATACTCTTTGGCATTACCCCCGGCCGGATCCGGTGTTACTGATAGAAGTATAAAAATTTATCAGGTTACTGATGCAAACTGTACTAATAGCAATGATACTATACTCGTTTATCAGGAAGTAAAAGGGTTACCCTCAGGCAAGATACGATCGCTTCACGGAACTTATATTTGTAATGGCATACCAGATACTTTGCATGTACTTTCAGCCGATTCGGTAGGTTATCAGTGGAAATGGAATGGAAACAATATACCAAGTGCAAAAGGCGATTCATTATTCACTAATATCCCAGGCTTATACCAAGCGATTTTAACAGATGGTTTTGGCTGTTCGGATACTTCTACCAATTCGATTCGTTTGATTGCTAGCAGGGCTCCTACAATTAAGTTCAAACAGGATATTCAATGTATCAATAGCACTATCAAATTTACCAACCAAACTGATTCATTATTATCCGGACCGCTTAGCTGGAAATGGGATTTTGGAAATGGATTAATGGATACTCAGTATCATGCAAAAACAATCTATCAAGTAAGTGGAAGCTACCATGTGATTGTTACTGCTACCCAACAAAATTGTAGTGCCTTCCCTCCTACTGTGTTGGATTCCGTTATTCAAATTGCTGCACCCATAGAAGCAGTGGATAGTGTAAATGTAAAAGCATATAAAAATCAAAATACTACCATCAGTGCACGATTTATTCCTAACTATAAATATGAGTGGAGAACCCTTGCAGGAACCACTGCAGGGTTAAAAAATGCCAATAACTATGAAACCGTATTTAATTATGCCGAATCTGTACGTTATGGCATTAAACTAATCTCACCGCAAGGATGTGTTACTAGCGATTCTATGTGGGTAAGGGTATTTAATGTTGATGTGATTGACATTTTTGTACCTAAAACATTTACGCCTAATAATGATGGTAAAAATGATAAGATATTCCCTTATTTAACACCAGGAATTAAAACCTTCAATTATTTCAAAATATACAACCGATTCGGAAATGTACTATTCTCAACACAAGATTACTCACAGGGTTGGGATGGCAGATTGAATGGGGTTAATCAACCATTGGGTATTTACTTCTGGGAAGCAAAATATATAGACGCAAACAATGTGCAACAAACGAAATATGGCCAATTCCTGTTATCTAGATAAATGAAACCGATGAAAAAAAATATTATCCTATTATTACTTTTGGGTTTCGGATCGGGAATTTATTATACGGCTTCTGCCCAAGATCCGTCGTTTTCACAATTCTATGCATCTCCGCTGAATATTAGTCCAGCACTTGCAGGATCGGGAAGTGCAGACTGGAGGGTGATTACCAACTTTAGAAACCAATCAATCGGGAATCAACTTATCAGTCTCAATACCACCTCCCTCTCCTTTGATGGAAAAATTATAAAACAACAATACCGCTCTTCCAATTATGTGGGTATGGGATTGATGGTTTTGCAAGACGCTGGTTTGGCAGGTGCCTATCGTAATAATATTGCACAATTGTCGGTAAGTTCACATGTAAGTTTAGATGAAGAAGACAAGCATGGACTCTGTGCAGGATTAGGGGTTGTTTACAATAATACCATCGTTAAGCCAGACATGATTGACTATTCGTCGCAAATTTCCTTTAATGGATTTGATCCAAATATTTCTACTTTAGAAGATTTGGCTATGTTTAATTACAGACCGAATTATTTTTCAGTAACCGCTGGACTCTGCTATACGTTTACATCAGATAAAGCAAATTTTGATTTAGGAGTTTCGGGATATCGCTTTACTGCTAAAAACAGGAGTGTTTTAGGAAATCAAAAAATAATGGATCAACCTCGATATAATGTGCATGCAGATTTTCAAACCTATCTGAATGATCGGCTAGTAGTAAATATCAATACAGTTTACACTTCTGAGAGTTACGCAAATACAATAGTAGTAGGGGCAAACTTTGGACGTATTATGGCATTGGAAGATTTACCAACCGTATTAAATGCCGGTTTATGGTACAGAAAAGGAACAACTACCTCCATCATCCCTTATCTGGGAATCATGTATAAAAATATGCAAGCTGGAATCACCTACGACATCAATATCAATAAGGCAAAAGACAATTCTACCAGTTTATTGAGAACTTTTGAATTATCATTGATTTTCAGAAAGCCCGGCAAAAATGGCCGTTTGATGGATTCCTTCGGAAAATAAAACCTTACAACTTCCCCTCTAAGATTTAGATACTTCTAGTAAAAAATAACCTAAAATACTTGGATAATTATTGCACTTGTTTATCAATCCTGACTTGAACTGTCAATCGCTCTTACTATTCTTACCAACTTACCTTCACTATTTACCCCTTCCAGAACCAGTAGAAACTTTTTACTGAAATCGTTATTAAAGAAATTCAATTTGATTCGGGGACTCTTTTTATTCGTTAAAATATAGGGGCTCCAAAGAAGGGTGGTGCGATTATCGGGATCAAAACTAGGTTCCGGCTTGTCGTAGTTAGGTGATGAATATTCTTTAAACCGGGAATAACCTCCTAGAATGGTATATTCTAATCCTTTTGCATTGGGGTCGGCCTTTCTGCCATCTGAACCTTTTTTGGTATAAATGGCAATCGCCCCTCCTGCTCCTCCACCCATGGATCCAAAGAAGGGAGGACGAAATACTTTTACAAATGCAATGTCTTGAATACTTACTCCCTGAATCATATCAATCTGGGCGCGCATTTCATTCAAATACAAATCAGGCACCGCCCCTCGCCAGTTGAGGGTAGCGCCAGAGCCGGAACCAGAAATCATTAACCCGGCTACACGGCCTTGCAAAAATGTAAGAATATCTATTCCTCCTACTAATTTACCATCTTCCCCTAAGTCAAAAGAATAGCCATCACCCCCACTGAACAATCCACTAGCATATTTTTCCTCCAAAATCTGAACATTCGATTTAGCTTTGGTTTTAACTACTACCTCTTGTAAAGTAGCTGCCGCCAGCAATTTTCGCAATTGCTCCTGCTCTTTATAAATAGCAGCCATCCTGGCCTGTAGAATACTGTCTCCATAGGCAGAAAATGGATTCCTTACTATGCCCGTTCGCATACCGGGCTGATAACGTAATAACCCATTGTCCATTTTTACCTGGGTAACTTCCGTTAACTTACTATTTCCATTGAAACTGTAATACAATTTAGCCGTATCATAAAAAAACATATTCGGCACTTCAAAACTGCCATCTTTTGCAACCGGAGCAAAAAGAAACTGCTTACTACTGTCTCTGCCCGCCATAATTAAATTTAGTTGCATTGGCGTTGCAGACATATTGGGTTTTAAACCAAAGACCTTACCATTAATTTTTAAAAAACTATTCTCAACCGGATACGTAATAACTGGGGGAATTCCCGATTTCAATCGCTTCCAATCAAATTTTCTCCACCCATGTGTAAGCATAACCAAATCTAAATTCGCTGTAACGCTATCGGCATCCGACATCAAATAGTAAGCAGGATTATGAATTTTTCCTCGTAAATCGCCACTTAACAAAAAATCTGAAAAGATAGTCTGAGTTTCGGGGGTATTCAACGAAAAATCAGTGATTGAAACTGATAAGTTAGCAGCCGCAGTATCTGGCACAAAAATCTCAACCACATTTTTCCCACGCTTATCAACATTAACTAAAGGTGCAGTAACACGAACATTAAACTCATGCTCGCGATTATTCACGAAAAGGATTCGTTCTGCGATTGGTAAAAAATCTTCAGAAAACAGCGTAAACTGCAAAATTCCGGTAGGCAACTGATCGATGGGTATTTTAGCAATTACTGATTTCTTTTCAGTTATATTAATACTCACTTTGTAAAATAAACTCTGATTTAAATGCACCCAAAGATTTAATTTTTTCCAATTGGCAGGCACCGATTCAGAGCGCTCAATACGAACAGTAGCTTCTTCATTTCCACTTTGAACTGAAAGTGCAACGCCCTCATTACTTGATTTTTCAATAGGAACTATTCCCTTCTTTCCAAATTCATCTATCCAATTTAATTGATACATTTCACCGGAAACAGGGGTAAAAGAAAATACACCCATTCCATCATGCTTCACTAAAACTGTATCAACTTTTTTTCCTTTACTGTCGGTTACTGTTCCTTTAATTTTAACAGGCTCCCCAAAAGAATTGGCAGCCTGAAAAGCGAACTTATTCACTATACCAGCCACAGAAGTACCCCCCTCAGGGAAAACGGTAACTAATACTTTACGTTCAATATTTGCCGGTATTTTGTTTGTTGCTGGAAGCGTTGCAGCATTTAACAATATGTCTTTTCGAAATAAATAATCTGTATCCTGATTTAACATCCAACTAGTATAAGCCTTAACATGCAAAAAATTACCGGAATAACCTGATGGAATTTCAAAAGAACCTTTTGCCGATGACTGAAATATAGGAGCTACCGTTTGCTTGATAATAAGTCCGGAAGTATCATACCACTCTACATAGAGATTTTTACTAAGAATACTTAACTCATTGGCCATTCGCAAATAGGCCTTATAAAAAATAGTCTCGTCGCGATTATAAATATTTTTATCAAAATGAAGATGTGCTTTTTCCGCAGGTGAGCCCAACTCATATACCACCATCATAGAGTCTAACTCCTGAGCTGAAACTTTTGAGTTCAATGAGAAAAGTAAAAAAACGCAAAAAATAAACCGATTCATGTATTGCCATTTAAAGAAGTAAAGTTAACAAGCAATCATGATTTCTTTTGATAGTATGGGATACTATCATCACAATTCTTTTCAGTTTGCTGCCAATATGCCAAAGTAACTACCCTTCCCTCACTAGTTTTTAATAAACGCCCAAAAATGGCATTGGTTGCATTAAATACAACATTGGTAACGCCTACAGTAAAAGTAACCGGTGGGGTATTTTCAATTGGCTGCTCGGGCACTGCAACAGCCGCTTTTGGGGGAGGAGATGGTACCACCATAACGGTAAAGCCGTTAACGGTTAATAAATCTTTTAAAAAAGTAACCCGCTCCTCCGATACATTCTTTTCTACTATTGCACATTTAATGCCATCTAGCTCGTCGAATTCGTGGTTTTTATTAATGGCCATATTTGCTAATTAATTCCATTCAGTAATTGAAAAATATGTTCGTAGAAACCTCCCAAAAAGCCTACCACTAAAATCCCCAATAAACAAATTACCAAAGCCAGCTTAACCGGAAAAGCAAGGGGCTTATTTTTCATGGTACAAACAGGATGATTCATAAATATCGTTTTTACTACTCGCAGATAGTAATACAAGGAAATAACCATATTAATGGCAGCAATCGCAATTACCCAGTAGTTGCCTTTATTGGCTCCGGACAACAACAAAAAGAATTTTCCGAAAAAACCGGCCGTAGGTGGAATACCTGCCAACGAAAAAAGTGATAAGGCCAATACCCAAGATAAGAAAGGGTGGGTGGAATATAGTCCAGACAATTGCTGAATTTCTTCTATGCCGTATTCAGCAGAAAGCACCGATACTACTCCAAATGCTGCGAGGTTAGAAAACAAATAAATGAGTAAGAAAAATAAAACACTGGTGGCTCCGGTTTGTGTATGCGCACTCAAACCTATCAATAAAAAGCCTACCTGTGCAATGGAAGAAAATGCTAATAGCCTTTTTATATTTATTTGCCGTATGGCAAAAAGATTGGCTACCAAAACCGAAGCGAGTGCAAGCATAATTAATGCAGGATACCAAATATCTATTTTTTCTTCAAAGGTTTGATATAAAAAAGGTATCATCACCATTATAACGGCAGATTTAGATACCACTGATAAAAAGGCAGTAACCGCAACGGGTGCTCCCTGGTAAACATCGGCCGTCCATAAATGAAAGGGGACCGCCGAAATTTTAAAAGCAAATCCGGATAAAATAAACAGAAATGCCAATACAGCAAGTGGAGAATGCCCGATTTGTGTGCTGATAACCGAATAATCTAACGAACCCATCATACCATATAACCAGGATATACCCATCAACAGGATAGCAGATGAAAATGCGGAAGACAGAATCAGTTTCATGGCAGATTCTGAAGACTTTTTACTGTTGAATTCAAAATTGGCTGCCCCTGCCAATGGGAGGGTAGACATTTCAAGACCCAGATAAAAGAGCAGCAAATTGCCAGCTGATAACATAATATACATACCTAATAAAGAGGTAAGTAACAACAGGTAGAACTCAGGCAAATTTTTCATTTTCTTGAGCCAGTCGTAGGAAAATAGCGAGATGAGCCAAAGTGCAAAGCTGAGTACTATTTTTTCAAATAAAATAAGCGGAGAAGATTGAAAGGAATCTCCGAATAGTTTTCCATAGTGAAAGCCTGTGAAACCTATCAAAATATTGACAAATAAAAATATATTTAAGATGCGAATCCAAGTCTCATTACTGAGATCCCGGAATAGCCAAAGTAGCAATATCCCAACTATCAAAAACGATAGAAAGATTTCCTGTTTTACAATAAGCCAATCATACACTAACATAATACACTCATTTATTAATCAAAACCTGCGCCCCCTGATTTACTATAGCAGCAGCTTCATTCCCGATGATATATTGAATAAGAAAGGGTGCAAGACCCATTACAAAAATTCCTGCTAACAAAAAGATCGCTGCCATTTTTTCGTACCATGCTGCATCCTGCAGGTTTATAAAAGATTGCCGAATGGGTCCCATGATTACTTTTCCAGAAGCACGTAAAATATAAACCGCTGTTACTACTATGGAGGCACAAGATAATATTGTAGCCAATCGCACCCACAGCGACTTATCTTCCCAGGAACCCACAAAAACCGTCATTTCAGCAACAAATCCACTGAGGCCAGGTAATCCCAATGAACACAAACCGGCTATCACAAATACAGTACTGATAAAGGGTAATTTTGCTAATAAACCGCCCAATTCATCGATTTTACGGGTATGGGTGCGGAAATAGATCATACCGATGGCAGCAAAGAAAAGGGCCGTCATTAATCCGTGAGAAATCATTTGCAAAATTGCTCCATATACTGAAGTGGTATTAAAAACGCCAATACCCAGCATTACAAAACCGCAATGGCTAACGGAAGAATAGGCATTCATATATTTCAGATCCGACTGCAGTAAGGTAACAAATGCGCCATACAGAATGGCACAAGTTGAAAGTATAATAATAATAGGTGCATAATGAATGGCTGCATCAGGCATTAGAAAAGAAGCAACCCGCAGGCAGCCATATCCACCTAATTTCATAGAAATCCCTGCCAAAAACATAGAAGCAGCTGTTGGTGCGGATGCATGCCCATCGGGCACCCAGGTATGAAATGGAAATAACGCAGCAAAAATTCCAAACCCTACAAACAATAAAGGATAAAACAGGTATTGAAAAGCAACGGGAAAACGGGTAGCGGATAACACCGACAGATCAAAACTGTGCGCTTCTAGATAAATACCCGTTAAGCCAACAAAAACCAACGCAGAACCAGCCATTAGCATCAATGCCAGCTTCATGGCACTGTATTGTTTTTGTCCACTTCCCCAGATTCCTATCAATAAAAATTTAGGAATTACTGCCAACTCAAGAAAGAAAAATAAAGTAAAAATATCTCTGGCCATAAAAAAACCATAGGCACCCAAACTCAAAAACATCAGTAAAAAGAAAAATTCTTTAGGCAACATCGATTCCTGCCAAGAGACCAATACGCCTGCTAACACAACCAAAGCAGTTAAAATCATCATAGATATAGCAATACCATCTACGCCTATATGAAACTGAATATTCCAGGAGGGGAACCATTGATAAACTTGTTCGAAATAGAGTGATTGTGCACTATCCGATCGGCTATTGAGCATTTGAAATAACAACCAACTTACCAGCAACAACTGAATCAGCGAAGCGGCCAATGAAATCTGCCGAACAGCAGATACCCTTGGAGACAGCATAATACAAATAGCAGCTATTAACGGAACAATAAGTAATAAAAGTAGGTTCATGTTACTTGTTTATTTCCAGATATAAATAAAGTAAACCATCCATGCTGCGATGCCTGCCAAAAAGTAGAGTAAATAATCCTGCAATTTTCCAGACTGCATACCTCTGATAAAAAAATAAATACTTCCCACAAAATTACCAACCCCATTTACAGTTCCATCAATGATAGTTTTATCAAACCAAGCAGCCGGTTTGCCAACCATTGGAAACAATACCCGTTTCGTAATCCACAAATAGATTTCATCAATATAAAATTTGTTCTTACAGGTTCTATAGATTCCACCCATCCACATTAGCGTGTCGGCAACTCTGCTGCTTGGGTTGCAGAAAAAATAAGTAGCAAGTAAGATACCCAGCGCAGACAAAGAAAGTGGCAACAAGGAGAACTGCCAGTTGATGTGGGTGGTTTCAGCGGTATCTCCCTGAAAAATCCAATTAGAAAAGGGTAGAAACCCAGCAACCAAGGTACATAGCATTAACAGTATCAACGGCAATTTCATGGTAAAAGTTCCTTCTGAATGGTGGGGATCATGGGATTGATCTTTACCCCAAAAAATTGAAAAATAAAGCCTGAACATATAAAAAGCAGTTAACCCTGAGGTAATCAAGGCCATCACAAAAACCGGAAAGTTAGCATGATAGGTTGCCAATAAAATTTCTTCCTTACTAAAAAAACCGGCAAACGGAAAAATGCCTGCAATGGCCAAACAGGCAATTAAAAAAGTTACATGGGTAACCGGCATGAATTTGCGCAAGCCTCCCATTTTATTCATTTCATTGCTATGAATCATATGTATTATAGCACCAGCTCCTAAAAATAGCAGCGACTTAAAAAATGCATGGGTGAACAAATGAAATAGCGAAGCCATATAACCTAGATAATGATCTTCGGGGCGGGCAATCCCCAATGAAAACATCATAAATCCAATTTGCGACATGGTTGAATAAGCCAATACCCTTTTGATATCGGTTTGGGTACAGGCAATGATGGCAGCAAAAAACGCGGAAAAGATGCCCGTATAGGTAACCAAATCTAATATGCCTGCCGATAACTGAAAAATCGGAAACAATCGGGCCACCAAATAAACACCAGCTACCACCATGGTAGCCGCATGAATTAAGGCAGAAACTGGTGTGGGTCCTTCCATTGCATCAGGTAACCAAATGTGCAGCGGAAACATGGCCGACTTGCCAGCTCCTCCAATAAAAATCATTGCCAACCCCCAGGTGAGCGCACTGATGCCTAACCATCCCGCTGTTTGTATGGCCATGGATTGGCTTCCGGCAGGCGCAGTTAAACGCTGAATTAGTGTGGTAATGTCTAAGGTTTCTCCGTAAAAAGATAAAATCAGTATCCCAATTAAAAAGCCCAAATCGGCAAATCGGGTTACAATAAAAGCCTTTTTGGCGGCAGCAACTGCTGCGGGTTTAGAAAAATAATAGCCAATTAATAAAAAGGAGGATACACCCACCAACTCCCAGAAAATATATATCTGAAAAAGATTCCCTGCTAGAATTAATCCCAACATGGAAAAAGTAAACAATCCCAAGAAAGCATAATAAGTGGTATACCGCTCCTCCCCTTTCATATACCCCAAACTAAATAAGTGAACCATAGCAGAAACACCCGTTACTACTACCAGCATCATTACAGTTAGTGGGTCAAGCACCAAACTCATATCAATAGTGAGTTTACTGCCAAAAACCATCCATGGATACCTAAATAATTCAATTGGCGGAAAAGTTCCATTCACCATTCCTTTAACCATAAAATACTGAAAGCCTATCATCAGAGATAAGCCAGCAGCCACCAACAATGAAATAGTAGCAAAAGTGCCAGAAACAGGCTGCTTAATGCTACGACTTCCCAAACCCAATACTAAAAAATTAATAAGGGGTAGCAAAAGGATGATCAGTATATTGGTTACGTTCAACATAGTTAATATTTCATTTCTGTTGCATCATCCACATCTATTGAATGGTGAGAACGATACAAATTGATGATGATTGCAATGGCTATAGCAGCCTCAGCAGCAGCAATAATGATGATAAACAATGCCAAGAATAATCCTCCTGTTTGCTGCGGATACAGGTATTTATTAAACGCAGCCAGATTGATGTTTACACTATTCAGCATCAACTCGACCGACATCAACAACGTAATCAGATTACGACGGGTAAACATGCCAAACATGCCTATAAAAAACAGGGCTGTGCTGAAGATTAAAACGTGCTGCAAGGGTATATGACTCATATTATTTTCCCAATTAGATTAGTCATTTTTTTTATCTGCTGGAATTTTCATTGCAATCGCGATACAGGCAACCATAGCTGCGAGCAGTAGTATACTCACTAACTCAAAAGGTAAAGCATAGCCACCAGACTGAACCGAAAGCATTGTTTTTCCTATTTCCCTCATTTCCACTGCGGGCACATCGGGTGCAGTAGCCAAAAATCCGTAGCCCTGTAAAATCCAAATAGTAAATGCCAATCCCAACAATACCGATACTGCCGAAAAAAACAATCGAAACCTTGCAGGTAAAGGAAGTGACTGTCCTGAACCCTGGGTAAGAAATACCGAAAAAATAATCAGCACTACAATTCCGCCCACGTACACAACAATTTGAACAGCAGCCAGAAAATTCATATCTAGCCAAAAATATACCCCTGCAATACCCATCAAAGAAAACAATAACCAGATGGCAGCACGGAAAATCCTGCGGGTGGTAACCGATAAAATGGCAGTAACCAAAATTACTGTTGCAATTACATAAAAGAATATGGCTGAGGCTGGCATCATTCAACTCCCTCCCTGATTTTTGAATTCGGCAGATTTAATTTTTTGGTAAGCTGATTTCGGTTAAACACACTATGCTCAAAGGTTTGTGCCATTTTAATGGCATCTGTTGGGCAAGCCTCAATACACAGATTACACATAGTACAGAGTTCGAGGTGGTAAATAAATGTATCGATAGCTTTTTTCTTTTTACCTTCTGGAGACACATCAAATTTGGTGATGATTTTAATGGTTCCATTAGGACAAGCCAATTCGCAGGCAGTGCAACCGGTGCAGGCATGCTCATTATTTTCGTCGTGCGTCATTACTACTTCACCCCGGAATCTTTCGGGCAAATGCAGTTGTTCCCGGTTATCGGGATATTGCTGGGTAATGATTTCTGAAGGATGCACAAAGTAATAACCAGTTTTTTTCATGCCTTTTAATAAAGACCGAACTCCTTGGTAAACATCACTTATATACTCTTTTAAAAACATAGTTTCCGATTATCGAATTAAAAATGCCACCCCATAATTGCAATGATTGCCACGAGCAATAAATTAAACAATCCTATAGGCAGCAAATATTTCCATTCCAATGTTAATAATTGATCAACCCGCAAACGTGGGAAGGTCCACCTAAACCACATGATTAACAAAATCAGTGCAAAGGTTTTTCCCATAAACCAAACGGAGGAAGGTATATAATCCATAATATGGTTAAAGCCTTCCCAATGGGCTATATGCAGTGGCATCCAGCCTCCAAAAAATAAAGTGGCGCCGATTGCACATACAATAAAGATGTTAATATACTCTGCCAAAAAGAAAAGAGCAAAACGCATACCTGAATATTCTGTATGAAATCCTGCGGTAAGTTCCGATTCTGCTTCTGCCAAATCAAAAGGGGCCCTATTGGTTTCTGCGGTAACTGCAATAATAAAAATTACAAATGCAATAAGCACAGGGATATGCCCCTTAAAAATCCACCATCCGTTTTCCTGTGCTGCAATAATATCCGAAATGCGCAAACTACCGCTAAGTACCACAATACACAAAATAGAAAACCCAGCCGAAAGCTCATAACTAACAATCTGGGCCCCACTGCGCATAGCCCCTAGCATGGCATATTTATTATTACTCGACCATCCCGCCATCAAAATTCCGATTACGGAAATAGAAGAAATAGCGGAAATATACAGAACGCCAATATTGATATCCCAAATTTGTATGCCTCTTGCAAATGCAACCGGTGCCAATAATAACATAGCTACCATCATAACAATAAAGGGTGCCAGGTTAAATAAAAATTTATCTGCTAAGTTGGGAACCAATCCCTCTTTCATTAAAAGCTTTAAAGTATCGGCAACGGTTTGCAATAAGCCTGCGGGGCCCACCCGGTTGGGGCCCACCCGTATTTGGATATGTGCAGCCACTTTTCGCTCCAACAATACCAGTACCAGCCCCAATACCGCAAAAAGAGTAATGGCGAAAATTGCCACGATTGCACATTCTACCAGCACCGTAAAACTGCCGGTATGTTGCTGCAACCATGCATGGGTTTGTTGGGCTATTTGCTGAAAACTAAACATACGCGATCAATTTCAAATCATTTTTTATCGATCAATATCTGGTATTACTAAATCTAAGGTTCCCATGGTAGCCATCAAATCGCCAATCTTACTGCCCTTTGCCATGTGATTGAGGGCAGATAAATTAGAAAATCCCGGCGAACGATACTTTATTCTATAGGGGGTGGTAGCTCCTTCACTTACAATATAAACCCCCAATTCTCCACGAGCAGTTTCAACACGGGTGTAAAATTCACCTTTAGGTAATTTGATAACGGCCTTTGTTTTCGCCTGAAAATCTCCATCGGGTATGGCATCAATTAATTGTTCGATGATGTGGATAGAATGATACATTTCGCGAATGCGAACGATATATCGGGCAAAGGAATCACCAGCAGTATCTAAACATTGTTCAAACTGCAATTTCTCATACCCAGAATAAGGGAATCGTTTGCGAATATCTCCATCCACACCACTGGCACGGGCAACCGGACCAGTACATCCATAAGAAATTGCATCTTCTTTGCTTAGTACACCAACTCCCACCGTACGATTTCGGAAAATAATATTATCGGTAACCAGATCTTCCAATTCAGAAACTTTACTTTTAAACTGAGCAACGAAGGATTTCACTCGGGCAACAAATTCTGGATGCAGATCATACATCACACCTCCGGGAACCATATAATTCATGGTTAAACGGGCACCGCAGGTTTGTTCCATGATATCGTTAATCGTTTCCCGCTCACGAAATGTATAGAAAAAGGGAGTGAAAGCTCCCAAATCCATTGCCATAGCACCAATCCATAATTCATGAGAAGCGATTCGGGTTAATTCACTCATGATAATTCGAATCACCTGGGCCCGCTCCGGCACTTCTAATTGCATGCCTTTTTCTACACACATTGCGCAGGCAAGATTGTTGATATGGGCTGATAAATAATCCATCCGGCTGGTAACATAAATAAACTGACGGTAGGTTAAACTTTCCGACATTTTTTCTATAGACCGGTGAATGTATCCCAAATGGGGTTCAATTTTTATAATGGTTTCTCCTTCTAGTGTAATTACCAAATGCAGTACTCCATGGGTTGCCGGATGTTGTGGACCCACATTAATTACCAACTGGCCTTCCTGTAAAGGTTGTTGTGAAGCTTCAGGTGTAACTATGGTAGTTTCTGAATACATGCAACAATTAGAGTTTTATCATATTAATGGGATCTTCAAAATCTTTTCTCATAGGGAATCCTTCAAAATCATCCGGCAAAATCAATTTCCTTAAATCGGGGTGACCTGTAAATTGAACTCCGAACATTTCAAATGCTTCCCGCTCGTGAAATTCGGCAGTACGCCAAATATCTGAAACGGTTGCTACTTCGGGTTGATCTCTGTTTAACTGAATTTTTATTACCACCGTTTCATCCGTTTGCATACTGCGCAAATGGTACACCATTGTGAGATGCGTTTTAAAATCTACACAGGTAACACAAAATAAAAAATCGAAATTTCGTTCGGTTATAAGTTTGGGAGCAATGTTTTTCCAATTTTCAGCGGGTACTTGAACCATCAACCACTCGCCTCCTTCCTCAAAAGATGCCAATGGTTCTAATGCTGAAAAATAGGCTTTGAGTAGTTCCATATCCATGATTACACTAGGGGATTAGTTGATTGTTCACGGATTTGTTCGCGGGTTAGTCCGCTTTTAATTTTTTCCTGCAAAGTAATCAGGGCATGCAGTAGAGCTTCTGGCCGAGGCGGGCAACCCGGAATGTAAACATCAACCGGTATGATATGGTCGGCACCCTTAACCACAGAATAGGTATTATAAAAAAAGGGTCCCCCACTAATCGCACATGCACCCATGGCAATCACATATTTGGGGTCGGCCATTTGATCGTATAAGCGCTTAAGAACGGGAGCCATTTTATTTACAATGGTTCCAGCAATAATAATAACATCGGCCTGGCGGGGCGTTGCTCGGGCTACTTCAAATCCAAATCTTGAGAAATCGTATTTAGCTGAGGCGGTAGACATCATTTCAATCCCACAACAACTGGTTGCAAAAGTGAGGGGCCAGAGAGAGTTAGATCGTGCCCAGTTGATTAAATCCTGAAAACTACTGGTTACTACTCCCCCGCCCGGCAAGTCGATCACCGATCCAGGAAACACTTCTGTATTTTGAGCAGGAGAATGATTTATTTCCATTGTAAGGCTCCTTTTTTATGGGCATACAAAAACCCAACAAATAATATAAAAATAAAAATACCGATTTCGAATAAGGCGGCCATGCCAACCTCTTTTACTACCACTGCCCAGGGATATAAAAAAACCAACTCCACATCAAAAATCAGGAATAGCAAGGCAAATAAATAATAGCCAATAGTAAACTGCTGCCAAGGAGAGGTATCAGTAGGAATCCCACACTCATAAGGCTCTCCTTTTTGTGGGTTTGGGGTTCCCTTTACCAAAAGCCATCCTACCAATATTCCGCCTGCAGAAAAAATAATGGCTGCTGCTAACAAGGCTATTAATGATACAGAACCCATGGGTGGTTATATTTCGTGAAAATATAAAAGGTAAATTACCAAATAAATCGCAGTAAGAAAAAAGTTATCTTCCCCAAAATGTCAATAACTTTTAAGTAGCCTACTATCTGTCTATTCGTCTTTTTTATTAGCCCTTTTTTCCAGTTCTTCCCGAGTAATCGTAATCATATTTCCCATTTTTTGTTTTCCTCTATAGGCTACTACCCGCATCATAGAACATTCTGCAGGAGGATACAAAGCGCCCCCTTTATAGGGTGGATAAAAATTATCGGGAAAAGTATTGTCGAAAGAATAATACAACTGCAAATCGTTTATTTCGGTTTCAAACTGCACCTGTAAACGACCATCGGTAGCTTTAGAGGTAATAATAATAGGATCAAACATAGAGGTAGCATATTTTTTCTCTGCTATATCATATCGCTCCATATGGACTTCTGTTTTTTGGGCAAACCGATTCCAATTTTTCTTGTCCGCAGCCGACCAAAAAGTTTCCGCCAATGAAAAAGCCCGCGGCCATACCATGTATTGTAAATACCGATAATTATATATCTGCTCGGTCCATAAGTTCCCCTGTCCGCCCTTTATATACTCTGCCGAAACACCTGTAGGCACCGGCTCAAATTCATACGACTTTTTCAGTCGAAGGGTTGCGTAAACATGAGGTTCTGTGGCTGCATCTCCTTGCATATAATCAATATAGGCAAAGGTTGTAGGCGTCATCACCACTTCATGCTTTTGTCGGGCTGCTTCTATTCCACCTTTCATTCCCTGCCAGCTCATTACTGCTGCGCCGGGTGCCAAACCGCCATGTAAAATTTCATCCCAACCAATCATTTTTTTACCTTTTGCACTTACCAGCTTCTCCACCCGTTTCTCGAAATAGCTCTGCACTTCATCCATATTTTTCAACCCCTCCTTTTTCATTAAAGCCTGCACTTCGGGATCTTTCTCCCAGTAATTTTTAGGGCACTCATCCCCTCCCAAGTGTATGTAGGGAAATGGGAATAAATCAGCCAATTGCGTGATCACCTGATCGAGAAACTGATATACGTTTTCTTTTACCGGCGACAAAGTATTATTTACCATGGCAGTTGGAGGATTTCCATGCGACCAGTCCATAATTTCTTCGCCAGACCGCACTTGATATTGCTTGGCCATATCTGGGGTTCCGGATAATTCGGGATAAGAAACTACTGTGGCCAAGCTATGCCCCGGAACATCTACTTCCGGCAAAATATTTACAAATCGCTCTTTGGCATATTTTACCAGTTCCCGGATATCATCTTGTGTATAGAATCCGCCATAATTCTTGGTTTCATTGGGAGCTGGTGTTGGAAAGGTTCCAAAATAGCCTTCTTTTTTTACATTCCATGCACCAACGGTGGTTAAACGGGGAAAGCCTTTTATTTCAATTCTCCATCCTTCATCGTCTGTTAAATGCAGGTGTAATAAATTGTACTTATACCGAACCATATCATCAATAAACTGCTTCACTTCCTGCTTGGTAAAAAAATGCCGCGACACATCGAACATCAATCCCCTCCAACCAAATCGCGGTTTATCCATGATAGTTACATAGGGAACTTTCCAAGAAATATTTTTTACGGGAGTTTTGTTTTCAATTTCTTTTGGCAGTAGTTGAAATAGGGTTTGCACTCCATAAAACCAACCTGCCGGCGCAGCAGCAGAAATAACAATCCCTTTGGCATTTACGGTAAGGCGATACCCCTCTGTACCCAATGAAGCCGATTCTCCGGAGGCCAAGTTTAGGGTAATACTAGCTGATGCAGCAGTTCCTATTGAAATATTTTTGCCGGTGGCATTAGCCAGTTGTGCTTTGAGGGTGCTTACCACCCATCCTGCTTCCTCGGTAGCTGGTGCAGCAACAGTGATAGCAGCAGGCAAAGTATAACTTCCTTTACTCTGTATTACCGATAAAGGCTCTGGAATAATAGCCAAGGTTGTGTCATTGGCTATTGAAATAATACTGGATAAACACAGCAATAGCGTTATCCCTGATTTATAGAGATTCATATGGCAAAGTTTTGGCTAAATTAAGGATAAACTGATTGCGCTTATTGGGTATTTTACTTTAAAATTTCCAACGCCTTGCTAACCGCATCATCGAATTGTGCACCCACTTGGTAATATCCTGGCTGCCTAAATAGTTGCCTCGCCAACAACATCCTTGCCCGCTGTAGAACCACCTTTTTCTGCACAGGCGTAATTCCAGCAAGTGAAATACTATCTCTTGCAGCAGCGGCTGATAATTGATTCCAAAATGCATCTTCGGGTGGAAAAGAGGCATTTATTTGCTTAGGTGAACTGAGGGTATCTAAGTTTTGTTTATACTGCAAGTAATATTGATAAATAAATATATTCAGGGTATTCTTGTATAATAATTCCATTATGGCGAAACTCAATTGAGTACTGTCCCAACGCACTACCAAATCAGGCTGAATACCCCCTCCCCCATAAACTTTATGTCCTGCCGGGGTAGTATACACCTTACCAATTCG
The DNA here is from genome assembly GCA_037131895.1 of Chitinophagia bacterium. Lineage (GTDB taxonomy): Bacteria > Bacteroidota > Bacteroidia > Chitinophagales > Chitinophagaceae > Sediminibacterium. Next base: position 21,161 of record JBAXQE010000018.1, on the reverse strand, counting down.
ATAGGTTGTATCCTCCCTTTGATTAGGAGATTTCAGCATCCGATGCATGATTTCTTCCTGATAGGATTCTTTATCGGTTTGATAAGGTTTTTGAATGTTTCTACCCAAAGGAGTATAATAACGGGCTGTTGTAAGCCGAACAGCCGAGCCTCCTGATAACGAAAACTGTTGTTGAACCAATCCCTTTCCAAAACTTCTTCTGCCAATAAGGGTAGCTCGGTCCCAGTCTTGCAATGCACCCGCCAATACTTCAGAAGCCGATGCAGAAGATTCATCTATCAATACCACTAGTTGGCCTTTTTCAAAAATGCCGTCCCGCTTGGCAAAGTAGTTGTTACGGGGAACATGCTCCCCCTGGGTATAAACAATCAATTTGTCGTTCGACAAAAATTCGTCGGCAATATCAATGGCTTCCTTCATCAAACCACCTCCATTACCTCTTAAATCCAATACCAGCTGCTGCATGCCTTTTTTCTGTAACCCTTCCATCTGCTGCATGAATTCTTCGTACGAACGATTGGCAAATTTATTCAGGTGTAAATAACCTGTTCGAGGCGTAAGCATAAATGCCGCATCTACTGAAGGAAGGGGCACATTTCCTCTATCAAAGGAAACATCTCGAAGCTGATGATTGCGCAAATAAGTTAGTTTCAATTTTACTGCTGGTTGCTCTCGTAATAATTTTCTTACTTCAACAACTGCTAATTTATTGCCAGAAAGTAGAATGGAATCATTCAACCGAAGCAACTGATCGCCCACCTGCATACCAGCTTGTTCTGCAGGTGCTTTGGGTATGAGTGAAATTACATGTACCGTATCCTGAATCATTTGAAACTCCACTCCAATTCCTTTGAACGACTCATTCATTTCTTCCTCTGCCTCTTGCAATGCGCTGCGATTTAACCATACCGAATGGGGATCGAGGTGACTTAATAATTCGTTGCTTACCAGCTGATCAATGCTATCTGCTGAAACAGGATCTACATATTTTTCCCGTATCAATTTCATTAATTCTGGTAAGGAAGAAGTAGAACGGGAATTCATACTTCCGGTATTACCGGTTTTATCACGCAACTGATAGCCTATATACATCCCGGCACACATCACCACGGCAAATAAAAGGGGCAGCCAGACCTGTATTTTTTTTCTTGCCATAAATATTGGTTCTTTGCATTAGTTAGATGCCGGGCAAATATCTATATAAATACTGAAAGGGGGATATTTGACTTCTATTTTCGAATAACAATAGCCGGAATTCGTTTGAATTTTAGCAATAAATATTTTCTGTATGCCTATTCAACTGATTGCAGACAGCGGCGCTACCAAATGCGACTGGTGTTTGATTACAAATGGAAAAACTCGGAAAATAACCACCCAGGGCATCAGTCCCTATTTTCTGAGTCAGGAGCAAATCGTAGGCATTTTACAAAGTGAATTATTGCCTAAACTGAAGGGTGTCGTTATTAGTAAAGTACATTTTTATGGCACTGGTTTAAGCAACCTCCATAACCGAGCTGTAATGAAACAGGCATTGAAACAAGTTTTTCCAAAAGCTACCCACGCAATTGAAACCGATTTATTGGCCGCTGCCCGAGCCTTATGCGGCCATAGCAAAGGGATTGCCTGCATTTTAGGAACCGGTTCCAATTCCTGCTACTATAACGGTAAAAAGATTGTAAAAAATAGTCCGGGTATCGGCTATATACTAGGTGATGAGGGAAGTGGCGCTTATCTTGGAAAAAAACTGGTCCAATACTATTTGTATGAAACCATGGATGAGGCTTTACAATCGGCATTCGAAAGTCGTTTTAAGCAAACCCGAGCCGACATACTGGAAAATGTATACAAAAAGCCGCTGGCCAATCGTTATCTGGCTTCCTTTGCTGTTTTTCTGGCCGAAAACAGGGGTCACTATATGGTAGAAAATATACTGGAAGATGGCTGTAACGAGTTCTTTTTTCACCACTTACTTAAATACAAAGAGCGTGAACAGCTTCCGGTTCATTTTACTGGAAGTATTGCTTTTGGTTTCAAAGATGTTTTACAAGAACTTTGTAACCATTATGGAATAAAGCTGGGTCGGGTTATGAAAACGCCCCTGCAAGGTTTGATTCAATATCATCAATAATTATATGAAAGAGTTTATCCGATATACAGAGCTTCCCTCGCAATACAGACACTTAGAAAAAATGAGCATTCCTGATTTGCTACAAAATATCAATCGGGAAGATAAAACTGTGCCGGATGCGGTTGAAAAAGCTATTCCACAAATTGAAAAATTAGTAGCCGCTATCTCCGACAAAATGCTGGCAGGAGGCCGCTTATTTTATATTGGAGCCGGCACCAGCGGCCGATTGGGTATTGTGGATGCCAGTGAATGTCCGCCCACGTTTGGAGTGCCCTATGGACTGGTAATCGGCATCATTGCCGGGGGCGACAAAGCCATTACCACGGCCGTAGAATTTGCGGAGGACCATCCAGATGAAGGTTGGAACGATTTAATGAAACATTTTGTGAGTGACAAAGATGTAGTAGTGGGTTTGGCAGCCAGCGGAAGTACCCCTTATGTGATAGGTGCTTTAAAACAATGCAGAAGAAAGGGCATTATTACGGGCAGTATCAGTTGTAATCCCAATACACCCGTATCGAGAGAAGCAGATTTTCCGGTAGAAGTGGTGGTTGGAACTGAATTTGTTACTGGTAGTACCCGGATGAAAAGCGGAACTGCTCAAAAACTGGTGTTGAATATGATTTCTACCGCAGTTATGATTCAGTTGGGCCGGGTAGAAGACAATAAAATGGTGAATATGCAGCTCAGCAATGTAAAACTGGTAGATCGAGGAGTGAAGATGGTAATGGAGGGATTGGCACTGAAAGACTATGAGCAAGCCAAAGACCTCTTGTTGAAGCATGGTAGTGTAAAAAAAGCGATTGAAGCCGCCGAAAACGGGCATTAAAAATACTATGCATACTATCGAGCCCTATTATAACTGGAGGCATTTATACATCGCAGCTGATGATAGGCTATCCCCCTTTTATGGCACGAAGTACAGTGAATTCGAGTTCTCACAAACCATTTACAATTACTATATCCATCCGCAATGGGATGATTTTGGCAGCAAAACCCTTTATCTAAAAATCATCTATGTAGACTATGAACTTCACTTTTGTGTGATTGAATTAATTGGAGAATGGAACGATGCGATTGAAAACGATATCATGATGCTGAAGCGGGAAATAGGGGATGAATTGATGAAGAAAGGCATTAGTAAATTTATTTTCATCGCCGAAAATGTATTGAATTTTCACAGCAGCGACAATGAATATTACCGCGAATGGTATGATGAGGTGAGCGAGGAAGAAGGATGGATTATTATTTTGAATATGCCGCCGGCAACACAGCAAGACTTTATTAAAAAAAAGCTCCCCTATTACATGGAGCTGATGGAATTGCCGGAATGGAGATCGTATAAACCCTACCATCTTTTTACCAAAATAGATACTGAACTGCGGCTGCGAATCAGTTGAACCCCTCCCTAGCTGTCTAGCTTGAAATCCGCAAAAAAAATCGTATCTTTATCGCAAATTGAGCTGTATGTCATTACCCGTGAACAACAAAAAAAATGGCAAATCCGGCAATTCATCTACAAAGCCCGGTGCCCAAAGTTCTAAATTTATTGCTAAGCCAGGAGCCAGTAAAGCCAGCGGTGGTGGAAAGAAACCCATCAAAACAGGTGGCTCTAGAGGTAGCTGAGACAGCCTTTTTTCTTATACATCCATCACATCATCATACGCTGCCCTTAATTCGTTGAATGCATGGGCATCCCCTGCTTTTTTGGCTACTGCCATCCCTTTTTCGTACCATTCAATGGCTGCATCTCTTTGATTTTGCTGCAATAAAAGGGCAGCCAGGTGATAATAAGAACCTACATATGCTGGATGCAACTGTAAGAGCCGAATGAATAGTTCGCGCGCTAAATCTAGTTCCCCTTCTTTACTATATTCCAAAGCCAAAGCATGATTCAGAAAAGGGTCGTCGGGCTGCGCTTTCAGATATTCTCTTAATTTTTCCATCCGATTCATTTTCAAATATACAACCGAATTACGGGTTGATTTTTTTCAAAATACTGTGTAAAAAAATTAACGATTTGGTTGAAAACTCTATGAAATTCCTTCCTATATTTGCAATTAGTTGCATAAACAACCATTTGCTACCTCAACTAATTTGTAACCCTTATATCGAACTGTATGAAAATACTGGTCTGCATCAGTAAAACACCGGATACCACCAGCCGGATTGCCTTTACAGAAAACAATACTCGTTTTGATGAAGCGGGTGTGCAATGGATTATTAACCCGTACGACGAATGGTATGCCTTGGTACGTGCCATTGAATTGAAAGAATCAGATCCTGCCACCATCCTTCACTTGGTTTGTGTTGGCGGAGCTGACAGTGAACCCATTATTCGCAAGGCATTGGCACTTGGAGGGGATGAAGCATTTCGAATTGATTTGGTTTCTAACGACAGCTATACAGTTGCCAAACAAATTGCGGCTCTTTGCGATCGGGAAAAATACGATGTAGTATTTACCGGCAAAGAAGCCATCGACTCGAATAATGCTTCTTTGGGTGGCATGATTGCAGCATTATATCCAGCAGAATATGTATCTCTGGCTACCCAGTTTGTATTAACCCCCGAAGGTTGCTCTGTAACCCGTGAAATAGAAGGCGGGGAGGAAACGATTAGTTGTGCCCTGCCTGCTGTAATCAGTTGTCAGAAGGGTATGGCAGAACAAAGAATCCCCAATATGCGTGGAATTATGGGTGCTCGCACCAAACCCCTGCATGTAGTTGCCCCAGAAGCAGTAACCCCACTAACTACCATTACTAGCTACGAATTACCCGCACCCAAAGCCGGTGTAAAACTGGTAAGTGCCGATAATGTAGCAGAGTTGGTTAGATTATTACACGAAGAAGCCAAAGTTATTTAATACAAAAAAGAATTAACATGTCTGTTTTAATAATTGCCGATTTACAAGAAGGTCACCTTAAAAAATCCAATGCAGAAATTATCAGCTACGGAAATGAAATTGCCCGGATAGCTGGAACGAGTGCCGGTGTGCTGGTGTTGGGTAATTGCTCGGATAACCTCTCCGCATTGGGGGCTTATGGAGCCAGCCAGGTTTATCAAGTAGCAGATGCTAACTTGCAAGCGGTTAATCCCACTGTGTATATTTCAGTTATTGCAGCGGCTGTTGAGCAAATTGGGGCCGATGTAATTGTATTTTCCAATAATCCCAGTTCCAAATCGGTTGCGCCGGGCCTCTCTGCCCGATTGGGCGCAGGATTGGTTTCCGGAGCCATTGCAGTTCCGGATCTTTCGAATGGTTTTTCAGTTCGGAAAACCGTTTTTTCTGGAAAAGCTTTTGCTGAAGTTAGCATCAATACTGCTAAAAAGATAATTACCCTTAATCCCAATAGTGTAAGTATTCCTTTTGTTGCAACTGAAACCGTTGTTACCAGTTTGTCAATTCCGGTTCCAGCTTCTACAAGAAAAGTTACTGCCGTAAATAAAATTGAAGGAGAAGTTCCACTTACCGAAGCAGATATTGTAATAAGCGGCGGAAGAGGTTTGAAAGGACCAGAAAACTGGGGTGTATTATTAGATCTGGCCAAGGTTCTAAAAGCCGGAACCGCCTGTAGCCGACCAGTAGGCGATGCCCATTGGAGACCTCACCACGAACATGTGGGCCAAACTGGGGTTCAAATTGCGCCTAACCTGTATATAGCCCTTGGAATTTCTGGCGCGATTCAGCACCTGGCCGGGGTAAACAGAAGTAAAGTGATTGTAGTAATCAACAAAGACCCTGAAGCTCCCTTCTTTAAGGCGGCCGATTACGGAATTGTGGGAGATTTGTTTGAAGTGGTGCCTAAACTAACGGCAGCCATCGAAAAATTACATGCCGAAGGATAGGTATACTTATTGGGTAGCAGCCGCTTTTTCTGTTAGGGCCCTATAATCTTCCCGAACTGGCGTAAAAATATCCAAGAGTCTGCAATCTGTGATAGCTTTTCCTGAATGGCGCGTTCCGGATGGTATCACCAGCACTTCCCCGGGCTTTAAACGAATGGGGTTCCCAGCCAATGTAAGCTCAAATTCCCCTTCTAAAACAGTAGAAACCTGTTCTTGCGGATGATCATGTTCCTGCAATTCCGCTCCAGCTGTTACAGTTATATAAGAAAGCGTCATTCGTTCGGTATGAACAAATCGGGCAAAATATCCGGGAATCATTTGTATTTCAGGAATTTCGGCAAGCGTTTGGGCTAACATGGATTATTTTTTGGTACAAGTTACGATGATCTGCTTAAAAAATTGCCCATCTGCCAAAGGCGGACGGGCAAAAGAATGAAGCTATTTTATCTAGATTATTTAGCAAACAGGTGAATGGCCAGCTGCACGTCGTTAGAAACGGCACCTACTCCATATTTTACGCCAAACAAAGTTCTGTCGAAGCTAAAGAAAGCCTGAGCAAAAAATCCTTTGTCGTCGGAATTGCGAATATTAGCATTAAAAACCAATGGCAAGGTAGTGCCATTAAAGGTTAATGAACCAGCAATAGAAGCGGTATTATCTGATGTATAGGTAACTTTGCTGATTGCAAAAGTTGCTTCCGGATTTTTAGCTACATCCAGAATTTCAGCTGATTTTAAGTGACCAGCCAGGCGATCGCCTGCACCATCGGTTACTTTCAAATTGGCCATATCAATTACAAATTTGCCACCTGTTAATTTTCCACCTTCTACAGATACTGTTCCACTTTTCAGGGGTACAATACCGGTATGGAAATCAGACTTCTTAGAGCCAACCCAATCGATACGGCTTTTTTCGAGGTTAACCGCCAAATCTGCGAAGTTGTGGTGGGAAGCAGGAACAAATGAAACCAAAGCGGCAACCAGTAAGATGGCTGCGAAAGAAAGGAGTGTTTTTTTCATGCGATTTTTTTTAAATGAACGATTATTTGCTGTTGACTTCAAAATTAGCAAAATAATTGTTAGCAACCTTTTAAAAGTACCCCCAACCAATCGGGCTTTGCATTATCTTCGCAAAAAAATTCCGCATGAATCTCCACGAATATCAGGCCAAAGAACTGTTGAAAAAATATCAGGTACCGGTACAAGAGGGTATTGCTGTTGATAATGTTATGGCTGCTGAAGAAGCTTATCGCCAGTTAAAAACCGAAACCGGCAATAATTTCGCCGTAATCAAGGCACAAATTCATGCCGGCGGAAGGGGTAAAGGAAAAATTGAGGGTACTGAACAACGGGGGGTTGCGGTTGCAAAAAGTTTAGAAGAAGTTACCCAAATAGCAAAAAATATTCTGGGCGGAACCCTGGTTACCATTCAAACCGGGGCCGCTGGAAAAAAAGTAAACAAAATATTAATCGCGCAGGATGTTTATTACCCCGGCGCCAATCCAGTAAAAGAGTTTTATCTCTCTATCTTGTTAGATCGTGCCAAAGGAATGAACGTTATCATGTACAGTACAGAAGGCGGTATGGATATTGAAGAAGTGGCGCACAATACTCCTGAAAAAATATTTAAAGAGTGGATCCATCCTAGCGGTGGATTGCAGGGTTTTCAAGCTCGCAAAATTGCCTTTAACCTCGGGTTATCGGGTGATGCCTTTAAAAACTGTGTGAAGTTTGTTACCAATCTATACAATGCCTACGTAGGCATCGATTGCGGCATGTTGGAAATTAATCCCCTGTTTAAAACCAGCGACGATAAAATAATTGCGGTGGATTGTAAAATGAATATCGATGATAATTCATTGATGCGGCATGCGGATATTGCTGCCCTGCGCGATGTTTCAGAAGAAGACCCTACCGAAGTAGAAGCAGGACAGTTTAACTTGAATTTCGTTAAACTCGACGGAAACGTAGGTTGTATGGTAAATGGTGCCGGATTGGCCATGGCAACCATGGATATGATTAAGCTAAGCGGTGGCGAGCCTGCCAACTTTCTGGATGTGGGTGGTTCTGCCAATGCACAAACCGTTGAAGCCGGCTTCAGAATTATATTAAAGGATCCTAATGTAAAAGCCATCCTCATTAATATTTTTGGCGGTATCGTACGTTGCGACCGGGTTGCTTCTGGGGTGATTGATGCCTACAACAAAATGGGTAATATCAATATTCCCATCATTGTTCGCTTGCAGGGTACCAATGCAGTAGAAGCTAAAAAACTAATCGACGAAAGTGGCCTGAAAGTGCAGTCTGCCATCGAACTAAGCGAAGCAGCTGATTTGGTAAAAAAGGCAGTAGCCTAATTACCACTTACAATTTTTTGGGGGCTGGACGTTCAATTTTTCTTACCTCAGTTACCGCACTAAAGCTATAACTGAGTCCGGAAGATTGTTCTATACAGGTAAATCGTTTGCGTCGTCGGCTGATTTTCTGAAAGGTTCTCCCATTTTCGGTCTGGAACCACTCCCCTTCTCCTAATTCCTCCATGGTGATGTAGCCCTCCTTTTTTTGAATCGAATACTTGCGCAATACCAACAACAAATCCGTTTCCCCATTGGCCGTAGCAGCCGGATTACGGATGGATGCCTGCAAGGCACGAACAATATCGGGCGGGAAAATCTGATGCGCTACAAAATGACTCAATAATTGACTGTACTGCTGTTTCCACTCTATGCCATGCGGTGCTGCCCGATGCTGAAATTGCTCAAAAGTTAGCAGATGAGCCAATTCGTGCAACAAAGTTATAAGAAACTCGTATTTATTAAGATTTCCATTAATACTAATGCGATGATTTCCTTCTCTGCCAGCATGGCGGTAATCGCCCAATACAGATTTCCGCTGGCGGGTAATGGTTAAGTGTACTTTATACTGATGAAGAAATTCCGCCACCCGCTCAAAACTGCCCTCGGGTAAATAAGCCGCCAAAGCCTGCAAGGGATGTTCAGTGGCAGCCATTAGTGCGGCGATTTCATTTGAAGTAAAATTTTAGTTTCCAGCCATGAGTATATGATATACAGTGCCATAGATACAATTATTGCATAAATACTTCGGGCAGAACCGGCAATCACTAAATAAATAATTACCAGGGCTGCCAGCACAAAAAGCTTTACCATGGTAGCCCCCATCACACTTCGTAAAACCGCCTGGGGATTCTTTTTTTGTAGACTGGATCGGTGATATGCAATATTAAGTACAGCAATACCCATTAAAAGGGCATTTGCACTTAACACCACCCATGGATTAATCTGTTTGGCAGGTAGTTGATTCCATCCCATAACCAGCAGTGCTGAAACCAACAGAAAAGCCGTCCACAAGGGCATCATTTGTTTATCGAATAATCTACGCATTGTAGTTAATTAATCAATGGAGGTTTGGGAAGAGGGTACAGTAACTGGAATAGTGTCTAATTCCTGAATGCCATTTCCAGACAAGGCTTTTTTTACCCCATCCAAATACTGGTCTTTATAATGGATGGCCCTTTCGAGTGAATCGGTACGAATTTTTAATACCTGCAGGGCGGTTCTGCTTTCGCGGGTACCATAACCGGGGATATAGTATTTGAGCGGAGTAAATGCAATCAGGGCAATGGTTAGGCCCACCAGTAAAACAAACAGTGTGCTAAAGCCAATATACACGCTCAAACGCGATAACCGAAAGGTTACCACTTCTTCGTAAGTATCATCGTTCATCACTACCAAACGATAGCTGTTCCGGAGTCGGCTGAGGGTATTATTGAATTCGCTAGTTGCCATTTGATAAAAACAGGTTAAAGGTACACACTTGGCTGCTTTTTCCGTAGAATGGCAACAGAAATAAATGTAATTTTAAACACATTTTATGTACAGGCCACTTACAACCTATTTATCAATTTGTATTCCCAACTACTGGCGACCGAAATGGCTTGTAGTAATCCTTTGTTTTCCACTACTGCTAAAGGCTCAGCCAAACACTTCCATTGAAGTTCCGAAACCGGCCAAATACGAAAACCGAACACTCTCTTCTGAACGCTCGGGCAATAAAAAATTCACCTATCCAAGAAGGGTTTACAATAATACGGTGAGCCGTTTTAATTATCACTTTAATGCCCGGGAGTTGATGAATGAGATCGAAGAACGGGCAGCAGCCCTTCAACCCGACGACTATACTCAATTGCTGCCCTTTTATCCGTATCAACTTTCCGAAACCGTTAGCGATCCGCTTTTAGATACCGTAATTTACAAATGCACCGCTGGTATTTTATTGCATGATTTGAGAAGTGATTGGGTAGACAAATTATATATGCTCATGGGCAGAGCTTATTTGTTTCAACAGCATTTTGATTCGGCTGGAGTGGTGTTTCAATATATCAATTATGCATTTGCACCAAAAGACGATGGGTATGATGTTCCCATTGGTAGTAATGCCAGTAATACCAATGGTGTATTTACCATTGCCACCCGCGAAAGTAAAAACCTCTGGAAAAGAATTACTAGCTTTCCACCAAGCCGCAATGAAAGCTTTTTATGGCAAGCCCGCAATCAGATTGAGCAGGAAAACTATGTAGAAGCGGCTACTTTATTGGAGTTATTGAAAAAAGATCCCCAATTTCCACTGCGCTTACAACCCTTTTTGCACGAAATTACTGCCTATGTTTTCTATAAACAACAGGCGTGGGAACAAGCAGCACGCGAATTAGTGCAGTCTATTCCCCAAGATTATGCAACGGCATCGGAAGACAGAACCTATTTTCTGGCAGCCCAACTTTTTGCACTCGCCCAACAAAATGAGGAAGCCATCAAATGGTTTAATCAGGCCATTCGAATTACCCATGATCCCCTATTAGAAATTTATGCCAGATTACAGGTGGCAAAATTGGCGGCGGGAAAAGAAACCAATGCCATTCAGCAAAATCTGGAAGAGCTGCTGAAAATGGCCAAGAAAGACAAATATGAAAGCAACCGCGACATCATCTACTATGCGGCAGCCCAATTAGAAATACAACAAAAACATTTCGACAATGCGCAGCAACTTCTGCTAAAAAGTGTAGAATCCAGCATCAATAACAACAAACAACGTGATCAAAGTTATTTGCTGTTGGCAGATATCAACTATCAGCAAAAAAAATATATTCCTGCACAAGCCTTCTACGACAGTATCCGATCAAATCTTCCCGACCCTATAGATGCCCGCAGAGTTGCTGAAAGAAAACCCGCTTTAAAAATTATTGCCAATAATATACTAGCCATACAAAGAGAAGATAGTCTGCAAACTTTGGCGGGTATGCCGGCTGAAGAAAGAAATTTGGCAGTGAAAAAAGTTTTACGACAAGCTAGAAAAGAAAAAGGGCTAAAAGATTTGCCCAATGCAGACCCTATTGGCATCAGTAATCCCTTAGGTAATCAATCGCTGTTTGCAGCTTCGGGATCGGGTGAATTTTATTTTTTAAATGCCAACCTGCGCTCCAAAGGCATTAATGAATTCAAAAATAAATGGGGCAGCCGGCCGAATGTAGATAACTGGAGAAGGCAAAATATGGTTAACAGAACCCTTAACCGAACCAATAACCTTCCCGACCCGCAGACTGCACTGGTAACCGCCACGGTTAATCAGGCTGATGATAAAGACATCACCCTCGAATCGTTGTATAAAAATATACCCCTGGATGATTTAAAAATGGGTCAATCAAATGGGGTTATTTTAAAATCCCTGCTAGAGAATGCCCTCACTTTTCAAAATCAACTGGAAGACTACCCCACCGCTATTGAAATTTATGAATCGATCCTCAAACGTTTCCCCGAAAGCAGTGAAGTAGAAGTTTCGCTTTTTAATTTGGCCTATTGCTATAGAAAAATCGGTGACCCTGTTCGGGCAAATGCAATGGCTGCGAGATTGAAAGCGGGATATCCGGAAGGAAAACTAACCCAACAACTGAACCAGGCAGGCAAAGAAAAAGAGAAAGACCCCGCAACCCTTCGATATGAAAAAGTTTACCAGTTATTTATAGAAGGCTCTTTTGAAGAAGCGAAAGCCGAAAAAATAAAAGCCGATAAAGAACTGGGCAATTCCTATTGGAAGCCGCAACTATTGTACATTGAAGCTATCTACTATATCAAAAACAAACAAGATAGTATTGCCATCAACCGCCTGGAAAATATATCCCGCCTTTTTCCCCAATCAACCTTAGCTGAAAAATCGGCAACCATGGTTGATGTGCTCAAACGCAGAAATCAGATAGAAGCCTATTTAAGTAATTTATCCATCGAAAGAGGAGAAGAAGATTTACGCAGAGGCGCAGATGTGGACGTTACGGCTACCATACCCAGTATTACTAAATCGCTTCCATCTGCCAAAGCACCTACTGAACTGTTGACTGCTAAAAATTTATTAGTAAAACCCAATAATACCGAATTGGTTAAAACTGGAAAAGAATACAACCCAACGGCTCCCTCCTCCCCTGTTGCGCCCCTTATCAGATCGAAACCGATTACCCTATTAGCAGGTAATGCAACCAGCCAGTTGAAAGGGAATAGCTACAACATTAATCCCAACGATACCGCCTATCTGGTGCTCATGCTCGATAAAGTAGACCCCATCTTTGTAAGCGAAAGCAAGAATGCCTTTACCCGCTTTAATCAACAACTTTCGCTGAACCGACCCATTGCTATATCTATTCGTAAAATCAACAATCAATTTCAATATTTGCTCTTCGGACCCTTTGAAAATTTTGACCAGGCCCTGCAATACATGGAAAAAGTGCGCCCCTCCACGGCTACCCGAATTTTGCCCTGGCTGGGATCAAATAAATATAAGTTTAGTATGATTAGTCCAGCTAACCTGGCACTCCTGCAGGCAAGTCAGGATATAGAAGGCTACAATAGTTTCCTGCACGAATTGTATCCTGAAAAATTTTAGCCAATGTGGAAAGAACCATTGGCTATTCGGGAATAGCAACGCTGGATTAGTAAAAAATAAGGATATTTGAAAACAGGATGAAAAAGAATACCTCTACTATGACAAAGGCTGTAAAATATTTTTGGCGATTTTTTTTCGCATGCATCGGTTTATTTGTTTTACTGGTAATCATGATCAACCTTGGTTGGATGGGTGCAATGCCGCAGTTAGAAGATATTGAAAACCCCACTGCATCATTAGCCAGCCAGGTTTTTGCAGATGACGGAACACCCATTGGAAAATATTACATTGAAGACAGAATCATCACAGAATATAAAGATATCAGTCCTTTTGCCGTTCAAGCATTGGTTGCAACAGAAGATAAAAGATTTTACGACCACAGTGGCATTGATCCCCTATCCGTAGGAAGGGCCTTATTTTTTCTAGGAAGTGAAGGGGGTGGCAGCACCCTTACTATGCAAACAGCCAAAAACCTGTTTACAGAAAATTGGAGCACTAAAAACATTTTCTTACGCAGCATTCAAAAATTAAAGGAAGCCATTATTGCCATTAAACTGGAGCGAAATTTTACCAAAGAAGAAATTATATCGCTCTATTTAAATACGGTTGCATTTGGAGACAATGTTTTTGGCATCCGTAATGCCTCCAAAACCTTTTTTCAAAAAGAACCTGATCGCATCAATATTGAGGAAGCCGCTGTTTTGATAGGCATGGTAAATGGACCCGGCATTTATAACCCCAGAACCAATCCCAAGCGGGCGATGGACCGGAGAAATCTGGTGATAAACCGGATGGTTACCAAAAATTTTCTAACTGCTCCCGAAGCAGCTATTCTTAAAAAACAGCCCATACAACTAAACTTTAAAAAGCTAGATGAGAACAACGGATTGGGACCTTACTTTAGAATGATTTTGGGAGAAGAAATGAAAAAATGGTGCAAGGAACACAAGAAAAATAATGGCGACAATTACGATTTATATCGGGATGGATTGAAAATTTATACCACCATCAATCCCAGCATGCAAATTTACGCCGAGCAAGCCGTTGCCCGACATATGAACTATCTTCAAAAATTATTCAACAATCAGGAAAATATAAAAACGGGTTCTGTTTGGAAGGGATATGAGCATGTGCTGGAGTCGGCCATGAAGCAAAGTGATCGCTGGAGAAACATGAAAAAAGAGGGGGTTGATGAAGAAGAAATTAAAAAATCATTCCTCGAACCAGTAAACATGCACGTTTTCGCATGGAACAATGCCCGGGGTAAAGATACCCTGATGACGCCCTATGATTCAATTAAGTATCATCGGCAAATGCTGCAAGCAGGTTTTATTGTGATGAATCCGATGGATGGACAAATCAAAGCCTGGGTAGGTGGCATCGACTATAAAACCTTTAAATACGATCATGCCAATATCAATACCAAACGACAGGTAGGTTCTACCATGAAGCCGCTTTTGTACAGTTTGGCCATTGAAGAAGCTGGATTTACTCCTAATACCACTGTTTACGACAACCAACAGAATTTCGGTAGTTATGGGTTGGTGCCGGCTACTACCAAAACCTGCACCGGAGCTGCGATGCCGATGGCACTGGCACTGGCCAAATCTAGAAACTGTGCGACTGCTTATATATTAAAGCAAATAGACAATAACGGCAATAACGGAGCCAAACGATTGATTGAATTTTTGCGGAAATGCGATTTCAAATCTGAAATTCCTGCCTACCCTTCTATAGGTATTGGTGCGGTGGAACTCTCTTTATTTGAAATGATGCAAGGATATAGCATTTTCCCTGGAAGAGGATTTAGTGCCAAACCCATGTACATTACCCGCATTGAAGACAGAAATGGAAATGTGCTGGCCAATTTTGTTCCAACCCGTAAAGAAGTGATTAGTGATGTAACAGCCTATTCAGTAATAAAAATGATGCAGGGGGTAATGACGAACGGAACAGGTGCAGGAATATGGGGATATGATATGCCGGCAGGATTAGAAATTGCCGGAAAAACCGGAACTACCAACGACAACAGTGATGCCTGGTTTATGGGCTATACGCCTCAACTGCTGGCCGGTGGATGGGTAGGTGCCGATGACCGATTTATCCGCTTTAATAAAGAAAGTAAAAATGGAGAGGGGGGCCGGGCGGCCATGCCTATTTGGGCCTATTTTATGAATAAAACCGCCAACGACCCTACCTGCGGCATTGATACCAAATTAACCTTTACCAAACCGGAAGAAATCAATACCGATTTTCAAATTGATTATACTAATGGCAATGTACCTATACAAAGCGGGGAAAGTGAAGTGAATGCCACAGGTGTTGAAAACGGTTATGAAGTTTCTAAAGCAACCGAAAATATTGGTGCAGAGTCGGATACCAGTTTATTAGGCAACAAGCCGAAAAATATACCCGCAAGTGAAAACCTGCCAAAACCGGCAGACAATAAACCACCTGCAGCCCTGCCCACTCCACCCAAAACTACTCCCCCATCCCCAAAGAAAACCGGAGGGAATTAACAATTTTTTGCCCAAGGCAACACAATGTTAAAGTATGGTATCTAAACATACAGAGGCAACTGCTGAATAAATTCAACTGTGTGTTCCGCAGCCCTTTATCCATATCCTATCAGCCGGAGATAGCTGGTTAACCAAAGGGTTGACTACCTATTTCCGGCTTATTTTTTATAGCTGACCTAGCCAGTTTATATTGATGGTAATTTGATGAAACATATTGCGCTGATACAATCCGGTAGCATATTGAATATGCATCTTTTTTAACAGCAGGGCAGTACCAAATGTAAATCCATTCAATCCCGCCACCTGATTAAACACATTCAGTTCAGATCTTCGTCTGAAAGAATAACCCGCCATCAATTCTAGTTTTTCATGCGGATACACTTGAACGCCCAGGGTGAGATGAGATAGTACTTTTTGCAGAGTTGAAACCTGTGTATAATTGATTTCCCCTTCGGCAGCACGAAAGCTGGTATCATTGTACAAAGTATTGAAGCGATGCAATTGCCGGGCAGTTAATGAAAACTGGAAGGGTGCATTTTCGAGTTTTTTCGAAATTCCTATCTGTAAATCAAAGGGAATTTCTTCTTTTGGAGAACCCGGCACATAAGCAGATAATTGGGTTCCCATATTCTTTACCAACACCGAAGCTTGCCAGCCTGCAGTAGAATCTCGATACACAATGCCCACATCTACCGCAATCCCCGAACTTCGAAACATACCGTAATTAGATTGTATGTATTTTAGGGTAATCCCTCCCGTAAATCGTTCTTTATATTGCTTACTGATCATCCCCTGCACCACATAATCCATGGGCCGAAATTGACCGAGTATATTACCGGAAGCATCAGTTTGGGAAAGGGTTCCATAATTATAGTAGTTAACTCCAATACCGGTTATACATCCTATGGAAGGTATTTGCGAAGCGGCTACCAACGAATAATTACTAATTCCGGCAACCCATGAGTTGAAGGTGCTGCTGATCTGACCATGATGCACTGAACGCAAAAGGGCTGGATTTTGAAAGGCAAGGGAAACATCCTTATTAATACCAGAGATATTCAATCCACCCAAAGCGGCAGTTCGTGCCCCCACCGCATTGTTCAGAAAGTTAAATACTGCATTGCCCCCTAGGGTTTGTGAACTGCCCTGCAAAACCAGGAGCCAGCCTACCATAAGGAGGAGCATTTTTCGCATCGGGTAAATTATAGGTCAAATCTAACAAAGAATGACCAACTATACCGATTATACCAATGCAAGGTCGATCACCTGCTGCATGGTTTTTACATAATGGAAACTAAGCCCCTTAATAAATTCAGGATCTATTTCGCGGATATCTTTCTCATTTTGTGCGCAAAGAATAATCTCTTTTAATCCGGCCCTTTTGGCTGCCAGTATTTTTTCTTTGATACCTCCTACCGGCAATACTTGTCCGCGCAGGGTTATCTCGCCCGTCATGGCCAAAAAGGGTTTTACTTTTTTTCCGGTAAAAGCCGATACCAAAGAGGTAAGCATGGTAATACCGGCACTAGGACCATCCTTGGGCGTAGCGCCTTCTGGAACGTGCACGTGGACATTCTTTTTTTCAAATATTTTTGAATCGATGCCAAATTTTTTCGCATGGGCCTGCACATAACTTAATGCGGTACTAGCACTCTCCTTCATTACATTACCGAGGTTTCCGGTTAGCTTTAATTCTCCCTTTCCGTCACTCAGCAGGGTTTCAATAAACAAGATATCTCCGCCCACATAGGTCCATGCCAAACCAACCGCCACACCTGCCATCAATGCGGTTTTATACATTTCGTTGTTATACTTCGTAGGGCCCAGAATTTTTTCTACATCTGCCAGTGTTACGGTAGATTTTAATTTGTCTTTAGTAGCCAATTCCTTTGCCTGATAACGCATAATAGAGGCGAGTTGCCGATCGAGTTCACGCACCCCACTTTCGCGGGTATAATTTTCAATTACTTTTTCCAGCACAGCTGCGCTCAATTGAAAGTTGGTATCTTTTAAGCCATGTGCTTCTTTTTGTTTGGGCACCAAATGTTGTAAGGCGATTTGAATTTTTTCTTCTGTAGCATAGCCACTCAGGTCGATAATCTCTAAACGATCGCGCAGGGCCGGCTGAATTTGCTGGATATTATTAGCAGTAGCAATAAATAGCACCTTACTCAAATCATATTCCAGCTCGAGGTAATTATCGTAAAATGAATGGTTTTGTTCAGGATCTAAAACTTCTAATAAAGCAGAAGAAGGGTCGCCGCGAAAATCGTTGCCTATTTTATCTATCTCATCCAATATCATTACGGGATTAGATGATTTACATTTCCGAATATTCTGCACAATCCGGCCCGGCATAGCACCAATATAGGTTTTCCGGTGTCCGCGTATTTCACTTTCATCGTGCAATCCACCCAAACTCACCCGCACATATTTTCTGCCAACTGCATGGGCGATGGAGCGACCTAAAGAGGTTTTACCAATTCCGGGAGGGCCTAAAAAACAAAGGATCGGACTCTTCATATCCCCTTTCAGTTTTAATACTGCGAGGTATTCGAGAATACGGGTTTTTATTTTGCTCATGCCATAATGATCATTATCGAGCACTTCGGCGGCATGGGTAAGATCGTAATTATCCAGGGTATATTCTTCCCAGGGGAGGTCGAGCATTAAATCGAGGTGGTTGTACACCACAGAATAATCGGGTGTGGTGGGATGCATGCGCTCGAGTTTGGCCATTCCATTTTTAAAGGCAACTTTAGCTGTTTCGGGCCATTTTTTATCTTCGGCCTTCTTCTTCATCTCTACCAGTTCGCGGTCGTTGGTATCTCCGCCCAGTTCGTCTTTAATGCTTTTTAGTTGTTGCTGCAAAAAGTAGTCGCGCTGTTGCTTATCAATTTCGGTGCGGGTTTTATTGGTAACTTTATCTTTTAACTCGGCAAACTGCAATTCTTTTTGTAAAATTTTAATCAAGTGAACGGTACGTTCCTGCACCTGATCCATTTCGAGCAGATGTTGTTTCTCTTGTAATTCACTGTTCAGGTTGCTGCTAACGAAGTTTACCAAAAAAGTGGGATTCTCTATATTCTTCAACACGATTCCCGCCTCGGTAGGAATATTGGGTGAGAGTTGAATGATTTGGGTTGCTAGGTCTTTAATAGTGCTCACCTGTGCTTTAAACTCTTCCGACTCGGGAATAGGCTGGTCGGGTAGAATTTGGATGGCACCTTTAAAATAATCTACCCCGGGAACCATTTCCCCTAAGGCAAAACGCTTTTTACCTTGAATGATAATAGTAGTGCCCCCATCGGGCATTTTAATCAGCTTTACAATTTTAGCAACTGTTCCGATGGTGCATAAATCTTCCGCCAACGGTTCCTCAATAGCGGCATCTTTTTGGGCAACAACGCCGATTAATTTTTCACCTTTATAAGCGTCATTTACCGCTTGAATACTTTTATCTCTGCCTACCGTAATGGGTAGTACTACTCCGGGAAATAAAACGGTATTGCGCAGGGGTAAAATGGGAAGCACTTCGGGCACAACTAACCCATTATCCAACTCAAAATCCTCATCATTAAATGGGATAATGGGCATAAAATCTGAGTCCTCCTCACGACTATTGAAAAAATTATGTTGAGACATAGAAAGTAATATTACGACAAAATGACACCCCCCGGTTTTTTTGTGGAAATGGGAAGTATTTCAATGTTAATCAATATTAGTGCCATGCTATTCCAGCGGGTGTATGGGGTACAATCTGACATACTCCCCATGCCGAAAGCGGCAAAATTGGCGATGTTACCTGTAAAAAGGGCTGCTCTATTTTTTGCGGAAGAAAATCCGAACCGGCACACCATTTAATGAAAAATGTTCCCGAAGTTTATTTTCTAGGTAGTTTTTATAGGGTGCTTTGATGTCGTCGGGATAATTAGTAAAGAAGGCAAAAGAGGGAACTGGCGTAGGCAATTGGGTTACATATTTCACTTTTACCACATTTCCACGAACTACGGGTGCATGGTACGATTCTACGGCTTTCAGCATCACTTCATTCAGTTTTGCTGTGGGAATCTTTTGATTTCGGTGGGCATATACTTCCAGGCCTACCTCAATGGCTTTAAATATCCTTGTTTTCTCTTTTGCAGAAATAAAAATAATGGGCACATCGGTAAAGGGAGCCAATTTTTGTTTCAACGCTTTTTCATAGTCGCGGGGTGTATTGGTAGTTTTTTCCACCATATCCCATTTATTCACCAACACTACCACTCCTTTTCCTTTGCGAACCGCCAAACTAAAAATGGTAATATCCTGTGCGGTGATACCTTTTACCGCATCCAGCACAATAAAGCATACATCGGCCTCATCCATGGCACGGATAGCGCGAATGATGGAATAAAATTCCAGATCGTCTTTCTCCTTGCTTTTTTTACGGATACCGGCTGTATCAATCAACATAAACTCTTTCTGAAAGAGGTTGTAATGGGTATGAATGCTATCGCGGGTAGTTCCGGAGATATCACTCACGATACTTCTTTCGGCGCCAATCAGTGCATTCAACAAAGAAGATTTACCAACGTTTGGTTGACCAACGATGGCAAATTTTGGGATGCTATCTTCTTGAATTTCTCGGTCGATTACTTCGGCAGGAATGGGAGCTGTAATGGCATCCAGTAATTCGCCGGTGCCGCTGCCAGAAATACTGCTGATAAAAAAAGTATTTTCAAAACCTAGGGAATAAAATTCGGTAGCTTCTAATTCACGGGTGCCATTATCTACTTTATTTACTACCACAAAAACAGGCTTACTGCTTTTACGCAGCATCTGTGCCATCGATTCGTCTAGGTCGGTTATTCCGGTAGCCACGTCTACCAGAAAAATAAGCGCATCGGCTTCTTCAACGGCAATATTTACCTGGGTGCGGATTTCTGCTTCAAATAGTTCGGTACCATGGGGCACAAAACCACCGGTATCAATCAGGTTAAATACTTTACCCGACCAATCTGCCACTCCGTATTGACGATCGCGGGTAACTCCGCTGATATCATCCACAATAGCTTTTCTTTGTTCCAACAAACGGTTGAACAAAGTGCTTTTTCCCACATTGGGTCTTCCTACAATTGCAATAGTATAACTCATAATAAAACCATTAAATGATTCCGCTGATTAGCGGTATCCATATTCTTTCAACTGCATATCATTATCGCGCCATTTTGGGCGGACTTTAATAAACAATTCGAGAAATATTTTTTGACCGATAAATGCTTCTATATCTTTTCTAGCGAGCATGCCAATTTGTTTAATCATACTTCCTTTATCGCCAATTAAAATAGCTTTCTGCGATTCCCTGTTTACGATAATATCGGCCTGTATTTTTATCAGGTCAGTTTTTTCTTTGTATTCATTCACCATTACGGCAGTGTGGTAAGGGATTTCTTCACCAAACAGTTCGTATATTTTTTCGCGGATTAGTTCACTCACAAAAAATCGGGTAGGCAAATCACTTAGGTCGTCTTCACTGTAAAAAGGCATCCCTTCGGGGATGTATTTTAGTAAAACAGACAGCAGAGTATCGAGGTGATTTTTCTGCAGGGCAGAGATTTTCACCAGTTCTTTGCAATAGGGTTTATCAGCAAAAAATGCTTCGGCTTCTTTTATTTTGCCGTTGGCTGCCACATCAATCTTGTTCAACACCACAACAGCCGGAACATTCAGTTTCAGTTCGG
>JBAXQE010000017.1:0-51312 GCA_037131895.1 Chitinophagia bacterium | reverse complement strand
ACTGCACAAGTACCGTTTGCGCGCCTATGTTGCGCCCGGTGAGGGAGATATTGGAGACGAGGATATTGTTGGCAAAGAGGGTACATGAACAGCATAACAAAGAACACAAAAAAAGAGTTCTTATGAATAAGCTGGACTTCATATGGCAAAATAATAAAAAAATCAACTATAAAATTAGAATAATTAAAATGTGATAGCAACCGATTGATAGCGAATACTTTTGGGAGGCTGCCGCTTGAAGTCAATAAAATTTCACTATTAATAAATACAGACTTATTTACTACCTAATGGTGTGCAAACAGAGCAAGGTCTATATTATTTGATAAAAGGAAATGAGAGAAATACCTGAAAAGTACTCCCATTACTCGAGCCATAATTAGTGGCTGCTATCATATTACTTAATCCAATAGCATACCGGATTTTTATATCCATCCCCTTTCCCTTTCTGGCATCTGATACATGATAGCCTGCTTCTATTGGAAAAGAAAAATACGTGGCAGAAAAGTTCGATTTCATTTTTTCTTTTATATCAACAGTAGTGCCTGCCGGGATGTTTCCTGCAGCCACCTGGGTAGCGGAAGTTAAAAAACTGATTTGTGGGCCAGCGGAAGCAAATAGTTTTTCGGAAATTTTATATTGAACTAATACGGGAACATCTATATAATTCAATTCAAAGCTGTAGGTAGCAGAACTAATCGAAGTAGCATAGTCTCTTAAAGGAGCAACCTGATTCGCCCCACGGGGAGATAATGGCTTGAATTCAGGCGTAAGGGCCCATTTATCATTTAACTTTATAAAAGTGCCTAGACCAAAATATAATCCATGGGCCGATTGCTGTTGTTTCAAACCCGGTAAACTCGAAATGTTTAATCCGGCATCCACACTTAAGTGAAACTTTTCGGTGGCTACTTTATCTCCTAACAATAATACAATTAGTGCAGCTTGACCGCTTACCATAGAATAGGAACAGAAAAAAAATGAAAATAGTAATGCGATTTTTTTCATCGAGTTGATTTTACAAAAATGATTCGATTAACTGATGCCAGATCCCGGTGCTACTTCTCCTTCAGGATTAATGAAGTGCAATTTTCCGCCAGCATCCTCCGCCATCAAAATCATACCATTGCTTTCTATGCCTCTCATTTTTCTGGGCAGCAGATTCACTACTACCGATACCTGTTTACCAATAATGGCTTCCGGCTGAAAATATTGGGCTATGCCCGAAACAATGGTGCGGGTTTCAAAACCGAGGTCAACGGTAAGCTTTAATAATTTATCCGCCTTCTCAACTTTTTCGGCGGCAATAATTTTTCCATTCCGTAAATCCAGTTTTGCAAAATCATCGTACACAATCAATTCCTTAACAGGCGCATATTGCGGTGCGGCTGGTGTTATTTCTTCTGCTCCCAGATTAGTGGTAGTATCCATACGTACGTTCGATTGTAGTTTTGTAAGTTGAAGCGCGATTTCTTCGTCTTCTATTTTTCTGAAAAGAAGTTCAGGAGCACGTAGCGAATAACCCGTACTCAGTAACTTAGTTTTTCCTGCATTTTCCCATAGTAACATCTTGTCTACCACTTTTAACAAGTAGCAAATTTTACTGGCAGTGAAAGGTAAAAAAGGATGTATAAAAATCGCCAGATTAGCACATAACTGTAAGGAGATGTGCAAGGTATTGTCAATATTCGCCTGTGCCTCGGGTAGTACCTGCCCAGCAGCATCTACTTGCTTGGCGAAAATCCAAGGTTCTTTCTTCTGCAGGTACTGATTCCCGCTGCGGGCAAATGCCATCACTTCAAATAAAGCATCCCGAAACTTAAATTGTTCCAGGTTATTTTCAATTGAGCTGCGAGCCCCACTAAAACTTTCGAGCATAGCGCGATCCGTATCGGTTAACGACTCCACATGCATAGGCGGAACTTTGCCCTTACATAATTTGTGCATCAGCACCAGACTTCGGTTGATGAAATTTCCGAAAATACTTACCAGCTCACTGTTATTCGCATCCTGAAAACCCTTCCAGGTAAATTCACTGTCTTTGGTTTCCGGAGCAATTTGTGTTAGGTAATATCGTAACACATCTGCCATCGATTCAGTACCTCCGGGCGCCTTGATAAAATCATTAATATAATCTTGCATATCCAGTTTCCAATTTCGGCTGGTGCTCATTTTATCGCCTTCTAAATTTAAAAATTCATTGGCAGGAACATTGTCGGGTAAAATGTTACCATGTAATTGCAACATCACCGGAAATATGATGCAATGGAAAACAATATTGTCTTTACCAATAAAATGAATCAGTCGCGTGTCTTTATCTTCCCAATAAGGGCGCCAGTCTTTTCCCGTATTCAGTGACCATTGTTTGGTAGCACTGATATAGCCAATTGGGGCATCAAACCAAACATATAAAACCTTGCCGGCACCTCCCTTTACGTTTTCGGGCAATGCCACTCCCCAATCTAAATCGCGGGTAACAGCCCGGGGTTGAAGGCCGCCATCAATCCAGCTTTTGCACTGACCTACCACCGTTGCTCTCCAATCGTTGGCATGCTCTTCTAAAATCCATTTTCTTAAAAAATCTTCATGCCGGTTTAATGGCAAATACCAATGTTGCGTAGTTTTTTTTATGGGGGGTTCTCCGCTAAGGGTACTTACCGGATTAATCAATTCTTCCGGACTCAAACTCTTGCCGCACTTTTCACATTGATCACCAAATGCACTGGGAAACTGACAGTTGGGGCAGGTTCCTTTTATATAGCGGTCTGCCAAAAAAGTTTGTGCCTTTTCGTCGAAATATTGTTCGGTGGTTTGTGTGGTAAGATGTCCCGCATCATTCAGCTTGGTAAAAAATTCACGGGCAGTGGCATGGTGCAGTGGGTCGCTGGTGCGGTGATAAATATCAAACTGAATACCTAGGTCTTTAAAGTTCTGTTCCATCAAAGGATGGTACTTATCAATAATTGCCTGAGCGGTGGTGCCCTCTTTAGATGCCTGAATAGGGATAGCCGTGCCATGTTCATCGCTTCCACAAACAAACACCACATCTCTCTGTTGTGCTTTTAGGTAGCGAACATAGATATCAGCCGGCAAATAGGCACCTGCCAGATGGCCAATGTGTTTATACCCATTTGCATAGGGCAGGGCAGCAGTAATCAGGTATCTTTTAGGTTGCGTCATGTTGCAGCTTTGGTGTCATTGATTTTCAGGCAATTTCTGCCTAAAAATCATGCAAAGGTACGAAATCTGCATACAATGCCTCCCCATTGGCGATTCCACCGGTATTTGGTACTTTTAAACCATGAAGCGAGCACATTTTATTTCCTCCCTGGTTACCACAGGATTGCTTAGTAGTTCCGCGCTATTAGCCGGGGCGCAGCATCGAAAACATCCCCTTCGGAAATGGCAGATTCCCCCAACGTTGCAAAAAGGCGATGCGATTGGCATCACTTGCCCCTCTGGATTTGCGATGGCTGAAGATGTGGCCCCCGCCATTCAATATTTGCAAAACTGGGGCTTGCAGGTAGTTAGCGGTAAAACCGTGGGATTAAAAGACCATACATTCGGCGGAACAGATGAGGAGCGCACTGCCGACTTTCAGGAAATGATTAACCGAACCGATATCAAAGCAATTTTATGTGCCAGGGGTGGATATGGTGCCGTTCGGATTATCGATCAGCTCGATTTTACCCCTTTGAAAAAATATCCCAAATGGATTATCGGGTATAGTGATATCACGGTTTTTCACAGTCATCTGCATGCTCATGCAGGTATGGCTTCTTTGCACGCTAAAATGACGGAGGGCTTCCCATCCGACCCAAGCTTATTTGAACCGGTTCAGTTACAGGCATTGGATACCATCCGCCGGGCTTTGTTTGGTGAGCCGCTTCAATACAGCGTTCCGGCTAATGTGCGCAATAGAACGGGGGAGGCGGAAGGCATTTTGATTGGCGGTAACTTGAAAATGATTGAAACTTTATCTGCAACCAACAGCGATATTGATACCCGCAACAAAATATTTTTTGTAGAAGATGTGGGCGAAGCATTATACAGCATCGATCGCATGTTTTGTAATTTAAAGCGCAGCGGAAAATTATCTCAACTGAAAGCCTTAGTCGTGGGAAGTTTTACCAATATCCGGCCCGACGACCCCAAAGAACCTTTTGGCAAAACCATTTACGATATCGTTTGGGAGCAAGTAAAGGAATTCAATTATCCCGTTTGCTTTGATTTTACAGTAGGCCATCAGAAAAATAATGTGGCGCTTAAATGCGGGGTACCCCATCAACTGGTAGTAGGCGAGCAAACATCTGTTTTAACCCAAATTCAAGCCGGATGATAACTCCCCCCTACTTAAAAAAAGGCGATACTATTGGTATTGTTTGTCCTTCCGGCTATCTGCCAGCCAAAAAAACAAAAGATTGCATTCAGATGCTTACAAGCTGGGGCTTTCAGGTAAAAATCGGCAAAACCGTTGGGCATCAGCATCATTATTTTTCCGGAACGGATGAAGAACGATTAGCCGATTTGCAGCAAATGCTGGATGATAAAAATATTCAGGCCATTCTTTGTGGCAGGGGTGGCTATGGATTGAGCCGACTGATTGACCAGCTGAGTTTTCGACTGTTGAAAAAATATCCCAAATGGATAATCGGGTTTAGTGATATTACGGTTTTGCATGCACATCTTTATCAGCAAGTGAAAATGGCCAGTTTGCATGCACCCATGTCAGCAGCTTTTTCTAAACAAGATCTAAGTTCTGTGTTCACCCTTAAAAAAGCACTGTTGGGTAAAAAGCAAATCTATACCTGTGTGCCCCATCCATTTAATCGGGTGGGAAATGTTAGCGGTCCATTGATTGGGGGCAATTTATCGTTGGTTGCTCATCTGATTGGCTCCCCCAGTGCCCTGCATACAAAGGGTGCCATTTTATTTTTGGAGGATATTGGAGAATATATTTATAACATAGATCGCATGTTGATACAACTGAAACGCAGTGGTGTTTTTGATAAACTGGGCGGATTAATTGTTGGAGGATTTACGGATACCAAAGACACGGAAATACCTTTTGGTTTGAGCGTAACTGAAGTAATTCGGAATCAGGTACAGGAATATTCATTTCCGGTTTGTTTTGATTTTCCGGTGAGTCATGATACCGCCAACGTGGCGCTCAAACATGGTCTGCCCTATGTGCTGTCTGTTAGTAACCGAAAAGTATCACTGAAAGAACCCTAAGCAATACTTCTGTTCTTAGTATATGTTTGGTGCAGTAAAATTGATTACCCTTTATTTTGCCAGCAGAATTTGTTGAATAGTTGCTCGCATCAATGGATATTCCTGCAGGTTATTATGCGACCCTCCCTCAATGGTAATAAATTGGTCACCGGGTTTTAGCAAGGGCTTTAGTTGTTGCGCATTGCCATATCGAATAACGCCATCCCGTGTTCCGTGGAGTATGGTTATGGGGGCAGATATTTTGGGGATATATTGATTCGTTGGAAACTGAAAATGCAACATATTATTGAGCGGATACATCCAAAATAAGGGCTTCAGTAAGGATTGGATGCTATAGTAAGGGGTTTCTAAAATCAGCTGTTTACAATCTCGTTCAGAAGCGAGATAGGCTGCAACCCCTGTTCCGATTGATTTTCCGTAAATAATAATCTGCTGGGGGGTATATTTTTTTCTGGCTAATTGATAGAGTTGAATCGCTTCCTGATACATGAGTGCTTCGGTTGCTTTTCCTTGGGCTTTTCCAAATCCGGGATAATCGGCCATCCAAACTTCGAAGCCAGTTTGGGTAAATTGTGGGGCAAATCGGGCATAGCGATTGATGTTTTCGCGATTGCCATGAAAATACAGAACAACGCCTTTTTTTATTGAATCGGGTGTAGGGAACTGTACAATATGAAAGGATGTTTTTTCATCTACCTGCCAATTGATTTCCTGAAAGGGTTGTTGGAAAGTATATTTTGCACCAGGCGCAAGTTGAACTGGGTGCAGTATCAAATAATCTTGCAAATAATAACCGGCAATGCCAATTCCTGCATAGGCAAGCAGCAATATTTTCAAGATTCTTTTCAATCGGGGTGTGAAAAATGCGCGCATGCCGGCTTTAGTATTTTAAGATATCTCTTATAAAATTATGGTATTCGGGAAACGTAGGTAGGTTATTGTGTCCGCCGCCCTCAATTCTAATCAGGGTAATTTTGTGCGGATTGATTTGCTGCAGTTGTTCGCTTTGCCTGATAGGGATCAGCCGGTCGCGGGTTCCATGAATAATATACGTGTGGCAGTTTACCTTTTTTATCCATTTGTCGGTAGGAAACTGATAGCGCAGTAACCATCGATGGGGTAAAAAAGGGGTAAATCGTTGCACCACTTTTTTAAAGCTAAAATAAGGGGCATCAAGAATCAGGTAGCGGGGTGTATTATCGGCTGCAATTTTGGCTGCAAACCCACTACCCAAACTTCTGCCATATACGAGCATATGGTGCTGCGGACATTTTTCGATTAGCTTTTCGTACACAAACTGCATATCACTTAGCAAATGCTGTTCGGATCTTTTTCCGGTACTTTTTCCAAAACCCCGGTAATCTACCAACACTACATCATATTGGTATCGGTAAAAATCCCGGGCATGTTTGGCCCATCCTTTAATGCTTTTCGAATTGCCATGGAAATACAGTACCAGCCCTTTTGGCTCTTTACAATAAAAATGAAGTCCATTTATAGTAGTTCCTTCTGTTACATTAAAAAACAATTCCTCAAAGGGCAAATCGTATTTATACTCGAAATCTTGTGCCAGCTTTTCGGGCTTGAAAATAAATTTATCCTGCACCAGATAAACAATCAGGGCAATTATCAGATAGCCAACAACAAAATAGAGCAGCGTTGGGAACACAGTCAGAAAAGGTTAAGCAACAATTTCGTTTTTTTTCGGCAGAGTAGCTTAAAAATTATTCGCCTTCAGATCCGTCATGAAAAACTCTTTTGAGTTTTAGGTCGGCAACTGGGGCAACAATCAGCGGAAATTTTTCAATAGATACATTACTCGGATCTAAGCCGAAGCCACGTTCTTCTCCCAGGCTGATTTCTTTTAGCCAAAAATACAGTTTCATAATGATCCTTTCAAAGAAGGGGAGTTCGTTATCCTGACTCAAATATTTTTCCAATACTACAAACTGGAAATCTCCGGCTACATTATTTTTTTCCAGGCTTTCGTAGCGACTGGTGATATTTACTTCTTTGTTGTTTACCAAGTCTTCCACCACTTTTCTAAACATCAGGTTTATGCGTTGTTCCATCCGGAATCCGAGACGGAATTCTACGCGAATGATATCATTGGGTATGATATGTTCTACATTGTATTCGCAGGTATAGGGTTCATCTATTACATCCACGTGCACGAACCAGTATATATCTGCCCTCTTGGGCTTTTTATTCAGGATAGAATAAATGATTTTGTGTTCAATTTCTTTGGGATTATTAGCACTGGTCATGTAAACCAGATGGGTAGCATGTTTGCTGATGGTTTTATCGTTGCTTAGCTCTTGGATGAGGGGTATATATTGTTCTAGCCGAACAAATTCTACATAGCGGTTTTTAATTTTCCGACTGCGGAACCAAACATACATTACCAAGAATAATCCACCCCCCACAAGCAGGGTAACATAACCACCGTTTAAGAATTTTTGCAGGTTGGCAATCAGAAAAGAGCTTTCAATTAACAAATACACCACCAAATAAATATAAATAAAGAATGGTTTTACGCGTTGGCTAACCAGGTAATTGGCAAAAAGAATGGAAGTGCTGATCATGCAAAGTGTAATGGCAAGCCCATAAGCGGCTCCCATATTCTCTGATTTCTGAAAAAATAATACCACGCCGATACAGCCTACAAACATTAAAAGACTGATGCCGGGAATATAGAGTTGACCCTTTTCTTCGGTAGGGTAAACGATTTTCATTTTAGGCCATAGGTTCAACCGCATGGCTTCGCTGATAAGGGTAAAAGAGCCTGAGATTAATGCTTGAGAAGCGATAACTGCCGCAATGGTTGAAATGATGATACCTGTAAGTTTGAACCAGTAAGGCATGATGCCGATAAAGGGGTTGAAACCATCCACATTAATAATTTGGCCATTGTAGTTGGCCAGCAGCCAGGCTCCTTGTCCTAAATAGTTTAAAATCAAGCAGATTTTTACAAACCCCCAGCTAACACGGATATTTGCTTTTCCGCAGTGCCCCAAATCACTGTAAAGGGCTTCGGCTCCGGTGGTACATAAAAAAACAGCCCCTAATAGCCAAAAGCCTTTTGGATAGGTGGTGAGTAGTTCAATCGCATAGTGTGGGCTCAGGGCTTTGAAAATCTGGATATCATCCATCAAGTGAGCTGACCCTAAAACTGCCAGCATGGAAAACCATAAAAACATGATGGGTCCAAAAAATTTACCTATAGAAGCGGTACCAAATTGCTGTAATATGAATAAGAAAGTGATAATACCTATCACAATACCTACAATGGTACTTTGGTGAATATGGCTCAGCGAATTAATTTGTTTCAGTCCTTCAATAGCAGAGGTTACGGTAATGGGTGGTGTAATGATGCCATCCGCCAGCAAAGCAGCCCCTCCTAACATGGCTGGAATTACCAGCCACCTTTTCCTTCTTCTTACCAGTGCGTACAAGCTAAATATGCCCCCTTCCCCTTTGTTATCTGCTTTCAGGGTAAGAATCACATATTTTACGGTTGTTTGTAAGGTGAGGGTCCATATGATGCAGGAAAGGGATCCCAAAATCAGGGCTTCGCTAATTACACGCCCCTTGATAATTTCATTGAGCACATAGAGGGGGGAAGTACCTATGTCGCCGTAAATGATGCCCAGTGCTATAATTAATCCGGCACCGGTAGCTTTATTATAATTCTTGCCCACAGGAAAAGGATGCGTTTTGCCTTGAATATTTAACAAATGTATAAGTAATTTTAATTCGTTGGGGCATAATATTGGGATTGGTGGAATTTAAGGGGCGAAAGGTTCTTCCTAAGGGTAAGACTGGCCTATATTTGTAACAGTAAAACCGATTCTTATGCGTAAATCTATCCTTTGGCTACTGCTGGTAAGCATTATGTTTTCGGGGGTGATTTCTGCCCAAAAAATTGCTTATTCCGATCCTGACAAGGAAGATCCCAGAACTTTACAGTTCGAGCTGATTGGCAAAATTAACGGTCGCAATCTTATTTATAAAGGATACCGGGAGCAGCATTTTATATGTGCCTATGATGGCGATATGAAGTTGTTAGAAAAAAATAAGCTTCAACCCGAGGGTACCCGATTGCTCAGTACCGATTTTTTGGTGTATCCTGAGTTTTCTTATTTTCTATATCAGTATTATCAGAAGGGGGCAGTTATTTTCGCAGCCATCAAAATAGATGCCCAGGGGAAACAGGTTGGTAAAGAAATGCTGTTAGATTCTACCGAGCAAATAAGTTATTCGTCGAACAACAAAATATATTCGGTAATCAGCAGTGAAGACAAGCAGCAGATTATGGTATTTAAAATCAATACCCATAATGATCGGCGACATATTCTCACTACCTGCCTGTTTAACCGCGAACTGGCTTTGCAGAAAAAGTCAGTCGTTCCTATTGAAATGCCGCAGAGTAATGATTTCTTATCAGAATTTACATTGCTTAATGATGGTGAGATGGTTTGCATCCGCGCTTCGGGAACTTCCAGCAACGACAATATTAATAAGGTAACCTTGGTTTTTAAAGATCCTTTGTGGGATGCCATTCGTTTGGGTGAACTGCAGATTAAAGGAGTTTTTTTAGATGATATCCGCATTAAAGCTGATAACATCAATAAACATTACCTGGTTACCTCATTTTATAGTAAGGCACGGCGAGGAAATATTGATGGACTGTATTATGCACTCTGGGATAAAGAAAAGCATGCCGAAATAATGCAAGCAACCACCACATTTTCGGATGAGTTGCGCAATGATGCGCGGGGAGAAGGACCTGTGAAAACAGCTTTTAATGATTTTTTTATTAATAAGATTATTTTACGTAAGGATGGAGGATTTCTTCTTTCGGCCGAGTCGGTGTATACTACTTCTCGTGGAAGTACCCTGAATCGTTGGGACTACCTATATGGGTCACCCTACCGAATGCCTTCGGATTATTTTATGTGGAACAGTCCTTCCGGTGTTTATCCATGGGGGTATAATAATATGTTAAATAATGGCAACACACTCACTCGGTATTATGCAGAAAATGTGCTGGTATTATCATTTGAGCCTTCTGGAAAAATGGAATGGAGTAATGTGGTGCGGAAGTCGCAGTTTGATGATAATTCAGATGATATGATTGGGTTTGGTATGATGAACACGGGCGACCAGTTACATTTTTTATATAATATTCAGGAAAAGCGTACCCTGATTTTGTCGGATCAGAGTATTGCACCCGGAGGACAGCTTACCCGCAATCCTACTTTCAAAAATTTAGATAAGGGCTATGAATTTATGCCTCGTCATGCCAAGCAGATTGGGTTACGACAGGTGTTGGTTCCTTGTCAGTTTAGAGGATATATTTGTTTTGCCAAAATAGATTTTTAAATTCTTTCTGTGGTTTTTTTATTCAGGGATAAGTCTATCATTAATGTTTTTCTGCTCGTGATATTATCAATGAGCGTGCACCTGCATTTTTTTATCAACTCACCTCAGGCGGTGTTCGATTTAGAAAATGGCTTTTTTTCTTGGCTGATTGCTCACTCTATACAATACTGGCCGGGTGTGGCTGTATTTGTTTTATATCATGCGCTGGTACTTTCTCAGGCCTTTCGTTTAAACCAGGTACTCAGTAACCTGAAAATGTTTCCCACCAATAATTTTCTGCCGGCAATGACGCTGGTTTTGTTGTCGGGATTGTTTCCAATTTGGTGTACCCTATCTCCGGCATTAATGGCGGGTCATTTAGTAATTTGGCTATTTGCACGATTGTCTAAGCTGTTTAATCATGCCTCTCCTAAAACCCTGCTGTTTAATACCGGCCTTGTACTTGGTATAGCCATCATTTGTTATCATCCCTTCTTTATTTTAGTAGTATTGGTATTGTTTGCACTCGCCATTGTTCGACCCTTTAATTTGAACGAGTGGCTGGTTTTGTTGATAGGAGTAATGATTCCCTATTATTTTTTACTTGCGGGGGGCTATCTTTCCGAAAATCTGTTGTTCTTTTTTACCCTATTGCCACGCATTTCATGGGGCTTGCCTATAAAAATGATAGATTGGTATACGGCGGTTTCCTTAGGGTTATTGGCGATAGGCGTTTTGTTTGGAATTATTTACTGGCAGCGGTTTAATGGACGTATGCTGATGCAAATTCGCAAATATTGGAGTGTTTTAATTTTAATGCTTCTGTTGTTAATGATGTTACCCTTTTTGGTTAGCCGGGAGGGAATGTCGTCGGCCTGGTTGTTGATGATTCCGGTAAGCGCTTTTTTCTCTGCCGCTTTTTCGGTTCCCCGCAGGTTGATTATGCCTAACCTGCTTTTTTGGCTTTTCTTGGCCCAATTGGTTTTACACAACTGGTATTTTATGAAAAAATAAGCGGGGTTACCCCCCCTGTTTGTTAACTTTGCATAGGTTGGGTTCTATAACAGGATAAATTAGAGCAAATGAAATTTGGAGTTGTTGTTTTCCCTGGCTCAAACTGCGACAGGGACATGTATGATGCAGTGGAACAGGATTTGGGAGCAGAAGTGCGCTTTCTTTGGCATAAAGACAGCGATATTAGTGCATTTACAACTGAAGACTGTATTGTACTACCCGGAGGATTTTCATATGGCGATTATTTGCGCTGTGGCGCCATTGCCCGATTTAGCCCAATGATGAAGTCGGTAATCGAGTTTGCCAACCAAGGCGGAAAAGTACTGGGGGTTTGTAATGGATTTCAAATTTTATGTGAAAGTGGGTTGCTGCCAGGGGTACTGTTGCAAAATATGAACCGGCAATTTATCTGCAAAAACGTTTATATTAAGTCTGCTTCGGGAGAAGCGCTGAAAATTCCGATTGCCCATGGAGAAGGCAGGTATCATGCTGATGAACAATTACTCGATGAGCTGGAAGCAAATGGACAAGTGATTTTTCGTTATTGCGATGCCGCAGGATTGGTAACTGCTGCAGCCAATCCGAATGGCGCAGCCAGAAATATAGCCGGCATTCAAAATAAAGCAGGTAACGTTTTTGGAATGATGCCTCATCCAGAAAGAGCCACTTCGGCGGCATTGAGCAACCGGGATGGATTACAAGTATTCGCTCAATTAGGTTTGTTACACGAATTGGCTTCTTAAAAAACTAGCAACATGCAAAAAATACTCAGCACACTGGCTTTTTGTTTAATTACCTTGGTAGTAACTGCTCAGATTGAGAATCCAGTACATTGGACGTTCTCTGCCAAAAAAATCAATGCCAATACCTACGACGTGATTTTATCGGCAACCATTGATAAACCTTGGCATATCTATTCCCAATTTACGGGAAAGGGTGGCCCCATTCCAACAACCGTGGTAATAAAGGCAAATCCTTTATTACAGGTTCCTGCGGGAAAAGCCACCGAACTGGGTACTGCCGAAAAAACCCTCGATGCTAATTTTGGTAATCCGCCTGTACCTGTTGTGTATTTCAGCAATGAAGTTCAGTTTGTAAAACGAATTACAGTAAAGGGGAATGTGAAAACCAATGTGGCCGGAACTATTGAGTTTATGGTTTGTAACGACAATAAGTGTTTGCCCCCTACTAAACAAAGTTTTGATATTAAGCTTCCATAAGTATGCAAAAATTATTCGGGTTACTGATTGTGCTGGCTGGATGGGGAATGGCAGGGGTGCAGGCGCAACAAGTTGCTTCGCCCGCGGTTGCTTGGAAAGCAGTGGCTACCCGAAAAAACGATTCAACCCTAATCCTATCTATACAGGCTATCCCCGAAAAGGGTATGAGCCTATTTTCACTTTATCCGGCCAATGGAACGCAAAATCCAATGGGTGGAACAATACAAATAGATAGTGCTCTCCCTTCGTTTAATGCTGCAAGTTTTCGCCTTACAGCAGGTACCCCTTCCGTTATTGCATTCCCCGGAGATACATCCCACTATACTGTGTATGCCGACAGCGTTTCCTGGGAGTTTCCGGTGAGCGTATCCCCCTCTTTAAAAGAATCGATTTCCGGAACCATCAATTGGCTGGGAAAAAAGGGCGATGAGTTTCCCAGCAACACGTATACTTTTCGCGTACCTATTGCCAATAATGCTCCGGCAAATGGGGTGGAGGGAAGTACGGGTAGTTGGTGGAATATTTTTTTGATATGCTTCTTTACCGGCCTACTGGCAGTAATAACCCCCTGTGTATTTCCATTGATTCCTGTTACTGTAAGTTTCTTTCTTAAGAAAAGTTCAACCCAATCGGAGGGGCTGCGCAATGCCCTTTGGTATTCCATTTCTATCATCCTCATTTATACCATTCCTACTTTATTGCTTACCCTGATTTTTGGTGACTCCATCCTTTACCGGATATCAACCAGCTCAGCTGCCAACCTGTTATTTTTCGTAATTTTTTTGGTGTTTGCCATTTCCTTTTTTGGAGCTTTCGAAATCAGCCTTCCCAATAGCTGGGCAAATAAAGCCGATCAGAAAGCTGGGAAAGGCGGATTGTTGGGTATTTTTTTTATGGCACTTACCCTGGTAATTGTTTCCTTTTCTTGTACAGGACCTTTGGTAGGAACCTTGTTAGGACAAACCAGTTCGCAGGGCTTTGGTTTGGCTCCAGTTATAGGTATGTTTGGGTTCGGACTTGGACTGGCCCTGCCTTTTTCTCTACTAGCATTTTTTCCAGCCTTATTGCCTGCACTTCCCAAAAGTGGCGTATGGCTGAATTCGGTAAAAGTTTGTTTTGGCTTTATTGAGCTGGCCTTAGCAATGAAGTTTTTATCGAATGTAGATCTTGCCTATCATTGGGGCATATTAGACAGAGATGTTTTTCTGGTTATCTGGATAGTGATTTTTGGATTGCTCAGTTTATACCTATTGGGCAAGATTCGGTTTTCGCATGATAGTCCTTTACCGCATTTGTCGGTACCCCGCTTTTTCTTGAGTTTGTTTTCACTGGCATTTACCCTGTATATGATTCCCGGATTATGGGGTGCCCCTTTAAATATGCTGAGTGGATTTATACCGCCGGCTTCTACACAGGATTTTAATTTGAACAAC
Source organism: Chitinophagia bacterium (assembly GCA_037131895.1). GTDB lineage: Bacteria > Bacteroidota > Bacteroidia > Chitinophagales > Chitinophagaceae > Sediminibacterium. The sequence goes on along the minus strand of JBAXQE010000017.1, from coordinate 37,049 downwards.
CTGCAATATGAATATGCGCCTTCGGCTGCTCCTGCTTCTAATGCCAAGCCCCCTAGTAAGTACATAGATAAATTAGAAGTACCTTTTGGACTAACTGCTTATTTTGATTTGGAGGAGGGACTGGCAGCTGCCCGCGTACTTAACAAACCTGTGATGCTAGATTTTACTGGCCACACCTGCGCCAATTGCCGAAAAATGGAAGAACAGGTGTGGAAGCAGCCCGAAGTATTGCGGCGCTTGAAAAACGATTTTGTGTTGATTAGTTTATACGTAGATGAAACTACTGAGTTGCCAATTTCCGAACAGATAAAAGGAGAAGATGGAGAACTGATTGTTACCGTGGGCGATAGAAATCTGGCGTATGAAAAGAAAAAGTTTGGTATTAATTCTCAGCCCCTCTATATGTTTTTAGATACCAAGGGAGAACCCTTGAGTACCGTTCGTTATGGGTATGATTCCGACGTGGATAAATTTATAGCGCACCTAGAGGAGGTTCGCAATGAATTTGCAAAGAGAAATAAATAAACATTTTTTAGAGGGCAATTTGCTTTTCAACCATCAATTTTCTCAGGTTGATTAAACCGTAGCGCATTCTCCCCAAAGCGGTATTGATGCTGCAGTCGGTAATTTGGGCAATTTCCTTAAAACTAAGGTTGGCATAGTGGCGCAAAACAATGATTTCTCTTTGCTCCTCTGGCAGTAAATCGAGCATCCTTCTTACCCGCTCATGCGATTGACCCTGCATCATTTTGGTATCCGGCGCATCTTCCGATAAGTGGAGTACTTCAAAAATATCGTTGTGGTCGCTGGTTTTAATGGTGGGAGTTCGTTTTACCTTGCGGAAATAATCCAAACAAAGATTGCGGGCAATCCTAAGCGCCCAGGGCAAAAATTTGCCTTCTTCCGTGTACCGCTTATTTTGAAGTGTGTCGATAATTTTGATAAAAACATCCTGAAATAAATCCTCTGCCAGATAATTATCCTTCACATAAAATAACAGTGATGAAAACACTTTGTCTTTGTACCGATTTATCAGTACTTCTACTGCATGTGCATCTCCCTCCTGGAAGGCTCTTATCAGTTCGTTATCGGATACGTGATCCATTGTTTTCATAATCGCTGCGTGAGGTACTTTAAAAAAATTCGATGTTAACTTGAATTAACCGCGGCTAACTCTTTCTTTTTCAAGAACAAATTATACATCTTTTGATACGATAAATGGTTTGTGGAAAGATGATTTTCGGTAAGAAAGGTTATTCACATCCCATTTATATTATGGTCCGTTTTTATTGGGGAAACTTATCCCATAAATCAACATAAGCGCTAATTATGTGTTTACTTTGTATTGATTATGGCTAAAAAATCAGCTCCTAACATTACCCCAACACATCTTGCTCCCAATGGATACATAGAAATCAAGGGTGCGAGGGTACATAATTTACAAAATGTTTCGGTGGGTATTCCCCGTCAGCAGCTGGTGGTGGTAACCGGAGTTTCGGGTAGCGGAAAATCGTCTTTAACCATCGATACCTTGTTTGCCGAAGGTCAGCGTCGCTATGCAGAAAGCTTAAGTGCTTATGCCCGACAGTTTATGGCACGCATGGAAAAACCAGATGTAGATGATATCAAAGGATTATGTCCTGCCATTGCCATAGAACAAAAAGTAATTACACGTACCCCCAGAAGCACCGTAGGTAGCATGACGGAGATTTACGATTTCCTCCGATTACTATATGCCCGGGTAGGAAAAACCATATCGCCCATCAGTGGTATTGAAGTAAAGAAAAATGATATCGGAGATGTAATTTCGGCCCTCTCATCAGCCGCTGCGGGATCTAAGGCCTACCTGCTGATTGGATTTCGCCAACATGCTAATCGCGAAACCCGGGAGGAATTGAATATCTTGATGCAGAAAGGATTTTCCCGCTTGTATCTGCGCTCGGCTAAAACTACTTCTTTAGAGCGCATTGAAGAATTAATGGAATTATCCGACCCTGCCCTTCAAAAAAAGTTGGTACAAAAAAATCAGCAAGTATTTGTAATGGTAGATCGCTTTGTAACCCGGGCATGGGATGATGAAGATCTTCACCGGATGAATGATTCGATCGGCACCGCTTTTTATGAGGGTGAAGGAAAGGTTTGGCTCGAAATGAATGAAACGAACCTATTGCTATTCAGCAACAAAATGGAAGCCGATGGTATCCAATTCGAAGAACCCGTTCCCAATCTTTTTTCATTTAATAATCCCTTTGGTGCTTGTCCCGTTTGTGAAGGATTTAGTCAGGTATTGGGCATTGATGAAGACCTGGTAATTCCCGATAAGCGGCTCAGTATTTATGAAGGTGCAGTGGCCCCCTGGAAGGGAGAAAAATTAAGCTGGTGGAAAGATCAGTTTATACGTGGAGCAGCGGTTACCGGATTTCCGATTCACAAACCATTGATGGACTGTACCGCAGCACAAATTGAACTATTGTGGAAGGGGGCGGGGAAAGTGTATGGCATTAACGATTTTTTTAAAGAGGTAGAACAAAATTTATATAAAGTTCAGTATCGGGTTTTATTAAGCAGGTATCGGGGGCGAACTACCTGTACTGCCTGTTCGGGGTATCGGCTAAGAAAGGAGGCGTTGTATGTTCAAATTGGCGGAAAGCATATTGGGGAAATTTGTGAGTGGCCGGTGAAGGATCTTTTTCAATGGATTAAATATCTTACCTGGGCGCCCGGCGATAAAGAAATTGCTTTTCGGATCATGCAGGAACTGGATCAGCGGCTGAATACTTTGTTGGATGTTGGATTGGGCTACCTTACCTTAAACCGACTGGCCAACTCACTCAGTGGGGGGGAAAGCCAACGAATACAACTTACCCGGAGTTTGGGTAGTAACCTTACCAACTCGTTGTATATTTTAGATGAACCCTCCATAGGATTGCATGCTAGGGATACTGGTCGGTTGATTGAGGTGCTTAAGTCTCTTCGAAATCTGGGCAACACGGTTGTGGTGGTGGAACATGATGAGATGATGATGCGGGAGGCTGATTATATCATTGATATGGGTCCGCTTGCCTCGCACTTGGGTGGAAAAGTAGTGGCTGCTGGCAATTATGATAATTTAATCGCCAATCCAGCAAGCTTAACCGGTGAGTACCTTTCTGGAAAGCGAACCATCCCCTTACCAGCGGTTATTCGTAAATGGAGCAACAGCATTATAGTTAAGCAGGCAAGACAAAACAACCTGAAAAACATAACGGTTACTTTCCCCCTCAATATTTTATGTGCAGTGAGTGGCGTGAGTGGAAGTGGTAAAACCACTTTGGTGAAGCAAATTTTGGTACCTGCCTTGCGGAAATTGAAAGGAGAGCCAACCGAGCGCCCCGGCCTGCACAAGGAAATTTCCGGCGATCTGGATTTGATTAATCAGGTAGAAATGATTGATCAAAATCCAATTGGTAAATCATCCCGAAGTAATCCCATCACTTATATCAAAGCCTGGGATCATGTGCGCGATTTATTTGCAGAACTGCCCCTTTCGAAAACAAGGGGATTTTTGCCCAAACATTTTTCCTTTAATGTAGAGGGAGGCCGATGTGATACCTGTAAAGGCGAAGGGGAGCAGTTGGTAGAAATGCAATTTCTGGCCGATGTGCACCTAACTTGCGAATCTTGCAAAGGCAAACGTTTTAAAGAGGAAGTGTTGGAAGTTACCTTTTTGCAAAAAAGTATTTTCGATGTGCTGGAAATGAGTGTAGATGAAGCATTGGAATTTTTTGCTCAAGAAAAATCAATCAAAAATGCGATTCAACCCCTGCAGGATGTGGGCTTGGGATATGTTAAATTAGGACAAAGCAGCGACACCCTCAGTGGCGGAGAAGCCCAGCGTGTGAAGCTTGCCAGTTTTTTGGGCAAGGGAAAGGGTAGCGGACATATTCTTTTTGTATTTGATGAGCCAACAACGGGCTTGCATTTTCATGATATCCATAAATTACTGCAATCATTTCGGGCATTAATTCAACAAGGACATTCGGTACTGGTAATTGAACACAATATGGATGTAATTCGTTGTGCCGACTGGGTAATCGATTTAGGGCCCGAAGCAGGGGATGGCGGCGGCGAATTGGTGTATGCCGGCTTGCCTGCCGGAATGGCCAAAGAAAAGAGAAGCTATACCGGAAAGTATCTATAAACTTATCGCAACTTATCGGCGCTTTTCACCAAATTTTCGTCGTTGTATATTCCGCGGATAGCAAGAAAAAAGAAAAAGGGAATCCCCATAACAATCAGTGCCGTAAGGTCTAGACTGCCCTGGCCTGGAATGAATTTTTTACTATTCAAGTAGTACATTACAATTAATACAACCGATGCGAGCAAACCCGCTAGTGCCAGTCGCAGTTGTAGTTTCCTTGTTTTATACAAAAAGATGGTTATCAGCGCCAGCAAAGCAATACCAATGGTAACGATGAGCATGAAAATTCCACTCATGCCTGTCAATTTCGTATAAGGCTGTTCGGGTAAATTGGTGGTTAAATTAGTAATGGCTTTGTTTCCGCTATAGAAGGAGGTTTGTAAACTCACAAACGATAACAGGGATGCCAGTAATAACCAGATAGATTGTATTCTTTGTATCATACAATTGTATTTTTTGGGATGAGCGTATTTTTATTGTTTCAATTAAGCATCCAATTCGGGATACAAAACGAATTGTGTCATGAATGCATTCACTTCCTTCTTTACAGCAGTGATTACACTGGTATCATCTGCATTCATTAAAATTTTATCGATACAATTTACAACAAATTGCATATCGTTTTCTTTCATGCCCCGGGTAGTTACTGCCGGAACGCCCAGTCGGATACCAGAAGTTACGAATGCACTTTTGTCGTCGAAGGGAACCATGTTTTTATTCGCGGTAATATCAGCCAGTACCAATGCCTGTTCTGCTTTTTTACCACTAATATTTTTATTTCTTAAGTCGATCAGCACCAGGTGATTATCGGTTCCGCCACTGATTATATGATACCCCAAATTAGTTAATGCACCTGCCATGGCTTGCGCATTTTTTACAACTTGGCCGGCATAGTGGGTAAATTCATCACTCAATATTTCACCGAAGGCCACTGCTTTGGCAGCAATCACGTGTTCCAGCGGACCGCCTTGGGTGCCAGGGAATACGGCCATATCCAGCAAATTACTCATCATGCGAATATTGCCTTTTACATCTGTTAATCCGAATGGATTCTCAAAATCTTTTCGCATCATAATAATTCCTCCGCGGGGGCCGCGCAATGTTTTGTGGGTGGTTGAGGTAACAATATGACAATGATCGAAGGGGTCTTTTAAAAGTTTTTTGGCAATCAATCCGGCAGGATGTGCGATATCGGCCATAACCAAGGCTCCTACTTCATCGGCAATTTGGCGAACCCGGGCATAGTCCCAATCACGACTGTAAGCACTGGCACCGCAAAAGATTAATTTGGGTCGGTGTTTTTTTGCCTGCTCGGCCATCATTTCATAATCAATTAATCCTTCTTCGCGGGTAACGCCATAAAAATGGGGTTGATATAATTTACCGCTGTAATTTACCGCTGCGCCGTGTGTAAGGTGGCCACCCATGCTAAGGTCTAACCCTAGCGTTGGGTCGCCGGCTTTCAGCACTGCTAAAGCAACGGCAGCATTTGCCTGGGCACCACTATGGGGTTGCACATTCGCGTATTCGATGTTGAATACTTGTTTCAACCGATCAATGGCTAGTTGTTCGGTTTGATCTACAATTTCGCAGCCGGCATAATATCTTTTACCGGGGTATCCCTCAGCATATTTATTCGTCATAACACTGCCCATAGCCTGCATCACTTGCAGACTGGTAAAGTTTTCAGATGCAATTAATTCAATGCCGTGTCTTTGTCTATCCAGCTCTTTTCGAATTAGGTCAAACACTACTGTATCTCTAGCCATGGTTTATTTTTTGCAAAGATACGCAGCGGCAGTGCCTTCTGCGTATTCGTTTCTTTTATTTTCTGAATAGTGGAAAACCAGTAAATAAATGGGGGAAAGGTATATTTCATTCAATAAAAATGGATACCTGCTCGGTTTTCCCTATTTTCGCTACCCTGAATTTGTTTGTACGCACACTCAAATAAGGGGGCATTTTCCTCTTTATGTAAACGAACGTTCCGATATGAAAGCAATCATCCCCGTAGCCGGTGCAGGAACCAAACTTCGTCCCCACACATACACCCAGCCCAAAGCGCTTATACCTATTGCCGGTAAAACCATCCTTAGTTTTATTGTAGATCAGTTACAAGAAGCAGGTATTACCGAATTTATATTTATTGTGGGGTATCTGGGAGATAAGATTAAGGATTATGTAGCGCAAACCTATCCCGATTTAATGGCTCATTTTGTATATCAAAACGAGCGGCAGGGTACAGGTCATGCCATTGAATTAACCCGCAATATTGTTGCAGGCGATGAAGTTTTTGTGGTGCTGGGAGATACTATTTGCGAATATGATATTCAGGAGGTGATCAACAGTCCTCACAGCATGTTGGGCATTAAAAAGGTAGATGATCCCAGAAATTTTGGGGTAGCAACTATCAACGAAGCAGGTTTTGTAGAGCAGGTGATTGAAAAGCCTTCTATACCAAAAAGCAATATAGCTTTAGTGGGGTTATATAAAATTAAGGAGACTGATATTCTTTTTGAATGTCTTCAACATCTTTTTATCAATAATACAGCTGAGGCGGGTGTATATCATCTTACTGATGCGATTGATTGTATGATTCAGCGTGGGGCTAAGTTTCAGGCATTTAAAGTAAAAAACTGGTTCGATTGTGGCAAAAAAGAAACTTTGCTCGAGAGTAATGCAACCCTGCTGAAAAAATTTGGTGGTAATACCGGTGCAGTTCATAACTATCCGCATACCATCATCATTCCTCCCGTAAGTATAGCACCGGGGTGTGAAATTTCTCATTGTATTATTGGCCCACATGTAGCCATCGGCACAAATACCCAAATGCAACATTCTATTGTACGTGATAGTATTATTGGCTCTTATACTCATTTATTTGAAGTAGTGCTCGACAATTCTTTGATTGGGAGCGATGCTTCTGTAAAGGGCCTGAGCCGAAGTTTGAATATCGGTGATAATACCGAAATTGATTTTGGTTAATAACACTTATCCTGCAGGTATATGCTAACATTTGCTGATAATCGGGTAGTTCGTTTATTCAACATCCGGTATCCTATCATACAGGGAGGAATGGTTTGGGCCAGTGGATGGCAATTGGCTTCGGCAGTAAGCAAAGCTGGGGGTTTGGGATTGATAGGGGCAGGGAGTATGTACCCAGCTGTGTTAGAAGAACATATCCGTAAATGCCGGTCAGCTACGTCACAACCATTCGGAGTAAATATCCCGCTCATGTATCCGGATGTTCCTGCTTTGCTGGAAATTATCATTCGGGAAAAAGTACCCATAGTATTCACCAGTGCAGGCAATCCGGCCCTATATACATCCACCTTACAATCTCACGGAATAAAAGTGGTGCATGTAGTTAGCAGTAGCCATTTTGCCCGCAAAGCAGCAGCAGCCGGTTGTGACGCGGTGGTTGCGGAAGGTTTTGAAGCAGGAGGCCACAATGGCAGGGAAGAAACTACTTCACTGGTACTTACGCCCATCGTTCGCGAAGCGGTTACCATTCCTGTTATTGCTGCCGGCGGTATAGGCAGCGGAAATCAAATGTTGGCGGCTTTTGCATTGGGGGCTGAAGGTGTTCAGGTAGGCACCCGATTTGTTTGCACCCCCGAAGCCAGTTCACATGCTGCATTTAAACAAGCCGTAATAGACGCTCCAGAGGGAGGCACTCAATTGATGCTTAAAAAATTAGCCCCGGTTCGGCTCTTGAAGAATCCTTTTTTTCAACAGGTGTTGGAAGCAGAGAACAGGGGGGCCAATAAAGAAGAACTCGAGCAATTATTGGGCAGAGCCCGCGCAAAAACGGGCATGTTTGAAGGAAATTTAATAGACGGAGAATTAGAAATAGGACAAGTAAGTGCCCAGATAAATGCTATACAACCTGCGGCAGATATTGTGCTTGAGTTAATACAAACGTTTGAGCAAACCTTGCTGCAGCTATCTGCCAGTTATCTGGTTAAATAATCGAATTATTTATGCAAATAAAATGAATTGGCCTGTGCCAAACAGGTTACTACCAGTTCATTAATGCATACATGTTCGGGCAGGGTGGCGGCGAAGTAAATAATATCTGCAACATCTTTTGCCTGCAGCGCCTCGTATCCATCGTAAACAGCCGCCGCTTTTTGTTCATTTCCTTTAAAGCGAACCTTAGAGAATTCGGTTTCTGCTGCTCCGGGATGCACCACGGTTACTTTTATTTTGCTCGGTAATAAATCTATCCGCATAGCTTTACTAATGGCAGCAACGGCATGCTTGCTCGCGCAATAGGCATTACCATCTTTGTATACTTCTACTCCTGCGGTTGATCCGATATTAATAATATGCCCCCGCTGGCGAGCTTGCATATATGGTAAAATGGCGCGGGTAACGTAGAGCAGTCCTTTTACATTGGTATCAATCATGGTATCCCAGTCATCCATATCGGCCACATCAAATGGTTCACGGCCTAAAGCAAGTCCGGCATTGTTTACCAATATATCTATGGCTTTCCATTCTTCGGGTAATTGACTTAACTGATTAAATACTGCTTGTTTGTCTTGCACATCAAAAACAAGGGGCAATACTTTCACCGGATAACGGCTCATCAATTCAGCGGCCAGTTCTTCAATTAATGCAGCTCTTCTGGCGGTGATGATACAATTCCATCCGGCAGCAGCAAATATTTCGGCGGTAGCTTTTCCAAACCCGGAACTTGCTCCAGTGATTACAATAATTTTTTCCATAAAAGAAAATAGGTTCCCACAAAAGTAAGGTTTCTGTTTGGCTATCGGCCGGCATGTAATACTTATCGGATCAGTACAATGGTTCCTTTTCGGAAAATAGTGATTCCTTCATAATCTACCCCTTCAGCCTGAAACACATAGGTGCCGGCTGGCTGTGCTTTTCCTTTGAACATGCCATTCCAGCCATCACCAATAGTAGAAGTGGTATATACAGGTTCCCCTAAGCGATTAAAGATGGTGAAATACTTTAATTGAGCAATGCCGGGGGTTGCCGGTCGTGCCAGATCATTCTTGCCATCTCCATTGGGCGTAAAACCCGAGGGCACTAATATATCCGGGCCTACTTGAGATACCCGTATGGTTACAAAATCGTTTTTAACACAGGGCCCATTAAATACGGATACCCGATATATAATCGAATCAATGCCAGCACTTAAAATTACTACCGGATTAGAAATATTTACCGCACTTAATCCAGTGGAAGGGGACCAAAAATAGCGGGTTCCGCCACTTGCCTGTAATTGATACGCAAGGCCCGGAACAATGGTGGTATCTCTGCCCGCATAGGCATTAATGGGGGGAAGAACATTGATGATGATGGTATCATTCACTGCTTTGGGGCATCCGGTTGTATCGGATATGGTAAGGATGTACATCGTTGTATCGGAAGGTCCGGCCAGGGGCGAAAGGGTTCTTTCGTTAATCAAACTTACCGTGGGTGACCACGAGAAATAACTGCCCGAGGCAATGGCGCTTAATTTTACCCGACTGCCAAAACAAATGGTGGTATCCTCCCCAACATACGCATAAGGATAGGGAACTACTTTCACCCGGATACTGTCTTTAGCCTGACATTTACCCAAGTTAGCCAACACATAATAGTAGGTATTTACCAAAGGCTGTGCAATAGGATTCTTTATGGGATCCACCACTTCGCCAGAAGAAGAAGTCCATAAGTAACTTAATGCCTCACTTATAGGCGCTAAACGCAAAGGATCGGTTTTACATATGGCTGTATCCTTTCCCGCATCTACACTAATAAATTGTAAAACATTCACCACTATAGTATCTCGGTTAATGCAACCCTTGTCGTTTACAGTAACAACATAGCGGGTAGTATCTCTGGGGTATACCAATGGATTGGCAGTATTGGAAAATAAAATTCTATTTTGATTCGGACCTACAGTAGGCGACCAGCTGATTACACCCCCCGCAATACTTGCAATTAATGGCAGGGTATCGATACTGCAAATCAGGGTGTCTTTAAAGGGCAGGTTCAGTAAGGGTTTGTCTAAAATGGTAAGCGTTTTGGTAAGTGAGTCTGAGCAACCATAGGAGTTGCTAACTTTTAGTTTTATTTGAACAGTGCCCGGGGCAGCGTAGGTCCAAGCAGTATCTATGGTCGAGGCAGTATCTGCCGTTGAATTTACATCCCCAAAATCCCACTTGCGGGATACAATCGTTCCATACTTACAGGTTGAAATATCTTTTAAAGTAAAGGGATTGATGATGCAGGTTCCTGAAATGTTGAATTCTGGTTTCAATAAGGGATATACTTTTACCTGGGCAGTGGCAGAGTCTTTACAACCGGCTGAAGAGGAAACCACCAGCTTTACGGTATAGGTTCCGCTATCTTTCCCGCTGTTTAAATAGTCGTAGGTTGGGGTAGGGGAAGTGGAGGTATCGGTAGTTATTCCCGGAACCCCAAAATCCCAGAAATAGGAAGTGATGGTGCTGTTGCTCGACTCGTTCTGAAAGCTAAGAGTAGTTCCGTTGCAGGTTATGTAAGAGGGTTTCAACTCAGCTGCAGAAAGTTTGCAATTGGCAACGGTAATATGAATTTCTTTTTTGGTGACCCCTATCAAGACCCCATTTCTGTATTCATTGGCACAAACGGCAATCACATATTGTCCGGTAATACCCGGAGCAATACCGGAAATGATTCCAGTAACTGGGTCAATGGTTACGTTGGGGCCCATGGGGGAAGTACCCGGAAATGAAGTTGCATAGGGTACTGCAATGTAGGGTGGCCCAGTTGGTGGATTCGGAGCAGGTGCCCCTGCACTTCCCCCAATTAAGCCGTTACAAAAGCTGTAGGTAATTTGATCCCCATCAGCATCGGTTGCGCTAAAGTCGAAGGTAAAGGGGGAATTAAAACAGATAATTGCCGTATCTTTTTGCGCAAACACGGGGGAATTATTGTTGGAATAATCAATTCCATTTATTACACCAGGAATAGTATTGGTATAACTTACCCCAATTGTAGATGAATTACCCGCCACATTCACAATGCCTGCAATGCGACAGCAGCGTTGAACCGTTAGCGTATAGCCATCTGGATTATTGGGTAAATCTATTTGTTTGGTGTAATAGTCTATCAAATAACAAACCTTGGGGGGAGAAGCAATACAGGGACTGAAAGAAGTTTTATTTGGATTGTCTGTGCCGGATCTTAAAATGGTTGACTTGATAAACAGAGCACCTGTTTTGGAATTGAATACGCCTACATAAATGGAATCATCCCGCTGTGCGGCGTTTGAACCACAATCTAAATACTGTCGAACGGTAATTTCGTAGCGAGAAGTGTTTGTGGCAGCGCCAGGCCCGATATATTTGTATTGTATCCATCCTCCTTTCAGGTGATTAGCCATCGAGGGGGATGCAATGCACAGGCATACAAATAATAAAAACCAATTTCTCATGTTATTGAATAAGATAGCCAAAGCCCAGTTTAATCTATTTGTGAAGATAATTACTATCCTGCAGGCGCTGCCCAAATCTTTTTATTTAAGCAAGATTTTAACGGATTAATACGGTGGTTCCCTTTTTTAAAATTCGTTTGCCTAGGTAGTCGATACCTTCCGCTGAAAATACATAGGTTCCGGAGGGTTGCGGTAATCCGCCAAATTTTCCATCCCATCCTTTGTTTATTTCTTTACTCGTATACATAACCTGTCCCCAGCGGTTATACACCGAGAAATATAAAAATTGCTGAATGCCTACCGGAAAGGGTTTAAGGATATCATTCAGTCCATCTTGATTAGGGGTAAATGCCGACGGAATAAATATATCGGGGCCGGTATTAAATATTTTTACTAAGATATCATCGGTGTTACTGCAGCCGCCAGGTACACTTATTTTTACCCGGTAGCGGATAGAATCGATCGGGTCTTGAATGAGTGCAATAGGGTTTGCAATAGCCGGGTTACTGAGCCCCAATTCCGGACTCCAGCTGTACAAAGTTCCTCCGGTGGCAGAAAGTTGTAGGGGTTGATTCACCAAAATGGCAGTATCGTTTCCGGCGAAGGCTTTTACCGGAAGTGCCACCGTTACCAGCACCGTATCGCTTACGGTTTTTTTGCAGCCCAAGGTGTCCGAAACGCTTAATACATAGTAAGTAGAAGTATAGGTTACCGCAATGGGTTGCAGTATTGCGGGATTACTTAAAGTGCCCGAAGGCGACCATAGATACTTGCTTCCGGTAACTTTGCCCTTTAGCTGTATCTTTTCTCCAAAACAAACGATGGTATCCCTGCCTGCATTTGATATCGGATAAGGAATTGTTTTTACCTGAATGGTATCCTTATCTTCACATTTACCCAAATTGGCTGTAACATAATACAGGGTTGTTTTTTGGGGTTGTACGATTGGATTTTTTACTGGCGCTATTATTTCCCCGCTACTGGTTTTCCATAAAAAATTCAAGGCTTCAGTTTGAAGGCTTAACTGAACCGGATCTCCGGCACAAATGAGCGTGTCTTTGCCAGCATACACTTTAATAAAATCAAGCACCCGCACGAGCACGCTGTCTGTATTTGTGCAACCATTATCTGTTAAGGTAACCCGGTATTGGGTAGTTTTTAGGGGGAATACCAGCGGACTATCCGAATTGGGATTCAGCATTCGGGTGGTGGGAGTCCATTGAAATGTGCCGGAATTTAAAATACTCAGGCGTAAAGTATCGATACTGCAAATGAGGGTGTCTCTAAAGGGCAGTTGTAAAATGGGTTTATCGGCTAAGGTAAAAATTTGTTCTAGTGAATCGATACAACCCTTGCTGTCTCCGGTTACCAGGCGGATAGATTTGTTGGAAGGGGCTGCATAGGTGTAGTTGGGATTTTTAGTGATTGCTGTATCCGAATCTGTAGTGTCGTCTCCAAAGTTCCATTTCCAAAAGTTCACCACTCCATAACGAGAAGTGGTTTTATCGGTAAAGAATACGGGATTGTTATAACAATTTCCGCGTACAGAAAATGCGGGATTGAATCCGGGATAAACCAGCACAAGTGTACTATCAACTCCCTGGCAACCTCTGGGTCCGGTGATATTCAATCGGGCTAAATACCTACCAGTGTCGGCATAGGTAAAATCAACGGTAGGCGTATTGAATTTTGATTGTGCTTTGTCTCCCATTTCCCATTGGTATGAAGTGATACCAGAAGCGTAGGACCCATTTTCAAAATGCACTAAAAAGTCTTTACATTGAATGATTTTATCTGGCAGATCGGCTTCTATTAGTTCGCAGTTTTGCACTTTTAAAATAAAATCTTTGCGATGTTCTGAAATGATTTTTCCATTGCGCGACTCAAAAATGCAAACATTTACCACATACGATCCTTCGGGGGGTGCAATGCCGCTGATGATGCCGGTTGCCCCATTAATGATTACCCTGCCTCCTAAAGGATTTGTTCCACTATAGGGAGATAAATAAGGAAGCGTAGCAGGAGTCAAATTTGCCGGGGGTTGGCTGTTATTGCTATTGCTTCCAGAAGTGAATGCATCACAAAAAGTATAGGTTAATTGATCTTGATCTTCATCTACCGCGCCAAAATCGAGGGTGAAGGGTTTATTTGCACATACCAGGGCGGTATCTTTTACTAAAAATTGCGGACTGCTATTCGTACCCACTGGAAGGGCAGCGGTGCCGGGTATTCGGGTAACATAATTGGATCCTACATTAGAGGCAACTGCAAGATTACTGATTCGATCTACCCGGCAACAGCCCAGTCGTGCCAAAGTATATCCTTCTGCATTTACTTCCAGATTAACATCTGAAACATAAACCCCCACTTCATAGCATACATTTATTTGTCCCGAAAGGCAGGGAAAGTTGGCGGTATTTAAGCTAATACGATTTACAGGAGGCAGTAAAGTGAGTGGCAAGGGTTTAACCAATACGCCATTGGCATAAATTCCCACTGTTACTTGTTCACTTTCTAATTGGGGTCCGCTGGAGGAACAATCTCTGAAAAGCCGTAAAGTGACTCTGTAGTTGGCGGTGGGTTTACCCGTTGGTGTGGGACTACCCGCCCCGATATAGGTATAAAACAACTCTCCCCCGGCAATATGCCTGGCGAAAATTCCTGTGGTAGAAAGGAGCAGTAAGATACTTACTATGCCCTTTTTCATAATTGGTTATTAAAGTTCCATAAAATACAGTAGCAGGTTGGAGAAGGATTCCGGTGATTCCAGCATGCTCATGTGCCCTACGTTATTAAGTACATGAATATAAGCATTTGCCGTGATATCCGCTAGTTGAAGGGTGTCGGATGCTTTTATGATTTCATCTTCCTGGCCAATGATAAACATAACCGGATAGGGTGCAATCTCTAACAATTTACTCCTGTCGGGTCGTTGTATCATTGCCCGATAATATTGTATTAAGGTGCTTCCGCTCACCTTTTTCATGGAGGCAAGTAACGAATCAATCACCTCTTTCCTTTGTTCACGAAATGCAGGAGCGAATAGTGCGGGCAGGGAAAAACGTAAAAATGCCGCTGCTCCTTCCCTGTCAATAAATTCAATGGCCTGCCTTCTTTTTTGAATTCTTTCTTCACTATCTGCATATGCTGTGGAATGTAGCAGCGCCAAAGCAATCATTTTTACGGGAAATTGTTCTGCAAATGCCAAAGCAATGTAGCCTCCCATGCTATGCCCCATTATCCTGCATTTTTCAATCCCTTCTTTTTCCAGTATTGCATTCATTGCAAGTGCAAAATCATTCAGACTGGGTTCGGCAGCAGGCCAAATTTCAGATTCGCCAGAACCTGGCAGGTCAGGAATCAACAGCATCCCCTGTTCCGGTAGATGCTTTATCGCCTGATTGAAAACATTGCCATCTTCTCCAAATCCATGGATTAAAAGGGTTGCAGCACCCACACCTAGTTTTCTATAGTGAAGCTGTATGCCTTGGTAAACTATGGTATGATGAGTGATCATTTTTTTTGCCAACGTTGTTTTACCCATTGCCACGAATGCCAAGAAAATAAAATTATTGCCAGCAGCAGCATTAGGTTATAAATCACATCTCCATAGATAACATACAGGGTGGTACCTGGGTGCAAGGGAACTGTGTATTTTATCGCAGCCTGGGTATCCCAAGGTCGGGTATCTACTATTTCACCCCGATCATTTATGATGGCCGAAATGCCGGTATTGGCAGAGCGTACAATCCATTTTCTGGTTTCAATGGCTCGCAAACGGGCCATGTTAAGGTGTTGTTTATGGCCGGGTGTATTGCCCCACCAACCATCATTGGTGATTATGGCTAAAAGGTTGGCTCCCTTTTTTACATAAGTCCCTACATATTCTCCATAGATACTTTCATAGCAAATAATGGGGGCTATTTGTCCTCCTCCATCGGCAGTTGGTAATACTGCAGAAGTGGCAGATTTGCCATAGCCGCCGGATGTGCCGCCAAATTGTTCAAACAATGGTGCCAGCACTAGAAGAAAGTCTGGCAGGGTTTCAACGCCGGGTACCAGCTTACTTTTATAATAATACTGTGGATTAGTAACGGCATTGGCCATCATGGCTGCATTCATGGCATCATAGTAGCCCCCTCTGCCATCTGACCGGGCACTATTGGTTTTTTTTTCAGCACCATAGGGAACAAACATTTCTATACCGCTTAGCAAAGAAAGTTTTGGAAATTGAGTTAACAATTCAAAAACAGGTTGGTATAATGGATTACTGCGGGTATTTTCTTGCCAGTCACCAGCACTCATGGCGGTTTCGGGCCAAACTAGTAAACGGGTATTGCTGTTTAGCTGCTGACGAGAAAGTGCAACCAACCTTTCTATTTGGGCAGCCATAGAATCGGTTGTAAACTTGGAATAGGGATTGATGTTAGGTTGAACTATAACCACTTCCAGGGTTTGAGTAGCTTTTGTTACAGCACGGTTTTGGAAATAAAAAGCATAACCAACAACAAAGGTTACCAATGTTGTAAGTGCGATCAATGGTTTAGTAAGTTTCCTTTCAACAGCCGGCTTTCTAATTTCCAGTATGCATTCATACAAAAAAATATTGGTTACCACAATCAGCAAAGTGCCACCGCCAATACCGGTGTATTCGTACCATTGCACCCAGTTGGGATGGAGTGAAAACACATTTCCCAAACTCAACCAGGGCCAACTGATTTGCCAGTTAAGGTGAATGTATTCAAACGACATCCAAAAAAATACCAGGGCACAATAGCCAATCCGTTTACCATATTTTTTTAGAAAAGTCCGGTAACCCAGCCAGGGTAGGCACATCAATAAGCTATTCGCTGTTATGGCTGCAATGGTGCCCACATCGGTAGAATTCCATATCCACCAGGTGGTACCGGTATTCCAGATTAACATGGCTATGAAAATATGCCAGAAAAAAGTTGTTTTTTTTATTGGAAGGGCAGTGAGTGTAAGTAAGGGTATCCAACCAATAAAAATAAGTAGGGTAAGGGTAGAAACGGGCCAGGCTGCAAATAATAGCAAGCCAGCCAACAGGGTAAGCGCCCAACGGGTAATTGTTTTCACGTTGTGAAATTTCGTAATGATTGAAGCTAAGTTAACACAGAACGATTAACAGAAAGTTAAAGATGATAACCGCGCAAAAACCTAACTATTATTTTTTACTGTAGTTGGGTGCTTCCTTGGTTATATCAATATCGTGGGCATGACTTTCTTTCATTCCTGCATTGGTAATTTTTACAAATTTGGCCTCCTGCAATGCCGGAATATTTTTAGCCCCGCAATACCCCATTCCTGCCCGCAATCCACCTACATACTGATATACGATCTCAGATAGGGTACCTTTATAGGCCACTCTCCCTTCGATTCCTTCGGGTACAAACTTTTTTATATCATCTTCCACATCCTGAAAATATCGATCCCCACTACCCTGGCTCATCGCACCCAAACTTCCCATACCGCGGTATTGTTTAAATTTTCTGCCATCGTAAATAATGGTTTCACCGGGGCTTTCCTCAACTCCGGCAAATACGCTGCCCATCATTACTACCTGTGCACCGGCTGCCAGGGCTTTTACCAGGTCTCCAGTATAACGAATTCCACCATCGGCAATAACGGGAATATTTTTTCCTTTAAGCGCAGCGGCTGTTTCTAAAATGGCGGTCAATTGAGGCATTCCGGCACCTGCAACAATGCGAGTGGTACAAATAGAACCCGGTCCTATGCCCACTTTTACGCAATCTGCCCCTGCATCAGCTAATGCTTTGGCGCCGGCAGCAGTGGCAACATTGCCAGCAATAATATTCAGCTGCTTAAAGTTTTTGCGTAACAGTTTGAGTGCCGAAATTACACCCTGAGAATGGCCGTGTGCACTATCCAGCGTTACCACATCTACGCCTACCTGCTGTAATGCAGCGGCTCTATCCATTAGGTCGTTGGTAATACCCAGTGCTGCACCTACCAATAATCTGCCCAAGGAATCTTTTCCTGCATGCGGAAAATTGCGCAGCTGGAGAATATCGCGGTAAGTAATTAATCCAATCAGTTTCCCTTGTTTATTTACAACGGGTAATTTTTCAATTTTATATTGCCGCAGAATTTTTTCTGCCTTTTTTAAATCGGTGCCCTCGGGAGCTGTTATCAGGTTTTCCCGCGTCATTACCTCCGACACTTTTCTTTTCTTATCGTGCTCAAATCGCAGATCCCGATTGGTTAAAATACCTACCAAGTGAAATTTATTGTCCACTACCGGAATCCCGCCAATTTTGTTTTCTTTCATTAAATAAAGCGCATCCCCAATAGTAGCATCTACCAACAGGGTGATGGGGTCTATAATCATTCCACTTTCGCTTCGTTTCACTTTTCGCACCTGTTCGGCTTGGCGTTCGATGCTCATGTTTTTATGCAGAATACCCAATCCACCTTCTCGTGCCAACGCAATGGCTAATCCGGCTTCCGTAACCGTATCCATAGCGGCAGATAACAGCGGAACATTCAGAACAATATTCTTGGTTAGGTGGGTACGAATATCAACATCACGGGGTAGCACTTCGCTATAGGCGGGTACCAATAATACATCATCGTAGGTTAAACCTTCCCCATGTAAACGGGACGAAATGGGGTTTGTGCGGGAGGGGGAAATTCTTGTTGCCATTTGCAAAGATAGGAGAAGGGGTAAATTCGTGCCAAAACAATTTTATAAGCCATATTTTGGCGGTTTATGTAAATGGCAGGTAACCAAGAGATTGTTGTAAATTGGCTTTTATTTATTTTTTCGCATGGATTCACCTGCTGCAGCTACTCACCGATATTTCACCTTTCAATTTGCCCTTTTGTGCCTCAGCAATGTATTGTTTTCGGCCAGTTTTAATATGATGATTCCGGAGTTGCCCGCCTATTTAACTGCGATGGGGGGTGAAAACTACAAGGGCTGGATCATTGCCTTATTTACTTTAATGGCAGGCATATCCCGCCCCTTTAGTGGTAAACTAACTGATACGGTAGGTCGTGTGCCAGTTATGATGGTAGGATCTATCGTATGTGTAATATGCAGTTTACTTTATCCGATGTTGCATACCATTGCCGGCTTTTTATTGCTTCGTTTTTTTCATGGGTTTTCTACCGGGTTTAAACCAACCGCTACTTCGGCATATGGGGCAGATGTGGTGCACGAATCTCGGAGAGGCGAAGCGTTAGGGGCGCTGGCGATTGGATATACATTAGGGTCGTCGATTGGCCCCATTATTGGCAGTTATTTGGTAGTTCACTATTCTTTTAATACAATGTTTATTGCTTCTGCAGCATTGGCATTGGGTTCTGTAGCCATCTTATTTAATATTCGCGAAACCCTGCCAAATCCTCAACCATTTCGCTGGAAACTGTTGTATATCCCCCGCCACGAAATCATTGAATTGTCTGCACTAAAGCCTGCCCTCATTTTGTTATTACTCAGTATTTCGCTGGGAGCTTGTATTACGCTGGCACCTGACTTCTCCGCTTCTTTGGGAATGATGAATAAGGGAATTTTCTTTACCTGTTTTACCATTACTTCTTTGAGCATTCGATTGATTGCCGGCAAATCGTCTGACCGACATGGCCGGCCCCTGGTTTTATTTTTTTCTTCGCTGGTAATGATGATCAGTATGCTGGTTTTGGCATTTACAAACAGCACTTGGATGTTATTATTGGGTTCAGGAATTTTTGGGATGAGTTTGGGAATGAATTCTCCCACGGTGGCAGCATGGGCGGTTGACCGTTGTGCAATTGAAAATAGGGGCAAGGCAGTGGCAACAGTTTACATTGCACTGGAAGCCGGTATCGGCGGCGGGGCATTGCTGAGCGCTTGGTTATATGGCTATCCATCCCATACTTTTCTCTATGCATTTTTATTGCCAGCCTTCTGTGCCGGTATATCTATGCTTCTACTGGTTTCGTGGATGAAGCAAACAAAAGCAAATGAATATACTTCAGTATAATAGGCTATCCGAGTATTGCATAGCGTTTGCCCGGTAATACCCGAATACATTGTTTTAATTCTAATTGTAGCAAAAGGGCTGCTAGCTTACTGGATGATAGTGTACTACTGATTAACAATTCGTCTATCGACAAGGAATTGGTATCTTTTAAAAGTTGTAGAATATTTTGTTCATCTGATGAAAGGTCATCTAACAAGCGTATTTGCCGGTATTTGGGTTGGGATGTTTTCCATCCCATGGTTTCTAACAACGATTCCGGAGAGGTATATACTAAGGCTTTGTTTTGCCGAATTAGTTGCAGGCATCCCGCAGATGCCGGATCGGATATTTTGCCGGGAACGGCCAGTAATTCGCGGTTGTATTCAAAAGCTAATTCTGCTGTTATCATGCTGCCCCCTTTACTGGCAGTTTCAATTACGAGGGTAGCATCCGCCATACCCGCCACAATTCGATTTCTTTTGGGAAAATTATGTTTATCGGGTTGGGTGTTTTGCGTAAACTCGGTTAACAATCCCCCCTGCTTTTCCATTTCTTTTGCGAGCGACTGGTGTTGCCAGGGATATATAATGTCTAGGCCATGCGCCAACACCCCCAACGTGTGCAATTGGTTTTGCAGGGCGGCTTTATGTGCCAGGGCATCTATCCCATACGCTAATCCACTTACAATAGTAACTTCTAAGCCGGCCAAACCCGCCATCAATTCTTCGGTTACTTGCTTGCCATAATTCGTGTGGTTGCGGGTTCCAATCACACTCAGCATGCGGGCATTGTTTAAGTTGGTATTGCCTTTGTAATAAAGTAGGGGTGGGGGATCGTAGCAGTGTAGTAGCCGAGATGGGTAATTTGCATCCGTTAAAAACAGCGGGGTTATCTGGTGTTCTTGTATAAATTTCCACTCCTTTTCTGCAGTAGATAAAGACGGCTTTTTCTTTAATTCTTTGCAGGTAAGTTCAGTCATGTGTGGAACCCGGAGCCACTCTTTTCGGTTACTTTCAAAAACGGCACTTGCATTTCCAAAGTATTCAATCAAAGATCGTATTCTAACCGGCCCCAATGCTGGTATGTTGGTGAGGGCGATCCGATTCAGCCATTCTTCTTCCATCCACGAATATCCCTATCAAATAATTATTGGAATTAGGTATTAATACGGGTAGGGTATTCAGGGGATCTATAATCCTATGATAGTAAACGTAGTTCTTCGGTTGAGGGCTCTGCCAGATTCGGTGCTATTGTTCGCAATAGGTTGCGATGCGCCATAGCCTTTCCAGCTCAACCGATTGGCGGCAATGTTGTTTTCCTGTAAATATTGAACAATGGCTTTGGCTCTGTTTTCAGACAATACCCGGTTATTTTCGGGCGAGCCAATGTTATCGGTATGACCTCCAATTTCTACCCGAATCCCCGGATTTTCAGTAAGTAAAGTAATGAGTTTGTTCAATTCGATTTTCCCTGATTCCGGCAGGGTGAATGAGTTGGTGGTGAATTGAATATTCGAAAAGGTAAGGGTAGCATTTAATTGAATAGGCTGCAGCAGCACATCTTTTTTATAAACACTGTCGGCAACGGTATTGGTCAATTGAAACAATTCACTGTAAAACAGATATCCTTTACGGTTAACGGTTAGTGTATAATCATTGCCGGTTGGTAAAGTGATAAAATAATTACCGGTTTCATCGGTTTGTACTTTCAGCAGACTTTTTTGCTGACTGTTTTCTATCAATTCCACCAGGCAGGGCAATCGTTTGCCGGTTATTTTGTCTTTTACTTGTCCTTTCAGGTAAAGGGTTTTGTGAGGCTGCAATTCTTTTCGCAGGCTGAACTTGTAAATGTCTAATCCACCTCTGGAGTCGGCACGGTCACTGGCATAATAGGCGGTAGCGCCATCTGCTGCCACTGCCATGCTGCCTTCATTTTCAATGGTGTTGATTGGGTAGCCGAGGTTAATGGGTGCCGACCATTTTCCAGCTGTATTTTTTTTAAGTACAAATAAATCCGACCCACCATATCCGGGCCAGCCGGACGAAGTAAAATAGAGGGTTTGGTTATCGGCATGTATGAATGGAGCCATTTCGTCGCCGGCAGTATTAACTCCGGGCCCCATATTTTCAGCTTGGCTCCATTTGCCATTGGGCAGTCGGTAGCTAACATACAAATCGGATCCGCCGAATCCCCCGGGTCGGTTGCTGCAGAAATACAACACGTTTTTGTCGGGACTTAAAGAGGGCGCGGTTTCCCAGAATTCGGTGTTGATGGCGGGTCCCATATTCAGGGGGTCGCTCCATCCTTGGGGAGTAGATAAGGAAAGGTAAATATCAAAACTACGGTAAGCCTGATCGGGCAATTGAGCCGCATACAGCAACCATTCCGCATCCTGAGAAACACTGATGGCGCCTTTCTTGGGTTCTTCATTTAAACTTCCCGGTATGGTTTTCCATTTTGCATATCCATCGGGTCGGATGGCACTTTCTATAAAGTCTTCCCGTGCATGGTCGTCTCTTCGGGTAAACACCAACAAAGTATCTGTAACGGTTACGGTTGGATAATATTCCGATCGGGAAGTATTAACCGAGTCGCCCAGGTTAACGGGCAAAAAACTTTGTTCGCTGCCGGCATAGGTAGCCGCATATTGCAGGGCGAATTCGTAGCAGCGTTTTCGGTACTCACCACTTTTTCGGCTCTTCTCGTTTAATCCGGGAAGGTTGAGAAATTGGTTCACTGCATCCAGGGCTGCCGAAAAATTTCCATTGCCCGCGAGGTTAATAGAAAGTGGAAGCTGATAAATTTTAAAATAGCTTGTGTCTTTTTGTTGCGCTTTTCTGTACCAGTAAACCGACGAGTCGTATTTTTTTAGTTGTCCATACACGCCCCCTAATGATAAATACCCATCCACAAAATTGCTATCAATCTGCACACTGTTCTTAAGCAGCGCGATTCCTTTCGTCATTTGTTGATCTTGTAGCCAATTGATGGCTTCTTCATATAGGGTAACTGCCTTGGCTGCAACCTGGTCGGGTTGATATACCTGCGCTGAAAGGGTTTGCAATCCCATCATACCCAAAAAAACCAGCCCTGCTTTTTTCATACCCGCAATTTCGGATAAACAGATGAAAATGGGTGTTAAAGGGAAGTTGTAAACGGCTACGGAATCTGAATATATTTATGAATCTGCAAACTCAGCAGCCATTGTGGATTTTGTTCGATATAGGAAATTGTGAGGGGCGTTACGGCATCTCTCTGGTCCCATTCTGGCTGAAGAAACAATTTGCAAGACGCAGGAACCTGGGTTTGGAAGCTTTCACACCAAGTGAGATCGTGCCGATTGAATACAATTACTTTTAGTTCATTTGCTTTCAGCAACACTTCCGGCAGTGGAGCTTTAAATTTTTTAGGCGAAACACAAATCCAATCGAAATTACCCGATAATGGGGAGGAGCCAGAGGTTTCTAGGTGCACTTGTTTTCCGGCTGCTTTTAGGGCATTGGTTAATGAATCTAACTGATGTAACAAAGGTTCACCACCCGTAATAATAACCAAGGGAGCCGGATGAGTAACCGCTTCGTCTACCAAAGATTGAATCGTTCTGTGCGGATGTTTACTGGCATCCCAACTTTCTTTTACGTCGCACCAAACACAGCCCACGTCACATCCGCCCAGGCGGATAAAGAAAGCGGCTTTTCCCTGATGAAATCCTTCACCCTGCAGCGAATAAAAAGTTTCCATTACTGGGAGCGAATCTGTTGCCATGTAGTTGCTATCTAAAAAGTGAATCGACTTATCAGGCGAGCTGCTGATAGGCCTGTAGGGTATTTTTCAATAATCCAGCGATGGTCATTAGTCCCACTCCGCCGGGAACGGGTGTAATGGCTTCGCATGAGGGGGCTACTTCATCAAAAGCCACATCTCCTTTAATGCGGAAACCATTTTTTGCAGTTGCATCTGCTACTCGGGTAATGCCTACATCTATTACGATGGCGCCGGGTTTAACCATAGAGCTTTTTACAAATTCTGGTTTACCCAAAGCGGCTACCAGGATATCGGCCTGGAGGCAGATTTCTGACAAATTAGGGGTATGAGAATGGCAAAGGGTAACGGTACAGTTGCCATAGGGTATATTGCTGCTGAGGAGAATGCTCATCGGCCTGCCCACTATGTTACTGCGACCAATAACTACGGCATGTTTGCCTTTGGTAGACAATTGAAAATGTTCCAGCATCAATAAAATCCCATAGGGTGTTGCGGGAATAAACGTAGGTAAGCCCTGTACCAGTTTGCCGGCACTGATGGGATGAAAACCATCTACGTCTTTATCAGGATGAATGGCCTGAATAATTAACGATTCGTTAATGTGTTTGGGTAGGGGTAGTTGAACAAGAATTCCGTCGATTTCGGGGTTTTGGTTCAATAGCTCTATTTGATGCAATAGCTCAGCTTCTGTTATTTGTTCATCTAGGCGGATGAGGGTAGATGCAAAGCCAGTTTCCTCGCAGTTTTTCACTTTGCTGGCCACATAGGTTTCGCTGGCGCCATTAGTTCCCACCAAAATAGCGGCCAGGTGCGGGGCTCTTTTTCCAGATGCTTTGATTTGCTCGGTTGCTGCCAACAATTTTTCTTTAATTGCTCTTGAGGCAATTTTGCCGTCTAGTAATATCATTTGGCAAAACTATTTTAAAAATGGGAGAGCGCTTACATTTTCGAAGGGTCTAGAAAAAATCTATTGTTTTACTAATAATGCATAAAATTTTTTTTATCAAAACAGAAAATGCATAAAAAAATTATTAGCATAAAAATTATCTATTGTATTAATAAATATTGTTTTATACATAACAATAAATTCTATTTAATTTTCTTTCACATTTTACGCAGCAATCAAAGGCTGGTTTTGGTCTTTTGTATTGATAACAATGTAATAATGTTGACCACATTTTTTATATTTGTTAACACTTTCTTAATTTCTGCTTCTTAGTTCTGTTCATTAAATAAACACACATGATGAAAATTGTATCAACAATGTTTGCGATGCTGCTTTGTTTTAGCATAGTGGCAACCGCTCAGGTACGCGTAGTTACGGGTACTGTTAAAGATGATAAAGGGGCCCCCGTTCCCAATGCATCAGTTCGAGTTAAAGGCGCTACTACTGCAGTAGTGGCTGATAATCAAGGTAATTTCCGAATTAGTGCTGATGAAAATGCCAGTTTGGTGTTCTCAGCGGTAGGATTTGGCGAATATGAGCAAAAAGTTGGCAAATCTGCCGTATTTAATGTTTCATTGGCCAAAACCGTTTCTGAATTAGATGGCGTGGTTGTTACCGCCCAGGGAATTCGGAAAAAAGCGAAGGAAATTGGCTATTCTTATTCAAAAATTAACACCGATGAGGTAAACGTGGGTCGTTCACCCCAACTGGCCCAGGCTCTTTCTGGTAAAGTTTCTGGTTTAGCTGTATATAATGTGAACAACAGCGTTGATCCTTCGGTTAAACTGGTTTTACGTGGATATCGTTCTTTGACCGGTAACAACGATGCCTTGATTGTTTTGGATGGTATGCAAACAACCAACACAGTTTTAGCAACTATCAACCCAAATGATATTGAAGATGTTATTATCCTAAAGGGTGGCCAGGCTGCAGCATTGTATGGTTCTGCGGGTATTAATGGTGCCTTGGTAATTACAACTAAAAAAGGTGCAAAAGGAAAGTTGAGAGTGAACTATTCTAATGCTACTAACTTCGATGAGATTAGTTTCTTACCTCAATTTCAAGAGAAATTTGGAAATGGTTCTCAGTATTACCCCTATACATTTGGATCAGCAGGATATAGTTCCGATTACTTAGTTCGTATGCGTGAAAACTGGCGTTCTTACGAAAACCAGCAATATGGTGATCAGTATGACGGCTCTGCCCGTATAGTAGGTCGTGTAATCAATGCACAGGGTGATAAACTAGTGATACCCTATTCTTCAGTTCCTAACGGGCGCAGAAAATCTTTCGACAGAGGAGTTTCCGTTAATAATCAGATTAGCTTTCAGGGTGGAGATGATGTGAGTTCTTTTTATATGTCTGTTGAAAATCAGAAAATAGCTGGTATTGTACCCAATGATCGCAGTCAGCGCACAGGTGCCCGTTTAAATGCTAAAAGAGAATATGGCAAAGTGACTGCTGCTTTCAATTTGAATTATACTCAGGCAGACTATGACAGAACTACAGCTGATTTTTATAACGATGTTATTAATACAGCATCTCATATTCCTTTAAATGATATGCGTGATTGGAGAGGTAATAAGTTTGCTAATCCGAATGGATATTTTAACGATTACTACAACAATCCTTATTTCAATGCAGAAACTAATCGTGCTCGGTATAAGGATGCCAATGTGCAGGGAACAGTTGAAATCAATTATCATATGCTTCCTTGGTTGAACTTTTTCAATCGTTTGGGTGTGATGAATAATTCACGCACTGGTAAAAATACACAGGAACAATTTTTATATTCATCTTATGCCAAAACTCAGGCCTATATTCCTGCACCTTGGCAACATGATGATGACTACCCTGGAATTTATCGCGCAATTACAGATCAACTAGGTGCTGTAAATGATTATTCCAGTACTGAGAATGTAGTGAACAATGAATTTCAGGCACATGTAAACAAAGATTTCGGAGATTTTTCTAACCGTTTAGTTTTAGGCTACAGTGTTTATCAACGTCAAACCAAAGCCATTTCACTTTCATCTAGTTCCATTGTGGTTCCTGGTGTTTACAATGTGGCTAACCGTCAGGGTGTTTTGGGTGGATCAGAATCTACTTCCAAAGAACGTAAGTATGGTTACTATGCCGACCTTACTACAACTTGGAAAGGTTATTTGAGCTTAAATGGAACTTTCCGTTATGATGCTACTTCTCGATTCTATAAGAATGATCGTGCATCCAACCTGTATACTTATCCATATTATGGAGCTGCATTGTCTTTCATAGCAACTGATGCCTTCCCTCAAATAAAGAGCAAAACGCTGAATTACCTGAAATTGCGTGCAAACTTTAATAAGAATGGTAACGATAATATCAGCTTGTATGGTCTGGATCTTACTTACCCTAATGGTGGTGGATTCCCCTTCGGCAATACCGTAGGTTTAACGGTAGGTAATACATTGCCTGATGCAAATCTGAAGCCAGAATTTGTAACATCCTATGAAGGTGGTTTGGAGATGAATTTATTCAATAATCGAGTAAATGTTGATTTGACTGCCTATACTCAAGATTCAAAAGGTCAGGTAATCACAGTTAAAATACCTAACTCCACTGGTTTCTCTAACCTATTAATTAACGTAGGACAAACCAAAAACTGGGGTTATGAAGCAGACTTGAAGGTTCAGATTCTAAATAAAGCGAATCTTCGTTGGGATGTGAATCTGCGATATTCTTATAACGATAACAAAGTGGTTGATTTGTACCCAGGAATCAATGAATTCCAGTATGGTGGATATTCTTATGCTTCAACCAACGTTATCAAAGGAATGCGTTTCCCGATTCTGAAAACAAATGGATATAACTATGCTCCTGATGGTTCTGGATTACGTCAAGTAAATGCTACTACTGGTTATCCTTTGTTGAACTCTAGCTTGGTTTCTAGAGGTGGTACCCTTACTCGTGATATGTTAGGTTTGGGTTCTAAATTATCTTATAAAGATTTCACTTTCACTTTCAATTTTGAATACAGAGGTGGTGGGGTTATGTTCTCAGATTTAGGGCGCCAGATGACTTTTACCGGTTCTGGAAAATGGACAGAAAACAGAGCACCTCAAATATTTGCTAACTCATACTATTTAGATGCTAACGGAAAAGTTACTCCAAATAGCACGGTACAGGTTCGTGAGCCAGAGTATGCTTTATGGGTTAACAACTATCGCTTGATTTCAGAAAACTTTGTAAACCCTAACTGGTTCATCAAATTAAGAGACATAAACATCTCTTATAATGTTCCAAATAGTTTGGTGAAGAAAACAAAAATTTTCAGCGGAGCTCAGATTGCTTTGTACGGTAGAAACTTATTCACTATTATTGACAAAATGAATTATTACACAGATCCTGAATTCAGCTTTACAACTGGTAACGGATTGGGTATTAACAATACCGGTCAAACACCTCCGGTTCGTCAATATGGTTTCAACGTAAACTTCCAATTCTAATCTGATATCAATCAAAAACATTAAAATCGTATGAAAATGAAACGCACAGCTATATTTGTATTCGCGCTCGCTGCATTGATTGGTACCGGTTGTAAGAAGTCCTTTTTGGATGTAAACACCAATCCCAATTCATTGCCCTCCGCAACCCCGGCATTTGTAATTGCCAATGCCATGAACGTAACCTCTTCCAATATGCTCGGTTTAAATGAGCTGGGTTCTTATTGGTCAGGTCAATGGACACAGTCCAATGGTTACATTCTTTCTACTACCTATTTCTCTTATGTATTTACCAATGGTGATTTTAACTATTGGGATGGATTTTATGATAACCTGCAAGATTATCAATATGTAATCAACGGTGCAGATGCTGCTGGTCAGGCTTATTTTAAAGGACCTGCCAAAGTAATGAAGGCATTTGTTTTCCAGCACTTGGTTGATTTGTATGGTAATATACCTTTCACTGATGCCTTAAAAGGAGTAAGTTCTTTGGCTCCTAAATTTGATGATCAGAAAGCTGTTTATGAAGGATTAATTACCATGATTGATGATGGCATGAATGATATCAAAAGCAATGCTTTTGAATCAGCGTATGCTTCCTCAGATATCATGTTTAAAGGCAGCCAGGCAAAATGGTTACAATTTGCCAACTCACTCAAACTTCGTATCCTGAACCACCAGTCAAGAATTTCTGGTCGTGATGGATATATTGTTGCTGAAGTAAATAAAATTGTTTCCTCTGGTTCTGGTTGGTTAACTACATCTGAAGCAAGCCTTAACCCAGGTTATTTGGCTGCTGCCGGACAATTGAACCCAATTTATAATAACTGGGGATATTCTGAAACCGGAGCTAAAAGAGCCTTGAATAACTTCCCTCGTTTAACTCAGTTTTTAGTGAATAGTCTGAAAGCTACCAATGATACTTTCCGTTTGAAAAGATACGGATATGCAAACGGTGGTGAAAATGGTTCTAATCCTGGTGTGAGTTTAAACGCAGAGGTGATTACCAATTATACAGGTGCTCCATTTGGAATCAGTTCTGGTTTTTTACCTTCTGCCTGTTGTGCTCTTGGGCCAAGCCTATTAGTAAAGGGAGAATTCGGTCGCTCTTATGTTTTGTTAACCGCTGCTGAAACCCTGCTTACCTTGGCAGAATTAAAGCAACGTTTTCCTGCAGTTACTTTGTCGGGTACCGCACAAAGCTATTATGAAGATGGTGTTCGCCAGGCGTTCCGTTTGGTAGGCAGTTCTTCCACCAATGCCAATGCCTTACTAGCTAGTGGCGTAGACAACTGCGATTTTACCGCTTCTACCAACAAATTAAGTGCTATTGCCTACCAAAAATGGCTGGCCCTTTGCAACTTCAATGGAGTAGAAGCTTGGACGGAATACAGAAGAACACGTCAGCCTAATACCCCTCAGTCTGTACAGGTGGTAAATTCAGATCGTCCGTTGCGTTTGTTCTATCCACTTACAGAATTTGGTTCTAATGGTGCGAATGTATCTGCACAGGGAACCATCGATGTATTTAAAACAAAAATCTTCTGGGATGTGAACTAATCCGTTCCTGATATTTTATACTGCAAAGCCGGCCATGTGCCGGCTTTGTTAGTTTATAACCCTATACCCTGTATCTCAATTTGCAGGGGCTATTAATTTTGTATCTTTGCAATAATTATAAATCTATGGAAGTTCAACCCGCCAATCAATTAAACATCGAAATCTCCGAAGAAGTTGCCGAAGGTAGTTATGCCAATCTGGCCATCATTACCCACAGCAACGCAGAATTTGTAATTGATTTTGTGAATGTTATGCCCGGAACACCGAAAAGTAAAGTGAAATCCCGTGTGATTTTTACCCCCATGCATGCCAAAAGGTTTATGAAGGCGCTGCAGGAAAATATCAGTCGCTTCGAGGCTAGCAACGGAACCATTAAAGACCTCGAGCAAATTGAGATTCCTATGAATTTCGGCGGACTTACCGGTCAAGCCTAAGGGTTATTATATCATGCCTTCATCGGCAAAACTGAAATATCCTTCTTGACTAACAATAATATGGTCTAGCACCGCAATATCCATTAATGCGGCCGCCTGTTTTATTTTTTGAGTCAGTTGCTCATCTGCCTTACTAGGTGTTAAGTTTCCGCTGGGATGATTATGGCACAAAACCAAGGAAGTAGCATCCTGCTCCAGTGCTTTTTTTAAGATGATTCGTGGGTCGGCAACGGTGCCGGTCAATCCCCCTTCACTGATGGTTTCTAGGGATAAAATGCGGTTGCCCCGGTTAAGGTAAACAACCGCAAAAACTTCCTGTTTGCGGTATTCTAATCGGGCTTGCAAGTATCCGGCAATATCCTTACTTCCCTGAATTTTTGTTCTAAAATGTTCGGCGGCTTTTCTACGAACCCCTAATTCCATAGCAGCTGCAATGGTTACCGATTTGGCTTCCCCAATACCCCGAATTTTGCTTTTTATTAGTTCCTGCACACTCATCCTGGCCAGTTGTTGCAGGTCGTTATTAGCATACAGCAGCATATTTTTGGCCACATCGAGGGCAGAAGCATCGCGCGTGCCATTGTGAATCAGAATGGCCAGTAACTCTGCAACGCTTAAACTGTGCGCACCTTCCCGCATTAATTTTTCTCGGGGCTGGTCGTCGGCAGCCCATTCCTTCATCGACAATTTTCTCATGTGAACAAATTGTAATTAAGTCAATATAGCAATTCGTAATCGAATAGTTATCTTCGCGCATATTCCAGCAGTATATGAATCCTTCTGTTAAAATATTCTCCGGTACCGGTTCTCAAAAATTGGCCGAGAAAATTGCCCAACGCTTTGGTGCCCCTCTTGGAAAAGTAAATATTCAGCAGTTCAGCGACGGAGAATGGCAGCCCATTTTTCTGGAAAGTATTCGTGGGGATTATGTTTTTTTGGTGCAAAGTACTTTTGCGCCAGCCGATAATCTGATGCAGTTATTGCTGATGATTGATGCCGCCAAAAGAGCCAGCGCCTATCGGGTTGTGGCAGTAATACCCTATTATGGATATGCGCGGCAAGACCGAAAGGACAAGCCCCGGGTAGCCATTGGGGCCAAAATGATTGCCACTTTGCTGGAAGCCGCCGGGGCCGACCGGGTGATTACGATGGACCTGCATGCTCCACAAATTCAGGGATTTTTTGATGTGCCGGTTGACCATTTAGATAGTTCTGCCATTTTTATACCTTATATAGATCAGCTTAAGCTGGCCAATTTGTCTTTTGCAGCTCCGGATGTAGGCAGTACCAACCGGGTACGCGAAATTGCCAGTTATTTTAATGCCGAAATGGTAATCTGTGATAAACACCGCAAACGGGCCAATGAAATTGCCAGTATGGTGGTTATTGGGGATGTAACTGGAAAAGATGTGATATTGGTAGATGATATTTGTGATACGGGCGGTACCCTAGCCAAAGCGGCTGGATTGCTAAAGGAAAAGGGTGCCAACAGCGTTCGGGCCATGATTACCCACCCGGTATTGAGCGGGAAAGCCTACGAAAACATCGAAAACAGTGTGTTGGAAGAGCTGGTAGTATGCGATACCATCCCACTTAAGAAGGAATCTCCCAAAATAAAGGTCATCAGCGTAGCGGATTTGTTTTCCATCGCCATCCGGAATGCCTACGAAAATAAAAGCATTACCAGCCTTTTTATCCATTCCCAATTGAGAGGAAGGGAGAAATAATCGCTTCTATACGCGGTTTTTAGCTGATTTTTATTACCTTCGCCCTCCCAAAACCGGGCGTAGCTATTATGTTCCGGCGTGAGGGAATCAATCAAATTCATTTTTTTATGAAAACAATTACAATCGAAGGTCACCTGAGGACCGAGCATGGCAAAAAAGCCGCCCGCCAGATTCGCTCTCAGGAAAATGTGCCAGCTGTAATTTACGGGGGTGCTCAGGAGGTAAATTTTTACGCTTCTGCAAAGGCATTTAAGTCTTTAGTGTACACTAGTGAATTTCAAACGGCCGATGTTACAGTAGACGGCAAAACGTATCGTTGCATTTTAAAAGATTTGCAATTTGATAAAGTAACGGATTCACTGATTCACGTTGACTTACTGGAACTGGTAGGTGACAAAAAAGTGGTAGCCACTATTCCATTGAAGTTTACCGGAACCTCTGTTGGGGTGAAGGGTGGAGGAAAGCTCATCATCAAAATCAAATCTTTAAAGGTAAAAGCGCTTCCTAAAGATTTGCAGGAAAACATTACGGTAGACATTACCGAGTTAGATTTGAACGGAAATATCCGTGTGGAAGATGTTAAAGTTCCTGGTATGGAAATTATGAACTCTCCCCGTATTCCTATTGCTTCAGTAGTGCTTACCCGCCAATTAAAGCAGGAAGAAGCATCTGGTGCAAAAGCTGGTCCTGCTGCCAAAGCTGCTCCCGCTGCTGCGAAAAAATAATCTTTTCGAATGATTTGTATAACTGCAGGTTCTTGCGAACTTGCAGTTTTTTTATGTAAAAAAGGGAAGGCTGTTTTTCCCGAATGTTTTTCAATTGGGCAAATCATGTACTTTTACGCGTAACCCTTGAATAGCAGCTATGCAACGTTTTTTAATTGTAGGCTTAGGTAATCCTGGTCCCGACTATCACCATACTCGGCACAACATCGGCTTTGATGTGTTGGATGCTTTTGTGCAGAAGCATGGGGGAGTATTCACTTCGGGTAGATTGGCAGAAGTGGGTACTGTAAAATTGAAGGGGCGGGAACTGGTTTGTATCAAGCCAACTACTTTTATGAACCTCAGTGGAAAGGCCTTTTTATATTGGATGCATAAAGAAAACATTCCCCTGGAGCAAACCCTCACCATTGTGGATGATTTGGCTTTACCCCTCAGTAAGTTACGCCTGCGGGGGGCGGGGTCTGATGCGGGGCATAATGGACTAAAAGATATTCAGTTAACCCTAGGAACCGACCAGTATCCTAAACTCCGATTCGGCATTGGTAACCAGTTTCCCAGGGGCAGACAGGTAGATTTTGTGTTGGGTCGCTGGTTGGCTGAGGAACAGCCGGTGGTGGATGCCAAGATAAAAGTTTGCTGTGATGTGATAGAATCCTTTGTGCTGGCAGGCTTGGCCTATACTATGAATATGGCAAACCGGATGGAGGTGTAAGAAATTTGACTGATTCCCCTCCTTTACTTTAAGTATCCAATTGTTGATAAATTTAGCTCAAAAACCTTTCTTTGTTTTTCCTTGTTTTTTTTAAATTGATGAATTTTACTTCCCGCTCTTATAAAAAGTAATTACTGATTTTTTATATGGGGAGTAGTAATGTACTTAAAGAGAAAATATCTACCAGTCATTATCATAGATTTTTAGATGAGGCAGGAGATACAACTTTTTTTGGAAAGGGAAATATTCCTTTGCTAGGTACGAGTGGGGTTTCAAATTATTTTTTGTTGGGGATGCTTACTGTCCATGAGCCTTTGCATGAAGTTAGATCCCGCGTGATTAACCTGCAAAGTAAAATTCTTAATGATCCTTACTTCTTGCCTATTCCAAGTATTTTGAAGAAGAAGAACAAAAACGGATATTACTTACACGCTAAAGATGATGTTCCTGAAGTAAGAAAAATGGTATTTGAGTTAATGCTATCGATTGACTGCCATTTTGATGCTGTAATTGGTAAAAAGGAGTATCATGTTTATGAAAAAAAACATAATGGAAATCAGGCAGAATTTTATGCAGATATGTTATCTCATTTATTACAAAATAGCATGAGTGGACATCATAGAGTTGTATTAAACATCGCCCATCGAAGTCGATGTACAACACATAACAATCATGAAAAAGGATTACAAAAAGCCTTTTTTATTGCTAGGCATAGATATCCAGAAAACTTGACTTTAACTGAGGCTTTTTTTAATATTCAGTATCCTACCACCGAACCAATTATCAATTTGGCAGATTATTTTTTGTGGGCACTTCAAAGAATGGTAGAACGAGGTGAAAAAAGATATGTCGATTTTATTCAGAGCAGAATCCGGAATGTAATTACCCTTTATGATCAGGGGGAAGACATGTAAAAAGAAGCCCATTTTCACACTAAGAAGGATACCCTTCAACGGCATGAAGCCGACCTTCATGTGATACAGGCGGTGCAAATATACCCAAAAATGGTTATTTCATGTGATAAATTGATACGGAATATTTATTCGAGTATTTTGGAGGCCACTATCAAATTCTGTTAATAAAACTGATTTTGGAGAAATTGAACCCAAAAATTGTTGATATTTTTCCGGGTAAATCCCTAGTTCCCCACCATCCCAATATTCGGACTACTCCCATACAATTTTTTCATTTTCAGGTCGTTCTACTCAAACAGGGGCTATTAATTAGCGCCGGAAAAGTTACTGAATATGAAAATATTTTGTGTAGGAAGAAATTATGCCGAGCATGCCCGGGAATTGGGTAATGAGATTCCCGAGGAGCCAGTAATTTTCATGAAGCCATCAACTGCTTTACTTCCAGTTGGGGCTGATTTTTATTATCCTGCTTTTACAAAGGACTTGCATTACGAGGCAGAACTCGTGCTTCGGGTAGCAAAAAGGGGTAGTAAGATTTCTTCAGATGCGTTAACGTATATAGATGCCATTACGGTAGGCATTGATTTTACTGCCAGGGATTTACAGGCCGAGCTTAAGAAAAAGGGGTTGCCCTGGGAAAAAGCCAAAGCCTGGGATCAGGCGGCCATTTTGGGAAATTGGCAGGCAATACCGGAAGGCGAAATCCATTTTTCATTGAAGAAAAACGGAAATCCAGTTCAGCAGGGGAGTACGAACTATATGATTTTTCCTTTTGATTTCCTGATAGCCCATATCTCTCAATACTTTACCCTAGAGCCGGGTGATTTGATATATACGGGAACACCTGCTGGAGTAGGACCCTGTGTTGTGGGCGATGAGCTAGAAGGATATTTTGAAGATCAATCTGTTTTTTCACTGATTATTCATGCATAACAACCGAACATACAGCATGCTGAACCTTACTACTTTGCTGGATGCCTATCAGATGATGGTTACTGCAAAAACCATGTCGGAAACTTTCGAGGCCCAGCGGGCAGAATGCCGGTATGTGCATGCAACATCCCGCGGGCATGAAGCCATTCAAATTGCTACCGGTATGCAGATGCACAGTTGCGATTGGCTAAGTGCCTATTACCGCGACGACAGTATGTTGTTATCACTCGGGTTTACCCCCTATGAGTTGATGTTGCAATTGCTGGCCAAAAAGAACGACCCATTTTCTGGAGGCAGAACTTATTATTCCCACCCAAGCAGTAAAGATCCGGGTAAGCCTTCTATTATGCACCAAAGTAGTGCAACCGGTATGCAAGCCATTCCATCTACAGGGTTAGCACATGCTATACAAATAGCCGAAGAAACCGGCGTAATGAAATTGCGAAAAACCAACAACGGCCAGTTGCCCATAGTAATTTGTTCTATGGGTGACGGTGCTGTTACCGAAGGAGAAGTGAGTGAGGCGTTTCAGTTTGCCGTGCTTAAGCAGTTGCCCATCATATATTTGGTGCAGGACAATGGATGGAGCATCAGTGCCAAAGCCGATGAAATTCGCACTACCAATGCCTACGACTTTGCAGACGGATTTAAAGGGATGGAGCGGTTACAATGTGATGGCAGCAATTTTGCCGAAAGTTATTTAACCATGCAACGGGCCATTCAAATTGCCCGAATCGAGCGAAAGCCGGTATTGGTGCATGCAACTTTATCTTTGTTAGGGCATCATACCAGTGGGGTTCGAAAAGAATCGTATCGTTATAAAGACCCATCCTCAATTCAAAAGCCTTTGCTCGATCCAGTTGTAATTCTCCGTAATTTATTATTAGAAGCCGGCATTACTGAGCAAGAATTACAACAAATAGAAACAGCCGTATCCAAAAGGGTTCAACACGATTTTTCTAGGGCTCTCCATTCCGATGATCCAGATGTAGAAACCGTGGAAGATCATGTATATGCCGAAACCCTGATTACAGAAGAGATGGGAACCCGCGAACCGCTGAAAGGTAAGAAAGTGATGATGGTGGAAGCTGCCCTGCATGCTATAGAGGAATTGATGGAAGCCTATCCCGAAACGGTATTATATGGTCAGGATGTAGGCAGCCGCCTGGGCGGTGTTTTTAGAGAGGCCGATCATTTAATGGACCGATTTGGAAAAGATCGGGTGTTTAACACGGCCATTCAGGAGGCGTACATCATAGGTTCTACCGCTGGCATGAGTGCCATGGGAATGAAGCCTATAGTAGAAGTGCAATTTGCCGATTATATATATGCTGGATTGAATCAACTGGTAACAGAAATTTCTAAATCCTGCTATTTATCCAACGGAAAGTTTCCCGTACAAATGTTGTTGCGGGTGCCGGTAGGTGCATATGGGGGTGGCGGGCCCTACCATAGTGGAAGCATTGAGTCTACACTTTTATCTATCAAGGGTATTAAAGTAGTTTATCCGTCTAATGCAGCTGATATGAAGGGTTTGATGAAAGCAGCCCTGTTAGATCCTAATCCGGTGGTGATGTTAGAACATAAGGGCCTATATTGGAGCAAGGTTCCGGGAACGGAAGCTGCCCAGTCTATTGAACCTTCTGCCGATTATATTATACCCTTAGGAAAGGCTCGGGTAGCCCTGGAAGCCGATCCCGTACTGGTAGAAAAGGGGATGACGATGGGCGTAATCACCTACGGAATGGGCGTACATTGGGCGCGACAGGTAGCAGAGAAAGTGCCCGGACAAATAGAAATATTAGACCTAAGAACCCTGTTTCCCCTAGATGAAGAGGCCGTATTTGATTTGGTAAAGCGGCACGGAAAAGTATTGATAGTAACCGAAGAGCCCCAAAATAATTCCTTTACCGAGGCCCTGGCCCACCGGATTACCCGCACCTGTTATTGTTACTTAGATGCGCCAGTCGAAGTGGTAGGCGCCCTTAATTTACCGGCAGTACCCATGCAAATTGCCCTAGAACAGGCCATGTTACCCGGAGTTCCCAAGTTAAGCCGCGAGCTCACCAAACTTTTAGCATTTTAGGGTAGTACCATTTATCGGAAACCTTTATCTTTGCCCCCCGTTATCGCGAATAACCATTTTGGCGAGGTAGCTCAGTTGGTTAGAGCACAGGATTCATATGCGCCTCTGGCGCACAGGGGTTCAAGTAGAGAAAGAAAAGAGGTGAAGGAGATTAATATAATA
>JBAXQE010000016.1:0-51751 GCA_037131895.1 Chitinophagia bacterium | reverse complement strand
CAAAAGACATACCCCGCTTATCGAAAATTTCGCTTTAGCTTGGAATTAACAAATGATGGAGGTTTTGATGTTGTACTCACAATAAGATAACTAGGGGAGCGTGACGCGAATAAGCAAATGTTCGGGAATGGCTATATTTTAAGAAAATATAGAATCCCTTACTTGCTTCAAAACAGCTTGTAAAAATGTAGGCTTCATTCTATTTT
Organism: Chitinophagia bacterium; assembly: GCA_037131895.1. Lineage (GTDB taxonomy): Bacteria > Bacteroidota > Bacteroidia > Chitinophagales > Chitinophagaceae > Sediminibacterium. The sequence goes on along the minus strand of JBAXQE010000016.1, from coordinate 51,545 downwards.
TAAAAATTCGAATGTCTGACTCTTTGAATCCAACAATTATATAAAGCCTAAGTTGGCATCCTGATTTATCTAATGGAGACTCAAACATTAAATTATCAACTTCAAATGAAAATCTATCAATTTTAGAAGATGATGTCATCATCACTCCAGTGTAAGAATTTTCATAAGAATTCGCACTATTTGAGCTTATTATAAGTATGGGATGATCTAAGCTTTTTCCGTCTGGAAGCTCTACAGTTTTCTTTAAATAGACAAGATCACCTTGAGGATACTGCGCAGGCATTAATTTGTTATTTGAAGGGCAGTATTGTAAGATATTTTAGAAGCATAATCAATCAGAGCTCTATCTGACCCATCTGATTCATTATTTTGAAAAACGTTAGATTTTAACTTAAACTCAATGTCATATAATTCCATCAAAATTGTATTAGCCAATTCTTTTGTAATATCTAAATCAAAGAAATCTACCTTTTCCATTAAGTGATAATAAGATCTATACTTTTTCATCACGCTCATGAATTGTATATAAACCTCTTCCGGAATTTTTTCATCCACCTGCTTTGTTATATGAGCATTTAGTCCTTCAATCATTATAAGCGTTTTCCCTAAATCTTTATTTATACCAGATAGGATTCTGGAGAGCAGACTAATCTTCATTTTACCTTTAACTCTATGGATGAATCCTACAATTGGTGTAACAAAATTCAATTTGATACTAAGAAGCCTATTACTATAAAATGGATCAATGAAAGTAGGTATTGAGTGTGTCATAACTTTATTTTCATTTGGAGAACATTAACAAAAGGAGCAAAGAAATCTCTAATTATTCAATTGCAATTTAGAGAGTTTCTAATAAATCAATTCTTAAAATTATTCCAAAAGGTGATAATTGGGTCTGTTTTATGGCATTTTTTGATTAATGTAGCTATTTGTCTGCTCAAGACGGATAATTATATCATCCTATTGTCAATTGCTTCCATTTAAGATACTAAAGAAATATAAAATGCTGTAGGTAAAAATGAATCAGCTTAAAAAAACTGCAGAGAGGAAGGGATTCGAACCCTCGATACGGTTTCCCGTATACACACTTTCCAGGCGTGCTCCTTCAACCACTCGGACACCTCTCTGTTTCCCTTTGGGGGCTGCAAAGTTAGCAATTCCTAGGCTATTTTCCGAATATTTTCAAAGCATTTGCCGAAGTAATGGTGGCTATTTGCTCCAAAGAACACTGGCATATTTCACTTAGGCGATGGGCAATGAAGGGCAAAAAAGCTACTTCATTTTTTTTGCCCCGGTGTGGAACCGGTGCCAAATACGGCATATCCGTTTCTAGTACCAGCCATTCAGGCGAAATTCCATGTAAAGCCTCCGCCAACCCACTATTCTTATAAGTTACTACACCCCCAATTCCCAAATAAAACCCCAATTCAGTAATTTGCTTTGCCTGCAACCCATTTCCACTAAAACAATGAAAAATACCTCGCAACCCCTTTTCAGCAAATGGTTGTACGGCTTCTATCGTGGCTTCCATTGCATTACGCGTATGAATAACCACTGGTAACTGATATTTCAGCGCCCACTGCATCTGCTGCTGAAAGGCAATCAGCTGCTGACTATCAAAATTTCTATCCCAATAATAATCTAGCCCAATCTCCCCCACCGCAACAAATTTTCTCTTGCCCAGCCAGGTTTCCACCAGGGCCAACTCCTGTTCATAATTTTCTTTCACATAACAAGGGTGCAAACCCATCATGGCATAACAATAATCCGGATAACTGGCTTCCATCGCCAACAAAGCATCCATCTCACTGCTATCAATTGCCGGCATATAAATCCTTTCAATGCCCGCTTCTTTGGCTCTTCGAATCAATCCCTCCCTTTCGGCAGCCAACTCTTGTAAATAAATATGTGCATGGGTATCAATAAACATGAAATCAATTTTTATTTGGATGAAGTTCAGATGGAGGCAACGTTAAAAATTGATAGCCGGCTTTTGAAAAATGGGCCAACACCAAGGGTAAGGCAACTTGCAATCTCTCCCAGGCCTTGGTACTATCATGAAATACCACCACAGAACCTGCGCCCGCATGCTTGATTACATTTTTTGCACAATCCTCCCCGGTTAATTTTACATCAAAGTCACCACTCAACACATCCCACATCATTATTTTAATAGCAGGAAATTGCTGCATTAATAACTTCTGCTGACTAAAACGAATTCTCCCATATGGTGGACGAAACCATCCCGTTGGAAGCCATGCTGCTGCTGCCTCTACTTCCTGCAAATACACTTCATCTGCCACTTTCCATCCGTTTACATGATGCATCGTGTGATTGCCCAACATATGCCCCTGCTTTCGAATCCGGGCAAGTAATTCGGGATTGTTTTTGGCATTTTCACCTACACAAAAAAAACTGGCTCTGGCACCATATTTGGCTAATTGATCCAATACAAATGGCGTTGCAAATGGATGGGGACCATCATCAAAAGTGAGATAAAATGCCCGATCCGTATCCGGCATTTTCCAATGCAGTTTCGGATAAATCATCCGCAGCCAGCCCGGTGTTTTTACCAAATACATGCCCCAAAGATACACGAGTATGGATTGCTTTTCAATTACCGTTTCTCACCCTAAGCCCATTTACCGGAAGCTCAGTATCTTTGCAATATGAACCACAACATTCGCGTACGATTTGCTCCCTCCCCTACCGGTGGCTTACACCTGGGGGGCGTAAGAACCGTTTTGTTCAATTATTTATTTGCCAAACAACAGGGCGGTACTTTTATTGTTCGTATAGAAGATACCGATCAGGGAAGATGGGTGCCCGGAGCAGAAGAATATATTCTCGATACCCTCGAATGGTGTGGCTTAGAACCCGATGAAAGTCCCCGAAAAGAAGGTCCCTACGGACCCTATCGCCAAAGTGAAAGAAAACCCATCTACCGGAAATATGCAGAAGCATTGGTTGCTGATGGATTCGCCTATTATGCATTCGATACCCCGGAAGAACTGGAAACTATGCGGGAAAAATATAAATTAGACAACAACCCTTCCCCTCAATATAATCAGGCAATTAGAGGGTTTATGAAAAACTCCCTCACCCTTTCATCCGATGAAGTTGCCCAACTGCTGGCCGCAAAAACACCACATGTAATTCGCATAAAAATGCCCGAAAACGAAACGGTGCAATTGGTGGATATGATTCGGGGAGAAATCACATTTGAAACCAACACCGTAGACGATAAGGTTTTGTTGAAAGCTGATGGGATGCCCACTTATCACTTGGCAGTAGTGGTAGACGACTACTTAATGAAAATATCACATGCGTTCAGAGGAGAAGAATGGCTTCCCTCCGCCCCCGTGCATGTATTGTTATGGAAATACTTGGGATGGGAATCTGCTATGCCAGCATGGGCACACCTGCCTTTGATTTTGAAGCCGGATGGACATGGCAAACTCAGCAAAAGAGACGGAGATCGATTAGGTTTTCCGGTATTTGCCATGAACTGGACCGACCCTAAAACCGGAGAAACTGCAAGCGGTTTTAAAGAGAATGGATTTCTGCCGCAGGCATTTGTAAATATGCTAGCGCTCTTAGGCTGGAATCCGGGAAGCGACCAGGAAATTTTTTCTATAGAAGAGTTACTGCAGGTTTTTAATATGAACCGCGTACACAAAGGCGGAGCAAAATTCGATTATGAAAAAGCCAAGTGGTTCAACCATGAATGGATTAAACGCTTACCATCCGCTGAATTACTCCCTTATGTAGCTGCCATTTTGCATGCGGAAGGAATTACTAACGGCGCTGCTCTTCCGCTGGAAACGATTATCAATCTGGTAAAAGAGCGTTGCACGCTGTTGACTGATTTTATTTCCCAAACTTCGTTTTTCTTTCAAACACCTGAAACTATCGATGTCGACTCCATCAAACCTAAATGGAATGAGGCTAAAAATTTATTTTTTGTTGAGTTGATCCGAAACTGGCAATTAACCAATAACTGGAATACGGATGATCTGCATCATGCCTTTCAAGAACTGTCCGCGGCCAATAATATAAAACCGGGTGAGTTGATGTTGCCCCTAAGAATTATGCTAGTAGGCGGCAAATTTGGTCCGGGTGTATTTGAAGTAGCGGCTTTAATAGGTAAAGATGAATCCATACACCGTATTCAACGGGCACTGGCTCTACTTCCTCATCCGCATCCCTAGAGAAAAAGGTTACCCTTGTTTCTCCATCATTTCCATTACCGGTTGCCAATCACATTCAAAAAGAGATGCCAGGTAATTTTTATCCTTTTCTGTAAGCTGTACCAGAGGCTCGGTATTACCCGCCACTTGATCGGGTTTTCGAATGCCGGGAATTACCACCGAAATTTCAGGATAACTGAGAATATAACTCAATGCCAGCCCAGTAAGGGTGGTATTGTATTGATTCGCCAGGGGTTGAATTTTTTCTCTTAATATTTGGTCAGATGCAGCCAACAAGGATGGAACCAGCCGATTGCTTCGGTGATCATCTTTTCCAAAAGTTGATTCAGCCGACATTTTACCGGTTAATAAACCAAACTGTAAGGGCATCCTTGCAATAATTCCATATCCCTGTTTGCCAGCCTGATCTATTATGGGTAACGCACGTTGATTGATCAAATTAAAAACCAACTGAAACCCATCTCCCAATGAAGCTTTTAGAAAAAATTCCGATTCAGGAAATGGATTGAAGGTTATGAGCGAAATGCCCCAATATCTTATTTTTCCCTGCTGTTGTAATAATTGCATGGCTTCTATACATTCCCCATTTTCTAAATGACTCATACGCGCCACGTGCAACTGATGAAAATCAATGGCCTCCCGCTTTAGCCTGCGCAAACTTTTTTCACAAGCTTCAATAATATACTTTTTCGAATAATCAATTTCAATGTGTTCATTGTCAAGCGTTTTCTGGCCCACTTTCGAGGCTACTACCATATCGGAGCGGTTTCCAATGGTTTCTCCCAGCAATGTTTCTGCATGACCCAACCCATAAAAATCTGCTGTATCAAAAAAATTGATGCCGGCATACATCGCTGTATGTATAGCTAATCTAGACTCCTGGTCATCTGTCTCGCCCCAACCGATAGGAATTTTGCCAACAAAGGCAGCGCCACCAATGGCCCAGCAGCCAAAGCCCACTTCACTCACACGAAGCGTTGTTTTTCCAAAATTTCTATATTCCATACTAAACGGTATAAAGGGTTCCCTGTAAACCTACTTACATTTTTAGTAACTTTACCATCGATTGCTACAATTTATTACACACGTATGAAAAGACCTGTTCGGGTATTGATTGCCAAAGTTGGCCTCGACGGCCACGATCGCGGTGCTAAAATTATTGCGGCTTCGCTGCGGGATGCAGGCATGGAGGTAATTTATACCGGACTGCGACAAACTGCCGAAATGGTGGTAAATGCGGCTTTACAAGAAGATGTGGATGCCATCGGAATCAGTATTTTAAGTGGGGCCCACATGACAGTTTTTCCAAAAGTGATTGCATTGATGAAAGAAAAGGGATTGCAGGATGTATTACTCACCGGAGGTGGTATCATTCCGGAAGATGACATGAAAGCGTTAAACGACCTAGGTGTTGGTAAATTATTTGCACCCGGAACTCCTACCATTGCTATAGCAGATTATATCAAAGAATGGGCTGAAACTAATCGAAATTTTTAATACGTATGAACCCTGTATTGTTAACGAATTTATCCGATGGTATTTACACAGTTACCATCAATCGCCCTGATAAACTAAATGCATTAAATCAGGAAGTACTCCGCTCCCTCAATCAGGAACTGGATACCATTTACTCAGATAACAATATTAAAACTGTGATCATCACCGGATCTGGCCCCAAAGCTTTTGTAGCTGGAGCCGATATCAGTGAATTCAACCAAATGGATGAAACACAAAGTCGGCAAATGGCGAAAGCCGGTCAGGACTTATTTTTCCGCATCGAACGGAGTCCTAAACCCATTGTGGCCTGTGTAAATGGGTTTGCGCTGGGCGGTGGTTGCGAATTAGCCATGAGTTGTCATTTTCGCATCGCTTCTCCCAATGCGCAATTCGGGCAGCCGGAAGTGAACTTAGGTATCATCCCCGGTTATGGAGGCACCCAACGACTGGTTCAATTAATTGGAAAAGGGCGTGCACTGGAATTAATAATGAGCGGGAATCTGATTGATGCCAATACCGCCTTACAATATGGTTTGGTAAATCATGTAGTTGCACCCGAGGAATTAATCAACAAAGCAACTACTATCCTAAAGACCATTCAATCTAAAGCCCCCATTGCGGTGGCACATTGCATCATTTGCGCCAATGCGGTTTTCGACGAAACCATCAATGGGTATGAACAGGAAGTGAATTCTTTTGGTGCCTGCTTTAATACCAGCGACCGGGTAGAAGGCACACAGGCATTTCTGGAAAAAAGAAAGCCACTGTTCACAGGCAAATAAGCAACCGGTAATCAATCAGGTTGATATTTCACAAATTCCACTATTCGCAAGACCTACATATCAGCCTACTTTTATGGTTAAGGCTTTAAGGTATTATGAAAGAATAAGGCAGCATCCATTACTGTTTTTGTCATACCAAATGGCTGATAACTTACACTCAGGTCATTCCCTCCCCCACTATCAAAGTATAATAACTTGAAGCGGTGATATCCTTTTTCTAAAATACACCTGCCTACTTTTTCTTCCGATCCATGATTACCATCGTTATTCACAATTTCCTGGTCGTCAATCAACAAAATACTTCCATCATCACTCTTGGTAAAAAACTGATAGCCACCCGTTTTTTCTACTTGGATATACCCCTCGAATACTAATCCATATTTATCCTTTCGCAGTTTAACCGATACATTCGGAACGGCGGCAATGCCTTTTTGTTTGGGGGATGAAGTAGTAACCACATTCATATCCATGGCATCCGATTCAAAATATTGATAGGCCAGTCCGGGCTTGAGAGTGGCAGGCGCTTTCACTGCTTTTAGCTGGGTTAATCCACTAACCGAAGCCACGGCAGTATCACCCGGCAATTTATCGGAGGAAGCAACAACGTATGCTTTTATGGTACCATCTCCCTTTACCGTAAAAGGCTTATCATACACCATGGGCTGCGGATTATTATTCAGCATGTATCCCAAAGTGAGTCCGGGTTTAGGAGAACGAAGGGTAACCAATGCACCCGACAAATCGGACTGGTATTGAATATCGATAGTTGGCTTGGGTTGAAAAGCCCCAAAGCCAGCTATTTTAATTACATACGCCGATGAAGTGTTGAATCGTGCCGGATCGAAAGGAGGCAATTGCAGCACCACATCATTCCCCCGCAGTTCTGCAGAGAGCGAAGCACCCGTTGCCAATAAAGTAATTTTGTTGAGGGGCACATTGATACCCAGATTTTTTAGCACTACTTGTCCGTTAGAAGGATAACGAGGCAGGATGGCATACAACTGATTGCTGGCAGCACGATAGGTATAAAAAACTTCTTTAACCGCATAGCCAGGATTTGGATTTACGGTTAACTTGATCATGATATCTTCTCCTTTTTTAGCTTTGTAATCACGCTTACCCTCGCTCCATTGACTAGCATACTTCCAACGCGAAGTGCCATAGATGGCTTCTCCATTTTTAGCAAGCCACTGACCGATATCTAATAAACGCTCCTGCATAATGGGTGGAATTTTTCCATGTTCATCGGGACCAATATCGAGTAAAAAATTACCTCCTCTACTTACCTTATCTATGAGGTGATAAATGAGGGATTGAGAAGAATTATAATCCCAGGCATCTTCTTCCCGATTATAGCCATACGAATAGCCCATTCCGCGACTCTCCTCCCAAGCATGTTGCTCAAAGTCTAAATCGGGTTGATATTCTGGCGTAAAAACCGATCCATGTTTAAATCGTATGCCACTTCCCCATCGGTCGTAGGTTACAACTTTATCTTTCACCGGACTTTCATTATACAACCAACTTAAAAACTCTTTCGATTTCCAGGTTTCCTCGTTTGCATCCCAATCTCCATCCGTCCAGAATACATCGGGTTGATAATTATTGATGAGTTCTTTCATTTGTGGCCACATGTGTTCGGAAACATATTTATTGCGATCTGTTTTCCAAAGTGGATTAAACCATTCATACAAAGAGTAATACATACCTGCCCGAACCGAAGTTTTTCGAACCGCCCGAAATAATTCACCCAATAAATCTCTGCGAGGTCCGGTAACCAGTGAATTCCATCCAAATCCCCAAGTGCGGCTGGCTTCATTGCTGGGCCAGAGAGCATAGCCATCGTGGTGCTTAGAAGTTAACACAATGTATTTGGCACCAGATTGCTCAAATAATTTCGCCCATTCTTCGGGCTGATATAGTTCTGCCTTAAACTGATCGGCTAATTGGTAATAAGTAAGATTGCCGAATTTTTTTCGGTGATATTCTTTTTTGGCACTATCGCCCGTTTCCAGCCCCTGCTGATACCATTCGGCATACCCTCCTTTGGTGGTATATCCCGGAACTGCGTACACGCCCCAATGGATAAAAATTCCAAATTTTGCATCCGAAAACCAATTCGGAACCGGTCGGGTATCCAGTGATTCCCAGTTAGGTAAATAAGGCTGGGCTGGCAAGAATCGAGTAACAAACAAGGCAAGTAGTAACAGGCAATATTTCATAAATAAAATTATGGTTGAAATTAAGAAAAACCCCCGACAAAAAGCGGAAACCCAATCGGGGGGAACGGGGAATTTGTTCACTGAAACTGCGAACGATTATCATCTGATAGCCGTACCTTTGCAGCCGAATTCATCCTATTAAAATAATCTCCATGGAATATCGCATAGAAAAAGACACGATGGGCCAGGTTAGTGTACCGGCTCACGTTTACTGGGGCGCTCAAACGCAAAGAAGTATCGACAACTTTAAAATAGCACAAGATATCAACCGCATGCCCAAAGAAATTATTGAGGCATTTGCTTATCTAAAAAAAGCGGCGGCCCTAACCAATGCAGAGGCAGGAATTCTTGCCCAAGATAAATGTGATTTGATAGCTCAGGTATGCAATGAGATACTGGAAAATAAGTTAAGCGACCAGTTTCCGTTGGTGGTATGGCAAACGGGCAGTGGCACCCAAAGCAATATGAATGTAAATGAAGTAATTGCTTATCGGGGACATGTGATACAGGGTGGATTGCTTACCGATAGTGAAAAATTTCTGCATCCCAATGATGATGTAAACAAATCTCAATCCTCCAATGATACCTTTCCTACTGCCATGCATATTGCTGCGTACAAGGTATTGGTAGAAAATACTTTACCAGGCATACAAGCTTTGCGAGATACATTGGCTGAAAAGAGTAAGGCATTTATGCAGGTTGTAAAAATTGGTCGTACGCATTTTATGGATGCAACGCCATTAACATTAGGACAAGAACTGAGTGGATATGTTGCTCAATTAGATCATGGAATGAAAGCGATACGTAACAGCTTATCCCATTTGAGTGAGCTGGCATTGGGTGGTACGGCTGTTGGAACGGGTATCAATACCCCTGCCGGTTACGATGTTAATGTGGCAGCGCATATTGCTGCACTTACTGGATTGCCTTTTGTTACAGCAGAAAACAAATTCGAATCACTTGCTGCACACGATGCGATTGTAGAATCCCATGGGGCATTAAAAACCGTTGCTGTTAGCTTAATGAAAATCGCTAATGATATTCGCATGCTATCTTCCGGACCCAGGAGTGGTATCGGTGAATTATTTATTCCAGATAATGAACCTGGTTCTTCTATCATGCCCGGCAAGGTAAATCCTACTCAATGCGAGGCACTAACCATGATTGCTGCACAGGTGTTGGGTAATGATGTAGCCATCAATATTGGAGGCGCCACCGGACATTTTGAATTGAATGTATTTAAACCGGTAATGATTTACAATTTCCTACACAGTGCCCGATTAATTGGAGAAGGTTGTGTAAGTTTCAATGAAAAATGTGCTGTTGGCTTAGCACCCATTGAAGCTAATATACAAAAACATGTGAGCAATAGTTTAATGCTGGTAACTGCACTCAATCCTAAAATAGGTTACTACAAAGCAGCAGAGATTGCCCAAAAAGCCCATAAGCAAGGTACTACGCTAAAAGAAATGGCCATACAACTTGGCTATCTTACGGCGGAAGAATTTGACGAGTGGGTGAAGCCGGAAAAAATGGTAGGTAACTTACCTGCTTAGTTTACTTGGCTTTGTAAACGCATTTACCTCCCAGATAAGTTGCGCGAACATTGGTTTGTAAGATTTCAGATGCAGGTATCTTCATCAGGTCGGCCGACAATAGTATAAAATCAGCTTTTTTGCCCGGCTCGAGGCTACCAATTTCTTTTTCCTGAAATCCGGCTTTTGCGGCCCAGATGGTCATTCCACGTATCGTTTGTTCGCGGGTTAATGCATTTTCAAACTGAAACCCTCCCTCGGGATAACCCTTTGCATCTTTTCTAAAAACGGATGCCAGGAATGTTTTATACGGTGAAATATCTTCTACCGGAAAATCGGTGCCCAGCGGAATCCAGCCATTTTGCTGCAACAGTTGCTGGTAGGCATATCCTCCTTTTAATCTATCCGCACCCAGGCGCTCGCCTGCCCAATACATATCACTGGTGGCATGGGTAGGTTGAACGGAGGGAATAATCCCAGAAGCACCAAACAGATTGAAATCGTTGGGATGAACAATCTGTGCATGTTCAATTCGCCAGCGTTTATCGGTTGTGCCTTTCAGGTATTTGGCATAAATGTTTAACATCGCCCGGTTAGCACTATCACCAATTGCGTGGGTACACATTTGAAAACCAGATTGAATCAGCAACGCTGCTACTGAATCATAATGTGCAGGTGAACGAAGTAAAAATCCTTTCCAGCCAGGCTGATCAGAATAGGCATGCAATAGGCAGGCACCTCGGCTTCCCAAGGCACCATCGGCATACACTTTAAAAGAACCTACCCGCAACCGGTCAGTTGTATAAGGGCCACGCTTTAACCAAATGGATAAATTTTCATCCTGATCACTGAGCATCACATTTAAACGCATTGCCAATTTACCAGCTTTTTGCAACGAATCGATTTGCATAACCACTTGGTTATTCAAACCACAATCCGTAATGGAAGTGAGTCCCATTTGGAAACAGTTTTCCTGAGCTGCCGTTAAAAAATTTTCGAAGGTGGCCGCTGTAACGGAAGGAATACTTTGATAAACCGCGTTGTCGGCATTATCAATTAAAACCCCGGTTAATTGACCATTTTTTTCAAGGATGGCTCCCCCTTCAATAGTTTGGCCTACCCGAATGCCTGCTCGGTTGAGTGCCTCCTGATTGGCAATGGAGGCATGTCCATCAATTCGCGTTAATACTACCGGCTTGTTGGGGAACAACTCATTCAATAACCGATTATCCGGAAACTGTTTGCCAGGCCATTTATTCTGATCCCAACCCCGGCCTTCAATCCAGGTAAGTTCGGGATGCTGATTGGCAAAATCCTTTACCCGGGCAACGGCTTCTTCCCAGGTATTGGTTCCAAATAAATTTACTTTAAATAACGACTGTCCATACCCCACAAAATGGGCATGCGCATCAATCCACCCAGGAAAAATAGCTGCCCCACCTGCATCCTGCATACTATCGGCTCGGTATGCATTCATGATAGCTTCGTTGCTGCCGGTTGCAATTATTTTACCATCTTTTATCGCCATGGCCGAAGCCACTGAAAAGCTACTGTCTACCGTGTAAATTACTGCATGATGAATAATAAAATCGGCACTTGGTTTGCCACAGGCAGTAAGGGCCAGCACTAATATTGAAAACAAATAAGTACGCATACAATGATTTTATGTAATTAAAGATAAGGGAAACAAGCTATTGCAGAATGACTCAGCTGATTACTGCAATAATTCACAGGGCTTAATGCCGGTATGTTTTTTAAAGGCGGCTGAGAAATGGGAAATAGAAGAATAACCCAATTGTGCAGAAACATCGGTTACGCTGAAGCCTTTTTCATACAACAGGTATTTGGCATGTTCCATCCGCTGTTGCTGATAATAATCAAAAATAGTAGTGCCGAAAACTTCTTTGAAGCCCTTTTTCACATAACATTCGTTCATAGCAACTTTTCGGCTCAGGTCTTTGATAGTAATCGGATCACCAATATGCTCTAACAAAATATCCCGCGCCATTTGGATGCGTTCGCGCCCTTGTTCATCGGCTAAAAACTTACAGGCAAAGATTTCTTCCTTCTCGGGTTCCAGAAAAGCCAGGGCATACAGAAGTAATTCATGGATGCGGGCATTCACATAAATATTTTCAAGAGAGCCGGAATAACTATGATTCAATAATTGATCCAGCACAATTCTTTTGCGAGCAGACAGCGGAAATATCTGGGTAAACGACTCAGGATGGCGAAAAGCCAGCACTTCGTCGCGGGTGCCGGATAATTTTACGTTTTGGATAAACTGGCCTAAAAAATCAGCCGAAAAGTGAAAAGTGAACAAATCGAGGGTGGCCTGTTTTCCCAAACATCCTTCGGTGGGTATTTGCACACATTGACTGCAATTTTTATCAGGACAATAGCGGTTCCCGCTGATGCAATAACGGAGTTCGAGGAATTGCTGTTTGGGTCGCGTGGGTTGAAAATGGTACATAATCATGCCCGTATCTTGCACAGCCAGGGGAAAATTGGCTTTGTAGCGGCGGATATCGTATTGTACCGAGCCTGGAATCTGCTTTTTATTCTGAAAAAGCAGGTTTCCATCGGTAAAAGCCGGGTGTTCATCCCCCCAAGATAATATAGCTTGTTCGGTGGTCATCCAACTGCAAAATTACGCCTTTCCTAGCAATTCGGATAAAACCGCCCAAACCCGCGAAATCACGGGCTTTTTTATCACCAAAAAAAGCCTGAAAATGGGGAAAAAACGGGGGAATTTTAACAGGGTTTCCGACTCAATTTTCAGTAAATTTGTAGGATATATTTTTTGTACTCACTCACCAATTTACAGAGAACCATGCAGCAGGATCCGGAAGAACAAAAAGAGCAGGAAAAAGAACAAAAAAAGCAGTCATACGGGGCAGACAGTATTCAGGTACTTGAGGGGCTAGAAGCCGTTAGAAAAAGACCTGCCATGTATATTGGCGATATCGGCATTAAAGGGCTCCATCACCTGGTTTATGAGGTAGTAGATAACTCCATAGATGAGGCTCTAGCAGGCTATTGCAAAAATATTACCGTTACCATTCATGAAGATAATTCGGTAAGTGTGCAAGATGATGGCCGCGGCATTCCTACGGGCATCAATACCAAAGAACAAAAAAGTGCTCTGGAAATTGTAATGACCGTTTTACATGCCGGTGGTAAATTTGACAAAGACACTTATAAGGTTTCGGGTGGATTACATGGGGTTGGGGTAAGTTGCGTAAATGCACTAAGTAAGAAATTACTGGTAACCGTTCAGCGTGAAGGAAAAATATTTGAGCAACAATACCATACCGGCATTCCGGATTATACCGTTAGAGAAATTGGCGTAAGTGACAAAACAGGTACCCATGTCCATTTTTGGCCCGATGCCACCATTTTTCAGGAAACCATTTACCGCAAAGAGATACTAGAAGGCAGACTGCGTGAATTGTCGTACCTAAACAAACGCATACAGATTACCTTACACGACCTTAGGGAATTAGACAATGATGGCAAAACTTACAGTAAAAGCTTTTATAGTGAGGGAGGTATCATTGAGTTCGTTGAGATGCTCGACAAAAACGGAAATCGCAATCCATTAATTCCGGCTCCTTTGTATGTGGATGGATATGATGCCAGCTCGAATATTGCAGTAGAAGTGGCGCTTACCTACAATGATGATTTTAAGGAGCATATTTTCTCCTATGTAAATAATATCAACACGATTGAGGGAGGTACGCATGTAACTGGATTTAGACAAGCATTAACCCGCGTATTCAAAACCTATGGCGATAAGCAGGGCTTATTCGAAAAAGCCAAGGTTAACATAGAAGGAGATGATTTTCGTGAAGGACTAAGTGCCATCATTTCCGTAAAAGTTCCCGAACCGCAATTTGAAGGACAAACCAAAACCAAACTGGGTAACAGTGAAGTAAGCGGTATTGTGCAAACAACCGTTGCAAGGGCACTGGAAGCCTATTTGGAAGAAAATCCAAAAGAAGCCAAGAATGTAATTTCGAAAATAATTCTTGCTGCACAAGCAAGGGTAGCCGCCAAAAAAGCCAGAGACATGGTTCAGCGTAAGTCTGTACTTAGTGGCGGTGGTTTACCCGGAAAACTGGCCGATTGCAGCGAACGTGATCCGGAAAAATGTGAGCTCTATCTGGTAGAGGGTGATTCTGCCGGCGGAACTGCCAAGCAGGGTCGCGACAGAAGTTATCAGGCCATTTTACCACTGAGAGGTAAAATTCTGAATGTAGAAAAAGCGATGGAGCATAAGATTTATGAGAACGAGGAGATCCGAAATATGTACACTGCGCTGGGTGTAACCGTAGGAACTCCAGAAGACCCGAAAGCTTTGAATATTGCAAAACTTCGGTATAATAAGTTGGTGATTATGACGGATGCCGATGTGGATGGATCGCATATTGCTACCCTGATATTAACCTTTATTTTCCGCTACATGAAAGAACTGGTGGAGCAAGGATATGTATTCATCGCCCAGCCACCTTTATATTTGGTTAAAAAAGGGAAAGAACAGGCGTATGCCTATAATGAGGAGCAAAGAAAGGGACTAATTGAAAAAATCGGTGGGGGAAAAGATGACAGCGTTACAACACAACGATATAAAGGTTTGGGAGAAATGAATGCCGATCAACTTTGGGAAACCACGATGGACCCTGCCAGAAGAACACTGAAACAGGTAACCATTGAAAGTGCTGCCGAGGCCGACAGAATCTTCAGTATGTTAATGGGTGATGAAGTGGCTCCCAGAAGGGAATTCATTGAAACCCATGCTCGCTATGCCAAAATTGATGTGTAACTTTCAATACCCACATGTAAAATCGGGAAAAACTTGTGGATTACTTACCGGCACAGTAAGGTAGCTGTTTGAACAAAAAAATCATACCTTGTATTAACATAACAAAGAATTTATTACTCATACAAAAACTCAACCCACATGGACACTTCAAAAATGATTAAAGCATATTGCCTGAAAACCAAAGAAAAAAATGTTCCGTTGCAAGACGCTGTAATTACCAAAACAGCACGCGGAGGCTACATGGCATCCGGACACGATGGAAAAGGAAATAAAATGGCGGCTATTCTAGGTGAAGCAAAAGCCTTGCAAGCTATTAAGGATGGTGTTGCGAAGCAAAACTTCTAAGCAATAAGCATAAGAGGCTAATCAAAAAAAGGTATCTAAACAGATACCTTTTTTTTTGAGATTATGTTGCTGAATTGGTGTTAGTTGGAACCGGTTCAATTTTATTTGGAAAGAGATACCGGTGCATTGCTTGTAAAAAACGCCGAGCATCTTCCATAGACTTAATATGATCTACCACCATTAAAAACATTCGACCCGTTTGTTTTAAACGTGCCTGGTGGGTTCCTTCTTGCAAATAAAGCAGCACCCTCCTAAACAAATCCGACTCAAAGTAAGGCGAATCGGGGCGGTTGATAAAGTAACAACGCATCGTATTGTCTTTAAGGGTAATTTTTTCGAAGCCAATATCCACTGCTTTCCAGCGGCAGACAATGGTTATCATCAAATCCTTAACCGGCTGGGGTATCGGGCCAAAGCGATCTTCCAGTTCTTGCTGAAAAACAGCTATTTCTTCCTCTTTTTCGCAATTATCTAATCGGGTATACAGAGAAAGTCGCTCAGTAATGCTTTCTACATACTCATCAGGAATTAATATTTCGAGGTCGGTATCGATGGTGCAATCGCTTACATATTCATCCTGCTGAATAATTTCATCGCGGAAAACCTCCTTAAAGGCTGAGCGTTTCAACTCACGTATGGCTTCATCCAATATTTTCTGATACATATCAAATCCGATATCCGCCATAAATCCACTTTGCTCTCCACCAAGCATATTGCCCGCACCTCTAATATCCAAGTCGCGCATCGCTATTTGAAATCCACTGCCCAGGTCGCTGAACTGCTCTAAGGTTTGCAATCTTTTTCTGCTATCTGCTGGTAAAGTAGCCAAGGGTGCCAATAAATAACAAAAAGCTTTTTTATTGCTCCGCCCTACCCTTCCCCGCAGCTGGTGTAGATCGCTTAGGCCAAAATGATGGGCATTATTTACAATAATCGTATTCACATTCGGAATATCTACACCACTCTCCACAATGTTGGTACATATCAGCACATCATATTTTCGCTCAATAAAATCGAGAATCCGCTGTTCCAATTCATGCCCCTCTAGTTGTCCATGGGCAAAGCCGATAGAAATATCCGGACATAGTCCCTGTATCATATTGGCCATTTCTGCCAGTCCCTGAATTCGGTTATGAATAAAGAAAACTTGTCCGCCCCGTTCCGTTTCATAATAAATGGCTTCGCGAATATAATCGTCGTTAAAAACGTGTAACTCTGTTTGAATGGGTTGACGGTTAGGAGGTGGGGTATTGATAATACTTAAGTCACGCGCGCCCATTAAACTAAACTGAAGCGTACGTGGAATAGGGGTAGCAGTTAGGGTTAAACAATCAACACTGGCTTTGATGGTCTTTAATTTCTCTTTATGCGCAACACCGAATTTTTGTTCTTCGTCAATCACCATTAACCCGAGGTTTTTAAAAACCACTTCCTTGCCCAACAATCCGTGGGTTCCGATGATAATATCTATTTTACCGGCTGTTAGTTTTTGCAAGGTTTCCTTTTTTTCCTTGGCCGACTTAAACCGATTGATAAAGTCGATGGTTACCGGAAAATCCTTCAATCGTTCTTTAAAAGTTTTATAATGCTGAAAAGCCAGAATGGTGGTTGGAACCAATATGGCCGCTTGTTTACCATCCAAACAGGTTTTGAATGCGGCGCGAATGGCCACTTCGGTTTTACCAAATCCTACATCACCGCAAACCAATCGATCCATAGGACTTTCACTTTCCATATCTTTCTTAACATCTGCGGTAGCTTTGCCTTGATCGGGCGTGTCTTCGTAAATAAAAGAGGCTTCCAACTCGTGCTGCATGTAGTTGTCGGGACTATGCGCAAACCCTTGCTGTGCCTTCCGTTGGGCGTATAGTTTAATAAGGTCGAAGGCAATTTCTTTAACCTTGGTTTTGGTTTTTTCTTTCAGTTTTTGCCAGGCATCACTACCCAGTTTATTTACTTTTGGAAGAGTACCTTCTTTGCCAGAGAATTTAGAAATTTTGTGCAGTGAGTTAATGTTTACATATAAAATGTCTGAATCTTTATAAAGCAACCGAACTGCTTCCTGCCATTTTCCATTCACTTCTATTTTCTGCAAACCGCTGAATACACCCACCCCATGATCGATATGCGAAACATAATCGCCCGGTTGTAAATCACGCAGCGTTTTTATGGTGAGGGCCTTATTTTTATTATAGGCCTGCTTAACTCGATATTTATGGTAGCGCTGAAATATCTGATGGTCGGTATAACAAACCATCTTCAACTGATCGTCTATAAAACCTTCATGAATGGCTGTGCTTATCGGAATAAAATCGATCTGCGTTTGCAAGTCAGTAAAAATACTGTTCAGTCTCTCTAATTGTTTCACTTGCTCGGCGAAAATAAAAACCTGATAACCGGCCTGCTCTTTTTCTTTCAGATCGCTGATTAACCAATCGAACCGGCGGTTGAAAGAGGGCTGCGGACGGGTACTGCCTTCTAATTCAAGTTTGGCTTTTCCGGAAGGATATCCAAATTCTACCACATGCCGTTTATCTAATAGCGCATCCAAACTCGAAGAGAGATAAAAATCATCCTCATTTGGGTGATGAGCCTGATCTACTTCCTCCTCTTCAAATCCTTCCTGTACTTGGGAATCGGGGGGTAATTGGATAAAAGATTGAAAGGAAGCCAGCTGCTCATCCATTTTTTCTGCAATCACTTCCCAGCTCTTCAGCCAAATAATGGTATCCTCCGGAAGAAACTCGGGTAAAGGAACTTTTATGGATGAATTGAACTGAGTAGCTACATTAGGAATAATGGTTACCTGCAATAATCTTCGCTCACTTAACTGCGATTCGGGGTCGAATAAGCGTATACTGTCGACTTCGTTCCCAAATAATTCAATCCGATAGGGTTTTTCATTTCCATAAGAGTAGATGTCGAGGATGCCGCCACGTAAGGCAAACTGACCGGGTTCGTACACAAAATCACTTCTCCGGAATCCATATTTAACAAAGCTTTCCATCAGTTGATCTGGAGAGATGGTATCATTGGTTTTTATGCGGATGATATTGTTACTGAGGGTTTCGGGAATCACTACTTTCTCGAATAAAGCCTCGGGATAAGTGATTACTACTTTTTTATTTCCACCGGCGGCAATTTTGGTGAGTGCCTCGGTTCGCAACATTACATGTGAAGAATTCAGCTGCTTAAAATCCTTACGATTTTTAAAGGAAGAAGGGAAATAAAATAAATCAAGTGCTTGGGTAAGATTTTCGAGCGTATTGTGAAAATAGGCTGCTTCTTCGGCATCATTTAAAATAAGCAGATGGTTTAGGTCGCGGGAGGAGGGCTGCATCATCAGCGCACTCAACATACATTCTACACTACTACCCTGGAGATTTTGCAGTAAAATTCTTTGCGGATCGGCAAAACGAAGCCTGCTCCCTAACTGAAAAAGTAGGGGGGATTGATATAATTTTTCCAGCAATACCGAAATATTGCTCACTTCCTTTTCGGCCTCCATATTTTATTAGGATGCAAAGATAGGTTAAAGCCTAGTAACTGGCGCCGGCTGAAACGGTCAGTTTCACGGTGGTTACCTTGTGCTCAAGCACTTCAACCGGAGACACCTGATTTTTTTCGTTAAACCAATTGGCATAAATCCCATCTCCATACTTAACAAAAACGGAATAACTACCCGGAGGAAGGGAAACAGAAAAATATCCACTTGAATCTGTAGTGGCGGATGCAACTGCCGGTTTTTTGATTGATTGATACAAGCCAGGGGTTGCAAGCTTTGTTAATTGGGTTATCTCCGTTACGGGATGGATAAAAACCACTGTTTTCAGACCTTTCGGGGCTGATGCTGGTTTATCAGGAGAAGGTATTCGGTTGCCTTTTTCTTGTAATATGTAACCCGAAATTCCCTGTTCAATTGCTGATTGCTGAGCGGTTTGACTTCCGGCACAACCGAGAAAAGCTAATGAAATAATAAAAAAAAAGGCAAGAACTGCTTTCATACCACTATTTTAAGAGTGAAAGTATCTAATTTAGAGGATATTTCTATGCATTCTGAAAGTATTTTTAAGGTTAAAACATCTGCCATGACAAACCGTCGGATTTTATTTGTTTGTTTACTGTTTCTGTTAGGTGCCCCCGTTTTTGCACAATTAAATAATGAATCCCGTTTATTAAAGCAGGGAGCGGCTGGTTATAAGTTACAGTATGATGCCAACCACAGTGAAGCGCTTACCAAAGCAAAGGAAAAAGGTTGGCCACTTTCATTTAAGGGTAAATATGGAAACTTAGTTATATTAGATGGAATAGATATTTTCGGTCTTCCACTTTATAAAACAACTTTTAATAACACGATAGCAGCCGCTACTACTAGAGCCAATCAATTATGGCCCGGGGGAACAAGTGGACTCAATTTGTCAGGCAGTTCTCCAGCATTAAAAGATAAAATTGGAATTTGGGATGGTGGAAAAGTGTTAAATACGCATATTGAACTTAGCGGAAGAATTACACAGAAAGATAATCCATCTTCTACTGACTTTCATGCAACACATGTAAGTGGCACCTTAATTGCAAGTGGAGTGAATCCTGCTGCCAAAGGAATGGCTTATGGAGCTTTGGGCTTAATTGCTTATGACTTTGACAATGATATTTCTGAAATGTTTTCAGAAGGCAATAACCTCCTGATTTCAAATCATTCATATGGCTATCCTGCAGGATGGAATTATAATGAATCACAAAGCCGTTGGGAATTTTACGGCAGACCGGGAGAAAATGAAGATTATAAATTCGGTTATTACGATGTTCATTCTAAAGCATGGGACTCTTTAGCATTCCTATCACCATATTACTTGATAGTAAAAGCTGCAGGAAATAATAGAGGAGAAACGGGTCCGGCAGTTGGGCAGCCTTATTATAGATTAAATGCAAATGAATCAATGGTATCTGCAGGTAACCGACCATCAGGTATTAGTAGCAATGATGGATATGATATTTTGTCAACTAATTCAACAGCCAAAAATATTTTAACAGTTGGAGCAGTGAATGGTATCCCCTCTGGATATTCTAGACTAGAAGATGTTGTTATGAGTTCCTTTAGTAGCTGGGGGCCAACTGATGACGGTAGAATTAAGCCAGATATAGTTGCCGACGGTGTTGGATTATTATCTACTTCAGATGCAAGTAATAATAGTTATTTGACATTAAGTGGAACTTCCATGTCTTCTCCCAATGCAACAGGATCGCTCTTTCTATTACAGGAATATTATAATAAAATGAAACCTGGCACTTTCATGCGGTCTGCAACCCTAAGGGGGTTAGCCATCCACACAGCCGATGAAGCAGGTTCATATCCCGGACCCGATTATCAATTTGGTTGGGGATTACTGAATGTTGAAAAGGGGGCATCCTTACTAACAGAATATTTCAATAAAAACAATAGCAATTCCAGTAACCATTTACTTTACGAATCTACATTAAACAACGGAGGAAGTTTTGAAACTGATGTGATTGCATCTGGAAAAGGACAACTCTCTGCTACAATCTGCTGGACTGATCCTAGCGGAAAAGTAGAAAAAGTAGATGTTCTAAACAATCGGACTAAAAAACTGGTAAACGATTTGGACATTCGTATTACGAAGAATAATGGATTTGGGACTTATTTACCCTGGATACTTAATGTAGATTTTCCAAGTACTGCTGCAGTACCCGGCGATAATACAACCGACAATGTAGAAAGAATTAATATTGATAGCACTGTTCCCGGACAATCCTATAAAATTCGGGTAAGCCATAAAGGAACATTGGTAAACAATGCACAAGCCTATACTTTATTAGTAAGTGGTGTGGGAGGTACAGCTTTTTGTACATCCAGCTCCGGAGGTGGTGGGGCGCGAATTGATTCAGTTTACTTCAGCAATTTGCAAATAGCTAATTCGGCCGGGTCGAAAACATATACAGACTATACCCGTTTTATGGCAAATATAGAACCATTACAAACCTTGCCAATTTCGATAAAAGTTAGCACAGCAGATGCTTCTACCAATAGCCGAATAGTAAAAGTGTTTATAGACCTCAACAATAATGGAATTTTTGAGGCAGGTGAATTGATGGCAACCAGCGGAACGCTCTCATCCACCTCGCAAACATTTACAACAAATATTAACATACCGGGGTCTGTAACAATTGGAAATATTAGTTTAATGCGCATAGTTGTTCAGGAAACAACCAACGCTGCCGATGTACAAGCCTGTGGAACTTATGGAAAGGGTGAAACGCAGGATTACCGGGTAAAAGTTGTAAGTGCATCCAATGATGTTTCAGTAAATGAAATCACTTCTCCAGCTGGCGGAGATTGTGAATCAACTCAAAATTATCTCACAATCAAAATAAAAAATAACGGAGCGCTAAGCCAAACCAATATCCCAGTAACTGCCGTTGCAACTTCTGCAGGAACTGTTTTGGCAACTTTTACCACTACCTATAGCGCTGTACTTCTGCCAGGCTCTGTTGCCACTATCACTTTTCAAAATCCTTTTCCTTCAGCAGCAGCAACTACTTATACCATTTCTGCTGTTACCAATTTAACAGTTGACCAGAATTCATCTAATAATCAGTTGGCATCTACTTTTATTACAGGGGCCAGAAATACTTCACCTGCAGGAACAGGAAGTATTTGTGCTGGATCTGCTTTATTAAAAGTTACTGCTCCGGTTTTTAGTACCAATTACTATTGGTATAATTCATCTTCTGCAACAGTACCTTTTGCAAGCGGATTTAATGTAAGTACTACTTCAATCCCTAGCGATAAAACATTTTACCTGGCCAAAGAAGTAAAAACCTCTATCGGACCTGCCAATAAAACAGTTTACCCCAATGGAGGTTATAATACTTTTACTGGTAACTATGTAAAATTCAATAACGCTGTTCCAATAGTTATCGAAACAGCCAGACTGTATGTGGGTAATCCTGGTAAAATCAGAGTGATTCTAGGAGACATAGCCAGTGAAGATCCTGCTACCGGAGCTTACTCTTATTATAACCGATATTCCACTACATTTGAAGCACCGGCTACCAATCCCAATCCGAAACCCGGAGCTGTAGTTGGAAATCCCACTGATGATCCAGGAGCCGTTTTTTATCTGAATATTCCGGTAAGTACCCCAGGTGATCATATCCTGATTCTACAATGTTTGAGTGGAGATGGCAGAGCTGATAGCGCTTCGGTTTTTAGAAACAACCAAATCACAACCACCAATACTTACCCGATAAGTGTTCCTGGCGTAATGTCTATCAATGGAAATAGTGCAACAACAGGTGGTTCACAACCCTACCAGTTTTACTATTATTTCTATGATATGCGTATTCGAACTGCCGCTTGCCCAAGTGCTAGAACAGCGGTAGTTGCCTATACGCCTGCCAATCCAGTTATCACTCAGCAAGCCGACTCATTGGTATCCTCCATTGCAACGGGCAACCAATGGTACTATAATGATACCCTGCTAGTGGGGGCCAATAATCCTTCTTATCGCCCTACCAAATCCGGTCAATACAAAGTAATTATTTATGATGCCTTTGGTTGTCAACTTACTTCCAATACCATCAATATAACCATTACCGCACTTACCGAACAAATGGCAGAGGAAATCAAGCTGCGGGTGTCGCCCAATCCAAATAACGGAAGGTTCAACCTTTCTTTCCGGGTAGCAACCAAATCAGACTTGTGGATAGATATATTAGATGCGACCGGTAACAAAGTTTTCACTGCCAATCAGGCTGATTTCATCGGCGCTTATTCTAAAGAAATCAATTTAAGTCAGGTTTCTTCTTCATTATATCTCGTTAGGATTCAGCATAACAAGAAAATTTATCTGAAGAAAATTGTTATACAGCGATAATCCCTTTTGCATCATTTTCAAAAGCCGATACAAAATATCGGCCTTTTTGTGTGCAGATTCTTCTCAAACATCCAGATAGGTGGGTTGTACAAATAGGGAAAATCAATTCTTTTTCAGGTAACTTCTAAATCTTAGGAATCTATTATAGGCAGCCCTATTTTACTGAATACAGTTTATTTTATTGAAATAATCAATCTTATTCATGATAATTTTTTAGCATTTATATTTTACTAGCCATCTTTTAGTAAAAGATTGCTACACTATGAAATCGATTGCGTAGATGGCAATAGCAATTGCCTAAAAGGGATAACATATTTTGCTACCTTTACTATCTATTAATTTAAAACCATATGGCAGAACCATGGCGCACGGGAACCGTGATTAAATTAGAAAATGAAACGGCGAATTGCAGAAGATTTTGGATTCAGGTTCCTGAATTAGCATCTTTCGACTTTATTCCCGGTCAATTTGTTACCCTAGATTTGCCCATACATGAGCAAAAGAACAAGCGCTGGAGAAGCTATTCCATTGCCTCTGCACCCGATGGAACGAATGTGTTTGAACTGGTGATCGTGTTTCTAGAAGGTGGCTTAGGCACTACCTATTTATTTAATGAAGTTACCCTGGGTACTGAAATCATTTTACGCGGCCCACAGGGTAAATTCACCCTACCCGAAACAATTGATCATGATATATTCCTGATTTGTACTGGAACCGGTATCGCACCCTTCCGCTCTATGGCACACTGGTTGCACAATCATAAAAAACCACACCAACAAGTTCACCTCGTATTTGGATGCCGAAAATTTGAAGATGGATTATATATCAAAGAATTGAACGATCTGGCTGCTGCTGAATCTGGCTTTCATTTTCACCCCTGCTACTCTCGCGAAACTGAAGTACCAGCCGGCGCTTACAAAGGATATGTTCATCAGGTATATGAACAACTCACTCAGCAAGGTAGCATTCCTGCTAAGTTTTATTTGTGTGGCTGGAAAAACATGATAGACGAAGCAAAAGAAAGAATCGTGGCACTTGGGTACGACAAAAAAGCTATCCACCTAGAAATATACGGTTAATCGGCTATCCCGTTTATCGTATGTTACTGAATCTGCGCTGATACCAACTCACGCACCTGGCTCATCAATACTCTTTCCTGCACCATTGAGTCTCTGTATCGTATGGTAACCGTTTGATCTGTTAGCGTTTGATGATCGATGGTAACACAAAAAGGCGTTCCAATGGCATCTTGGCGACGATAGCGCTTTCCGATGGCATCCTTTTCCTCATAAAAACACTTGAAAAAGGGTTTACATTCATTCATCAAGTCGCGGGCTACTTCTGGTAATCCGTCTTTCTTGGTTAATGGCAAAATCGCAAGTTTAATAGGCGACAGTACAGGGGGGATATGCAATACCACCCTACTATCCTTAGAACCATCCTCTTTAGCGAGTTGCTCCTCCTCATATGCATTCGACAATATCAACAAAAACATCCGGTCTAATCCAATGGAAGTTTCTATCACATAGGGAACATAATTCTGATTGATCTCATTGTCGAAATATTGGAGTTTCTTTTTGCTGTAAATCTGATGCTGTGTTAAATCAAAATCTCCCCGCGAGTGGATTCCCTCTACTTCTTTAAATCCAAACGGAAACTGGAATTCAATATCACAAGCTTCCTTCGCATAATGTGCCAACTTTACATGGTCGTGAAAACGGTATTTTTCGGCCGAAATCCCCAAACCCAAGTGCCATTGTAAACGGGCTTCTTTCCAGTATTTGTACCAGTCACCTTCTGTGCCGGGACGAACAAAAAACTGCATTTCCATCTGCTCAAATTCGCGCATGCGGAATATAAATTGACGGGCAACAATTTCATTGCGAAAAGCTTTACCGGTTTGAGCAATCCCAAATGGAATTTTCATACGGGCAGTTTTTTGAACGTTCAAAAAATTCACAAAAATTCCTTGCGCCGTTTCGGGCCGCAAATAAATCGTATCCGACTCTTCCGCCACCGACCCCACCTGGGTGGAGAACATGAGATTAAACTGACGAATATCCGTCCAGTTGCCCGTTCCACTTATACTACAAACAATTTTATTGTCTACCAATAATTGTTTGAGTGCAACAAAATCTTCTGCCCCCAGCAAAGTATCCATTTGTGCCAGCAATGCAGAAGCCCCAGCGCTATCTCCGGCTTGCGTAAGCTCATCCGCCTTAGCTTCTAGTAAATGATCTACCCGATAGCGCTTTTTACTATCGCGATTATCAATCATTGGGTCGCTAAAGTTATCAACGTGGCCACTTGCTTTCCAGGTTGTAGGGTGCATAAAAATAGCCGCATCAATACCCACAATATTCTCATGCAGTTGAGTCATACTCTTCCACCAGTAATCCCGGATATTTTTTTTCAGCTCACTACCGTAAGGACCATAATCGTAAACGGCTCCCAGTCCATCGTAAATTTCGCTACTGGGAAATACAAATCCATATTCTTTGGCATGTGCGATAATCGCAGGCAATAATTGATCAACAGGTGTACTCATAGCCCTGCAAAAATACAGGATTACGCTTGCTTTGCGAAACGTATGCAAATGGGTAGTTTACCGAAAAAAATCCCTACTAATCCGGTCGTGATATTTTTCTCAGCCAAAACCAATAAATTGGGTATTTTTATACAAATAACTAGTATGAGATTAATAGTACGAATTGGCCTTTTATTGGCGCTACCGCTTCTTAGTTTTGCCCAAACCCCTGATGAGTATCCGGCAGATTATCTTTCTCCTGCTTTCCATGCCGGCAGAAGGGCCGCTTTTCGCGAAAAAATGCCTGAAAAATCGGTGGCGGTATTTTTTGCTGCCCCCCAGAAAGTGCGTAATAATGATGTGAATTATATCTATGCCCAAAATAAAAACTTTTATTACCTAACAGGTTTGGAAGAACCCAATGCAGTATTGCTGTTGTTCAAACAGCCCGTTACCATTCTGCAAAAAACAGGTACAGAGTTTATTTTTGTGCAATCTAGAAATCCCCAGCGAGAAATGTGGACAGGCAAAATTTTAGGGGCCGCTGGTGTGCAGGAAAAATATCAATTGAATGCAGTATTTTCTACCGAGCAGTTTTCGGGTAAATTGGTAGATTGGTCTCAGCTGGATACAGTGATTTCTTCTTTTAGAAACGACCAGATTTTATTTAAATATCCCGGCCGCGGAGATATCCTGGCCAATATGGCTGCTTCTCTTGACTCTGCATTAATGGGAGCTGGAAAGTCGGCTGCGCCCACAATCGCAATGAATATCCTACAGGCATTACGCGGCATCAAACAACCGGAAGAAATTGCCCTGATGGAAAAAGTAATCAACATGAGTGTGGAAGGGCACAATAGTGTGATGCGTTCGATGAAACCGGGCATGCACGAATACGATGCCCAAGCCATTATGGAATATGAATTCAAGAGCCGTGGATCGGAATATGTGGGATACCCCAGCATCAATGGTTCTGGCGCAAATACCTGCATCCTCCACTACGAAACCAATCAGCGCACATTACAGGATGGTGATCTTTTATTGAGTGATTGTGCCGCTGAGTACCATGGCTATAGTGCCGATGTTACCCGCACAATTCCAGTAAACGGAAAATTTTCTCCCGAACAAAAAATCATTTACGAATTAGTATTGGCGGCTCAGGATGCGGCTTTTGCAGAATGTAAACCCGGGAAACAATTTTCAGACCCGCATGCTGCGGCAGTAAATGTAATTGCGAAAGGACTAAAAGAATTAGGCATCATCAGTTCCGAAAACCAGGTACGCACTTATTTTCCACATGGCACTTCGCATCATTTGGGGTTAGATGTACACGATATGGGCCGGAGAGCCACCCTTGAACCGGGTATGATATTTACCGTTGAACCAGGCATCTATATTCCACCAGGCAGCCCCTGCGATAAAAAATGGTGGTCGATTGGTGTGCGAATTGAAGATGATCTTTTGATTACGGCTGATGGATATAAAAACCTCTCAGCTGGTTCTCCCAGATCCGTGGAAGCCATCGAAAAAATGGCACGCCAGTCATCTATCTTCCGCAAGAAGAAATAACTAAGGGCAAGCCAAAGAATCCATTTTGGAGGATTTATAATTTATCGTTCAGCCGATGCCGATCAGCATCCCGTAAAGATTTTTTTTCGAAATTCTTTTCCAATGCCTCGGTTAAATTAACCCCGGTTTGATTGGCTAAACAGATAAGTACCCATAATACATCCGCCATCTCATCGGAGAGTTCACGATTTTTGTCGGACTCTTTGAATGATTGCTCACCGTATTGCCGAACCATTAAACGACTCAGCTCTCCTACTTCCTCCATCAGAATACCCAAATTGGTAAGTTCATTAAAATAACGGACCCCCAGGGTTTGGATCCATTGATCTACATTTTCCTGGGCTTGAGCAATGGTTAAACTCATAAGATAGTTTTACTGGATTATTTTATTCTTTGTTTTTAGAATCCATCCAAATAGTTACGGGACCATCATTTAGCAAACTCACTTTCATATCTGCCCCAAAAACTCCGGTGGCAACGGGTTTGCCTAAAGCGTTTGATAGTTCGGCAATCATTGATTCGTACAATGGAATGGCTTGTTCCGGTCGAGCTGCACGAATATAAGATGGGCGATTTCCTTTTTTGGTACTGGCATGCAGGGTAAACTGACTCACTAGTAAAATGTCTCCCCCAACTTCTAAACAACTTCTATTCATAACCCCGTGCTCGTCGTTAAAAATTCGGAGGTTAACTAGTTTTCCGGTAATCCAGGCAATATCTTCCTCGGTATCAGCCGCTTCGAAGCCTACAAAAACCAGCAATCCCGAACCAATCTGGCCTGTTATTTGATGGTTTACCCGAACGGCTGCTTCCGAAACCCTTTGCACTACGATTCTCATATGTAATCTGCTAAATTGTACGAACTTTACCAGCATGAAGATAGTTATTACCCCCGAAATTCAGTTTCAAACGGCCCGCAGCGGGGGAAAAGGAGGGCAAAATGTGAACAAGGTAGAAACCATGGTAGAAGGTCGTTGGCATATTGGTTCTTCTGAAATTTGTACGGATGAACAAAAAGCCTTGATCCGCGAAAAACTAGCCAACAAAATCACCAATGAAGACTGGCTTTTGGTTAAATCTCAATCAGAAAGAACCCAGTGGCTGAATAAAAAGTCGGTGATTGAAAAAATGAATAGAATGATTGCCCAAGCCATCATACCCCCTATTGTGCGCCGTGCCACTCAACCAACTGCTGCTTCAAAAGAAAAAAGACTCGAGCATAAAAAAAGAAATGCGCTGAATAAAGTGCTGAGAAAAAAATTCAACTTCAACGAATGAGGCAAATCGGTTTACTCTTTATATCAGTATTGATGGCCGGAATTTTGCAACAAACTGCAGCCCAATCTGTTGCCAGCAGAGATTCGCTTACAATTGAAATTGTACCCAGGGTTGGTGAAAAAAAATGGACGCCTGAAGCTACCTATACCAATGCATCGGGAGAAACTTTTTCAATTGATAAATGTCTTTTCTATCTCTCAAATTTTGCTGTTCAATCCTCCTCTGGAAAATGGTTCCCAATTCGGGATAGTTATTTTCTGGCGAATATTTTGGATAGCAGTAGCTTACAAATTCGTTTACCCATACTCTCTTCGGATATTGTAAACATTCGATTTTTATTGGGCGTAGATAGTATCAAAAATGTTAGCGGTATTCAATCGGGGGTGCTAGACCCTGCACGAGGCATGTTCTGGACCTGGAACACAGGATATGTGATGGCAAAAATGGAAGGCAGTTCCCCAGTTTCTCCTATGCCCGGAAAAAAATTCACTTATCATGTGGGGGGATTTGCTGGTGAACAAAATGTGGCAAAATCTATACAACTGGCTATTGATATAAAATCCATCGAACAACATCACATTTTGCTGGCGGCCGATTTATTGAGTTGGTTCAATGGTGCTAGTTCCCTATCCATTGCTGCGAATCCGATTTGTCATGTACCCGGAAATCTTGCGAAACAAATAGCCAATAATTATCAATTTCAATTTCGAGTGATTCAGTAACCATGAAGCAATATCGCCTATATGTAACAATGCTCATGATTGTACTTTCCGGCATCGCTTGGGTGCAGGCAGATAATTGGTGGGGGACTTTGCATCCCATAAAATTCAACACGCCCAAAGGCTGGCCGGCACCTGTGTATGATTTTTCTGCCAACCCACTTACCAAAGAAGGTATTGCTTTGGGCAAACAATTGTTTTATGATGGCATACTCAGCAAAGATGGTATGGTTTCTTGTGGCACCTGTCACCAATCATTTGGCGGCTTTGCAACTTTCGATCACAGCCTTAGCCATGGCATCGACAATCGCTTTTCTACCCGCAATGCTCCCGGAATCGTAAACATGGCTTGGCAGAAAAATTTTATGTGGGATGGTGGTATCCTGCACCTCGACCTTCAGCCACTGGCCCCGATTACTGCCGAAAATGAAATGGGAGAAACCTTGGATAGTGTATTGCATAAGTTGAATACACATGCCGACTATCGCAAAAAATTTCAGCAAGCTTTTGGCGTAAAAAAAATCACCACCCTCGAATTAGGTAAAGCCATCAGTCAATTTGTTCTTACCCTGGTAAGCAATAATAGCAAATACGACCGGGTAATGCGAGGGGATGACAAATTTATTTTACCCGAACAACTCGGTTATGAAATGTTTCAGCAAAAATGTATCACCTGCCATCCCCCACCGTTTTTTACTGATTTTAGTTTTCGAAATGCAGGGCTAGCCGAAGATGAGGTACTGCAGGATAAAGGTAGAATGCGGATAACCGGCAAAACTGCTGACTCCCTGCATTTTAAAGTGCCTAGTTTACGGAATGTTGCACTTAGTTTTCCATATGGGCATGATGGGCGCTGGGCTACCCTTCGGAATGTTTTTGAACATTACCGCAGCAAGCAAACTCGCCCACTGGGAACGGATTCTCTATTGAAAAATGGTATACCGCTTAGTAACTACGAGATTGGTCAACTAACCGCTTTTTTATATACCCTAACCGATTCTACCTTGATTACCAATCCGGCATTTTTGCCGGAAGAGTTGAACCGATTACAAAAACAAGAGCGGGATATACATCAAAACAAGCGAGATTGATTACTTTCGGGTGAGCGGATATATCAGTAAACGGCATAATAAATTTTTAGTGAGCGGGATAAAAAAACTAGCACAACAAACGATCTGGTACGGCTTAAGTTCGATGGCCGCCCGGTTAATCAATTATCTGCTTACTCCTTACCTAACTTACAAGTTCACCACTTCACAATATGGGGAGATGTCTATCATCTATGCATTTTTCCCCTTTATGAATGTGTTGTTTAGTTATGGTATGGAAACCACATTTTTTCGTTTTTCTCAGGGAAATGATAATAAGGCCGTTCACAATACTGCATCCACTTCATTGATTATTTCTACGCTGGTTTTATCAGCGATATTATTAAGCATAACGGGGCCTATTTCGCATCTGCTGAATATTTCCGCTCACCCCGAATATTTGTATTTATGTGTTGGCATTATTGCAACAGATGCTATCACCATCATTCCCTTTGCCAAACTAAGGCAGGAGGGCAGACCAGTAAAATTTGCCCTCATTAAGATTGGTGGAATTTTGTGCAATATGGTTTGTATTTATTTTTTACTCAGCTATGCTCCGCATTGGGTGAAAACGCATCCCGGTAATTTTTCGGTAAATTATTTTACAGGAGCATGGGCAGTGGGCTATGTGTTGGTGGCTAATCTTATTCAAAATTTGCTGATTCTTTTGTTATTGAATAAAGAGTTGACCAGCTTTCAATGGAAGCCCGATCGGGCACTTTGGGTTAGCATGCTGCGGTATGGATTACCCCTTATTATTGTAGGTATGGCCGGAACCGTAAATGAAACCTTTGATCGTATTATGTTGGGTTGGTGGGCTCCTGTGAAAGGCGTAGAAGCTGCAAAGGCAGAAGTGGGCATTTATTCGGCCTGCTATAAGCTTTCAATTTTTATTTCCCTTGCAGTGCAAGCATTCAAAATGGGCGCCGAGCCTTTCTTTTTTAAGCTGTCCACACAGGAAGATGCTCCGAAACATTATGCCAGGGTGATGAAATTTTTTGTAATTATCCTATGCGGTATGTACCTGGTAGTAATGCTCTATCTCGATATCTGGAAACACTTTATCCAAAATAAAACGATGTGGGTAGGCCTTAGTGTTGTGCCATTATTACTTTTGGCTAACATTTTCTTGGGGATCTATTACAACCTCAGCGTATGGTACAAATTAGGAAACCGAACGATGGCTGGCGCCTGGATAACAATCGTGGGAGCAATCATTACTCTTTCTATTAATTATTGGGGTATTCCGCATTTCAGTTATGTGGCCAGTGCCTGGGCTACCTTGGTATGTTATGGCAGCATGATGGCAATCAGTTATCTGTGGGGTCAAAAAGTATATCCAGTACCTTATGCGATTAACAGATTGCTCTTGTATTTGTTGATTGCTGTATTATTGGGAAAAGCCAATGAATGGATCAGTTTACCCAATAGCTTTCCAACCATAGTTCACTTGCTCAAATCAACCGTTTTCCTATTAATATTTGTAAGTTTATTATACACCTTGGAAAAGGAAGAATTAAAAAAACTACCCTTGATAGGTAAATGGGTACGTTAAATTAACCAGCATGGCAGAAGATTTACACTTGATAACCGGAACCAAATCCGAACAATACGAAGCACTTATCCCTCAAATGAAGGGTTTACTAGATGGGGAGCCAGATATGATTGCCAATTTGGCCAATGTTTGTGCAGCGCTTCATCAACAGTTCAACTGGCTGTGGGTAGGATTCTATCTGGTTAAAAACGACATACTAGTTTTAGGTCCCTTCCAAGGGCCCGTTGCCTGCACCCGAATCCGAATGGGTACTCATGTTAGTATCAAGTGCATACATCAAATAAAAAGTCTTTTTGATGATTTATAATAAAATTATTACATTCGATTATTCTGCTACAAACATGCGCATATCTATCTTTTTTGGTTGTATATGCGCTATGGAGTAGCTGGTTTAAAATAGTTGGCTGTAATGGCAGGATGAAGTCAACAACAACAATGAGACTGAAACTAATATACATATTATTATTGACAACTATTGTTTGCTTTGGAACTACAACCAAAGCGACGAGGGTAATTGACGGTGACACTTTTGAAACTGCGACAGGCGAAAAAGTTCGACTTATCGGAATAAATGCTCCTGAGATTTCAGACATATTTGGACAAGAAGCAAAGCAATATCTATCAGACCTAATCGTGAACAAAACCGTTGACCTGCAGACCGACAACATTTCTAATGACCGAGACCGTTATCAACGACTTTTAAGATATGTAATTCTTGGCGGTGTTGACATAAATAAAAAAATGGTTTCTGACGGCTATGCTTTCGCTTATCTAAAATACCATTTCAGCAAATCAACCGAATACGAACAAGCTCAAATATTATCCAGAGAAGCAAACAAAGGAATTTGGAGCAATGAAAAAAAAGAAGAAGTAATAAATCAAAAAGCGAAAAAAAAGATTCCTTCACTAGATATTTCGGCAAAAAAATATTTTATCGTTTCTGTATTAGTTTTTTTAATACTTGCTGGAATTTACTATTATTCCAAAAGATAATGGGTTACTCCTTCACATTTAAATTTTCAGAAAATGACATTGATTTTAGTCCACAGACAGGTTATTTTTTTAATTATAATAAGTTCCTATTAAATGAATTCTTTAACTCTACCGATGAAGAGATGATTACTATTATGCGGACTTATGAAAGAGAATTTGGCAACTCAGCATTCAAATATGTACTGAAGACTTACTATTGGGGTTGGCGACATGGAGATAGAACTTTGTCTAATGTTCAAAAAGACAGAATACTTTCAATAATGCCTGCCCTTTTAAATGAAAAGGCTAAACAAACTTTAAATACGATAAAAGAAGAAGCAAAATATAGGCTTGGAATTGAGGAAGTTATTGACGGCATAAATCGAACGGTTGAATCTTATTTCCGACACCAAGGTAAATTCTACTCAAAAGATGAAATTCGCACAATTGAAGACATTTATCATATTTTTCTAAAGGAAATACAAAGAGCAAAAAGTCTGGATTTATTAGGTCCATTCTATGTCCTTGACAATAATGAAACAGCTGAAATAAATCAAATTTCAAAATATATAGTATTTACTAAACTGAAAAAACAATTTGACCAAATTGAAAAAGACTTTAAAACTTTTAGCCCTTACATGAAATTTGTAAAAAGAGGAATATTTTCTGCTGAGTACAATATTACTTATTTTAATATTCGGATTGATTTGACTAAGACTGTATTTCAGGAAATTAAAGTTCCTGAAATTTTAGTTGATGAGATTGTTGTTAACAGTCGTTTTAAAAAATTTTCAGATAAATATTTAGCTAATGAACTCGTATCTATAAACACCGATGCAAACAAGGCCATTTTATATGCTTTTTTAAATGCTCATGAATTAAAAATATTTCTCGACCAATATGAGGAACTTTCAAACCTGGAAAGGGAAGTGAATATGAAATCTTCTTTTAAAGGTGAAGCAGGAAACCTGAATATTCAAATTCAAATGAAGCCGATTAAGATGCTAAAAACTTCTATAGCAAAATCAATAAGTAAAATTGCAATTTACACGAGTATTGCAACAATGTTAATATTAGTAGTAATAAGAATTAAATTGGGTCCTCTTTTACTATTAAGCGGGGCAGGAATAGTGGTATTTTACTTTAACTTTATCAGCGAAGAAATTAAACTCGTTAAACACTATAAAACAGAAATCAAAAAATATGGACAACAACAATCAACAACTTGCCCGCCTGGACAATGAAAAAATCATTGACATAATTTCAAAACTTCCGAACTTAACAGACGAGGACAAACACGAACTTTCAAAACGTGTTGCGTCTGACGACATTGAAATCCGCAAGGGAGTTTTAGAAAAACTTTTTCAAAGCACTCAAGCACAAAATGACCTATTTGCAATTATGGGCGAACTCTCTGCAATGTCTAAACAAGGAATGTACGTAAAGTCAAAACAGACTATCAAAACAGGTACAGGTCAATTTGAAATAGAAATGAAAGGAGGCGATACTAAACTGATTATTCCGGTTTTAATAATTGTTGGAGTTGTAATAATTGCCGCTTTGGTAATCGTATTTTGGAAATAAAAATGATTATGAATAAAAGTAAATATATTGTTTCAGTTGAGTTCAGTCCAAACAAAAATTATAATAATGAAAAACCAGAAAAACTTTATATCAAGACACCTTTGGGTAATATGCTCAATCCTGAACTGTCGCAGAAATTGCTACTTCAACTTCATGATTTGGCATCTATAATTGACGAAATTTATAGGATAAGTATTTCCAAAAAACATGTGACTTCGAAACAAACATTTAACACAGAACTTGGTAGACTAGAAATTAATGTAAAAACGGTTGGTAAAGTATTTAATCTGTTTCAGGTATTACTTTTAACTTTACTGACAGCATCAATAGTTTTTGTGCTTTCTTACCTTGTTATCAAGTGACAATCGAAAAGCCATATGCCGCTAACAGCTCCTGCCCAAAAGGCGGGGTTTATTACTCCAAAGACAGTTTTGTGGTTAATCAAACATTGGTTCTCCGCATCAACATTTATGCTGAAAAGCCCGCCCATCGCAAATGTGAAAACGCAACAAGCTATACAAAATGAAAGTTTTTAAATTCATAATACTGATTATTGTTTTGACACAATCTTGTACTAACAACAAGACAAAACCAAGTTTGCAAGAGACACAATCAACATTTGTTGATACAATAAGGAAAAGCTATAACAACTTCACACAAGAGGAAATTGACAGTAACTATATTGAGTACCTCAAGGACATTGAAGAAAATCCATATTCTGATAATTTTGACACATTAATTAAAGGTGGATTTTCCATTTCTTTTTACCACGATAAAGAATTACAATACCTTTTATATAAAAAAGGTAACAAAGTAATAGACACAATTGGCAGTTGTTCGTTGGGCCTTCCTTATAAAAACCTAGGATATATCGGTGCAGATTTTGACAGTACTTTTGTCTTTGTAAATTCATTTGGTAAGGGTAATCCTCACTATATTTGGCTTTATGATAAAGTGAAAATGAAAAATTTAATTCCAGAAGGAGGCGCCATGATAGATGCTGATATACATGAACAAGTTTTACTTTATTCAAAAATTGATGTGCCAGTTGAAAGTAATGGAGACAAAATGACATTGTTTGACACAAGAAATATGACACAGAAAGACTATGCTTTCCCTGGGGAAATATTTAATGAACCTGAAAAATTAAACAGAATTCGTTTAACAAATGTGACGGACGAGACATTTACAATTGAATACAATATTAAGGATGGAACAATAACTAGAAAGAAAAAGTACAGCCGCTAACAGCACCTACCCAAAAGTGGCGTTTCAGTTGATGAATCAAGCTTTTTGTTACCTAGAACAAATTACGGCCCTTTTGGAACCATGCCTGTAATGATTTGATTAACAGCAGGTTATCAATAAAAGATTACAAGAAGGTAAATTATCGTACCTTTGTACCATTCATATAAGCTCTCTACAGGCTGATCACACTTCCGTGACAAAGTTTTTCAGATCATTTACGGGTAGGTTATATACCAGTTGATACCATTTCAGCAGGTACTCATATTATCATTTTTTACATGACATTCGAATCCTTACACATTATTCCCTCTATTTTAGAGGCATTACACGAAGAAGGCTATACCCAGCCCACCCCAATTCAAGAGCAAGCTATTCCACCCGCTTTACAAGGCAGGGATGTGTTAGGTTGTGCCCAAACCGGTACTGGAAAAACAGCCGCTTTTGCCATACCTATTTTACAAAATTTACATTTACAGCAAGCAGCGGGTCCTATAAGCAAGGGCATTAAAGCGCTGATTGTTACTCCAACGCGCGAGTTAGCCATACAAATCAATGATAGCTTATCGGCTTATGGCAGAAACCTTCGAATGAAGCACCATGTTATTTTTGGTGGCGTTTCTCAGGTACCCCAAACGCAGGCTTTACAGAGAGGCGTAGATATATTAGTGGCAACACCCGGTCGCTTATTAGATTTAATGCAGCAGGGGTTTATTTCTTTACAACAGGTTCAGTTATTGGTATTGGATGAGGCTGATCGCATGTTAGACATGGGCTTTATTCATGATGTAAAGAAGATATTGGCCAAATTGCCAGCCAAAAAGCAGACCCTGTTTTTTTCGGCAACCATGCCACCGGAGATTGCCGGATTAGCCGCTTCGTTATTGCATCAACCCGCCAAAGTAGAAGTTACCCCGGTATCTTCTACCGCAGAAACCATCCGCCAAAGCTTATACCATGTAAACCGGGAGCATAAAAAATTGTTGTTGGCGCATTTATTAAAAGACAGCGACATAAAAACAGCGCTGGTATTTACCCGCACCAAGCACGGGGCCGATAAAGTGGTAAAAGACCTACTGAAATCAGGCTTTTCTGCAGAAGCGATTCATGGGAATAAGTCACAAAATGCCCGGCAGCGTGCGCTGAGTAATTTTAAAAATGGTACCACGCGTGTATTGGTAGCCACCGATATTGCCGCCAGGGGTATTGATGTGGAATTACTGTCGCATGTGATCAACTACGAATTACCCAATGTGCCAGAAACCTACGTACACCGGATTGGCAGAACTGGAAGAGCAGGTGCCAGCGGAATCGCCATCTCCTTTTGTGAGCACGAGGAAAAAGAATTTTTGCGCGACATACAAAAACTAACAGGTATAGCGATTCCGGTGGTAAGTGATCATCCTTATCCGTTGCAACCGGCCTCCGCTATGCCAAGAGAAGAATCGAACACGCGTAGAACCCCTAATAACCGCTTCAGTTCACCGGCTTATGGCAGAAATCATTCGAACCATTCATCCGGCGCCAGAAGAAACACAAGAAGTAGCTATTAAATAGTTTAGCAGGCTGACAAATATTTGGCGAAAAATAGTAGATTTGCAGCCCCTGCGGATATGGCGAAATTGGCAGACGCACCAGACTTAGGATCTGGCGCCGCGAGGCGTGTAGGTTCGACTCCTATTATCCGCACAAAAGGCCAGAGTGAGTGTGAGTACGAACGCTTCACTTTGGCCTTTTCTTCAAACTCAAACTCACACTCACTTTGCTTTTTTGGGTGTGAAGCAGGAAAATATCCTCACACTCAAACTCACTCTTTTTTACGGGTTTGCGCCAAACGTTTGTTAGCAATGGTTTTCTTTCGCCAGTTGTCAATTGATTGTTAGAGTTTAATGGAAAGTTCAAGGTGTCCCCCCAGCCCAAGTTCAACTATTTTTTGAAGTGTTGAAATACGAACTTCTTTAATGTTATTTTCAATTTTAGAAATGTAACCCTTGTTAGTTCCGCATTTTTCAGCAAGTTCTTCTTGCGTCAATCCTTTTTCTAGTCGAGCTTGCTGAATCAGAAAGCCAAGTTTAAATGTTTCATAACCATTCTCAAACTTGTCACGTTTGGAAGTTCCTTTCTTACCATATTGTTCGTCAACAAATTGTTCAAGTGTTTTTACATTATTTTTCTTGCTCATATTCTTTTTTAATTTTTAAAGCTTTTTCTATTTCAGATTTGGGAGTTTTCTGTGTCTTTTTTTGAAATCCATTTGTCAAAACAATCAGTTTGCCTTCATCAAAAAAGCAGAAAATACGGAAAAAATCGCTACCCTGCTGAACTCGAATTTCATAAAGCCCCTCCGTTCCCTCCATATGTTTAAAATAGTCGGTTGGGATTTGTTTTTGAGTTTCAATAATTCTAAAAGTCCATAAAACCTTATCCTTTACTTTCTGATGCTGTTTTTGATAGAAGTCAGTAAAGTAGTCCTTATACAAGATAACAGTTCTTATT
Organism: Chitinophagia bacterium; assembly: GCA_037131895.1. Taxonomy (GTDB): domain Bacteria; phylum Bacteroidota; class Bacteroidia; order Chitinophagales; family Chitinophagaceae; genus Sediminibacterium. Next base: position 13,200 of record JBAXQE010000016.1, on the reverse strand, counting down.
TTCTCCTCACTCATACGATGTAAAGATAAATAAGGTTGTCCGAACGAACAACTTTATTGTTGATTCTTCAGATGGAAAATATTGTTAGGGTCTGCATTCGAAAGCCATTTCCCAAGGTATTCAGCTTCAAGAAATTAGCGATTTCTATGCCGGGAGGCAAGCAAAGTAGCATTAAACTGTCTGCCAGTATTAAACTTGATACGAAGCACAAAACTTCACTTAACCACCGAATCGACATTTTCTTGTAGGTGCTGTTAGCTATAGTATTTATTTCTGCTTTGTCCATTTCCACCATTCGTTAGCTACTTTGTCCCAATTGAATATGTCATAGTTTGGTTGTCCAGTTGTTGTCAACGGAAAAAAATTATGTTCAAGTCCAATGTAGGCTCTAAATGTAAAATTCTTTTTCTTTTGCCGTAATATTTCCACTCGTAAATAATCATTGAATGGTGCACTCCAGTCTTTTGTACCATAACAAATCAAAACTGGAATTGTCAATTTTTCTAAATATTTAATTGGTGGAATAGAAAAATCATATGTTGCCTTGAAAGTATCTCCGTTTGTGTCGTCCATATTACTTTTGTCATTTACAACTTGTTCCCAATAATCAAATTCGCTTTCTCCATATCTTGTGCTGTCTGTGTCGGTTTCAGTTGCTCTGTCGCGGCCTACCATTGCCATTATTCTGCCTAAAGGACAACCACTTGAATAAATTAGTTTAGTTACCTTTTTGCTCTTAACTGCAAGTTTCGCTGCAATTGTACTTCCTTCTGAATGACCTGCTAATACTAATTTAGAATTGTCAACAAAATGAAGTTTATCTAGATAATCAATTACTTTTAAATTTCGTTCAACATAATAATCGAGAAGATTTCGGTTTGAATATTCTTTTGGCGTTTTACCAGTTTTGGGGTCTTCATAAATAAAATTTTGTCCTAATGTTTTTGCTTCCGCCACTATTGGAATAAATGGCTTACTAATGATTACAATGTGATAATCAATTTCTAAACTGTCTGTTATAAATGGAAAAACACTATATATTGTATCTCCGTCTTTTTTAATTAGCGGTTGAGGCAAACTACCCTGACAAAAAAGAAAAACTGGCTTTCGTTTTAGTTCATCTCCTTTTTTTGATTTTATCAAGATGTCAACTGTGTCTCCTTTGTAAATTGTCTGCAAATGTCTAAAGCCAAATTCTTCTGCTTTACTTCTTTGAGCAAAAACTTGGGTAGTTATAAAAATTGTCAATATGTAAAATGTGGTCCTCATAATATTACAGCCAACTAGCTTATACCCCCCATTCTCACACACATACCGAACAACCTGCGGTTCGCTATACGTGTTTAGGTAGCTCCTTACTCGAATTTATAAAAATTATCATAGGTTACCAAAGCTATTACAAGGTCGCGCCTATCGAAGCGATTTAAGTTAGGCGGTAAATTCATGAGAGCCTAGCCCATTGAGGCCAGAGTGAGTGTGAGTTTGAGTACGAACGCTTTACTTTGGCCTTTTCTTCACATGCTCCAGAGGCGCACAAGCTCAAACTCACTCTTTTTTTTGGGTATGCGCCAAACGTTTGTTAGCATCGGTTTTCTTTCGCCAGTTGTCAATTGATTGTCAGAGTTTAATGGAAAGTTCAAGGTGTCCCCCCAGCCCAAGTTCAACTATTTTTTGAAGTGTTTAAATAAGAACTTCTTTAATGTTGTTTTCAATTGTAGAAATGTGACCCTTGTTAGTTCGAGGCCACTTGAGCTAAATCGAATTGTACCTCATTAAAGAAAGTTGAGAAAATAATTTACTTATTGTGCGTATCAAGCATTCCAACTAAACTCACTATAATTATCAAACCTTTTAAGTAGTAATTTTGCTAAGCACCTAACGAAGCCAATGAAATTACATTAATACCATCTCCTCTGGTATAGCTAATACCAGTGCCTGTAATTATGTTTAATGATTTTAATTGGTTAATCTTTTTTGCATTTACTTGATTAGAAAATTTATGTAAACACACTGCCGCCTCATCAATATGCCCAGAACCTAGTTTTACTTCAAAGGCACACCAGTCGCCATTATATTTTTCAACAATACAATCAACTTCTAAATCACTTGAGTCCTTATAATGAAATACACTTGCATCGTTTGCCTGAGCATATACTCTAAGCTCATGAACAACCAGAGATTCAAATAAAAATCCTGTAAATTTTAAATCATTTAATAAAGACGCTTGGTCAACACCTAATGCCGCAATAGCTAACGAAACATCTGTAAAATGGCGTTTAGGAGATTTTCTTAAGGAATAGGAAGAACGGATATGTGTATTCCAGGCTGGCTGATCTTCTACAATCATTAGTCTGTTTAAAGCATCTAAGTATTCATAAACAGTTGGTCGTGTTATACCAATATTATCCTCTTGCCTAATATCTTTTTCTATTGATGAAATATCTACTAAAGTTGAAGTGTTTCGTGCCAACGACCGTAATAAACTTTTTACTTTTATGGGATCTCGTTTTATATTGGAGACTCTACTCATATCAATTTCCGCAAGCAATTCAACATAAGCACGATTTAAATCAATAGCCTGTTCAACCTTTTTATGTAAAAGTGTTGGGAATCCCCCAATGATTAATTTTTCAATAATAAATTCTAATTCAGTAGAATTATCATAAATGTCAAGTTTACTGCCCTTAAGAAGTGAAGCTAAACTAACTTTACCTGTTGAAAAACCCAGTTCCTGCCACGACATCGTGCGCATTTCAACAGTAGTAAAACGGCCTGCACCTGAATGCATTTTAATATCTTCTTCCGGATTGGCAGAACCTGTTAATATGAACTGTGCATTTTTTTTTCTTTCATCAACTTCATGTCGTACATAATCCCAAATTTTAGGCTGTGCCTGCCATTCGTCAATCAAACGGGGGGTTGCTCCTAGTAACAGTCTTTTAGGGGCTATATTGATCAAAGCCTCCACCTGTTCATCCTGGTCTACATTAATAATACTTTTAGCTATCTGCTTTGCGGATTCGGTTTTGCCACAGGCTTTCGCTCCCTTTATGAGTACCGCTCCTGATGCTTTAAGCTTCCTGTTTAATTCTTTATCAGATATGCGCTCCTTGTAATTCACTATAAATTATTTGAATAAAGTTACAGTTATTTTACACTTTATTAGATTTTATTTTTACATATTTATAATTATTTATTTTACATAATAAAATAAAAACACTTTACAATTGTAAAATAGACTGTTTATTTATAATTATTTGATATTCAATTGATAAATATGAAATATGGGGCATGTGTTTTTTTTAACCATTTGTCATGGTTACGGACTCGTTTTCTAAAGTGCACAATCTGCTGGACTAACCGAAGGTGGCAATAAGCAGCACTTTACTTCATTAAAAGCATATCTTTCGAATATAAGATAAATCCGAATTTAATACCCCACAAAGCCACTCATGACAAGCTGATGTTGGGGGATACCCACGGAGGCTATGAATTCTTCGGCTTTAGCTTCGTCTTATCAAGATATACTTGTAGCTGCTCAAATGTCATACCCTTTATGTCATTTGAAATCTTTTGCTTGATTTCTCTAAAAGTTTTAACTGTGTCAAACTCTTTTACTATTTTATTCTTCGTTTTCATAATTCACAATTTCTTTTGGTGAATGTATTTCTAATGATCCGTGTCCTAATCGTAAATTTATTGAATTATACCCTCTAATTCTATAAACATTTACAATATGTTTAAAATTCCAGCTAACCAGCATGTCAACTTTATGTAAGGTTGCAGTAGCGATATGGATGCAATCGTCTAGACTTGTCTCCCCTACAACCTTTTCCTCTATATAGGTTTGTGCCAGTATTAAGGCATCTCGGGTGTTACTAAAATTTTCTCTTTACAATTTTCAGGGATGTTTACAAAGTAGTCCCTTACACGCTCGGGTGCATTAGTTAATTCACTTTCTGTTAAGTTAGAATAAATACACCTGATTTGTCCTAAAGTTACTTTTTCAAACAATAATACTGTTTCCTCCTCGAATTCTGAATCAAAGAGTCCACCAAAAACTGATGTGTCAAAATAAAAGCGCTGTTGCATAGTTTAAAGCTAGATAAAAATCACTTCTGTCATTTTATTCAATATGCGGAAACGATTTTGACAATTGGAATATACCCGCTAACCCTTCATGCTTATCTCCACTGAGTTAGGTAGCATTTCGAAAACGTCTAGCCTTTTCGAATTTAAATAAATTATTATAAGTTACCAAAGATATTAATGCTTCTTACCCATTGAAGGGATTGTTGGTCGACGATAATTTCATCGGAACCTATCCTAAAAAGGCCAGCGTGAGTTTGAGTGTGTGGATAATTTCCTCCTCACTCAAACTCACGATGTTTCTTTCAGGCTCGTAAAATCTTCTCCATCTTCTTCCCCTTGGCCAGTTCATCTACCAGCTTATCGAGGTACCTTACTTTTTGGGAAAGCGGGTTAGTGATTTCCTCTACCCGGTAACCGCAGATTAATCCGGTTATCAAGTGGGCATGGGGGTTAAGGGTAGCTTGACTAAAAAATGTTGCAAAACTTACTTTTTCTTCAACAAATTTTTTGATTTGCTGATCAGAAAACCCGGTGAGCCATTCAATTACCTGATCTAACTCGGCGCGATTTCTGCCTTTCTTTTCTACCTTGGCCAGATACAATGGATACACAGAAGAAAATAGCATATTGGCGATTCGCTGATCGGTAGTTAGGGGAGTTGGCATATTAAACATTTTATCCTACGTTAACTGAGCGACTGAAACGAGTTCACTTTCAATAAAACCTACTGAAAGTTTATATTTACAAAAAGCAGGCATTTGTATCACCAAAAATAATAAAAAGAGCCTGCACCAAAAAAATGGGCAGGCTCTAATAAATCAGCCGCTTACATCAAACCTCCTTGGAGAAAAATGTAAGATTTGGAATACGATTATTGTTTCTTAGTACGATCAATTTCACCAATCAAAGGAATGGCATCCTGAATTTCACTGCGAATGGCTGTTTGAAAATACGACTCTACTTGAAAAAATTTGGCCGCCTCCAAAGCACCCACCTGCTTCTTCATTTTTCCATAATACTTCTGATAAAGCTTTTCCAGTTGCATATTATTTTTCAGGGTAGATGTGGCCAGTGTATTGGCTGTTTCATCATTCAGGGTTTCGTATCCCTTTGCATAATCGGCTATTAATTGCATGCGCTCTTTAGCCAGATTGGCACGGGCTTCTTCATACTCATCATACAGTCCCCAAAAGGCAGTTGCCTTAGCCTCCGGAACCTTTAGATAATTGGTCATTAACTCCTTTTTGGTTTTGCCATACATCTTTCTGATCATATCCACTTCTTCTTGAATAGTGGCTTGGGCCATGCCTTGAACGGCTAATAAACAACCTACAGCAACGAGTAACTTTTTCATGATTTTTATTTTTTATTTAGGGAATACAAAGGTTACACCAAAACGCCAGCCAAAAGCAGCCCGAATATTATCCGGAGCAGCAATGGGAATTCGAGGACCTGCCGATAAGGATACCGTTTGCTTGCCCAATCGGGTAACCCCCGAAATACTGGGAACAAACAATACCTGGGTGGTTGAGTTGATCCAATTTTGCGTAATCTCAAAAGAACCACCTATGCCAGCGCCCGACTTCCAGTTATAATTTAAAAAAGGTTGCAAATACAGCTGACTGATATCACTACGGGATGCATCACCCGATACTGACCAGATTTGATTCACCAATCCACCCACAGTAAACCCTTTGGACTGCTTTAGAAAAACAGCGGAAGGCCCTATGCCAAATTTTTTCCCAGTTAACATTTCATCCGTACCCAATGGCAATAAAAAGGCAGGACCTGCTCCCCAGGTTAATCCATTTTTGGGTTGAGAAGGAGAAAGAAAGGCAGTAGCCAACACATCTCCCATACCGGATTGAGATTTGCCGGCACCGGTAATATTATATTGCGAGATTAAGGGGAAAATAACCCGAGAAATTAAATTCAATTTGGGAGTAATAGTAATGGGAATCACCGGCTGCACATTCATAGTATTGCGCGAACCTTTAAGGGCTCCGATACCATAATCGGAATTATTCTGAAAAGGCAGGCTGATAAGAGAAGAAACCGGATTGGCCAATTTTTTTGCCAGTTCTTCAGCAGAATTGGCTGGTTTATCTTGCGCCTGGGTATTTGAAAAAAACAACAGACTACAACCAGTAAATAAACATGACCAAAACGAATTTTTCATTGATTTTAATTTTTCTAAGTTTTATAACTCAAATTGAATTCTAAATTGCCAGAAGTCTGTTGTACCGGCTATATTGCTCTTCCACAATTTGCCAGCTCCATAATTAATTTCGAAGCGGAAGGATGGATTCGGAAACCAACTCAGCGCCGTTGTAAAGCGATTGAATTTACCCGCAGTTAGCAATCCATCATTGCCATTGGTTTGGGTAAAACGAGCGCCCAGTTCCCAAGCACCCGGACCACTATTTTTGGCAAATTTAAATGGTTTTTTAGGAATCAGTTTTCCCAAGTTGCCGGTCATTTTATTATACCTTCTATTCTCACCAGTAATAAACCAACTCCCGCCCAATTGAAAATAAGTGAGGGTTGGATTGTTCTTTTCAGTGCTTCGTACTTTGGCATTCATGTATTCACCTACCAGCGCAACTGGCCCGGACACATGCACTGCCTCTAAAAAAAGTGTGTTGGCACCGGAGGCAGCAAAAGCTCCTGAATTAATATACAAAGGGGCGGTATTCATCTCCGGCTTCGCTTTATAAGTAAGCTTACCATCCGTAGGATCTGAATATCTATAGGCTATACCTAGGTGTAATAAATCCCGATCACTTTTATAATGCGGCAAGCCGGAAAAACGAATAACAGCTTGGGTTCCATTATCGCGAAACGATTTACCCGTTTCCCAATAGTTATTAAACACCCCCGCCGTAAAACTCGCCATTTGATGAAAGAAATTACGAGAATAGCGAATACCTACATTCCGCTGACGAACCAACATGGGGGAGCCACTGCCTCGTTCGGTAAACATCCCCTGCGTACCGGGCATTATATATTCCAACCCCACGCCTTCTTTTTGTTTACCTACTGTAATCCATCCACCCTTGGCACCCACTGGAATTTCTAGGTTCCAGTCAATAAAGTCGAACTTTTTATCAGGAGGTGCATCGAGTCCATTATAGTTAGCACTAAACATATAGCGCCAGGGATGCTTTGAGCCAACGCCCAGCATACCATATAACATAAAGCGGTCGGCCCTGAATTCGCTACCCGATGCATAACTGCCCACTTGTTGGATACTATTATTATCCTGGTTCTGTGTATTGAAATCGAGTATCACTGCCATACCCAGGTTAACCGTCATGAATTTGCCGGCATACTGGTTCCATTTTTTCTTCATCGTTGCGGGTGCTGTTACGGGAGTAGCGGCTTCGCTTATGATGGCTGTATCATTTAACTGCAGGGGATCTTCTTGTGCCTTAACTTGTGAAGTAACCAGCACGGCGCCTATTAGCCAAAATTTACAAGCTGTTTGCATATCTGTTTATTTTATATCTTTTACACATCTAAATCCGGCATGGTTAGTGGCAGTTCTCCAATCAGCTTTCCCCCGCGTACCTACCATATATCTGGTGCAGTATTGATCGGTACATAAAAATGATCCACCCCGCTGTACTTTCTTAGGAACACCGGGTTCATCGGGATCAAAACTATCAGCAGGGCCGGTTGGGTTTGTCCATACTTTATCGGAAGCCCGCGAAGTATAGTAATCATTCCGATACCAATCTGCACACCATTCCCAAACATTCCCTGCCATATCATATAAGCCATAGCCATTAGCCGGAAATTTTTTTACTGGAGCAGTAGTTGGGTAACCATCTTCTGCAGCATTTCTTTCAGGGAAATGACCTTGAAAAATGTTAGCCATTTTTTTACCGCCTGGTTGTAGTTGATTGCCCCAGGCATAAATATTTCCTGTTAAACCACCTCTTGCTGCAAATTCCCACTCTGCCTCGGTAGGCAATCTTTTTCCCGCCCATTTTGCATAGGCGGCTGCATCTTCCCAGGCTATATGCACCACCGGATTTTGTTCTTTTCCTTTGATTGATGAACTCGGGCCCTCTGGGTGACGCCAATCGGCTGCTTTTACATAACTCCACCATTGCAAATGATCATCCAATCTAACGGCATGGTTAGGAGGTGTAAATACTACCGAACCGGCAACCAACATTTCAGGCAAGGCATCGGGAAATTCTTCTCGGGTAGGTTTTTTTTCTGCCAACGTTATATATCCTGTAGCTTTTACAAATGCAGCAAATTCGGCATTGGTTACTTCATGCTCATCCATCAAAAATGCCTTCAATTTTACCCTATGAATAGGACGTGCATCCGGCATGGCTTCCTTACCGCCTCCCTTTACCCGGGTAGGATCAGGAATACCCATACTAAATTCGCCCCCGGGTATATATACCATACCAGCCGCAGCAGGCAGCACAGCAGGTATTGGATTGGGCTGCGTTGGCCGATAAGCGCCGGCTCCACCGGCCATATAATTCATACTGTCTTCGGGCAGCATTTCTCGTGTGCAAGAAATTGCCGTAGAAAGGGTAGAAACTATGGGGGCAGCCGGTGTATCCGATAACGCCGTGGTTGTTTTACCAGATAAACTATCAGTTGAACCAACTAACTCCTGTTTAGAAGAGTTAGCCGGCTGTGAAGTACAGGAATACAAAAGGGATATACATACCCCTAAAAACAATAACCGGAAATAACTTAGTCTAATCATGCTAAAATGTTAACGAAATAACGGATTCATCTATTAAAAATGGAACCCTCTATGTTTTGTAATACAAATATTGCAGATTTTGCAACAAATCAATGCCTATTTTAAACATCTATTTGAATTACGAAGGTAAAAATCAAAAAAAAGGACTGGCCCACTTAAAACGGGAGCCAGTCCAAATATTATATCATTCAAAAAATTAATCTCTAAATCTACTGCGCGCTTCTTTCTGTAAATCGAGATATTGGGTTTTTTCAACGGTTACCCCAACACCCAAAATACTTCCTCCTTTAAAGTCTCCAGGAGATTTATATTGACTGCTCACTGCATCCCCACTATCGTATCCCACACACAGTCCATCTCCGGAGAGGGTAAATTTACCGGGCTGGGTTTTCATGGGTCCGGAGGCAACTAACTTATCGTTAATGTAAAGCTTACCGGTTCCAATTTGTTCGCCGTTAGGTCCGGTTTTTTCTCGAATGAATTCAAAACCTAAGGTATGCTTGCCGGGTTTCAATTCAACTGAAGAAGTAAATTGCTGTTCGGGTTTAATACCTAGGAAATTATATACATAATGCAGGCGCTTGTTTTTCACAAACAGGGTATGTCCGCCAAACCTAGAGCCATGTGCAAATAAAACACCGGATGCATTGATGTCTTTGATTTCTACATCTGCTAAAATTTTATAGGAACGACCTCTCACATTAACAGCCACACCCTCCGGAACAGGGGCTGTATGCGGATAATAGATATATCGCTCTCTGGGAGCTTCTTCGGAAGGACGTTCTATACCCAGTTGTTCAACAGCTGTGCGATCATCCAGAGGCAATACCAGGTTTTTGTCCGCCTCTTCAAACCAGGCTTTGATCATTCTTTGTAAACGCTCTGGATTTTCTTTAGCCAGGTTTTTAGACTCAGAACGGTCTGCATCCACATGATATAATTCCCACTCATCTTTCTCAAAGCTTCCTTGACCTGTAATAGGTACGTGCACAGCTACTGCTTTCCAGCCATCTTCCCAAATAGCGCGGGTTCCAAGCATGGCAAAATATTGCCGCTTCTTTTGGGTAGGGGCATCAGGAGTGGCATCGAAAGAATATTTCATAGAAACTCCAGAAAGCGGGTATTGACCAACTCCTTTATATGTTTTTGGCATTTCTAAACCACACATTTCTAAAATGGTGGGTACAATATCTGTAGAGTGGTGGTATTGATTACGCACTTCTCCACGGGCTTTGATGCCTTTGGGCCAAGAGATTACCAGTGGATCGCAGGTACCTCCGGCATATTCACTATAGCGCTTGAACATTTTAAAGGGGGTTGAAAATGCAGCCGCCCATCCGGTAGGAAAATGCTCGTAAGTATTAGGTCCGCCCAATTCGTTCAATAATTTCAGGTTTTCAGAAAGTTCATCGGGATAGCCATTGAAAAATTTATTTTCATTTACAGAGCCATTAGGAGAACCTTCCCCAGATGCTCCGTTATCGGCAGCATAAATTACGATGGTATTTTCTAACTGTCCAGTGCGCTCTAGATACTCAACAATTCTTCCTACTTGCGCATCCGTATATTCAGAAAAAGCTGCGAAAACTTCAGCCATTTTAGAAAACAATTTTTTCTCTTCCGGCTTCAGCTCATTCCAAGGGCGCACATAGTCACCTTTGGCGGCAATATTCGGCGGCATTGGATTGAAAGGAGTTAATTCAGTTCCTTTTGGAACAATGCCACGTGCAATCATACGAGGTAAAACCCAGGCACGATACGCATCATAACCAGCATCAAACTTGCCCTTGTATTTGGCAATATAATCAGCAGGTGCCTGATGGGGGGCATGGTTGGCACCGGGACAAAACCACATAAACCAAGGTTTAGAAGGGTTGGTGGCTTTTTGGTCTTGAATATATTTAATACTCTTATCAGCTAAATCCTTTGAAAGGTGATAGCCCTTCTCAGGCCCATAAGGCTGCTCAATAAATCCGTTGTCTTCAATCAAATCAGGATACCACTGATTGGTTTCACCCCCAATAAATCCGTAAAAACGATCAAATCCCATTTGGGTTGGCCATTGTTTGCGGCTTCCGCCAGATGATACATCTTGCTCTGGTACATTGTGGTTTTTACCCATCCAGAATGTGCTCCATCCATTATCCTGCAAAACCTGTGCAATGGTAGCCGTTTGCTCGGGAATACGACCATGCGCTCCCGGAAATCCATTGGCACCCTCTGTAATGGCAGCATTACCGGTAAGGTGATGGTTTCTACCTGTTAATAAAGTAGAACGGGTGGGAGAACATAGGGCGGTGGTATGCCATTGGGTATAAATCAACCCGTTCTTGGCCAATTTATCTAAAGTTGGCATGTTGATAGCACCTCCGTAGGTTGACCAGGAAGCCAACCCAGTATCATCATAAAGAACAAATAATATATTCGGAGCCCCAGCAGGTGCACTTTTTGGGGTATAAGGGGCCCAGTCAGCTTTAGACTTACGAATGTCTAAATCGATTACGCCTTTAAAGTTTTCCTTTCTAACTTGAGTTGGGTCGGCTTGTGCATTGGCCTCCAAAACGGAGACTAGCAAAATTCCCACCCAAACCAATTTGGCGGCTGCCGCCAACATTTTGGTGATGTTAATTTTCATATTACAGATTTTGAGTGCATAATAGAAGAAAAAGCTTGATCGCTAAAGGAATTTAATAAATCTATGTAACAATTTTGGAATTAGAAACAAAACAGACCGTTAATTGTCCTTTTTAGTCACAAAATCGGAGGGGGTAAGACCGGTTTTCTTTTTTACAGCCCGGATAAAAGAGGCGCGGGTATTAAAGCCGGCTTCCTTACCGAGGGCTTCTAGTTTGTACTGCGAATTGGCATTGGGTTGTTTTACCAATTCAAGGAAATAACCTACCCGATATTCGTTGATCAATTCATTGAAGTTTTTACCATATTCTTGGTTAATAAATGCTGAAAGCAGGTAAGAGGGGATGGCAACTTCATTGGAAAGGTCGGATATGGTATAACCGGTTTTGCGGTAAGGACTATTTGCTACTAAATGATTTTCCAATACTTGCCGGATGGTATTCCCCTGGTCTACCGACAGATAAATTTTTTTCTTATCAATAGCTACTAAGGGGGTTTCTAGCGACTCTGTTACCGGTTCAGTTTTTTCAGGTTCTTGCAAATCAGACGCGGGTTCCTCGGGTTGCTGCAGCCATCCCCGCATTCCATACAAGATGGAGGGTTTAAATAATAGATAAAAGCAAATAAATAAAATGGTAAATGCGATGGTAAACAACACCAGCAGATTGAGGTCGGCAGGCATTATCATATGAAAGAAAATCTGAAAAATTATCAGAATACAAAATACCAGCATGGTTAAACTAAAGAGTACCAGCCATTTATAATTGGTAATATTTTGATGATTCACATCGTTCCTATAAATAATGGGGCGCCATTTGTAAAGAATGCGCATCTGCGCAAACGCACTCGCAGCAATCACCCCTACCCGCATCCATACCCCCACCCCATCATAAAGGATAGATTCAGGCTCTATAATAATCAGTTTACGATTGGCAAATATTTTTTCAAGAATTACCTGCTTTTCAGGGGAGGACAGCACAAAAAATGGAACTAAGCATAAGGAGTGAATGAGGGCGGGTAGAAACCACCATAAATCCCTCTTGCGAAACCAGAAATTCTGTTCCAGAACACTACGAACATACAAATAGCCAAAGGGGGCAAAGCAGAAAGAGGCCCAGGCAAGGATTCTCCAGGTATGGGGAAACTGAAGAAAGAAAGAAGTGGTCATCAAACTGTAATTCAGCGCAAGCAAGGAAAAACAGCCTAAATATCCGGCCAGTAGCCGATTGGGGAATATATCGGTTTGGTTAATTGTTATCAGCATTACAGATACCAACAAACCCAATAAAGCCACAAAAAATACAATGGTAAATGGCCAATTAATTACTTCATTTATCATAAACACCTCACTTGTTTCATAACACTTACAGGGGCGGTAAAGGTACATCCTTAATCTGCATAATAGGTTTACCTAGCTTTGATTAATAGTTGTTCAGTACAAAACTAAAAATTTGGCTAACAAAGCATTCTATCTGATTCCCACTCAATAACCAAAAAACACCCTGCCACTAGGCCTTGCATATTAAACTTAAAGAGCCCAGGCTTGTAAACAGACTACACAAAATGAAAAAATAATATATGTAATAATCTTCTAATCCCCCCAGCCCTGTTTCAGCTATCCTATGATGGCTCCAAAAAACCGTAGCCTCTCCTCACACCTTAACAACCGATTTCAATTCGCCTACAAAGAGGCGTAGCCTCGTCTCATACCATACCAACGGATTTTAATCCGTTGA
>JBAXQE010000015.1:0-68480 GCA_037131895.1 Chitinophagia bacterium | reverse complement strand
ATGAAAAGCCGGTGGACCAACTTTTTAACCGAAGACGGAGAAAAAAGCTGGCGGCTAAGGGATGAGGAATTTGAAGAACATCCCACATTATCAAAAGCACAATTACTTTCGCTGTGGGAAGAGGGATGGCAATGTTTATTAACAACATTAGAAAAATTAGAACCTGCACAACTACATCAAACCATTACCATTCGGGAAGAGCCGCTGATTGTGTACGATGCGATTTTGCGGCAATTGGCGCATTATCCCTACCATGTGGGTCAGATTGTTTATCTGGGGAGGTGGTTTTTGGGTAAGGACTGGCAGAGTTTAAGCATCCCCAAAATAAAGGGGGCCAGTGAAGCGTATCGGGCAGCCGTAGCTTCTGCACAAAAAAATAATCAATCCCCTCAATAAAAAGCATGAAAAGCAAACTTCAACCCCGCAGAGATTTTATCCGAACAACTGCAGCAGCTGCAGGATTAGCGTTATTCAATAGCCAGCGTGCATTGGCAACTGAAACACTATTGCCTCCTCCTCCTCCCCCACCTGCCGATCCGCGTATCCGCTTTTCGGTAATCAATATCAATCACAATCATATCTATGGTATGGTAGATGCCGTTACCCGTGGGGGCGGACAATTGGTTGCTTTTTATGCCAAAGAAGCCAATCTGGTAGCTGAGTTTGGTAAGCGATATCCACAAGCCAAGCTAGCCGGATCTCAACAAGAAATTCTAGAAGATAATAGCATTCAACTAATCATGAGTTCGGGCATACCGGTAGAAAGAGCGCCGCTGGGAATAGAAGTGATGAAACACGGGAAAGACTATTTGGTAGACAAGCCCGGCATTACCCAACTAAAACAATTAGCTGCCGTAAAAAAAGTACAACAAGCTACCGGTCGCATCTACTCCATCATGTACAGTGAACGATTCGAAAATAAAGCGACTGTAAAAGCCGGAGAACTCATACAACAGGGGGCCATTGGAAAAGTGATTCAAACGATTGGCTTAGGCCCACACCGCATGAGCACTCCTACTCGTCCAGAATGGTTTTTTGACAAACAATACTATGGTGGCATAATCACCGATATCGGCTCTCATCAGTTTGATCAGTTTCTGTTTTTTACTGGATCTACTGAGGCAAGCATTGTTGCTTCGCAAATTGGAAATGTAAATCATCCACAATATCCCCAATTCGAAGATTTTGGTGATGTGATGATTAAAGGGAATAAGGGAACCGGATATATTCGGGTGGATTGGTTTACACCGGATGGACTAAAATCATGGGGAGATGGAAGACTAACCATTCTGGGGACAGACGGATTTATTGAAATCAGAAAGAATGTAGACATTGCGGGCCCAGATGGCGGCAATCACCTCTACCTGGTAAATCAAAAAGAAACCCGTTTTATCGATTGCAATAAAGAGCCCCTACCCTTTGGAAAGCAACTGGTAGATGACATCCTAAATCGCACAGAAACCGCGATGCCGCAGGCGCACTGCTTTTTGGCTACTGAATTGGCATTACTAGCTCAAAAGAATGCGCAGGTAATCCGCAGTAGTGAATAACTCACCGATAAAATAAAAATATGGCCAGGTTGAAAACTAATAAAAGAATAGGTCAACTTTTTTGCCTATTTTTCTTTTTTCCAATTGGTATTTTATTGGGTCAAACCCAACCCGAAAAGCCGGAGCCCTATCGGCCGGCCATACATTTTACGCCCAAGGAGCATTGGATGAATGACCCGAATGGATTGGTGTATTATGGCGGCAATTACCATCTTTTTTATCAGTATTATCCCGGAGGAACAGTTTGGGGCCCCATGCACTGGGGGCATGCAGTGAGTAAAAATTTATTGCAGTGGGAACATTTACCCATTGCGCTCTATCCCGATTCGCTGGGCTATATTTTTTCGGGGAGTGTGGTAGTAGATCACCTGAATACTGCGGAATTGCAGCAAGGGAAAGAAAAAACCCTGATTGCAATATTTACGTATCATGATCCCAAAGGGGAGAAAGCGGGTACGAGTACCTTTCAAACGCAGGGCATGGCGTATAGCAATGATGGAGGTTTTACCTGGAAAAAATATGCCCATAATCCTGTACTGCCCAATCCGGGTAAGAAAGATTTCAGAGACCCCAAGATTAGTTGGTATGCCCCTCAAAAAAAATGGATAATGACGCTGGCCGTTGGTAACCAGGTTCATTTTTATAGTTCCGCGAATTTGAAAGCATGGACTTTCCTCAGCAGCTTTGGAGAAAAAGAAGGATCACATGGGGGAGTATGGGAATGTCCGGATCTGATAAAAATGAAAGATGCGAGTTCTGGAAAAGAAGCGTGGGTATTACTGGTAAGCATAGGTAATGGCGGCCCTAATGGCGGCAGTGCCACCCAATATTTTACGGGCCAATTTGATGGCAAACAATTTATCAACTACGAAGCAGCCGACGTTATCAAATGGGTAGATCAAGGAACAGATAATTATGCTGGAGTAACCTATTTTGATGCGCCCGGCAAAAACCCAATTTTTATGGGATGGATGAGCAATTGGCAGTATGCTCAGCAGGTACCCACTGATCCTTGGAGAAGTGCGATGACGATACCACGTACATTACAAATTAAATCAATAGATGGTCATAGCCGTTTATTAAGTGTACCTATTTCAACTGTATTGAGTTATCCATTGCCAATAATAAATGTGTCAATGGGTGCTACTGTTCCGCTTAAAGATGATGCTTATGAAATAAAGATGGCTGTATCCCTTCCTGCCAAACCGGAAAAGGATACCATACTATTAGCAAATTTTACAAATTCCGAAGGTGATATACTTTCATTGCAGTATGTAATCAGTGAAGCATCCATCATTATCGACAGAACCCATGCTGGCATAGTTGATTTTCATCCTGCATTTGCCCAAAAAATTGTTGGCAAAAGAATACAAAAAACCAGGGAATTTACTATCCGACTCATTATGGATAGGAGTTCCCTGGAATTATTTACGGATGATGGGAGTTTGGTGATGAGTGTGTTGGTTTTTCCTAAGTTGTTTTTTGATAAAACAAAATTTTGATTGCAACCATTAATATGATTGAAAATTATTATTATTTATCTAATTAAAACAAATGTGCCTTTTTTAAAAATTGGATAATCGCAGCCATTCTTAGCTTTTATTGTATAAATATAAGTACCTGAATTCTGCAAAATTCCTTTGTATTTTCCATTCCAACAAACAGTTTTATTTTTAGTAAAAAAAATCAATTCCCCCCAACGATTATAGATACTAAACTCTAACTCTTGTATGTTAGTCCATTTTGTAATTCCAAAACAATCATTTAAACGATCATTATTTGGAGTAAATGCACTTGGGACAAAAAATTGTTGATCAGTTAAATTAAGAACATTTACTAAAATACTATCTCTATTTAGGCACCCATTTACACCTTCGCCTATTACATAATACGTGGTTGTAGATTGAGGTCTAGCTATAGGGTTTACTATAAATGAATTATTTAATGAGGAGGAAGGCGACCATGTATATTTTAACCCACCACTTGCAATTAACTGAGATTCTCGAATTTCACAAGTAATATCATTTGATTTAACGGCCCTAATATTAGGGAGTTTTAATACTCTAATAGTTGTTGACAATGTATCAACATATTTACAAAGAGTATCTTTTACAATCAAAAAATAGGTTGTCGTATTTACAGGCTTTGCTATTGGTGAAGAAATAAGTAAACTACTCAAAGTTGTATTTGCAACCCATTGATATGAATTTCCGCCACTTGAATTCAATTTTACTATTTGAGCCTCACATATTGAGGTATCACTGTTAATTGAAGGATTAAATGGTTTTATTGATACTGTTGTAGAAAAAGTTTTTACCAAATTACAGGTGGTATCAGTAATTTTAACAAAATAGGTCGTAGTACTTAAAGGTTTTGCAATTGGATTTTTTACTTTACTATTGTTTAATGAAAAAATTGGCTCCCAGTCATAAATATCTCCACCTGATGCATTCAAAATAATAGGCTGACCTTTACAGATTTGTTGTGAGCTAGTAATAGAATAATTCAAATCACTTCGAACCTTAATATTTACTGAATCATATTTATAAGTAACAGAACCAAAATAAACATCGTCAATTGCGAAATCATTACCACTAAAAATTGTGTTTTTATTTATAATTGATATAACTGCACTTCGATTATTTCCGGAGTTCCAGGTGGTGAAAAATTTTTTCCATTCACATGTTGAAGTGCTTGCTTCAAATATATCCCCTATTTTGATTCCGTTTATAGAAAATTGTAACTTGGCAGGGTTGGAGGGATAAAGTGATAGTAACCATGTAGAAAACTCATAATTAGTATTAGGAATTACATTTATAGTTTGTTTCCAGACACTTACATTTTCTTTTGTAGAGCCGTTTATTAAAAGCAAGTTCCCATTCCCCGAAGTATGATCTTTGCAAGAATCAAAATCAGGATGCCATGCCTTTATATCTTTACCAACAAAACAAACACCATCAGGAACCCCGGTCGATGGAGAATATGTATACTCAGAGGTAAAAAATAAATTTCCCTGCGAAAAATCTCCATTACGAATGATATTATCACTATTAACTTTTGATGTAAATGTATATGTTATATCTACCGCTGGTGTACTAATTGGATTTGGGATTAATGGATCATTTAAATATGTGATTGGACTCCAGCAAAAATCTGATTGTTGATTAGTAAATAAACTTACTGATTGGCCAGAACAAATAATGGTATCATTAGTAAGTAATAAATTTCTTTCGGCTGGAATGTCAATTGTAATTTCTTTCTTTACAGTATCAATACAAAATCCAAAATTCAATATCATTAAAACACTGTAATCCCTCTTATAATTATACTTAACTGTCGGATTTTTGAGACCATTTGCAGTTTTACCATTCCCAAAATCCCAGAAAATAGAAGATAACCCTGATGCATTAGTTTGGAATGATACAGCGTAAGGATCACAAATATTACGACTTATTATAAAATCATTTTTATCAACACAAGAAGGCTGAGTAAATACAATTAATGAATTTGTAAGTATTATAAATATGAATGTAATCCTTAAAATTAAGGACTTAGGGATAATCAAGTAAAGATATTTTATTTTTGATTTTTTCACTGGAATTTAAACTGAAACTTAATCCGTGGTCAAACAGAAATTATACAAATAGACATTTGTAATATCTCTTTGGAATAAATTGATATCTTAGATTTGTTAAAACATATATAATCAATACAAATTGATTTTTTTATCAATTATTCCAGAAATAGTCAATTCAAGCAATCTTAAATTATTCTGATTAAATGTGAATCGATTGTACTTGAAATACCTAATTATTGGATAATTAATCCTTATTCGAAAAATTAATAAAGAAATTTACTTTAGTCATTGATTTTTTTATTGAGAAGCCAAATAAGTAATTTCTTGCTGAGTCAAAACACGATTATAAATTCTTAATTCGTCAATTTTTCCATCCCAGAATGTATTTCCTCTAGTAAAAATATTATCACCTCCAATTCTGAAAAAATTATAATAATCCAGTGGGTCAGTAAAATTTCCGGAATTAGAAAGCTTACCATTCATAAACCACTGCCAATCTCCATTTGAATTTAGCGTAAATGCAATATGTATCCATGTTTTCAAAGTCGGCATCAATCTAGATGTCGGATGTGATACCAATGGTAAGTTTGGATACCCTCCACCTCTCCAAAAAAGAAAAGTATTATCATCAACACCATAACCAGCATAAAGCCCAATTTCTCCAGCATTTAAAATATAATCCGTATTTCTTCCTACTATCGATTTAAAACGAAAACTTTGATTTGTTGGCAAATATTCATTTACTGTGATCCATGATGAATATGTTATAGGTTTATATGCTAAAGAATTGAGAGTTGGAACATCTATATATCCTGTTTGTCCATCAAATAAGTATGCCTTATTAGCATTCCCAAAACGATCCGATGTTGAAATAACTCCTCCATTAACTTTTCCATGATTGTTGTTCCCACTACTATCGCCAGCATTTCCTGAGAAAGGGAAAAAGGCAATCAGACCGTTTTTAATATTAATTGAGTTTGTTGAAAAACTAATTTCATTTCCATATGCGGTTCCAGCAGCATTGGTGGCATACGCCCTCACATAATATTTGGTATTGGCAGATAATCCTGAAATTGAACTTCCAAATAAACCAGACCCACTTCCATCTGTAGTTTTAGTAGATAGTGATATTGTTGGATTGGTTGATGTAGACCACACAACCCCTCTTGATGAAATAGTTCCCCCTCCGTCATTAGTAATATTTCCTCCGGTTGTCGCATCTGTTGCTGTGATATTTTGTATATCAGTAGTAGTTAGAGTTGCTAAACCAATCAATGTGACTGTTACTTCATTTGAATAGCTGGGAGAATTTCCATATTCATTATATGAATAGACTCGATAGGTATAGGTAGCCCCAGACGTCAAACCTACATCACTAAAACTGGTTGCATTTACACCTAAAGTTGCAATTACAGCATATTGAGAATTAGGGGTTTTTCGTTCAAGCTTAAACCCGGTCTCATTGGTTGATTTATCTACCCAGGTAAGATTAACTTGAGTAGTAGATATCACAGTTGCATTTAAATCAGTTGGTGTTAAGGGGGGTATAGGTGAATTGGTATTTTTCTTACATGCCAACAGTAAGCCGAACATGATAACACTTAGAGCTAGTAGAATAGTATTCTTATTCATGATATTTTTTTGAAAAAATACAGTAGAAAAATACCAGACTAATTATATTAGGTAACCTAAATAGCTATTTAATAGGTGAATTAAATTTAATGTTATTCTATTTATTTTAAATTTGAAATACAAGAACTTATATATAAGGATATATTGATTTATCTTAATTTGTATTTTAATACTCATCAAGAAGGTGGTAGTCTTTAACTATATTTCTCATATTAGCATTATGAAACATTTATACCTAGCAGTTCTATTTATAAGTTTATACCTCACCGCCATATCACAACCAGTCAAGATTAAGAGAAATCAATTATTAAATTATCTGCTATTTAATATTGAAGAGATTCAAGATGTAAACTCCAATCATGAAAAAGGACTCTATTTGGCAGAATTATCGGAAAATGACAAAAACCTACAATACGATCGACAAATTTTTATCAAATCCAAAAAAAATCTATACCTATTGCTGGAAGGTACTGGAAGGGTTTATTTAGCAACCAACGTTACTGATGACCACATAACCTTTCAGCGAATAGACTCATCACTTTACTCTGGATATAATTATTTGTCTATAAACTTTTGCTATAGAGATACTCTATTTTCAGTAGGAGGATATGGATTTTGGAAATTTAATGGTCAACTTAGATATTTTACCAACCATCAATGGTCAATCTTGCCGATTAATAAAGAGATACCTCTAATAAACCATCTTACCTATATTAACTTGGCTGATTCAAAAATATTCAGCATTGGTTATGATTACCCAAATGAGGCTGAAATTAATTCAGAAAATAAAACATTACCAACTCAGGTCATTTGTACGAATCTTTTAAAAAGACAAAATACTGTTTTGGGGAATATTAATCCTGATATAAAAAACATACATGCAGAAAGCTACATTCTTTGGAAATCAGATCAATTAAAGGGATTAATAATAGCATATAACCACAATGTTTATTTACTCAATTTTGAAAAAAATAAAATTTTAAAAGCCAAAACAGGAAAAATATCTGACCAACTAATGGCAAATATTCAATATATACCAGGTTATATTTTTCAAAATTTAGATACTGTATTTTTCGTTAAAAATACTGATAAGGATAAACTGTTTCACTTCACAATCAGTCAATCAGACTTTGAAAAGGAAGGAATTCCAATTTACATTGAAACGAAATCCACTTTTCAATTAAATGAAGGTTTGGTAATATTTTTAATAATTACATCCATTGTTATTATTTTTTGGACTATAAAAAGGAAAAAACAAGCTAATAATATTCATGCGTATCCTAATCAATCAGACACTACAACAAGAAATACTAGTGGAGAATCCGACTCATTCACTTTCTCCGAATTTGAAAAACAAATCATTCAAAACATCATTCAAGAGAACTTAGTTTCTGTGGATGCGCTCAATAAAATTTTAGGAGTGGGTAAAAAATCACTCGAAATTCAAAAAAAATCTAGAAACGACGTCATTCACCGCATCAATCATAAGTTTAAAATTCTTTGTGAGGTTGAGACAGACTTTATTGAACGCATCCGTTCGGAGGAAGACAAACGCTATTTTAAATACCATATCAATAAGCAAAACGAGCAGATTTATATAAACCTTATTAAAAATCATACTGCCAGTCAGAAATAAATAGCATTTGTTATCTTACCTTTCAATTTCCATGAAAGGATACATTAAAACATTTTTGGTTAGTGTTGGGTTGGAGGATATAGCGAACAAACTGAGCTATCAAATGCAACGCACTATCCATCAATCTTCCAATACAAACTTTCAAGCTGCCCACCCGGATATGCGTATCCCTCCTGATTTCTTATTATACGAAACAGGAAAACTAAACTTCTCCCACTATCATACGAGTGGTAAAGCTGCTGCCAATGAAATTCATGCGCTCTATGCAATATTTGGTCAATCACCCATTCAATCCATCCTCGATTGGGGCTGCGGAGTAGGTAGGGTTACCCGGCATTTACCTGCATTTTTTCCCGGAGCTAAGATAACCGGTGCGGATTCCAATCCAGACTGCATTCAGTGGCTGCAAAACAATATCCCAGCAATACAATGGTTACAAAGTAACGCAGCTGATCAGGGAGAAACGCTAACCGGAACCTACCACCTCATCATTGCTCTCAGCGTGCTTACCCATTTACCCGCAAACGAACAAGCTAACTGGCTTAAGAAATTACATAGCCTGCTGCATCCAGTGGGGTTGGTGTGGCTAAGCACGCATGGAAAAGCTTACCTGCATCAGCTTACCCATCAACAAAAAAAACAACTATCCGAACAAGGCATCCTTACTCTGGGAGCTGATAAAATAGGAAGCCGCCAAATGAGAACTTACCATACCTATCCAGGTATGAAACTACTTGTTGGCCGGGATTGGGAAATTGTAATGTTCTATGAAGGACAAAAATTTCCGGGTATACTCGGAGGACAGGATGCCTGGCTACTAAAAAAGCTGCGTTGAATACCGAAAGTATATCAACGCAGCTTTTTAACTTGCAGGTAAGGTACTACTTCTGTTCTGCTATTTCTTTTGCCCGCTTATCACGATAGGCAGGATCTTTGGCTAATTTTTGTAAGTCCGAAACTGAAGCTATATAAATACTGCGGCCATGTGTGCCCAGCACAATTTCATTTTCGCGAGGATGAATTACCAAATCGTGTACCGGAACACTGTAAGGCAATCCCTTATTCCACATCATATAACTGGCACCACCATCTATACTAACATACAAACCTCCATCTGTTCCCACATATATCACATTATCCTGGGTAGGATCTTCCTTAACTACATTCACTGGCTCCTGAGGCAGATTCCCCTGTATCGGCCGCCAGTTGGCACCATAATCATCACTCACAAATACATAGGCAGCAAAATGGTCGTTGCGGTATCCATTTAAACTGGCATATACACGTCCTTCACTGTAAGCGCTGGCTGTAACCCGACTTACATATAATCCTTTCGGTAATTTTTTGGTGATCATCGTCCAGCTATACCCCCCATCCTTACTCACCTGAATATTGCCATCATCGGTGCCGATATAAAGTAAGCCAAACCGAAGCGGACTTTCACTGATGGTACTTAGGGTTCCAAAGGGAACATCGCCCTGTGCTGGATTCGTGGTTAAATCGCCACTCATGGCAACCATACTATCTCCGCGGTTGAACGAACGATGAAACTTATTACTACCATAATAAAATACATCCTGTTGATGGCGGCTTAACAAAATAGGCGTTTGCCAGTTATAGCGTAAGGCAGGGTCGCCCAAATCGCGAGCGGGTCGCACCGAAGTTCCTCTGCCGGGTGTACCCAAGGTTTGGCGACTATACATCCCAAACTGTGAGCCACTGTACACGGTTTTATTATCGCGCCAATCTACCTGCACCTGCATGCCGTCTCCACCATTTATCGACTTAAAGGGATTCTCACCAGAATCAAACCAGCGATAATTTTCCCGCGTATTGCTCGAGCCAAACCAGGTTCCATTATCTTGTAATCCACCATATACATTATACGGCTTGGCCATATCTACGGCTACTGCATAAAACTGACCAACCGGCGGAGTATTGGCTTTAAACCAATGTTCCCCATTATCATAGGTGATATTACAGCCTCCATCGTTTCCGTTTATAAAATGTCCGTCTTTGGTTGCACTCATCCAAACCACGTGATGATCGGAGTGCACATTTTCTTTATTGATACTCTTGAAAGTTTTTCCTCCATCTACACTCATCAACACATCTACACCGGTAACTACTATTTTATTCTCTTGAATGGGGCTTACAAATATTTTACCAAAATAATAGCCATAGGTACTGTAGAGATTGATTCCTTTTTCATGGGTTTTCGTCCAGGTTTTACCAGCATCCGTGCTTTTATACACTTGTGCCCCATAAATAGGGGTTTCGAATAAGGCGGTATTGGCATCATACAAATAATCCCAAATTACGGAAGGCGAAAACCGATCATTTGCTACTGCCTCCTTAATACCGGCTGCGGTATATTTTTGAGGAATACCATTTCGGGGAGAACCAATAAATGTTTGTAATTTTTTATTATCCAGGGCGGCAAAACTCTCTTTGGTAAGGTTTTGAAAATCACTTAATTGATAGCGAGTAGTGTCCGTATTTTTTTTGGCCGTATCGGGTTGTCTAAAATTATTATCAACAATAGCATACACCACTGAAGGATTTTTTGCAAACACTGCTACCCCTATTCGCCCTACCCCATCGCCATTGGGAAAGCCACTGCCGGCTCCGGAAATTAATTCCCACTGATCGCCCCCATTGGTTGATTTATAAATGCCGCTGGTTTTTCCAGATTCTACCAGGTTGGAGGCCGAACGGGTTTTGTACCACATAGCCGCATACAATTCGTTGGGATTAGCTGGATTGATATCCATATCTACCGCACCTGTATTATCATCTACATACAACACCTGCTTCCAATTTTGTCCGCCATCGGAGGTTTTATAAACACCCCTCTCTTTATTGCTAGAATATAAATGCCCCAGTGCAGCTACCCAAGCAACAGATTCATCGGTAGGATGGAGTAATATTTTACCAATATGGTGACTCTCCGGTAATCCCAAGTATTGCCAGGATTTTCCATTGTTATTCGAGCGATAGATTCCCATACCCGCGTAAGAAGAACGACTGCTGTTCACTTCACCGGTGCCTACCCAAATAGCCCGCGATTTCCAGTTTACCGCAATATCGCCGATGGTAAGGATGTCGGTTGAATCGAATATGGAAACAAAACTTTGTCCATTATTAATCGTATGCCAAAGCCCTCCGGTAGCATAAGCCACATAAAACTCAGTGGGGTCGGCAGGATTTACATCCACGTCTACAACCCGACCACTCATAACAGAAGGACCCACATTTCTAAAGGGCACCTTTACCAATGATTGAGCAGCGAGTGCTTTTCTTTGAGCCGAAACGGTTAAACGGTCAGCTGCCGAAGTGGGTTTTACCTGCGCCCAACTGTTGGCAGTAATGAGCAAAACAAGGCTTAACAATAATTTTGGAATAGCGTTGCGCATTTTTATAATAAATTTAGGGTACAATTTACTTAATATGTGGTGTAGATGGCTATTCGGAATACTTTTATTTTCAACAGGCGCCACTGCTCAATATAAGTCATTTATTAAGGGGGTGCATGGCGATTCTATCAATAAGGTAGACATGAATAACCTAAAACAGGGGAAATGGGTAATTCGGGTAGCTCCACTGCGCGGAAACCCCGGATATGAAGAAGAGGGCTATTTTAAGGATGACCTCAAACAAGGCACTTGGAAAAGCTATAATTTGATGGGGGATAAAATTGCCGAGGAGGTTTTTCGAAATGGAAATAAAGACGGCAGGTGCACTTATTATAGTGTAGCCGGCATGATACGGGAAGAATTCTGGAGAGCGCCTAGAAAATTAGAACAGCAATACGACACCATCATGGTTCCAGATCCTGGTACCCCCAACAAATATAATCGGGTAATTATTCGGAATGAAGGGCATTCGATAAAACACGGTACCTGGCGATATTTCGATCCCGTTTATGGCAAAATCATAGCCGAAGAAAAATATTACCTGGATGACTTAGTGGTGAATAAAACCGAAGAAATGGAACAACCTGTAGACACCAGTGCAAAGAAAAGACAGGTACTGCCTAAAATTCCGGAGGCTCCCAGATTTGGTAGTAAAAGCCGAAATAAATCGGTTATACAATAATACCCCTTAGTTTTCCTTCCGCTGTTTTTTGAACAGGTTACTGATATAAAATAATTGATAATCGATGGCATTATCCCAGTAAGGCCAATTGTGCTCTCCCGGCCGCTCGAGGTATTCGTGTGGGATCTTTAACCGCAACATTTTTTCGTGTACCGCCCGATTCATAGGCAAAACCCTGTCTTCAGTACCACAATCAATTAAAATATGCAACGAATCTTTTGGATATTGCTCAATCACATTTAATACACTCCAATTATTCCAATAAGAGGCATTGGTAAGTGTATCACCCAATCTTTTTTCTACATTATAGCCTTTTCTGATAACCGTAATATGCAGGGCTCCACTCATGCTCCCCGAAATACTAAATCGGTCGGAATGGCGAAACGCCAAAAATAGAGAACCATGGCCTCCCATACTTAACCCCGTAATGGCCCTAGCTTCCCGAGCGGGAATGGTATTGTAATGACTGTCGATATATTCCGGCACTTCCATAGAAACAAAGGTTTCGTATTTAAATGTAGAATCTACCGGACTATCAAAATACCAACTGGTGGAGGCGCCATCCGGACAAACAATCATCAATTGATATTGGTCGGCCAGTTGTTGAATATGGGGTACTTTTTGAATCCAGTTGGCATAACTACCGCCCGCACCATGCAATAGATATACTACAGGAAAGCGAGTATTTTTTTTAACTGCCGGCTTTATTACCACTGTTTTAATCGCCTTGTGCATGCTGTTACTGTAAATTTCAATGGTATCTACCTGAGCAGCCTGAAGGTTTCCAGCAAACAGAACTGCTGAAATTAAAAGGGGGAAAAACTGTTTCATTACAAAAAATAAAAGGGTTCTGTTGCCAGAACCCATTATGATTAAATTAATTGATTATTTCTTTTGCTGAGCTGCCTGCATAGGGTTGATGCCTTGTGGTGCACCTCCTCTTCCTCCGGGAATTCTGCCTTTGAAAATGGCAAACTTAGAATCTTCCGGAACACGAGGCCAGGTATTGTTGCCTTCATTGATATCTGCTGTTTCGCGCATAGGATCTAGCTGAATTTTTATGGCTTTTTTGGAAGTCATAAATACTTTGCTCACTGCATTCTCATTTTTGCGCCAGATTTGTGCGGGAATATTTTCTTTCATTTTAGTACCATCTTCAAAAGTAAATTCTACAATCACTGGCATTAATAATCCGCCTTTGTTTGAACAATTCACTTCATACAAATGCATTCCGGCATAGCGAGCTTTTTCTGCATCAGTTAATGGCTCAGGAGTTGTAGGAGTTGGTGTTGGCTGACGAGTAACTGAATCGTATGGCTCTAAACCTCTATCGTACCGCCAGTAAAAATCCCGCAGCGTTGTGTCTACATCAGAAAGGAATAGAATGTTTTTATCGGTACGGTTGCGCACTTTAGAAATATCCTCAAAAGAATTCACTAATGGCTTGGCGATTGCCCGGCCATCACCAGCCCCCGGACCACGACCTCTGCCGCCCATCATACCCATACCGCCAGCTGTATTTGCATTGGGATCGAAAATGGCATGACGTACACTGTCGAGCGAAATATCACAGGCTTCAATGCCATAAAACCAACCGCGCCAAAACCAATCCAGATCTTCACCACTGGCATCTTCCATGGTTCGGAAGAAATCTGCGGGTGTAGGATGCTTAAAGGCCCAGCGGCGGGCATATTCTTTAAATGCTTCATCAAATAATTCACGGCCCATCACGGTTTCCCGTAAAATATTCAAACCTGCAGAGGGCTTAGCATAGGCATTGGATCCTAAACTGATAATATTTTCACTGTTCGTCATGATAGGCTCCAGCTGGTCTTTCGGCAATTTCATATAATCTACTATACCAAAAGCTGGGCCCCTTCTTGAAGGGAATTTATTGTCGTACAATTCTTCGGTCAAGTATTCAACAAAGCTGTTCAAGCCTTCATCCATCCAAGTCCACTGACGCTCATCGCTGTTTACAATCATGGGGAAGAAGTTGTGCCCCACTTCATGTATAATTACTCCCACCATTCCGTTCTTTACAGATTCACTATACGTGCCATCTTTTTCGGTACGGCCATTGTTAAAGCAAATCATTGGGTATTCCATACCATTACTGGCTTCAATACTTTGGGCAACCGGGTATGGATAAGGAATAGAGAATTTGCTATAGGTTTTGATGGTATGCGCCACCAATTTAGTAGAATATTTGCGCCATAAACCGTAGGCTTCTTTTGGATAGGCGCTCATGCACATTACTTTCTTTCCTTCTACATAAGCAGGCATGGCATCCCAAACAAATTTGCGGCTTGATGCCCAGGCAAAATCGCGTACATTATCGGCTTTGAATACCCAGGTTTTGGTGGCTTTACTTTTTTGTTTTTCTGCAGCAGTGGCTTCATCCAAGGTTACAATTTCAACCGGCTCTTTAGCAGTTTGTGCCTTATTCCAACGGGCTTGCTGGGCAGCTGTTAGCAATTGCGGATAGTTCTGGCACTCGCCAGTTGCCATCACCACATGATCGGCTGGTGTGGTTATTTGAACGGAATAGTTTCCAAATACCAGGGCAAATTCTCCGGTTCCGGCAAACTGATGGTTCTGCCATCCCTGAAAATCGCTGTACACACACAAACGGGGAAACCACTGCGTGATGGTAAACAAAGCATTGGCATCCTCTGAGAATATCTCATATCCACCCCTTCCAAAAAATTGATAGCGATTGGTTACTTTGTAGGTCCAGTCGATTGAAAAAACAAATTTTTGACCGGGTTTTAAAGCAGCAGGCAAATTCACCCGCATCATGGTTTTATTAATCCGATAGCTGAGCGGCTTTCCGGTAGTAGCATCGGTTATTTTTTTAATTAGCTCTCCATTTCCATTATCAGTTCCGGCAGTAGCCATCTGATCGAGCTGACCAGTGGTATACATACGGCTAAGATTAGAACTACTCTGATAGTTGGCATTATTCACCGAGCTATGCTCATTTTCATCTAGTTGTAACCAGAGATAAGTAAGTGCATCCGGAGAATTATTATAATACGTTATAGTTTCAGAACCCTTGATAGTAAAATTAGGTTCATCTAATTCGCACTTGATTACATAATCGGCCCGCTGTTGCCAGTATTTAGGACCGGGAGCTCCGCTAGCTGTTCTGTATTCATTGGGGGTAGGTAAAATCGTTCCCAATTGTTCAAACCGGTTACCATGGTTAGAACCGGGGTTGTTCATGATATTTTGTGCAAACATAGTATGCACAAAAAACAGGGAAGAAATCAGTAAAAATCTTTTCATTTTAATGGATTAAGAAGTTTGCACGTTGAATGGCCATTTCTAGTGCCAAGGCACCAATAGCACCGGAAAAATACAAAATATATTCTCTTCTGCTAAATCGAAATAAATAAACAGCAAGTAGTGAAATAATAAGTAATATGAAAACGATCGCCAGTTGTCCCGCTTCCAGTCCCAGATTGAAAGCCAATAACCTAGGAACAATCTGTTCGGTGGTGCCCAATAAGCTTTTCAGGTAATTGCTAAACCCCAAACCATGGATGCAGCCAAAAAACAGGGCTAGGAAATAAATCAGGGGAAAACGGGTTTGAAAAGTGAATTTTTTAACGGCCAAATTGCTGATTGCAGTTAACAAGATAGTTACCGGTATCAGCAATTCCACCCAATTGGTAGAAACGGTGATAAAATCCAGCACGCTGAGCGCGAGGGTGATGGAATGGCCGATGGTGAACGCAGTAACCAAAATCAACACTTTCTTCCAATCGGCAAACTGATAGCGCAGGCATAAAGCAGCAATAAATAAGATATGATCCATCCCCTGTAAGTTGGCAATATGCTGAAAGCCAACTTCGAGGTACAAGCTAAAATCATTCATTTGTAGATAAGATAAATATAAGTGAATTTTGTGCCATGACGAGTATGGTAAAGATAGTAATTCAGCCTTTAGTTGCCATGTGGATGCTGCTATTTCATCCCTTTTATGTTTCGGTAATTGAAATTCAGCACAACGAATCTGCCGCCACCGCCGAAATCAGTGTTCGGATTTTTACGGAAGATCTGGAGCAAACCCTCCGCAAACAAACCAATACTCCCATCGACCTGGTATATCCCAAAAACAAAACCCTGGCAGATAAACAAGTAAGCACGTATATCCGTCAAAAACTACACCTCAGCATTAATGGAAAACCCTGCGAGCTGCAATACATTGGGTATGAAATTCAGAAGGAAAGTATCTGGTGCTATTTTGAAATTCCCAATATCACCCAAATAAAAACGCTGGAGGCAGATTGCAACCTGCTATACGATTTTGTGAATGTGCAAACCAATATTTTTCATGTAAAAAAAGGGAAGTTAGAAACCAGTAAGAAGCTGGATTATCCTGCCAGCCACTTAAATTTTACCTGGTAACTGTGTAATTATCCTTTAAGGGTAACCAACACTTTATCTATTCGGTGGTGATCCATATCAACAATTTCTAACTGAAATATTTTCCAATTCAGCAAATCGCCGGTTGTGGGTATTTTTTCTAATTGATGGATTATAAATCCCGCCAGCGTGTCAAACTCCTGATCGCCTTCCATCATCCATTCGGTTTTATCAAACTTATCTAAAAAATCATAAAAGGGTATTTGGGCATCAACCAGATAGGTTCCATCTGCTCTTTCAATGATTTCAAATTCCTGATCTTCTTCCTGCGGGATATCCCCCACAATGGCTTCCAGGATATCATTCAATGTAATCAATCCTTGCACCGATCCATATTCATCCACAATAAAACACTGATGAATTTTGGTTTCCCTAAATTGTTCGAGCACTTGATATGCCGTAAGATTTTCAGGCACATACATAGCTGGGCGCATTACCTGCTGTAGGGTTTGCTCGGGGCGTGCAGTGAACAGGTCTTTGATAGAAACCATTCCCTCTATTTGATCGATATTTTTATTACAAACAGGATAAACAGAATGTACAACTTCAGTTAATCCTGCTTTAGCAACTGCAACTGTATCATTAGCCGGCAACCAAATGATATCTGAGCGATGCGTCATTAAGGAGGTGATATTCCGATCGCTCAAATGAAAAACCCGTTCGATGATTTCCTGTTCGGCTTCTTCAATAGCACCATGCTCGGTTCCCTCACTAATAATGGCTTTGATTTCTTCTTCGGTTACCTGATTTTCGTTGGAGTGAATACCCAGCAATTTCATAATCAATTGAGCAGATTTGCTCAACAACCAGATAAATGGATAGGTAATTTTCATCAGCATGTGCATCGGCTTGGCCATCATTTTGGCAATGCCTTCGGGATTGCTGAGTCCAATACGTTTTGGCACCAATTCTCCCAGCACCATAGAAAGATAAGTTAGCAAAACAACAATAAGAATGGTAGCCAGCGCCGCACTGTAGGGTTGTAAAATGGGAATGCCCGACAACCATTTTTGCAAGGGTGCTTTAAAATTATCCCCGGAGTAAATGCCAGTAAGCACACCAATTAGGGTTATCCCAATTTGCACAGTTGATAAAAATCCGTCGGGGTGATTTGCCAGCTTTAATGCGCGGGCAGCATCTGCATCGCCTTTGGCTGCTTGTGACTCTAAGCGGGCTTTTCGGGATGAAATCAAGGCGATTTCAACCATTGAGAATAAGCCATTCAGCACAATTAAGGCCAATATTATCAGGATATCAGTTATCATTAGTAAACGAAGTTAACAATTTGCCATCAAAGCTTGCTGCTAGGGGATATTTGTACAATGGCATACTTTCCACAAATCGAATCACGGGTTGCCGGATTCAAAAATTCGGGGGTAAGCATTGAAACTCCATAATTGAACCCTTGATGAACTATTTGTGAGCCAGGATAATGCTGTTTAAGTACCGGAACACTATCCATTACGGTGATTATGTACTGTTTAGTTTGCAACAACCTCCAATCATGCGTATTCGGAAAAATATGGCGGCCATAAAAGTATAGGGAGCGACCGGCATCCGTACCAAAAACCATCATCTTCTCTTTTGGTAAGGACTGCTTATGTATAAATGCGGCAGCATCATTGCCCATTTGGTATTTGAGCACATTCGGATAAAAAGCAGTACTTAAAAAAATATTTACGCCAACAGTGGTATAAACGGCCAGTATAACTAAATAGGGCGTATTGCGTAACCGAAAAATGAAAAACAAACACACCAACCCTCCTATTATCGAAAGTACCTTTACCCATAGCGCTAAAGCTGGGAATGCCCAGAAAAGTAAGGCAATCAGCGCCACCCAGAGTACCGCAAATAGAATGGTATGAAAAAGGGTAAAGAACCGACTGATTTTTTTATAGGCTTCTGCTTGCAACAATTGAAATAAAAAATGTGCAGTTACAATAGCGGCCAATGGAAAAACCACAAATATATAATGGGGCAATTGATATTGGCTTCTAGATAATACTAAATAAGTTACAATAAACCCTCCCGGAGCAATCCACTCCTGTGTTGAGTTGATTTTGCCCCGATAATTAATCAGCAAATACACTCGCCAAATTAGTCCGGCAGAAAATAACACAATCCAGGGTAGAAAACTCCAGAGCATATTTTCGAATAGAAAACTGAAATAGCTCATTTCATGGAAATAATTTTCTCCGGTAAATCTGCCAAAACTTTGCGTCCAGAAATAAAAACGCAATCCTGATTGTATGGGTATTCCATTGATCAATTTGCCGGGTTGTAAATCGTATTGCTGATACAGTCCTATGCACATAGGAATTAGTAGTAATCCCACTCCTACTATCACGAGTATATATTCAACTTTAAAAAAGGGTTTCCATTCTCTTCGCAAAATAAAATGGGGGGCAAAGGCAAAAGCAGGCACCAACAAAGCAATCGGGCCCTTGGTAAGCATACCACCGGCAATGGCAATGGTTGCAATTAATAAAGATCGCTTTCGATTGCTCTGATACCAATCGGCCAGTTGCCAAAGGCTAAGGGTTACACACCCCATGAGCATGGTATCACATCGCACATCATGAGTAATTAAAAAAAGTGCCTGAGAGGAAGCCAAAACAATGGCACTTAACCGGGCTATTTGCTGATTGTAAAACAATCTTGCCAGTTGATAAGTAGCCACCACCGATAACATAGCAAATAAAAGTGAAGGCAAGCGAAAAGCCCAGGTACTTACCCCAAATAACCACATAGAAAAAGAAGAAAACCAAAAAAGCAAAGGGGGTTTATCCAGATAATCTTTCCCTACATCAAATACCTGTAAAAAACTTTTCCGTTCGAGCATTTCTCTACTGATACTGGCGTATTGACTGGCATCGATATCCATTAAGGGAATGGCGAAAAATCCGGCAAGCCATCCCAGAAAACATATGAACAGTAGCCAATGAAAAGTTGAGCGATTAATCATTTGGGTTACTATTTAAAAAGGGTAATTCGCCTAAGCGTTGCAAATATAAACGGGCTGTGCAAAACCCAATTCCTGAACCTAGCAATGCACCACCTACAATATCTAACGGATAATGAACACCTACATAAACTTGCCCATAAGCCACGGAGCCGGCCCATAGCAACAATATCCAGCCATAGCCCTTTAACCATTTCTGCAGCGTAATCATTAAAAAAACAGCGATGGCAAAATGATTGGTAGCATGGGAGGAAGTAAAACTATACCCTGCACCACACCCATCCAATAATAATCGAACTGAACCTGCTAATTCTGGTTCGTTGCAAGGGCGTAGCCGGGCAAAAAGGGGTTTAACAATTGAACTACTGATTTGATCACTGAGCAGAATAGTTATTACTGCCATTGCGATCCAGGGTACACTACTTTTTTTGCCATTCGCAATTACAAATAGTAGCAGAAACAGATAGAGGGGCGTCCAAGTAATCGACTCACGCCACCATGGAAAAATGTTATCTAAAAAAGGGTGAGAAAGTTGCTGATTTATTAGGGTAAATAATTTTCGATCGGCCCGAATTAACCATTCCGGTGCAGCCAATAACAAGGTATGTATGGGCGTTCCCCTTAAAAACATGGTGTAAATATAGGGGTAAGTATTGGGTTGCCAAACGTGGAAGGCCGTTCTGTATAAGGGAACATAATCACTGTTTAGTTGCTATTAAAATCAGCCGGTCGGATTGTTGTCCATCAAAGGGATTCAACTGGTAATCGCCAAAAATTTCCTGTATCTGTAAACCACTATATGCCAACATGTCGGAAAAGTCGTGTAAAGTAAACTTGGCTACTTTTTCGGTAAATAAATGACGCATTGAACTTCCGCTAGCATCTTTAATTTGAATTTGCTTATAAAAATGATGTTCATCCTGCCATTTGGCAATTTGAAAAGTTATTTGATCGGACTCCTCTTGCTGAAAAGTATGTGGTAATTCACGAGCGGCTTTGGCTACATTAATATAATCGATTATCAATTTCCCCCCTTTTTTCAAACTCCCTGCTAATGAACGGATGGCATTGTCATGTTCTCTGCGGGTGCGGAAATAACCAAAACTGGTGAAAAAATTAAACGCAAAATCAAAATAATTAATCCAAAATGGCATGCGCATGTCGTGCTGATAAAAATGCAGGTGATCATTTTCCTCTTCCAAAGCAGCTTCTATGGAAGCAGCCGACAAATCAATGCCGGTCACATCAAATCCTAATTCAGATAAAACTTTACTATGTCGGCCTTTCCCGCAGGCTACATCTACCATTCTCGCACCTGCAGGGGGTTGCAAATGAGCGATTAACTTTCTGATAAAGCCCTCCGCCTCCAGTTCATCTCTATGTTTATATAGTAAATGATAATAATCTGAATTAAACCAATCCTCAAACCAATTGTCCGTTACCATAGGTTGCAAAAGTACATCCTTCCCCCACAAAAAAAATTGAATTACCTTTGCACGCATTTAAAATACTTACCTATGGCATTAATTAAGAGTATTTCTGGCATTCGGGGAACTATTGGTGGAACACCTGGTATATCTTTAAGTCCGCTGGATGTAGTTCGCTTTTCAGCTGCTTTCGGAACCTGGCTGCTGCAACAGGGATCTGCCAAACGAATAGTAGTGGGTAGAGATGGCCGTATCAGTGGCGAAATGGTGCAACAATTGGTGATGCAAACACTTTTGGCCCTGGGGATTGATGTAATTGATGTTGGCTTAAGCACCACCCCTACCGTTGAAATGATGGTTGTTCAGCAAAAAGCCGGGGGAGGTATCATTATCACTGCCAGCCATAACCCCCGCGAATGGAATGCCCTCAAGTTGCTCAATCACCGCGGTGAATTTATCAGTGCCGCCGACGGAGCTGCTGTTTTGGCTATCGCCAGTGCTGATGCCTATCATTTTGCCCCGGTAGACGAACTGGGTGAGATTACAATACATACTACCGCTATTCAGGAACATATTGAAGCCATTCTGCAATATCCTCTGGTAGATAAAGCAGCTATACAAGCCGCGAATTTCTCTATTGTGGTAGATGTTATCAATAGTACCGGCGCCCTATCCGTTCCACCCCTGTTGGAAGCATTGGGCATTGCCCCAGAAAATATTACCCTGCTGAATGGAGCAGTAACCGGAAAATTTTCGCACAACCCCGAACCACTTCCCGAGAACTTAACTGAACTATCCATGGCAGTAAAAAACCAAGGAGCCAGTTTGGGAATAGCAGTTGATCCCGATGTGGACCGACTATGCTTCGTTTGCGAAGATGGTAGCTTTTTTGGGGAAGAATATACCCTGGTGGCGGTAGCGGACTATATTTTAGGCAGGAGAAAAGGCAATACCGTGAGCAATTTATCCAGTACCCGTGCTTTAAAAGACATAACCCTCCGCCATGGCGGCAACTATTTTGCCAGTGCAGTGGGAGAAGTGAATGTGGTTGAAACCATGAAGGCCAATGAGGCTGTTATTGGAGGGGAAGGAAATGGAGGCATCATCGTTCCCGACTTCCATTACGGACGAGATGCGCTGATAGGCATTGCACTTTTTTTAAGTCACCTAGCCCGCGAGAAAAAAACAATCCAACAACTTAGGAATACCTACCCGAATTATTTCATGAGTAAAAATAAAATTGAGTTGAAAGAAGGGTTAGACTTACATGCCATTTTTACAGATTTACAAGAGAAATATAAAAATTATCCAGTAAATACGGTGGATGGATTAAAAATTGATTTTGAAACTGACTGGGTACATTTGCGCAGCAGCAATACGGAACCGATTATTCGGATTTATTCGGAAAGCAATCTGGAGTCTTCCGCATCGAATATTGCGCTCAAAATAATGCACGACATCAATGAATCTTCTAAAAAGCTTGGATAACCCTTTCAGAAGGTTTTGTAACTTTACGTAGATGGAGAGAATATACCTCGATAATGCAGCTACTACCCCACTAGATCCGCAGGTGCTGGAAACCATGATGCCGTATTTTACCTCGCATTTTGGTAACCCATCCTCCATCTATAGCTACGGCCGAGAAAGCCGCATGGCCATTGAAAAAGCCCGGAAATCGGTTGCCAGTTTACTCGGAGCCCGCAATTCCGAAATATTCTTTACCAGCGGTGGAACCGAAAGCAGCAATACGGCCATCTTAGCTGCAATAAGAGATTTGGGTTGTACCCGAATTATCAGTTCCCGCATCGAACACCATGCTACGCTACATACCATTGAATTTTTACATCAGTCTGGTCAGGTAGATTTAGATTATGTAGAATTGCTGCCAGATGGCCATATCAATCTTACTCATCTAGAAGCGTTGCTCAAGGGAAAAACAGGAAAATGTTTGGTAACCCTGATGCATGCTAATAACGAAATTGGTAATCTGTTGAACCTGCAAACAGTGGGTGAATTATGCGAGCAATCTGGGGCGATTTTTCACAGCGACACTGTGCAAACCGTTGGGCATTATCCTTTCAATTTGCAGGAAACACCGGTACATTTTATTACAGGAGCCGGCCATAAATTTCATGGACCCAAAGGTGTGGGGTTGTTATACGTCAGCGACCGGGTAAAAATCCATCCCTTTATTCATGGGGGGAGTCAGGAAAGGAATATGCGTGCCGGAACGGAAAATGTATATGGCATCGTAGGTTTTGCCCGTGCGCTGGAACTGGCACATGAAAATTTTAGCGATCACAGCGCTTATATTGCCGGCTTGAAGCAATATATGATGGAAAAACTCCTGCAAGAAATACCCGAAACCGGATTTAATGGAGACCCTTCGGGCAATAGCTTGTATGCAGTACTGAGTGCTTCCTTCCCAAAAACGGATAAATCAGAAATGTTGTTGTTTAATATGGATATCCACCAGGTTTGTGCCAGTGGGGGCAGTGCCTGCAGCAGTGGCGCAAGCAAAGGATCACATGTGATTGATGCACTTCGCCAATTCAACGATGATCGGGTAACGGTTCGATTCTCTTTCTCTAAACACAACCAAAAAGAAGAAATCGATTATACGATTGATTTGTTGAAAAAAATCCTGTAATCTTTATCAACGATCTTCCTCCGGAAAAAAATCTTCCTCATCTCCCAAATTCAGGTTGCCTAGGTTCATCATACTACCCATCAAGTCGTTAAAAGTAATATGGCCGTCATTCATTTTTTTGCTGATAACAGAATAAACGGATAGTCCATATAGTATGAATTCCATTAGCAGCGCCGACTCCCGTTCATGCATGGTAGGAAACTGTTTTTTCACCATTCCATACAAACCATCTACCTGATACAATTGCTGAATTTTTTTCTCGTCGGAAATATCCACGGGTATATCCAGTTGATTGCCGGCATCAAACCAACGAATAATAGTTTGGTAAGGATTTTCCGGTTGTTTTTCTTCTGCTGATTTTTTTCCGGTATTTCTTTTCTTCTTAGATACTTCGGGATTCGGAAAGTATTGTAAAAAAATGGTTCGGATGGCTTTATCCAACAAATGAAGGGCTACCTGATAGGGACCTTCCTGTTCACCCTCATATAACAATTCGATTTTTCCAGTAATCGCAGGAATAATACCCGCCAAATCACTGATCCATACCTGTGTATTATCCTGATGGTGTATAATGGCTCTTCGTTCGGCAGCACTTACCATATTCTCAAAAGCAGCAATCGTAAGTCTGGCACTTACCCCGCTCTTTTTATCAACATATTCGTGCGATCTTGCCTCAAAAGCAACCTGCTCTACCAATCTTTTTACCAAATCACTAATCGTAACCCTACCCATTTGTTCGGGTAATAAATGAGCCTCCTGTTCAGTAATAGCTAATGAGGTTTCAATATCTTTTGGATAGTGGGTTAGAATCTGACTCTCGATTCTGTCTTTTAAAGGAGTAACGATACTACCCCGGTTGGTATAATCTTCTGGATTAGCCGTAAAA
The DNA here is from genome assembly GCA_037131895.1 of Chitinophagia bacterium. Lineage (GTDB taxonomy): Bacteria > Bacteroidota > Bacteroidia > Chitinophagales > Chitinophagaceae > Sediminibacterium. The sequence continues at coordinate 43,628 of JBAXQE010000015.1, read as the reverse complement.
ACAAATAAGATATCGAGTGGCATCCGAATTTTAAAACCTCGTATTTGAATATCGCCTTCCTGTAGAATATTAAACAGGGCTACCTGAATCCGCGCTTGTAAATCGGGTAATTCGTTGATAACAAAAATACCTCGGTTGCTACGAGGAATGATACCGTAGTGAATTACTTTTTCATCGGCAAAGCTGAGCTTCATATTGGCAGCTTTGATGGGATCAATATCACCAATCAAATCGGCTACACTCACGTCTGGTGTGGCTAATTTTTCGCCATACCTTTCTTCCCGATGGATCCACTGAATGGGGGTTTCATCGCCATGTTCGGCAATCTGATCTTTGGCAAAGCGGCTAAGTGGATGAAGGGGATCATCGTTTATTTCACTGCCGGCAACGATGGGCACGTATTCATCTAACAATTCCACCATTTGCCGTGCCATGCGGGTTTTCGCTTGCCCGCGCAGCCCTAGAAACAATATATTATGGCGGCTCAACAGGGCCCGCTCGGTATCCGGTATCACCGTATCTTCATACCCCATTATGCCGGAGAAAGGATTTTCTTTACGCTGTATAAAGCCAATTAAATTATCGCGCAATTCCTGTTTTACCGATTTACTGTGGTATCCGGATGCTTTTAATTGACCAAGGGTTTTTATGTTGGAATGATTCATATATATTACTTACAATTTCAATATCGGACTAGCCGGAAATAGTTTAATAGACTGTTTTACGTTTGCCGCTTTCAAAATCTTTAAAAATGAAAGCGCCTAATTTATCGAGGGAGGCAAAAAATGCTTTTCCATGATTGGTTTCGGTAAACTCCTGCACAAAAGATTGCAAATAGGGGTCGGAGGCAATCATAAAAGTGGTGATAGGTATTTTCAGTTTCTTACACTGGGCTGCCAGGTTAATACAGCGATTCACTACTTTACGATCTAACCCAAAACTGTTTTTATAATATTTGCCGCCAATTTTTAAGCAGGTGGGCTTGCCATCCGTTATCATAAATATCTGCTTATTGGTGTTTTTCCTCCTACGCAGGATATCCATAGCCAATTCTAATCCGGCAACGGTGTTGGTATGGTATGGACCTACCTGTAAATAGGGCAAATCTTTTATTTCGATGCTCCAGGCATCATTGCCAAAAACAACAATATCGAGGGTATCTTTCGGATAACGGGTGGTAATCAGTTCACTCAATGCCATCGCCACTTTTTTGGCTGGGGTTATCCGATCTTCTCCATACAAAATCATCGAATGCGAAATATCAATCATTAATACCGTAGAAGTTTGGGTAGCAAAATCTTGCTCACGAATTTGCAAATCATCTTCCTGCATCGAGAAAGCTTCTACGCCCCTATTTATTTGCGCATTTCTGATGCTATCGGTAAAATCAATTTGTTCAATGGTATCGCCAAACTGATAGGGCCGATTATCGGCACTGGGCTCGTCTCCCTGGCCGGGCTTTCGAGTAGCATGATTGCCGGTTTTGCTCTTTTTAAGCTTCCCGAAAATTTCTTCTAAACTTTTCTTGCGAATGGTTTGCTCCGATTTACCGGTAATGCGCAGGTCGCCATTTTGAGGATTTTCTTGCAGGTATCCGTTTTCTTTCAGGTCTTCAATAAAATCACCCATACCATAGTTATCGTTGGTGAGTTTATATTGCCGGTCTAACTCATTTAACCAGTTTAATGCTTCCGAAGCATCTCCATTGGTATAAGTGAGTAGTTGCATGAAAATATTTAATAGCTGCTCAAAGGTTGATTGAGAGGCATTAGGAGGGGTATATTGAAAAAATCGTACCGACTTCATGAAAAGAAAACTAAATGGTATGCAAAGATAACACAGATATGGGCTGAATAGTTGCAAAAAATAACAGCCTGTGATTTACAGGCTGTTATTAATTACTAAAATATAAAGTAGCAACTACTTGTTTACACTATCCGCCGGCTTCATCAATCTACCTGGAATTTCGATGCGGTTAGATGCTGGCTTATCCATTTGCTCTAAACGACTAGATAATTCTTCTGCCATATACGCCTCTTGTTGCATATATTCTGCCTGATTGCCTTTGAGCGATTGGTAATAGGCTATTTGTTGGCGCAGATCTTTTTTCACTGCATCCCCAACTTTTTTCGCTAAAGCGGTATCGCCCGCCTGCACACAAGCTTGCATGAATACCAGCGAATTTCGGTTGTGCATATTGAATCGGTTGGCAAGTCCATACGGGAAGTTTGATTCATTGAGCATTTTATCTGCTTTGTGAAGCACCGCTTTCGCCTCTTCGTATCTACCTTCTGCGGATAAGCTAAGGGCCAAATCTGCATAGGTTGAACGGAGAGAACCCAGATGACGTCTGTTCTCTTCATCAAAATAAACGCCTTTTTTATCGGCATTGCCAAATACAAACTTATTCATCAGTTTATCCTGCACCCAATTGGTATTGATATCGCTGTTTTTTACAGGAACTAACCGATAGGTAAGTCCATCGCGGCGGATATAAGCACTCAATCCTAAATCGGAACCCGGATTGGTAAAGTAAATCGGCCGCTTCCATTCATTGGCTGCGATGATGTTGAGCAATGCCAAATCATTCTTCGCCAATCCATTTTTAGGAATTTCGAATCTTACTTCACTCAATACGCTATCCCGATCGTTTACAGTTCCATTTTTCCGAACCATTTCTATATTAACTGGAATGGCCATTTTACGAACAGGAAATGTGTTAAAGTATCCTTCACCACGGCCTTCCGTCATTTTTTCTTTTTCATCGCTTCCCACGTAATTCTTCATCATATCTTTCAGATCGTAGAAACGGTCTTCTGGTATTGAAGGAACCGGATTATAAAACACATAATCCCGCTTAGAGCCTTCAATTTGCTCCTTGCTCCAAATAACATCAATGGGGTTGCTTTCATTTACTTTATAGCGAAGCTGATTAATATACCAGTCGATACCCAATAAACTAAAATTAATTACTCGGATATCTGGCCTTACCCCTTCAACTTCCTGGGCATACCAGAGTGGGTAGGTATCGTTATCGCCATAGGTAAACAGGATGGCATTGGGGGCACAACTTTCTAGATAATCGCGGGCTAAATCGCCGGGTAATTTTTTCTGACTACGATCGTGATCGTCCCATTCTTGCTGAGCCATTACTGCGGGTACTGCCAGTAAACAAACCACGGTGGCAAGAGTCGCTGCAAAACCAGCAGATAATTTAAACGACAGCCATTCTTTCACCTGCATCACACCCAAACCAATCCAAATGGCAAAAGCATAAAAACTACCCACATAGGCGTAATCTCGCTCTCTGGGCTGATTACCGGCCTGATTCAGATAGAGTATGATGGCAAAGCCGGTAAAGAAAAATAACAAGATATTGATCCAGCCATCTGCTTTGTGTTTTCTGTACTGATAGAATAAACCAATTAATCCTAAAATAAAAGGCAATAAGAACAACTTATTATTGGCCTTATTATTTTTCAGACTATCCGGCATTTTGCTCTGATCACCATACATTAGGTTATCTAAAATGGGAATACCGGTAATCCAGTTACCATCGCGGAGGTTACTTACAAAAAAGCCTTGGTTATCGTTTTGCTTGCCGGAAAAATTCCACATAAAGTAGCGGAAATACATAAAGTAAATCTGATACGAAGTAAAGAATTTTAGGTTATCACCTTGCGTTGGAGCAGCATCATACGAGCCGTCTTTGTTTTGGCCTATCCCCAACACCTGCGCATAATAATCGGCATGGTATTGATCGTTACTGGCATCCCAAACGCGGGGAAATACCATTTTATCTTCGGGCAAATAAACATACTTCTTGTCCTCGCCAATTTCGATGTATTTATCGCCAGACTTTTGATACCGCATTCCGGTACTTTTCAAATCGTAGGGACGGGCAGTGAATTTTTGTCCGTATACCAGCGGAAAATCGCCATATTGTTCCCTTCCTAAATATCCGACTAAACTGATGGGATTATCTACATTATACATATCTACAGAAGGATCGGCATTACTGCGCAACAAAGTAGTTACATAGGCGCTGTAACCAACCAACAGGAAGGTAACACTCCACAATCCCAGGGTAAGATAATGCCAACCTTTTTTAGCCGCCCAACCGAGTCCAAAGCGGATACCAACGGCCAACAACAAAAAGAAAAAGGCAAAGCCTACAAAGAAAGGCAAGCCGAAACTATTTACAAAAATGCGATCGAAATATCCGGCACCTTTTATAGAATACGGAATTACCACAAAAAGGGTAAATCCTAATATTACACAGGAAAGCAGGAAAAAGATATAGGTTCCACCATACACTTCTTTCTGCTTGGGATAAAGCTTTTCAAAAGCAAATAGCAGTCCAATTGCAATTAGGGTACCAAATAATATCAAAGCTGCCATCGTACCATCCATAGGTACTTGGTCAGTTGCTTCGGAGGAGGCCATAACCAACCCACCAATCATTCCAATTGCTCCACCGATAATCGTTAAACGAAAAAACCATTTACGCAAGGTTGCGTAAGCAAAGTATTCCCGACGACGGAAATAAAATACCATCACAATTGCTGGAACGGTAAGCAAGTTAAGCAAGTGTACTCCAATAGACAATCCCATCAGGAAGAAAATAAACACAATCCACTTATCTGCACCGGGCTCATCAGCATGGGCTTCCCATTTGAGAATCGACCAGAATACGATGGCAGTAAAGAAAGAAGAAAGGGCATAAACCTCACCCTCCACTGCACTGTACCAGAAAGAATCGCTAAATGTATAAGCAAGGGCACCTACTACTCCGGCACCCATGATAGTCCATATTTGGGAATTGCTGATCACATCTCCCACTTTAACTCCGGCAATTCTGCGGGCAAAATGGGTAATGGTCCAGAACAAAAACAGAATGGTAAAACCACTGGCCAGTGCACTCATAATATTAACGGCACGGGCTGCGGTAAGGGGATTATCACCGAAAACAATGATAAACAGGCGGCCCAGCAGCACAAATAAGGGCGCCCCGGGTGGGTGGGGAATTTGAAGTTTAAAGCAACTGCTCACGAACTCGCCGCAATCCCAAAAACTGCCTCCCGCTTCTGCGGTCATGATATACACGGTACAGGCGATCAGGCAAACGGCCCAGCCGACAATATTGTTGATCTTGTTAAACTGCATAGTTTAGGTGTTTAATACGTACCCGCAAACATACCTTATTAATACTAAATTGGAAAATGAGAGCAGCTTTAATGTGATTTTTTAATAGAATATTAGGGTATGGGACCCGCTGGGCAAGTCCGTTTTTTTAAACTACCCTATCTTTGCGCCTCATGGAAAACAATCCTACCATTGCCTTTCATACCTTGGGATGTAAACTGAACTATTCAGAAACCTCCTCCCTTGCCCGTATGGTTGAGCTGGAAGGTTTTGTAAAACGCCCATTTGAGGAGGAAGCCGACATTTATGTTATCAATACCTGTTCGGTAACCGATAATGCAGACAAAGAATGCCGACAGCTGGTTCGCCGCATCCGCCGACAGGCTCCTGAAAGTTTTGTGGTGATTACCGGTTGCTATGCCCAATTGAAACCCCAAGAAATTGCCGGTATTCAGGGGGTAGATCTGGTATTGGGGGCTGCTGAAAAATTCAACCTTACTTCTCACCTGAAAAACCTCACCCGAACGGGAACCGCCAAAATTTGCAGTTGCGATATAGAAACGGTGCAAGACTTTCATGCAGCCGTATCGCTGAGCGACCGTACCAGAAGTTTTTTAAAGGTGCAGGATGGATGTGATTATTCCTGTACTTTTTGTACCATCCCGCTTGCCCGGGGAAAGAGCCGCAGTAATACGATTACGGAAGTACTTAAACAAACAGAAACGCTTGCAAAAAATGGCGTGAAAGAAATTGTATTAACAGGGGTGAATTTGGGAGATTTTGGATTGAATGCGCAGGGAGAACGTACTGAAAACTTCACCCAATTGGTTTCAGCCCTCGAACAACAACAGGCGGTGCCCAGATATCGTATTTCTTCTATAGAGCCCAATTTGCTAACTGCTGAAATTATTGAAACAGTTGCGGCCGGATCTAGTTTTATGCCGCATTTTCATATTCCCCTGCAAAGTGGCAGTAACAAAACACTGGCCGCTATGCGCCGAAGATACCGGAGCGAATTGTATGCAGAAAAAGTTGCGCTGATAAAAAAAACCATGCCCCATGCTGCCATTGGGGTTGATGTGATTGTTGGATTTCCAGGTGAAACGCACGAAGATTTTCAAGAAACGGTTCAATTTATTCAATCGCTGGATGTGGCCTATCTGCATGTATTTACCTATTCTGAAAGAGATAATACCCAAGCACTGCAGATTCAGCCAGTAGTGCCGGTTGCCATCAGAAACGAACGAAATAAAATATTGAGAAATCTTTCTTACCGATTGCAGCAGGCCTTTCAGGAAAAATTTATCGGTACAAATCGAAAAGTGCTGTGGGAAGATTTTAATAAAAATGGTATGATGGAGGGTTATACGGATAACTATATTCGGGTAAAAACCCCTTATCGCGAAGAATGGGCGCACCAGATTATGGATTGGACCCTGAATTAAATCGAAACTATTAAAGCACCGGACTAATAAACTCGGCAGGAAATTCAACTACCATTACTTGTCCGAGACTTTCGAGGCGCACAAATACTTTTTTCTTACCCCCGCGTATTACGGTTCCTTCATTTCCCATAAATACGCCGTGATTCACCAATACTTTGGTTTCTTCCCGATATCCCTCTTCAGAAATAATAGATAAAACCGCTCCTTTCTCTCCGAGGTAATTTTTGATGATGTCTATTTCCTCATCCCGAATGATGGCTGGTTTTCCCAGGTAATAAACAAAGTTTAGTACCCCAGCAGTAGACAAAACCGTAGCTCGTTCCGTAGCATCTATCTGCACAAAAACATAGGAACGGAAAAGCGGCTCATCAATAATTTTTTTCCGGTCGCTCCAAAATCTTTCTGTTTTTTGAATTGGGCACCAGCTGTTTACTCCTTTACGAATAAGAACCGCATCGATTTTCTTTTCCCAACGAGGTTTGGTGTAAATAGCAAACCAGTGTTTAGGAAGTTTTGCCGGCTGTTCAGCTAGATTGGCCATGGGTAAGAAAAATTTCGGTCGGGCGATTACTTTTTTACAAAGCCAGTTTTTTGAACGGATGCTAATTGCTCAACCACGCGAACGCCTTCTTCTATATGCATATCCTTACGCAGCGACTTAATCCAGGCAGCATAGAAATCAGCTTTTGATTTATCAGGATGATTCAGAAATTTATCCTTTTCAATAGCCATATAATTGATTTCCATTTCTGTGGGGCTAACCAGCAAAGTGCTATTTTGACTATCGGTAGTTTGCATTTGCTTTTGCTTTTGCCGATAGGTATCCAATTGGAGTGGAATAGGCTGTTCTACATTTTTAGATAACCAAATCAGGTTATTCTTCAGTAAGTTTAAATTGGCATTGCCTTGAATCTGGGCATTTTCTTTTGCTGCAATATTGGTAATGTTTTCTTTAGGCTGCCATTCTAAAAAAGTTGCTTTTTGTATTTCATCCCAGGGAAGAGCTTCGGGCATATCCTTTTCTCTAACCTTATAGTATTCATATTTGTCGGGAATAATAATATCCGGCACAATACCTTTCAGTTGCGTAGAACCCCCATTTACCCGATAAAATTTTTGGAAGGTGAGCGTCATCGCTCCCATATCTGTTCTACTGGTTGAAAAATCGTTGCGGCTACCAAAGGGAACCTGACGCTGTACGGTACCTTTTCCAAATGTGGAAGAACTTCCGATAATGATACCCCGGTTATAATCCTGAATAGCCCCTGCAAAAATTTCACTGGCACTGGCACTAAATTCATTTACCAGCACAGCAAGCGGACCGTCATATAAAATAGATTCATCGTTATCCCTCCATGTCATCTGATCTACATTGCCCGAGCGGTCTTTCACCTGAACAATTGGCCCTGATTTAATAAACAGGCCAACCATTTTAACCACTTCATATAAAGAGCCACCCCCATTATTTCTAATATCCATTACAATTCCATCTACCTTTTCTGCTTTCAATTTTTTCAGCTCTTCTGCAACATCTTCGGCGCAATGATGGCCATTCGCATCTTCAAAGTTTGCGTAAAAATCAGGCAATAAAATGTAACCAATTTTTTTGGTGCCCTGCTGAATTACCGCACTGCGAGCCAGTCCCTGATCTTGTTCTACTTTTTCGCGAATAAGCGCTACTACTTTAATAGTTCCATCTTCTTTTTTCAAAGTAAGGCGTACTTCAGTTCCTTTATTTCCGCGAATCAGTTTTACGGCATCTTCTGTGGCATAGGCAGAAACATCTACTGGTTCTCCACTACCCTGTGCAACTTTGATGATGATATCGTTTACTACTATTTGTCCAGATTTATAGGCAGCCCCCCCCGTAATGATACTGGCAATTTTAATTCCATAATCATCTTTGGTAAGTTGGGCACCGATGCCAAAAAATTCACTGCTCATTCTCTCATCGAAAGCTCTTTTTTCAACAGGCGCAAAATAATCCGAATGAGGATCCATGAGATTTGTAATCGTATTCAAATAGGTACTAAACCGAACCTCCTCATTAAAAGTGCTCTTGATGCGGGCAAAATTATCGTTCATCAGTTTCAGCACCTGTTCGCGTGCCTTTCTTTCCAACGCACTATCGGCGAGTACTACAAAATCTTTTTGATCTTTATTCTTCTCGCGCTGCTCCTGCAGGTCGTAATATCTTTCTAAAATAAAATAGCTCAGCTTCTTGCGCCATCTATCTTTTCTTTCCTCCTCATTTTTGGCCCAAGCCAATTTTTCACCATCCAATTCTGCCGTTTCGTTGGCAGAAAAACTAAAGGGATTCTTCAGTAACTCTTTATAAATAATAGTTGCTTCTGCCATTCTACGGTCGTATAGAGAACTAACCGCCGGCACAAAAGCAATCGGTGAACCATGAATTTCATTATCCAAGGAGGTTTCAAAAACTTTCAGCGAATCGATATCTTTTTGAAGAAACAACGTTTTGTCGCCATCCATCTGATCGAGGTAACGGGAGAACATCATTTTCGAAAACTGGTCATCAATTACCTTGGGGGTATAATGTTGATCTTCTAATGCCCTACCCAACTCTGATAGCAATTGCTGCCGGGGATTTGAAGAATCTGAACGACCCATCGAGGAATTCCGAAAGGCAAAAAATAGAGCACCAAAACCAAACAATGCCAACAATAACCAACCTTTGCTACGCTTCATAAACTCAAATATTATTTTCATGATAGATTCCAAAAATAACCTAATTTTTTATTTTTCGGCTCCCGTTGTTACCAATTAACAAAGGTTTTGACAAAGTTCAATGTAAAAAGAAGCCAAAATGCTTGGCAAAACCGGTGATTTTCTTGTATTTTTGCAACCCACTCATGGAGAGCGTAGCTCAGTTGGTTAGAGCGTCAGTTTGTGGCACTGAAGGCCGGGGGTTCGAGACCCCTCGTTCTCCCACTAAAACCTACAGGCCCTGCTTGTAGGTTTTTTTTAAATCTTTTTGTATGCACATTGGCTGGTTCCTTATCCCACTTATATCTGCTTTCATTGGTTGGTTTACGAATTGGATTGCCATCAAAATGCTTTTCCATCCCCGTGAACCACGCAAAATTCTTGGCATTACGCTTCAAGGAATTTTCCCCAAAAGACAACAACAATTTGCCGAAAAGCTGGGTAAACTGGTTTCGGATGAACTGCTCTCCTATTCAGATATCGCTTCAAAAATCACTGACCCAGCTAACCTGCAAACGGTAATGCCGCTGGTGGATACCCATATTGACGATTTTTTGCGCAAACAATTGCCCGAACAAATGCCCATTATCAGCATGTTTATAGGCGACAGCACGATTCGGGAATTAAAATCGGTGTTTCTGGTAAAATTACAAGAACTGTTTCCCGAAATTATGAAGTCTTATATGCATACCCTACAAGACCAACTGAACCTGGAAGCCATCGTTACCGAAAAAGTAGCCGGATTTTCATCCGATAAAATGGAACAAATACTCATGAGCATTATGCAAAAAGAATTCCGGTTTGTGGAAATTATCGGGGGAGTTTTGGGTTTCGCAATCGGATTGTTGCAGGTTTTAATTACCTATTTACAATAGTCACCGACAATATCCGCCTGATTATCGCCGATTTTACAACTTTATCCATTCAAATTTGTCATATTACCGCCCACATAATCTATCTACCATTTACGCTTATATGGGATGACCTTTGTGTTTCAATGAATGATTTTATATGAAAAAAGTAGTTTTGTTAGTCTTTTTAACCGTTTCGATGTTGTTTTCACAGGCCCAATACCCAGGCGCTGGCCGACCAGCCGGAGCGGGAATGGGATCGCAAAACATGAATATTGGGCATTTCTATGGCAAAATTGTTGATGGAAAAACAGCCAAAGGAATAGACGGAGCCAGTGTACAACTGATTGGTAACAAATTTGATACGGTTACCAAAAAAATGAAACAAGTAATATATAATACACAGATTACTAAGTCGATAGGTGATTTTAGTTTTGAAAACCTGCCGATTTTTGGCAATTTTCAGATGAAAGTGAGCACATTGGGCTACAAGCCGCTTACTGTAACGGTAAGTTTTGGCATTAAAATGCCCCCAGCCGGCGGAAATTTTCAGCAAATGATGGGTATGGTAGATAAGGATCTGGGAAATATTAAATTAACTGAAGATTCTACTACCCTGGCCGCGGTTACCGTAACTTCTACCACCAAACCTTTATTAGAGTTGGGAATAGACCGAAAAATATTTACGGTTGACAAAAACCTAACCAGCACCGGCCAAACAGCAGCAGAGGTAATGAAAAATATTCCTTCCCTGAATGTTGACATCGATGGCAATGTTACCCTCCGCAATGCTGCCCCTACCCTGTTTATAGATGGTAGGCCAACTACCCTTACCCTTGACCAAATTCCTGCCGATATTATTGATAAAGTAGAATTGATTACCAATCCATCTGCCAAATTCGACGCATCGGGCGGAACAGCGGGTATTTTAAACATCGTTTTAAAGAAAAATAAAAAGATTGGTTACAACGGTGGATTAAGAACTGGTGTTGACTCAAGAGGTAGAGTAAATCTGGGGGGAGATATTAATATCCGCCAGAATAAACTAAACCTGGGATTGAGCGGTAACCTGAATCAATTCAAATCTATTTCAGATGGCAAAACCAACCGAGATAATTTATTAACCATTCCCAGTACCGTTAACAATACTACCCACAGTGAAAATCTAGGTGAATTCAAGTTTTTCCGGGGAAGTTTAGATTATTTTTTAGACAATCGGAATACCATAACTATTACTGGCAACTACAACCGAGGTAAATTTGAAACAGAACAAACCCAGCAGGTAGATTCTATTGTAAAAGGATTTTTGACGGCTTATAACAAAATCGAAAATACCAGCAATCGTACTTTTGAAAATGTAGGTAGTCAGCTTAGTTTTAAACACAATTTCGAAAAGAGTGGTCATAACATTTCTGCCGACTTCAACTACAATTCCAGCAACAGTGGCGGATCGAGCAATATAAACACGCAAACGTATACGCCGGCAGGGGCAGCTAAAGGCAATCCGATTAAGCAATTAAATAATTCGAGTGGCGATAATCAGAATTATACTTTTCAAATCGATTATGAAAATCCTATTAGTGATGATAAGAAGTTGGAAGCTGGCTTTAGGGCTGCTATTCGGGATAACAGCAGCATCAACGATCAGTATCGGTATAATTATGCAACCGGCAAATATGATTTAGTCCCTTCCATCAGTAGCCGGTATAAATTTCACGATGAAGTATGGGCTGGCTATACCACCTTTAGTTTTAAATCGGGTAACTGGAGTTATCTATTAGGGTTACGAGCAGAGAGCTCTAACTATTTGGGAACCTTGTTGAATTCAAAAGGGGTTGACTCGTTGAGTTTTAAAGTAACTTATCCGATTAGCTTATTTCCTAGTGTATTTTCTACCTATAAAATTAACGACAAACAGGATTTGCAGCTTAATTATACCCGTAAAATTAATCGGCCCAACTTCTTTCAGTTGATGCCATTCCCAGATTATTCCGACCCGCAAAACATCAATATCGGTAATGCAGGGTTGAAACCCGAATTCACCAACTCATTTGAGATTTCTTACAGCAATGCCTATAAGAAGAATTCGAACTTTTTAGCATCGCTATACTTTAAACATACTACCGACCTTATTACCCGATATGTTTACCGTGATGCCAATGCGCTAATACCCGGAGACAGTGCTTATTTTAGTACGTATATCAATGCCAACTACAGCTTTGCTTATGGATTGGAATTAACCAATAAAATGCCCATCAATAAATGGTGGGACCTTACATTGAATGTAAATATTTTCAATTCTTCTATCAATGCATCGGTACCGGGTCAGGAGTTGAGCAACTCATTGGTTAGCTGGTTTGGAAAAATGAATAACACTTTTAAATTATCCAAAAGCTGGTCGGTACAGTTGAGTGGCGACTATCAGGCAAAATCTGTTATCCCTCCTAGTAGTGGTGGTGGTGGTCGCGGTGGTGGCGGCGGCGGTGGCGGTATGATGTGGGGCGGCGGGCCTCAGTCTACCTCACAGGGATATAACCTTCCTCGCTATGCGGTTGATATAGCCATAAGAAAAGACTGGACCTGGAAAAATGGTAAAACCGGATCACTTACTTTAAGTATGAATGATATCTTCAGAACCCAGTTATCTCAATCGTATTCAGAAAGTGCTTACTTTACACAAACCACCGAAAGAAGAAGAGACCCACAAGTATTGCGACTGAATTTCAGTTATCGATTTGGCAAGTTTGATGCTTCTTTATTCAAACGTAAAAATACCAAAGCCGATCAGGGTTCAGGAATGTCGGATATGATGAATCAGTAATCTATCAACATCTACTTATAAAAAACCGATAGCACGAAAATGTTATCGGTTTTTTTATGGATACTTGTTTGTTATCGGAAAATAGTTAGCGGTTTTTCCCGGAAAGCATGGGAACAAAAGAAAAGAGGTCGAAAGATTCCTCAGTTACCGAGCCATCTGCTTGTTTGGTTATTCGCAACATGCGTTGACTTTCGCCCTCATCTCGGGGTATTACCATCATAGCGCCGGGCCTCATTTGATCGATTAATTTGGGGGGTGTAAAAGGAGCAGCAGCTGTTATTATTACCCGATCGAAGGGAGCAAAAGTGGGCAATCCTTCAAAACCATCCCCATAAAAAAACTTAGTTCCGGGATATTGCTTTTTAAAGGGGAATGATTGTTGCAATTGATCGAATAATATTTTCTGTCGTTCGATGGTAAATACCCTGGCGCCCATTTCTGCTAAAATGGTACATTGATATCCGCTTCCGGTACCTATTTCTAATACCTTACTGCTTTTGGTTACCTGCAATAGCTGGGTTTGATAGGCAACAGTGTAGGGTTGAGAAATGGTTTGCCCGGCTGCAATCGGAAAAGCCCGGTCTTCGTAAGCAATCCGCTCAAATGCCGAATCAAAAAAATAATGCCGGGGTACTGCTAAAATTGCCTGCAGCACTTTTTCGTCGGTGATTCCCTTTTCACGCAATTGATTCACCAGTTGATTTCTGAGTCCCTGGTGCAGGGGACCATCTTTATACACACTCATAACCCTGCGAAGATAGGTAAGTGAAATTGGCTTTTACAGAGAAAAATATCTACCTTTTTATAACTCAAAATACAAAGGCAGATACCCTCAAGCATCAGTTGAGTTTCATATCACTGATAATCTGGCTGATTTTATCTTTTAATTGCATTTGTACCCTTTCGAAGTCTTCTTTATTGGAAAGAGTTGCCTGCACACTAAAATAAAATTTAATCTTTGGCTCTGTACCAGACGGGCGGGCAGAAATTTTTGATCCATCAGCAGTTATAAATTGTAACACATTACTTTTTGGTAACTGAATGGCTGTTTTTTCACCCGTTACCAAATCGGTAGCTTGTTGCAGTTGGTAATCGAGTAAGCTTACCACCGGAGATCCTGCCAGATTTCCAGGAGGTTGCAGTCGATAGGTTTCCATCATTTCGGAAATCTCTTTTTGTCCATTCATTCCTTTTTTGGTAATGCTAATCAGACTCTCATAAAAAAAGCCGTATTGGATATAGAGTTCGATTAGTTTTTCAAATAAGGTTTTGCCTTTGCTTTTTTCGTAGGCAGCCATTTCACATAACATAGCCACCGCACTAACGGCATCTTTGTCACGGATTAAACTTCCGATCATCAAACCAAAACTTTCTTCTCCACCAATTACATAATTCTTTTTCCCTTCCAGTTCTTTAATTTTTTCGGCAATCCATTTAAATCCGGTAAGCACATTCAGGCAGGCTACTCCATTTTCTTCTGCTACTCGGTTAATCATTTCGGTAGTAACAATGGTAGTAATCACCATATCATCAGGAGTTGCAATACCCTTAGCTTTGCGGGCTTCCATCAAATAACTAAATGCCAATACGGCGGTTTGATTTCCATTCATCAATATCCAGTTGCCGTGATTGTCTTTCACACCAATGCCCACCCGATCTGCATCCGGATCGGTACCCAATAAAATATCGGCATCCAATTCGTTTGCTTTTTGCAACCCAATTTGCATGGTTTCGCTTTCTTCGGGATTGGGATAGTGTACTGTAGGGAAATTTCCATCGGGCGTAGCTTGTTCTGCTACAATAGTAACCTGAGTAAACCCATATAATTTCAACACATCGGGTACCAATTGAATACCGGTTCCATGAATGGGAGTATACACAATTTTCAAATCTGCCTGCTGTTGAATTACTTCGGGATAAACGCTCAAACTCTTTACCATTTGCAGGTAGGCTTCGTCCATTTCTTTTCCAATCAATTGTATCAGGTGCTCCCCTCCGGTAAACTTCACTTCCGAAATGCTTTGAATCGCTTCCACTTCTTTTATCACATTAACATCGTGCGGAGGAACCAGTTGACCACCATCATTCCAATAAGCTTTATATCCATTGTATTCTTTTGGATTGTGGGATGCGGTACATACTACTCCTGCATTACAATGCAATTGACGGATGGCAAAACTCAATTCTGGCGTAGGTCGCAGCGATTCGAACAGGTAAACTTGTATACCATTGGCTGCAAAAACATGGGCAGTTGTTTCGGCAAAAAAACGACTGTTATTGCGACTATCATGGGCAATTGCCACAGAAATAGGCGCATCACTATAGGTTTTTTTCAGATAATTCGAAAACCCCTGGGTAGCCATGCCGATGGTATATTTATTAATCCGGTTGCTCCCTACGCCCATGATTCCTCGCAGCCCTCCGGTTCCAAATTCCAGATTCCGGTAAAAGCTATCGGCTAATTCATCGGGCTGAGAAACTTGCATTTCCCGAATGGTAACTTTGGTTGCTTCATCGTAGGGACCTTGGAGCCAGCTGTTTATTTTCTCTTCAATTGCACTGTTCATGGTTTTACAAGATTGGTGAGTATAGAATGCCAAATTAACAATATTTCTCTATTCTTTTTAATGGAATCAACCGCAAGGCAATTAAAGTGTAAGTTTGAATACGTGAAATATTTATTACTGATATCCTTTATGCCATTATTGGTGCAAGCGCAAACTACCAGCGATACAGGTGCATTAAATATACATAAACAGCGGTGGGTGGCAGCCGGTATGGCAGCGGGCATTACTACTGGTGTGGTGGTTTTATCTAAATACTGGTATCAGCAATATCCATCGGAATCTTTCCACTTTTTTAACGACAATGCCGAATGGCTGCAAATGGATAAAGCCGGGCATTTATTTACTGCCTACACAGCCGCTAACTGGAGCCGGGCATTGTGGATATCTACAGGGTTGCAACCCCGACAAGCAGCTTTGGCAGGGGCCATTAGCAGCCTAGCTTTTGTGTCGTCTATTGAAGTGCTCGACGGATTTTCGAGCGAATGGGGATTTAGTTCGGGGGATATGTTGGCGAATGTACTGGGTGCGGGCTTATTACTAGCACAGGAATGGGGTTGGAAGCAACAGCGGATTACGATTAAATTTTCCTATCAACCCGTTACCTATTCTCCCGCTAGCTTGCAGGGCAGAGCTGATGCATTATTTGGCACCCGCACTATGGAAAAAATGTTGAAGGATTATAATGGACAAACCTATTGGGCTTGTTTTAACCTAGCTTCTTTTTTTCCAGCAAGTCGGTTACCCAAATGGCTGAATGTGTCGCTTGGATATGGTGCTGGAGGTATGCTGGGAGGTACAGAAAATCAACAAAAAGATGCCAACGGAAATATTATTTTTAACCGGATGGATATTTCGAGGATTAGAAAAGGATATCTTTCTTTAGATGTTGACTTAACAACGATCCCTACCCGGAAGAAATGGCTAAAAAATCTATTACTAGTTGTAAATTCCGTTAAAATTCCTGCCCCGGCTTTGGAATGGAGTAACGGAAAATTGCAGGCCCATTGGCTAAAATTTTAATGGCATCATTCCATATATGCACCAATCACTTCGCCATTTTCTACTTCTACCTGAATATGCTCCTGCAAGGTAGTAGCTACCGATAAGCCCACATAGTCTGCTTTTACAGGAAACTGATTGTGCATCCTTTCTACCAGCACTAGGGTTTGAATACTAAGGGGGTAGCTATTCATAAGCGGTTTTAAAGCATATAAAAGCGTTCTGCCCGAATTGGTTACATCATCTACCAATAACACATGTTTACCCGAAAAATCGAGGGGCTCACTGATCTCAATGGTATCGGGATGAGATTTATCCATTTCTACCCAAAGTTGGGTAATTGGGTTGGATATATATTTATTTAGATAGCCAGCAATTTGAGCGGCAATCACTTCACCGTTTTTGCGGATTCCCATAATAATCAATGGAGCATCATTTCCACTCAATTTTTCGGCCAGTTCCAATGCCATGCGATGGAGTTTTTGTTCGGCTTGCATCCGAGTAAGTATGGTTTTCCTCAAAATCATGAAGTATATTTGGTATAAAATTAAAGAGATTACGCTCAACTTGCCGAAATCCTGCAAAAAATGGGAAACCCGGCAATTTCTATAAACTTTCTCTTATGCAGTACCTACCTCAACTTCTTTTTATATTGGCCGCCGGTTTTGCCGGATATTGGTTCACCCGCAGGGCTGGTGTAATCAGGTCACTCATTCTACTGGGGCAGCCTTCCCTTCCTAACGATCAGCCTGCAAAACGTTGGGAAAATTTGATTTTATTGGCTTTAGGACAAAAAAAAATGTTCCGAAATGTTCCCGTAGCCATTATGCACCTGATTATTTATGCCGGCTTTATCATCATCAATTTAGAAGTAGCAGAAATTGTGTTAGATGGCATTACGGGCCATCACCGATTATTTTTGCCGCTGTTGGGAAATGTATATAACTGGCTAATCAATTGTTTTGAAATTTTAGCGGCAGGGGTTTTATTGGTTTGTGTAGTATTTCTAATTCGCAGAAATGTAACCAAAGTAAAAAGGCTGATACAGGGCGACCTGCAGGGCTGGCCCGCTTCGGATGCGAATTATATTCTGCTGGCAGAAATTATTCTGATGAGTTTATTTCTTACCATGAATGCTGCCGACCAATTACTACAACCCGGAAACCCTCATTACCCAAGTACCGGTAATTTTTGGGTGTCGCAATACCTCAAGCCCCTCCTATCTGGTGGCAATGAAACTTCTTGGCTGCTGATTGAGCGTACCTGTTGGTGGCTGCATATTCTCGGCATCTTTGCCTTCTTGAATTATTTGCCATACTCAAAACACCTGCACATTATTTTGGCATTTCCCAATGCCTATTATTCCCCCCTTACCTCATCAGGCAAGTTTACCAATATGGAAGCGGTTCAGCAGGAAGTATTGTATGCCATGCAGCCCGAACTGGCCCCTTCCAATGCTGCACCCCCCGAACATTTTGGCGCCAAAGATATACCCGCTCTTAGCCAAAAAAGTTTACTCGATGCATTCAGTTGTACCGAATGTGGCAGGTGCACAGCTGCTTGTCCGGCTAACCTAACCGGAAAAAAATTGAGTCCCAGAAAAATTATGATGGCCACCCGCGATCGGATGGAGGAAATGGGTAAGCAGCTTAGCAAAACAGGCGAATGGACGCCCGATGGAAAAAGTTTGCTGCACGATTATATTTCGGTAGAAGAACTGAGAGCCTGCACCACCTGTATGGCTTGTGTGGAGGAATGCCCTGTTAGCATATCTCCACTGAATATTATTACTGAGCTAAGGAGATCCCTCATTATGGAAGAGAGCAATGCGCCGCAGGAATGGAACAGCACTTTCAGCAACATAGAAAACAATTTTGCGCCTTGGAAATTTTCTCCTGACACCCGGGATAATTGGATAAATGGATAATTGATATAAGTTATTTTTACTAAACATCCTCTGTAACCCTTATGGGCTAGAGCGATTGGGAAATGGTAGAAAAATTTATTATTGATATTCGGAAATTGGAAATAAAAAAATGAATTTTGTACTACCTTTTCTAGGATTTATCTGAATGATGATACAGGCTAACCTATAAATAGGTAAATTTACTCTGATCCCTTAAAAATAATATACATGGCTAATTACAAATTAAAAGTAAATGGCAAAATGATGGAAGCCGATGTAGATTCTACTACGCCGGTTTTGTGGGTTTTGCGTGATCACCTAAATTTGGTGGGAACTAAATATGGCTGTGGTGTTGGCGCCTGTGGAGCATGCACTATCCATTTAAACGGGAAAGCCATGAAATCGTGCCAGTTGCCTGTTGCAGCTGTTGCCGCTCAGGAAATCACTACTATTGAAGGATTATCAGTGTCGGGAGAGCACCCAGTACAAAAAGCTTGGTTATCGCTTGACGTAGCCCAATGTGGCTATTGCCAAACAGGTCAAATTATGGCAGCATCCGCCTTACTAAAGGCGAAGCCCAATCCCACTGATGAAGAAATTGAAACTGCCATGAATGGAAATATTT
This sequence comes from Chitinophagia bacterium, assembly GCA_037131895.1. Classification (GTDB taxonomy): domain Bacteria; phylum Bacteroidota; class Bacteroidia; order Chitinophagales; family Chitinophagaceae; genus Sediminibacterium. Next base: position 24,542 of record JBAXQE010000015.1, on the reverse strand, counting down.
GCCGTTGCGGAACTTACGTAAGAATAAAACAAGCCATACACTCCGCAGCAAAAAATGCTCATCAATAAATTAAAAACGCATGGAAAATATATCCCACGATAAAAGCCGACGCTCATTTTTAAAAATCACTTCTTTAACAGGAGGTGGAATGTTAATTGGGTTTAGTTGGTTGGCAAATTTGATACCCAATGAGGCATTAGCCGAAATCACGGCTCCTAAAGAATGGGTTGAACTAACCGGATTCATCAAAATTACAGCCGACAATGAAATAACTATCTTTTGTCCGAACCCTGAATTTGGAACGAATGTAATGACATCCCTCCCAATGATGGTTGCAGAAGAACTAGAAGCTGATTGGAAGAAAATTAAGGTTGAAATGGGAGATTACGATACGCCCAGATTTAAATCACAATTTACAGGTGGTAGTCGGGGAATGAATATGGCTTGGGTTCCCTTAAGAACCGCCGGAGCTACTGCCAGAATGCTGTTACTGCAAGCCGCAGCCAATGAGTGGAAGGTTCCGGTTTCTGAACTTACTGCTCAAAATAGTCTGGTTGCTCATCCAGCTTCCAAAAAGAGTATTACTTATGGGGCATTGGCTTCTGCTGCCGCCAAACTACCCAAACCCGAAAAAGTACCCCTTAAAAAAATCAGTGATTTTACTTTATTAGGTACCCCACAAAAAAATGTAGTGGGAAAAAATATAGTGGCTGGTAATCCTTTATTTACTTTGGATTATAAGCAGGAAGGTTTATTAATTGCCATGGTAATTCACCCCCCGGCATTTGGAATGAAGCTGAAATCTTTTGATGGAACCGCAGCGAAAAAAATGTCGGGTATCCAGGATGTTTTTGAAATTCAAGTTTATAAAGATGGCTATACCCGTGCAGGTTTTGATACCCGTGCATTCAATAATCTGGTAGCTGTGGTGGGCAAAACCACTTGGGAAGTAATTAACGCCCGAAAAAAAGTGCTGGTAGAATGGGAGCCAATGGCAACCTATACAGAATCAGTTGCCGGAAGGGGTGGAAAAAAAATGGAAACTATTCCGGGCGGATTAGAAAGTACGGATGAGCATTTGGTTCAAATGAATGAGATGCAAAAAAAGCCGGGCAAAATTTTAAGAAAAGATGGAGACCCGGAAGCTGCATTTGCGAAAGCTAAAAAAATTCTAGAGCGAACTTACACGGCTCCTTTTTTGTCGCATAATCCGATGGAACCCATCAGTTGTGTTGCACACATCACTGATGAGAAAGCATTCTTTGTGGCGCCGATACAGATTCCGGAGATGATGAAACAAAATATTATAGCCAATTTGGATGTACCGGCTGAAAAAATTGAAATGAAACTTGCCAGAATGGGGGGAGGTTTTGGAAGAAGGGCGTATGGACATTACATCATTGAAGCAGGTCTCATCTCTAAAAAAGTAAAAGCACCCGTAAAGCTTATTTATACGCGTGAAGACGACATGACGAATGGTATTTACCGGCCAACTTATATGGTTTCTTATAAAGCAGCCATAGATGAAAATAATCAGGTAACCGCCCTTCACATTAAAGGGGGTGGAATTCCGGAAAGTGCTATCCATGAAAATCGGTTTCCAGCGGGATCCATTGATAATTATGTAGCCGAAGGATGGGATATTCCCTCAAATATTACCATTGGAGCATTTAGAGCCCCGGGGTCTAATTTTATAGCCTCTGCCGAACAATCCTTTTTAGACGAATTAGCCGAAACCGTTGGAAAAGATCCGATTGATTTTAGAATTGAATTGTTGCAAAAAGCCAAAAACCAACCGGTGGGAAAAAGAAATGATTATGATGCTGCCCGATATATTGGTGTGCTGGAATTAGTAAAACAAAAATCAAATTGGAACAGTTCCACCAATAAAAATCGAGGGGTAGCAGCGTATTTTTGTCACAGCTCTTATGCTGCCCATGTGGTGGAGGTGTCTATAAAAGATGGCCAACCGCAGGTACAAAAAGTGTTTACAGCTATGGATTGTGGATTTGTAGTAAATCCCGAAGGTGCAAAAAACATGGTAGAAGGTGCTGTGGTGGATGGTATTGGAAATGCCCTTTTTGGAGGTATGCGATTTGAAAAAGGAGTTGCCTTACAAAAGAATTTAAATCAATACCGCATTATTCGACACAAAGAAGCCCCTAAAAATATTGACGTACATTTTGTTCAAAATACGATTGATCCTACCGGTTTAGGTGAGCCGCCTTTTCCGCCAGTATTCGCTGCTGTAGCCAATGCCTTATACAAGGCAACCGGAAAGCGTTTATACAATCAGCCGTATTTAAAAGAACTTACCAAAAGCTAATTTTTTTTAACCTGCATTCAAAAAAAGATTGCTTTATGGCAATCTTTTTTCATTCATAAATAAGAACTATGAAAAAAATGACTGCCCTATTGTGTGCCTTGCTATTTGCTATTATTGGTTTTTCATTTGTACAAACCAGCGCTACTAATAACAGCATACAAGACGGGAAAAAAGTATACGACACCTATTGTATTTCCTGCCATATGGAGAATGGAATGGGTGTTGAGGGGGCTTTTCCTTCATTGGTAAAAACCGGTAACTTATCGGATAAAAATCGGTTAGTAAAAATTATCCTACAGGGAATGCGCGGCCCATTGAAAGTTAATGGGATTTCATTTGACGGAGAAATGGCAGGAATTGAAATGACAGACAAAGAAGTGGCAGATGTGATTAATTATATTAGAAATTCTTGGGGAAATAAAGCACCCCTGGTACAAGTTGCAGAAATTCCAGCTGCAAAAAAAGCGGTAGTGAAAGGATATCAACCGTATTAATTGCTTTTGCCAGAAATAATATGAGGGAATTTAAAGAAATAATCGCATCCTACGACCAAGCCAATCAAGCGGGTCTGCAATGTGTTTTGGCTACTGTAGTTCGGTTAGAAGGCTCCTCATACAGAAGACCCGGTGCCAGAATGTTGGTAACAGAAAATGGAAAAATGACGGGTGCCATCAGCGGAGGCTGTTTAGAAGGAGATGCATTACAAAAAGCCTTGCTCACATTTACAGAAAAAAAAAGCAAGCTGGTAACTTATGATACAACCGATGAATCGGATGAAGTGATTGGAATTCAACTGGGTTGTGAAGGCATCATTCATATCTTATTTGAATACATTCACTCCCAGGATCCTTCTAATCCAATTGAGTTAATGCGACTATCCCAAAAAAAAAGACAAGAACTAGTATTGGTAACTGGATTTGACCTAACCGATAAAAAAAATTTGCAGCTAGGAACCAGTTTACTTTTAAACCAGGAGCAATTACTAGCAGCAAAAGAAAATATTTTGCCGTTAGTTAAGTTCGCTCAGGAGGAAGCAGCAGAAGTATTCAGCAAACGAATATCTCAAGTAAAAGACTATGCGCATCCAAACTATACAGGTAATTTATTATTACAATTTATACAACCAGCCATTTCCTTACACATTATAGGGGCAGGAAATGATGCAATTCCATTGATAAATATCGCCCATCAGTTGGGTTGGGATGTAAGTGTTGTAGATGGAAGAAATACCCATGCCAGAAAGGAAAGATTCATCAGTGCCTGCCAAATACTGGTAAGTAAACCCGAGCATGTGTTGGAAAAAATAGCCATTGATAGTAGAACCTGTTTTGTATTAATGACGCATAATTACCAGTATGATATAAAAATGTTGGCTGCCTTACTTCATCAACCTATCTCGTATATCGGCATTTTAGGTCCGAAAAAGAAACTACAAAAAATGATTGCACAATTAACCGAAGAAGGGATAGCAATCACAGAAAGTATGTTGAATAAAATATATGGGCCAACCGGACTAGAGATTGGTGCAGAAACACCGGAAGAAATCGCGATTAGTATTCTGGCCGAAATCCAGGCAGTATTCACGAATAAAACAGGTTCTATGTTGCGATTGAAAAAAGACTTAATCCACTCCTAATGAAGTATCCCATTCAAACCGGGGCTGTTGTAATTGTTGCTGCCGGTGAAAGCAAACGTTTGGGAACTCCCAAGCAATTATTGCCATACCAAGGAGATACTTTATTAAATCGCCTTATTGCCAATCTCAAGCAGGCCACTGATTTTCCTGTTTTTTTGATTGTAGGAGCGTCTTCAGAAAAAATTATTTCAGCGATAAGTGACACAACTATTTCTATTGCCCATAATGAAAACTGGCGCGAAGGAATGGCCAGTTCTATTCGATTGGGTATTCAAGTGGCACAAAAAAATATACCCAATTTAGCGGGTATCCTATTGGTTGTATGTGATCAACCTTTTATTGCTGTACCCAACATACAAGCCCTAATTAAATTACAACAAAACACCGATTTGCCTATAGCCGCAAGCTATTATGCAAATACATTAGGCACACCTGCCCTATTTCATAAAACTGTGTTTCCAGATTTGCTGCAATTAAGCGGAGATGTGGGAGCAAAAAACATTATCCAACAAAGAGAAAAAGAAGTAGCTAAATTGCATTTCGAAGAAGGCTTAGTAGATATTGATACGCCCGAAGATTATCAGCAATTATTAGCATCGAAACCATAACATGATTCAGGATACCTTTAATAGAGTACATGATTACTTGCGGATTTCCTTAACGGATAATTGCGATTTGAGATGTTTTTATTGTATGCCGGAAGAGGAATATGCCTTCACACCGAATCAACAGTTAATGCAGGCAGAAGAAATAGAATCCATTGCCCGCATATTTGTTCAGGAAGGCGTTAAAAAGATCAGATTAACCGGTGGAGAACCCTTGGTAAGAAAAGATTTCCCTCAAATTCTTGGGCGACTATCCAGCTTACCCGTTCAATTAACCTTAACCACCAATGGCACTCGCTTACACGAAATGCTCCCTGCTATTAAAGCTGCAGGCATACAATCGATTAATATTAGTTTAGACACCCTTCAAAAAGATCGGTTCTTGCTCATGACTAAACGAGATCGATTTAACCAGGTAATGAGCAATATACAATTGATGTTAGATAACCATATTGAGGTGAAGGTGAATATGGTTGTTATCAAAGGAATAAATGATTCTGAAATCATTGACTTTATTAATTGGACCATTAACACACCTGTTCATGTACGATTCATTGAATTTATGCCCTTTGAGAGAAATCAATGGAATAGCGAAAAAGTAATCACCCTTCATCAAATATTGGATACCATAAGTTCAGTTTTCCCTATTCAGCCGTTAAATAGACAGCCACATGAAACTGCCAAAAATTATCAGGTTCCAGAAAGTATGGGAACATTTGCCGTAATCAGTACCATGAGTGCCCCATTTTGTGGCGACTGCAATCGAATGCGATTAACTGCAGATGGCAAAATGAAAAACTGCCTGTTTTCAACCGGAGAAACTGATTTATTAACTGCCTTTCGTAAAGGGGAAAATATTATTCCACTCATTCATCAGAATATATTCGATAAAAAGGAAGCCCTGGGCGGGCAACTTTCAACAGATATGCATATAATTGAAACCAATCAATTAACCAATAGAACCATGATTAGCATTGGAGGATAAATAACCAGGCAAAAGCTCTAATTCAATAGTATGGTAAGCGTAGAAGAAGCATTTAAGATTATAAGGGAAAACATTCAACCCTTGAAAGCAATTCCCTTAAAACTGGAAGATGCTGTTGGGCATGTGTTAGATGCCGATATGTTTTCGCCAATCAATGTGCCCGGCTTTTTACAATCATCAATGGATGGATATGCATTCGCTTTTACACATGGTTACCAAGATGCCCCGTTACAAGTTACAGGTATGCTACAAGCGGGATCATCGGAACTTTTGGAGATAACAGCAGGAAAGGCTGTTCGGATTTTTACCGGAGCCCCTTTACCCAAAGGTGCCGACACGGTTGTGATGCAGGAAAAAACAATTTTACAAAATGATATCATCACTATCACAGATACCAACCTCTTACCCGCAGCAAATGTTCGCCAAGTTGGCGCAGATATTTCAAAAGATAGTCTAACACTAAAAAAAGGAACCTTGTTAAACCCAGCAACGATTGGTGTATTGGCAAGTATGGGAATTTCAGAAGTTACTGTAATCAGCCAACCCTCTATCCATATTATTGTAACTGGAAACGAATTGCAGGTAATCGGCGAACCCCTAACCATGGGACAGGTTTATGAATCAAATTCACCTATGCTACTGGCAGCCTTACAAAAAATGGGTATTAAAAAAATTAGTGTAGAAAAAGTAGCTGATTCCTTAGAAAAAATCACAGCGGCCTTAGAAAACTCCATTTACCAATCTGATATTACTCTATTAGTAGGTGGAATTAGCGTTGGGGATTTTGACTTTGTGCTGGCAGCTACCCAAAAAAATGAAGTGGAACCCTTGTTTTATAAGGTAAAACAAAAGCCTGGGAAACCTTTGTACTTGGGTAAGAAAGGCAAACACATTGTAGTAGGGTTACCGGGCAATCCCGCTTCAGCGCTTAGTTGTTTCTATTTGTATGTTACTAGAGTGATAGATGCATTATCGGGATCACAAAATGCCCCTTTGATTGAGCATGCACCCATAATGAACGATTACAAAAAACCCAGTGGCCTAACGCATTTTTTAAGGGGGCATTTCAACAGAAAACAGCATCAGGTTCACTTACTAACTGGCCAAGAATCTTTTAAAATGCATTCCTTTGCACAAGCTAACTGTTTTATAGCTTTGGAGGAAACTACAACTGAAGTAAAAAGGGACGACATGGTTCAAATACATATTTGGTAGTTTTACAAGAATGATATGACGATTACTTTTGGAATTCTTTTATTTATTGTAGCCCTTCTATATGCATCCGTTGGTCATGGCGGTGCAAGTGGTTATTTAGCATTAATGGCATTGTATGGATTCGCTCCGGATGTGATGAAACCAACTGCGCTAATTTTAAATTTATTTGTTTCCCTCTCGTCTTTTTTATTGTTTTACAAGGGAGGTCATTTCAAATGGAAAATATTTATACCTTTTATTATAACTTCTATACCCTTGTCATTTTTAGGTGGCGCAATATCCCTGGATGCCTTGGTATATAAAAAAATATTGGGAATATTACTCCTAATCCCCGTTGCCCGATTTTTTCTATATCCGAATACGGATGACAAAGATTTGAAATCACCTCATATAGCGCTATCCCTGCTAGTTGGAGGCGTAATTGGTTTTTTATCGGGACTAATTGGTATCGGTGGTGGAATTTTATTGTCACCGTTTTTATTAATGGCCAAGTGGACTAATCAAAAACAAACCGCAGCAATTAGTGCGGTTTTTATATTTGTAAACTCTGTGGCAGGGTTGGCAGGACAAATTTCAAAGGGATTTAGCGCAGATTTGCAAATAGTAAATTTAATAGTAGTTGCATTTTTAGGAGGGCTTTTAGGTGCATGGATGGGGTCGTTGCGACTGAATCAGCAGGTACTTAAAATAACTTTAGCCATTGTATTATTATTGGCATCGATAAAATTATTAGTAACTTAAGTGTATGGATATTGAGATATTATTTTTTGGACAATTGACAGATATTTCCGGTTGCGATGCTGTGAAAATTGAAAATCCAGGAACTACGGAGGCAGTAAAGGAATGGCTATGCAAACAATATCCTGGTTTAGCGGGTGCTAAATTTGTTATGGCATTAAATAATCAACTGATAGTAGCTCCTCTAAAAATTACCGAACCGAGTATTATTGCCTGTATGCCTCCATTTTCGGGGGGATAGCTTCTACTATGAAAGAATTTTTTCTACGATATCAACGACAAATCATTTTAGATAATTTTGGCATGAAGGCCCAAGAAAAATTATCGAATGCAAAAGTTTTGGTAATAGGAGCTGGAGGACTAGGGTGCCCTATTTTACAATATTTAGTGGCTGCTGGAGTAGGTAATATAGGTATAGTAGATGATGATGCTGTTTCGCTCAATAATTTACAACGACAAATTTTATTTGGGCAAGAGGATATAGGAAAAAATAAATCAGTTACTGCTGTTGAAAAACTAAAACAGTTGAATGATTTGGTTACAGTAATTGCTTATCCCGAATATTGCAATCAGGTATTTGCCCTAGAAAAATTTAGCAACTACGATATTATTGTAGATGCTACCGATAATTTTGCTAGCAGATATTTAATTAATGATGCCTGTGTATTATTGCAGAAGCCGTTAGTATTTGGAGCGGTTTCTAAATACGAAGGACAAGTAGCAGTATTTAATGCACCCGGAGAGGGCCCAAAGCTTAGTTACCGAGATCTTTTTCCGGAACCACCTAAGGGAGATGAAGTGATGAGTTGTGCGATTGCAGGCGTTTTAGGAGTTATTCCCGGAATAATAGGAACCCTTCAGGCCACCGAAGTGATTAAGTTGATAACAGGAATTGGAGAAGTGTTGGCAAATCAATTGCTCACCTATCATGCTTTATATCAAAGATTTTATACCATTGCGCTAACACCCCATCCGCAAGCAAGTTTATTTTCACCTGGAAGTGTTGAAGAATTTATTGCTTTAAATTATCAAGAGATATGCAGTTAAAAAATATATTTGTCGAAGGCGCTATAGCGCCCTCATTTATTGCAGAAAGTATTGCCAAACATGCTACCAAAACCAATATTGGTGCACACAGTATTTTCTTAGGCCAGGTAAGGGCAGATACTATTAACAACAAACAGGTAAAAGGCATTGAATATACCAGCAACCAACCCATGGCACTGGAATGCATGCAAGCAATCAGAGAACAGATTTTTGAAAAATACCAATTAACCTGTATGCATGTGCACCATAGTTTAGGAAAAGTAGCAGCTGGTGAATTGTGTTTATTTGTTTTCACCTCTTCTAAACACCGAGCAACTGCTATTGAAGCCTGTACTGAATGTGTAGAGAAAATAAAAGCCGAATTACCCATTTGGGGGAAAGAAATATTCGAAGATGACAGTTATCAATGGAAAGAAAATAAGTAGGGGATTATAACAAAAAATTTATCAATTATATATGGTAAACATAACACATAAATCTAACACCTTACGAATAGCAGTAGCTTCGGGAACTATTCGGGTATCTAAACCTGAAACAATAGAAGCTATAAAAAACAGGAAAGTTCCTAAAGGAGATGTATTTGAATTTAGCCGCGCTGCCGGATTACTAGCTTGTAAAAAAACATATGAAGTAGTTCCTGATTGTCACCCACTGCCCATTGAATTTGCCAATATAGGATTTGACATCCAAGACCAAACAATAAAAATTACCGTTGAAATACATACCGTATATAAAACAGGTGTTGAAGTAGAAGCCATGCATGGAGTAATGGTTACAGCTTTAACTATGTATGATATGTTAAAACCAATTGATAGCCATATTCAGATAACTGATATTCAACTGAACGAGAAAATTGGAGGAAAAACAGATTTGCAGTATGCCTATCCATCAAAACTTCCCGTGGCTGTAGTTATCTGTAGCGACCGAATTAGTAAGGGAGAATCGGAAGACACGAGCGGAGCAGTTATAGCTGAAATACTCGTAAAATTTCAATTGACCATTGATACGCAAACAGTAATACCCGATGAAATTGAAAGGATACAGTTGGAAGCAAAAAAATTAATTGATGCAGGCTATCAGTTAATACTCTTTACCGGTGGAACCGGCTTATCTGTTCGCGATGTAACACCCGATGCTATTCGACCCCTATTAGATAGAGAAGTGCCCGGAATTATGGAAGCAGCCAGAAATTACGGCCAACAGCGAACACCCTATGCCATGCTTAGCAGGGGAATTGCCGGATTTGCAGGGGATAGTTTATTAATCACCCTACCTGGCTCACCAAAGGGAGTAGCAGAAACCATGCAGGCAATTTTTCCGCAGGTATTACATATTTTCAGTGTAAAAAATGGGGCTACCCACTAATACTATTTTAGTTTACTTATTTAGCTTATAAATAGATAGGTTCCCATTAGTTGCCGGCTGGTGAGTAAGCATTTTTTTTCAGTAACTTTATAAAAAAAAGTAAGCTATGCAAGTGAAAACGATGGCAGCCAGTGTGGCAGCAGGAGAAACACCCGATATTTTATTTTGGGTAGGATGTGCCGGTAGCTTTGATCAGCGAGCCCAAAAAGTTACCAAAGCATTTGCTACTATTCTCAATCAGGTTGGCATGTCCTGGGCCATATTAGGTAAGGAAGAAGCCTGTACCGGCGACCCGGCACGCAGGGCGGGTAATGAATTTCTATTTCAAATGATGGCCTATCAGAATATTCAAGTGTTAAATGGATATGGCATTAAAAAAATTGTTACAACCTGTCCGCATTGTTTCAACACATTAAAAAATGAATATCCCGAATTAGGCGGCAACTATGAAGTTATGCATCATACCCAACTGATTCAGGAATTAATTGCTTCCGGAAAATTACGTTTGCAGGGAGGTGGTAGTTTTAGCGGTAAAAAAATTACGTACCACGACAGCTGTTATTTAGGTCGTGCCAATCAGGTATATGATGCCCCGCGTAAAGTATTGGAAGCCCTAGATGCTGAATTAATTGAAATGAAACGTTGTCGTACCAATGGACTCTGCTGCGGTGCCGGAGGGGCACAAATGTTTAAGGAAGAAGAAAAAGGGCAGGGAGGGGTGAATATCGAAAGAACGGCAGAAGCCCTAGAAACCGGGGCACAATGGATAGCCGCTGGCTGCCCCTTTTGTAATACCATGCTAACCGATGGCGTTAAACACCACGAAAAAGAAGCATCCGTTACTGTGCTGGATATTGCCGAAATGATTGCCATGAGTTTAGAAACTCCCTCAACCGAAACAACTCATTAATATGGAAAATCTGATACCCACTCACCTCATTCCATCGCATTTTGCTCCTACTTCCCGGATATGGATTTACCAAAGCAGCCGGCCCTTTACCAGCGAAGAATCGGTACAAATTCAAAAAAGTATCGATGAATTTATTTCGGGTTGGACGGCCCACGGAGCTGCAGTAAAAGGTATTGGATTGATCGTGTTCAAGCAATTTATTTTGCTGGTTGCTGATGAAAGCCGCACGCAAGTGAGTGGATGCAGCACCGATAGCTCGGTACATTTTATACAACAGTTGCAACAAGCATGGAATACTGATTTTTTCAATCGCCGTACTTTAGCAGTTTGGATACAAGATAATGTACATTTGTTTGATATGGGCGATATCCCAAAAGCCATGGAAAATCAAAGCATCGATGAAGAAACCCTTTATTTCAATAATCTGGTAGGTACTTTACAAGACTGGCGCAACCATTGGATTCAACCCATAAAAAACAGCTGGATTGCTCAAAAATATCCTGGCATATTTACCGCAACTTCCCCCGTGTAACCAAATAAACAGAAGGCATTTATCGGGCTTTCAATTTTTGTAAGGCTGCTTCTTGCTCTTGTTGGGTTAATTTACTTTTTACTGTGTTCTTACTGATTTGCCAGCTGAGGGTGAGTCTAAAATTTCGGGTAACACTTTCACTGTAACTCTCAATGGAAAAATTGGTGCCATAGGTGATATTGTGGTAGCGCTGAATGGCAAAGGGGTCGATCGCCAATAAGCCCACTGTAAGTTGTTTGTGAAACATTTTGTGTTGCACACCGATACTCATATTGATATTACTTCGAGAAGTTCCTTGCGGACTTGCCCAATTGGTAAATCGGTTGTTGGCCTCTAATAAGGTAAGTGCATCCAATGCACAACTATAATTGAGCCCTACATAAAAGCTGCCCCCATCACGGTATTTATATAAACTCTTTTGGGTTTCACTATACTGCTGATAGGTATAGCCAGTGCTCAGATTCATGCGAAACTTTTTGCTGATGGTTATACCCGACCATAAGTTGATTTGATATTCTTGCTGATTGGCAATATTTTGAAAAGTAGTAAAGGTTCTACCACTATCTGCCAGGGTACGGATGGGTTGAAATACATTTTTTACCTGATTATATCCCAGGGTTCCACTGAAACTTATTTTGGGAATATGATAGCTGATATTCCAATCGTACATATCCGTTAACTGTGCCTGTAAAAAAGGGTTGCCGAATTTGATATTATAGGGATCGGCATAATCGATGCTGGGATTCATTTCAGCGATACCAGGCCGGCGAATGGTTTCTCTAAATCCAACGGCCGTATTTAATTGCCGGTTGATTTCTTTTCGGAGGGAAAAGGAAGGGAGCCATCGAACATAATCGTTTTTTGCATCCGTTGCATTTCCTTTTTGAAAGGTAAATCCATTGGCGGTATATTCCATTTGAACTGCCGTAATTAACTTCCAATTATTCCGCCAACTCCATATCCAGCCCATGCGGGCCGTAACTATTTGCTGACGAAATAAAAAATCGTTGCTTAGCTTGTCCAACGGAACATCTGTAAGATCGGCCTTTCGAAGATACCCGGAGTTGAGTACATTATGCACCGTGCTTGAGGAAAGGGTGATGCCGGAAGTGAAAATATGGTTTGCAGAATCATCTAGCGGGCGGTTATAATATACATTGGTATAACCGGTTTGGGTATACTGATCGGTAACCTGCCACTGCGTTGTATCTGCTCCGGTTGGCATCAGTTCGCCGGTTAAAAACTGTTGAAAAAAATCGCGGTCGCTGTAATTTTTATTCAGTTGTATCCCCGTAAACACTTGCAATTTTTCTGCGGGTCGCTTTCCTGTCCATTGATAGGAACCCGACAATCCATGTCCATATCCATCACCCTGATAAGTGTTATTTCGAGTGGAAGCTTTGTAGGGTTGTTCAAAGCGATTGATATTGGTATACAAAATGGTATTGTGGTTATCGGCATAATTCCAGTTTCCCTGATACACAAAACTGAAGGTTCGATATTTATCAGGAGAATATTCGGCCTGTAAGCGCGCACTGGGAGACCAGCTTCTATTTTGATAGCTGGATTGAGTATGCAGAAAATTAGTAGAATCTGGATATAGGTTACTGCGATGTCCCCATCCACTGCCGAGTGAAACGGAGGTAGCAGCCCCAGCCACTGCGTTTACCGACCATTTGCCCGAACGATATCCATAGGTTGCATAGGCACTGCCTTCACCCCGGGAAGCCCCGCTTACAGAGATTTTTTCGAAGCGGCCTACCCGTCCTTTTTTGGTTACAATATTGATTACCCCGCCCGGATAACTGGCATATTCTGGTGGAGGGCGTTGCATCACTTCCACTTTTTCAATAACACTGGCTGGTAAACTTTCTAGTAAATCTGCTAATTGCTGACCCGATACATTCAATGGTTTTTCATCCATCAGAATCAGCGGCACTCTTCCCATCAACATAATACTTCCATCGGCCTGCGCATTTAACATAGGCATATTGCGCAACATATCGCTGGCATTGCTGCCACTGTTTAAGGCAGACTCCCCTACTGAGTAAATGATTTTTCCATCTTTCTCTTCTACCGATGGCTTTTCTGAAGTTACCACCACTTCTTGTAATCCATTAACGGCAGTTTGCATTGAGATAATGCCAAGTTGATAATCGCTTGGGGCACCGTTTAGTAATAAGCTATCCTTTTTGATAGCTTGGTATCCTACCAGTTGAATAGTTAATTGATAAGCCCCTACGGTTAAACCTGTGAGGGAAAAGTTTCCCCGATCGTTTGACAATACCCGAAATTTTTGATTGGTATCAGATAGGCTTTTCAGTTGAATAGTTGCCTGCATCAAACCTTGGTGTGTGCGGGCATCCTGGAGCGTTCCTTTAAGGGTTTGCCCTATGGGCATGGGAAATTTCTTTTGCTGAGCATGCAGCAATAACACATTAAACAGTAATGCTATATATAAAGAATATCTCATCATGCGCCTTATACAAACATCAAATTAAAACAAACCAATCAAATCTGCCCAATAAATGTGTTTCGTGGCTAATTTCGCAACTCAAATTGGTAAATATGTATTTGATCTACGGAATTCCAAATTGCAATACAGTAAAAAAAGCTACCCAATGGTTCGACCAAAATAGCATTCCATTTACTTTTCACAATTACCAAAAATTGGGTATCTCTCAGGAAAAGCTAAAAGACTGGTCGCAACAGGTAGGCTGGGAACTCCTGATTAACCGGAAGGGAACCACCTGGAGAAAAAATAGTGAGGGCAATGAAAAATTAGTACAAACCGAAAAAGGTACCCTTCAGTTATTGAGCACACAAACCAGCATACTAAAGCGTCCGCTAATTGAAAAAGATGGCAAAGTGATGATTGTTGGTTTCGATGAAGACCAATATCTATCCGTATTTCTGTAATTTATCGGATATAATCGCTTATTGACCCAGCAGTTCGGCCAGCTTGCGGGTGAGGTCTGCTCCACGGAGGTCGCGTGCTACAATTTTACCGGTAGGGTCAACCAAAATATTGGCAGGAATGCTACCGATGCGATACAATTGCGCTACGGCATTATTCCAGTATTGCAAATCGCTCACATGGGTCCAACTTAAATTATCTGCCTGAATGGCTTGCAACCAATTTGGTTTGGCATTATCCAGAGAAACACCCAATACGGTAAAGTTTTTACCTTTAAATTGGTTGAAAGCATTCACCACATTGGGATTTTCTGCGCGACAAGGTCCACACCAGCTAGCCCAGAAGTCAATTAGTACATATTTTCCGCGAAAAGAAGAGAGGGCAATTGGTTTTCCATTCACATCCTGTTGGGTAAAATCTACTGCCTGGGTACCTACCTGACCAATTTGGGCCTGCTTGGCTTCTGCAATAGATCTTTCAATATTTTGTGCATAGAACCCACGTTTAGCGGAGGGTTGCAATTGGTTATATTTAGCTTCCACATCGGCAATACCATCAAAGCCACCCATCATCACAGCCAATACCAGCGAACTTACCGGTGATGCCGGCTTAGCCTGCATAAAAAGGTTGGTAGCAGCGGCAGCCTGTTGGCGAACCACATTATACTCCTTCATGAGAGAATCTTTTTTGGCTGGATTGGTTTCAGCATTCACAGCAGCACCCAATTCGCGCAAGCGATTGATATAGGGAATAAATTGCTGCTTAAACTGGGTAAAATCATTGTTCACTGCCGAACCGGTAACAGTAGCGGCTCCCAGGTTATTGATATCACCATTCAAGGCTACCTGATCGTTTTGTAAAAACAATTCAGTGCTTTGATTATATCCAATAAAACCAAGTTGAAACATATCCGGTTCACGAACATTCCCTTTTAGGGTAAAATTACCATTAACAACAGTTCCGGTTGCCAGTGTTCGGCTGTTATTGGCATTCATTAGAAACGCGGTAATACTATCTTTTAATCCGGTAACATATCCTTTTAGTACAAAGGGCTCTTTGGTTTGTGCAAATGCCAAAAAGGGAAAAAGAAAAACGAGTAAAAATGCTTTTTTCATGGAAGATATTTTTATAACTAGAGTTATACAGATTTATGCGGTTCGATGGCGCTCTTGCAGCAAATCGGTTACATTCTGCAAATTAACACCTTTCACGTTAAGCAAAAGTAAATAATGAAATAACAAGTCTGCCGCTTCGTTTAAAAAAAGCTCAGGGTTATTGTCTTTCGACTCAATTACCAGCTCAACGGCCTCCTCCCCCACTTTTTGGGCTATTTTATTCAATCCCTTCGCATACATTTTGGCTACATATGAGCTGCTTGGATCGGCTGATTTTCTACTTTCAATCACCTGCTCCAGGGTTTCTAAAAAGTTTCCAATTGTGTTGCTATCATTCCAGCAGGTGGCTGCCCCGGTATGGCAAACCGGTCCTTTTGGATGCACTTGCAACAGCAAGGTATCGGCATCACAATCCAAGGTATGCGACACCAATTGCAAAAAATTACCGCTTTCTTCGCCCTTAGTCCATAAACGCTGTTTCGAGCGACTGAAAAAAGTTACCTGACCAGTTTGTAGGGTTTTTTCCCAGGCTTCGGCATTCATAAATCCCAGCATCAACACTTTTCTCGTTTGGGCATCCTGTACAATGGCGGGCAATAAACCATCGGTATATTTATTAAAATCGGGTTGCATTTTATTTAAATTAAAATGTTAGTTATCTTATTGCAATTCCTTGTAAACGAAGTTGTTGCTTTAAATCTGGAATGGTTAATTCTTTAAAATGAAAAATGCTGGCAGCCAAGGCTGCATCCGCATGCGCCTCTGTAAAAACTTCCACAAAATGCTCCACCGTACCCCCGCCACCCGAGGCAATTACGGGCACCGGCAGTTCATCCGCCAACATCCGGGTAATATCCAGCGCAAACCCTTTTTTGGTTCCATCGTTGTTCATAGAGGTGAGCAAAATTTCTCCAGCACCGGCATTTACGGCCTGGCGGGCCCAATCGATACAGCGCATCGGGGTTTTCACCCTACCTCCATTCAAATAAACATACCATTCCCCATCGGCTTCTAATTGGGTATCAATGGCGAGCACTACGCATTGACTACCAAAACTTTTTGCCAGCTGATCAATCAATGTTGGGTTTTTAAAAGCGGCCGAATTCACACTCACCTTATCCGCGCCATTTTGAAGTAGAATCTGTACATCTTCCACCGACGAAATACCACCGCCAACTGTAAAGGGAATATTGATATGGTGTGCGATCCGATTCACCAACTCGTGCAGGGTTTTCCGCTTTTCAATGGTGGCAGTGATATCCAAGAAAACCAATTCATCCGCCCCTTCGCGTGCATACAGTTCGGCCAATTCAACGGGATCTCCGGCATCCCGGATAGATGTAAAGTTTACCCCCTTAACGGTTCGGCCATCGCGGATATCTAAACAGGGTATGATTCGTTTGGTTAGCATCTATTTATTTTTTCCAGTCGGCCAGTTGTTGCAGGGTTATTCTTTTTTCATAAATCGCCTTACCCACAATGGCAGCGCTGCATCCAATCTCTTGCAGTGCCATCAAATCTTCCATCGCACTAACGCCCCCACTGGCAATAAAGTATATATCCGGGAAGCGCTGCAAGATGGTTTGATAGAGTTCCAAAGAGGGGCCAGCCAATTGTCCATCCTTACTGATATCGGTACAAAAAAACTGACGGATACCGCGGGAAGACCAATAGTCAATAAAGGGGAGAATTTCTTGATCCGTAGTTTCCGTCCATCCGCTGATTGCCAGTTTCGTTCCCTTCACATCTGCGCCCAGCATAAATCTTTCCACGCCAAATGTATCCAGCCATCCATTTAGTTTATCTTTTGCTTTTACTGCCACACTTCCGAGGGTTACCCAGGTGGCCCCGGCATCTATCACCTGTTGTACTGCTGCTTCGGTATGGATACCTCCGCCAAAATCAACCTGCAAAGTTGTATGCGCGGCAATGGTTTCCAATACGGCGGCATTCATGATTTTCCCAGCTTTCGCCCCCTCTAAATCTACCAGGTGAACTCTTTGCAGCCCGGCCTGCTCAAATGCTTTTGCTACATCCAATGGATGTTCACTGTAGCGTGTTTCTTGCGCATAATCACCCTGCGTTAGCCGCACACAATTTCCGGCAATGATATCGATGGCAGGAATGATTTGCATGTGTGGAATTTACAGGTTGATAAAATTTTGCAAGATACGGGCCCCCGTTTCGGCACTTTTTTCCGGATGAAATTGGGTTCCGTAGAAATTATCTTTGTGCAGTGCGGCACTATATGGCTGAATATAATCGGTAGTTGCAATGGTATGCGCTCCCAAGGGAACATAATAACCGTGTACAAAATAGCAATAGCTGTTTTCAGCAATTCCCTCCATCAATGGTGACTGCAATTGCGCAATACTGTTCCAGCCGATTTGTGGAATTTTATATCGTTGCCCTGCCTTCGCTGCTGGTGACTGCATCTTCAACACCCGATCACTGAATATTCCCAAACAGGTGGTATCGTTTTCTTCACTATACGAACAGAGTAACTGCATGCCCAAACAAATACCCAACACGGGTTGCTGCAAACCAGTAATAACCGAATCTAATGCTCTTTCCCGCAAATACTGCATAGCAGAACTCGCCTCACCAACTCCCGGAAATATTACTTTATCGGCATTGCGAATGCGATCGGGATCGTCGGTTACCACGGCAGCTTGGCCCATCCGTTCCAGCGCATACAAAACCGATTGAATATTTCCGGCATTGTATTGAATGATTACCAATTCCATAGCTAATCAGTATGTAGGATGGAATGAATAAATCGCTGGGTTACACTGCTATAATGTATGTTACCGTGCAATACTTTTATATAGGCAGATCCAATAATTGCACCGGCAGCATGTTCACAAGCAGTTAAAAAAGTTTTGCGGTCTTTAATACCAAAACCTACCAAAACAGGATTTTTTAGCGGCATCAGAGCCAGTTTTTGCAGGTAGGCAGATACCGTATCCATATTCTGTTCATTTCCGGTAGTGGCCGAAGAACTTACTGCATATAAGAATCCCGAACTAAGCGCATCCAATTGAATTACTCTTTCGGGAGTAGTTTCGGGGGTTACCAGAAAGATAAAATCCAACTGATATTTTTCCAGAATAGCCCCATACGATTGTTTAAATTCAAATGCAGGTAAGTCGGGCAATATAATGCCATCCACCCCTACTTCCGCAGCTTTGGCACAAAAACGCTCGAACCCAAATTGTAAAACTGGATTCATATAACCCATCAGAATTACCGGCAACTGATTACCCAGTCCCCCTTCGGCAATAGGCAATCGCATTTGCTTCAATTGATCAAACAACACCTCGAGGGTCATGCCATTATCAATCGCTTCGCTGCTGCTGGCTTGAATTACGGGTCCATCGGCCAGTGGATCGCTATAGGGTATCCCCAGTTCAATTAAATCTACCCCACTTTCTTGCAAAGCGCGCATGATGGGCAGGGTACTATCCAGTTTTGGATAGCCGGCAGTGCAGTAAACATTCAGCACATGTGATTTTTTTTCTTTAAATAAGTCAGCAATCCGGCTCATACAATTTTATTTCAGTTTATTTCTCAAATCTATCCAGTTCCTGCATATAGGTTCCCAGATCCTTATCTCCTCTGCCACTCAAGCAGACTACTACCCGATCGGTAGGTTTTAATCCCAAGCGCGGTAATACGGCAAATGCATGTGCAGTTTCCAGCGCTGGAATAATGCCTTCCGTTTTACTAACGTGGAAGGCCCACTCCAGGGCTTCTGCATCTGTGGCACTTTCAAACTGACCGCGACCGCTCTTATACAAATTTGCATGGATGGGGCCCACGCCCGGATAATCTAAACCTGCAGAAATACTATGGGGTTCGGTAACCTGACCATCTGCTGTTTGCATTACCAAACTCATGCTGCCATGCAAAATGCCCGGTTTGCCCAATTGGGTGGTGGCAGCACTCATGCCGCTGTTAATGCCATGTCCGGCCGCTTCTACGGCAACGATTTTTACAGAGGGCTCATCTAAAAAATGATAAAAGGCGCCGGCAGCATTACTGCCACCACCTACACAAGCTACCACATGGGTTGGCAGTTGAGATCCGGTTTTATCGAGCAGTTGCAGGCGTATTTCTTCACTGATCACACTTTGAAAGCGAGCAACCATATCTGGATAAGGATGTGGCCCAACCACACTGCCAATAATATAATGGGTATCATTGGGATGATTAATCCAGTCGCGAATGGCTTCATTGGTAGCATCCTTCAGGGTTCTGCTCCCACTCATAGCAGGTATCACTTTTGCCCCCAGCATTTTCATCCGAGCCACATTGGGTGCTTGGCGTTGAATATCTTTTTCACCCATGTAAACGATACATTCCATTCCCTTTAATGCACAAACCGTGGCAGTTGCTACGCCATGTTGTCCCGCTCCCGTTTCAGCAATGATGCGCTTTTTTCCTAACCTACGAGCCAACAAAATCTGGCCAACCGTATTGTTGATTTTATGCGCACCGGTATGGCAAAGATCTTCCCGCTTTAAATACAATTGTGTATTCAGTTCTGCGCCCAAGCGTTCCGACAAAAAGAGGGGGGTTGGTCTGCCCACATAATCACGCAACAGGCTTTCCATTTCTATTCTAAAGTCGGCGCTATGCATAATGTTGAGGTACTGTTCTCTCAGTTCACTTACATTCCGATAGAGCATTTCGGGTATATAAGCTCCGCCGAAGCTGCCATAGTAACCTTCGGTATCGGGGTGCACAAAGCTTTGGGTGATTGTTTCAGTTTGCATATTAGGTTGATTATACGTTTGGGTTCGTTAGTTGTTGAATAAATGTTGCTACTTGTTGTAAATCTTTTACACCGGGTGCGGTTTCGAATCGGCTATTGATATCCAGGGCAAATAAATCTGCCGCCACCGGATCAGCTGCAAACTGATGAATCTTGGGTGCATCCTCCGGACCAATACCCCCACTTAAAAAAAAGGGTTTGCCAATTTTCAATCCTGCCAATACTTTCCAATCGAATTTTTTTCCAGAGCCCCCATATTCAGCCGTAGCCGTATCAAACAAAAACATATCGGCCACTGCCTGATAATCTTTCACTTTCCACATAACCTGGTCATCATCCCGCAAACGAAAAGCTTTAATCACCGATACATATTCTGCAATACGCTCGCAGGTTTTGGGCGATTCATCCCCATGCAATTGCACCATGCTGAGGCCTGCATCATCTACCGCTTTCAATACCTCATCAACCGAGGCATTTACAAATACGCCCACTTTATTGATATGTTTACCTCGAATTTTTTTTACCGCCGCTGTTTCCAAATATCTTTTATAATAACGGGGCGAGGGCGCATAAAAAATAAAGCCGGCAAATACTACCCCCAGATTATCCAACTCCATCACTTGCTCGTATTGGGTGAGTCCGCACACTTTCAACCGGAAAGTAGGAGAAGGTGGTTGGATATAATGGGTGCTTTCCGTCATTAGTTTTCAGTTACATTTCTTGCTTGCTGAAGGCTTTGAGAAAAACGAACAAATGCCTCGGCAGGGTTGGCTTGCTTCATAAAATATTCCCCCATCAAAAAGCCACTAAAGCCGGCAGCCTGCAACTGCAGCAGGGTTTCAACCGAATCAATGCCACTTTCTGCAATAGCTGGAAATTCGGAGGGGATTTTGGCAGCCAGTTCAATAGAATGTTGCCAATTCACTTCAAAATTTTTCAGGTTTCTGTTATTGATACCAACCATCGTTACCGAGGGATGAATATGTTCCAGTTCCGAAGCATCGTGCAACTCTAATAAAATTTCCAAGCCCAGTGATCGGGCGGTTTCTGCCAAAGTTTTTACCTCTTGGGGAGTAAGGCAGGCTGCAATCAGTAAAATTACGGCTGCTCCATGTGCACGGGCTTCTATCAATTGGTATTCATCAATGATAAAGTCTTTCCGCAATACCGGGGTTCCCCATTGAATAGCTGCAGCTAAATCGGACCAGCTGCCTCCGAAAAAAATTTCGTCGGTAAGCACCGAAATACCGGAGGCACCAGCTTGGGAATAGGCTTGGGTAACCGATACCACATCGGCATCGAGATGAATATTTCCTTTGCTGGGTGATTTTCTTTTGAACTCGGCAATAATTCCATTGGTGGAGGGATGCAACAACGATTCCTTTAGACTGGGCACTGGTTGCATAAATAAGGCAGACTGCTCGAGTTTACTAGCAGGAATGGCCATTTTGCGGGAAGCTACCTCTTGGTGTTTAGCAGCGATAATGGTTTCTAGGATATTCATGGCTGCAAAGCAATTAGGGTTTCTAAAGATTGAAGGGCGGCACCGCTTTCTAAACTTCTAACGGCTGCCTGATAAGCCTCTTCGTAGTTGGCATATTTTCCGGTGCCTGCCAGTGCCAGTGCAGCATTTGCCAATACCACCGCATTTTGAGCCCAGGTTCCTTTGCCGCTGATAATCGATCGAAAAATGGCGGCTGCTTCTTCCAGGGTATCTCCACCGTATAAATCTTCGGGATGTACCTGTCTTTTCCCCAGTTCCCTAGGAGCATACATTCTTTCACCGGCTTCTGTAATTACTTTGGTATCATTGGTAAGGGACACTTCATCATATCCATCTAAACTATGTATGATGGTAAAGGGTTTACCGGTTTGTTGCAACACATAATTATAAATGCGGGCCATTTCTAAACTATACACCCCAATTAATTGTGTGGCAGGGGCGGCAGGATTTACTAAGGGGCCCAGCATGTTAAAGAAAGTGCGCACTCCCAAATTTCTTCTGATAGGGCCCACCACTTTTAATGCAGGATGAAATAAGGGGGCATGCAAAAAACAAATATTGGCAGCTGCTAATTCTTTCCGCAGTTGATCGCTTTGGTTGGTAAACACATATCCCAACTGCTCCATCACATTCGAAGAGCCGCTGATACTGGAAGCCCCGTAATTACCATGTTTGGCCACTTTTTCACCGGCCCCTGCTACAATAAAACAAGCGAGGGTAGAAATATTGAACGTGTTTTTTCCATCCCCACCGGTGCCTACAATATCAATCACCGAATGATTACCCAAATCAACTTTCACACAGAGCGTTAACAGGGCATCCCGGAATCCGAGTAATTCATCAATGGTAATACTTCTCATAAGAAATACTGTGATAAAAGCTGCCAGCTCACTGTCGTTGAACTTACCTTCCGACATCTGCAACAGCACATCTTTGGCTGCTTCGCGGGAAAGCGTTTTATGTTCCAGTAAATAGTTCAATATTTTTTTCATCGGTCAATGATTTTTCAATGTTTATTTTTCTAACCAGTTACGCATCATCTGTAATCCCTGAGGAGTTAAAATGCTTTCGGGATGAAACTGCACCCCTTGCACATCCAGTTCCCGATGCCGGAGTGCCATGATGTAATCCTGTGCATCTCTTGCTGTAACTTCCATACAGTTGGGTAGGTTTTGATCACTCACCACCCAGCTATGGTATCTTCCCACTTCAATGGGTTGCGTTAAACCGGTAAACCAGTCATTCCCTCTATTCGAAGCCGGCAATAATTGAATGGGGGTTGCCACTCCATGAAAAACAGCCGGTAAATTTTTTAGCTCTGCGCCAAATGCTTGTCCAATTGCCTGATGCCCCAAACAAACACCCAGGATAGATTTGGTGGCAGCATATTGTTTAATTAATGGAAGCAACAGACCTGCTTCCTCTGGTATGCCGGGGCCCGGAGAAAGAATGATTTTATCAAATGCATCCACTTCACTCAGTTCAATTTGATCGTTGCGCACCACCGTTACTTCATCGGATGTGAGCTGCTTCACCAGATGAACCAGGTTGAAGGTAAAAGAATCGTAATTATCAAAAACCAGCACTTTCATATAAATAGGTTCACAGCGTTTACAGGTTATCGGCAGCAGCCAATTGTATCGCTTTTTTTAAAGCATTCAGTTTGTTGTTTACTTCTTGCAGTTCACTTTCCGGATCACTGGCAGCAACCACTCCCGCACCTGCCTGATAAAAGAGGGTATTGTTTTTGCTCAACAGGGTTCTGATCATGATGGCATGATTACAGGAGCCGTTAAAGCCAAGCGCTCCAATACAACCGCCATAATAAGCCCGGGCTGTTGGTTCAAGTTGGTCAATGATTTCCATTGCCTTAAACTTAGGCGCCCCGCTGAGGGTACCTGCCGGAAAAGTAGCCGCCAATAATTCAACCGGGTGTTTGCCTGGCTTACAATTGCCTACAACTTCACTTACCAGGTGAATTACATGGCTATAATAATGTACCTGCCGGAAATGACTAACCTCCACTTGATCGCAGCATCGGCTCAAATCGTTGCGGGCTAAATCAACCAGCATAATATGCTCGGCATTTTCTTTGGCATCTGCCAATAATTCTTGTGCCATTTGTTGATCGGTAGCTTCATCCCCCGTTCTGCGGAATGTACCCGCAATCGGATGAACAATGGCCTGCTGATTTTTTACTATAATCTGAGCTTCGGGAGAGGAACCCATTAGTTTGTATTCGCCATAGTCGAAGAAAAACAGGTAGGGTGAAGGATTTACACTTCTCAACGCCCGATATACATTAAACTCATCGCCTTGGAAAGATTGCTGAAAACGTCGGCTCAGCACCACCTGAAAAACATCTCCCCGCATACAATGTGCGATGCCTTTGCGAACGATTTCCCGATAGTATTCGTCCGACATATTAGAGGCTTCTGTTCCGGTAATAGAAAATGGATAAACGGGCACGTCTTTACTACGGATCAATGAGATTACGGCTTCTGCATCTCCGGGTATACCGGGTATTTTGTTTTCACAAAAAATAATCTCGTCTTTAAAATGATTGAATACGATTACATACTGATATAAGCGATACCGCATCAGGGGCAGAGGAATAGAACCTTCCTTTTGCGTATGTAATTGAATTGATTCAAAAAAAGGCACCGCATCATAGGAAGTATATCCCAATAAGCCCTGTGCAACCGTAGCTTCGGGAATTTCAACGGGGGCAACAGAAAACTGCTGCATAAACTCCCATATTCTATTGGGAACAGCCTCCGGTTGCGGGATAGCTTCTGCTACCGACTCTTCCCCCGGATATTTATAATTCAGTTTGCCGGGCTCCGTTACCTCAATACCAGCAACTGCAT
>JBAXQE010000014.1:0-72488 GCA_037131895.1 Chitinophagia bacterium | reverse complement strand
ATTAATAGAGCTAAAATTTCCTTCCGGGCAGGATATCCATCCTAGGGTATCTATCCCCTCCCATTTACCGGTTTTGGCTTTACATAACCAGGTGTTTTTCTTTCCAGAGCCTCCTTTTCGCCATTGCTCTATTTGGGCCGCAATGGAAAGGATGGATATGGTTTTTCCGGTTTGGTTGGTAAAAATTACCCCAAAAGCATAACTTCCTCCCGATGAGGAAAGACTTCCTAACGACCTGTCGGAATTATTAGTTAATCCAGCGCTGTAAATGCCATGGGCGGTTGAAGTGCCTGATCCTATATAAAATCCTGCCTGATTGCTTGTGCCGGCGGTCTGAGATATAAACCAGCCACTCAGTTTCCCTTGCGAAATGGGGGGAGATTGAAGGGCAAAGGGTCCCTTCCCGGGAAGGCTTATGCTTCCAGTTGCTGGTAAACTATCAAAATTTTGCACATAGGTAATCCCGGGATTTGGATATACAATGGGTGTAATCTGACAAAAGATTTTCCCATGCAAAAGGGCAAACAAGATTGCAAAAAAGCTGCTAAACAAATTTTTCATAACAAAATCGCTTCTTGCCGGCAATTTAGCAGTAAGGGTTTGGTGAAAGCAGAACTGATTGAAATCCAGTTAAAAAAGTGGAAAAATTACAGTGTAAATACCTATTTTTAATTTGTGGATAAATACAGGTTTTCCACTTTTTTCGTAAAAAAAGGGCTAGTTTACTCGTTGGTATGGTACCAGAAATACCCCAAATGGGATAAAAAAAGGCCAGATAGGTGGGTTTCAGATAAAACATTTTGAATTTTCCGAATCAGCTATTACCTTTGCCGTCCGAAATTTTAAACGGAAAATAATGCCTACTATTCAGCAATTAGTTAGAAAAGGTCGCGAAATTATCAGGGCCAAGAGTAAATCAAGGGCTTTGGATGCTTGTCCTCAACGCCGGGGTGTTTGTACCCGTGTGTACACAACAACACCCAAAAAGCCAAACTCTGCCCTTCGTAAAGTGGCCAAAGTGCGGTTGACCAACAAGGTGGAGGTAATTGCCTACATCCCAGGTGAAGGGCATAATTTACAAGAGCACTCCATTGTTCTTATCAGAGGAGGTCGTGTGAAGGATTTACCGGGTGTACGTTATCACATCGTTCGAGGAAGTTTGGATACTGCAGGTGTTAAAGACAGAAAGAAGAGTCGTTCTAAATACGGAACCAAGAAAGAAAAGGCCAAGAAATAATTCATCATCTCAATTAATTCGCTAGTAACATGCGTAAAGCACAAGCCAAAAAATTACCCCTTGCACCGGATGGCCGGTTTAATGATAAACTGGTTACCCGTTTTATCAACAACTTAATGTGGCAGGGAAAGAAAAGCACTGCTATCAATATTTTCTATGATGCAGTAGATAAGGTAACTAAGATTTCCGGAGAAGATGGCTATGAGATCTGGAAAAAAGCAATTGCCAACATTACGCCTTCTGTTGAGGTTCGGAGTAGAAGAATTGGGGGTGCTACCTTCCAAATTCCTTCTGAAGTTCGTCCTGATAGAAAAATTTCTTTAAGTATGAAGTGGTTGATTCGTTACAGCAGAGAGCGAAACGGACGCACTATGGCCGATAAGCTGGCAAATGAAATAGTGGCTGCTTCTAAAGGGGAAGGTGCTGCATTTAAAAAGAAAGAAGATACCCATCGTATGGCAGAAGCTAACAAAGCTTTCTCCCACTTCAAAATATAAAAAATCTAAATTTGATAAAAATGCCCTGATATTCAGGGCATTTTTTATTCCTAGCAATGCAAACCATCAATTTTACTTAGTGATCAGTGGTAATAAGTAACGTAAAATTGTCAGGAACAAAAAATGGTGCTATTCGGAATATTTGTACCTTTGCCGCTCAAAATCAGGGACTCTTAACCAGAACCGTCAAACCAAATACGTACAATTTATGGCTGACTTAAAATTACAAAGAAATTTTGGCATCGCTGCGCACATTGATGCGGGTAAAACCACCACAACGGAGCGTATTCTCCGCTACACCGGTATGATTCATAAAATCGGGGAAGTGCATGATGGTGCCGCCACCACCGATTGGATGGAACAAGAAAAGGAGAGAGGTATTACTATTACCTCTGCAGCAGTTAGTTGTGAGTGGAAATTCCCAACAGTTCGTGGTACAGCGGATGCAAATACAAAATCCTATTACTTCAATATCATTGATACTCCCGGTCACGTGGACTTTACCGTTGAGGTGGAGCGTTCTATGCGTGTATTGGATGGATTGATTGCGCTGTTCTCTGCTGTAGATGGAGTGGAGCCGCAGTCTGAAACCGTTTGGCGCCAGGCGAACCGCTACAAGGTACCTCGGATTGGTTTTGTGAACAAGATGGATCGCTCGGGTGCCGACTTCCTTATGGTAGTTAATCAGGTAAAAGAGATGCTGGGTGCGAATGCTGTGCCGCTTCAATTACCCATTGGTGCAGAAGATGATTTTATAGGTGTGGTAGACTTGATCACTATGAAGGGGGTAATCTGGGATATGGAAACAGAGGGAATGACTTTCAAAGAAATTCCTGTTCCGGATGATATGAAGGAGGAAGCGGATCATTGGAGAGCGAAACTGATTGAATCGGTTGCTGAATATGATGATAAATTGATGGAGAAATTTTTTGAGGATCCTAATACGATTTCAGAAGCGGAGGTTCATGAAGCTATTCGTAAGGCTTGTATTGATTTGAGCATCGTACCTATGATGTGTGGATCTTCCTTTAAAAATAAAGGAGTACAAACAGCCTTGGATGCTGTGTGCAGATACCTGCCTAGTCCCGTTGATCTGGATGATATTACCGGAACAAATCCCGATACAGGTGAACCCGAAGTGCGCAAGCCCAATGCGAAAGAACCTTTTGCGGCATTGGCTTTCAAAATTATGACGGATCCTTTTGTAGGTCGTTTGGCATTCTTCCGTTGTTATTCAGGTCACTTAGATGCTGGTTCTTATGTGTTGAATGTAAGAAGTGGTAAGAAAGAGCGTATTAGCCGTATCATGAAGATGTTTGCCAATAAGCAGAATCCAATAGATTTTATTGAGGCGGGTGATATTGCAGCTGCAGTAGGGTTTAAAGAAATCAAAACCGGGGATACACTTTGTGATGAAAACCATCCGATTACATTGGAGAATATGTTTATTCCTGAGCCGGTTATCTCTGTAGCGGTTGAGCCTAAAACACAGGCAGACGTTGATAAAATGGGTATGGCCATTGCCAAGTTAGTAGAAGAAGATCCTACGCTCCGAGTTAAAACCGACGAAGATACTGGTCAAACTATCCTTTCTGGAATGGGTGAATTACACTTGGAGATTATCGTAGATCGTATGCGTCGTGAGTTTAAAGTTGAAATCAACCAAGGTAATCCTCAGGTGGCTTATAAAGAGTCTTTCACTCAAAAAATCGAGCACCGTGAAATTCTGAAAAAGCAAACCGGTGGTCGTGGTAAGTTCGCCGATATCTATTTCGAAATCGGGCCTGCAGATCAGGAGTGGCTTACAGAGAATCCAGGAAAAGGCTTCCAGTTTAAGAATGATATTTTCGGAGGATCTATTCCCAAAGAATTCCATCCTGCGATTGTTAAAGGATTTGAATCTTCTATGGGAACGGGTGTATTAGCTGGATATCCCATGGAAACTATGAAAGTGAGAATATTTGATGGTAGTTTCCACCAGGTGGATTCTGATGCAATGTCTTTCGAATTGTGTGCAAAGGGTGGATTTAGAGAAGCAGGAAGAAAAGCGAAGCCTACTTTATTAGAGCCAATCATGCGAGTAGAGGTTGTTACTCCAGATCAGTACATGGGTGATGTAACAGGTGACCTTAACCGTAGAAGAGGTATGTTAGAAGGAATGGACAGCCGCGGTAACTTGCAAGTGATAAAGGCGAAAGTGCCATTGAGTGAAATGTTTGGATATGTTACCCAGTTGCGTTCTCTATCTTCTGGCCGTGCAACATCTACCATGGAATTCAGTCATTATTCACCTGCTCCTAATAACATTGCTGAAGAAGTAATTGCTAAGAGTAAGGGAAAAGTGAAGATTGATGACTAATCGTTACAGTCTTTTCAACTAATAAAAAATGCCCCTATTTGGGGCATTTTTATTGGGTGGAATAGCATTAAATTATCGGTAGGATTATTTACAGTAACCAGTAATCAGTCCATCCGCTGCGGTAAATCCTTTGCCTTTTGATATTTTCAGCAGGGCACAGGCCTCATCTTTTCTTCCTAGGTTGATGAGAGCGGCAGATTTAAAATATTCTGATTTACCGTCGGTTGCAGATTTGGTGGCAAACACTTTATCAAACCAAGGTAAGCATCGCTCCCATTGCTTCATATTAAAATAACACACACCAATATTTTCGAAAACGCCATAACTGCCATTACTAATTTCTGTTGACTTAATGAAACGTTGAGCAGCACCTTCAAAATCACCTTTGGCAAATAGGGCAGAAGCTTCATTAAAAAGTTGCTGGGCTTTTAGTACGTTCTTTTCCTGAACTGCAAGCTCGGGGATATTTCCGGCAGGAATGTTGGTGATGATTTCATTTCTTCTCACCATAAGGGTAGAATCATTGGGAAATAACTTTAAAACACTATCCGCCAAACGCAGCATTTGTGGCGTAGTGCCCTTGGGCTGGGTAGTCATTTTAATATTGATTAAACCCTGTAAATACAGCGCATATCCCAGCGATTCTTTAGAGCGATACTTGACAAATTCTTGATAAGCTTTTTTGAGTGTTACTGAGTCGGATGTTTTTACACAAACAGCAACCAGGGTTTGATAGTATGTTTTTGCTCTGGGTTTAGAAAAATAGGCTAGGGAGGCATATTTTAAAGCGCTATCACCCTTGTTTTGTGCAAAGTAAACATCAGCCTTAAGAAACTCGCAGTACATAATATAGGGGTTGGCTTTTATGCCCCTGTCGAGGTAAACGAGTGCTTCATCATATCTTTGCTTTTCATAGAGGTATCTCCCTAAAATACCATCTATAGGTTGTGCGGATGATGTAACATTCGGCATTGTTGGGAATGCATTTAGCACACTTTCAATAGGTAGTTTGAGGGGCTCATTTTGTAAATCGGCAATTACCCTGTTTTGAACTACCAGCGACTGGTAAGTAAGAAAAGTAACATAGGCACTAGGTAATAGCAACAAGATGGCAATAAATGAATAGATGTATTTAAGGTTTTCTGAAAAAGATTTGCTGGATTTGGGCTCTTCTGTTTCTGCTGTCTTTCTAAAATCACATCCAGTATAAGCCATTATATTTACTGCTGCGAAAAAGGTAAAAAATAATTGGTTAACAGGCCGTTCAATGGGGAAGTTAAAAAGGGCATCCACCCCATACCCAATCATGGCAAGCAGGGAGAAAAAGGCAATAATTTTATTTTCTTGTCCTGCCGTTGGTGATAATACCACCCTTGCCGTATAATAGGCAATAGTAAGGAACAGACTCAGGAAAAGCAATCCTCCAGGCAAACCCAATTCAGCAAAAAATTCTAAGAAATCATTGTGTGCATGCACGGGAACCGATAAATCATCTACTAAATATTTAGTAGGTGGTATGCTGGCAAATTTCCAGTTGCCATAGCCACAACCTATGATTGGATGTTGAAGTCCATAATGGAATGCATGGTCCCAAAGAAATAAACGTTGGTTTCTACTTTCGTCACTAGATGTGTTCATTTTAGCAATTCTATCAAACATGTTTCCATAACCTGTGATTGATTCATCTACATAGCTGTTTTTTGCAGCATTTAAAGATAACAGAGATAGAAAGTAGGCTGTAATAAATACGACAACAATGCTGCCAACATTAAAAAACAGAATTTCTTTTCTTCTTAATTTATAAAATTGAAAAAGACAAAATCCTAGGTAGAAAAAGGTAATACTAAATAATGCTACATAAGTAGTTCTTGAGTTCAATAGATAAATTAACCAAGTAGTAAAAAGTAAAACAATGAAATAGAATATTCTTTTTATTCCGCTTGAATGATAAATACCATACATTATAAATGGAACTTTTGCCATTACACTCGCTGCAAAAATATTTTTATTTCCTGCATTACCTTTTAATTTTAATATAAGTCCAGTTAAATCTAAATTACTCATCTGCGTAAAAAAGACATACAATTCCTGAATGGACTGAAAGAGAACGATAATAGCTAAAATGATTGTTAAAGTGGGGAAAAGGTTTTGCCTTTTGTAAAGTAGAATTGCAAGATTAAAAAAGGCAACTATTGTTGCAATAAACCGAACATAACAAACCCAACCCTCTGTTCTGTTAATAGCAAAAAATACTGATATTCCGGCCAATACAAAAAGTGCAGTATAGAGTTTAGAAAAAAGGTTATTGAAAATTGCGTATACAGCTTCTGCATATTCACCTTTATTGTTCAGAAAGTAGGCAACAATACCCATGTCGAGTAAAACAAGATAAACCCATTGCGGTCCCTGGTCATCGGTTGATCCAAGATTGGGAATAAACTCTACAATAAAGTAGAGACAACAAAAAAGGATGGTAAGTAAGTCACTGGAATTTGAAAGCGAGAAACCCCTGTTTGCAGTTTTAGTGATCGGCGGATTAACTTCGGCCGTTTTTACCGGCGTATATTTTTTATTTTTTTTCATAGTAGAAGTCCGGTTAAAGCAAATATGGATTTATAAATTTCTGATTATCTCTAATTTACGTTTCAATAACGAAGAGTCGTTAGGAAATATTTTGAGCGCACTATCTGCCCTTTGCACCATGTGGGATGTTAAGGCAGAGGGGAAATAGCTAACTTTAACGTTTGTCATTGCTTGAAGAAAAGTATTCCAAGTTCCTGGCACATCCGGACGGTGAGCAATAAATTCGTAAAATGCTTTTTTTATCGCATTGGTATCTTTTCGGTTTACACTGGATGCAACCAATAAGTCGTAGTAGTTTTTTACCCTGGGTCTGTTATAAAAAGCTAAAGAGGCATATTTATAAGCGCTATCAGGTTGATTGCTGTTTATATATACCAAGGCCTTTAAAAATTCAGCGTACATCAGGTGTGGGTTCACGTTTTGGATTCTGTTAATATATTTCATAGCCTCATCATACCTTCCCTTTTCTCCCAAGTACCGGGCCTTAATCCCATCCAAAGGAAGGGTAGAATACCCAATATTTGGAATGGAAGGGAATGCAGAAACAACATAGTCTGGGCTTAGCTTAACTGGTTCATTCTCCATATCCACCCGTGTTTTTTCTTGAATGATCAGTGATTGATAGGTTTGATAAGTAATAAAAGCTGCCGGCAATAAAAGGATCAGCGAAATAAATGAGAGCAGCATCACATTTACGCCTGGATACTTTGGGGATTGTGTTGTATTTTTTTCCTCAGATGCAGACTGATAATGCAACAGATTGGCTAAAGCCAATGCAAGTACTAATGCGAAAAATATCTGGTTAATGGGTCGTTCTATAGGGAAATTGAAAAAGGCATCCACTCCATAAGCAACTAAACCTATGGTTGACATTACCAGGATTGCTTCAATTTCTCCACGGTCGCCTTTTATTATAAATCGGATGGTATACCAAGCTATGCATACAAAAATGGATAAGTATAGGATACCCCCTGGAAGCCCGAGTTCAGCGAAAAATTCTAAAAAATCGTTATGGGCATGAAGGGGTACCGATAGTTCATTAAATATATCTTTCGAAGGGTCTATACTTTCCAGTTTCCAGTTTCCATAGCCCGCACCTTTTAACGGGTGGGCTTTTGTATAAGCTATAGCATGTTGCCAGAAAGCCAAACGCTGATTGC
Organism: Chitinophagia bacterium; assembly: GCA_037131895.1. GTDB lineage: Bacteria > Bacteroidota > Bacteroidia > Chitinophagales > Chitinophagaceae > Sediminibacterium. Next base: position 64,652 of record JBAXQE010000014.1, on the reverse strand, counting down.
GGCTTTCATCTTGGTCAGACACAATCGAACTCATTCTTTCTGAGGCATTTCCGTATTGACTTCCTACTTCATCACCAAAATTGTATTTAGAGGAATTGATTAAGGCCTGTGAAATGATCAGGGCGATGATTCCAGGGAGAATCATTGCAAGTGGTTGGTATAGTATTTTGTAGTTTTTTGCTCTTACTATTTTAAAAAACGTAAATAATATAGTAAGTGCAACCACGATAAGGTAACTTAAATAAGTGGTTCTTGAATTTAGTAATACAATAACCAGTGTACCCAACGTAAAACTTGCCAGGAAGAATATTTTCCGATAACTCGTGATTGACAGCAATCCATACAGGGCAAAGGGAATTTTAATCATTAAACTGGCTGCATAGATGTTTTTATTTCCTGCATTTCCCCGCATTCCCAGCACTATTTCAGCAAAGCTTACACCGCCCATTTGGGAAAATAAAAGGGACAAAGATTGCAGGGATTGGAACAATAATATGCCGGTTAAGATATAAGAAACCCCTTTCATTAAGTGCTTATTGCCATAAAAAAGGACATATAAATTTACAAATGCAACTAATGTAATAAATAACCTTACCAAACAAACCCAGGTTTCAGTACTATTGAATGCCCAGGTTCCCGAGAGGGTGGCCCAGAGTAAAAAGGCAAGGAGGATATAGAAGATTGCACTAGAAAAAAGTGACTTAACAGATTCATAATGTTTCTGATAGGTATATAATAAATATCCCATTACACTGATATCCACCACAGAAAGGTAAAACCATTGTGGGCCCATAGTGTCATAGGAACCAAGATTTGGGATAAATTCAACCAATAAATAGCAGGATAAAAACAGGTAGGGAATCCAACTCGATAGATTGAATTCTGGGGCGGGGATAGAGGGTTTTTGTGGGTTGGGGGAATTTGTTTCTGTTGGAAGGTTCCTTTTCTTGTGTTTTTTTGCCATGGATAGTAAGGTTATGTAAAAGTATCGAAAAAATGAATCTACCCTGAATTCCTTGCTCCAATTTTGCAGATGGAAATATTTAAGCAATAGGGCTGTTATTTTTTACAAACTTTAAATTTGAAAGAACAAAAACAAATGATTATACATTCTATTATAATTGTATATAAATGAAAATTGACTTTTTTTCACAACTTTAAAAAAGAGCAAAAAAATTTTTCTATTCCCCACAATACTCTTACCTTTGCCCTCCCAATCTGAAAATGGGTGTTAGGATATGTCTCAACGAATTAGAATCAAATTACAATCTTACGACCACAATTTGGTAGATAAATCTGCCGAAAAAATCGTAAAAACTGTACGTAGTACAGGTGCGGTGGTTACGGGTCCAATTCCTTTGCCCACCAACAAAAAGATATTTACTGTTCTGCGTTCACCCCACGTGAACAAGAAGAGTCGTGAACAGTTTCAGTTATGTACGCACAAGCGTTTGCTGGATATTTACACTTCTTCCTCCAGAACAGTGGATGCTTTGAGCAAATTAGATTTGCCCTCAGGTGTTGAGGTGGAAATCAAGGCGTGATAGTAAAGGGTATCTGTTCTAGAATAGATACATTAGTTCTTATACATTTTTTGTCAACTTTCAAATTCGCCGATGGCGAACCAAAAAAGCGCTGACATTACAAAATCTCTCGAAATTTTTTCGGGAGGCAACATATAAACAGGCCCTTCGAGGTTTGTTTACTACCGGTACTTCCTCTTTTCGCTTTGCGAAAAAACTAAGGAAAAGGTCGGTAGCAAACGAGGATTGAAATTTGCTTCATCGGCAAATTGTCCTTCACAACCAACGCGGGGCCATAAACCGCGAACGATGAAAGGTATTATTGGAAAGAAAATCGGGATGACAAGTGTCTTCTCCCAAGATGGCAAGCAAACAGCTTGTACCATAATTGAGGCAGGTCCATGTACGGTCACGCAAGTTAAAACAGCGGAAATCGATGGCTACACCGCCCTCCAGCTCGCATTTGGCGAGAAAAAAGATAAGCATGCCACTCAGGCAGAATTGAATCACTTTGCTAAGGCCCAAACTGGCGCCAAAAAATTTGTAAAAGAATTTCGTAATTGCTCTTTAGAAAAAGCGCTTGGAGAAACTATTACTGTAGATATTTTCTCTGAAGGAGATAATGTTGAAGTAGTTGGAACTACCAAGGGTAAAGGTTTTCAGGGGGTTGTAAAGCGGCATGGTTTCTCTGGAGTAGGGGAAGCAACACACGGACAACACGATCGATCTCGTGCACCGGGTTCTATTGGTGGATCTTCTTATCCTTCACGTGTATTTAAAGGTATGCGCATGGCGGGTAGAATGGGTGGAGATCGTGTGAAAATGAAAGGCTTGAAAGTAATGAAAGTTTTCCCTGAAAAAAATTATATACTGATCAGTGGTTCCATACCTGGAAATAATGGTTCTATTGTTTTGATTCAGAAATAATCATCCATCAATCGAAAAAAAATGCAAGTAGAAGTTTTAAACATAAAAGGCGAAAAAACCGGCAGAACGGTTGAATTACCGGAGGATATTTTTGGTATCGAACCCAATGACCATGCTATTTATCTCGCTGTTAAACAGTATTTAGCCCAGGGTCGTCAGGGTACTCACAAAGTAAAAACCCGTGCCGAAGTGCAAGGTGCTAGTCGTAAACTGCACAAGCAAAAAGGAACCGGTGGCGCTCGGAAGGGTAATATCCGTAATCCTTTGTATAAAGGGGGAGGTACCATATTCGGACCAAAGCCGCATACCTATGGTTTTAAATTAAATCGTAAAGTAAAAGATTTGGCCAAAATGTCGGCCCTTAGTTACAAGGCAAAAGAAAATGCTGTGTTCGTTATTGAAGATGTTCAAATGGATGTTCCAAAAACGAAGTCGGTTGTTTCAATTTTGGAAAATTTGAACATAGCTCATAAAAAAACATTGGTAGTATTACCCGAATACAATGATACCCTGTATTTGAGTACTCGTAATATTCCTAATGTAGGTAGCACACTGCTTTCAGATGTAAATACTTACGAATTGATGAATGCGGACGTACTGTTATTAACGGAAAATACCGCTAAAATCTTTACTGAAGAAGTTGCTTAATTAACAACGAAACAAAATCATCCAACATGAAACTGACTGAAGTACTTATAAAACCAATTTTAACTGAAAAAGCCAATTCTCAGCAGGAGTCATTGCGCAGATATGCTTTTAAAGTAGATAGAAGAGCTAATAAGTTAGAGATTAAAAAGGCAATTGAGCAATTCTATGGTGTGAATGTGGTAGACGTTAACACGGCCGTTGTTCCAGGAAAAAATAAAACACGCTATACAAAGGCTGGTTTTATTCAAGGAATGAAAGGTGCTTACAAAAAGGCTTTGGTAACAGTTGCATCTGGAGAAAGCATTGATTTGTACGCTAATATTTAATATTTAGGCGCTCCCGGCCTTACTGGGAAAGTATGGTGTTCAACTACCGCGAAAGTTGATTTGTAATAAAAACGCAAAAGCGAAGGAAAACTAAACAAAATGGCACTTAAAAAGTACAAACCGATTACTGCAGGAACCCGTTGGAAAATCGGGAATGCCTATGCAGAAATCACTACCAACCAGCCTGAGAAGAGCTTGCTGGAGCCACAGAAAAATACGGCCGGAAGAAACTTCCAAGGTCGTCGTGTCTCCCGTTATATGGGAGGTGGGCATAAACAACACTATCGTATTATAGATTTCAAGCGCAATAAGCGTGATATGTCTGCCACCGTTCTATCTGTAGAATACGATCCGAACAGAACCGCATTCATAGCTTTACTACAATATACAGACGGAGAAAAGCGCTACATCATTGCTCCACAAGGAATTCAGGTAGGATCCACCGTAATTGCTGGAGATAGTGTTGCACCCGAAATTGGTAATGCGTTATTGATGAAGAATATGCCTTTAGGTACTATTATTCACAATATCGAATTACAACCAGGTCAGGGTGCTAAAATGGTAAGAAGTGCTGGTTCTTCTGCACAATTGGCCAATAAAGAAGAAGCTTATGCGGTATTGAAAATGCCTTCTGGTGAACTTCGTAAAGTATTAATCAATTGCTATGCTACCGTTGGTGTAGTATCCAACAGCGACCATAATCTGGAAACAGCTGGTAAAGCGGGAAAAAATCGCTGGAAGGGAATCAGACCAAGGGTTAGAGGTGTTGCCATGAACCCTGTTGATCACCCGATGGGTGGTGGTGAAGGTAAAGCCTCTGGAGGTCACCCAAGAAGCAGAACCGGTAAGTATGCCAAAGGTGAAAAAACTCGTACAAGAGGAAAAGGCAGTGATAAACTGATTATCCAACGGAGAGATGGTAAAAAAATTGCTAAATAATTCATTCAATAAATTAACTCATACATTATGGGTCGTTCGATAAAAAAAGGTCCTTACGTTGATGCCAACCTAGAAACCAAAGTAGTTGCTATGACGGATGGCAGAACCAAGAAAGGTGTTATCAAAACCTGGAGTCGCCGGAGTACAATCACACCAGATTTTGTGGGTCATACTTTTGCAGTGCATAACGGGAATAAGTTTATCCCTGTGTATGTTACTGAGTTCATGGTAGGCCATAAACTGGGTGAATTTTCACCAACCCGCAATTTTAGAGGACACGCAGGCACTAAAAAATAAATCAATCGTAAGCAGAGGGAAGTAAAAATCCGGAAGCTAACTATAAATTAAAATTACATGGAAGCAGTAGCAAAACTGAATAATTATCCGACCGGACCGCGTAAGATGCGACTTTTGGCTGATGTGATTCGTGGAATGGATGTAGAAAAAGCACTCGCAATTTTAGAGCACCATCCTCAGCACAATGCTGTTCCTTTGGCAAAATTGCTGAAGAGCGCTATCAATAACTGGGAACAAAAAAATAGCGGTGTTAGTGCTGCTGATAGCGGACTGATTGTAAAAACCGTTTTTGTTGATGGCGGACGTACATTGAAGAGAATGCGTCCTGCACCCCAGGGTCGCGGCTATCGTGTTCGTAAGCGCAGTAATCATGTAACCTTAATTGTAGATTCTAACAACTAATACGTAAAACGTTTATATGGGTCAAAAAGCAAATCCAATTGGTAACAGGTTAGGTATCATCCGTGGATGGGACAGTAACTGGTATGGCAGTAAAAAAGACTACGCCAACAATCTAATTGAAGATCATAAAATTCGTACTTACCTCAATGCCCGTATCAATAAAGGCGGTATTGCCAAAATTGTTATTGAGCGTACACTGGGTAAATTGATTGTTACCATTCATACTTCCAAGCCTGGTATCATTATTGGTAAAGGTGGTGGTGAGGTAGACCGTATTAAAGAAGAATTGAAGAATTTGACCAGCAACCAGGATGTACAGATCAACATCCTCGAAATTCGTCGTCCTGAATTGGATGCGATTATTGTAGGCGATACCATTGCTCGTCAAATTGAGAATCGTATCAATTTCAAGCGCGCCATTAAAATGTCTATTGCTTCCACTTTACGGATGGGTGCGGAAGGGATTAAAGTGAAGGTGAGCGGTCGTTTGGGTGGATCTGAAATTGCCCGTAGTGAAGAATTCAAGCAAGGTCGTATTCCCCTGCATACTTTTCGAATGGATATTGACTATGCCAGCGTATTTGCACAAACTGTGTATGGTAAAATCGGTATTAAAGTTTGGATTTGTAAGGGAGAGGTTTTAGGCAAACGTGAACTAAATCCAAATTTTGTAGGTGGAAAAAATGATATGAGCGACAGAAGAGATCGTGCGGATGATCGGGGTGGAGATAGAAGAGGTGGTGATAGAAGAGATGACCGCAGAGCCGGTGGCGGAGATAGAGGTGGCGATAGAGGTGGAAGAGCTGGTGGCGGAAATCGCAGATAAATAAAGAACTAGACGAACGTTATTTAAGAAATACAAACAGTAATACATGTTACAACCTAAAAGAAGCAAGCACCGGAAGCAACAAAAAGGACGGATTCGTGAAGTTGCCAAACGCGGAACATCCATATCTTTTGGTTCATTTGCCCTGAAAGCTTTGGAGCCTATCTGGTTAACCAATCGTCAGATTGAATCTGCTCGTCAGGCAATGACGCGTGCTATGAAAAGAGAAGGAAATGTATGGATTCGTATATTCCCCGATAAAATCATTACCCGTAAACCAGCCGAAGTACGTATGGGTAAGGGTAAAGGAAATCCAGAATTTTGGGCCGCAGTAGTTGAACCAGGTCGTATTATTTTCGAGTGCGACGGTGTAACCATGGAAACCGCTAAGGAAGCCATGAAATTGGCTGCTCAAAAATTACCCATAGCTACCAAATTTATCATCAGAAGAGATTTGCAGGCATAAAATCTATAAAAAAGTTTACCCATGGCTACTAAACAAGCATATGCATTTAATAAGTCGCTTAAAGAAATGAGTGCGACCGACCTTTCTGCAAAAATTCAGGATGATCAACTGAGATTAAAGAAGCTGGAATTTGCGCATGCAATTTCCCCACTTGAAAATCCAATGAACATCCGTGTACTTCGCCGGGATATCGCTCGGTTGAAAACTGAATTGAAGAATAAAGAAATGGGCATCTAAACCATAAACCAAGAACAATGGCTGAAAGAAATTTACGCAAAACAAGAACGGGGGTTGTAACCAGTGATAAAATGGATAAAACCATCACCGTTGCTGTAGAAAGGAAAGTGAAACACCCCATCTACGGAAAGTTCGTTAAAAAAACTACCAAATTCCATGCACATGATGAAAAGAGTGAGTGTGGTGTAGGTGACGTTGTAAAAATTATGGAAACCAGACCGCTGAGTAAAACAAAGCGCTGGAGACTGATAGAGATTGTGGAAAAAGCGAAATAATTAAGAGCTCAGTAGAAAAAGCAGTAACAACCTGGTATACTTTTCTACTATCAAATTTCAAACAGAATAACAATGATTCAGCAAGAAAGCAGATTAAACGTAGCAGATAACAGTGGTGCAAAAGAAGTACTGTGTATCCGTGTGCTAGGTAACAGTGGCCAGGATTATGCCAAAATCGGCGACAAAATTGTAGTAACTGTAAAAGATGCTATCCCTGCAGGCGGTATTAAAAAGGGTACTGTATCAAAAGCAGTAATCGTAAGAACGAAAAACAAGCTTCGCCGCAAGGATGGATCTTATATTCGCTTTGATGATAATGCAGTGGTATTGTTGAATAATTCTGATGAACCAAGAGGTACCCGTATTTTCGGACCGGTTGCCCGTGAATTGCGTGATAAGGGATATATGAAGATTATTTCACTGGCTCCAGAAGTATTATAATAACGTAACATACAACTAATATTTACCAATTAAAAATAACTCCCCCGGGAGTTGGAGGGTACCATGAGTACAAGATTTAAACCTAAGTTCAACATCAAGAAAGGCGATACCGTTGTGGTGATTGCCGGTGATGGAAAAGACCTCAAGAAACCCCGCATTGTGCTGGAAGTGATTGTAGATAAGGGGCGCGTAGTGGTTGAGGGTATCAATATTGTTAAGAAGCATACCAAACCTTCTGCGCAAAATACCAAAGGTGGTATTATTCAGAAAGAAGCACCTATCAGCATTTCTAATGTGATGTTGTGGGATGTGAAAGCTGGAGAAGCTACCCGTATTAAAAGAAGCCGCGAAGAAGGAAAATTAGTTCGTATTTCTAAAAAATCAGGGGAGGTAATCAAATGAGTACAGTAAAATACACTCCGAGACTGGCCGATAAATATAGCAAGGAAGTAGTTCCTGCTCTAATGAAAAAATTTTCATACAAATCAATCATGCAGGCACCTCGCCTCGAAAAGATTTGTATCAACCGTGGCGTAAATGGTGCAGTTACCGACAAAAAGTTGGTGGATGTAGCAGTTGATGAACTGAACATGATTACTGGTCAAAAAGCAGTTCCCACCCTATCTAAAAAAGATATCTCAAACTTCAAACTACGTAAGGGCATGCCAATCGGTGCTCGGGTAACTTTGCGCGGTGAAAAAATGTACGAATTCCTCGATAGACTAGTTTCTGTTGCCCTACCTCGTGTACGTGACTTTAAAGGAATCAGTGATAAAGCTTTTGATGGCCGTGGTAATTATACGCTGGGCGTTACTGAGCAAATCATCTTCCCTGAAATTGATATCGACAAAGTAAATAAAATTACTGGTTTAGACATCACGTTCGTTACAACGGCAAACACCAATGAAGAAGCTTTCGAATTGTTGAAAGAATTGGGAATGCCTTTTAAAAATGTTAAAAAAGAAAACAACTAATACCCATGGCAAAAGAATCCATCAAAGCCAGACAGAGAAAGCGTGAGCAAATGGTTGCTAAATACGCTGATAAGCGGAAAGCCCTAAAAGCAGCCGGAGATTATGCCGGTCTTGACAAGCTCCCTAAAAATGCTTCTCCTGTTAGATTAAAAAATCGTTGTCAGCTAACGGGTCGTCCTAAGGGGTACATGCGATATTTTGGTATCTCGAGGATTATGTTCCGCGACATGGCACTGAATGGCATTATTCCAGGTGTAAAAAAAGCCAGCTGGTAATTTTTGCTTAACAAACTCATTTTGAACTGATTTAATTCAAATAATTATGGTAACTGATCCTATAGCAGACTTCCTCACCAGAATCCGCAACGCACAAATGGCCGGTCATAGACTGGTTGAGATTCCTGCTTCCAACATGAAAAAGCGCATGACTGAAATCTTGTATGAGCAGGGATATATCCTGAAGTACAAATTTGAAGATGATAATAAACAAGGGCTAATTAAAATCGCCCTTAAGTATGATCCTCAAACTAAGCAAGCCGCTATTCGCTCTTTGGAAAGAGTTAGTCGTCCTGGTTTGCGTCAGTATGCAAAGCCAGCAGAAATTAAGCGGGTAATCAATGGTTTGGGAGTTGCTATTTTGAGCACCTCAAAAGGCGTGATTACAGATAAGCAGGCTAAAGCACAGAATATTGGTGGTGAAGTTCTTTGTTACATCTATTAATACTTCGGCTGGTTCTACAATTAAGCCTTTAGTCGGGGCTGAACAAGAATCAGACAATTTTATAAAAAATAAATAAATCGACTATGTCTCGTATAGGAAAACAACCCGTTACAATTCCAGCTGGCGTAACCATTACATTGAGTGCCGATCATGTGGTAACTGTAAAGGGTCCCAAAGGTGAGCTGAAAGAATCTATCAATCGTGATATTTCAGTTGAGGTGAAGGATGGCCAGGCAATTTTAACCAGACCAACAGATCAAATTCGTCATCGTGCCATGCACGGACTATATCGTTCTTTAGTTAGTAATATGGTAAAGGGCGTTACAGAGGGATTCAAAAAAGATCTTGAATTAGTAGGGGTAGGTTTTAAGGCTGCCAACACTGGAAATGTTCTTGATCTTGCACTGGGATATTCTCACAATATCATTTTCGAAATTCCAAAAGAATTGAAAGTAACTACCTTAACTGAGAAAGGTCAAAACCCTAAAATTTTTCTAGAGGGAGTTGATAAGCAATTAATTGGGCAGGTAGCAGCCAAATTGCGCAGCCTCAGAAAGCCTGAACCGTACAAAGGAAAAGGGGTTAAATATATTGGGGAACAATTGAGAAGAAAAGCAGGTAAGGCTGCTGGTAAATAGGAATTAAAAATTTTAAATCGTAACAGCTTTCCGGCAGAATCGGTGAGCACAAATAGAATACCATGAGTAAATTGATTCAAAGGCAAAAAATCAGATTCCGCATTCGTAAAAAGATTGCCGGAACTGCTGTAAAGCCTCGTTTGTCAGTTTTTAGAAGTAACGCTGAAATCTATGCACAGCTGATTGATGATGACAATAGCGTAACACTTGCTTCCGCTTCTTCTCTCGACAAAGACATTCAAGCTCAAAAAACTACTAAAATAGAAAAAGCTAAAATGGTGGGGAATGCTATTGCACAAAAAGCACTGGCACTCGGTTTGCAAACTTGTGTATTTGATAGAGGTGGCAATTTATACCATGGTCGGGTTAAATCCGTAGCGGATGGTGCCCGGGAAGGCGGACTTCAATTTTAATCGTAAACGACTCATTCAATATTTAATTTCAGACAAATGTCTAAACTCAACGTAAGTAAAGTAAAAGCAGCCGGGGAAATGGAGCTGAAAGATAAGGTGGTTGCTATTAATCGCGTAGTTAAAACCACAAAAGGTGGTAGAACATTCAGTTTTTCGGCGCTGGTAGTAGTAGGAAATGAAAATGGAGTAGTAGGTCACGGACTCGGAAAAGCAAAGGAAGTACAGGAAGCTATTTCTAAAGGTATTGAAGATGCCAAAAAGAATATGGTGAAAGTGCCTATTATGCATGGAACCATTCCACATGAGCAGTTAGCTAAAGATGGTGCTGCCAAAGTGTTAATAAAGCCAGCCGCTCACGGAGCAGGTGTAATTGCCGGAGGTAGTATGCGTGCCGTATTGGAAAGTGCAGGTGTAACCGACGTTCTGGCAAAAAGTTTGGGTTCGGCCAATCCGCACAATGTGGTAAAAGCAACTATAAAAGCTTTGGCTATGTTGCGGGAGCCAGTTCAAGTTGCTAAAACACGCACGCTCAAATTGAGTAAAGTATTTAACGGATAATCAGGGTGTACCCCCTTAAATAACAGTTATGAAAAAAGTTAAAATCACACAGGTAAAAAGCGGAATCGATCGTTCGGAGCGTCAGAAAAAAACATTGGTTGCTTTAGGTTTGAAAAAGCTGAATGCTTCTAAAGAAGTAGAAGCTACTCCGCAAATACTTGGCATGATTCAGAAAGTGAGCCATTTGGTGAAAGTGGAGGAATTGGCATAATTCGCCTTTTCCCGCTTCTCTATACATTTATTTATTAACGCGAGGGGTGATTCCCCGTAAGTTCAAACATCAATACATGAAACTGCACACACTCAAACCTGCTAAAGGTTCAACACACAAAGCAATCAGAATTGGTCGTGGAGAGGCTTCCGGTAAAGGAGGTACATCTACTAAAGGTAACAAAGGTGGACAAAGCCGAGCCGGTTATAAAAGCAAAATGGCCCACGAAGGTGGACAGATGCCTATTCAGCGCCGGATCCCCAAGAGAGGCTTTACCAATAATAACCGTATTGAATATAAAGTTTTCAACCTGGGTCAGGTGGCTCAGTTGGTTGAAAAATATGGTTTCACTGAATTCAGTGCCGAATTATTATATATCAATGGTTTGATAAGCAGAAACGACCGCGTTAAATTATTGGCTACCGGCGAGTTAAAGGCTCCAATGACCTTTAAAGTAAATGCCGCAAGTGAGAAAGCCAAAGCAGCTGTTGAAGCTTCCGGCGGAACCTTAGAAATAATCGCGTAATTTATCGTAAATTGCCCTGCACAGAAATAGCTGTGTATTTTTCAATCATCCGTTTACGTATTCAATCGCAATTCAGTGAAAAAATTAATACAGACTTTAAAGAATATCTGGACTATTGAGGAGCTACGTGATAAAATTATTCTCACGCTCGCTTTGGTGTTCACCTATCGGCTCGGTAACCATATTGTTCTTCCGGGAATGGATCCAAATAAAATTGAGCAAGCTCAAAAATCAGCCAGCAACAATGGTTTGCTGGGAATTTTTGATATGTTTGCCGGTGGTGGTTTTTCTCAGGCATCTATTTTAGCACTGGGTATCATGCCATATATCTCTGCTTCTATTTTTATGCAGTTGATGACGATCTTAGTTCCTACCTTGCAAAAAATTCAGAAAGATGGCGATAGTGGTAGGAAAAAGATTAATGAGTGGACACGCTATCTTACCGTTATTGTTACCATATTTCAGGCAGGCGCTTATGTAGCTTATTTGAATGGGCCAGGATATCGGGAAGCTATTTTACCCGGATTCGAAGGTTCTGCTTTTACCTTTTCAACTATTATTACCCTAACTGCCGGTACACTATTTGTAATGTGGCTGGGAGAGCGTATTCAGGATAAAGGATTAGGTAACGGAACCTCCATCATCATCATGGTGGGTATTCTTTCCCGTTTACCTATTTCAATCGTTCAGGAGTTTAGCTCCAAAGAACAACGTGGTGGCGGAGGATTATTGATATTCTTGGTTGAAATTGCCATTCTGGTAATAATTATTATGGGATTGATTGTTTTGGTACAGGGTGTTAGAAAAATTCCAGTTAATTATGCCAAACAAATCGTAGGTAATCAACAAGTGGGTGGTGCTCGACAGTTCTTACCCATCAAAGTGAATAGTGCCGGAGTTATGCCGATCATTTTTGCTCAGGCAATTATGTTCCTACCTACCCTGGTTTCATTTACCAACCTCGACTCAACACAAGGAATCGTTCGAATATTTAACGATCACAGTAACTTCTGGTACATGTTGATTTATGCTGTAATGGTGATTGGATTCACATTCCTTTATACAGCACTTATTTTCAATCCCAAGCAAATTGCCGAAGACCTGAAGAAAAACAATGGTTTTGTGCCAGGTGTTAAACCCGGACAACCCACTGCTGATTATATCGGGGGTATTATGGATAAGATTACCTTACCTGGTGCTATCTTCCTAGCTTTTGTAGGTATTATGCCAGGCTTTGCACAGCGATTGAATGTAACTCAGGGATTTAGCTCCTTTTTTGGAGGTACTTCTTTGTTGATTATGGTAGGAGTAATTCTAGATACCCTTCAGCAAATTGAAACCTATCTGCTGATGCGTCAATATGATGGACTTATGAAGAGTGGACGCATACAGGGTAGGCAAACAGTAGGAACTACTACCACCACTACTATTTAATATTATGTAACGGTATAATAGTAACCTGTCTGGTATGGCCCGGCAGGTTATTTTTTTACCATAACTGATTGCTTCATGATGTTTTGTAAAACAGAGAGCGAGGTGAAATTGATGCAGCAGGCAGCCTTGTTGGTAAGCCAAACTCTAGTAGAAGTTGCCAAGATGCTCAAACCCGGTGTTTCTACCTTGCAAATAGATGCACTTTGTAATCAATTCATCCGCGACAGTAAGGCCATTCCTTCTTTTTTCCAATACAGAGGATATCCGCATAATATTTGTGCATCGGTTAATGATGTGGTCGTTCATGGATTTCCCAATGATATGCCATTAAAAGAAGGAGATGTAGTATCTATCGATATTGGCGTTATTTTGCAAGGTTGGCATGGTGATCATGCCTATACTTTTATCATTGGAGATACTTCCCCCGAAATACTTCAGCTGGTAAAAGTTACCAAAGAATCCCTTTACCTCGGAATAGAAAAAGCCCTTGTAAATAATCGGGTAGGGGATATTTCCTTTGCTATTCAGGATTATGTAGAACGAAAACATCCATATGGAGTTGTTCGTGAATTGGTAGGCCATGGCTTAGGTAAAGAATTACACGAAGATCCACAGGTACCCAATTATGGAAAGCGTGGGTCTGGACCTAAACTACGAGAAAACCTTGTTTTGGCAATTGAACCAATGATTACTTTGGGCTCCAGAGAAATTTATACAGACGAAGATGGCTGGACGGTTCGAACACGCGACGGGAAAGTAGCCGTACATTTTGAACATGATATCTGTGTAAAGCGAAACAAAGCAATGATACTTTCAGATTACAGTATTATTGAGGCAGCCGAAAAAGCGAATCCCCATTTGAATTCCGCTTATTATTAATTAATTTTTCCAATAAATTTTTCGGCATGAAAAAGATAATCTTTTCAATTGCATTAGCATGCATAGTTATGGGATCTCTTTTTGCACAGCCAACGGAGGCAATTCGTATCCGAGAATATGTGCAGGATAATGAGAAAACTTGGTTGAAAGAATACCTGAATTTCATTCGGATTCCTAATTTGGCTAGTGACAAAATTTCGATTCAGCAGAATGCCACTTTTATTATGGATAGGATGAAGAAAAGCGGGATTCAGCAAGTACAATTATTAGAAGCTGGTAAATCCGACGTGCCTCCGGCAATCTATGGTGAAGTGAATGTTCCGGGTGCAACCCAAACCGTTGTTTTCTATGCGCATTATGATGGTCAGCCGGTTGATAGTGCCCAGTGGCTACCAGGATGGCATCCTTTTAAACCACTTCTGATTGATAGTGCTCCCAACCGGCACTTTTCCGTGATAAAGAATTACGAATCCTACAACACTATTAACCCTAACTGGAGAATTACCGGTAGAGGAAGTGCAGATGATAAAGCCGGTATTTTTTCAATAATCCTTGCTTACGAATCACTCCGGCAACTGGGCATAACACCCACCGTTAATCTTCGTTTTTTCTTTGAGGGTGAAGAGGAAGCAGGTTCAACCCATTTGGCAGATATACTCACCCGATATGCACCCTTGCTGAAAAGTGATGGATGGATAATTTGCGATGGACCTGAACATCCCTCAGGCAGGCCCGTAGTTTATTTAGGCGTTCGGGGTGATGCAGGTATGGAGTTAACCGTTTATGGAAGTAATCGCCCCCTGCATAGTGGTCATTACGGAAACTGGGCACCTAATCCCGCCTTTCTACTGAGCCGATTGTTAGCCTCTATGAAGGATGATGATGGCAATGTGCTGATAAAAGGTTTTTACGACCAGGTAACCCCTTTAACGGAGGCGGAAAAAAAAGTGGTAGAAAGTGTGCCGATGATTGACAGCGAACTGCAAAAAATATATGGATTTAAGCGACCGGAATCGCCCAATCGTTCACTGGCTGCCTCGCTGTTATTGCCATCATTAAATATTAATGGGATACAAAGTGCTGCAACTGGAAAGTTGGCTAGCAATATTATTCCTTCAATTGCCACTGCCACCTTAGACTTACGTTTGGTTGCAGGAGTTGACTATCAAAAGCAACAACAGTTAATAGAAAATCATATACGCGAACAGGGTTATTTTATTACTGGTTCGGCCCCAACAGAAGAGGAACGTGCCCGGTATGATAAAATTATTCAGGTAAAGCGAAAATCAGGCTATAATGCACAGCGAACACCCCTGCAACATCCCTTTGCCCAAAAAGTAATAAAAGCGCTCAACAGTGCCTCAGAACTGCCACTTGTAATTTCACCATCTATGGGAGGTAGTTTGCCTCTGTTTATTTTTGAGCAATATGCCAATGCATTACCCATTACTGTTCCGGTTGCCAATTTTGACAATAACCAACATGCAGAAAATGAAAATATGCGGATAGGAAATTTATGGTCGGGAATTAGAAAAATGGCAGGACTCATGCGCATGACACCATGAAAAAAACAGCAACCTTACTTGTAATTGGAGGAGGTGCGGGAGGATTCTTCTGCGCTATCAATGTTGCTATTAATAATCCACAAATACAAGTTATCCTCCTCGAAAAATCAGCGCAACTACTGTCTAAAGTGCGTATTAGTGGGGGAGGAAGATGCAATGTTACCCATGCGTGTTTTGATATTGACGAATTAAGCAGAAAATATCCCAGAGGTCAGCATTTTGTAAAAAAAATGTTTCATCAATTTGGTCCGGCTGATACAATCAACTGGTTTGAGGAAAGAGGCGTTCGATTAATTACGGAATCGGATGGGAGAATGTTTCCGGAAACTCATCAGTCAACCACCATTGTAAATTGCATGCTCAAAGAAGCAGATGCGCATCAGGTAATTGTAAAAATAAAAAAGGAGGTTACCGAAGTGCAAAAATTAGATGATGGTTTTGTACTTACTACTGGGAGTGGAGAAAAATATGCGGCAGATTTTATTTGTGTTGCAACAGGTGGTTATCCCAAAGCCAATCAGTTTAGTTGGCTCGAAAAACTAGGACATTCAATTGAACCTCCCGTACCATCTTTGTTTACTTTCAATATCCCCGATCCGGAGTTAAGGGCCTTAATGGGTATTACTGTAAATCCTGTTAGCATTGCAATCGCAAATGCCAAGTTGCAAGAGAGGGGACCAGTGTTAATTACTCACTGGGGACTTAGTGGTCCGGCAATCCTTAAGTTATCGGCTTTTGCCGCCCGACATTTGGCCGAGCAGCAATATAGCGGAACACTCATCATCAATTGGATGCCGGATTACCATGAAACTTCTTTGCGTGAAGCCTGGCAACATTGGCGACAGGAGAAAGCGGTTCAAAAAATCGGTTCCCACCCACCTGTTGCATTTCCCGCTCGTTTGTGGATGTATTTTCTTACGAAAGCGGGTATTGATGCCGATAAACGATGGGGTGATTTATCCACTACTGCCCAAAACAAATGTATCAAGCTGCTTACCCATTCAGAATATCATTTTCAAGGTAAAACCACATTTAAAGAAGAGTTTGTTACCTGTGGAGGAATCAAGTTGAATGAGGTTGATGCGAATACTATGCAAAGCAAGCGAGTTACGGGTCTCTATTTTTGTGGGGAAGTGTTGGATATTGATGGTATTACCGGAGGGTTTAATTTTCAACAATCCTGGTCGGGTGGATGGATTGCAGCTCAATCTATTTCATATGAGGCCGAAAAAAAAGCCACTGATTCCAGTGGCTTTTCAAACAATGATTTGTTAAGCTGATTAACCTTTTCCTTTTTTAGGGGCAGCTCCCTTATTGTCTTTATAACGCATGTCGGGAGTGCCGTCTTTTTTTGTTGGACCCGCTGCTGGCTTGGGAGCTTCTTTATTCGCTTTATAGCGCATGTCGGGGGTGCCATCACTTTTGGCAGGACCGGCAGCCGCCTTCGCAGTTTTTGCAGGTTCAGCTTTTTTGGTTTGTGCCATACTTCCAACTGTAAATAGGCAGCAGGCGAAGAGAATTAGGAAAATTTTTTTCATAACAATTTTTTTATGTGAAGCTAAATTTACAAATTTTCCAATATCCAGAAAACTTTTTAAGTTTATTTAACTATGATTTCACCTTTTTATTTTAGATACTTATTTACTATAAAAATATACTTTGTAAAAGTATAACTCCCAATAGCCCAATGATTGAAATGATTGTCTCACTCAAAGTCCAAGATTAAAAGGTTTGGCCCAGTGTGAGTTGAAAAAACTCATTAATCATCCAAAATCAGGAGTCGCTAATAGGAGAACCCAATACACTGCCTGCGCTAACTGCTCATACCATAATTTCCGTGGCTATTTGTTCTCCCGTAATTAGGGGCGCTACCAGTTCGGCAACCGTTAAACCTGCTATTAAAGCCGACCCAATGGTTATCCTCAAGAAGGCAGCAATTATTCTACCGCTTTTCTTAGTTGGAATTTTTTCTATAAAGCAAATCCTAAACTTGGCATGAGCCCTAATCCATCCAATAAAGATTCCACTCCTATATACTCATTATTATTCTTTGCATGAAGAACTGAAGTGATGTAATATTCAATTTATTGGGGAAAAATTGCTAATACTATTACCGAAAAAGGAGGAATCGTAATTGTTAATTCACTGCCAGATGTTTTGAATTGGGTAAAGCTTGCCGGTTGAATTAAATCTGGTTGTTCAAAGCTATTATACTGTTGTATTTTTTCGGCTGTTAAGATTCTTCCTTTTATATTTTGTAATGGGGTATTAGACAATGAAAGAGTAAGATTTTGTGGTTGCTTTGCATCAATGTTTACAATCGAAATATGAATAGTCCCTGCTTTATCTTTTGAGGCAGAGGCTGACAGTGCAGGTAAAGTTTGGTTTCCATATTGATAGGGGTTACTGGTTATTTGCAAGGGCAGCAAGGTTGCATCTTGGTGCACATTATACATCTCCATTACATGATAGGTAGGTGTTCGAATGATTTTCTGCTGATGGGTTAACACCACAGACTGGAGAACATTTACCATTTGGGCCAGATTGGCCATTTTAACTCGATCGCAGTGGTTATTAAAAATATTCAGCGTAACGCCAGCTACCATAGCATCCCGCATCGTATTCTGTTGGAAGAGAAATCCTGTATTGGTTCCGGGTTCTACATCATACCACCCCCCCCATTCATCCACAAATAATGCCACTTTTTTTTGTGGGTCATATTTGTCCATAATGGCACTGTGTTTTTCCACCAACTCATTCATCTGAATTGCGCTCTGCATAATTTTAAAATATTGCTCTTCGCTAAAAGCGGTGGCGGATCCTTTTTTATTCCAGTTGATAATCGAATAGTGATGCAAGGCTACGGCATCTAATAGATGATGGGGAATATCCCGCATCAGCACTTCTGTCCAATTATAATCCCCGTCACTGGCTCCCGATGCAATGCGCATCAAGCGATTTTTGCCGTCAGTTAAAAAAGTAGCATATTGTCGAAATAAGTTTGCATAATACTCGGGCTTCATGTTTCCACCACAACCCCAGGCTTCATTTCCAATTCCCCAGTAGGTAACTTTCCAGGGTTCTGTTCTCCCATTGGCCACTCGTGAATCGGTAACAGGGTTGCTACCTTTTGGATAATTGGTATAGGCCACCCAATCTGCCATTTCCTGAACGGTACCGCTGCCCACATTGCCACTTAAATAGGGTTCTGCCTGCAGCATTTCGCAGAATTGTAAAAATTCATGCGTGCCAAAACTGTTATCTTCTTTTACATTTCCCCACCAGATATTCAGCATCGAGGGACGTTTCTTTTTATCTCCAATACCATCCTTCCAATGGTAGGTATCGGCAAAGCAACCACCCGGCCAGCGAACAACGGGGACTTTTAATTTTTTTAAGGCATCAAGCACATCGGTTCGGATTCCATTTTTATTAGGAATGGTTGTGTTGTTTTCTCCCACATACAATCCTCCATAAATGCCGTTTCCAAGATGTTCTGCAAAATGTCCATAGATGTTTTTATTAATGATTTCCTTCCCTTTGGAAACGTCAATAGATAGCGTATTTTGGCTGTTGGCAGAAAATCCTATCCAACAAGCCAACCAAACAAAAAATAATTTCTTATTTACTTTATTGATAAGGTTGAATAGTTTGAATGGTTCCATTGGGTAAATGTATTAGTTCGGTAACTTTTATATTTCTTAAATGCGTTTTTCCAGAGAGTTGGGTATCGTGATAGAAAAGATACCATTTTCCCCGAATATTTACAATAGAATGATGGCTCGTCCAACCTTCTACGGGTTCTAATACTTTTCCTTTATAGGTAAATGGACCATAGGGACTATCACCTACTGCATAACAGATCAAGTGACTATCACCGGTGGAATAAGAGAAGTAATATTTTCCATTGTATTTGTGCATCCAGGAAGCTTCGAAAAATCTTTTTTGATTATTCCCTTCCTCAAGCGGATTTCCGGCGGCATCTAGAATTTTCACTTCCCGAACGCTTTCGGCAAACTGTTTCATGTCGGATGATAATTTAGCAACCCGTGGTAATATCGCCAGCTGATCTTTTTTTCGGAGTAGTCCGGAAGGGTCATACACATTGTTTTCCCATTTTTGTAACTGTCCACCCCAGATGCCTCCAAAGTACATATAAAAACTTCCATCATCGTCTTGAAAAACAGCCGGGTCGATGCTATAACTATAGGCGATCGGATTTTTTTCTGCTTTAAATGGGCCTGCTGGGTTTGTTGAAGTAGCCACACCGATTCTGAAAATATCATTTTTATCTTTCAGTGGAAAGTATAAATAATAGGTACCCTTAGAAAAGGCAGCATCAGGGGCCCACAGCTGTCGTCCGCCCCAGGGAATGTCTTTAATTTCCAATGCAACTCCATGGTCGGTAACAGGGCCATTTATTGAGTCCATCGAATAAATGCGATAGTCTCTCATAGAAAAGTGATCTCCGTTATTATTCTCAGGTATACCGGCATCTATATCATGTGAGCAATAGATATATATTTTACCCTCAAATAAATGGGCGGAAGGGTCGGCTGTATAAAAGTTGGTTACAAGTGGTTGCGAGCGAGGCAACTTTTTTAAGGTCCCTATATTTTGGGCAGATATGGATAAAGATAGTAACTGAATTAAGAGTATAAGCAAAGAAGCCAGCGAATATTTTGTATGAAAAATTTTTTCAAATTTCATTGGATTCATTGAAAGGCTGTTTGTTTTTTTTGCGAATAATTGAGGAGCTACCATATTCTTCATAATTTATTTTTTCTGCTGGATGAAGCTCTTATTATTAGAGCCGAATTGATAATTATTGTATTGGTTAATGATAAATCTGATTTACCCTGTAAATGTTGGATAAGATTTTGGGCCACAATTTCACCAATTTCAGCACCTGGGTAGTTGATGGTTGTTAGGGTGGGCTGGATAAGGGTGCTGATGGTATCATTATTAAATCCTACAATTGCCATATCTTCCGGAATACGAATGCCCTCATCCTGCAGGGTTCTCATAATAACCGCTGCCGAAAAATCATTGGTTATAAAAATACCGTCTGGCATTGGTTTCATGGCCAATATTTTTTTGGCTGCGGCGATACTATCTTTTTCTGATAGATTAGTAATCAGCAGATTTTTTTCCAAGAATTGCAGATGATGTGCCGCTAAGGCATCCTGATATCCTTTGAAACGTTCATTGTATACATTTCGCTGCAAGCTGGCGGTAACATGCACTATTTTTGTGCATCCCTCCATAATCAAATGACGGGTAGCTTCAAAACCTGCTTTGCGATTATTGATAATTACCTTCGCACCTTCAGCTTCCTCAAATACCCGGTCGAAAAAAACTACCGGTATCCCCCTTTTTTTATAGGGGGCAAAGTGATCTAAATTTTCGGTATCGAATGCCAGCGATGCAATTAGCCCATCTACCCGCTTATTAAAAAAATTTAGCGCATTAGCAGCTTCTTTTTTACTGGATTCTGAAGAATGCCCTATAATCAAATCGTAATTGGCTTCGGTGGTAACTTTTTCTATGCCAGATAATACTGAAACCATAAATTGGCTATTCAACTCGTGCAGGATGAGTCCTATGGTATTGGTATGCTGTTTTCGTAGGTTACTGGCAAAAGTATTGGAGCGATAGCCTCTTTTTTGGGCCAGCTCAATAATTTTTTTTCGGGTGTTTTTATTGATGGTAGGATGATGATTCAGCGCACGACTAACGGTGGCTGCCGATACATTGAGTTCATGGGCTAGATCGTAGATGGTAATATCCTTTTCTGCCTTCATTTATACAATCGGTTACAATTTTTGGAATCCTGTGGGCATTATGGGTGGATGTGAGTGATATAAAAATACGCTTAAATTTTACACAGATGAGTAGGGATTGGAGTAACATTTCGGCTTTTTCACAAGAAATACACATATTTATGCAATCGGTTGCAATTTAAAAAAAATTGGCTACATTCATAAAACGAAGGGCAACTAATCTGGTAGGAACTGGAACGGGGTATTTCTGTTTTCAGCTTAATAGGTTTGCGTAGTTAATTGATTCGGACTATATTGTTTTAAAGCAGTTGTAACTATTTTATAAAAAATCATATTTCTGCAGCTATGTTATTCATGGGAATTGATTTAGGAACATCTTCCGTTAAGTTAACGGTTTTAGATAACCGCTTTTCTAAACCATTGCTAACCGTTCAGTATCCCGATACAGAAAATGCTATCATTTCTTTACAGGATGGATGGGCAGAACAATCGCCCGATATCTGGTGGGAACAGGTTCAGCAGGTAATATTAAAAGCAAATGCTTCGGGTTTATATCATTCAGCCGATATTTCTGCGATAGGGATTTCTTATCAGATGCATGGGCTGGTGATGATTAACGAAAAAGGAGATTGTTTACGCAATAGTATTATCTGGTGCGATAGTAGGGCTGTTTCCATAGGGCAAAAAGCATTTGAAGCTATTGGCCCACAACATTGTTTGCAACACCTGCTCAATTCACCCGGCAATTTTACGGCAGCTAAATTGGCTTGGGTGCAACAAAACGAACCGGAGCTATTTAGGCAGATTCACCAGATTATGTTGCCCGGAGATTTTATCGCTTACCGACTTACCGGAACAGCCACTACAACATCGGCTGCTTTATCGGAAGGCATTTTCTGGGATTTTAGTAAGGAGGAAGTTTCTAAAGATATTTTCAATTACTTCGGATGGGAAGAATCTATACTTCCACCCATACAGCCTGTGTTCAGTGAACATGGAACCTTACTCAAATTCGTTGCGGAAAAAGTAGGCTTAACTCCCGGTATTCCGGTAACCTATAAGGCTGGTGATCAACAAAACAATGCTTGGTCGTTACAAGTGTTATCTCCGGGTGAAGTAGCCGCTACCGCAGGAACTTCAGGAGTAATTTATGCAGTAACCGATCAACTTACTTGTGACCGACTTTCAAGAGTAAATACTTTTGCCCATGTGAACCATAGTTCGCAAGACCGCCGGTTGGGGGTTTTGTTATGTATTAATGGTGCGGGGATCCTTAACAGCTGGGTTAAACAAATAGCGGGTGCTTCGTTCAGTTATGATGCAATCAATGCGCAGGCAGCTAAAATTCCGGTGGGTTCGGATGGGCTATCCCTCTTGCCCTTTGGAAATGGAGCCGAGAGAATGCTGGAAAACAAAATGGTGCAGGCTCATTTGCAACAAATCAATTTTAATAAACATACCCCAGCTCATTTGTTTAGAGCGGCTCAGGAAGGCATTGCTTTTGCATTCCGGTATGGGTTAGATATTTTACGCGAAAATCAACTTCAGCCCTCTGTAATACGCGCAGGAAAAGCCAATATGTTTTTAAGTACATTATTTATTCAATCTTTTGTAAACGCTACCCAAACACCGGTTGAGTTATTTGATACAGATGGAAGTGCCGGAGCCGCCAGAGGGGCTTGTAGAGGGTTACTGGGGGATGGAATGAGTATGGCTGCAGCTGAGCCATTGCAGCGGATAGAACCAGATGGGGATGCCGATAAGCTGGAAGAAGCCTATCAAGAATGGCTCAAACATTTACAACAACAACTTTTACATTATTAATTCAATCAAAAATAATCAGTATGCAAGTAGTAACTGGAAGTAAGGAATTTTTTAAAGGAATTGGGCAAATTCAGTTTGAAGGGATTCAATCTGATAATCCATTAGCCTTTCGCTGGTATGATGCGGAAAGATTGGTTGCGGGAAAGCCCATGAAGGAATGGCTTCGCTTTGCCTGTGCTTACTGGCACAGTTTTGTAGGCAATGGAGCTGATCCATTTGGAGAGCCTACCCATTTATATCCCTGGAATATTCAAAATGATCCGCTCGCCCGGGGAAAAGATAAAATGGATGCAGCTTTCGAATTCATTACTAAAATGAATATCCCTTTTTATTGTTTTCATGATGTAGACGTAGTAGATTTTATAGACGATATGGCAGAAAATGAAAGAAGATTGCAACAAATCACTGCGTATGCTAAGCAGAAACAAAAAGACTCGGGTGTGCAGCTACTTTGGGGAACTGCTAATTTATTCAGCAACCGCCGGTATATGAATGGCGCTGCTACCAATCCCGATTTTTCTGTGGTAGCACATGCTGGCGCTCAAGTAAAAGCTGCTTTAGATGCTACCATCGAACTGGGGGGAGCCAACTATGTATTTTGGGGTGGAAGAGAAGGATACATGAGTTTGCTCAACACCAATATGAAAAAAGAGAAAGAACATTTGGCTCGTTTTCTGCATATGGCAAAGGACTACGCAAGAGGCAATGGATTTACCGGTCACTTTTTTATTGAGCCGAAGCCTTGTGAACCAACCAAACATCAATACGACTACGACAGTGAAACCGTAATTGGATTTCTTCGACAATATGATTTATTGCAAGATTTTAAACTGAATATCGAAGTGAATCATGCTACGCTGGCCGGTCATACCTTTCAGCATGAACTGCAGGTAGCGGCTGATGCAGGCGTATTGGGAAGCATCGATGCCAATAGGGGTGATTACCAAAATGGATGGGATACAGATCAGTTTCCCAATAACATCCATGAACTGGTAGAAACGATGCTGGTAATTGTAGAAGCAGGCGGTTTTAGTGGCGGAGGGATAAATTTTGATGCCAAGCGCAGGCGAAATTCAACCGATCCTGCCGATTTATTTTATGCCCATATTGGCGGAATGGATGTTTTTGCCCGAGCATTAATTGTGGCCGATCAGGTATTACAGAAATCAGATTACCGGAAGTTTAGAACGAACCGATATGCATCTTTTGAAACTGAACAAGGAAAGGCATTTGAAACTGGAAAGATGAATCTCCAAACACTGGCTTCCATTGCTGCAACTGTGGGAGAGCCCGCTATCACAAGTGGGAAACAGGAATATCTGGAAAACATCATCAATCGATACATTTAATCTGCGCTTACAAATTAGTTATGCAGCAAAAGGCTTTTATTTTCGATTTGAATGGAACCATGATAGATGATATGGACTTCCATATTCGTGCCTGGCATTCTATTCTCAATTCATTAGGTGCGGAGTTGAGTTTACAGCAAGTAAAACTGGAGTGTTATGGAAAAAACGAGGAATTGTTGGAAAGAATTTTTCCGGGAAGATTCTCAAACGAAGAGATGCAAACTATGATTTTGCATAAAGAACAAACGTATCAGTTGGAATTCAAGCCTCATCTTTCATTGATCGCAGGACTAGCATCTTTTTTACAAAAAGCCTATGCAGAATCAATCCCTATGGGAATTGGATCAGCAGCTCTTCCAATGAATATTAATTATGTATTGGATGGCTTACAAATCAGGCATTATTTTAAGGCGATTGTGAGTGCTGTGGATGTTGCCCTTAGCAAACCTCACCCTGAAACTTTTCTTTCCTGCGCAAAACAGCTGGGAGTTAACCCAAGTAATTGCATCGTTTTTGAGGATTCTCCCAAAGGAGTGCTAGCAGCAAAAATGGCCGGCATGGAATGTGTGGTTTTAACAACGATGCATATTGAGGATGAGTTTGCGAACTTTGATAACGTTATATTAAAAGTATCTGATTATTCTACAGAAGCAATTCAACAGCTGATTAAACCGGTATGAAATTTCGTATATTGCTAAACCGCTTTTCAGGTTATAAATAATTTATTAAAATTACTTCTGCAAACGGCTACCCGAAAAAACTATATTTATTCGAACAACAACTAACAGCCTGCTTACCATAAACCAACCCAATTATGAAAGTGCTTCACACTGCTGATTATCTGGTATTCTTTATTTATTTTATTATAGTAAGTGCCTATGGCTATTGGGTATATAAAAAGAAAAAACAATCTTCGGCATCTGCCTCTCATGATTATTTTTTGGCAGAAGGATCACTTACCTGGTGGGCGATTGGTGCCTCCCTGATTGCATCCAATATTTCTGCGGAGCAAATGATTGGTATGAGTGGAAATGGATTTACCATGGGATTGGCTATTTCTACCTACGAATGGATGGCGGCTGCCTCACTAATGATTGTTGCCATATTTTTTATTCCGGTGTACTTGAAAAATAAGATCTACACCATGCCTCAATTTTTAAGTACTCGTTATAACGATACAGTCGCCATGATAATGGCCGTTTTCTGGCTGCTTTTGTATGTTATAGTAAATCTTACCTCTATTTTATATTTAGGGGCATTGGCAATAAATAGTATCAGTGGAATTTCCTTAACAACCTGTATGTATCTCCTGGGCCTCTTTGCTGTAATTATTACCCTAGGCGGAATGAAAGTTATTGGCTACACCGACGTGATTCAGGTATTCTTTTTGATTTTAGGCGGATTGGTTACTACTTATCTGGCACTGGGATTGGTTAGTAAAATTTATGGACAAGAAGGAACGATTGCAGGAATGCAGCTTTTATATAAAGAAGCGAATGATCATTTTCATATGATACTCAAAAAAGACAATCCCAATTTTCTAGACTTACCCGGTTTAACCGTTTTAATTGGGGGTATGTGGATTGTAAATTTAAATTATTGGGGATGTAATCAATATATAACTCAGCGAGCCCTGGGGGCCAGTTTGCCCACCGCACGAAAAGGAATTTTGTTTGCCTCTTTTTTAAAGCTGCTAATGCCGGTGATTGTTGTACTGCCTGGTATTGCTGCCTATGTATTAAATCAGAAAGGATATTTTTCTCAAGGAGAATTGTTGGGTGAAGGAGGAAAATTGATGGCGGATAAAGCGTATCCCTCCTTATTGAATTTATTGCCAACCGGTTTAAAGGGGTTGTCTTTTGCCGCGTTAACGGCAGCAATTGTTGCCTCTTTGGCAGGAAAGGCGAATAGCATATCCACCATTTTTACGCTAGATATTTACCAGAAAAAAATCAACCCAGCAGCAGATGAACAAAAACTAGTTGCTATTGGAAAGTGGGTAATTATTTTTTCTATGGTGATTGCAATAGTAATAGCTCCTTATCTGGGAATTGAAAAAGGCGGATTTAAATATATTCAAGAATATACCGGATTTGTTTCACCGGGTATTTTTGCCATGTTTATTCTCGGTTTTTTCTGGAAAAAAGCTACCTCCAACGCCGCCCTTTTTGCTACTATAGGCGGTTTTATTTTCTCGGTTATATTTAAGTTTCTCCCTAAATGGGTTGATTTATCTTTCCTGCAATCATCTGGCTTTTCTGCCGCGAATTCAGAAGGAATTTTTGAAATACCTTTTATAGACAGAATGGGCTTTGTATTTATCATCAGCATTTTGGGGATGATAATCATTAGTAAGTACGAAAACCGAAAGGGAATAGAGCCCAAAGGATTGGTAATTGAGAAATCAATGTTTGCGATGAGTCCGTCTTTTCAAGTAGGAACCCTTATTGTAGCAGGCATTATTACGGCTTTGTATACCCTATTTTGGTAAACGGTATTGGCTACATCGATTTCGCAGATTTATAAATCCTAGCAAAAGGGAATCACTCGGGTTCCCCTGCTTTTTATGAACTTTGTAAAAATTTTTGTTTTCTATGGAACATACAATGCGTTGGTACGGGCCAGATGATCCCGTTAGTTTATGGGATATCCGGCAGTCTGGTTGCACAGGCGTAGTAACTGCCCTTCATCAAATTCCAGTAGGCGAAGTTTGGTCAATTGCGGCCATTGAAGAAAGGAAAGCATTGATAGAAGCTGCGGGAATGACGTGGACTGTAATTGAAAGCTTACCCGTGCATGAAGAAATCAAGAGGCAAAAAGGTGATTATGTACAGTGGATTGAAAAGTATAAACAAAGTTTACGGAACGTTGCTGCCTGCGGATTAAAAGTGGTTACCTACAATTTTATGCCCATCCTCGATTGGGTTCGTACCGATATCGCTTACGAAATGCCCGATAGAAGCAAGGCCTTGTATTTTGAAAAAGCAGCTTTTATCGCTTTTGATGTATTCATGCTTCAGCGACCCGGTGCCGAAGCTGATTATACTTCTGAAGAATTGGAAAGGGGAAAAAAGCGGATGGAAAATATGTCGGAAACCGAAAGGCAATTGTTATATAAAAATATGATGCTGGGCTTACCAGGTAGTCGCGAACAATTTACTACAGAACAAATTTTTGCTGCACTTGATCAATACAAGGGCATAGACCGACAACAATTAAAGCAAAACCTCTTTCATTTTATAAATGAAGTGGCTCCCGTAGCTGCGGAAGGTGGCTTGAAAATGGCCATTCACCCAGATGATCCGCCCTATTCAGTTTTAGGGTTGCCCCGAATTATGAGTACCGAAGCCGATGCACGTGAATTATTAGATGCTTGTTCATCCCCCGCAAACGGTCTCTGTTTTTGTACCGGATCTTATGGGGTGCGTGCCGACAATGATTTATCCGGTATGGTAAACAGATTGGGCAACGCAATTCATTTTCTACATCTAAGAAGTACCCGCCGCGATAATCAAGGTAATTTTTATGAGGCCGATCACCTGGATGGCGATGTTGACATGTATGCTGTAGTTAAGGAAATTGTAGCCGTTCAAAGGAAAAGGGGGGTTAGCATTCCTATGCGCCCCGATCATGGACACCAAATGCTCGACGATCTTAAAAAGACCACCTATCCCGGATATAGTGCCATTGGTCGGCTGAGGGGATTGGCAGAGCTAAGGGGACTGGAACTAGGAATTGAGCGAAGTTTACCCCCCTTATAGTCTTGGAAATAGGCAATAAAGTATAATTTTATTGTATATAATGACTGTTTTTATATAAAAACGGTCATTTTTATTAGTAGCAAGCCCTATTTTATTACCTTTGCAGCCCCGAATTAAAAACATCGGGCTTTTTATGAAATTCATTAACAAACAACTAAACGCAGATGCTCAGGAGCTTGCTTCAACTGAAATGGTTGAAGAGGTAGCTGCTGCGACAACAACAACACCTGAAGCAGTGCCTGTAATTGTAACGGCACATGATGATTTTGACTGGAGTATCGACAAGCGTAATGTGAGTCATTACTCAGAAATTGACCGTGTAAAGTACGACAAAGTGTACGACAACACATTTGTTCAAATTGAAGACGGTGAAATTATTAGAGGAAGTGTGGTAGCCCTTACCAAAACAGATGTGGTGGTTAACATTGGCTTCAAAAGCGATGGACTGGTTTCATTGAACGAGTTCAGAGATGTTCCCACATTAAAAATTGGGGATGAGGTAGAAGTAATGGTGGTAGAAAAAGAAGACCGCCAAGGTAACCTTCATTTGAGTCGCAAATCTGCCCGCATTTACCGTGCTTGGGAAAGAATTGTGGAAGTACACAAAACAGGAGAAGTTATTACAGGAACTGTTACCAGCAAAACAAAAGGTGGCTTGATTGTAGATGTATTTGGCATGGAAACCTTTTTACCAGGATCTCAAATTGATGTTAAGCCGGTTACGGATTACGATCAGTTTGTAGGTAAAACGATGGAATTTAAGGTGGTAAAAATCAACGAAACCATTAAGAATGCCGTAGTATCTCACAAAGCCCTGATTGAAAGTGATATCGAAGCTCAGCGTGCAGAAATCATGAGTAAGTTAGAGAAAGGTCAGGTATTGGAAGGAGTAGTTAAAAATATTACCGACTTCGGAGCCTTTATGGATCTGGGTGGATTAGACGGTTTATTGTATATCACAGATATATCATGGGGCAGAATCTCACATCCAAGTGAAGTGGTGAAACTGGATCAGAAATTACAAGTAGTAGTATTGGATTTTGATGATGATAAGAAGAGAATCAGCTTAGGACTGAAGCAATTAACTCCGCATCCATGGGATGTATTGCCAGAAGGTTTGGCGGAAGGAAGTGTGGTGAAAGGTAAAGTAGTAAACATCGAAGATTACGGTGCATTCCTCGAAATCCAGCCGGGTGTAGAAGGTTTGGTACACGTTTCTGAAATTACTTGGGCCAATACACCTATCAATGCGAAAGAGTTCTTCAAATTATCCGACGAATATGAAGCAAAAGTGGTAACACTGGATAAGGATGTTCGCAAGATGAGTTTGAGCATTAAGCAAATGACGCAAGATCCTTGGAATGAGATTGAAGCTAAGTTTCCAGAAGCAAGCAAGCACCAAGGATTGGTGAAGAATATTACTCCTTATGGTGTTTTTGTTGAATTAGAACCCGGAATTGGCGGAATGATTCATATCAGCGATTTGAGCTGGTTAAAGCGTTTCAACCACCCAACTGACTATACCAAAGTAGGGGAGAAAATCGATATCATAATCCTAAGCATCGATAAAGAAAATCGTAAGCTGCAGTTAGGACATAAGCAGTTAGAAGAAGATCCCTGGAATGCACTCGAAGAAACTTTTGCGGTAGGAACTGTTCATGAGGGTATGGTGAGTCGCAAAGAAGATAAGGGTGCATTGGTTCAATTGCCTTATGGATTAGAAGGGTTTGTACCTAATCGCCACTTGAATAAAGAAGATGGCAAGCAGGTTCAGGCTGATGAAACTGCACAGTTTGTAGTTATTGAATTCGATCGGAACGAGAAGCGCATTCTGTTAAGCCATTCCCGCATCTGGGAACAGCAGGAGGCAGAAGTGAAAGAGGCTGCAAAAAAAGAAGCCCGCACCGAGTCGGATAACACTAAAAAGGCTGTAAAAAATATCCAGGCGAAAGTAGAAAAAGCCACTTTAGGTGATTTGGGTGCTTTGGCCGAGATTAAAGCTAAATTGAAAGAAGACGAGGGAGATAATAAATAATACCCCTTGTTAACCCTTTATAAAGGCTGCTTTACGATTGTAAAGCAGCCTTTTCGATTGAATTGGACATTATTTTAGTTAATTCTTAACGCAACGCATGGGTTTTACAGAGTGTGTTGGTATAATTTGCCTGTAAATAGTTAATTTTGCCAACTTGTATGAATAGAATATTGTTGTTTTTATCCTTGGCTGTTATCATGATAACGGCTTCCTGCTCGGGGAAGTTTGGTAAAATCATGAAGAGTAAAGACTTTGAATACAAGTATAAAATGGCGGAAGAGTTCTATGCCAAAAAGGACTGGCTTTATGCACAGCAGCTATACGAAGATATTTTCCCTTATGTAAAAGGTACTCAGAGATACGAGGATATGTATTATAAATTCGCATATTCTTACTACTACGATAAGGATTATTTGAATGCAGAAAATCTCTTTAAAACCTTTGTAGAAAACTTTCCCACCAGTACCAGATCGGAAGAATGTGAATATATGCGGGCCTATTGCTTTTTTATGCAATCTCCCAAGGTTGAGTTGGATCAGACCAATACCAATAAAACCTTGCAGTTGATGCAGGCTTTTATAAGTACGCATCCCACTTCAACCCGTGTGAAAGAGGCTACAGATATTATAGAACAGTGCAGGGATAAACTGGAATTGAAAGAATTTAAAAGTGCCGAGTTGTATTATAATTTGGGTTTCTACAAAGCGGCTGCATTAGCTTTTGGGAATGTTTCTGATAATTTCCCTGAATCAAAAAAGGCAGACGAGTATAAGTATCTGGTTATAAAATCCTATCAACGGTATGCTGAAATGAGCTACGAGGATAAACAAAGAGAACGTTTCGAAAAAGTAGTGAATGAGTGCAATGATTTTTCTGAACGTTTTGCCGATAGTAAACATGTAACTGAAATCAATAAAGTAAAGACACAATCTATTAACTTTTTAAAAAATCTCCCCAAATGAGCAAATTGAGAAGGCAGATGAGCGCCAACACACCCAGTGTAGTAGAAACCAAAAGCCTGATGGATGTAAAAGCCGTTACCGGTAACTTATACGAATCTATTGCAATTGTTTCCCGTCGCGCTAACCAAATAAACATATCTCTACGTGAAGAACTCCATAATAAATTGGAGGAATTTGCTAGCCATACCGACAGCCTCGAAGAGATTCATGAGAATAAAGAGCAAATTGAAATTTCCCGTGCCTATGAAAAAATGCCTAACCCAGCTATTTTAGCAACTCAAGAATTCATGGAAGGAAAAATATATCACCGCAGAAACGACGAAAGTGATTTGTTCCGATAGACTATCTTATTTTACAGAAAGCGACAGTGAAAACTGTCGCTTTTTTTTGGCTGAATTTTTACAAGGTGCAGCATTCTTTATTAATGGGATGCTGTATCTTTAGAATCAATAATTGTATCACTGGATGAAAAAAATTGCCGGCATATTGATCAGCTACCTTTTCCTTTTTCCGATAGGGGGAATGGCGCAAGAATTGTTGGCAAAAGTTACTGTAATTGCCAGTCGTGTGAATACCACAGTAGACAAGCGTATTTTTATTACCCTGCAAACCCAGCTGAATAATTTGATGAATACACGTAAGTGGACGAACGACGTGTTTCAGCAAAATGAAAAACTTGAATGCAGCTTTATTCTCAATATAGAGAGCATTGTTGAACCCAATGTTTATAAAGCAACACTTACCGTACAGGCAGCTCGACCGGTTTATAATAGCAGCTATCAGTGTGCATTGGTAAATTTTCTGGATGCTGAAGTAACATTTAAATATCAGGAGTTTCAGCCGGTGGAATTTAATGAAAGCCGAATACAGGGCAACGATCCGGTAGCGGCAAATCTAACCGCCATTTTTGCCTATTATGCATATATGATTATCGGATTAGATTATGATTCTTTTTCTCCAAAAGGGGGGGAGGCATTTTTTCGGAAAGCCCAGAACATTATTAATAACGCACCTGAAGGCAAGGGTTTAAATGGTTGGCGTGTTTTTGATGGGTTGCGAAATCGTTACTGGCTCAATGAAAATTTGATTAATAACCGGTACAATATCGTACACGATGTTATTTACTCTTATTATCGTGCCGGTATGGATAAGTGGTATGATAATGAGGAAGAAGCACGTAAAAATGTAATGCAAAGTTTAATTCAGTTACAGGCATTTAACAAGGAAAATGCCAATACCATGATTTTACAGTTTTTTATGCAGGGTAAAATGCAGGAATTGATTGCATTGTTTAAAAAGGGTACTCCAGAAGAACGTTCCCGGGCTATACAGGTTTTATCTGAGCTAGATATTATTAATGGGCCTGCTTATAAACAGCAACTGAAGTAATTGAACGCATCCGATTTGGTAAATACGATTTCAGTAAAACCAAATGATTAGAATAAAACATAAAGTAAATTTTTTTCGATGAATATACGTTGGCATGTTCTTTTTTTTCTAATAGCAACAGGCGGCTTACTAGCTGCTTGTAATGGAAATGGCAAAGAACAACTGCTCAATATCAATCAAATGAAAGTAATCGTGTGGGATATGTTAAAGGCCGACGAATTATATACAATTCAGCAGGCGAAAGATAGTACCCTGCGCATACAAAAAAAGAATCTGGTGTATTACGAAAAGATTTTTGCCTACCATAAAATTAGCCGCTCAGGTTTTTATCAGTCATTTAAATATTACGAAGCGCATCCCCCAAAAATGAAAGAGCTGCTAGACTCGCTCGATCAATATGCAACCCGAGAAAGAAACCGTTCTTTTATGCGATATGGCCAGAGTGGAAGTACTTCGGGGAAAAGCGTTTCTGTGGATAGTTCCCGCAAACCATAAACAATTGAGGTTTTAATTCGTAGCGATTTGTACATTTGTAACTTAAATAAATATATATGAGCATTCAAATTGGCAGTCCAGCCCCCGATTTCACTTTATACGATAGTGAAAAAAATAAAGTTTCTCTTTCTTCATTTAGAGGCACCCCAGTGGTGATTCTATTTTTTCCGGCAGCATTTACTGGTGTTTGTACCAAAGAATTATGCAGTGTTAGAGATAATCTAGCAGTATACAACTCTAGTAATGCTACAGTACTAGGTATCTCAGTTGATTCACTATTTACATTAGCCAAATTTAAAGAAGAGCAACAATTAAATTTTCCGCTATTAAGCGATTATAATCGCGAAGCTTCTAGTGCTTTTGATGTTCTGTATGATGTTTTCCCTGCCTTCGAAATGCAGCGAGTGAGTAAGCGGGCTGCTTTTGTTGTTGATGCAGCTGGTAATATTCAATATGCCGAAACCTGTGCTACCCCAGGTGATTTACCCGATTTTGCGGCCATACAGGCTACCCTGGCCTCGTTTTAAAATACTTAATAAAACATTACACTGTTAAAATTGTATCGAATCTTGGAAGTAAACCAACATTTGAATATTTTAGCAGTGTAATGTTATCCTTGAAAAGCCATATCCTTCTATATGCTGTGCCATTCATTTTTTGGATGAAGGCAGATTCTATTTCCCCGGTTATTGAAAACGGTTGGGGAAATCCTGAGAATAAGATCATACAAATGTATCCCAACCCTGCTACCACTGTAATTAATTTTACTTTTCAAGGGAAGGGCAGTCAACAACACATCTTACAGATATATAGTTTCATCGGAAAAAAAATGTACGAAACTCGCGTGCAGGATACGAAGCTAACGGTACAATTAGATGAAAATTATTACAGGGGTATTTATGTGTATCAATTGCGAGATATCGCAGGCCGGCTAATTGAATCCGGAAAATTTCAAGTGATAAAATAAGTAGGTAATTCGATTACCAGTTGCTGATTTCTGCAATTAAAAATTTCAGGTAATGGGTATTTTCCATCCCCCAGATGATAGGATGGTCGCCGGATTGATGCCTGAAACTAACCTGCCTTACTCTTTTATGGGCATCTTTGGCAGCTGCTTCTATAGTTTGAAGAAATTGCTGGGCAGATACGAGATTCGTGCAACTGGAGCTTACCAAAAATCCTCCGTCTTTCAACAGTTTCATACCCCGAAGATTAATCTCTTTGTAACCGGTTAATGCCTTATTGATATGTGTTCTGCTTTTGGTAAATGCCGGTGGGTCTAGCATTACAACATCAAATTGTTTACCTTCTTTGCCCCATTCTTTTAGGGTGTCGAATGCATTGCTACACATGAAGCGGCACCGATCTTGCAAATGATTGAATGCAGCGTTTTGATTAGCTCGCGCAACAGCCTGATCCGAAATATCAATACCCAATACCGACTTAGCTCCATAATGGGCTGCATGCACTTCAAAAGTACCAGTGTAGGTAAAAACACCCAGCACATCCGCCCCTTTAACGATTGAGGCGATTTCGCGGCGATTATCTTGCTGATCTAAAAAATAGCCGGTTTTTTGTCCATTCGCAATATCTACTGAAAATTGCAATCCATTCTCTTCAATCATAATATCCGTATCGAAACTGCCATATAAAAACCCTTTTTGCTGAGGCAATCCTTCCAGTTCTCTTACTGGCACATCATTTCTCTCATAAATTCCCTTGGGAGCAAAAATCGAAACCAGTGCTTCTACAATAGCAGTTTTCCATTTATCCATACCCAGCGACAGGGTTTGGATAACCAGATAATCATTGAATTTATCAATAATGAGGGCAGGCAAATCGTCTGCTTCTCCAAAAACTAGTCGGCAATTGGTAGTGTAGCCCAGTTTTTTTCGGTAATTCCAGGCTTTTAAAATGCGTTGTTGGAAAAATGCCCCATCAATTACCTCCTGCCGATTGCGGGTTAGCAAGCGAACCATTATCTGGGATAAGGGATTTACATAGCCCTTTCCGCAAAATTTTCCGTTATGATAGAACACTTCAACAATGTCGCCCCCCTGTATTTCTCCTTTGGTACTGGCAATTTCATTGGCATATATCCAAGGATGCCCATTGGATATGCGGGGTGCGATTTGTTTGTTTAAAATCAGGGAGGTCATTAACAAATATACAGTAACCGCGGTAACTGATCATTTCTTGTACTATTTCTCTTAGAAATCGCAGTTGCGACAAATTTTCTGCCATTTTTTCGCTTTTCTTTGCCTCGGCAACATTTTTGACAGATAGAGTGTATAATTTATAAATGCTATGAATGCGCAAGAAACCCAACCAAATGAGGGAATAAATGACAATCCGGGTGAAATGGAGTTAAATGCTGACGAAAATGCAGCCGGAACCACCCATTTGAATGAGGCGGTTACGAATGAATCGGAAATTGAAAAATTAACGGCTGATTTGCAGGAGCAGAAAGACAAATACCTCCGATTAATGGCCGAGTTCGACAACTTTAGGAGAAGAAATGCCAAAGAGCGCCTAGAACTGATTCAAACGGCTTCTAAAGACGTGATTGTTTCTTTGTTGGAAGTGCTCGACGATTGTGAGCGGGCTGAAAAGCAGTTAATTGCATCCGACGATATTGCTATGCAAAAAGAGGGAATTTTGCTGGTTTTTAA
Source organism: Chitinophagia bacterium (assembly GCA_037131895.1). Classification (GTDB taxonomy): domain Bacteria; phylum Bacteroidota; class Bacteroidia; order Chitinophagales; family Chitinophagaceae; genus Sediminibacterium. Next base: position 29,157 of record JBAXQE010000014.1, on the reverse strand, counting down.
TAAACTTAGAACCCTGCTTCAGCAAAAAGGGGTAAAAGCAATGGAGAGTATACATGCCGATTTTGATGTAGAAAAACATGAAGCAATTACTGAAATTCCCGCCCCAAATGAGGCATTGAAAGGAAAAGTAATTGATGAAGTGATGAAAGGATATTATATGCATGATAAAATCATCCGTTTCGCGAAAGTAGTAGTTGGAAATTAAAAATTAACCCCCTCCCTTAGTAGGTAATTAGAAAGAAAAAATAAATCGCATGGCCGCAAAAAGAGATTTTTACGAAATATTGGGCGTTACAAAGTCTGCCTCTGCAGAGGAGATAAAAAAAGCCTATCGAAAAGTGGCTATGCAATTCCACCCCGATCGCAATCCTGGTAATGCGGAAGCGGAAGAAAAATTTAAAGAAGCCGCTGAAGCCTATGAAATATTAAGCGATGCGGATAAGAAATCAAAATACGATCGTTTTGGCCACGCAGCATTTGGTCCTGGAACGCAAGGTGGTGGTGCCTATGGTGGGCGCATGAACACGGAAGATATATTTAGTCAGTTCGGTGATATTTTTGGAGATGATGTATTTGGAAGTTTTTTTGGAGGCGGTGGCGGCGGAAGACGCAGTACCGGCGGCGGAAGAGCGAGGGGTCAGCGGGGAAGTAATCTTCGCATTAAAATGAAGTTGACCTATGAAGAAATTGCCAAGGGAATTACAAAAAATGTAAAGGTTAAAAAATATGTTTTGTGTGCCACTTGCAGTGGAAATGGTGCAAAAGATAAAAACAGTTTACAAAATTGTACTACCTGTTTGGGAAGTGGACAGGTACGAAAGGTTACCAATACTTTTTTAGGTCAAATGCAAACAGTAACTACCTGCCCAACCTGTAATGGAGAGGGTGCCACCATTACCGCCAAATGTGGATCTTGTAAAGGGGAAGGTAGGGTTTATGGCGAAGAAACCATTGCAATTGATATTCCTGCTGGTGTGCAGGAAGGCATGCAACTGAGTATGAGTGGAAAGGGGAATGCGGGTGAGCGCGGAGGAGCTTATGGAGATTTAATCATTCAGATTGAAGAAGAACCCCATGCTCAGTTGCATCGAGATGGATTAAATGTAGCTTTTGATTTATATATTTCAATACCCGATGCTGCATTTGGAACACAAGTAGAAGTTCCAACAATCGACGGAAGGGCTAAAATTAAAATACCCGCCGGAACACAAAGTGGAAAAATTTTCCGTTTAAAAGGCAAGGGATTTCCCGAGGTTCAAGGATATGCGAAGGGAGATCAACTTATTCAAGTAAATGTATGGACGCCTCAGCATGTAAGCACCGAAGAAAAAGCCATGTTAGAAAAACTCAGCCTGAGTGAAAATTTCAAGCCCAATCCAGGTAAAGGGGATAAGAATTTCTTTGATAGAGTAAGAGAAGCTTTTCAGTAAGTAGTTTTGTAGAATACCACTATAATTTTTCTTTGTCAAGTACCATTACCTGAAAACTACTCGGGATCCATCTGGTTTGGGTAGGTTGTTTTGGGGATGTTTTGGGAACTATTTCTTGATCTGCCCCGGGCACATACAGCGAAAGGGTGGTCTCATCAAAAGTAATGCTATTCGAACCCTTCTTGGTTATGATATTGTCTATAAGTGCATAATCGTTTGCAGATATTTGACTGATTACAGAAATAGAACCATTTCCATTTGCCGTGAATATCAATTTATTTACAGGATCGAAAATGATTCCATTGGGATTGTCGCTAATCTGTATAGAATCAATAATCTTTGCTTTATCTGCATCAAAAATTACTAATAATTTATTGCAAACCGAGAATAGTCGGTTAAATTTCGTGTCAATAGCTATTCCTGTGGGTGATTTTCCAGTTCCTAAGCCCCAGTGCATGGCAACTTCGTATGTACTTAGATTAACCCAAACCACTTCGTGCTTGTCGGCTAAATTCACAAATAAATTACCATTGCCATCACTTACAATACCGGTTACTTTATTACCTCCTACTTCAATGGTTTCCTCTACTTTATCTAACTTAGGATCAATCACAGAAATGGTTCCTCCCTTGTAATTACTTACAATAATCTTACCCGAAAATCCATCATAAATGATACCATTTGGTTTTTCTCCAACGGGTATTTGCTTGATAAAACGATCACTTTTTAAATCAAATACGGTTACCGTATTGGTAATGCTGCTGGTTGCATATCCTTTTCCAAATTTTTGTGCCAGCGCAACTCCTTCAACTCCAGGAGTATTGGGAATTATTCCTATAGAGTCTCCAGTATTTTTATTCAGAATACTAACCTGATTTCCATGGGTGATATAAAGCTTATTCGAAAAAGGATTTACAGCCGGATATTTCCATTCGCCACGAAAGGGAACTTTAAAAGTTTTCTCTATGTTGTATACATGCTGTGATTGAGCATTACAAACAAAAAATTGAAATAATAAAAGGGGCTGAAGAAATAACACAATTTTAAAACGCACTGAATAGACCAAGCGAAATTTACAGAAAAAACGTAAGTAATCAGTTAGTATCACGTTTCGAACAAATTGTTCTACAAATTACAACTTTATTTAGATTAGAAATTACTAAAGTAGTAATATAATATACCTAATCAATTTATATATAATTGAAATATATTATTTATGGCTGGCATTTAGTAGGATAGGAACTAATTTTCTTTCAGTTGATATATACCCGGCAGATTTCTGCCCAGTCCATTATAATCTAATCCATAACCCAACACAAATTTATTAGCTATAGAAAAACAGCAATATTGAATAGGAACCGGATATCGGATTGCGTCCGGTTTATGTAACAAGGTAGCAATGGCAACTGATGCAGGTGTTTGCATTTGAATTTGCGGAAGAAATTCTGAAAGTGTTTTTCCGGTATCAATAATATCTTCTAAAATAATGATAGGTCGGTTAGTAAGGGGAACATCTAGCCCAATGGCAGTAATAACCTGGCCGGTTGATTCTGTTCCAGAATAGGATGACAGGCGAATAAAACATATTTCTGCCTCAATGGTAATTTGTCGAAATACATCTGCCGCAAACATAAAAGAGCCATTCAGTATCGAGATAAAGAGGGGCTGCTTTCCTGCATAATCCCGATTGAGTTGAGCGGCTAATTCTTGAATTTTTTCTTGTAGTTTTTCAGCCGAAATAAAGGGGACAAAAATTTTATCGTGAACGGTAACTTCGAGCGGTTTGTGCATGGTAATGGAATTGAGAGCTGCCTATTTTAGTGGGTTCCAGATGAAACGTTATTTTGGGTACCGGGTTGTAACCATATTTTTTGTCCTACCGGTATTGGAAACTCGGGTGAATGTACCTGATTGTACTGTAATAGTTGTTCCAATCGAATGCCTTCGAGTTGGCTGATATCCCTCCAATTTTCACCTGATTGGGCAATTCGGAAAGCTTTATTTCCTTTTTTAGATTTCTTTTCAAGAAATATCAGGTAAGGATTATTTAGTTTATCTATGGCAGGCAATTCATTAAAAGCAATAATTTCTTCAGGAAGAATATCAAATTGAACGGATATATCCTGTAAAATGGTTCCTGCTGCCGCATAAAAAACCTTTGATCGATTGATTGTGAAAACTCCCTTTGGGAAAGAACTATTGTTGCTATAGGAGGGTGGGGTTGCATCAAAATATTTATCAATTGCAGGTACTTCCTTATTGGCAATAACTGCCGGTAGTATTGCTGAACCGGAGTTGGGTGAGTAATTTTTTCCTAAAGCCTCGGCATTGTACTTTTCTAATTGGTAATCTTTGATAACTTTTAATAGACTTTGTGGATACGTGCTGCTGGTTGCGTATCCGGCTTTTTTTAGTCCATACGCCCAAGCTTCCATGTTCATGGGATCTAGGGTAAATAGGGATGCGTAATAGGGCCTGTTTTTTAAAAAATCGGAATGGTCTATAAAAGATTGTTCTGCAGAGGCATACACCCGGAAACATTCTCCTTTTTCATCATCATCTTTATAGGTTCTTCCGCCGGTCCATTCTGTTTTGCATTTAATGCCAAAGTGATTATTGGCGGTAAGGGCAAGCGAGCTTTTTCCAGACTGGGATTCTAATATTGCCTGTGCCAATTTGATGGCAGCCGGTACCCCGGTGCGCTTCATCTCAGCAATGGCCAGATCTTTGTACTGCTGAATATAACTTTCGGTAGTTAATGGCTGTGCTGTTACTTGCAAACTACCCAGCCCTATAAGGCATCCTATCAGCCAAGCTTTTTTGCACATACTTACTACTTATTTATTTTTTTAAAATCAATACCAATCCATCTCTAACCGTTACAATCACCTTATCAGTAGAATTGTCTTCAGCGATTTTTTCTGTAAACGCATGAATTGCGCGTGCATTTTTACCGGTGATAACCGGTTGCAATACTTCTCCATGGAAAAAAATATTATCCGCAATTAGTAAACCTCCCTTTCTCAAATTTTTCATTATTTGTTTATAATATTCGCAGTAACCCGTTTTATCTGCATCCAAAAATACCAGGTCCCAGGAATGGGTTAGGGTAGGAATGATTTCCATGGCATTTCCAATATGCAGCTGAATCTGATGCCCATTAGGGAGTTGGTTAAAATATTTTTTTGCTACAGCTGCTTCTGATTCCCTGCATTCAATAGTATGGAGTTCACCTTCTCGTGATAAGCCTTCTGCTAAGCATCCGGCACTATAACCAGTGAAGGTTCCAATCTCCAATATATAACGGGGTTGCATAAGTTGGGAAATAACCGATAGAAAGCGACCCTGCACATGGCCACTCAGCATATGCGATTGAGGATGATATTCCCGGGTTTCTTTTGAAAGCGCAACTGCCCATGCAGGTTCAGGAGAACTGAACTTTTCTGCATACGCTTCCGCCAATGGATGAATCATTTCCATAGGGTAAATATCCGCCAATTTTAGGGTTTTTTACTAGTGGAAATGAAAAATAGACCGATAAAAGTGAACAGACCATTGATGATTAACAGTTCAATACCAATTTGATAGTTGTTAAACCAGGTGACAGCGTTTTTACTGAGGATGTAGCTTAATAAGGGTGCCAATAAACAAATCAGGGTAACGCCGGCATGATTGGGCAAACTGCGCTTGGTAAAAATGCCAAAAGCAAACAAGCCCAGTAAGGGGCCGTAGGTATAGCCTGCCAAATCTAAAATAATATCAATTACGCTCCTTTCGTTGATTTTATAAAAAATCATGATACAAATCAGAAAAAGTAGTGCAAATGAAAAGTGAACAGTAAGTCGTAATTTCTTTTTTTGATGTTCTAACAAGGCTGTTTTTTGTTGTAAGCCAAGTATGTCTATACAAAATGAAGAGGTAAGGGCAGTAAGTGCGCCATCTGCACTAGGAAATAATGCTGATATCAGTGCAATGATAAATAGAATGCCAATTGCAGGTGGCAAATAATTCATTACAACTGATGGAAATATTTTATCACCCATGATAAATTTATTATCAAGTGCTAGTTCCTTAACCATTTTTCCGCTTATCATAACTTCTTGATAAAGGGCACCTTTCGATTGTGCAAACATATATAATAACCCTCCGAGGAATAAAAACAACACCAAAACCGATACCAAAACAATAGCGAGGGTAATTACATTTTTTTGCGAATCGGCTAATTTCTTTACGCTGATATTTTTTTGCATCATTTCTTGGTCGAGGCCGGTCATAGCAATAGTTATAAATGCCCCACCAATAATTTGTTTTAGAAAAAATCCTTTGCTATTTACATCGGTATTGAATACATGCAGGTAACCGATATTTTTCATCTGGGTAATCGCATCTCCTAGTGAGAGTTGCATGTTGTTCAATATATAAATTACACAAACCACTAGACCGGTTATCATCAGGGAGGTTTGTAGGGTATCGGTATACACAATTGTTTTTACGCCTCCTTCAAAAGTATACAGCAGAATCATGAGTAATATAACGGCAGCCGTAACAATAAAAGGTACTCCCATACGGTCTAGAATAAAGAACTGTAGCACATTAATTACCAGGTACAGCCTTGCAGTTGCTCCCACGGTTCTACTAATAATAAAGAAAAGTGCCCCGGTTTTATAAGCAGTATTGCCAAATCTTTGTAAAAGATAATGGTAGATGGAAGTGAGGTTCAGTTTGTAGTAAATAGGGAGCAATACAAAGGCAATTACCGCATAGCCCATTAAATATCCTAAGGCAACTTGCAGGTAGGCAAATCCCTTAAATGCCGATCCACTGAAATCGCCTACCCCTCCGGGTACACTCACAAAAGTTACTCCACTAAGGGAGGTTCCAATCATACCAAAAGCAACGAGCATCCAGTTACTGTTCTTATTGCCAATAAAGAATGACTCATTGTTGCTGTTTCGGCCCGTATACCAGGCTACACCCAGCAGCACAATAAAGTATGCGATTACAAAACCAAAAAGCAAAATTGGCGACATAACGAGGGTTTGTGCAAAACAATGAAGTAATTTGTAAAGATGTAAAAAATAATTCACCTATTTTTCCATTTTAATAATCGCTTTATGTCCATTGAACGAATTGCTGTGTTTTGTGGCTCTAAATCAGGTACTTCTCCTGTTTTTGTTACCCATGCACAGGAACTAGGTGCTTTATTGGCCCTTCGGGGAAAAACGATGGTTTATGGAGGAGGAAGCGTGGGATTGATGGGTGCAGTGGCAGATGCAGTAATGCATGGCGGCGGTCAGGTGATTGGTGTAATTACCGAACTACTGTTAACCTGGGAGCAGCAACATACCGGAATTTCCGATTTACGGGTGGTTCCTGATATGCATGTGCGCAAAAAAATGATGTACGAATTAAGTGATGCAGCCATCATTTTACCCGGCGGCAATGGAACACTGGATGAATTGTTCGAAATGTTAACCTGGAATACCTTGCAAATTCATGATAAGAAAATCGTTATATTGAATTCTGGTGGCTATTATCAGCACTTAATTGCCCATATGCACCAAATGCAGGCGGAAGGTTTTTTGTATGAAAACTGGAAAGAAAGGTTAATTGTGGTAGATACCCCCGCTGCAGCAATTAGCGTGTTGGATGGAGATATACCCCAAATCCAGCCCTAAATACGGGAAGGGGGTCGTTGTATTGATCGCGGTAGGGCGAATTCGGATTTTGTAATACATCTATCAATAAACCCACATACGATAATCTACTACCCCGCATGCGGGTTCCATATCCGATTCCAACCAACATACTTTCCGCTGAAAAATTATACTTCGTAGTTTGCTGAGTAATAACATTCTTCTGAGACGAATTGGTCCAGTTATATTCAGGCTGTATTTGGATATAGAAAAAATTTACAGGCCAAATGCGGGTAAATAAACCTGCTCCATAATTTATATTCTGAAATCGTATGGAACTAAATTCCGACGCATTCTGAGAATAATAGTTAAAGTTTACGGCCGCGCCAACATCTAGCCAATTATTCAAACTAAATCCCAATTCTGGGTTCAATCCTATGTTAAAAGAGCGACTGGCAATTCCTAAATTCAGGCCAGATCCAAAAAACATATTCGATCGGGAAAACCCCTTATTCATATCCTCATTTTGCTGCTGGGCAAATAGCTTACTACAGAAAATACTAAATAGTAATAAAAACAAACTTTTTTTCATATATTAAAAGATAAAACAAACCTACTATTTATAATTTTTGATAGGATAATCATAGCTATAAAATTATGTTAGGGTTTGCGATTGGCTGGTTACATTATATGTAGATATTTTAAATCAATTAATTATATATACTCAAATAATACAATAATAAATTTTATTATAAAATTTCACTTACCGCAAACATACAAAAGGCTAACTTCGCATAATACTAACAACTGTAAGTATGAGTGATTTGCGTAATTGGAAGCAGGTTCCGATTTCAGAAAGAACGGAGTTTGATCATCCGGGTGTAGCGTACCAATGCACACGTGAATTTTTAATTTCCCAAACCCTGTTAAGGGGGGAAGGAAGGCTAAGTGATACCGGTGCCCTTTGTATTGACACAGGAAAATTCACCGGTCGATCGCCTAAAGACAAATTTATTGTGAAAGATGCCATTACCAGCGATTCGGTAAATTGGAATCAATTTAATCAGCCAATTTCCGAACAAGTATTTGATGCCTTGCGAGATAAGATGCTGCATTATTTAGAACAGCAACCTGCTTTATGGGTGCGAGATGTTCGGGCGGGAGATCATCCGGAATTTCACTTAACGATTCGGGTATTGAATGAAAATCCTTGGAGTAATCTTTTTGTAGCCAATATGTTTTTGCCTCCCGATTACTCGGTTAAAGATGCCCAACCAGATTGGCTGATTATTCAGCTACCCTCTTTTCTGGCCGACCCAGCTACCGATGGGGTGCCGCATCCTCAGTTTAGCTTACTATCATTTTCCAGCAGAACAATATTGATTGGGGGAACAGGTTATACGGGAGAAATGAAAAAAGGCATATTTACGGTGCTAAACTTTTTATTGCCTCACCAGCACCAGGTATTGAGTATGCATTGCAGTGCGAATAAGGGAACTACTGGGGATGTGGCCATATTTTTTGGATTGAGTGGTACCGGAAAAACTACGCTTAGTGCCGACCCAAACAGACAATTAATTGGGGATGATGAGCACGGTTGGACGGATAAGGGTGTTTTTAATTTCGAAGGGGGCTGTTATGCCAAAGTAATCAATTTAAATGCTGCGCAAGAACCGGAAATTTTTAGCGCGATTCGTAATGGGGCCTTATTAGAGAATACCCGGTTTTTCCCAAATACTAATCAAGTTGATTTTGCCAATAAATCGGTTACTGAAAACACAAGGGTTAGTTATCCGCTATCATTTATTCCCCATGCCTGCTCACCAGCAACGGGCGGGCATCCGGCAATATTATTTTTTCTTACCTGCGATGCGTATGGAGTGCTTCCACCCATTAGTCAGTTAAGTGTTGCCGAAGCGATGTATCAATTTATCAGCGGGTATACAGCAAAAGTAGCAGGAACTGAAACGGGCATATCCGAGCCGGTTGCCACTTTCAGTGCCTGTTTTGGAGCCCCCTTTATGCCGCTGCATCCCGGAGTATATGCGCAACTACTCGGCAAAAAATTGCAACAACAGGGGGTAGAAGTTTGGCTGATCAATACTGGATGGATTGGCGGTGCTTATGGAACAGGTTCCCGCATAAAGCTTAGCTATACTCGAACAATGATTGAAGCAGTTTTTCAACGAAAATTTCAAGGGGTAACCAAAATCGCTCATCCCAATTTTGGTATGCAAATACCTACCCATTGTGAGGGTATACCCGATGATATATTAATACCCTGGAAAAGTTGGCAGGATGAAAATGCTTATCAAAGTCAGAGCAATCGATTGGCAACAATGTTTGCCGAAAACTTTGAACAATATGCTTCAGGGGTAGTTGAAAACATTAGAAATGCTGGTCCGAAAGTTATCCGTTAAAACAAACCATAAAGGGTACTGTCGATCTTGCGAATAATCTCACCCAAGTGTTCCTCGTTTTCTGCGAATTTGTTTTTGTCGCAATCAATAATTAATACGGGGCCTTCGCGGTAACTTTCTATCCACTTATTGTAAAACTCATTCAGTTTTTTCAGGTAATCGAGCCGAATATTTTCTTCATATTCCCTTCCTCTTTTTTGAATTTGGGAAACCAGGGTAGGCACCGATGCTTTCAGGTATATCAGCAAGTCGGGCGGTTGTACCATGGTTTTGAGGGTTTGAAAAAACTGATAGTAATTATCAAAATCGCGTTTGCTCATCAGTCCCATTTCATGCAGATTGGGGGCAAATATGTTGGCGTCTTCAAATATGGTTCTGTCTTGAATGATGGTTTCCGTTCCATGATGAATTTCCAGTAGTTGATTCAAACGGCGATTGAGAAAATAAATTTGCAAATTGAAGCTCCAGCGAGGCATATCATCGTAAAAATCCATGAGGTAGGGATTCTGATCTACATCTTCAAATTGGGGTATCCAGCGATAGTGTTTGCTGAGTAATTCGGTAAGGGTAGTTTTACCGGCTCCGATGTTTCCGGCCACTGCCACATGCTTTATTTTTTTCGCTTTTGCCATAAGTTACAAGATACAATTATTTTATCATTTACGGGGTTCAAAAGGCTTTCCCCAACTTTCATTTAGGCATTGTTGGTGCCTACTGCGTTTTTTACCAGTTGAAGGGTATCGCTTGCACTGGCTCGGGCTTTTTCAGCACCCAGTCGAATGATTTTCTTCAACAATTCTGGATTGGCTTGTAAATCAGTAGCTTTCTCCCGAATCGGGCGGATAAAACCAATCATATCTTCTGCCAATTGCTTTTTTAAATCGCCATATCGAATGATGCATTTTCCTTCGCTGCTATTATTATAATCTGCATTGAATTTTGCAACGGTATCCGGTGAACTTACCAGTTTCATCAGGGTGAACAAATTTTCAATGTAATCGGGTTTGCTTGCATTTTCCGTTGCAGGTCCCTGATCGGTTTTTGATTTGGCAATTTTTTTACGGATGGTATCATCGTCATCAGCCAGATACAGGGTAGAAAGTTGGTTTTCGCTTTTGCTCATTTTTCCTTCGCCATCCAGTCCCAGAATTTTTACCAGTTCACCTCCATAATTGAAACCGTAGGGTAGTGGAAATACTTCCCCATATCGGTGATTGAACCGTTCGGCGAAGTTTCGGGCCATTTCTAAATTTTGTTCTTGGTCTTTGCCAACCGGCACTTTAACTGCCCGGTGAATTAATATGTCTGCCGCCTGTAAAACCGGGTAAGTAAGTAAACCCGCATTTACATTTTCGGGCTGCAGTCGAACCTTCTCTTTAAAAGTTACTGTTTTCTCCAATTCGCCTTTGTAGGCTAGCATATTCAGGTACAGATATAATTCGGCAATTTCGGGCACATCACTTTGCACATAAAGGGCAACCTGTTCAGGATCTAATCCGCAGGCAATGTTTTCTGCAATTACCCGATTTACACTCTGCTTCAGTTCTTTGGTATCCGGATGGGTGGTTAAGCTATGCCAGTTGGCAACGAAAAAATAGCAGGTAAATTCCGATTGCATGCGAACAAAATTTCGCATGGCACCAAAATAATTTCCCAAATGTAAGAACCCGGTAGGCCGGATTCCACTTAATACTACCTCCTTGCTCATAGGGCGCGAAGATAATATGCCTGCTTCGTTTTATGGTATAACTGGCCCTGTTTTTTTGCATATACCGAAGATTTTCGGGGTATAATTAACGGTAAGTTTTAGCGGGTAAGTAGCTAAATTTGTAGGGTTGCTCAATTGTTTGTCTATTCCAGGATCTTCCAACATATTATCTACACCCATTGAGTTCCTGAAAGGGGTGGGCCCCGTGCGGGCAGAATTGCTGAAAAAAGAGCTGCAGCTATTCACATTTGCCGATTTATTGGAGCATTTCCCCATACGCCACATCGATAAAACCAGTATTAGCTTAATCAGCGATATCCATCCAGATACCGACTCCATTCAAGTAGCCGGCACTTTGTTATTTACTGAGGTGGTAGGAGCGGGCAGGGGAAAAAGACTGATTGCCCAAATCAGAGATAGTTCCGGCACGATGGAATTAGCTTGGTTTCAGGGGATTAACTGGGTAACCAAACAATTACAGGAAGGAACTACCTATCTGGTATTTGGTAAAACCGGTTTTTTTAATGGCAAGCCCCAGATTGTTCATCCAGAACTGGAAGTGTACACGCCAGCCAGAGGAGATGGAAAACCCTTTTTAGAACCGGTTTATCCAAGCACCGAGAAGTTGAAAGCCAGGGGATTGAATGGTCGACAGCTGGCAAAATTAACGGCCAACTTATTTGCACAAATTCAGCCGGCTGATATTCCTGAAAATATACCGGAATATATTTTAGCACCCCAACAACTGATTGGTCGGTCGCAGGCGTTTCGTCAAATACATTTTCCGGCTTCTCCGGAAGATTATCGAAAGGCAATTGATCGAATGAAATTCGAAGAATTTTTTATCGCACAAATTCGATTAAACCTGGTTCGGTTGCGAAGACATAAGCAGAGTAAGGGTGTTTTGTTCGAAAAAGTGGGCGATTTATTTAATCAGTTTTTTCATCAGTATTTGCCATTTTCATTAACCGGGGCTCAAAAAAGGGTGCTGCGTGAAATTAGAAATGATACTGGTCAGGGTAAACAAATGAATCGTCTGCTGCAGGGTGATGTAGGAAGTGGGAAAACCATTGTAGCATTGATGAGTATGCTGTTGGCAGCCGATAATGGCTATCAGAGTTGTTTTATGGCCCCTACCGAAATTTTGGTGCAGCAACACTTTGCAAGTCTTCAAAAACTACTTAAAGATTTACCCATACAGGTAGCCATGTTAACCGGTAGCACCAAAACGGCTGCCCGTAAGGAAATTTTAAAAGGACTGGCAGATCAAACCATTCAGATAGTAGTGGGTACCCATGCGGTTATTGAAGATGTGGTGCAATTTAAAAAACTCGGTTTGGTAATAGTAGATGAGCAACATCGTTTTGGGGTAGCCCAACGGGCTCGTCTTTGGGAAAAAGCTGCTATCCCCCCGCATGTGCTGGTAATGACGGCCACTCCTATACCCCGAACCCTGGCAATGACTGCATACGGCGATTTGGATTACAGTATTATGGATGAATTACCTCCGGGTAGGCAACCCATAACTACAGTGCATCGCAATGAATCGGCCCGTGGTCAGGTATATGATTTTGTTCGCAGTGAAATTGAAAAAGGAAGGCAAGCCTATTTTATTTATCCTTTAATAGAGGAGAGTGAGAAAATGAGTTATGAAGATCTTACCCAAGGGTATGAACAGGTAAAAAGTTTTTTTCCGGAGCCCCGGTTTAGAATCAGCATGGTACATGGCCGAATGCCAACCGACCTGAAAGAAACCAATATGCAACGGTTTGTAAGTGGTGATACCCAGGTAATGGTGAGTACAACGGTAATTGAAGTGGGAGTAGATGTGCCCAATGCAACTGTAATGGTGATTGAAAGTGCCGAAAAATTTGGCTTATCTCAGTTGCACCAGCTACGGGGTAGGGTTGGTAGGGGCAGCGAAAAAAGTTTTTGCATTTTATTAACTAGTTATAAAACCAGCAAAGAAGCTGCTGAACGTATCCAAGTTATGACGAGTACCAATGATGGTTTTGTAGTGGCAGAGAAGGACTTAGCCCTTCGCGGGCCGGGAGAAATAGAAGGTACCCGCCAGAGTGGGGCGCTCAATTTTAAGGTGGCAAGCATTATTCATGACCGCGATTGGCTGGAAAAAGCCAAATTGGAGGCCGAGAAATTGGTGGAAGAAGACTTGAGTTTAGAATTGGCAAAGAATTTGATACTAAGAAGTTATCTGAGTATGCAAGAGGGGGGAACGGTATGGAGCAGAATTTCCTGATTATTGTCAGAGAATTACGAAGAAATAAGTTGGATATTTATGCTAGTGAAAACAACAGTACGGTCTATATATATCTTTCTGCTGCTCATTACTGGAGTAATTGGGGTATCTGCGCAAGACAACCTTCAGTTTATTGAGAACAAAGGTCAGTGGGATCAATCCGTAAAATTTAAAGGCGATTTACAGGCAGGGCTGTTTATGCTCACACAAGATGGGTATAAAGTGGTTTTGCATAAAACAGAAGATATATCTCGGATAGCCGAATGGGTGCATCGGGGGAAGGATGAATTAAAAAGTGCCGATCCAGCAGTCAGTGTGCAAATTCCTGTTTTCGATCAGTCCTCATCTATTGTATTGCATTCGCACCAATATCAGATGCGATTATTAAATGCGAATCCTAAGCCAACCATCATTCCAGAAAAATTATTGGATAGTAAAACCAATTATATCATTGGTAATGATCCTGCTCGCTGGGCAAGCAATTGCCGCACATTTTTAGCGGTTACTTATCAAAATATTTATCCCAACATTGATATTCGCTATTACACATCTGAAGGTTCGTTAAAGTATGATTTTATTGTTCATCCCGGCGGACGTGTGGAGGATATCGCGCTTTATTTTGATGGGTTGGAGTCGTTAAAATTGAAAGATGCGGGATTGGTTTTACAAACTTCAGTGCAACAGGTTAAGGAAATGCCCCCGTATAGTTATCAGTTGATGGATGGGGTAAAACAAGAAGTGAATTGCCGCTACGAGGTAAAAGGGAATATAGTTCGCTTTAAAACCGAATTGCCTGTTAATAAATCGGCTACATTGGTAATTGATCCTACCGTTATATTTTCTACGTTTACCGGAAGTAGAACCGATAACTGGGGATATACTGCCACCTATGATAATCAGGGAAATTTTTATGCCGGAGGAATCGCGTTTGCCAGTAATACCGGAGCAACATTTCCAACCAGTAATGGTGCTTTTCAGCAAACTTTTCAAGGGGGCGTAACATCAACGGGCGAGGGAGGCGGCGGATTCGATATGGCTATCATTAAATTTGATCCATCTGGAACCAAAAGGGAATATGCAACTTATTTAGGGGGCTCAAAAGGGAATGAACAGCCGCATAGTATGGTGGTTGATAAAGACGGTAATTTAGTAATAGCCGGTCGTTCTACCTCTACTGATTATCCTACTGCAGGCGCATTAAAGTCTTACGGATCTTTGCTCGGTAATAGCTGGCATATTGTAGTAACCAAATTAAATGCAACCGGAACCGGCTTGATAGGTTCTGTTAGAATTGGTGGAAATGGACAGGATGGCGTGAATATTATTCATAAATATAGTTTTAAGGGTACTATTTCTATTAACCGAAATTATGGGGATGATGCAAGGAGTGAAGTTATTCTGGATAATGCCGGCAATGTGTATTTTGCATCTTGTACCCAATCTAGTGATTTTCCTACCACACCGGTATCTCAACAAACCACATTGGGTGGAACCAATTCATCTGGCAGAGCGCAGGATGCCGTAATGCTCAAACTGTCTCCCAATCTTTCTTCAGTAATCTTTAGCGTACTTTTTGGCGGTAACAATGATGATGCTGCCTATGTGCTGGCATTGAATCCGCTTAATAATAATATACTGGTAGCTGGTGCCACAGCTAGTACCGATTTTCCAGGCAATAAAACGGGCGTTAAATATCCGGCATTTCAGGGTGGCCTAGGAGATGGTTTTATAACTGAATTTTCCAACTCCGGAAATTTACTAAAGAGTACTTATTGGGGTACTGCGGGTGTGGATGGTATTTATGGTATCCAATACGACAAATTTGGCTTTCCGTATATTGCTGGAACAACTACCGGAAACTGGCCAGTTGTAAATGCTATTTTTAATCAGCCCGGGGGCAAACAGTTTATTGTAAAAATTAAGCAGGATTTAAGTGACCCGGTTTACTCAACCATTTTTGGAACCAATTCTAGCGTTCCAAATTTATCACCTACCGCTTTTTTAGTTGATAGGTGCGAAAATGTTTATTATTCAGGTTGGGGAGGTTCAGCCAACACCACTCCCGGATTCCCCAGCGCTGGAACCAATGGCTTATCAGTTACTACAGATGGCTTTCAAAAAACAACGGATAATAATGATTTGTACTTTTTTGTAATGGAGAAAGATGCCACTTCTCAATTATATGGTTCGTTTTTTGGTCAAAGCGGAGGTTACGGAGAACATGTGGATGGTGGTACCAGTAGATTCGACAGAAATGGGGTAATATATCAATCTCTATGTGCCAACTGTGGGGGATCTTCCAGTGCCCGATTCCCTACTACTCCGGGAGCATGGGCACCGAATAATGGAACCCTAAATGGTTGTAATTTGGCTGCTGTAAAAATTGCATTCAATCTTGCCGGCATTGCTGCCGCTATCAGAACCAGTATTGATGGGGTAGTTCGTGATACTAGTGGTTGTGTACCTATGGCAGTTGATTTTACAGATACCCTAGCTATGGGTAAACAATACATTTGGGATTTTAATGATGGTTCACCCCCACTTATCACCAATGGTCCTTCCGCCTCTCATACATTCAACACTGCCGGAATTTATAAAGTTAAATTAATTGCTGTAGATTCTAGTTCTTGCAATATTGCCGATTCGGCCTTTATCAATTTGCGGGTGAGAAACGACAAAGCAGATTTATCATTTGTAGAAGCTAAGTTGCCCCCTTGCGCATCCCTTGCTTTTCAGTTTACGAATACCAGTTCTGCTTCAAAACCATTTGCGAGTAATAGTTTTCGCTGGGATCTGGGTGATGGAACCGTATTTACCAGTGGAAAAAATTCTTTTAGTCATACCTATTCAGCACCGGGAACTTATCAAGTTAAAATGGTATTAATTGATACCAACTATTGCAATGAGCCCGACAGCATTGTAAAGCAAATTCGCATTGCTGCCAACGTAAAAGCGCAGTTTAAAACGCCTGCTCAAGGATGTGTGCCTTATGATGCATTTTTCGAAAACACCTCTTTAGGTGGTCAAACTTTTATCTGGAATTTTGGAGATGGGAGTCCACTCAGTAATCAGGTTAGTCCAACCCATCTATATGCAACTACAGGTAATTATACGGTTACCTTAATAGCGGTAGATGCTGCTACCTGCAATATTTCAGATACCAATACTTTTACCTTGCGAGTAGAACCGGTACCACAGTCGGGTATCGATATTAATCCCAACCCAACACCAACTAATGAGCCAGTAAACTTTGTTAATTTAAGTGCCAACGCCAGCAGATATAAATGGTTGTTTGGGGATGGTTTTAGTTTAGAAACCATCCGCAAGGATACGGTTGTAAAGCATTTGTATAACGCTTCTGAAACCTACAATGCCTGTTTGGTTGCATTTAACCCGGCCGGATGTTCGGATACCGCCTGCATAAATGTTGCAGTAACGGTTGTGCCGGGAGTAGAAGTACCGAATGCTTTTTCTCCCAATGGAGACGGGCGTAATGACCGGATTTTTGTGAAAGGATTTGGACTGGCAAAAATCAGCTGGAAAATTTATAACCGTTGGGGAGAGTTGGTTTTCTTTACCAATAATTATTTAGAGGGATGGGATGGAACTTCCAATGGAAAATTGCAACCCCAGGATGTTTACCATTATGTAGTGGAAGTTGAATTTTCGGATGGAAGGAAGGGAACTAAAAAAGGAGATGTTACTTTATTGCGCTAATGAAAAGGATAAAAATAATAATGCTGCCAGTATTACTTGGGATGCTTTCTTTACAAGCATGGGGGCAGGATTTGCATTTTTCACAATACTACAATGCACCTATGTTGGTGAACCCTGCTAATACTGGATTTAATCCGGATTTTGATTTCCGAGCTGGAATTAATTACCGGAATCAATGGGCGAGTGTGGGTACGCCTTATAAAACGATGTCGGCATGGGGGGATGTAAAATTATTGGGTAATCGCATTGAAAATGGGTGGGTTGGATTGGGGGGTATGTTATGGAAAGATCAGGCGGGATCGGGAAGTTTAACTGGAACCACCGGAATGCTTTCGCTGGCATATCATCAAATGTTGGGATACAATAGTTTACTGAGTGGGGGATTTTCAGTAGGCTATACGCAAAAAAGGATTGATGTAACCAAACTTACTTTTGACGACCAGTGGAATGGTGTTTTTTTTGATGCCAATATCCCAACCTTCGAACCTTTTGCTACCAATCAGGTTTCGTATGTAGATCTGCAGGCAGGAATCAATTATGCCTATTTTGCTTCTGAGAATTTCTATTTTAATGCTGGGGTAAGTGTGATGCATATCAACACACCCCGGGAAACTTTTTTTGATGCGAGTATCTCCAATAATGAAATCAGCCGCAGGTATAATGTTTTTCTGAACGCGAGTGTGAAGGTGCTGGATACCTGGATTCTAAATCCTAATATTTATGTGAGTATGGTTGGCAATTCCCGCGAGATATTGGCCGGCATCAATGCTAATAGAGATTTGGGCGATAATGGAGCTCGTCAGTTGATAATGGGAGTTTATTATCGAAATAATGATGCCGTTATTCCGCTGTTTGGGTATCAGATAAATGATTTGAAAATGACGTTTAACTACGATGCTACCATTTCATCTTTAAGCAAGAGCAATCTAACCAGAGGTGCTTATGAAATTTCAATCGTAAAATCGGGCATTTTCCCTTCTAGTCAGGGACGACAAACCCGCTGCCCCTCCGTTTCATTCTAGTGGCTGGCTGAAAAGATAAATATGGGTTAACCCACCATTATTTTTATCTTGCAGCACAAACGGACTTTATGAAATATAATCCGATAAATCCGGCCTTATTCATTACCAACCGAAAGCGCTTTGTAAAGGAAATGCTGCCCAACAGCATTGCTGTTTTTGTAAGTAATGATGAATGGCCCTATAATGGCGATGCCCTGCACCCATTTAAGCAGAACAGCAATATTATCTGGCTGAGCGGTATTCCGCAAGAGCAAACCATGGTGATTCTTTTCCCGGACTGTCCGGATCCAAAATACAGAGAGGTGCTGGTATTAACCCGCCCCAACGAACTAAAAGAAAAATGGGATGGTAAGAGATTTCGGGCAAAAGAAGCAACCGAAATTTCAGGAATGGCTACGATTGTTTGGTTAGATACCCTGGAGCCTTTGTTACAAACCTGGATTCATCTGGCAGATCATATTTACTTAGATTCAAATGAAAACGATCGTAAAGCCACTGAAATTCGCAGTCATGAATATCGTTTCCTAGATAAAATCAAGTCGGCCTATCCTTTGCATCAGTATCATCGGTCGGCCAAGATTTTAAAAAAGCTGCGCGCCATTAAAACACCGTATGAGATTGAGTTGGTGCAACAGGCGATAGATATTACCGGAAAAACTTTCGAACGATTGCTGAAGTTTATTCGCCCAGGGGTGCATGAATATGAAATTGAGGCAGAAATTTGGCATTCTTTTTTACAAAATCGGGCCAGTGGGCCTGCGTATCATAGTATTATTGCTTCTGGTGATAATGCCAGAACCCTTCATTACATCAGCAATAATGCCGAATGTAAAACAGGTGATTTGGTGTTGATGGATTTTGGTGCCGAATATGCCCATTATTGTGCCGATCTTACCAGAACGGTTCCGGTTAGTGGAAAATTTACGCCCCGTCAAAAACAAGTGTATAATGCCTGTTTACACCTGCATAATTATGCAAAATCATTATTAAAGCCCGGTATTACCATTGTAGATTATACCGATAAAGTGGGTAAAGAAGCTACCCGGGAATTTATTAAAATCGGATTGTTGAGTAAGGCAGCTGTAAAGAATGAAGATCCTGATCAACCCTTGTATCGAAAATATCTGTACCATGGTATATCTCATCATTTGGGATTAGACGTGCATGATTTAGGTACCCGAACTGCCCCTATTCAGGTGGGTATGTTATTCACCGTTGAGCCCGGAATTTACATTGAAGAAGAGCAAATGGGTGTGCGCATAGAGAATAACTGTTGGATAACCAAAAATGGACCGGTAGATTTGATGAAAAAGATACCGATTACGGTGGATGAGATTGAAAGATGTATGAAGCATTCAAAATAGTTGCATGAAACAAATACCCAATATTTTTACCCTACTCAACCTGCTATTGGGTTGTATGGCTTTGGTTTGTTTATTGCAGCCAGGAATAACCATTCAGGCAGATGAGTATGCTCAAAATGTTGTGATTTTACCCGAGAGAATGGTGTGGGCATCTTGCCTGATTGCGGCGGCTGCTGTTGTAGATTTCTTAGATGGGATGGTGGCAAGATGGATGAATGCTACCTCCGAAATAGGTGCCCAATTAGATTCGCTTTCGGATGTAGTAAGTTTTGGAGTAGCTCCCGGAATGATTGCTTTTCAATTTTTGCGGTATTCATTTGCCCAAGAGCCTAATGGGTTGGATATTTCAGAAATCTGGTTGCTGCCCGCATTTTTAATCCCAATGGCGGGTGCTTACCGCTTGGCTCGTTTTAATGTTTCGGGTGGAGGCAGCAAGGAATTTACCGGCGTACCTATACCGGCCATTGGTTTATGGCTGGCTTCCTTTCCATTGGTAAATAAGTTTACCTCTGCGGATTGGCAATTTAATTTAATCAGTAATCATTGGTTTTGGTATGGGGTAATTTTGGTTGCTTCTTACTTAATGGTGAGCCGTTTACCCATGCTGGCATTTAAATTTTCTGGTAATCAGGAATCCCGAATTAAAATCCGCTACCTAGTTGCGCTGGTTGCTATAACTGCCATTGCTTGCTGGATTATAGGCTGGTTGGGCGTAACGGTTGGATTCATTGCGTATCTAGCCTTATCTTTGTTATATAAAAAAAATACACATGACCTATCAGGTTCAAATTAAAGTGATGCCCTTGAAAGATTTGTTAGACCCTCAGGGTAAGGCCGTAATGTCGGGACTTCATCAATTAGGAATTTCCGGAGTGCAAGATGTGCGAGTAGGTAAACATATTATACTTTCAATAGAAGCTGCTGATGCCACGGCAGCGGAAACTATAGCCCAACAAGCAGCTCAACAGTTGCTCGCGAATCCAGTGATGGAATTTTTTGAAGTTTCTGTTTCTGCCTGAGTAATTCTACTAATTTAAAATATTCCGATTGCTATACCTCGTTCCCACCCCACTTGGTAATTTAAAAGATATTACCCTCAGGGCTTTGGAAGTACTGAAAGAGGTGGATTTGATACTATGTGAAGATACCCGCACTTCTCAAAAGCTATTGCAACATTATCAGATTAATAAGCCACTCACTCCCTATCACCAGCATAATGAACATCGCATTGCCGATCATTTGGTTGCGCAATTACAGGCAGGCAAAAAAATGGCCCTGATAACAGATGCCGGAACACCCGGAATTTCGGATCCCGGATTTTTATTGGTAAGGGCCTGTATTCAGCAAGGTGTTCCCGTAAATTGTTTACCCGGAGCCACTGCTTTTGTTCCTGCCCTCATAAACAGTGGATTTTCTGCACAACGATTTTGTTTTGAAGGATTTTTACCCCTAAAAAAGGGACGCCAAACTTTACTAAAATTCTTGGCTGTGGAAACTCGAACGATTATTTTATATGAAAGTCCGGTTCGACTAGTAAAAACACTCACAGATTTGGCAACCTATATGGGAGATACTCGCCGGGCAAGCGTAAGCAGAGAAATCACAAAAATGTTCGAGGAAACCCGCAGAGGAACTTTATTGGAGTTGATTGCTTATTTTACGCAAAAGCCTCCCAAGGGTGAAATTGTACTCGTACTGGAAGGAAGGGATGAAAAAAGCTCAAAATCTACAGAAATTTGAGTGCTGTTTTGTTATCCTTATCAGGAATGAGTAAATTACCTGCTCTAAAAAATCATTCCATCATTTAAAGTATTTATATGAAGTTAAAATTCGGCGCTGTTCTTTTATTTAGTTTAGTTATAGGTTCATCCGCAATCGCACAGGCCGACCGCTGGCAACAACGTATCCGGTATTCGATGAATGTAGATATGGATGTAACTACGAATCGGCTAAAGGGAACTTCAAAAATTGAATATTCTAATCAATCTCCTGATACGCTTACGAGAATATTTTTTCATACTTACTGGAACGCCTTTCAACCCGGCAGCAGTATGGATGTGCGGAGTCAGGAATTGGGAAAAACTAAGTTATTTGAGCCTTCCCGAAATTCAGATGGACTCGATTGGGATGATCGTGTGAAAGACCGCATTAGTAAGCTAAAACCTGAGGAGATTGGATTTCAGCAAGTGAAAAAAGTAGTAATCAACGGGGTAGCTCAGCAAATGAAGGATCATGAAACTATTTTGGAGGTTGTTTTAACCAAGCCCATTCTTCCTCGTTCAAAAGTGATGATTGAGTTGCAATTTGAGGCCCAGGTACCATATCAAATCAGGAGGAGCGGACGAGACAATAAGGAAGGCATCCGCTACAGTATGAGCCAGTGGTATCCCAAAATGGTAGAATACGATTATCAGGGCTGGAATGCCAATCCTTACATCGCGCGAGAATTTTATGGAGTTTGGGGCGATTATGAGGTGAACATTACTATTGATAAAACCTACTTGGTGGCAGCAGGGGGCGATTTATTGAATCCGGCTGAAACAGGTTTTGGCTATCCTACCAATGGAGAAATAGCAAAAACACCAACCGGAGATAAAATAACCTGGAAGTGGCAAGCAAATAATGTTCATGATTTTATGTGGGCGGCTGATCCTTCCTATACCTTAATTACCCGTAGTTTGGCAAACGGACCGCTCGTTCGGGTAGTTTATAAAAAGGTAGATTCTTTGGAAGCTAATTGGCAGCGTTTAGCCGATAGCATGGTATCTGCCTATCCCATTATGGCGAAAACATTTGGGGCATATCCCTATAAAACCTACACTTTTATTCAGGGGGGAGATGGAGGTATGGAATATCCGATGGCTACTTTACTAAAATCGGCCAGCATAGGAACAGCCATACACGAGTGGATGCACAGTTGGTTTCAAATGATGATGGGTACCAATGAATCGTTGTATCCCTGGATGGATGAAGGCTTTACGGATTATGGCACCAATCGGGTAATGAGTGAGATGAGAAGAGCTACCGGATTTTACTTTACCAATTCTTACCGGAGCTACTTTAATCTGGCAAAAAGCGGATTAGAAGAACCTGCTTCTACCCATTCCGATCACTATAATACCAACTATGCCTATTCCTCCGCAGCCTATGGAAAAGGAGCGGTATTTATGGCCCAACTGGGCTATATCGTTTCGGATAGTTTGCTCAATAAAATTTTACTAGAATATTATAATACCTGGCGATTTAAGCATCCCAATCCCAACGACTTTATTCGAGTTGCAGAAAAAGTAAGTGGAATGGAACTGGATTGGTATAAAGAGTATTTTATCAACTCTACCAAAACCATTGACTATTCGGTGGGAGATATCAATGTGAAAGACGACAAGGCGCAAATAACCATTAAGCGGGTAGGAAAGATGCCCATGCCGGTAGATGTGCTGATTACGTTTAAAGATGGCACTAAAGAAATGCATTCCATCCCCCTCAATCTGATGTATGGAAATAAACCTGCTGAAGGAAATATACCCTGGAAACAAGAGCGGGAATGGAGATGGACCCATCCTGAATATACTTTCGAAACCACGCACTCTGTAAAAGAAATTAAGTCCATCGAAATCGATCCCAGTAATCGGCTGGCTGACATCAATCGGTCGAATAATCGGCTGACTATTCCGGATTAAACATTTGCATACGAGAAATAGGGCAGGGGAAAACCACTAGGGTTCCCCTGTTTTATTTTGGAACATGCAGAACAAATTTCTCTTCGAAATAAGGTTCGGGGAATATTTTAAAAATAGGCATCATGCGGGGTCGAACACCGCTTTCAAAAATTTCCTGCGCTAAATCTCCTCCTTTAAGGCAGATGAGTCCGTGTGCCATTGAATTCTCTGGATCAGTGGGTTGTCGCTTTTTTATTAAGGGGCTACTCCATTTCCACAAATCTTTTAACGGGGCCACCGCTCTGGATACAGCGAAATGGAAACTCGTTTTTTTCAGGTCCTCAACTCTGGAATGAGCCGTGGTAATATTATGTATGCCTGCACCCTCACATACGGCTTCCACCACTTTCAGCTTTTTTCCAATACTATCCACCAGCAAAAATTTTACTTCCGGAAAAAAAATAGCCAGCGGCACGCCCGGGAAACCTCCGCCACAGCCAATATCAATAATTCGGGTACCGGGCTGAAAATCTGCAATAGCGGCAATACTGAGGGAGTGCAATACATGATGCAAATAGATGCTGTCGATATCTTTTCGGGAGATTACGTTGATTTGTGCATTCCACTCTTTATACAGCGCTTCCAGCTTCCGAAACTGTTCCAGTTGATGCGCATTAAAATCACCAAAATAACGTTGAATTAGTTCCAGTTTTTCCGGGGTGCTTTCCATATTGCGGGGAGGGTAAAGAGGTAATAGAAAAGCGTCCAGCAATCGAGCAATAAAAACCAGGGCCAGAGGTCTGCTTCCTTTAATTTATGCATGGTTCTGTAATATACCACCGCCTGAATAAGAAAGCGAACACCGAAAATGGACAATGCGATTTGCCAGTTAAAAAAAACAGCCGAAAGTATTAAAAGTGGATAATAAAAAAATAAGGTGGTTGAATACAATCCAAGTAAAAACTGATGTAGGGGTCGGTAAAATCGGCTGGTAGTGTAATGGCGGTATTTTTGTACCATCCACTCACTCCATTTTTTTCTGGCTTCGCTATAGGTAAAAGTATCCGGATCAATCATAATGGATGTATTCTTAGCGTTAGCCACCTGATTGATAAAAAGATCATCGTCTCCACTGGGTATTTGATTGATGGAGGAAAATCCTTTGTTTTTTAAGAATATTTCTTTTTTATAGCTAAGGTTTCTACCCACCCCCATGTAGGGGATGCCGGCCAGTGAATACGAAAAATACTGAAGGGCGGTATGAAAGGTTTCGAACCGGATTAATTTGTTAAGAAAGCCTGGTCTTTTATTGTAAGGACCATACCCCAAAACAATTTCGGTGTTTTCGCCATAAGCCCCTTGCATTTTATGAATCCAATGTTCAGATGCGGGAATGCAATCGGCATCGGTAAGCAAAAGGGTTTCATATTTTGCCGCACGAATGCCCATACTTAGCGGAAATTTTTTGCCGGTAATTAATTTGGCTTCTTGGGTAAGGTGAATGTGGTTGATGTGTTTAAAAGATTTTTTAAATTCATCAACCACATATCTGCCATCATCGAGTGAATTGTCATTTACCACTACCAATTCGTGGGTGGTGGGGTATTCCTGTACTAAAATTCCCGGAAGATTTCTGGCTAAGTTTTCCGCTTCATCTCTTGCACAAACGATAACTGAAACAGGATTTTCCTGTGTGGCCGTTTTGGGGGATTCTTTATAAAAGGCCAGTCTGCTGAAGAAAAACAAATAATAAAATACCTGAATAGCGGAAACCGCACAAAAAGCGTAAAAAAGTATTATACCGGCGATTTCTGGTAACATGCAGCAAAAATAATGTTTGTGGTGCAAAGAATCTCCGGAATATGCGATTCGGTGGATATTATAGTGATTATTTCTGCCTGCATTATTCTGCTTATTTTTGCGGATGGCCGAAATTGCTTTTACGCTTGCAGGTACCGATCAACAATCGGCTGCCCGTGCCGGTACCTTGGTTACCGATCATGGTTCTATTAACACGCCTATTTTTATGCCGGTAGGTACCGTGGGCACCGTTAAGTCGCTCAATCAGCAGCAGCTCACGAATCAGGTAAAAGCCCAAATCATATTGGGGAATACCTATCATTTATACCTTCGCCCGGGTACTGCTATTTTAGAAGCTGCCGGAGGGTTGCACCGGTTTATGAACTGGCATCGGCCCATACTAACCGATAGTGGGGGGTATCAGGTTTTTTCTCTGGCTGCCAACCGAAAAATTACAGAGGCCGGGGCGGTATTTCAGTCCCATATCGACGGAAGTAAACATTTGTTTAGTCCGGAATCCGTAATGGGCATTCAGCGAAGTATTGGTGCGGATATTATTATGGCTTTTGATGAATGTCCACCCTATCCCAGTGAGTATGTCTATGCCCGCACCAGTATGGATTTAACCCATCGATGGCTTACCCGATGTGTAGATTACCTAGCAGGGCATCCTCCCTTATATGGGTATAATCAGGCTTTATTTCCGATAGTTCAGGGTAGTACCTATCCAGATTTGAGAAAGGCATCCTGTGAATTTATCAGTTCGGTGGGGGCAGCTGGTAATGCAATTGGCGGACTAAGTGTGGGAGAGCCGGAAGAAATGATGTATGAACATACGGCTGCCTGCTGCGAATATTTGCCGGTAAATAAGCCGCGGTATTTAATGGGGGTAGGTACTCCTTGGAATATTTTAGAATGTATTTCTTTGGGGATTGATATGTTTGATTGTGTGATGCCAACTCGAAATGGCAGAAATGGCATGTTGTTTACTACCCAAGGGGTAATGAATATTCGGAATAAAAAGTGGGCTGATGACTTTTCGCTAGTGGATCCCGGATTGCCCGAAGAGAGCCAGCTTCCCTATTCCAAAGCCTATTTGCGACATCTTTTTGTGGCTGATGAATTGTTGGCATTGCAATTGGCCAGTTTACAAAACCTCAGTTTTTACCTTTGGTTAGTGGGCGAGGCAAGAAAAAAAATTCTGGAGGGGGTATTTGGTTCTTGGAAGAACGAGATGGTACCCCTGCTAAAGCACCGGATGTAGCCAAACAATATAGAAAAGGGTTTAACAAGGTTTTTTAGCTGTGCACACTCGCAGCCCATTATCTTTGCTGATAGCCATGAAAAAGATTGACTGGTACATATTAAAGAAGTTTTTGACCACCTTCTTTTTTGCTATTTTCTTATTCACCATAATCGCGGTAGTGATTGATGTGAGTGAGAAAACCGACGAAATGGTTCGTTCCCGTTTAGGGGTAAAGCGAATTATTTTAGAATATTATATCGGCTTTATTCCGCACATCATCGCCCTGCTATTTCCCTTGTTTGTATTTATTGCCGTAATTTATTTTACTTCAAAGATGGCAGTGCAAAGTGAAATCATTGCTTTGATTGCGGGCGGAACCAGTTATCGGCGTTGGCTGCGACCTTACTGGATTGGGGGAATTATATTGGGGGTTGTTTTATGGTTTGCCAATCAGTATGTGGTACCTAGGGCCAACAAGATTAGAAGCAGCTTTGAAGCGAAATATATTGATGCGAATTCTAGTTATAATGCCTTGGTGGGTGGGAATAATAATATTTATTTTCGGGTAGATTCGTTTACTTATGCCGGAATTTTACGCTACGACACGCTCACCAAGCGGGGTGGGCCAATATTTATGTATCGGCTGGATAGCAATCGCCTTACCAATAATATGCGGGCAGAAGGTATTGTATGGGATACAGCCACCCGAAAATGGCGCTTAGAATCTTTGTTAAATCGTCAGTTTAATCGATTGGGGGAGAAAGTTACCCTACAGGATTACGAAAACCGCACCTACAATTTTACCCCACAGGATTTAGGTAGAGACAAATACACCAAAGAAAGATTAACCACCCCCGAATTGAATCGGTACATTGAATTAGAAACCCTTCGTGGGTCGGAGGGGTTGAATGATTTGAAAGTAGAAAGGTACCGAAGGGATGCAACCAGTGTAACGGTTATACTGCTTACCTTGATTGGTGCTATTGTTGCGGGCAGAAAAGTAAGGGGTGGGAGTGGCTTGCACCTAGCCATTGGTTTTATGTTGGCTGCCTTATTTATTATAACAGACCGTTTTTCAACTATTTTTTCAACCAAGGGCAGTTTGCCTCCCTTAGTTGCCGCCTGGATTCCGAATGCCGTATTTATTGGGGTGGTGATTTTGCTATACCGTAAGGCACCTAAGTAAATGTTAAAATGATTTTAACGTTCGAATAGGGTGGTTTCTTTGCTATGCAAATGAACTTGCCCTAACTTTGGGAGGTAATCGGAATTCTCTCTCTTTGATACTGTTTACAGACTAACTCCGAAAAAAATCTACTATGGGAATCGTTAAAGAACGTTTTAAGGCAAAGGCTGATGCAGCCAATATAGAAATTAAAGATTTACTGAAAGAGCATGGCAATAGAAAAGCCGGAGAAGTTACGCTTTCCCAGATTTATCAGGGCATGCGTGGAATTACCGGTTTGGTAACGGAAACTAGTTTACTGGATGCCCAGGAAGGTATACGTTTTAGAGGGTATAGTATTCCCGAATTACAAGCCAAATTGCCTACGGCCAAACCCGGAGGCGAGCCCATGCCGGAAGGTTTATTTTACCTGATGCTGATTGGGGAATTACCTTCTGAAGATGATGCCCATCATATTACCAATGTTTGGCAGCGCAGAAGTCATGTGCCCAATCATGTTTTTGCCACCATCGATGCCTTACCGCTGAATACACATCCGATGACGATGTTTGTTACCGGTGTAATGGCGCTGCAAACGGAAAGTAATTTTGCACGCGCTTATGCTAAGGGAATCAATAAAAAAGAATATTGGGCGTATGTGTATGATGATTCGATGGATTTGATTGCACGTTTACCCAGAATTGCAGCGTATATCTACCGGAGGAAATATAAAAATAATGAGCATATTCATCCGGATGGACTGCTCGACTGGGCAGGCAATCTATCGCATATGATGGGATATTCCGATGAGAGTTTTATGGAGCTGATGCGGTTATATATGACGATCCATGCCGACCATGAAGGAGGTAATGTATCTGCTCATACCACCCATCTGGTGGGGTCTGCCTTAAGTGACCCTTTTTTAAGTTATGCAGCAGGGATGAATGGACTAGCCGGTCCCCTCCATGGATTAGCCAATCAAGAAGTGATTAAGTGGATATATGAGATGCAGGAGAGT
This sequence comes from Chitinophagia bacterium, assembly GCA_037131895.1. GTDB lineage: Bacteria > Bacteroidota > Bacteroidia > Chitinophagales > Chitinophagaceae > Sediminibacterium. The sequence goes on along the minus strand of JBAXQE010000014.1, from coordinate 715 downwards.
TTGGGAACCGATGCACCCACCAAAGAGCAAATTGCCCAATATGTGCAGGATACCTTGAATGCCGGAAAAGTAGTTCCTGGTTATGGACATGCGGTTCTTAGAAAAACAGATCCTCGTTTTACCGCCCAGATGGAGTTCGGTAAAAAACACATGCCAGATGATAAGCTCGTGAATACAGTTTGGAATATTTACGAAACGGTTCCTCCCATTTTACAATCCCTTGGAAAAATCAAAAATCCCTGGCCTAATGTAGATGCCCACAGTGGTGCTTTATTGGTGCATTATGGACTGGTAGAATATGAATTCTATACCGTTCTCTTTGCTGTGAGTCGTGCGTTGGGGGTATTATCCAGCCTTTGCTGGGACAGGGCCCTTGGCTTCCCGCTTGAGCGTCCGAAATCGGTAACTACGGAATCGGTAAAGAATTGGATTGCGGGGAAGGATGAGATTTGGGATTAAGAGGAGCAATTAGAATTAATTTTTTTCTGGACAGTTTTTGCCCTAGAGAGTATCGGGGTCGAACCGACGACCTCCCCGATGCATCGGGGCGCTCTATTCGCTGAGCTTATTAATTACTCTATATACTTTCTACTTTTCATCTTTTTTATCGCTGCTTCCCGTTTCCTTACTTCTTGATTTGTCTCATATTTTTCTTCATACTTCAATACCCAAGGTATCCCCCCTTTGGTAGATTTATTTCTACCTGAATTATGCT
>JBAXQE010000013.1:0-78256 GCA_037131895.1 Chitinophagia bacterium | reverse complement strand
ATCACAATTTACTAATTGAAAACCAGATACTTACATCAGAATCAGCAAGTCTATTCAAATTACACAATTATCATAACTTGCATTTTTATCATGTTTTGATAATTTATATTTACTTTTGGAGGATGACAAATTATACCAATAGGAAGCAATATATAGACAAGCTACTTTCTTTTAGAGATAAAGATTTAATTAAGGTTGTTAGCGGGTTACGTAGGTCTGGAAAATCTACTCTTCTTGACATTTACAGGGAACAATTACTTAAAATGGGGATTGGCAAGCGGCAAATTCAATTTTATAATTTTGAATTACCAGAAAATTATTTGAACAAAAATTGGGATGACATCTATTTTGACGTCAAAAAGAAACTACAGGATGGCAAACCGAATTACATTTTTCTGGATGAGGTTCAGAATATCCCACTATTTGAAAAATTAGTAGATGGGCTTTTTGCGACTAAAAACACTGATATATACATCACTGGCTCAAATGCATTTTTGTTGAGTAGTGAATTGGCTACACTATTAAGTGGTAGATATATTGAAATTTCGATTTTACCTTTTTCTTTTTATGAATACCTAACGGCAAGAAACATAGCGACCGGAAATAAATATCTAAACTATGAAGCATTGTTTTTTGATTATGTAAATGAAACATCCCTACCGAAAGGAGTGGAATTACGGGAAGGCGGTTACGATAAAATTTATGATTACCTCGAGGCAATTTATGCAACAATCATCGAAAAAGATATAACACAACGATACCAAATAAATGACAAAAGAGCCTTCTCCAATATTGTAAAATTTATTGCAACAAACATTGGCAATGCACTTTCACCTAGTAACATTTCAAAATCATTAAAACAGGATGGAAAAAACATACATCACTATACTGTTGAAAAGTATCTCGACTATTTGACTGCTAGTTTTGTTTTTTATAAAGTGAACAGATTTGACCTAAAAGGTAAGAAGCAATTAGCTACTCAAGAAAAATACTATATTGTAGATGCCGGATTAGTGAACGTTTTAGCAGGAAAAGAGAGAACTAGAGACCGAGGACACATCTTGGAAAATGTTGTGTATTTGGAATTATTAAGAAGAGGCTATAAAATTTGGACCGGTACAAGTAGGAACAGTGAAGTAGACTTTGTATGTAAAACGCCTACTGGCAATATTGAATACTATCAAGTTTCCTGGAAATTAAGCGATGATAGCACCATTGAGCGTGAATTTAGTTCCTTAGAAAAAATTAAAGACAACTATCCAAAATTTTTGCTCACAACAGATTCATTTACCATAAATCGTGGAGGTGTAATCCATTTAAGTGTTTTTAATTGGTTACTTAGTGAAAGTCCATTGAATTAGTATAGGTCATGCTAAATCTGACTTGTTGTAAGCGCAACGTTAATTCGTTGATCATAAATTTTTCAGTTTATAATTTATAACTTCCAAAAATTAGAAATGCCGACCCTCACAGATTGGCATTTTGCATGTAATTTGTTATTTTATAGAATAACATGTCGGGATGACAAGATTTGAACTTGCGACCCCATGCCCCCCAGACGTGTGCGCTACCGGACTGCGCTTCATCCCATCATTTCTGCACCAATGAATTTACCAGATTGTATATTTATAAATTTTAATCCGTAAAATGACTAAATTGAAATGTAAAAAAAATTATTACATCCTTATCGCCCTAATTGTGAAAAATCATTGAAAACGCATAATATCGCAACTTATGAGCAAAAAAACCGCCATTAAATTATTTGAAGAAAAGCAGGTGCGCACTCAATGGGACGCAGAGCTGGAAAAATGGTATATTTCTATCATAGATGTAGTAGAAATACTTACCGATACCGACCGACCAAGAAAGTATTGGAGTGACTTGAAAGCAAAGCTGAAAAAGGAAGGTAGTGAACTGTCCGAAAAAATCGGACAGTTGAAAATGATTGCGGAAGACGGCAAAATGCGGATAACCGATGTTGCTGATACCGAACAACTTTTTAGGTTAATTCAATCCATACCCTCACCCAAAGCAGAACCCTTTAAATTATGGCTGGCAAAAATAGCTACAGAAAGGTTAGATGAAATGCAAGACCCTGAATTGAGTATAGACAGGGCTTTGGAGCAATACTTACATCTTGGCTATTCAGAAAATTGGATAAATCAAAGGCTCAAAAGCATTGAAATACGAAAAGAACTCACTGATGAATGGAAAAAGAGAGGATTAACTGAAGGTGCCCAATTTGCTACGCTTACAGATATCATTACCAAAGCCTGGAGCGACAATACAACCAAGGAATACAAGATTTTAAAGGGCTTGAAAAAGGAGAATCTTAGAGACAATATGACCAATACCGAACTAATTTTAAATATGCTGGCAGAGGCATCAACAAAGGATATTTCGGCGGCTACCAATCCTAAGGATATTGAAGAAAGTAAAAAAGTAGCGAAACAAGGTGGCAATGTAGCCAAAGTAGCACGACTAGAATTAGAAGCTAAAACCGGAAAAAAAGTAGTAACCTCATTAAATGCGAAAAATGCACTGAAAACTTTGCCTAATGAAAGTACATTTAAGAAAAAAAATAAGCAATAAAAAATTAAGGCAAACAAACAACCATCAAATTATTCGCTGCAAGATCTAAACATTCAGTTTACTTTCCCTGTTTATCCAATGACAAGATATACAACTGAGTTCTAACTCAACGGGTGATTTTTTTTGGAGAAATTGCAGAAATGACAAGGGTTTTAAGCGAAAACAAAAATGACAACCCTTCATTGGATTGTCATTTTGGAAGTCATGTCGGGATGACAAGATTTGAACTTGCGACCCCACGCCCCCCAGACGTGTGCGCTACCGGGCTGCGCTACATCCCGAAAAAACTCAGGTAATAAAGCAAATCCTGTGGGGAAATCAGGCATTATCAACCTAGAGGGGTGCAAATATACGGGAAAAGAAAAATTCAGGTTATATTGCAGTAAATTTTATCTCCTCTTATGAAGATTCTCATCAGGCAAGCACAGATTGCCAGTCCTGCCAATCCCTTACATGGCCAAGTACAGGATATATTCATTGAGGGAGAAACCATTGTTCAAATTGCCCCCCATATCGATAGCCCTGTCGACCAAACCCTGGAAGCACCCGGCTTAATCGTTTCTCCGGGATGGGTAGATCCTTTTGCTCATTTCTGCGACCCCGGCCTCGAACACCGCGAAAATCTGGCTTCCGGAGCTGCAGCCGCTGCGGCTGGTGGTTATACCCGGGTGCTGGTTGTACCCAATACCAAACCCGTGGCAGATTCTAAATCTCAAATAACCTATATCCTCAATAGCAGTGCCTACCTACCCGCTTATATTCATCCCCTGGGTGCCCTTACTCGTGGTACCGAGGGCAAAGAATTGGCTGAAATGTATGATATGCAACAAAACGGGGCCATTGCCTTTACTGATGGACTCAGTTCCGTTCAGCAACCCGGCCTGTTATTGAAAGCACTCCAATATGTAAAAGCTTTTGATGGTGTGGTAATTCAATTGCCAGTGGATAAGAGTATCGGTGCCCATGGTTTAATGAATGAAGGCATCATTTCCACCCAAATGGGTTTACCCGGTATTCCGGCATTGGCTGAGGAAATTATGGTGAAAAGAGACCTGGATTTACTGCGCTATACCCAATCGAAACTGCATATCACTGGTATTAGTACTGCCAAATCACTGCAATTGATTCAGGATGCCCGCAACGAAGGTTGGAAGGTTACCTGCAGTGTTACCCCCTATCACCTGCTTTTTTGCGACGAAGACCTACAAGAATACGATACCCGATTAAAAGTAAATCCACCCTTACGCAAATCCTCCGATAGAGCTGCTTTACGGCAGGGCATTTTGGATGGAACCATCGATTGCATCGCCACCCATCACTTGCCACAACACAGCGATCAGAAAACCTGTGAATTTGAATATGCAGCTTGGGGTATGATTGGACTGCAAACCAGCTTTGCCATAATCAACCAAATTTTCCCTGATTTATCTGAACAAAGAATTGCCGAACTTTTTTCTTTGAATGCCAGTAATATTTTTGGTTTACCCACTACTGATATTCGGGAAGGAGAAAAGGCAGAACTTAGTTTTTTCAGTAAGCAGGGTTCTACCACACTCACTCCTTCGAATAACCAAAGTAAATCGCATAATAGTCCGCATATGAATGAAACCCTGCCAGGTAAGGTTTGGGGTACATTTGTGAAGAGCCAATTTAACCCACAATAAAAACAAAACTATGGAACAAAAAATCACACCACCCTGGACGATTGCTTTAGTTACAAGTTTAGTTTGTATAGTAATCAATATGATAATTTTTGTAAGTAATCAATTGATGAATAAATCACTCAGTTATATTACATTAATTATAGTTGTTGGTGCAATTATTGGGGGCTGCATTTACTATGCGAAACAAATGAATGGTCAAGTTACTTATGGTAATGTGTTTGCACATGGTTTTAAAATTACCGCAGGTATAGCAGCACTGATGTCAATCTATACCATCATTTCAGTTAAATTCATTTACCCAGAAATTATAGAAATGACGGTTGATGCTGCCAGAGCAGAAATGGAAAAAAAAGGAAAAGTACCCACCGATCAAATGGATATGGCATTAGGCTTCTTACGTAAATTTTTTCTACCCTCCGCCATTGCCGGATCACTTTTTGGCACAGCACTCATTGGAGCGATTGCTTCCCTTATCGGTGCAGGCCTAGCCAAGAAAAATCCTATATCACCCTTTGAAAACGCTAGCTAGTATGCAAATAAGCGTGGTTATCCCCTTAATTAACGAAGACGAATCGCTGCCCGAATTATGCGATTGGATAGATCGTGTGATGGTTGCCCATGCTTTTAGCTATGAAGTGATATTAGTAGACGATGGCAGTACTGATAACAGTTGGGATTTTATAGAACAAAAGAGCCAACAATCTACCCATTACAAAGGCATTCGGTTTAGAAGAAATTACGGAAAATCCGCCGCACTAAACGAAGGATTTAAAGCTGCACAAGGAGAGGTAGTAATCACCATGGATGCCGATATGCAGGATTCTCCCGATGAAATTCCTGCTTTATACCGCATGATTACCGAAGAGAAACTCGATATGGTAAGCGGCTGGAAAAAGAAGCGGTACGATAATACCCTTACCAAAAATTTACCTTCTAAATTATTCAATGCTGTTGCCCGTGCTAACTCTGGCATTAAGTTAAACGATTTTAACTGTGGACTGAAAGCGTATCGAAACAAAGTGGTAAAAAGTATTGAAGTATATGGCGAAATGCATCGCTATATTCCCATTTTAGCCAAGTGGAGTGGCTTTAAAAAGATAGGCGAAAAAGTAGTAGAGCATCGCCCCCGAAAATACGGCGTAACCAAATTTGGCTGGCAGCGTTTTGTGAATGGATTTTTAGATCTGGCCACCATCATGTTTTTAGGAAAGTTCGGGAAACGACCTATGCAGTTTTTTGGATTGCTGGGCACGCTGTTTTTTGTTACCGGATTAATCGCCAGTGCCTATTTAATTGTAGCTAAACTATTTTCGGTTGAATTTGCCCTTACTAACCGGCCCGCTTTTTATATAGCCCTTACCACTATGGTAATAGGTATGCAGCTATTTTTAACCGGTTTTGTGGCCGAATTAGTGGTTCGCAATGCCCCCGAGCGCAATCATTATCAAATTGAGGAAAAAATAGGCTGGTAACTAGTTGTAAACCTTTTTTACACCCACTCCCCTTCCCCTACCCAAGTTTAGCCGGTATAACTTCCGTTTAAGTACCTTTGCAATAGTAATCATTCGTAAAACTGGCATTTGCAAAAAGTAATTATTATCGGACCCGCCTGGCCCCTAAGGGGTGGATTGGCTTCTTTCAATGAAAGGTTGGCCCGAGAATTTATCCAAATGGGCTTTGCCACCGAATTGTACACCTTTTCGATGCAATATCCCGATTTCCTGTTTCCAGGTACTACACAATATTCAACCGAGCCAGCCCCTGCCGATCTGGTGATTCATCGTTGCATCCATTCGATGAACCCCTTTAACTGGATAAAAATAGGCCGCCGCATACGAAAAGAACAGCCCGATTTAATTGTAGTCCGTTATTGGCTGCCATTGATGGGGCCCTGCCTAGGTACTTTATTGCGCATAGCCAAAGGCAAATCAACAACCCGTGTTGTATGCATTGCCGATAATATCATTCCCCACGAACATCGCCCTGGAGATACCCTTTTTACACGCTATTTTGTAAAAGCAATAGACGGTTTTATTACCATGAGTGATCAGGTGTTGCAACAACTGAAAACATTTACCCAACAACCTGCCGAATTGGTGGTGCATCCCCTTTACGACCATTTTGGAGAAATCATTCCAAAAGCATTAGCCCGCCAACATTTGGAGCTGCCCGAATCGGAAAAGATCATCCTTTTCTTTGGCTTTATCCGAAAATATAAAGGGCTAGATATGCTTCTTCACGCAATGGCAAATCCCGCCATCCGCGCAGCTGATATCCATCTGCTGGTAGCAGGTGAATTTTACGATAAGCCCGAAGAATATCTTTCCATCATCGAAAAAGAACAACTCGGCAACCAAGTGTATATGCGCACCGATTTTATTGCGGATAGTGAAGTGAAGTATTATTTGAGTGCGGCCGACTTTGTAATTCAACCTTACCGAAATGCCACCCAAAGCGGCGTAACCCCCCTAGCCTATCATTTTGAAAAGCCCATGCTGGTAACCAATGTGGGCGGATTACCGGATAGGGTTATTCACGGGAAAACCGGTATTATTACTGAGCCAAATGCCGATGCAATTGCAGCTGGTATTGAAGCATTATACCAACAAGGGGAAGCCCATTTTATTCCCTATATGCAGGAAGAAAAAAAATTATACAGCTGGAAAAAAATGGTCGAAGCGCTATTATCTATTGGAAAATAAACTGAGCAAATAAATAATACAACTCTATGCAAGTTCAAAACACCATCAACGATTTAATCAAAGCATCCATCTCCGTAAAAGAGCAAATCATCAGCGATGGAATAATGGCCCCCATACTGGAAGAAGTTATACAAATCATTACCACTACTTTCCAAAACGGAGGCGCCGTTTATTTCTGTGGAAATGGCGGCAGTGCTGCCGATGCACAACATTTAGCCGCTGAATTTTCGGGTAGATTTTATAAAGACCGCAAAGCCCTTCCCTCAGAAGCCCTGCATTGCAATACTAGCTATTTAACAGCCGTTGCCAATGATTATAGTTATGATGTTATCTATTCCCGGTTAATAGAAGGCATTGCCCGCAAAGGGGATGTATTAATCGGACTGAGCACTTCGGGTAATTCAGGTAATATTCTAAAGGCTTTTGAAATGGCGAACAGCATGGGCGTAATTACCATTGGCATGACGGGCGCCGGGGGAGGTAAAATGAAAGCTATCAGCAATTACCTGATAGAAGTACCCTCCAATACAACACCGCGTATTCAGGAAAGTCATATTTTAATCGGCCACATTATCTGTGAGCTGGTAGAAAAAAATATTTTCGGATAATGCGGGTAAAAGAGGCAATCATATTAGCCGGAGGATTAGGTACCCGATTAAAATCAGCCGTGGCCGACCTGCCCAAGTGCATGGCACCGGTTGATGGAAAGCCTTTCCTGCATTACCTGATTACGTATTTGCAACAACAAGGCGTTGAAAGATTTATTTTTTCTTTAGGCCACCTCGCAGCAGCAGCAGCCGATTATATCAAAGCAAGCCTTCCTCCCGAAACCTATGTTCTGGTGCAGGAGCCTTATCCACTGGGAACCGGTGGAGCCATTCAATTGGCAATGCAACAAGTAAAAGGCAAAGAGGTTTGGGTACTGAATGGCGACAGCCTATGTAATTTGAATTTATCTGAACAAGCCGAATTGCATTTTCAAAAACAGGCACTCTGCACATTGGGGTTGGTACCGATGAAACAGTTCGACCGATATGGGGTGGTTACCATCGATAACAACCATCGCATATTGGGGTTTGAAGAAAAAAAATGGCAGGAACAAGGAATTATCAATGCGGGTATTTATCTACTGAACAAATCCGCATTTCAATCAATACCCTGGCCGGAAAAATTTTCGATGGAAACGGATTTTTTACAGGCATATCATCAACGACTACCTTTTTATGGCTATGTAGCTTCCGCCTATTTTTTAGATATTGGCATCCCCGAAGATTATCAACGAGCACAACAGGAATTACCTAAATATAGTAACGCATGAATGCAATCCCTTTAGATAAAATTAATAGTGAGTGGAGTTTATTTTTAGATAGGGATGGGGTGATTAATCACGATAAAGACAATGATTATATCCGCAATGCCGATGAATTTAGGATGTATGAGGATACGCTACCTGCACTGGCAACTTTATCTAAAATTTTTCCTCGCATTGTAATTGTTACCAACCAAAAGGGAGTGGGCCGTGGATTAATGACGGAAACCGATCTGCACGGCATACACCAATTGTTGTTATCCGAAGTAAATCGAACAGGTGGCAGGATAGACCATATTTATTATTGTACCGATCTGAGCAATGACTCTCCCAACCGGAAACCCAATCCTGGTATGGCTTTTCAGGCGAAACAAGATTTTCCGGTGATTGATTTTTCTAAGAGCATTATTGTGGGCAATCGTTTGTCGGATATGGAGTTTGGAAGAAATGCGGGTATGTTTACCGTGTTTGTTGCCACCACCCATCCCGAAACGCCTTATCCGGATAGCCGCATTGATCTTCGGCTGAATAGCTTATTCGAATTTTCAGAAGCCTGCGAAAAGGTAATAAAAAGATAAAAATGGCGGGTTGATTCGCTACCGGTTAATTGTATTTAATTTTGTAAGATGAAGCAATGGATAGCAGTCGTTTTTCTTGTTGGGCTGATGGTAACCCGGTTACCAGTATCTGCCCAAAATCCAACCGATGGAAATACCCCCACGCCTGCTATGATGGAGTTGGTTTTAAAAAATCAAGCTGCCAATATCTTGGAAGCTCGGGAATGGCCCGACCGTTTGCGCGCCGATAGTTTGTTTACGCGTACCCTGGTTCAAACGCTCAAATTACCCTACTCGTTCCGGTATCCTTTTGATTCACTGGGAACCATTTCGGTAGTATATGCCCCGGATAGTGCATTTCGGATTTTCAGCTGGCAATTGATGAAAGACTTTTCATTTTACCGCCAAAAAGGAGCCATCCAATATAAAACCGCCAATGGAAGTTTGAGATTAACTCCTTTGTTTGATGTATCTCCATTTACCGAACAGCCCTGCGATTCGGTGCGGGATGCCAGTCAATGGATAGGTGCTGTGTATTATAAAATTTTGTTGAATACGTTTCAGGGGAAAAATTACTATACCCTGCTCGGCTACGATGAAAATGATGCCCGCAGCACCCGCAAGTGGATGGAAGTACTCACTTTTAACGAACAAGGGCAGCCTCAATTTGGTGGAGATTATTTTCAATATAGGCCCGATGATATGAAACCTCCTGTGCCTACCCAACGGTTCTATCTAGAATATAAAAAAGGGGCAAATGCAAGAATGAATTTTGATGAGGAACTCCAACTTATCACTTTTGCACATCTGATTAGTGAGAATGGCGTACCTGCTGCTCACTATACCCTGGTTCCGGAGGGTAGTTATGAAGGATTTAAATGGGTGCAAGGTAAATGGGTGCATATTCCGTTAGTGGAATCGCTGGATCCAAATCCGCAAATCAATCCACCCAAAGAAAATCCAGCACCCGGCAATTTGCCGACAGGATTACCGGTTCCGAAGAAGAAAAAATCGGGGACGGGTAATAATTAATTCTGCGAAAAAATTAGTCTAACTTAAGTACCGCCAAGAAAGCTTCTTGTGGAATTTCTACATTCCCAATCTGGCGCATACGTCTTTTACCCTCTTTCTGTTTTTCGAGCAGTTTTCGTTTACGACTGATATCACCTCCGTAACACTTGGCCGTTACATCTTTGCGCATAGCACTGATATTTTCGCGGGCAATTACTTTGGCACCGATAGCAGCCTGAATGGCAATTTGAAACTGTTGACGAGGTAATAGTTCTTTCAACTTTTCGCAAAGCTTACGACCGAATTCCTGCGCACGGCTTCTGTGAATCAGGGCACTGAGGGCATCTACTTTTTCGGCATTTAACAGGATATCCATTTTTACAATATCTGCATCGCGAAAACCAATGGGTGAGTAGTCGAAGGAAGCATATCCGCGGGTAGAGCTTTTCAGCTTATCGTAAAAGTCGAACACGATTTCAGTTAACGGCATTTCGAATATCAATTCAACGCGAGTAGGGGTAAGATAGCTTTGGTTGATTAACATTCCCCGCTTACCGAGGCAGAGCGTCATGATATTACCAATATAATCGGGCAGGGTAATGATTTGGGCTTTGATAAAAGGCTCTTCGATTCTATCAATCTTCACAGGATCGGGCATTTCTACAGGATTGTTTACCGTTATCTTTTCTCCACGAGTAGTATAGGCAATAAAGCTAACGTTGGGAACAGTGGTAATTACGGTTTGGTTAAACTCACGCTCCAGTCGCTCCTGAATAATTTCCATGTGCAGCAATCCAAGGAAGCCGCAACGGAATCCAAAACCCAATGCCTGAGAAGTTTCGAGTTCAAAAGTGAGTGAGGCATCATTCAATTGCAATTTATCCATGCAATCGCGTAACTCTTCAAACTCATCGGTATTTACCGGGAAGATACCTGCGAAAACCATGGGTTTTACTTCCTCAAATCCGTTAATCATTAAACCCGGATTATTTGCAAGGGTTATGGTATCGCCCACTTTAACCTCTTTGGCATTTTTAATTCCTGTTATGATATAACCCACATCACCCGCTTTCATTTCGATTTTTGGCGTCATCGTAAGTTTCAATACGCCCACTTCATCGGCAAAATAGTCTTGTCCGGAAGCCACCATACGAATTTTATCCCCTTTACGAAGGATTCCATTCATAATTCGGTAATACACGATAATACCCCGGAAACTATTGAATACACTATCGAAAATCAATGCCTGCAGAGGTGCATCATAACTACCACTCGGGGCAGGAATTCGCTCAATAATGGCCATGAGTATCTCTTCTATTCCAATACCACTTTTTCCACTGGCTAATAAAATATCTTCCTGCTTGCAGCCAATTAAGTCTACAATCTGATCGGTTACTTCCGGAATTTTAGCTCCATCCATATCGATTTTATTAATAACCGGAATAATCTCCAGGTTATTTTCAATTGCCAAATACAGGTTGCTGATGGTTTGGGCCTGTATGCCCTGTGAAGCATCCACTAATAACAAAGCTCCTTCGCAGGCTGCCAGTGCACGGCTCACTTCGTAGCTGAAGTCAACATGCCCGGGGGTATCAATTAAATTAAGGGTGTAGATTTCTCCTTTATAGGGATAACTGATTTGAATGGCGTGACTCTTAATCGTAATCCCCTTTTCCCGCTCCAGGTCCATATCATCTAATACCTGGTTCATCATATCACGTTCACCAATGGTTTTGGTATGTTCTAGCAATCGATCTGCCAATGTACTTTTACCGTGGTCGATATGGGCGATGATGCAAAAATTCCTAATATGCTTCATAAGGCTGCAAAGATAGGTTACCGGAGGAAAATCCCGACGGAATGTTGAATTCCCCACCAGAAACTATCCAAAGAACCTTGTACATGTGCAAAAACAGGGAAGAAGCGCTAATTTTACCAAAACAGACAACCCATATATGCTTCGGAGAAAAAACGCTGTTCAGGGAAAGGAGAATAATGAAACCGGACTCAGCAACAACAGTTCTTTGAGTGGGGGCCGTTTTTTCAACAAAAATGGAACTGCCAACACGGAATATACCGGACTCCCTTTTTGGAAGCGAATAAACTTGTACCATTCCTTATTGTCTTTAAGAACCACTCATTTTCTCTTATTTATTTTACTGTTTTTTGTACTCATCAATTTAGTTTTTGCTGGTGCCTATTTATGGATTGGATTAGAACATTTGGGAGGATTGGTAGCTTCCACTCCGGGTGAGAAATTTGGCGAAGCTTTTTTCTTTAGTGCCCAAACTTTTACTACGGTAGGTTATGGACGAATCAATCCCATTGGCTTTGCAGCCAGCGTAATAGCCTCCTTAGAGGCATTAACTGGATTGATGAGCTTTGCATTGTTAACCGGATTATTATACGGGAGATTTGCTCGTCCCAGAGCTTTTATCAGATTCAGTATCCCCGCCCTAATTGCTCCTTATCAGGAAGGTGCAGCGTGGATGATTCGATTGGTTCCCTATACCAAAAATTTATTGATGAATGTAGAAGTAAGTGTTACCATGGCCATTAAACTCGAGGAAGCAGGGACCCTGAAAAATAAATTTTTTACATTGCCTTTGGAGATTGATAAAATAAATGTGCTATCCGGGAGCTGGACGCTGGTGCATGCGATTCGGGAAGGGAGTCCTTTACTAGGACTAAGCCCAGCCGATTTTGCTGCAGGGGGTGCAGAATTTTTGGTATTTCTGCAGGGGTTTGATGAGAGTTTTTCCAATACGGTAATTGCCAGAAGTTCGTACACTTTTGAAGAGATGGTATATGGTGCTAAATTCAAGCCCATGTTTCATCCCAATCCCCAAAAAACGGGAACAACCGTGCATGTAAACTGGTTAAATGATTACGAGCGATTATCCGTACCGGGATATGAAATAGAAAGCAAAATAGAGTAAGCAATCGGTTACTTCAAAGCCTGAATAATAGCCGTGAATTCGGCAGCTTGCAAAGAGGCACCACCTACCAATCCCCCATCCACATCGGTTTGATGAAACAATTCGGAAGCATTGGAAGCTTTTACACTACCCCCATATAAAACAGGAATTTCTGCAGCCAGGGATGCTCCATATTGGTGGGCGAGCTGTGAACGGATAAATGCATGGATATCCTGTGCTTGCTCGCTGCTGGCCGTTTTTCCAGTACCAATGGCCCAGATAGGTTCGTAGGCAATTACTACTTTTTTCATTTGTTCGGCACTCAGGTGATACAGTGATTCTTGCAATTGTTTCGCTACCCATTCATTTTGGGTATTGGCTTCGCGAATGGCCAATGGTTCGCCGCAGCAGAAGATGGGGGTTAAACCGTATTCTAGGGCGATTGAAACTTTTTGTGCAAGCAGTTGATTACTTTCTAAGAAATATTCTCTTCTTTCTGAATGTCCTAACACTACATGGGTAACGCCAATAGACACCAGCATTTCAACTGAGGTTTCACCGGTAAAGGCGCCGGATTTTTGTGCGTAACAATTTTGTGCAGCTACCTGAAACCCGGGCTTGCCATTTAATAATTGCACCATGCGATGCAAGTAGGGAGCCGGAACAGCCAGAACAACTTGTTGGTGTACTTGTAACTGAATAGGAGCTTCTATTAATTGTTGCAGTAATGCTTCGGCTTGGGGAAGCGTTAAATTCATTTTCCAGTTAGCGGCGGCAATTTGTGTACGCATAAGGTAGTAGGGTTACAGAAAATAAAAAATCAATTACATTGCTCGATGCGCAAATATATGCTCCAGCACCGAAATTTCATCGGCAGTAAATGTACTACCCTTGAATTGTTTCCAATTGCTAATAGATGCGATGGCTTTGTTCAGTTGATATCGAATGCCGGTAACGCCCCAGCTGCCGGAGGGAACAATGGTAGGTAATAACCCCATGCCAAAAATATTACAGCAGGTACCAAACATACTGCCAGTATTGATAGCAGAGTTAATAGCCACTGTACAGTAATCCCCCATAATTACCCCACATTTATTTGCCACTGGGATATATTGATCGGTATTAAAATCCCACACTTTCACCATGCCGGCTGTATTTTTCACATTGCTGTTGGTGGTGCCGGCACCCAGATTGCACCACTCCCCTATTACCGAGTCTCCCAAGTATCCCTGATGTGCTTTATTCGAATAGCCCATCATAACTACATTTTTTATTTCTCCCCCGGCAGTGCAGGCGGGCCCGAGTGTGGTAGCGCCATAAATGCTAGAATGCATTTTTACTACAGAACCATCACCCATGGCAAAAGGTCCGCGAATAGCAGCTCCTTCCATGATGTAAGCATCTTTACCAATGTAGATGGGTCCCTCGGAAGCATTCAGCCAACAATGCATGATTTGCGCTCCGGGTTCTATGAAGATGTTTTTAGCATTCACACAATGAACAGCTTCTGGTATCGGCTCGGAAAAACGTTGGGCAGTAATACGATTGAAATCCGCTATCAGCCAATCGCGGTTCCATTGCATAATTTGCCAGGGATGTGATAGATAAGTAACTGCTTTTTCTACTGAGGTATAGTTACAATTGAATAGGTTGTTTTCATCTTGCAGGTTGGCAGCATCTGTACAACAAGCCCAGGTTCGGCCGGCCCATGTTAAAGAATTTCCTGGCAGTAAAGAAAGTGCAGCTTCAGCAGCGGCATCATCGGCCAATGCCTGTGCATCAATCCAAATTGCATTTCCAGAGGGGAGGGCAGGATATAAACAACGAAGCCAGGGAACGGTAGCTACAAAAACTTCTTTTCCAGCCATGTGTTGCCACCGTTCTCGGATAGTAAGGATGCCCATGCGCAAATCAGAAACAGCTCTGCTTTCTGTAAAAGGCAGGCATTGATTTCGGAAAGCATTATCGGCTAAAATAATTTGCATGGGGCAAATTAATTATTAATTAGCAAAAGCAACTTTTTCATCCTTTATACACAACCGCATCACTGTATGAAATAATTGTACCTTTGCGGCAAAAAGATATATGCAAATAGGTACTTTTTCATATCCCCTCCCGGCCAATGAGCCCGTAAAATCCTATGCCCCCGGAACACCCGAACGTGCAGCGCTGAAAAAAGCCATCATCGATTTAAAGAAAAAAACTGCAGATATTCCTATGTATATTGGTGGCAAAGCCATCCGCACAGGAAAAAAAGTAGCCATACATCCTCCCCATGAATTAGCCCATACCCTGGGGCATTTTCATGCCGGTGATGCCAAGCATGTGCAGCAGGCAATACAGGCTGCGTTACAGGCGAGAACTGCATGGTCTGAGATGAGTTGGGAAGCCCGAGCACATATATTTTTAAAGGCAGCCGATTTACTGGCAGGCAAGTATCGCTATCAGATGAATGCAGCTACTATGCTCGGACAAAGTAAAAATGCCTACCAGGCGGAGATTGACAGTGCCTGTGAATTAATTGATTTTTTACGGTTCAATGTTCATTTTCTAAGCGAGATTTACCAGCAACAACCAGTATCTTCTCCGGGTATGCACAATCGAATGGAGTGGCGTCCGCTGGAAGGATTTGTTTTGGCCATTACACCCTTTAACTTTACGGCGATTGGAGGCAATTTACCTACCTCTGCTGCATTGTGTGGCAATGTGGTTGTTTGGAAACCCGCCAATACCCAAATATATTCTGCACAGGTATTCATGCGCATTTTACAGGAGGCTGGATTACCTGCCGGTGTTATTAATTTAGTATATGTGGATGGCCCAACACTAGGAAAGGAATGTTTTTCGCACAACCTGTTTGCAGGGGTCCATTTTACAGGTTCTACCGGCGTATTCAACAATATGTGGAAGACGATTGGAGAAAATTTACCTAACTACCGATCTTATCCCAGAATTGTGGGTGAAACCGGGGGCAAGGATTTTGTGGTGGCCCATGCAAGTGCCGATCCGGATGCCGTGGTTACTGCTTTGGCCCGCGGTGCTTTTGAATTTCAGGGACAAAAATGTTCGGCAGCTTCTCGCGCATATATACCCAGCAACCTGGCTGTAGAAATCAAACGCAAACTGGTAGCTGCTATTGAAAGTATGAAAGTGGGTACAGTAGAAGACTTCAGCAATTTTGTAAACGCGGTAATTGATGAAAAATCTTTTGATAATATAACCGGATATATCAAGCGGGCAAGCAGAAATAAGAAGAATACAATATTAGCGGGTGGAACCTATAGCAAGAAAAATGGGTATTTTATCGCCCCTACCCTTATTGAAACTCGCGACCCAAAATCGCTCACTATGTGCGAAGAGATTTTTGGTCCGGTACTTACCCTGTATGTATATCCAGCCAATGATTTTGATAAAGTGTTGAAGCTGGTAGATAGCACTTCTCCTTATGCATTAACGGGAGCGGTATTGGCCAGAGACCGCGCAGCTATTGAAAAAGCCACCCGAGCTTTGCGTGATAGTGCTGGCAATTTTTATATCAATGATAAACCTACCGGTGCGGTAGTGGGTCAGCAACCCTTTGGCGGAGCCCGGGCTTCTGGAACCAATGATAAAGCGGGCAGTCAGCTTAACTTATACCGCTGGCTGAGTGCAAGAACGATTAAAGAAACCTACGATCCGCCCACGCAATATGGTTATCCATTTTTGTTAGAATCTTAATAAACTATTTGCAAACATTTTAGCGGATAAGGGGTTATGTAAACAGATAAATTGATTGTATGGCAAAACCATCTAGAGAATTAGCAGATGCCCTTCGGGCCACTGCCCTTCGGATACAATCCGGAGCACCCTATGCCTGGGGTAACCATGGCAGTTGTAATTGCGGCCATTTGTTACAAGTAATTACCCGGCTAAGTGAAAAGGAAATATTAACCTACGCGCACACGGCGCCAGGTGAATGGACTGAGCTAGCAGCGGAATATTGTGGAATTACCCAGGCTCCGGTAAGTTTACTGGTGAAAAAGCTAATGGAAGCAGGCCTAACCCCTACCGATATTAATCACCTGGAATATTTAACCGACCGAACCATTCTGGAAAAACTGCCCGGTGGCTTTAAATGGCTTAAGAGAAATCAGCGGGAGGATGTAGTAGTTTATATGGAAACCTTTGCCGACTGGATTGAGGGGCAACTACCCCCTGAAACTGCCAATACCGTTCAAGACTGGGTAGATACCATGGTGAACCTCCAGCCGGAATCTACTTTGCAGGCATAACCTCTTCTCATTCCAAACCGTGCAGAACGCCTGGGCGCACTAAACGGGGAGCTTCTTATGATAGTTCCTATCCTAGTGTGCATAACCCGTTAAACCCCTGTTTGGTTTTTGGGCTTTTCCCTGTATATTTGCACCCTCTAAAACAATGCCTGTGGCCACAAAATTTTCACGCGAAACGTATCTGTATTGGTACGAAATCATGCAACTCATCCGTCAGTTTGAACTGAAGGCGGAGGAAATGTATAAAATGGCGGGGAAAATCCGGGGATTCTTTCATGCTTATATTGGTCAGGAAGCAATAGCTGCGGGATGTATGACCGCCACTTCTGCCGACGACCCTTTTATCACTGCATACCGCGATCATGGATTGGGGTTAGCAAAAGGTATGTCGCCCAATGAGTGCATGGCAGAGCTCTATGGAAAAGCAACCGGGTGTAGCAAGGGCAAGGGGGGAAGTATGCACTTCTTTAGTGTAGAACATCGCTTTTATGGGGGCCATGGTATAGTAGGTGCCCAAATTGGAACGGGAGCCGGACTTGCCTTTGCAGAACAATACAAAGGTACAAAAAACGTAGTATTGTGCTTTTTTGGAGATGGGGCTGCTCGCCAGGGTATCTTGCACGAAACCTTCAATCTGGCCATGCTGTGGAAGTTACCGGTAATTTTCATTTGCGAGAACAACCAGTATGCGATGGGTACTTCTGTAGAACGAACTTCTAACGTAATTGATATTTACAAACTGGCAGACGGGTATGATATGCCGGCTGATAAAGTGGATGGCATGACGCCCGAAAATGTGCATGAGCATGTTTCCCGTGCCGTAAAAAGAGCCCGTGAGGGAGATGGTCCTACCCTTCTGGAACTAAAAACCTACCGGTACAAAGGTCACTCTATTTCCGACCCGCAAAAATACCGTACTAAAGAAGAGGTAGAAGAATATCGCGAACAGGATCCGTTAATTAAAGTGCGAAACAAAATCCTGGAAAGTGATTTTGCCTCTGCTGCCGACTTAGACCAAATCGATCAAAAAATAAACCTGATAGTAGAAGAAAGTGTTCGTTTTGCGGAGGAAAGTCCGTGGCCGGATGACAGCGAATTATTAAAGGATGTATATGTTGATGCAAATTATCCTTTTATAACCGATTAATTTTTCTGCAGTAACCGCTAATACAAAGCAAATTACCCAACATGAGTACAAAAGTATTTCACGAAGAAGATTCCGCAGAGCGTATCTTTCATTTTTTGCAAACGCACCAGAATAAAATTTTAATTGCGGTATCGAGTATCGTGCTGTTAATTGTAGGCTGGTATGGATACAACGAATATGTAAAAAAACCAAATGAGGAAAAAGCAGCGGATGCGCTATACAAATCACAGCAATATTTTACTGTTGATTCGGCTCGCCTTGTGTTAAATGGCGACGGACAAAGCAAAGGCGTATTATATGTTATGAGAACCTTTAGTGGCACCAAAGCAGCGAATCTTGCCAAATTCTATGCGGGTATCAGTTACTTGCATTTAGGTGAATTTGCCAACGCAGTTAAATACTTGGAAGATTTTTCAACGGATGCTCCCCAAATACAATTACTGGCTTATGGCAATCTCGGAGATGCTTATGCTGAACTGAATAAAAAAGATCAGGCAGTAAGTAGCTATCTAAAAGCGGCTCACCATTTTGAAAAAGATGAAAGCAATTCTGCCGAATACTTATTCCGCGCAGCACTCTTGCAAGAGACCAGCGGAAAAACAAAAGAAGCCCTGGAATTATACAAAGAGCTAAAAGAGAAATTTCCAAAAACAGAAAAAGGATATCAGGCCGACAAATACATCAATCGCCTGAGCATAGAAAAAGATTAGAAAGTTGCCCATGGCTACACAAGGAAATACCGAATTACATAAAGGCATCCCCACACCCGAGGATGCCTTTATCGTATTAGTAAAAACCGAATGGAATGCCAGCATCGTAGATAAATTGGAAAAAGGGGCCCGTAAAATTTTACGCCAGGCAGGCTGCAGTATCAAAACCCTTACCGTTCCAGGTGCCGTTGAAATTACCTTTGCCATTAAAAATCATTATACTTACTGTAATCGGGTACCCGATGCCTATATTGCATTGGGAACGGTTATTAAAGGCGATACCCCCCATTTTGAATATGTATGCCAATCAGTAACCGATGGCATCACCCAACTAAACTTGTCGATGGATGTACCTGTTATTTTTGGGGTTCTCACTTTATTTACTGAAGAACAGGCTAAAGAAAGAACCACCGGAAAACATGGAAATAAAGGCGAAGAAAGTGCCATTACTGCACTTAAAATGGTTGTATTAAATCGCAGTCTTAAAAAATAGTCGCCACATGAAAGTGCATATTTTTATTCCTTGCTTTGTAGACCAGCTATACCCTACCGTAGGAATAAATATGGTAAAAGTATTGGAAAAAGCAGGATGTGAAGTGGTGTATAATCCTGCACAAACCTGTTGTGGGCAGCCTGCTTTTAATGCTGGATTTTGGGGTGAGGCGAAAGAAGTATGTACTAAATTTATTACCGATTTCGAAGGAGCAAAATACATCGTTACCCCAAGCGCCAGTTGTGCCGGCTTTGTAAAAAATTATTTTAATCGCTTATTCGAAAACTCTGCGTATCAGCAGCCGGCAAAAAAAACATCCGAAAAAATTCATGAGTTTTCCTCCTTTTTAGTGAACGTGTTACAGGTAGAAAATCTCGGAGCAGTTTTGGTGGGGAAAGCTACCTACCACGACAGCTGTGCCGCTCTGCGAGAGTGTGGAATTAGGGAAGAGCCCAGAAAATTGTTACAACAAGTGCAAGGACTGGAGTTAATTGAAATGAATGAAACTACTACCTGCTGTGGGTTTGGCGGCACTTTTGCCGTAAAGTTCGAGCCCATCAGTATTGCCATGGGTGAACAAAAAACCCAGCATGCCAAAGATACGGGTGCGGAATATCTAATCAGTACCGACATGAGTTGTTTGATGCATATTGATGGATGCATCCAGCATAATCATGCGGGATTGAAAATTATGCACTTGGCAGATGTACTAGCCGGAGGTTGGGAATAATGGGTGCTGTTTTCTATTGATAATTTATTGAAATTCGTTGTATGAACTATTGGCTGATCAAATCAGAACCCTTTAAATATAGCTGGGAGCAGTTTGAAAAAGACGGATCTACTTTTTGGGATGGCGTGCGCAACTATGGCGCCCGAAATAACTTGCGCGCCATGAAAAAAGGTGACCTCGCTTTCTGGTATCATAGCAATGAAGGGGTAGAAATTGTAGGCATTGCAAAAATTATAAAAGAAGCCTATCAAGATCCTACTACCCCCGAACCAGCATGGGTGGTAGTAGATGTAAAGCCCTTCAAAAAACTAAAGCAATCCGTTCCACTGGCCATTATTAAACAAGATCCGCGATTGGCAAATATGGACTTAGTTCGTCTCGGAAGACTATCGGTACAAACGGTAAAGCCCGAAGAGTGGGCCATCATATTAGAGATGGCAAAAACGAAGTTATAAACTGTTTATCTCATTGTAATGCTACCCTCCTTACCCAAAAAGAAACTGGTTGTATTAACCGGTGCCGGTATCAGTGCCGAAAGTGGCATCAAAACCTTTCGGGATTCGGATGGATTATGGGAAGAATATGATATCATGGAGGTAGCCCATATAAACGGGTGGAGAAAGCATCCCGCATTGGTAGTGGATTTCTATAATAAGCGCCGGCATCAGATAAAAGCTGCACTACCCAATCAGGCGCATGAAGGATTAGTGGATTTAGAGGCCGAATGGGATGTGCAAATCATTACCCAAAATATCGACGACCTGCATGAAAGAGCCGGCAGTAAGCAAGTAATGCATTTGCATGGCGAGATTGTAAAGATGCGTAGTGAAATCAATCCGGAAATGATTGTGGAAGCCACCGATGATATTGTAATCGGGCAACTAGCTTCGGATGGAGCCCAGTACCGACCTCATATTGTTTGGTTTGGGGAAGAAGTGCCCATGATACCGGCTGCCATTCAACTGGTGATACAGGCACATGTATTGGTAATCATCGGCACTTCGCTGCAGGTTTATCCGGCAGCCTCGCTGATTGAATATGCACAACCAAATATTCCGATTATTGTAATTGACAAACATATTCCCTCCAATCAATCGCTTTCGGTATCGGAAGCTATAGAACAACCTGCCACCATTGGGGTTGAAATGTTAAAAGAAAAATTGAAATATTATCTTTAACATTTTTCAATGCTGAATCCTGCTTATGTTGTAAAAAATATTACTGTGCGACTATTTTTTATACTCTGTTTAGGTACACTATTTGCCAACCCGATTCATGCGCAGGAATCTGCAGAATTTGCAGCCCTAAAAAAATATTATAGTAGTCAACCTCCTACCAATTTAGCCGATACCAATTGGCTGATTTCATTGATAGATACGGGTGGAATCAACTACTTATTGCCTATCCGGCAAGCCATACATCGTGAAAAAAACAAAGCTGTAATCGATACGCCTACCCATTGGGATATGCTAGCAGATGCAGTTTGCAGGTTAACCGATTATAAAACCACTCTTTTTTACGAAAAGCAAAACTTTCAACCGCTATCGGTACAGGAGAAACAACCCATCCAGCAATTGGCCAACCTATTCGAAAAAGCCACTCGTACAGATGCAGCTGCTTATGTATATCAACAGGCTGCCAAACATCGGGTAACCTTGCTGAATGCCTCCTATATAAAGCCGGCAACCTTCGCCTGGATTTCGGGATTACTAGATTCTTTGTATCAACTAGGGTATCGGCACCTTGCGATGGAAATACTCGGCAAAACAGATAAGCCGCTGCAACAGATTTCGCTACGAGAAGGCATTTTTGTTACAGAGCCTGTTGTAGCAGCCTGTATCCGGAAAGCTATTTCCATGGGGTTTCAGGTAGTTTCTTGTGCACCCGACTATACCCAAACCATACCCAACAATGCCCGTAAATTGCAAGCGGTTCGATTAGGAGAATATATACGCGAGCTGCCTAATCAACAAAAATGTTTGGTTATCACCCAACCCGGAAATAATGCCCTTGCCTACTCCGATTCAACCGATGTGCCAATGGGTGTGTATTTATCGGCCTGGCTGCAGGAAAAACTGCTTAGCATAGATCAGTGTTTTTTAACAGAGAATAGTTTGAATGAATACGGAGCCTTTTTATATTCTCTGCTGCAATACAAAAACCCGGTAAATAAAACCACCCTTCCGGTGCTAGATGGAAAACCCCTAAGAGCCATGGAGGAAGAACTGTATAGTGCCATGATATGGCATCCCTCCCATGACTATCTGAATAATCGGCCGATTTGGATGAGCATGCAAGGATGGAGAAAAGAAATGGAAATTCCGGCAGCCTTTAAGAATAGTTTTTTAATTCAGGCTTATCATCTAGATGAAATAAAAAAACTAAAAACAGGTATTTGCATTCCTGCAGACCAAACCTATCAACCTGCTCCCAATGGACTTTACTATCTGTACTTGCATAAGGGTACCTATCGGATTGTGTATCGCAATAAAGAATATGCGGTAGTTGGCTATAAGGATATAGAAGTAAACAACTAATTACTTGAAAAACAGATAGGCAATGCCGATAGCAGCAATTACCCCTAATAAATCTGCCAACATGCCCGCCCAAATTGCATAGCGCACTTTTTTAATACCCACGCTGCCAAAATACAAGGCAATGATATAAAAAGTACTATCGGCACTTCCCTGAAAAATAGAAGCCAGTTGACCCAGAAAACTATCTACTCCGTAATTTTTAAATACATCTAGCATCAATCCTCTGCCACCGCCCCCACTAAAAGGCCGCATAATAGCTACAGGAAGTGAAGGTACAAATTCGCTGTTGATGCCTATGTGTAGGAATACCCACGAAATGCCCTGGATAATAGCATCCAGTGCGCCGGAATCTCTAAAAACACGAATCCCTACAATAATGCCTACCAGATAGGGTATGATTTTAATAATCACTTCCCACCCTTGTTTGGCTCCTTCAATAAAAGCATCAAATACATTTACTTTTCGCACCCAGCCCCCGATTATAAAGGTGCAAATCACCAAAAACAATATCAAATTGCCCAGCACATTGCTGAAGGTTTCTTTGGTAAACAAACCACCTTGCGGGGCATCTTTTTGTGAGGGCAGGTGATAGATGAAATAGGCAAATAAAAAGATGCCGCCTATAATCGAACCGAGCCAGGCAATCATCACCCAATCAAATTTCAGCCGCTGATAAAGGGCTGTGATTATGATACTGGCAATCGTAGCCACCACCGTAGCAATCATGAGTGGAACAAAAACTGAAGTTGGATTGGTACTTCCCGCACTTGCCCGATAAGCAATGATAGAAAGCGGTATTAGTGTAAGTCCACTGGTATGCAATACCAAAAACATGATTTGTGCATTGGAAGCGGTTTCTTTATTCGGATTGAGGGTTTGTAAACTCTCCATGGCCTTTAATCCAAAGGGAGTTGCCGCATTATCCAAACCCAGCATATTGGCACTAAAATTCATCACCATCTGCCCCATCGCCGGATGTTTTTCAGGCACTTCCGGAAAGAGTCGCTTCATAAATGGGTTTAAGATACGGGCAAGGAATTGAATGGCACCAGCTTTTTCACCAATATTCATCAACCCCATAAAGAATACCATTACCCCGGTTAACGGCAAAGCGATATCCATAACCGACGATTTAGAAGCATCAAAAATACCTTCTACCAGTTTACGGAAAATCTCATAGTCTTGAAATACAATCAGTTTTACCAGTGCAATGATCAAACCAATTACAAAAAAGAATATCCATACAAAATTCAGTGCCATAGGAACAATTATAGGTTGAAAATAATCAATTCCCCCCACCCATCCGGTATCGACAACAAGTAAAAAGTGAAAATTCCAAGTGTAGCTTACTGAATTCGGGCAACCTTGCCGGTAAAGCCGTTATATTTGCAGCCTGAAAATGGGGGCTTCCCCTGAAAAAAGCGCAACATGGCATTACAAGCAGGCATAGTAGGTTTACCCAATGTGGGAAAATCAACTCTTTTTAACGCAGTTAGCAATAGTGCAAAGGCACAGGCAAGCAACTATCGTTTTTGTACCATCGAACCCAATGTAGGATTAGTAGATGTGCCGGATAGCCGGTTACAGTCACTGGCAACCCTGGTTCAGCCCGATCGCATTGTACCAACGCAACTGGAGATAGTGGATATAGCCGGTCTGGTTAAGGGAGCCAGCAAGGGAGAAGGATTGGGAAATAAGTTTTTAGGGAATATCCGGGAGGTAGATGCCATTATTCACGTGATTCGGTGTTTTGAAGATGAAAATGTATTACGAGAGGAAGGAAAAATCAATCCGATTGGAGATAAGGAAATCATTGAAACCGAGCTTCAATTAAAGGATTTAGATAGCGTTGAAAGGAAATGGCACCGGGTAGAAAAAATGGCCCGTGTGGGAACTGATACCAAAGCCAAAGCAGAATTTGAAATTTTGAGTCGCTGCAAAACACATTTAGAGCAGGGAAAAAATATTCATACCCTCCATTTGAGCAAAGAAGAAAAGGTGGCGGTAGCTGATTTATTTTTATTAACGGATAAACCGGTTTTGTATGTTGCCAATGTAGATGAAGGCAGTATGCATACCGGTAATGATTATTCCCGAGCTCTGGAAACAGCCGCCAAAGCGGAGGGTGCAGAAGTAATTGTAATGTGCAATAATATTGAAGCACAAATTGCTGAAATGGAAACCGAGGAAGACAAGCAGATGTTTATGGAGGAATTTGGCATGAAGGAACCAGCCTTACACCGGCTGATACATGCTGCCTATCATTTACTGAATCTGGATACTTATTTTACAGCGGGTGTGCAGGAAGTGCGGGCTTGGACGATTCACAAAGGCTGGAAAGCACCCCAAGCTGCCGCAGTAATTCATACCGATTTTGAAAAAGGTTTTATCAAAGCAGAAGTAATCGCCTTTGAAGATTTTGTAAAATATGGAAGCGAAGCTGCTTGCCGCGAAAATGGTAAATTGCGGATAGAAGGAAAAGAATATATAGTGAAGGATGGGGATGTAATGCATTTTAGGTTTAATGTGTAAACCCGGGACCATGAAAAAAATAGTAGCAATTGGATGGATCTTCTTAGTAGCTGCCTGTGAAAACGGCACTACCCCTTCGGCTTCTGATAATGCTGCCCCAGCTGTTACGCAAGTGCTGCCCATGAATTATTCGGTAGTGAATATCTATCCGCACGATACCACTTCCTTTACAGAGGGACTCCTTTTTTTCAACAATGAATTGTATGAGGGTACGGGCATGTATAAAGAAAGTAAGCTGCTGAAGGTTGCGCTCACAACAGGAAAGATCCTGCAACAGGTAAAACTGGCGCCTCAATATTTTGGAGAAGGTATATGCATTTTAAATAATAAAATTTATCAACTCACCTATCAAGAACATAAGGTATTTGTGTACGATTTGCAGTTTCACAAGCTACCACAGGAGTTTGAATGGCCCTATGAAGGATGGGGAATGACTACCAACGGAACGCAGTTGATTATCAATACTGGGGGTAGTAATTTGTATTTTGTTAATCCGGAAACATTCAAAATTGAAAAAACGGTAGGGGTTAATGATAACAATGGGTATGTAGATAGTGTAAATGAAATGGAGTGGGTGGATGGCTTTATTTATGCCAATAAATATCTAACCGATTTTATATTAAAAATAAATCCCGCTACCGGACAAGTAGTAGCTCGTGCCGATTTGTCGGGCATTATGGGTAAAAACAATATTGCTCCCACTTCCAAATCAGAGGTGCTGAATGGGATTGCCTATCAGCCCGAGAAGAAAAGTTTTTTTGTTACCGGCAAATACTGGCCGGCGATGTTTGAGATACGTTTTCAATAAACAATTTTACTAAGCTCGCCGCGTAATATAAATCAGCGAGCTGGCTTTGTTTCTGTTGAACAATGTCTTTAAATTAGAAAGTAATCCGACAAATGCTCCGCGAATCGGAAGATCTTTTCCGGTTTTGTATTTTTCACTCAGCATCGAAACATAAAATGCATCAAACCACATGGGTTGTAACCTTGGTGTTTGAAATTGATGCGAGTTCAGTAAAAAATTCATAGAAATGGGAGAAAAATGATAGAGATGCCGAGGCACATCATAGGCGGCCCAGTAGGCTTGGTAGTGCGCCGCATCCTGTGATTGATAGTTGGGAACTGCAATTATCAGTAATCCATTAGGCCGCAACAAATGATGAAATTGCCGGAGATATCCAGATAAGTCGTGCACATGTTCTAATACATGCCATAGGGTGATTACATCAAAACTAGCAGGAGTTAGTTCCCAAAGTTTTTCCGTACTTGCTAACTGAATGCCTGCTCGATCCATTGCCCGCGATCTGGCCTGATCATCGGGTTCTAGTCCGGTTACTCGCCAACCTGCTTTCGTCATTTCTTCTACAAAAAATCCGGTACCTGCACCTACATCTAACAAATCACCTTGCTCCATTTTACTGTTGCGGATAATCAGTCGCCGTTTGGAACCAAGTGTAAATGAGCGCACCCAGTGATATAACTGGTTGATGAGCCCCTTGTTGGTGTTGGTATGAGAGATGTAACTTTCAGCAGCATAATATTTGCCTATATCTGCAATGCTGGGCGCATTTTCAGTAAAACGGAATTGACAATTACTGCATTCATTGATGGTAAATGATTGTTGAGAAACGGTATAATCTTTAGCAGTTAAAACCGGCGTGCATTTCGAATTTCCGCAGCATACACAGGCAAAGGGTTGGGCAATCGAATCTTCCATACTTAGGTATAATCAAATAAAGCCGGTATATTAAAACATATGAATAATCAAGGCAACGGTAGCTGCGAAAGCCATGAAAATACTATAGACCCACCAATAATCTTTTTTGGGTTCGCCGGAAGTATCCAGCTCACTATTTTTCATTTCTACCAGCTTAGTGCTGGCTTTTGCTAAAATACCTCCTAGTTTATTATCCGAAAGTTGAGGGGCATCTTCTTGAACTAGCGTGGTAGGAATATTTTTATTTCTACTGAAAATACCGGTTATTGATGCTTTCAGTCGTGCCATTAATCCCAAACGGGGTTCCTCTTCTTCCTCAGCGAATCGTGCGGGTAACCCGAATGACTCCTCGGAACTTTTTCCTGATTTTTGCCAAGGCCATTTTTTGGCGGATGTTTCTTCGGTTTCTTCCTCGGCAGGTAGGTTGGCTAGGGAAAGTTGTTGGTCCTTAAAAAGTGGGGTGGCAGAAGTTTTGCCATATTTACCAATTATAGGCATTGGGGTTGACGCGCGATTATCTGCAAATCCGGGTGCAGTGGGCCTTTCAGGTGCTTGCCAGGTTCTTTTAGGCATGCGAACGGTTAATGGGTCCGAAGGCAATGCTGTATCCCCATCAGGTGAAAAAGGTTTTATAGGTCTGGGAGAGGGCGTCCATTTTGCTCTTACATCGGGCAGAGGTGCATTTTCTCGAGGAGTAACTGTTCTTTTGGGAAAATCTAGGGGAAGATTAGCCAATGTATTACTTGCAGATGATATAGAGGGTGTTATGGGTGGAAAATCTGTTTTTCCAATTCCTTTGCTAACCTCTTTTCCCAATAAGGGGTTCGGCCTACGAGCCGGCGTAGAACTGCGGGTTGGTAATGAAGGAGTAGAGGGCGTATAACTACTGGAAGATGGAGCAGGGGGTAACGAATTGCCTGCTGGGCTTCCGGAATTCCATTCTCCTTCCTTTCCGGGGAGCGGAACACGCTTCATACGCTCTCTTGCTGCTCGTAAATCATCAAATTCTGCATTCACCTGCTCTCTTCTTTGTGCCAATTGCTGGCGAACTTTCATTAACTCAGGTGAGTCTTGGTAATTTTGAATGCCTGCATAATCTAAGGTTGGATCAAGATTGCCCTCGGGTAAAACTTTTTTGGTTGCAGATATTGCTGGTTGAGGAGCAGGAATTGATGCGATGGGAGCAGCCGGAATGGGTGCTGATGCAGTATATACTGGAGAATTTGTAGTAGCAGATGGAGGAGCCGGTTGTGGCATCGAAGGGGCAGCGTTCCGAGGGTTCACTTCCCGAGTGGCAACGGCCGGTTGCAACTGCGCTGCAGACTGTTCCTGGTTAAAGTGCAATTGGCCGGAGGAATCTTTGGTAAGCATTCCCATCCCTTTAAGGTGAGCCCGTTTATGTTCTACCATTTCCGTCATCAATTGCAAAGAGAAATTAAGTAGTTCATTGGAAGCAGCCGAAGTACTTATTTTTAATTCAGCAGCCAAAAAAGGTAATAAAGCGGTATCGGCAACAGCAGGAGGCCCATCTTTAAAATGAAGTACTGGCTGTTTCGGAAGCAGGGTTCCGTCTTGAGCATTGTACTGAGCAGGTGAATAGGAAACGGTAAAACTGCCCAATGAGGGTATATTTAACCGGTTATGAAGGATTAGATATTTATATAGGAGATGTTGCATCCTGAAGGAAGATATAGGATTTGTTGGTACGAATATACAAAACTGTTATTAAATGCATCATCATTATAGTAAAACCCTTACTATAGCAGTGATCACGCAAGCTGCAAATGCTTGTTGGGGGATACTGGCAGCATAAGAGGTGTTTGTTTGCAAACGAATCATCCCCCCAAAATATTGTACCTTTACAGGCATTCAGCCGAATATGTACGAACACATTACTACTTTACGGGTTCGGTATGCAGAAACCGACCAGATGAACATCGTTTATTACGGTAATTATGCCCAGTATTTTGAAGTAGGCAGGGCAGAATGCATCCGAGAACTAGGTTTTTCTTATAAGGGGATGGAAGAGCGGGGTATATTGATGCCTGTAATCAGTTTACAAATCAATTATTTACGCCCCGCACGTTATGATGATCTGATTACCATTAAAACCCAGCTTCGCCAATTACCCGAAAAGTATGAGATTACTTTCCATCATGAGGTTTGCAATGAAAGAAAAAAGTTACTCACCACAGGGCAAGTAACTTTATTATTTATGGATATCGCATCGAATAAACGCATTCGAATGCCAGACTATTTACAGGAAAAATTTGCTCCCTATTTTACCATTTAAATTCGGTTATAATCTCCCTTCCAGTTCTTGATCGCTTTTTTAATTTCATTAGGCGATAAATTTTCGTTCAAAGCTCGGTTTACCAAAGCTTCCAGTTCTTCATCTGGCGCAAAGCGTAAGGCGATTACCTGTTCCATCCGAATACCTGCAGGCAATAACTTACCGGTTAAAACATAATAGCGAAGATTCTCTTCTGCCCGAATCACTCTGTCTTGTGTACCAAGCGGGAACATTCGTAAATAATAAGCAATGACGCATATTAATAAGGAAGCAAAACAAATCAGCGAGGCAGAATAGCAATTTCCTGGGGTACAAGTAAACAAGTTAACAAACGAACCGATTAGTAAAATGAGTAATGCAGGAAGCAGTATCTGGTGATATACTACAACAAATCGCCGGTGATTAGAATAGTTTTGCGTTGACATACAATTAATTATAAGGGTTAATGAATAAAAATTTTTATTTTTTTAGCTCATCTAAAAGGGTAAACATTTTTTGAACGATTGCATTGGCGCTCCCCTCATAGTTATTGATCAGAAAGGCTAAAATTACTGATTTACCTCCGGGTGTGGTATAATATCCTGCGAATGATTTAGCTCCTCCAATGGTTCCACTTTTTAAGGTCATATTGTTATAGATTGGGAATGCTTCTAGGTACTGTCCAAACCACCATTGTTTGCGGGCATATTGCAAAACCTGCACAAGGGCTCCGGGGGTAATTCGGTTTTGGGGAGATAATCCACTACCATCTATTATCCGAAGAGCACCCGATTCAATGCCCCTTACCTTCCAAAATTGCCGGATGATTTGCAATCCATCTTCCCAAGATCCCTTTCCGGATATTTTTTGGGAAATAGTTCTAACCAATGCTTCCCCGTATAGGTTCACACTTTTTTTCATAAACCAGTAATGGATACTATCCAATGCAGGCGAATAATGATCATAGATAACTTGCTCTGATGGTAAGGAAAACTCATTGATATTTTTCCCGGCTATTTGAATGCCCTTTTGCTGCAAAAATTCAGAAAGTTCCTGAATGAATTGTACAGGAGGATTGGGGATTGATCCGGATATAATAAAGTTATTTTCACCTCTGGGAATAGTACCCTCTACCAAAGCATTATTCGATAAGGGTGCCAAGAAGATGTTGGCCTGATCGCCACTTCCTTTTTCTGCTGCTGTTAGAGTTGAAACAAAACTTACTCCTACCGGTGCAGGCCGGGCTTCTAAGATTCGAACGGAATCTCCCAGAGATGGCCCAGAACGCAACACTAAATCGTATTGATTTTCGCGCCAGTTGATATAATCGGCAGCAGAGCCATAGTAATTACCCATATCATTCCAGGTATATCCTCCAGGAATAGATCCAAGCGGCCATCCTACCTCTAAGGGAAGCACTTTTCCGGCAATACGCTGAATGCCTGCTTTTTGAAATGCCTCTTTCCATTGCATAAGTTGAGGAATGGGCTTTGTAGTTTCCCAGCGGAAACTACCTAATGTAGGATCGCCAGTTCCCTGAATCCATAGATTTCCGGATACTTGTCCGTTCAATACCTCTTGCTTAACCAAAAAACGGGTACGATATCGAAAAGCAGGCCCTAGCAGTTCGAAGGCAGTACATCCGGTAATTATTTTCTGACAACTAGCTGGTGCAAGTCCTACTTGTGAATTGTAACTAATAAGGGTATCCCCGGAATCTGCATCTATCATTAATAATCCCAGCTGTGCATACTTCATTTGCGGATTCGCCAATAATTGTTGGGTGGCAGATTGTAACCGATCTGGAAGTGATTGAGCTGATATTGCTTCAGAAATCATTAAAAGGCTGAATAGCCA
The DNA here is from genome assembly GCA_037131895.1 of Chitinophagia bacterium. Classification (GTDB taxonomy): domain Bacteria; phylum Bacteroidota; class Bacteroidia; order Chitinophagales; family Chitinophagaceae; genus Sediminibacterium. The sequence goes on along the minus strand of JBAXQE010000013.1, from coordinate 47,234 downwards.
GGTGAATCTTTTCATAAATGCAGTTACCTTGCATTAAAATTAAGGAGTTCTGTATGATAGAAAAAGTTTTTGCATCCATCATTACCATTGGCGATGAATTATTGATTGGGCAAGTAATCGATACGAACAGTGCCTGGATAGCCGGTGAACTCAATCAAATAGGTATTTTGCTCAAACACCGGATAGCAGTGGGAGATAATAGAGAAGACATCCTCGAAGCGTTGGAAACGGAAGGGAAAAGATCTAAAATTATAATTATTACTGGAGGTTTAGGACCCACCGCGGATGATATCACCAAGCCAGTTTTATGTGAATATTTTGGAGGAAAAATGATTGTTCATGAGCCCACCTTAGCACATATCCAACATATTTTCGAAAAAGTGCTGAAGCGCCCCATGATAGAGCGCAATCACAAGCAGGCAGAGGTTCCAGATGTTTGCACGGTTCTGATGAATGAACAAGGAACCGCTCCAGGAATGTTGTTCGAAAAAAATGGGGTTTGGTATATATCGTTGCCAGGAGTTCCGCACGAGATGAAGTGGCTGATGCAAGAGAAAGTATTGCCCATGCTTACTGAAAAATTTTCTGGGGGTGTAGTGGTTCACCGAACCTTACTTACTGCCGGATTAGGGGAATCTTTTTTAGCGGAAATGATTCAGGATATAGAATTGAGCTTACCCGCACATATCAAATTAGCCTATTTGCCCAATTATGGCATGGTGCGCCTTCGCTTATCTGGCTGGGGAAACGATGCCCACTCTCTAACCGAAGAAATCCTTACTTTTTTTAACCTTCTTAAAGAGCGGGTGAAAGAATACCTGATAATTGATGAAGATATTCCACTGGAAAGAGCCATTGGAAAATTATTGGTAGCCCAAAAAGCCACCGTTGCCACAGCAGAAAGTTGCACAGGTGGTTATATTGCACACTTACTAACCACTCATGCGGGTGCCTCCGCATTTTTCAAGGGTTCTGTTATTTGTTATGATAATGAAATTAAAAAGCAACTTTTGGGGGTAACCGAAGATTGTTTACAACAATTTGGTGCCGTAAGTTCACCCACCGTTGAACAAATGGCAATCGCGGTAAAAAAGCTATTACAGGTAGATTATGCCCTTGCAGTTAGCGGCATTATGGGTCCGGATGGAGGTTCACCCGAGAAGCCGTTAGGACTGGTTTGGGTGGCCATTGCTGGACCAAAAGGGGTAAAAACACAGGAATTACGGTTTCGATTTACCCGGAAACGAAACATTGAATTAACAGCTGCACATACCCTCCGATTGCTCCATGCAGCAATTGTGGAGAACAAGTGAATATCGTTCGTTGAATTCCCTTTACATTTGGGCTACCTTTTGAGGTAATCTTTTAACTAATGGCTTGTTTTGTAACGAAAAAGAGATAGGAAATTCTATATATTTACGTTCCAAAAAAACCGGATTAGCGATTAGATTTACTTTCACTCGTACTTCTCAACATTTGCTATGGCCCTTGTAGATTTAATCATGCCCAAGTTGGGTGAGAGCATTATGGAAGCCACCATTCTGAAATGGCATAAGCAGGTGGGTGATCTTGTGCAATTAGATGAAACGGTGTTAGATATTGCCACCGATAAAGTAGATAGTGAAGTTCCTTCCACAGCCGCAGGCAAAATAGCAGAAATTTTATTTGGGGTAAATGAGGTAGTTGCTATTGGTTCAGTGGTAGCCCGCATTGAAACCGGGGAACCAAAATCTATTCCCGGCCCTACCCTGGTTGTTGTTCCCGAAACACCTTCAACTCCTGAACCTGTTGCAGTTTCCCAAGTTACTGCACCTGTTATTGAAATGGTTACAGCATCTATTCCCGAAACGCTTGCTTCGCCTCCTGTTGCTGAAGTGCCTTTTGTTCCTGCACAGGAAACCGCTCCTACACTTATTGAATCTGCAGGTAAAATTGGGGCTAATCGTTTTTATTCTCCGCTGGTAATTAATATCGCTCAACGGGAAGGAATTTCCCTGAGCGAGTTGGAGCAAATTCCTGGAACCGGACATGAATACCGTGTTACCAAAAAAGATATCCTGCAATATGTTGCCGATAAAAAATCGGGGAAAGTTGTACCGGCTGCATCCAATTATGTTTCAGCTACTATAGCCCCTGTGCCAGTGGCATCTTCAGAACCAGAAAAAACCGCTGAAGTTTTTCGAATGCCAAGTTTGGAATCCACTGTACCGGAATTACCATCCGAACCCGTGTTACTGCCTGGCGCAGAAATGGTATCTGTGCAAATGCCAGCAGCCCCTCCCATTGTAAATACGTCGCCTGAACCAGTAAATCAACCTGTACCTCCCCCAATAGTTCAAACCGTTGCGATCGATAAGGCCCCTCCTACTGTAAATACGCCGCCAGAACAAGTATATCAACCGGCACCTCCCCCATCAATTCAAACAGTTACGATTGAAACGGACCCTCTTGTGAATATAGTAAAACCACTAGATACCGTACCTACCGAATCTGGCAAATGGTCCGACCCTTCAAAAGTAGTGGTATCGGGCGTTACAGAATTAGTTGAAATGGATCGCATGCGCAAACTGATTGCCAAACACATGGTGAACAGTGTGCAAACGAGTCCACATGTAACCAGTTTTACGGAAGCAGATGTTACCAATATGGTAAACTGGAGAAAACGGGTGAAAGATGAGTTTGAAAAAAGAGAAGGTACCCGAATTACATTTACGCCGATGTTTATTGAATGTATCGTAAATGTAATGAAGCGATACCCAATGATTAATAGTTCGGTGAATGGTGAGCAAATCATTCTTAGAAAAGACATCAATATCGGAATGGCAACGGCACTTCCAACAGGCAATTTGATTGTACCGGTTATTAAAGGGGCTGATCAGTTGAATATTGTAGGTCTCAGTAAGATGGTAAACCAACTATCCGATGCAGCTCGCACCAGTCAGTTAAAACCCGATGATACAACCGGTGGAACTTTTACATTTACCAATGTGGGTACTTTTGGCAGTTTGATGGGAACACCCATTATCAATCAGCCACAGGTTGCGATATTGGCTGTTGGTGCCATTAAAAAGCGCGCTGCAGTTATTGAATCTGCTGAAGGCGATACGATTGCTATCCGACACATGATGTACCTTTCGCTCAGCTACGACCATCGTATTATTGATGGCAGCATGGGTGCTTCCTTCTTGTCGGATGTAGCTAAAGAAATGGAGAACTGGGATGTAAATAAGCGCTGGTACCAGTACCTGTAACCATTACATTTATTGCGTTTCTTTTTCCATCATCAAGTAGGCCTTGATAAATCCGTCAATCTCCCCATCCATTACCGGACCCACATTTCCTACTTCATAATCGGTGCGATGATCTTTAATCATTTTATAGGGATGGAACACATAACTGCGGATTTGACTACCCCACTCAATTTTTTTCTTACTGGCATTAGTAGCATTGAGGGCTTCTTGGCGTTTACGCAGTTCTTCTTCGTATAAACGGCTTTTAAGCATTTTTAATGCCAACTCACGATTCTCACCTTGGGTTCTTGCTTGTTGACATTCTACTATAAAACCGCTGGGTATATGTTTGAGGCGCACAGCCGTTTCTACTTTGTTTACGTTTTGTCCGCCACTGCCGCCACTTCTAAAAAAGGCCCATTCTAGTTCGGAGGGGTTCACCTGAATGTCGATGCTATCATCAATCAATGGATATACAAAAACGGATGCGAAAGAGGTATGCCTGCGAGCATTGCTATCAAAGGGAGAAATACGAACCAGTCGGTGTACCCCACTTTCTGCTTTTAAAAAGCCATAGGCAAAATCTCCATCAAATTGAATTGTGGCTGTTTTAATACCAGCTCCCTCCCCTTCTTGATAATCAAGTTCAGTAACCTGCCAGCCTTGCTTGTCGCCATACATGCGGTACATGCGTAAAAGCATCTCGGCCCAGTCCTGACTTTCCGTACCACCCGCACCCGCATTGATTTGTAGAATAGCAGGGAGTTCGTCTTCGGGTTTGTTGAGGGTACTTTTAAATTCGGCTTCTTCTACCAGTTGAACGGCGGCATCAAAGGCAATTCGAACTTCTTCTTCGGAAGTGTCGCCTGCTTTCCAAAAATCAAATAGAATGGCAAAATCTTCTACAGCAGTATCTACCTGGCGGTAGAGTTTCAGCCAGTATTCGTTTACCTTAATCTCTTTCATTATGGCTGTGGCGCGAACATTGTCGTTCCAAAATCCAGGTGAAAGAGAAAGCTGCCGGTCGGTATCTATTTTATAAGTGCGGTTCTCAACGTCAAAGAAACCTCCTCAGGACGAGTACACGGTCCCTCAAAATTTTACATTGCTCTTGTGTCATAGCTGCAAATATACAACTAAAAACCCCTGCACACCGGTTGTTAAAAACTCAGTTGGGCAGGGGTAAAGCTACGCTCCTCATAAGCCGGATTCTGTTTCTAAACCATCATTTATCTAGCTTCGGCATTGCTGCCGAAATCTTGCTGCCTACCCTGGATCTCAGGCGAGCAGCCTTCAGGCGATCCTATACATGGCATTACAGCACCCAAGGTTTACCCTTATAACCGGTTACCCGATTATACTGTGAGCTCTTACCTCACTTTTTCACCTTTTCCCCACCTGAGTAGGGTAGTTATTTTCTGTGGCACTTTCTCGTTCCGCCAGTGGCGGAAGCCGGCTATTCACCGGTGGGTTGCTCTGAGCTGTCCGGACTTTCCTTCCCGCCTAGGCGGAACGATGGCTCGGGAGTATAGCGTTGCAAAGGTACAACTTTGCGAATGAATGGGTAAAGTCAAGTGTTGAAGAATACCCGAGTAGCCCCATCGCCATAGGCGGGCTCGTGTTGTTGCACAAAGGATTTAACCTCTTTTCGTGTTTTCAAAAGGGCATGAATTTCGTTGCGTAATACCCCTTTTCCTACCCCATGGATAATCACCATATTGGGCAGGTTATGCGCCACGGCCAAGTCGAGCCATTTGGCTAATTCATCCAATTGTAATTGTAAAATTTCATCAGGTTGCATAGATTGCCAGTGAGATGTGATCTTTTCCGCATGCAAATCAATTACCGATCGAGCAGGGGGGAGATGTTCACGAATCCGTGTTGCATCATACACTTTATATCCTTTTCGGCTAAGCGAAGAAATATCCATGGGCGGATCTGCCTCGCGAACAGGATACTCGGAAAATAGCAGATAAGAGGCTGACGGAGCATTTTGTTCTTTCAATTCCTCCATCTTTTTGAATATTGCTTTGGCCTTCCATTTTACATTAGATTCAAAATGGGTGGCACGTTTTTTATTCGGGGGCTCTAGGGTACAATCAACCCAAAAGTTTAGTCCATCATTCACTTTTTCGAAAGCGATGTTGTGCAAATAAAAATCCTGAAAGGGACCTATTTCGCTGCTGAATATAAACTGGTCTTCGCCCTGTGCCTGCTGTTTATATTGAAAGGCAAAAGCATCGGCGGTTTTATTTACCAGATAAATTTTTAGTTCCGCTACAATTTCATCATTAAAATCGTCGAGTGTAAAACGGGGTATCGCACTCAGCCAAAATCCGTCTTCTACTTGAATCCGATTGGCAACGGGCTTCTCCTTGGGAAGCTGATCGATATATACTTTGGGAGGAGTTTTTTCCTTCACCAGTTTTTTTTCGGTGAAGCGTTTGAAGTAAGGAAAATCTATCTGGTCCATGTAGGCCGGAAACTTTACTCCGCGCACATCAATCATCACCAATTGATCGTTGATAATTTCCACCACCCTACCCTCTTCATTGCTGAGCAATACAATTATTTCATCTCCGGGTTGATACTTCATACTACAAAATTACAGGAACCAATCCATGCAACCACTGATCCCTTTCAGCTGATTATGCCAGCTTACTGCGCGAACGGCCATAAAAGAAGTAAATGGATAGTCCAATAGCCATCCAGGCAAAAAACCAACACCAGCTGATAGCAGGTATTTCAGTCATCAAATACAAGCAGCATAGTCCGCCTAAAATGGGAATCAGCGAATAACTTTTTTGAAAGCTCAGTATAGCGGCAACAATAGCCAAAACAATAAATATCAGGAATAGAACCTCAGGATAATTTTCACTTCCCAGATTTACTACTGCCAGTTGAATTCTTTCTCGTAGCAGAAATAATATCAATCCCACCAGTGCCGGCACAATCCATTTTCCATTGATATACGGCAATTTAAACATACTGCGTGTTCCAGTAGGTGCCAACCGGGGCAATGCCAGTACGCCAAAACAAACCAATACAAAGGCAAACAGGGTGCCGATGCTAGTGAGGTCTGTCATGGTGCCGCTAGACACAAACAATGCCGGAACTCCAGAGCATAACCCAGTAATAATGGTAGCAAAGGAAGGAGTTTGAAACCTAGGGTGCACAGTAGCGAATTTTTTAGGCAATAACCCATCACGGCTCATGCTCATCCAGATGCGGGGTTGACCTAATATAAATACCAGTAGCACGCTGGTAGTTGCTACCACTGCACTAATAGATATGATATAGCTTATTTTATAGAGTTTAAGTTGATCGAATACAAAAGCCAGGGGATCATCTACTTTTAATTGTTTGTACGAAACCATGCCTGTTAGTACGAGTGCGACCAGTACATAAAGAATCGTGCAGATAAGCAATGAGTATATCATTCCTCTAGGAAGATCGCGTTGTGGATTTTTGCATTCTTCGGCGGTAGTAGAAATAGCATCAAACCCAATATAGGCAAAGAATACAGCAGATACTCCGGAAAGTACGCCGGTAATTCCATTGGGTAGAAAGGGATCCCAGTTGCGGGTATCTACATAAAAAAAACCTATAACGACAACAAAAATGATAACTCCTATTTTGAAAAGTACCATGGCATTGGTACTCTTTTTACTTTCCTGAATGCCAATATAAGCAAGGCATGTAATTAGGGCCACAATGATGAATGCGGGTAAATTGATAATACACTTCCATCCACCAATTTGGGGTGCCTGCAATACAGCGTCATACCCCAGGCGAACCTGTTTACCCAACGATTCCAGAGGAGTACCGGCAGCAAGGGCTTGTTGGGCAGCAGTGTAGCCTTCTTGGGCAGTGGTTGGATTGGTGGCTAACCAGGCAGGTAAATGAATATGAAATCCTTCCAGTAAATTATAAAAATAGCCACTCCAACTTATAGCTACAACAATATTTCCAATAGTATATTCTAAAATAAGCGCCCAGCCTATAATCCAGGCAATCAGTTCTCCAAAAGAAACATAGGCATAGGTATAGGCACTGCCGGCAGCGGGTACGCGACTTGCGAATTCGGCATAACAAAGTGCACTAAACCCGCAGGTAATAGCTGTGATAAAAAACAGGTAAACAATTCCGGGGCCTCCGCTATGTGCTGCGGTTCCGATGGTAGAAAAAATACCGGCACCAATTACGGCGGCAATACCCATAAAGGTAAGGTCGCGCACCCCCAGCTCTTTTTTAAGCGAAACGCCATGGGCGTCGGAGAAGCCCGCAGCCGCATCGGCACGCATTTTTTCTATCGACTTTTTTCTGAATAAAGATGAAAGCATGCTATTGTTTGGGTTCTTTTAGGTACCTCAAAATGAGATTTGCTAAACTGTTAAATATTTTAATCAATATTACAAAGAATATTGCAACCCAAACTATTAAGTTCTTTTTATTCAAACCGCTATGCCATAAGGTAGTTTATCTTTCTTTCCACTTACTTTCTAATCCAATAAAATCTTCCAAATGATATACCGAATCTGCGTGAGAAAATAATATAGTTCGGTCATCTACAATAGTGTACTTTTTTCTTTTTTCAACAGGCATTTTGGAAATTTCAGGAAAATATTTCAATGGGATAATTAAGATACGGCCATCTTCTAACTTGATCGACATTTTCCCAATTAAATCGAAATTGATTTTTTCGATGCACATCCTAATATTTTTAAGAGTAGTTTTCATTTATTGTTCGCGCTGCAAAAGATAGGAAGCCAATTCGAGCAGGGGCTTTTTACGTACCTGCAAAACAGCAATAGATTCGAGGTGTTGCAGCGATTCTTGCCAGTATTTTTCTTTCAGGGCATGTGCCCAGTCTTCCACTCCGCAGGCTCTGAAAATATCCAATACACGGGCAACTTTATCGGGTGGGTTATTTTGCATCAGAGAAAGCAGCATTTCTTTTTGTTCCGGAGGGGCCACATCCAAAGCATGTAATAACAAAAAGGTTTTTTTATTTTGACGGATATCACCCCCTACTTCCTTACCAAATTTTTCCGGATCGCCAAAAGCATCCAGGTAATCATCCTGAATTTGAAAAGCGATTCCCAGGTTTTTACCGAATTCGTACAAGTGTTTGCAATTTCCCTCACTGGCCCCCCCCAGTATGCCGCCCATTTGAAGGCTACAAGCCAGTAATACAGATGTTTTTAAGGTAATCATGTGGATATAAGCATCCAGACTCACTGCTGTTTGCTTTTCGAAGTCGATATCTAGTTGTTGGCCTTCGCAAACTTCTCGGGCGGTGGAGTTAAACAGGGTGAGAATGGCAGGCAGGTGTTTGGGTTGAATACGGCTCAGGTAATCGTAGGCCTGAATCATCATAACATCTCCGGCCAGCAGGGCGGTATTATTGCCATATTTCTTGTGTACGGTTTCGTTCCCTCTGCGCAGGGGGGCTTCATCCATAATGTCGTCGTGGATCAGGGTAAAATTGTGAAACAATTCAACCGCAGTGGCTACCTGCCAGGCGTCGGGAGAAATATCGCTGAAAAGCTCGTTGCCCATCAGGCAGAGAACGGGTCGGATTCTTTTTCCTCCCCAGGATAAAAAGTAATCCCCGGGCTCGTATAAAGTGGCGGGTGTTTTGGGAAAATGAGATACGGCAAAATATTCCCCAAACTGTTTAACCCAGTCTTGAAATGTGTGCATAGATACCCAAATATACAAAGCAATTTCGGGTATATAAATTAACGATTCGTTTCGGTGTCATTTTCCTTATTTTGCTGTGTAAACTTCTTCCCCCATGAAAAAATATTGGTTACTGATTATTGGGATGGCTTGCACTTTTTCGGTGTTGGCACAAAAAAATGAGTATGCCTACCAGCGCTCATTGGGTATCAAAATGTTTCCTGGAGCCATTTCTTATAAAAAAGACTGGGGAGCAGATGCGAAGATTGAAGCGATGCTCTATGTTTCCTCCGATTTTTTTCGGCTTACGGGTTTATATGAAAAATACTTTCCGCTTACTCCTGAAGCACCCGGACTCAATTGGTTTATTGGGGGTGGGGCACATTGGGGGATATGGACGGACAATTGGAAAAACCGCTACCCTACTCGGGAATCGGGTATTGCTATTGGGGTGGATGGGATTATTGGTTTAGACTATAAAATTAAAAATGCCCCTTTAAATATCAGTTTAGACTGGCAGCCTTCCTTCAATATTATTGGCTATCAATATTTCGAAGCGGGCTGGGGTGGAATTGGTATTCGGTATGTGCTGCAATAAGATATCCGAGTTATTCCAATAAGAATAGACTGTGCACGAACTCTTTTTTATCGAATAGCAGCAAGTCGTCTATCTTTTCACCTACCCCGATATATTTTACCGGAATTTTAAATTGATGGGCAATGGCCAATACAACGCCTCCACGGGCGGTACCATCTAGTTTGGTAATGGCGAGTTCGGTAACCTGGGTGGTGGCGGTGAAGTGTTTCGCTTGTTCGAGGGCGTTTTGACCGGTAGAGCCGTCGAGCACGAGTAGAACATCGTGAGGGGCACCAGGAATTACTTTTCCGATGGCTCTCTTAATTTTTCCCAGCTCATCCATCAGGTGTTGTTTGTTATGGAGGCGTCCGGCGGTGTCGATAATTACAACGTCTGCTTTTTTAGACAAGGCGCTGGTAACGGTATCAAAAGCAACGGCACTAGGGTCGGATCCCATGGGTTGTTTAACGATGGGTACGCCTACGCGTTCGCTCCAGATGGTGAGTTGATCAACTGCCGCTGCGCGAAAAGTATCGGCAGCGCCCAGCATCACCTGATTTCCTGCCTGTTTAAACTGATGAGCCAGTTTACCGATGGTGGTGGTTTTACCTACGCCATTAACGCCTACAACCAGCAGAACATAAGGCTTTTTATCGGGGGGAATCTGAAAACTGTGAAAGGTATCTTCTGGAACATCCACCAGCATAGAGCTAATGGCATTTTGCAAGAGTTGGTTGAGTTCGGATGTATTTACATACTTATCTTGCTGTACTTTTTTTTGAACCTCGTCGATGATGGCTAGGGTGGTTTCAACGCCTACGTCGGCTGTGATTAGTGCTTCTTCCAGTTGGTCGAGCACTTCATCATCCACTTTGCTTTTACCCAGGATGGCTTTATTGATGCGCAAGAGGAATCCTTCTTTGGTAGATTGGAGACCCTGGTTAAGGGTTTCTTTTTCTTTTTTACCGAAAAGTTTTCCGAGGAAGCTCATAGAATGGGGGTTAACGGGGATAGGGGCTAAAAACAGAAAAAGCCTTCCAGATAGGGGGGAAAGCTTTTTACCATAAGGTGGTTGTTTCAGGCATTATTTTTCAGCAAGAAAATCCTTGATTTTGTCTTTATGCACAATAGCCTCTTTGAAGGTATAGGCACCTGACTTTGGGCTTCTAATAGCCTTGATTACTTTGGTCCAGTTTTTTGCCTCGGCTGCGGCTTTTTGGTCTTTGGTTTTGATAGCCGTTTTTGCTGCTTTTGCCATGATTATTTAATTTCTTTATGAACAGTTACTTTTTTCAAAAGGGGATTATACTTCTTCAGTTCGATACGTTCGGGGGTATTCTTTTTGTTTTTTTTAGTGATGTATCGGCTGGTTCCGGGTAAACCGGTAGTTTTGTGCTCGGTACATTCAAGAATTACCTGAACTCTGTTTCCTTTCCTTGCCATGGTGTGATAATTGTACGGTTAATTAGATTTTGATTCCTTCAGCTCTCATGCCTTTGATAACGGCTGATAGTCCATTTTTATTAATGGTTCTCAGCGCATCGGTAGATAATTTAATAGTTACCCAACGATCTTCTTCAGCAAAGAAGAAACGTTTTTTCTGAAGATTTGGAAGAAACCGACGCTTCGTTTTAATATTTGAGTGGGAAACTGAGTTTCCTACGATGGGCTTCTTGCCGGTTATCTGACATACTCTGGCCATGACACTTAGTTTTTATTCCGATTTTTTCGGACGGCAAAGGTAAGGAATTTCCTGGAAATAAATTGATAAAAAATGGGATTTTGTTCAAAATCCTTTATTATGGCGCAAGATATTGACAATTGGGCAGTTATGGGGAAAAACCGGAGTATTAAATGAATTATTTTTTCAATTTGTATGTAGCAGGATAAATTAGGGGGTGGATTGAAAGGAGAAAGATATACTACTAGGTTTGGTTGATTTTACGGGTACTAACAGTAACATTTAGGAACATTTTATAAAACGATGTTGATTTGAACTCCGAAGTGCAAAGTCGCCTCTAAGAATAGATAGTAGGGTAGACTTTGTAAAAAAAGTAAATTGATTGCAGGTGAGATTAAATGAAAAGGGGAATATCTCGGGTAGTAAAGAATGCCGGTTTTTTGTATTTTTGATTATCAAATCCTATGGAGCACACTTCCTTTTTTTACCTATTCAGAACCATTGCAGTTTTGCTTGGGTGCTTCATTTTCGCTAACGGTACTTTTGCACAAATCGATAAGATTTCTACTGATACATCCATTTTGGGAAGTACTTCTAAGCCAGAAAAAGATTTTTTTGATCTCTTTAAAAAAAAGACTTCAACCAATCAAGTTGATGTGCTAAAAGAAAAGAAAAAAAATAAACCGGTATTTATTTCTGCTTTACCTGCCGTAGGATATTCATTGCAAACCGGATTTGCCGGCATTGTAACCGGAAACATAGCATTCTATGCTAAAAATGTAAAAGATCCCAAGATTTCCACCATCTCTGCCAGCATTACCTATTCAGAATACAACCAAATCATTATTCCACTTTATGCAGATATATTAAGTAAAAATGGAAACTGGGATTTGGTTTCAGATAATAGATATATTTCCTACCCCTCGAATATTTTTGGATTAGGCGGCCCAACTGATCCGAATAAAAACCATACCATCAACTTCGAACAAATCAAATTGCATCAGAGCATCCTTCGGAGAATTTATAAAAACCTGTTTCTGGGTGCGGGGTTTTATTACGACCAATTCTGGAACATTAAAGTGATTGACCCACAAACCCGCAGAATCAATGTGTATATTCAACAAGAGTTTGGCAGCACCCAAACTGCGAGCGGCCCGGTTGGTAAACTGATTTATGATTCCCGTAAAAATCAAATCAATGCTACCCAGGGATTTTATGCGAATGCTACCATTCGGCAAAGTTTGAAAGAACTGGGTAGCAATCGTGAATGGGCTTCGCTTTTATTGGATGCACGTGCCTATATCAATTTTCCAAAAGGGTCTCATAATACGCTGGCGTTATGGAGTTTTAACTGGCTCACCCTGGCTGGCACACCGAATTATTTGTATTTACCCAGTACAGGCTGGGATGACCAGTATAATACCGGAAGAGGCTACGTACAAAGTCGCTTTCGAGGAAAACAAATGATTTACGCAGAAGCAGAATACCGATACCGAATTACCCGCAATGGATTATTGGGTGGAGTTGCCTTTTTCAATTGGCAACAATTTTATGGAAATATAAAACCCTACGAACCCTTTCTGCGCGGATTTGGTGCCGGTTTACGCGTTAGGGTGAATAAAAAATCAGGCGCGAATATTTGTCTGGACTATGGATTCGGAAAAGGCAGCCAAGGATTTTACCTAAATTTGGGAGAACTATTTTAATAAAAGCATCTAAAGAAAACCCATGAAAACACGCAACATAGTTTTGTACTCATTATTGGGGTTCTTGGGATGCTGTATTGGCTTGGCCTGTGGTAAAGATGATGAAACGCTTACCAACTATGATTATTATCTGAATACTTACATCAACAATGTAAAATATACTACCAATTCTGTATCAACTTTGGTATTGGCCAATCAAACCGGGTGCTTAACTACAAAAAGTTATAGTGTAACCAATGTGGGACAAATAAATGTAGATAGTTTCTTTCTAGATTGCTACATCAAGCATCACAATAAAAATATCGATATAGCCACTATGAAGGCAGGAGCCTATAAAATTTATGATGGTGGCCAATTGTTGAGTTCATCAGGCTGTAATGGTGATTTAATTATTGGATTGGTTGATAATAGCATTCCCAGTATTTTCAATAATACCATATTACAATCTACCAATATAGTCCATAACATAACCAACATCACTAAAAAGGACTCTACCGCAACTAATATTACTTATGTGATAACAGGAAATTTCAGTTGTAATTTTAAGAATACCAATAACCGAATTATTCCGGTGGTGGGAACCTACAAGTTGCCTTTGAAGGCGGCAAAGTAGTAAATGTTTGAATAGCACCGATTTCACCAATGCAAACTGTCTATTCGCTGACAGTTATTATATCCAAAAAAATAAAGGTATTAACTTCTTCCGGGTACTAGTTATGTAATGCTCGCCCTATAATTACTTAGGAAGAAATAGTAAGATTTCAAATTAAGTATGTGTAAAAAGAATAGACAATCAACTTAAATTCAAATGAACAATAAGCGGATCTTTGAATTGCAGCTTAAGTATAGGAATTCAAATAATTGAATGATTTTTATTTAGTTCGAAACAGAACGCTACTAGAGTACTTATATTGTTTAAAAACAGCACCCCTATATTATATTTATATAAATATTATTTTGTGCGTATATGTAGATAATTAATAATCATTAAAATATTATTTATTGCATTTTATATTTGAATTATTATTTTATTTTTCTTAACAATTAACTATAAATTTGATTACCCCCCATTTCAAAGACTGCAATTTAATTTTTTGATTACACACTCTCTTCCTATGAGAAAATGGATGGTTTTTATTGGTGTAATATTCAGCGCAGCTTCCATTGCACAACCTACCATTACTCAAGTATCTCCCAATAGTGCTAGCTCAGGTTCAACTATAACAATTACCGGAACCAATTTAACCGGAGTGTCTGCCATTAGCCTAGGGGGCACAACTGTTGCTTCTTTTCAGGTTCTTTCTTCTACAACGGTAACTGCAGTGGTAGGAAGTGGTGCTACAGGAGCCGTTAGCCTCACCACTGCAGGAGGAACAACTTCGTTTTCTGGATTTACCTTTTTGCCTACCCTACCTGCAATCAACAGCATGTCGCTTATCAACTGCAGTGGGGTAAGTTTTGAAATATCACCGATTAATGGGATAAATGGTGTAGTTCCAGCCGGAACAACCTACAGTTGGGATGTTCCTTTGTTAACCGCAGCAATGTTAGGCGCTGAATCAAAGTCTGGACAAACCTCCATTTACGGAACACTAACCAATAGCACCAATGTTACCCAAACGGCGGTCTATTCTGTAACCCCCTTTAAATCTGGAGCAGGAGCCGGACAACCCTTCACAGTTACCATTACGATATTAGCTAGTGCCAATATCAACCCTACAGGAATGATAACCTGTAGTGGCGTATCATTTAGTATTACCCCAATAAATCTTATCAACGGCCAAGTACCTTTAAATACTTTATATAATTGGGATGTTCCATCCATTACTGCTGCACAAATTACCGGAGGATTATCTACAGCTAATTCAATGAGTATTAACGGTACTTTATTTAACAATACTCCCCTTGCACAAACAGCTACCTATTCAGTTACTCCCAATACTTCCGGTTGTATTGGAAAAAACTTTACCGTAACGATATCACTGCTGCCTACAGCAACTATACAAAATTTCACTAGGTTAACCACAAGTGGTAATGCTTTCACGATTAGTCCGATGAACTTAATCAATGGTACTATTCCTTCCGGTACGCTGTACAGTTGGAATGCGCCTACTGGGTTAGTTACTGGCGGACAAACCGGTATCGATAGTCCAAACATAACTGGTACCTTAAACAATGCAACAGGTAGTATACAAACAGCCACTTATTTAGTGTCACCAAAATCGGGAAATTGCATTGGATCGGTTTTTTCGGTGGTAGTTACGGTACAATCTACAGTTAGTTCACCTACTATAACTTCATTTGCTCCCACTAGTGCAGGTGCAGGAACAAGTATTACCATTACTGGTACCAACTTTACGGGAGTTTCCGCCATTACTTTAGGAGGTACTGCTGTTAGTTCTTTCCAGGTTTTATCTTCCACAACTATTCGTGCAGTTGTTGGTAGCGGAAGTACAGGAGCCCTAAGTATTTCAACTTCGGGCGGCATTGCTTCATTTGCTGGGTTTACCTATTTGAATAATTCATTGAGCGTAAATAGCATGACCGCTGTTACCTGCAGTGGTGTTGGATTTCAGCTTTCTCCAATTGATGGCGTAAATGGTATTATTCCACAGGGTACTACGTATAGTTGGGGATCTCCGCAGGTTACTAGTAATATTACGGGAGGGCAATCGCAAACCGGGAAAGCTTTTATTTATGGCACCTTAGTGAATAGCAGTTTTACTATTCAAACTGCTACCTATACGGTTGTGCCTTATGAAGCATCTTCAGGGTTAGGTGCATCATTTACCGTTACAATAACCGTTCTGCCTGCTGCACAGATTGCTGCATTTAGTAGGGTAATATGCAGCGGGGTAGGATT
This sequence comes from Chitinophagia bacterium, assembly GCA_037131895.1. Classification (GTDB taxonomy): domain Bacteria; phylum Bacteroidota; class Bacteroidia; order Chitinophagales; family Chitinophagaceae; genus Sediminibacterium. The sequence continues at coordinate 31,492 of JBAXQE010000013.1, read as the reverse complement.
CACCATTACGCCAGTAAACTTTATCAATGGCACTATTCCTTCGGGAACATTTTATAATTGGGGTACACCAATCACCAGCACTCCTTCGTTTACAGGTAATCTGTCGGGTTCGAATCAGGTATCAATTTTCGGAACCTTACAAAATAAAACGAATACGCTTCAATCAGCCACCTATACGGTAACCCCTACTACATTTCCGGGCAACTGTGCGGGCGCACCCTTTCCTGTTACAATTTATGTAAATCCAACAGCAGACATCTCCCCGATTACTTTAGGTATTTGCACTGGTTTAACTTTTTCTATAACACCGGATAATAATGTGCATGGTATTATTCCTTTGGGAACTACTTATCGTTGGAGCTTACCCTCCTACAATGCTGCTGTTTCAGGCGGACAGGCGAACAGTGGTATGAACAACATATCTGGAAACCTTAGCAACACATCCCATACTATTCAGCAAGCTATCTATCAGGTTACTCCCACTGCCCCCATTTGTGCTGACGGAGCGGCTTTCTCGGTTGTAGTAAATTTGAGTCCAAGGCCTGCCATTTCCGGAATTTCAACGAGCACCTGCAGTGGGGTAGGTTTCATGGTAACACCCACCAATGGAATACATGGAACTGTGCCTGATGGCACTTTGTATAGTTGGTCAATTCCTTCATATACAGGAACCTTTACTGGAATCGAATCCAGAACTGATAACCCATCTATTATTACGGGATTGTTGCTAAATGGAACAAATACTGTTCAAACAGTTACGTATTTAGTAACTCCCCGATTTGGAGATTGTTTTGGCAATGTATTTACTGTGGTAGTAACCGTTTATCCTACTGCAGAGATCAATGCCGTGAGTACGGTAACCTGCAGTGGTACTAGTTTTTCTTTTACCGTAACCAATCAAATACATGGCATTGTTCCCAATGGAACCCGATATAGCTGGAATGTAGCTACCTATACTGGTATTGTTGTTGGAGGGGAAGCAGCCAATAATTACCCTAACCCTATTTCAGGTTTATTATCCAATCGCACCAATATTTTACAAACAGCAACCTACGTTGTTACGCCAAATTCTGGTAGTTGTTTGGGTGCTCCCTTTACTTTTACGGTATCGATTAATCCTACTCCAGAAATTGTTTCATTTACAAATGCAACTTGCAATGGTGTTGGCTTCTCAATAACCCCCACAAATGGAATACAGGGTATTATTCCAGTTGCAACACTTTATACCTGGGCAATGCCTCAATTGAGTTCTGCTTCATTAACTGGAGGTCAAACGGGTTTCAACACAACAAATATTGTTGGCACGTTCATCAATAATAGCAATACAACGCAAACAGCCACCTACACAATAACTCCTTCCACTCCTAACTGTGGAAATTCTTATCCATTCTCGCTGGTTGTATCCGTATTTCCAACTCCGCAAATTAATCCATTGAGTGTTACTGTTTGTAGTGGGGTTACTTTTACTTTATCGCCAACCAATTTCACAAATGGTATTGTACCAACATCAACCTTGTATACATGGGCTTCCCCAACTTACACGGCATCGGTTGTGGGTGGGCAGTCAGGCAACAACCAGTCATTTATCAGCGGCACATTAACTAATTTGTCTAATGTGTCTCAGGAAGCTTATTTTACTATAACTCCGAGATTGGGTAATTGTGTGGGATCGGCATTTATGTTAACTGTTTATCTAAATCCAACACCAGTTATCAGTTCGATGAGTTCTGTTACGTGTAGCGGAGTACAATTCAGCTTAACGCCAACCAATAATGTAAATGGAATCATTCCATTCGGAACTACCTACAGGTGGTTAATGCCTACGTATACGGCTACGATTACGGGTGGTGCTTCTGCTGTTGGTCAGTCAAATGTATTTGGTTCGTTTCGTAATACACAGAATACGACTCAAACGGCTACTTATATAGTTACACCCAATATAGCAAACTGTGGTGACGGAGCTCCCTTCACACTAACAGTTATGTTACCCCCAACACCAGAGATTAACACAATAACTACGGTTACCTGTAGCGGAGTAACCTTTATGGTTACACCAACCAATGGAACAAATGGTATAGTACCTGTTAGCACTGTATATAGCTGGAATGCCCCTACTTTTTTGGGCACAGTAACTGGGGGAGCATCTGCTACGTATAATCCGGGAATGGTATTTGGCACTTTAAGTAACCGAACCAATATTGTACAGACGGTTACCTACCGTGTGGTGCCGGTTTCGGGCTCTTGCACTGGATCAATGTTTACATTGATAATAACACTGAATCCAATGCCAGAGGTAGCGGAAATAACAAGAGTAACCTGCAGTGGAGTACAATTTTCAGTAACACCAACGAATGCTACTAATGGCATAATACCACCATCAACCTTATATTCTTGGTCTACGCCAACTTATATGGCGGCATCGGTTGTGGGTGGGCAGTCGGGCATTGACAAGTTTTTTATCAGCGGCACTTTAACTAATTTGTCGAATGTGTCTCAGGAAGTTTATTATACTATAACTCCGAGATTGGGTAATTGTGTGGGATCTTCGTTTATGTTAACTGTTTATCTGAATCCTACACCAGTTATGAATGCGATGAGTACAGTTACGTGTAGCGGGGTACAATTCAGCATAACGCCAACCAATAATGTAAATGGAATCATTCCGATAGGAACTACCTACAGATGGAATATGCCTACGTATACGGCTACAATTACGGGTGGCACTTCTGCTGCCAGCGTGTCAAATGTATTTGGTGGGTTGCTTAATAGACAGAATACTACTCAAACGGCTAATTATTTAGTTACCCCCAATATAGCAAATTGCGGTGACGGAGATCCATTCACAGTATCGGTTGTTGTACTACCAACGGCAGAGATTAGCACAATAACTACGGTAACCTGCAGTGGTGTAACCTTTTCAGTAACACCAACCAATAATACCCATGGCATTGTTCCGGAAAACAGTACATATAGTTGGAATGCACCCACTTTTACTGGTACAGTAACTGGCGGAGCAACTGCTACGTATAATCCGGGAATGGTATTTGGCACTCTAAGTAACCGAACCAATTCCGTACAGACTGTTACCTACCGAGTAGTGCCGGTTTCGGGTAATTGTGTCGGAGCCATGTTTTCGTTGATAGTAACGCTGAATCCAATGCCAGAGGTGTCTGCAATTACCACTGTTACTTGCAGCGGAGTAGGATTTGTGGTAACACCAACCAATGTTATTAACGGTATTGTACCTGGTGCTACTATTTATAGTTGGAATTTACCTGCTTACACAGGTATTGTAACTGGAGGAGCAACTAGAACGAATAATTTGGGAAACATATTTGGTACATTGAGCAACCGAACCAATTTAGCTCAAACAGTTACTTATACTGTTATTCCTCGAGTAGGTAATTGCATTGGGGCAGCCTTCTCAATTATTGTTACCCTTCAGCCAGCAATTGAAATAGTTAGCATTACCCAAACAATTAATAGCGGATCCCTATTTGCGATTTCTCCTTCCAATGGCTCGCAGGGTTTTGTCCCTGAAAACACCCGCTACTCTTGGAATGTACCAACATATTCATCTGCCTCAGTAACTGGTGGAATAAGTGCAAGTAACCAAACTAATATTTTTGGAACACTTACCAATGCTACTAATTCGATACAAACAGCAACTTATTCGATCAATCCTATTGCCGGTAATTGTACGGGTTTCAATTTTACAGTTACGGTATCCATCTTACCTACGCTATTACCTCCGACCATCTTATCTTTCTCACCTACTAGTGCAGGAACTGGAGCAAACATTACAATCACGGGAACCAATTTAAATACAACTACGGCAATTACTTTAGGGGGTATATCGGTAGCATCCTTCCAGGTTTTATCATCGACTTCGATTACTGCCATAGTGGGTAATGGTGCAACAGGAGCGCTTAGTCTTACCACTTCAGGAGGTACAACAGCACTTTCTGGTTTTACTTTCATTCCTCCAAGCCCTAGCATCATTTCTTTTGCTCCCAATAATGGACCAGTGGGTACATTGGTTACGATTACTGGTAATAATCTAAATAATCCAACTGCTATCAGCATTGGCGGGGTTGCCGCAATACAAATTAGTTTCACTGGAAACACAGTTGTTGCAATGGTTATGCCAGGGGCGACTTCCGGGGGGTTAAGCATTTCTACTCTAGGTGGAACTTCCAATGCAGCAGGAAATTTCACCTTACTCCCCTCCCAACTACCCAATACGCAACAGGGAAGTAAACTAGTGGGTACAGGAGCTGTTGGAAATGCACTTCAAGGCAATAGTGTTGCTGTGAGCGCCGATGGAAATACTGCAGTGATTGGAGGTTCTGATGATGACTCCGGAAAAGGTGCTGCATGGGTTTTTACTCGTAACGGTAATAATTGGTCACAACAAGGAGCTAAAATTGTAAGAACTGGTCTAATTGGAGATGCAAATATTGGTCTTAGTGTTGCAATCAGTGCTGATGGAAACACAATAATTATGGGTGGAGAAGGTGATGATGAAAATAAAGGAGCGACTTGGGTATTTGTAAGAAATGGAGATTCATGGTTGCAACAGGCGAAGTTGATTGGCTCAGATGCAATTGGTAATGCTGCCCAAGGTTCTAGTGTGTCTGTGAGTGCTGATGGAAATAATGTAATTATTGGTGGTTATGGAGATAATAGCCACATCGGTGCTGCTTGGGTTTTCACACGCAATGGGAATAATTGGTCTCAGCAAGGTAACAAGTTAATAGGTTCAGGCTATTCAAACATTGCTAATCAGGGATGCAGTGTTGCAATAAGTGCAGACGGAAATACTGTAATTATAGGAGGTCAAACAGATGACGCATCAAAAGGTGCTTCTTGGATATTCACTCGAACTAATTCTTCCTGGACACAACAAGGCAATAAGTTGCAGGGAACAGACATTGCTGGTAGCAAGATTTTTCAAGGGAGTAGTGTCGCAATTAGTGCAGACGGGAATACTGCGATAATTGCTGGCCACGGTGATGATAATCGTAAAGGTGCTGCATGGGTTTTTACTCGTAACGGTAATAATTGGTCACAACAAGGAAGTAAACTTGTTAGAAATGGAGCAATTATAAATACAAATACAATTCTTGGAACTGTGGTTTCAATTTCAGGAGACGGGAATTCTGCAATTATTGGAGGACACACTGATAATGATTATACGGGAGCAACTTGGATTTTTACTCGAACTGGAAGCTCATGGACACAGAGTGAGAATAAATTAGTTGGAGAAGGAGCAGTTGGAAAAGCAATGCAAGGTAATAGTTTAGCAATTAGTCTTGATGGCAATACTGCAATTATTGGAGGGGTGGGAGACGATACATCTAGAGGAGCAGCATGGGTATATACTTTTATTCCACCTACACCTACCATCGTATCCTTCACGCCTACAATTGCGGCAACTGGAACTACCATCACTATTAATGGAACCAATTTAAATGGCACAAGTGCAATATCTTTTGGGGGAACTGCTGTTTCCTCCTTCCAAGTTCTTTCCTCAACAACTATCACTGCGTTAGTTGGTAATGGGTCAACCGGTGCATTAAGCTTGACAGCATCAGGAGGGACAACTTCAATTACTGGCTTTACATATATTCCAAACAGTATTTGTAATCTATCCCAACTTCCCAATAACCTGCAAAATGGATTGATTGCATATTATCCTTTCTGTGGTAATGCCAATGACCAAAGTGGTAATGGATATAATGGAGTTGTATATAATGCCGCTTTAGTGACGGATAGATTTGGTAATCCAAATGCTGCTTACACATTTAATGGAGAAAATAGTTCTATTAAAATTTCTGGATTTAAACCTGCGGATAGTTCTGGCCTCTCAATGTCTTTTTGGATAAAACCATCTAATATAACTTCAAGTAGATATTCTCATTTATTTAGGCAAGAGGACCCAATTTCCCCATCGCATGAAATTTTATTAGCTTTTCAAGAGTATGGAACTTTACTTTCTTTTGGACTTTCAACAAATTCTAATGGTTACACTGAATTGGACATCCCAATCAATCCAAATAATTTTACGGATGGAAATTGGCATAATATCATTATAGTCTATGATGGAAATTTTAAGAAAGTTTATGTAGATAATATACTAATTGGAACTGAAGTAAAAACTGGTACCATAAATTATAAAAGCACACTAGCAGCTATTGGTTCAGCATCTGCATCTAATGAGCAATACTTTAGCGGATTAATAGATGATTTATATGCATTCAACAGACCCCTTTCTAGTTGCGAAATCAATCAATTATTTAGATCTGGCTCAAATAGTATCCCATCTATTCAACCTTTCCAATATAATCCATTACCTGATACTACCTACTCCTGTACGCCCAACATCTCCTTAAATGCTGGTGCGGGTTATGCTTCTTATCAGTGGAGTTCAGGTGGCATATCACAATCAATTACTACAACATCAACTGGGCTATACAAAGTAACAGTAACGAAAGCTGATGGTTGTTCAGCTAGTGATAGTATTTTTATTAAACTAATACCGTGTATTACCTCCTTTACTCCTTCTAGTGCTGGAACAGGTTCTGCTATTACCATTACAGGAAATAATTTTGAAGGAACTACTGCAATATCATTTGGGAACTTCCGAGCTGCCTCATTTGAAGTATTATCCCCAACAACAATAAGAGCTGTCGTAGGCCCTAATGGTCAATCAGGCGTGATAACTGCATATAATTTTATTCTTAACAGTTCGGCTCAAATTCCGGGTTTCACATATATTCCAAACAGTATTTGTAATCTATCCCAACTTCCTAATAACCTGCAAACCGGTTTGGTGGCTTACTACCCATTCTGTGGCAATGCAAATGATCAAAGTGGAAATGGATACAATGGAACTGTATACAATGCCACTTTGGTGGCTGATAGATTTGGCAATTCAAATGCTGCCTATAATTTTAATGGAGTAGCAGGGACTAGGATTGAAACCAATTATCCAGGTATTTTAAGTAACAATTCACGCTCTATTTCTGTTTGGGTAAGAAGAAAAGAGCCTTTAGGTAACTCCAGTCACATCCTTACTTGGGGAAAGCCTTCAAGCAATACATATAACTTGACTGGTGGTAATCTATACAGTGTATTTATGTCGAAATGGGAAGACCAACCTTTTATTGGAATTGATAATGGCTATTCAGCTGTTGGAAGTAAAACAAATAAAGTAGTTGATGATAGTTGGCATAATTACACTTTTGTATACGATAAACTACTGGGGCCGAATGCTTCTAACCTCAAAATATATATTGATGGTGTTTATGAATCTAATACGGTACTTTATAATGCTTTAAATGTAAATACAATTGACGAAATTAAATTAGTAATTGGCGAGCATTGGGCAGTAGGAAATGACTACAGGACTTTTAATGGGGATATTGATGACATAATGCTTTATAATAGACCGCTGAATTCATGCGAGGTTACCCAAATATTTAATCTTTCGTCCGGCAATACCAATAACCCTATTCAACCATTTACCTACAATCCATTACCTGATACTACTTATTCCTGCACTCCCAACATTTCCTTAAATGCAGGCTCGGGTTATACATCCTATCAATGGAGTTGGAGTTCAGAAGGAACTACACAATCTATAACTACAACTTCACAAGGAAATTATAAAGTTACTGTAACAAAAGGAGAAGGATGCTGGGCTAGTGATAGTACCTATTTAAAAGTGATTTTTCCTAGTGTAGATAGCATTAGTAATATGACACTTTGTTCTGGTTCAACTTCAGCACCCATTAACTTTAGTGGGGCAGTAAATGGTACAATTTTTAATTGGACTAACATTAATTCGTCAATTGGCTTGCCTATTTCCGGTTCAGGAAATATTTCGGCTTTCACAGCTATCAATATAAGCAACATACCAATTTCTGCATTGATAACAGTGACTCCATTTACCAATGGTTGTAGTGGCTTGAGTAAAACTTTTACAATAGAAGTGAATCCTCAGCCTCAAGTGAATCAAATTTCAAATAACGTATATTGCAGTGGATCAATTTCTAGCAATATTATCTTATCAGGATCAACCATAGCCAATACAGTTTATAGTTGGACGAATAATAATCCATCCATTGGATTACCATCAACTGGTATCGGAAATATTCCTTCCTTCACAACAATCAATAATACTAACATCCCTATTTCTGCACAAATTTTTGTTAGCCCGATAAGTAATACTTGCGCAGGAAATCCGATATCATTTAGCATCACAGTTTTACCTATACCAATTATACAAACCCAGCAACTAACGGCTAATTCTGGAAATGGATTTGCCTTTTCACCTGTAAATGTTTTACAGGGTGTAGTACCTATTGATACTAAATATAGCTGGGGTGCACCAACATTTACAGGTACAATAACCGGTGGGCAATCCAATAGTAACCAAATATCGATTAGTGGTCTATTGAATAATCAGACCAGCACTATTCAAACTGCAACATATTCAATCAGTCCTATTGCTAGTAGTTGTATTGGCAGAAATTTCACATTGAGTGTTTCTATTCTTCCTATTCCCTTAACGCCTTCAATCATTTCATTTACTCCCAGCAGCGCCGTTACTGGATCTACCATCACTATAATCGGTAATAACTTAGGTGGCATCTCTGCCATTTCACTCGGCGGTATTTCTGTAGCCTCCTTCCAGGTACTTTCCTCAACCGTAGTTACTGCAGTAGTTGGGAGTGGTGCAACTGGGGCGCTTAGTCTTACTGCTGCGGGTGGTTCAGCCGAACTTTCTGGATTTACTTTTATTCCTCCAAACCCAGCCATCATTTCTTTTGCCCCCAATAGTGGACCAGTGGGGACACTGGTTACCATTAGGGGTTCGAATCTAAATAAATTAATTGCCATCAATATTGGAGGTGTCCCAGCTATTCCAGTCAGCATCTCTGATTCGAATATTGTTGCGTTTGTTATGCCGGGAGCCTCAACTGGAATAGTTAGCATTATTACCACAGCGGGTACAGCAATTGCGAATGGCACATACTCAATAACAATTTCACAATTACCCAATGGCCAACAGGGACCTAAGTTAGAACCGGGCGGGAAAGTTAATGACTATCAAGGATTTAGTGTTGCACTAAGTGCTGATGGAAATACAGCTGTTGCAGGAGCCATTGGCACCAACAATTTTAACGGGTCTGTTTGGGTGTATACAAGAAAAGATGGCTTTTGGAATACCTATGGGGAATTACTGACCGCAAATGATATTACAAGTGGAGCATATCAAGGGACAAGTGTTGCAATTAGCGCAGATGGAAAAACAATTATTTATGGTGGATTAATTGATGATAATAGTAAGGGTGCTGCATGGATATTTATCCGAAATGGAAATAATTGGACGCAACAAGGTTCGAAATTGATATGTACAGACAAGATAGGTGCTGCAAATTTTGGAAAAAGTGTTTCGATAAGTGCGGATGGTAAAACAGCAATTGTATCTGGCAATAAAGATAATGACGGAAAGGGTGCTGCTTGGATATTTATAAGAGATGGAAATAATTGGACTCAACAAGGTTCGAAATTATTTATTTCTGCAAATACATTTAATTTCGGATCCAGTGTATCATTAAGTGCCGATGGAAATACTGCATTAATTGGTGAATCAAATGGAACTGGGGGAGCGTGGGTATTTGTTCGAAACAATGGAATTTGGCTTTTGCAAGGAGATAAATTAATAGGCTCAGGAAGTACTGGTGCCTCTTTGCAGGGAGCAAGCACTTCCCTGAGCGCAGATGGTAATACAGCAATTATTGGTGGCCCTGGTGACGCCAGCAGCAATGGCGCAGCATGGATTTTTACTCGAAATGGTAATTCTTGGTCACAACAAGGTAATAAACTAATTGGTAATGGAAGTGTTGGATTTATAGGTGCTCAACAAGGTTCAAGTGTTTCCATCAGTGCCGATGGAAATACTGCAATTATTGGGGGCTTTAAAGATAGTATGACATCTTCCTATTATCCCGCAACTGGAGCATCCTGGATTTTTAATCGCATAGGAAATTCATGGACACAATATGGAAACAAGATTGTTGGAAATGGAGCAGATAGTGACGCTGAGCAGGGCAAGAGTGTTGCAATAAGTGCTAACGCAAGCACAGTAATTATTGGTGGATGGATGAATGATCTAAATGCAGGTCATTCAGGTGCATCTTGGATATTCAGCTATATTCCTCCCCCTATTATCAATTCATTTACTCCAACTTCAGCTAGAACGCAAGATATTGTTAAGATTATAGGAAACAATTTTAGAGAAGTTACATCAGTTAGTTTTGGAGGAGTGGCAGCTAAATCATTCAGTATAGCCTCAGATTCAAGCATAGTTGCAGTTGTTGGTAATGGGGCTTCAGGTGAGGTAGCCTTAAGTTCTGCAGGTGGAACAACTTCCTTGTCAGGATTTACTTTCATTTTATATCAACCAGTAGTAAGCAGCATGAGTGCAGTTACCTGCAGTGGAGTCGGTTTTGCCATATCCCCTGTTAATGGCATCAATGGAACAGTACCCAATGGAACCACCTATAGCTGGTCGGCACCTCAACTTTCAGCAGGCCTAACAGGTGCAATGTCGCGTAGCAATCAAACTATCATTTCCGGAACATTATTAAATACTACCAATACTTCGTTAACGGCAGTTTATACAGTTATTCCTTATCACCCCATATATGGAACCGGAGCTCCATTTACAATAACAATTACGGTTCATCCGTCTGCAATAATCAATACGGTAACTACCGTTACTTGTAGTGGTGTCTCCTTCACTATTACTCCTACGAATATCTTAAGTGGTATTATCCCTCCAGGCACTTTGTACTCATGGTCTATGCCAATAATCAGCACCCCATCATTAACTGGCGGACAAACAGGATTCAACAGAACAAATATTACCGGCTTATTCATCAACAATACCAATACCACACAAACAGTTACCTATGTTGTAACTCCCACTACAACCCTTTGTGGAGCTTCTAATTCATTCAGTGTGATTGTTACTGTTTATCCAACTGCGCAAATTAGTCCTCTTAGGGTTACTGTTTGTAGTGGGGTACTATTCAGAATAACGCCAACCAATAATGTAGATGGAATCATTCCGGATGGAACTACCTACAGATGGAATATGCCTACATATACGGCTACTATTACTGGTGGCACTTCTTCTATTGGTCAGTCAAATGTATTTGGTTCGTTGCGCAATACACAGAATACAACTCAAACTGCTACGTACATAATTATACCTAGCAATGCCACTTGTGGTGATGGAGCACCCTTTGAAGTAACTGCTAGTATTCTACCCATAGCAGAAATAATTGCAATTAACACAGTAACCTGCAGTGGGGTTCAATTTACGATAACGCCAACCAATGGCACTAATGGCATAGTACCTGAGTTTACAAGATATACTTGGACTGTGCCAACGTATTCGGGTACGGTAACGGGAGGAGCATCTGCAACCAATAGTGTTACAATCGTATCAGGTTTGCTGAACAATCGAACAAATACAACCCAAACGGCTACATTTAAAGTTACGCCAAGCACGCTATCGGGTTGTGTAGGAACTTTCTTCACGGTTACGGTTTCGTTACCGCCAATGGCTGAAATCAGTTCTATTTCAACCGTATTGTGCAGTGGAGTAAGCTTTACTGTTAAGCCAACGAATGGTGCGAATGGTATTGTACCAGATGGTATCGTATTTAGTTGGAGTGCGCCAATATTCACAGGTACTGTAACAGGAGGTGTATCAGCCACCAATTATCCGACAATTGTTACAGGTAATCTGCTGAATCGTACCAATTTGGCACAAACGGTAACTTATGTTGTTACCCCCAGGGTTGGTAATTGCATGGGATCTGAATTCCCTTTAATAGTAACCCTTCAGCCAACGCCAGAAATTGTAAGCATTGCGCAAAATACTAACGGTGGTACCCCATTTGCTATTTCTCCTGCAAATGGCCTGCAGGGCATTATACCATTTAACACCCGCTATAGCTGGAATTTACCAACTTATTCTTCTGCGTCTGTTACCGGTGCTCAAAGTGCAAGCAACCAAACTAACATTTTTGGAACACTTACTAATACAACCAATTCGATACAAACAGCAACTTATACGATTAATCCTAATGCGGGTAATTGTACCGGTGCTAATTTTATAGTTAGTATTTCTTTACTTCCTACCATTAATGCACCTACTCTTACTTCATTCTCTCCATCAAGTGCAGGAACTGGAGCAACCATTACAATCACGGGAACCAATTTAAATTCTACTTCGGCAATTACATTAGGTGGATTATCAGTTGCTTCCTTCCAAGTACTTTCTTCAACCACCATCTCTGCAGTAGTTGGTGCTGGTGCAACAGGTGCCGTTAGTGTTACTACTGCTGGAGGGACTGCTGCCCTTTCCGGATTCATTTTCATCTATCCCACACCAACTATCCTTTCATTTGCACCAAACAGCGGACCTGTAGGTACATTGGTTACTATAACTGGAACGAATTTTAATAACCCTACTGCAATCAACATTGGAGGAGTAACTGCAATACCAGTTAGTTTCTCTGGAAATACTCTTGTAGCGATGGTTATGCCGGGGGCAACTAAGGGTGCGGTGCGTGTAACAACATCTGGAGGTATAGCTAATGGAAGCATAGATTTTACTACAATCGCTTCTTCCGTTCCTTCAATTCAACAGGGTAACAAATTAGTTGGAACAAGTTCGGTTGGAAATTCATATCAAGGTGAGCGTGTTGCTTTGAGTGCCGATGGGAATACCGCCATTGTGGGTGGAAGTTATGATGATGGGTTCAAAGGAGCTGCTTGGATATATACAAGAAGTGGATCTACCTGGACGCAGCAGGGAAATAAATTGGTAGGATCAGCGGCTGCTGGCACTTCCTTCCAGGGTTCTGGTGTTGCTTTGAGTGCTGATGGAAATACTGCTATCATAGGTGGTTATGCAGATGATAATAATAAAGGTGCAGCATGGGTATTTAACCGAAATGGAAACTCGTGGGTGCAACAGGGAGCCAAACTGGTGGGATCAGGTGCCGTAGGTAGTGCACAACAAGGTTACAGTGTAGCTTTAAGCGCTGATGGAAATACTGCAACTATTGGAGGCTGGGCTGATGATAGCAATAAAGGGGCCGTATGGATATTTACACGCATTGGAAACACCTGGTCGCAAATGGGGAATAAATTAGTGGGTTCTGGGGCCATTGGCAATCCACAACAAGGGTTCAGTGTCGCTTTAAGCGCAGATGGAAATACCACCGTTATTGGGGGGGTCGGTGATAACACAAATAAAGGAGCAGCCTGGGTGTTTATCCGCAGCAGCAACACTTGGACGCAACAGGGCAGCAAATTAGTAGGTGCTGATGTTGTGGGTAATCCATTCCTGGGTAAGTCTGTAGCTGTTAGTGCCGATGGAAATACTGCCATTTTGGGCGGATTTAAAGATAGTACGCAGGGTGCAGCCTGGGTATTTACCCGAACTGGAAACGCTTGGTCACAGCAAGGTCGCAAACTTGTAGCAACTGGATCGGTGGGTTATACTGAACAAGGTATCGGTGTTGCGATTAGCGCAGACGGAAATACTGCCGTTATTGGAGACCGCATAGATATTAGTGATCAAGGCGGAGCATGGATTTATACACGTAATGGTGAAACTTGGACTCAGCGGGGAGACAAAATATCTGGATTAGGAGCTGCTGGCAGTCCACAGAAAGGATCAGGTGTAGCCATTAGTTCAGATGGAAATACTGCTATTATTGGAGGACCTGGTGATGATAACAATAAGGGTGCAGCCTGGATATTTATACCAGCACCAACTCCATCACCAGTGATTACCAGTTTCACGCCTACTGCTGCAGGAACTGGAAACGTAATAACCATTACTGGAACTAACTTAACTGGCACTACCAACATAACACTTGGCGGAATTTCAGTTGCTTCCTTCCAGGTGCTTTCTTCAACAACCATCTCTGCAGTAGTTGGTAGTGGGGCAACGGGTGCTCTTAGTTTAATTAATCCAAATGGTACAGCAACTTTACCCGGATTTGTTTATATCTCCAATGCACCATCCATCAATAGTCTATCAACTGCTACCTGCAGCGGTGCAAGCTTTACTTTATCTCCTGTTAATGGAAATAACGGAACTATACCCAATGGAACCACCTATAGCTGGTCGGTACCTCAACTTTCAGCAGGTTTAACTGGTGCGTTGTCTGGTACTAACCAAACTGCCATCTCCGGAACCTTACTAAATACTTCCAATACTTCGCTAACAGCTGTTTATACAGTTATACCAACTCACCCCACATTTGGCACTGGTGCAGCATTTACGGTTACAGTATCCATCAACCCAATTCCAGAAGTAAGCGCCTTTTCCATAACAGGCTGTAAAAGGGTAACCTTTACGGCTGAACCAACCAATGGCAACATACCTTCTAATACTTTGTATAGCTGGTCGGTGCCTACTTATACAGCTTCCATAGTGGGTGGTTTCTCCGGAACCAACAGACCCTATGTAGCAGACACAATTGCCAACGTATCAAATTTGCCCCAAGAAGCTTACTATATATTAACACCCAGAGCAGGTAATTGTGTGGGGGCGAACTTCACACTTACAGTTTATATAAGTCCGGTACCAGTTATCAATGCCATTAGCATGGTAACCTGCAGTGGCGTTCCTTTTGTGGTGTCTCCAACCAATGGTGCAGATGGAATCGTTCCTATTGGCATCCGTTATAAATGGGATATTCCTACTTTCACCGGAACCATTACTGGTGGTGAAGCCAATAACGGACCCTCCAATATTATTGGTACCCTACGAAATACAACCAATACTACACAAACAGCAACCTATATTGTTACTCCTTTTGTTGTAACCTGTGGACTGGGAGATCCATTTACCGTAACTATTTCCGTGCTGCCTGCTGCTGAGATCAATGCAATTACGACAGTAACTTGTAGTGGAATACCATTTGTTGTAACGCCAACCAGTGGAACAAATGGAATAGTACATGGCAGCACTTTATATAGCTGGAATGCACCAACCTTCACAGGTACTGTAACCGGAGGCGTATCAGCGACCAATTATCCGACAATTGTTTCTGGTAATCTGCTCAATCGTACCAATTTGGTACAAACGGTAACCTATATTGTTACCCCCCGGGTTGGAAATTGCGTGGGGGCAGCATTCTCGGTTATTGTAACCGTACAGCCTACTCCGGAGATAGTGAGCATTGTGCAAACTTCTAACAGCGGTTCTCCATTTGCGATTTCTCCTGCAAATGGCCTGCAGGGCATTGTACCAATTAACACACGCTATAGCTGGAGTATACCCACAATTACTTCTGCCTCTGTAACTGGCGCACAAAATGGAAACAATCAATCTAACATTTTCGGAACATTGAATAATCCATCTAATACGATTCAAACAGCCACTTATTTGATTAGTCCACTGGCAAGTAATTGTAACGGTGCCAGCTTTACTTTAACGGTATCCGTAAAACCAACTTTCCTAATTACCGCTTTCGCACCCACAAGTGCAGGTACAGGAGCAACTGTTAGTATCCGAGGAAAAGGATTTACAAACATTACCCAAATTAGTTTTGGCGGTAGTGTTGCCAGTTCATTCTCTATAATATCCGACACTGCAGCCACTGCCATTGTGGGAGTAGGCGCTAGTGGATTTGTAAAAATCACTTCCCCACTTTCTGTAGACTCCCTATCAGGCTTTACCTTCGGACTTCCAATAATTCGATTGTATAGGGCTGATTCCACGTTAGTATTTGGAGCAGAAAAAGGCAAATATTCAAGATCATTGAATTATAGTATTAGTGCCAATTTCTTACAAAATCCTCTACAGATTGCGGCTCCCGATAATTTCCAAGTCTCCAGATTCCAGGATAGTGCCTTTAGCAGCAGCCTATCCCTCAATCACCAAAATGGAACAATAGATAGCACGAAAATCTTTGTCAGATTCAAGTTAGATACCTTAGGCAGCTTTACCGGAAGTATAGTGCACACTTCACTAGCAGCTACCACTAGAAGTATCACGGTAACCGGAAGTTCGAAATGTGATAGTGTAGTATATATAACGCCGATAGTAAATAATATTCTGGCTGATACCATTATTTGCTTCAAAGATTCATTGGTGCTAAGCACTACCAGTGGAACTTTCAATAACTATCTATGGAGTACAGGAGACACTACTAAAAATCTGGTTGTGAAGTCAAGTGGCTCCTACAGTTTACAAGTAGGTTCAGGAAAAGGATGCTTATCCTATGTTTCTCGCATAATTAAAACCAATAAAAATTCCAATCCAATTCCATCATTGGCATTGATTGGAAACAAAACACTTATCAGCAGCAATGCGCCCAAATACAGATGGTTAGTAAATAATACTCTTATTCCGGGTAATAATACCAACAGTCTGGTGCCTAGTAAAGTTGGATTTTATGCAGTAGAAACCACCAATGATAGTATCTGCTGGGATAGATCCACCGACTACCCTATTTTCGTATTATCCAATCCTTTAGTAAATGATACGCTCACGGTAAAAGTTTATCCTAATCCGACTTCCAATGGTACATTTTATGTAGTGGCCTCCCTTAAAAAATATACAAACGTTGTAGCTAGAGTAACCATTGCGGACGGGAATGGAAATATTATTCTACAAACTAATAAATTTATATTCTTTGGAAGAGAAGTGAAAATTCCTATTTCCCTTTCAATAAAAGGAACCGTATTTGCTAAAATTGATATCAATGGGGATATTAAAACACAGACTGTCATACTACAATAAGTACTCTTGAAATGAAAACCTATCTTTCAAAAATATTATTGTTGATTACTATAGTTTTTGCCATCAGCTGTGGCAACAAAGATGCGCCAACCCCAACACCACCCACGCCAACTCCACCAACTCCGCCTGCACCTAAAACCTGCATTATTGCGGGTATTTCTCAGCAAAATAGCGGGGCTAAATCGGAGTTCTATCTCTCTATTCAATACGACGGAAGCCGAAATCCCACCAAAATAACCTTATTCGATAGCGCTGCAAATACCAGCCTGCTGAATGCTACGCTTACCTATGTTACTGCTGATTCGGTAAGACTAGATGCTTATCAGTATTTTAAACTCGATGCCAGTAAACGGGTAATCGCTTTTTTTACCAAGGAGGATATGACGGACCCAATTAATTCTGATAACTACAGATATGAATACAAGTATAGTTCAGATGGATATCTAGTTACCAAAAATCTCTACATCAATGGTTCTCTTTCGCCTGTTTATTCCACTGCTTACACCTATACCAATGGTTTGTTGGCAAGCTGCCTGATGACTGCAGTAAGTTCCGGTAATAAAAAAGTAATTGAATCTACGCTAACCTATGATGCCACTCTTTCTCCCAAAACCATGATTTATACTTTTCCGGATGGATTTGAAAGCTATTTATATTCTACAGCATTAAACTTTGGTAATCGACCTAACAAACCACTTACACAGGTTGTTACCAAAATATACGACCCTGGCACAGGATCCCTGCTGGATACCTGGACAACCAATTACAACGGCTACAGTTTAAACAGCGATGGATATTTAGTAAATGGCTCCGCAAATGGTGATCAGCAACAAGGGATTGCATCATTTTATGGGAAGACTACTTTCTTGTATCAGTGTCAATAGAAAATATGCTATCAAAGTATATCCAACTTTATTTTAGCAAGGCCACTGTAGTAATTTTATTACTCATTATACAAACTGTCGTTGGAATGAAAAATCGCTTCAATGGATTGCAGCATCTTGTATTAAACAATCCTATTACTATTTCGCGCAGTACGCCAAAGGCACACTAAACTAGAAACAAACTTGCAAAATTAAGTATATGAAAAAAGTAATATCTACATTTTTATTATTTACCATTTTCTCATGTAATCAGTCCACTACACCGGAAAAAAACAATTTAGCTAATAGCCAAACTAAAGCTAAAGAATTTCCTATTTGTAAAAATAGAGAGTTTAAAAACCCTGACCACCCAGAAGACCCTAATATCGTTCGAACTTGCATTTGGAGAAAATATAAATTTATAAAAAGAGGCAGTGCAGATAATATGGGAAGGTATAGTTGGGATTACGAGGTATTCGAAATATTGGATAATAAAAAAGATTCGAAAATCAAAAACTCAGATATTTTTAATTCAACTCAAATTAATCTTGAAAAAGAGATTAACAAAAAAATCAATGATGATTTAGTTGAAATGAAAAAAGACGAAGAACTCAAAGATTGTTTTTCAAATTTTGAAAATCGAATGTATAAGTTAGATGAAATGGAAATATCTTTTGAACAAAAAGGATTTATTGTATTTAGCGTGAAGTTTGGGCTTGGATCTGCATGCATGTCCGTTGATGGAACAGAGGTTCAAATTCCAATTAAGGAAATTGAAAAATTTGTAAAATAAAAGGAGATTTTTCCCTATCACTCGTACTCACTCTCAAACTCACTCTGATCTTTCTTATCCGTAGTATTCCATCCGCAACTCCTGTACCCGCTTATCTTCCATGTACTCATCAAAAGTAGTGAGTCGATCAATAATTCCGCGGGGGGTTAATTCGATGATTCGGTTGGCCACCGTTTGTATAAAAGTGTGATCGTGTGAAGTGATTAGTACTACACCGGGGAAAGTTTGACAGCCCTCATTGAAGCTTTGGATACTTTCCAAATCGAGGTGATTGGTAGGTTGGTCGAGAATTACCATATTGGGATTCTGTAACATCATACGGCTTACCATACAACGAACCTTCTCTCCCCCACTCAATACATTCGTCTTCTTTTGCACATCATCACCACTAAACAACATTTTGCCTAAAAAGCCCCGAATAAAAGGCTCATCGGCATCAGTAACATGTGGCGGAACATATTGGCGCAACCAATCCATCAAACTCAATGGCTCCTGAAAAAACTCTTGATTCTCGAGTGGCAAATAGGCTTTTGTAATAGTAGTGCCCCACTCAAATTTACCCGAGTCGGCAGTGGCATGACCATTAATAATTTCAAAAAAATGAGTAACTGCCAGCGGATCTTTACTCATCAAAGCAATCTTATCTCCCTTATTAATGCTGAAATTAACTTTTTCGAATAATTTTCTTCCATTCACACTTTTACTCAACTGCTCTACATTCAAAATCTGATTTCCCACTTCACGCAATGGCTGGAAAATGATGCCGGGATATTTCCTGTTCGAAGGTTGAATATCTTCAATCACCAACTTCTCCAACGCCTTCTTTCGCGAAGTAGCCTGCTTACTTTTAGAGGCATTGGCAGAGAAACGGGCTATAAAGTCGAGCAATTCTTTGCGCTTATCTTCATTCTTTTTATTCTTATCACTAATCTGCCGGCTAATCAACTGAGACGACTCGTACCAGAAAGTATAGTTTCCGGTAAATACTTTAATCTTACTGCGATCCACATCCGCCACATGCGTACACACGGTATCTAAAAAGTGACGATCGTGACTCACCACCAACACAATATTTTCGTAATCGGCCAGAAAATTTTCTAGCCAGCCGATGGTTTCAATATCCAATCCGTTAGTAGGCTCATCTAATAACAGGATATCCGGATTGCCGAACAACGCCTGTGCCAACAATACCCGCACTTTATAGTTAGATGGGATGTTTTTCAATTGCATTTGATGCATATCTTCAGACACCCCCAAACTACTCAATAAGCTGCCGGCATTGCTCTCGGCTTCGTATCCGCCCATTTCGCCGAATTCTCCTTCCAGTTCTCCAGCTTTCATGCCATCTTCCTCGGTAAAATCTTCCTTGGCATAAATGGCATCCTTTTCATGCATTACTTTCCATAAACGCTGATGACCCATCAAAACGGTATTCAACACGGCAGTTTCATCAAATTCAAAATGGTTCTGCTTTAAAACAGCCATCCGTTCACCGGGACTGATTTCGATGGTACCTTTATTGGGCTCAATTTCTCCACTAAGTATTTTTAAAAAAGTAGATTTTCCGGCTCCATTCGCTCCAATTACCCCGTAGCAGTTTCCCTTTACGAAGTTGATATTCACCTCATCGAACAATACCCTTTTACCAAATGCCAGGGTAATATTTCTTACACTAATCATAATACAATAACTGTTTTCGCGGCAAAAGTACGATTTAGCAGTTGATTACCGGCCAGGAATCAACATTTTAGGGGCTTTAACAGTTGATTTGGGGAGAAATTTGTAATTTTGACTATCCTTACAACCTTATGAAACCCAACCAACAAACCAACTCTGACCGTCGTGCTCTAGCCCGCCGCGAATTTCTTCAAAATATTTCCCTTGCCACCCTGGCCGTTTGGGGTGCCCCATTTACCTCCCTTACAGCTAGGGATGTTGCCGATTTGCAGGATGATGTGGTTATGCGCTTTGCAGTAGCTTCCGATATCCATTATGGGCAACCTGCCACCGCTTATCGCGAAATGACGCAAACAGTTTTGAAACAGTTGAATCATTTTCACCTCGATTTCCCTTTAGAATTTTGCGTTTTCAATGGCGACCTGATTCACAATGAGCCTCCCCTGCTTACGCAAATAAAAAATGAGTTCATGCAGTTGAGCATGCCCTGGTACGTTACCCGGGGAAATCATGATATGGTTACCGCTAAAGATTGGATAGATACTTTTGGTTACCCATTAAATCATACTGTTACCCACCAGCAATCATTGCTCATATTGGGCGACACCAGCAATGAGAAAGGCACTTATCTTTCACCTGATTTAGTTTGGTTGAAAAAGCAGTTAGACAAGGGCAACAAATACAAACATATTTTTCTGTTTTTACATATTCCTCAAGCACCCTGGACGCCCAATTCGGTAGATACGCCTGCATTTTTTGAAACAATCAAAGGCTATCCAAATCTGCGGGCAGTATTTCATGGCCATGAGCATGATCAAGACGGATTCCGAACCGAAAGTGCCATCCCTTTTATTTTTGATGCGCATGTAGGCGGCAATTGGGGAACTCCTTACCGTGGATTTAGGGTGGTAGAAATACTCAAAAACAACAGCTTTGTTTCTTACATGATGAACCCAAGTGAGAAGATGAAGGAAGAAAAGTGGAAGATTTATTCCTAATCTTCTTTACCAATTACTGCGAGCGCTAACCGGCGTATCTAAAGCATCTATCCGCCCACTCAGCAACTGATAATAAGCAGTAATGGCAATCATGGCAGCATTATCGGTACAATATTCAAAAGCAGGCACATAGGTTTTCCAGCCCTTTTCTTTTCCCAGTTCCTGTAAGGCTTTCCGCAAGCCACTATTAGCACTTACACCCCCGGCAATACATATTTCTTTCACGCCCGTTTGCTCAACAGCTAGTTGTATATTTCTCATCAGCATAGCTACGATGGTATGCTGCACCGAAGCACAAAGATCCGCTAGGTGTTGCTCGATAAAATCTGCCGGCTGCTTTTGCAAAAAATACAACACCGAAGTTTTCAAACCACTGAAAGAGAAATTGAGTCCGGGTACCCGAGGACGCGCAAACTGAAAAGCTTGTGGATTTCCCAATTGGGCATATTTATCTACCAGTGGCCCGCCCGGATAGGGCAACCCCAAGAGTTTGGCAATTTTATCAAAAGCCTCTCCGGCAGCATCATCAATGGTTTCACCAATAATCTCCAGTTGAAGAGGACTATGCGCAAGCACTAATTGAGTATGTCCGCCACTTACGGTTAAGCAAAGAAAAGGAAAGGAAGGAGGGGTTGGAGCCAGCAGGTTTGCCAGCACATGGGCCTGCATATGATGTACAGCCAGCAAGGGTTTTTGCAGAGAAAGGGCTAACGATTTTGCAAACTGGGCACCCACTAATAAGCAACCAATTAATCCGGGAGCAGCAGTAAAAGCAATGGCATCTATTTGTTGCAAAGCCACTTGCCTATTCAAATCAGGAAAAGCTTGCACGAGGGCACTGTTTACTACCGGAACTATATGCTGCATATGTGCACGACTGGCCAATTCGGGAACTACTCCCCCATACTGCTCGTGTACTTTTTGATTGGCAATAAAATTAGAAAGTATCTGTCCATCTCGGCAAACAGCCGCAGCAGTTTCGTCGCAGGAAGATTCGATGGCCAGAATGGTCGCAGGCATGAAAGGGAATTTTCAAATTCCCTGCAAAGGTACAACCAATTGGGTAAGCAAGGTTTACTTGCTGCGGATGGCCACAACCGGATCCATTTTAGCAGCAATAGAGGCTGGAATAATTCCGGAAGCAATTCCCAAAACAATACAAATACTAAGGGCTAAGAAAATGATGTTCGGCGCAATGATAATAGGGAAAGGAAGAAAACTACTCAATGCCAAGGTTAACAACCAAACCATCCCCAAACCAATTAATCCACCAATTACACATAAAAAGGCACTCTCTAAAAGAAACTCGGTAAGTATCGTTCGGCTTTTGGCACCCAGGGCTTTTTTGAGGCCAATCTGACTGGTTCTCTCCCGCACGGTAACAAACATAATATTGGCTACCCCGAAGGCTCCTACAATCAAACTAAGACCTGCAATCGCCCAACCGCCAGCTGAAACCTGTCCAAAAAAGCTGGTAACCTGTTCGGCAAACATGGCCACATCATTGCATGAAAAATTATCTTCTTGGGTAGGGCTCAGTCTGCGAATTTGCCGCATGATTCCCACGAGTTCATCCTGCAGGGCCGCAGAAGGAACTCCTGCTTTGGCCTGCACCATAATTTTAGGACTGTTATTTTCCGGATCGAATACACTGGCAAAATAGCGATAGGGAACAATAACGGTTTGATCAAAATCAAAGCCACCCACTAAACTTTGTCCCTGCTTTTTTATTACTCCTTCAATTTGCAATTTCCGCCCATTGTATCCAATGGCTTTGCCAACTGCTTTTTCGGCACTTCCATACAATTCGGTAGCTACTTTATCGCCAATTACACAAATAGGCGATCCCCGCTCAAAATCAGCATCTGTTAGATATCTACCTTCTGAAATATCGATGGTTTGAATTTTATTGAAGTCTTCAGTTGGACCGTAGAAATTGATATTAGATAAAATATTGTCTTTGTAGTCAACATTCAAGTTTCTATCCACCATAAAACAAATGGATGAAAAGAGTTGGCTTTTTTCCTTTATGAACTTCATTTCTTCGAACTTCATATTGGGCCGCTTCAGAAATTTCCACCAGGGATAGTCGGGTCCGCCAGCATAGTTCCATTTATCGATATAAATAGTGTTATTACCCAGGGATTTGATGTCGGTTTGCACTTTCTGTTCTAGGCTATTTACAGTGGCCAGTACACCGATGATGCAGAAAATACCAATGGTTATGCCAAACAGCGACAAAAAAGTACGGAGTTTATTGGCCCAAAGTTCCTGGGTTGCCATTCGGAGGCTGGTAAACAGAATATTCAACAATTTAACCATAGCCCAAAAGTACAATGCCAAGGGGTGAGGGTGAGCAAAAATTATGTAAACGGCAAAAAAACTGTGTAAGTTATCGATATTAGGGAGGGGTATCGGCTGCACATTCCATAAAGTATATAAAAAGAGGACGGAAAGTGGAAAGAAAAAAATGCGGAATTACCCTTGGCATTGTATCCTGTAGTATTTTTGCATCCAATTGAATAAATCCTCATAACTATGGCATTGAAAAACGTGCTCACTTCTTCGGTTGGTAAAAAATTGGTGATGGGTTTTACCGGTATTTTTCTGATTCTTTTTTTGGTTGTCCATGCGGGGTTAAATGCCTGTATCTGGGCTAACGACGGGGGAGAGATGTTTAATAAAGCTGCTCATTTTATGGGTGGAAATCTTGTTCCGCGAATGCTAGAAGTTGGTTTATTTGGCGGTATTTTCCTACATATTATACAGGGATACCTGCTAACGCTCGACAACCGGAGCAAAAGAAGCGTTGGTTATGCGGTGGATTATAGTAAGGGTAGTAAATGGTATAGTCGCAGTATGGCGATTCTGGGAACTATCCTGCTCCTATTCTTTATCCTGCACTGGAAACATTTTTGGGTACCTTCTCGTTTTACCGGTATTCCTGAAGCCAAATTCTATAATGGTATAGAGGTGCATGATGTATTTGCCCTAATGAAAGATACTTTCAGCGAAGCTTGGGTAGTAATTTTTTACGTAATTAGTTGCGCTGCTTTGGGCTACCATTTGGCACATGGTTTTCAGAGTGCTTTTAAAACTATCGGCATACATAATAGAAGATATCATGCTATGCTTTCTGCTGTAGGTATGGGATTTTCAATTGTTATCCCTACCCTATTTGCCCTTATGCCCATAAGTTTATATCTCGGTTGGATTAGATAATTCATTTATTCCAGCCTATAACCATTTAGAACCCTACAAATTGAATCAATATGTTAGATGCAAAAATTCCTGCAGGACCCCTGCCAGAAAAGTGGACAGACTATAAAGGACATTGCAAACTAGTAAATCCCTCTAATAAAAGAAAGCTGGAAGTGATTATTGTAGGAACCGGATTAGCCGGTGCCTCAGCTGCTGCATCTCTGGCCGAATTGGGCTATCAGGTAAAAGCATTCTGCTTTCAAGATTCTCCTCGTCGCGCACATTCCATTGCAGCACAGGGAGGTATCAATGCCGCCAAAAATTATCAGAATGATGGAGACAGTATTTTCCGTCTTTTCTATGATACCATCAAAGGAGGCGACTATCGTGCTCGTGAGGGGAATGTGCATCGCTTGGCTGAGGTAAGTGGAAACATCATCGATCAGTGTGTAGCCCAGGGGGTTCCTTTTGCCAGAGAATATGGCGGATTGCTGAGCAACCGTTCATTTGGAGGTACACAGGTTCAACGGACTTTTTATGCAGCCGGACAAACCGGTCAGCAATTATTAATAGGTGCCTATCAAGCATTGGAGCGGCAGGTAGCCTTGGGAAATGTGAAAATGTATAGTCGCCACGAAATGCTAGAGCTGGTAACCATTGATGGCAAAGCCCGCGGTATCATAGCACGTGATTTAGTTAGTGGAGCATTGGAGCGCCATTTTGGGCATGCTGTATTGCTTTGTACAGGTGGCTATGGCAATGTGTTTTATCTATCTACCAATGCCATGGGCAGCAATGTTACTGCCGCCTGGAAAGCGCACCGCAATGGAGCCTATTTTGCCAATCCTTGCTTTACTCAGATTCACCCAACCTGTATCCCTGTTAGTGGCGACCATCAGAGTAAACTTACCTTGATGTCGGAATCTCTCCGCAATGATGGTCGTATTTGGGTGCCTGCTCAAAAAAATGATACACGCAAACCAACTGATATTGCAGAAAATGAGCGAGATTATTATTTAGAAAGAAGATATCCTGCATTCGGTAATCTGGTACCTAGAGATGTAGCATCAAGAGCTTCAAAGGAAAGATGTGACGAAGGATATGGAGTAGGTACCAGCAAACAAGCAGTTTACCTCGATTTTGCCGATGCCATTATCCGGTATGGAAAAATAGAAATCAGCAAAGAAGGAAAAAGCAACGCTACACAGGAAGAAATCATCGCACTTGGAAAAGAAGTTGTGAAAGAAAAATACGGTAATCTGTTCGATATGTATGAAAAGATTACCGGAGAAAATCCTTATGAAGTTCCAATGCGTATTTATCCTGCCGTGCATTATACCATGGGCGGACTTTGGGTAGATTATGAATTACAAACCTCGATTCCTTGTTTATATGCTTTGGGTGAAGCCAATTTTTCCGATCATGGTGCGAACCGACTAGGGGCTTCAGCCCTCATGCAGGGATTGGCAGATGGGTATTTTGTAGTTCCTTATACGCTCGGTAATAATTTGGCGGATGAGATTTACAACAAACCAATTGCTACCTCCCATCCAGCTTTTGAAGAAGCAGAAAATAAAGTAAGTGAGCGCATCCAAAAATTGATGAGCATAAAGGGAACGCAAACGGTAGAAAGCTTCCATAAGCGACTCGGAAAAATTATTTGGAATCAGTGCGGTATGGCACGTACCGAAAGTGGATTAAAGCAAGCCATCGCCGATGTGCAGGCATTGAAAAAGGAATTCTGGAGTGATGTGAGAATACCCGGAGTAGTGAATGGAATGAACCCTGAGTTAGACAAAGCCAATCGCGTAGCAGACTTTATTGAACTCGGAGAATTAATGTGCGTAGATGCTTTAAACCGAAATGAAAGCTGTGGCGGACATTTTAGGGAAGAATACCAAACACCCGATGGTGAAGCATTGCGGGATGATGCCAATTATATGTATGTGGCTGCTTGGCAGTTTGCAGATGAGCATAAATGGGAGCTACATAAAGAACCATTGGTGTATGATGTTATCAAACCTAGCCAAAGAAATTATAAGTAATACTACCCTATTGAACCTCTAAAATGATTCCCTGTGGAATCTGATCGAACCATGGAACATTATCACATGAATTTGAACCTGAAAGTCTGGAGACAACCCAATAGCCAAACACCCGGCGCTTTTAAGTTATACCGGGTAGAAAATATTTCTTCTGAAATGAGTTTTCTGGAGATGTTTGATGTGCTGAATGAACAATTGATTCGCGATGGCGAAGATCCGATTACGTTCGACCACGATTGTCGTGAAGGTATTTGCGGATCTTGCTCCATGTATATTAATGGAAAGCCACACGGACCTTGGGCTGCCAATACTACCTGCCAGTTGCACATGCGGGCTTTTAAAGATGGAGATACAATTGTAGTAGAACCCTGGCGTGCTAACTCTTTTCCAGTTATTAAAGACCTGATGGTAGATCGCAGTGCCTTTGACCGCATCATTCAGGCCGGAGGATATATCAGCGTAAACACAGGTAATGCGGTAGATGGTAATTCGCTACCTGTTCCAAAAGACCATGCCGATCAGGCTTTTGCGGCAGCTATGTGTATTGGATGCGGAGCCTGTGTAGCGGCTTGTAAAAACAGCAGTGCGATGTTATTCCTCAGTGCTAAAGTTTCGCACCTGGCTTTACTTCCACAAGGAGATCCCGAAAGAAGCAGTCGTGTAGTAAATATGGTTGCACAAATGGATAAAGAAGGATTCGGGGCCTGCACCAATACGGGTGCCTGTGAAGCCACTTGCCCTAAAGAAATTTCTATTGCCAATATTGCACGCCTGAACAAAGAATACCTGCTGGCAACTTTAACGGCTGAATAAATATATTTAACTACCTGATTAAGCTGCCTCATTTATGTGGCAGCTTTTTTATGCCAATGCGTATAATTTGGTAACTTACCTCAAAAATTTTCCATGCCCAATTTCAAAGATTTGTTTTTGATAAACCCCGATATTCATTTTTTGAACTTTGGATCTTTTGGTGCTTGTCCCGCACCCATTTTTGAAAACTACCAATACTGGCAACGCCTACTTGAGTGGGAACCTGTGCAAATGATTGCATTCGATGGGTTGGGATTTTTAGCCAATAGCCGACAAAAATTAGCTGAATACCTAGATGTTGCCGATAAAGATGACCTTGTATATATTACCAATCCTTCTTTTGCCATTAATCTGATTGCCAAAAATATTTCTCTGCAACCGGGTGATGAAATACTTACTACCGATATAGAATATGGGGCATGCGACAGAATCTGGAATCTCTATTGCAAAAAAGCAGGGGCAATTTACAAGCGCCAACACATTCCCCTACCCGTTACTACCGCCGAAGCATTTACAGAAGCGTTTTTTAAAGGACTTACGCCACAAACCAAGGCAATATTTATCAGTCATATTACCAGTTCTACTGGTCTAATATTCCCCGTTGAACCCATCTTGCAAAGAGCTCGCGAATTAGGTTTGATAACAATTGTAGATGGCGCACATGCGCCTGCCCATGTTCCTCTTTCTATCGAAAAATTGCAACCTGATTTTTATACGGGTGCTTGTCATAAATGGATGATGGCTCCCAAGGGTTGTAGCTTTTTGTATGTAAACAAAAAAAGCAGGCCGACGTTAGCAGAACCCCTTGTTGTGAGTTGGGGCTATGAGGCTTTACATCCTTCGGGTAATATATTGCTAGATTATAATCAAATGATTGGTACCCGTGATTTTTCGGCATTTCTTACGGTACCTGCCTGTATTGAATTTATGCATCAATATAACTGGAAAGAACAATCGCAAATTTGCCATCAAATGGTGGTAGACTATGCACCCAAATTTTATGATTGTTTGGGTACAACACCCTTGAGCCCTTTGGATAATCAATGGCTTGGACAAATGGTGAGTATCCCCATACGAACCTCTCAACCGGAGCAATTACAAAGGAAATTATTTACAGAGTATCACATTGAAGTTCCATTAATGCGACAGGGATCGGATACTTATTTGCGCTATTCCATTCAGGCTTTTAATACTTCGGATAATCTGGACGCTTTGTTAGATGCGCTGAAACAGATCAAGAAAGAAGGTGAGTTGATTGGTTAAATCATCCAACAGCTATTTATGCCCAACGATTATTTTCAGTTTCAGCAGTTTCGGGTACAGCAGGGAAATTCCGCTATGAAGGTTTGTACGGATGCCTGCATTTTTGGTGCATGGATGGCAAAGGAATTACAAAATTGTACTGGAAATCTGTTGGATATTGGCACGGGAACCGGATTATTATCCTTACTGGTTGCCCAAAAAAATCAATTACAAATTCTAGGCATCGAACTGGATGAAGCAGCCGTTTTAGAGGCAGCAGGTAACTTTCAACAATCTCCCTGGAAGCAACGATTACAGGTAATACAGGGAGATATAAGAACCTATACTTCCGAAATTCTCTTTGATTGTATCATCAGCAATCCCCCGTTTTACGATAATGATTTACCCTCTGGAAATGAGCAAAGAGATATTGCCCTGCATAGCAAAGAATTAAAGCTAGAAGCATTGATAATTAGCATCAATCGATTAATACATCCGACTGGAAAATGGGCGGTGTTATTGCCCGAACATAGAAGAGTGTTTGCTATTGAGTTGGCTAATCAATCTGGATGGTTTTTAGAGAAGCAACTTTTAGTTAGTCAACGATTGGGGGCAGCGCCTTTTCGGTGTTGTTTACTATTTAGTAAAAGGGATAACTTAGTTATTGAAACCGAAACTTTGCATATTCGGGAATCGGAAGCATACAGTGTGGGTATGCGAGCACTATTATCGGATTATTATTTAGCTTTTGCCGGCTGATAGGCCATAGGCATAGGAATGCAAATATTGGAAGGGTTGGGTAAGTACTCCTTTTTCTAACATAGTAGCAGTTTGCAGTGTAGGCGATCCACCGTTGATTAAATCGTGGAATACATATTTGATCAATTGTTCGCCAAAATAGCGACTGGCATCTCTGGGAAGTTCGTTGGGCAAATTCCCAACGGCCATCACATCTACGCTTCCGGGTAAATAGGGCTCGGTTTTTACTCCACTAAACCGATCCACTCCATATACCTGCGCATTGGGGGGAGCATCCCCCAGGTTACAGGGAACACTGCCTCCTTTATCATCGGTGATATCGGCAATGGTAAGCATCCTAAAATCGGGTTGCTGCAAAGATTGCATCGAAAAAAGTCGGGGTACCGATTCATCCCAGTATATGCCATTCATTAGTATATCAGCTACTGCCGTATAAGGTTCGAATAAGCATTCATATTCTTCGGCATGATCATGAAAATGCAATCGCTGGTAAGTGCCCGTAATTCGGTTGCGGTATAAATCGGAGCCTTTCAAGTGAACA
Source organism: Chitinophagia bacterium (assembly GCA_037131895.1). Taxonomy (GTDB): domain Bacteria; phylum Bacteroidota; class Bacteroidia; order Chitinophagales; family Chitinophagaceae; genus Sediminibacterium. Next base: position 1,708 of record JBAXQE010000013.1, on the reverse strand, counting down.
TAAACTGGATAAGAAAAGGTTTCGTGTAAAAACTCATCGGGCTCTACTTCCTGAACGTCGAGCAGGTTCATAATTTCTAAAATTCCATGGGCCACCCGACCGCTGCCGGTAACCACTACTTTTAGTGGAGGCAGCTTTAATCCGAAATAGGTATGTATCAGTTCGCGATAATCTCTGATATCCGAAACCCGATTTAGGTGATATAATCCCGTTCGATTACCATAGGCCATGATGCCATTGTGCGCACCAACTATGCCTGCAAAAAAGCCAAATCCAATCAGTCTTTGACCATCCGGGTGCACCAAACATTCATAATCTATGATCGTAATTTTTTTCTCTACCATGGTCTGCATGAGTGCCCGGTTGTAGGGCTGCTCTTTTTTGGTATGAGAAAAAAACAGATAGGTTTTGTTCGCCAACAACTGCGATACCGGTACTTCTTTGATGCCCAATAGAATTTGACACTTACTTAGGTCCGAATCCACCTGAATACCCGCCCTGAGGTATTCCTCATCGCTAAAACACCGATCGGGAGAGGGTTCTACGATTATTTGGAGGTCTGGATACTGTTTCTGTAGATACGCTACCTGTGCCGGAGTAAGGGCTACCCGGTTGTCGGCAGGTAATTTTCCTTCTCTAATAAGTCCAATACAGGGCATTGTAGTAAATTTGCAGTAACAAAGTTAGCCAAAAGCGTTGAAGGAGGCAGCCAGAAAAGCTATGAAGTATTTTGATTGGTTTGAATTATCCCCCAGTTTTTTCCCGGACCAGGGGTTGATAAAGAAAAAATATTACGCATTAAGCCGGCAGTATCATCCCGACTTTTATGTTCAACAGGGCGATGAAGCACTGGAAGCCGCGGAGGAAAAATTGCAGGAGATTCATGAAGCCTATGCTACCCTATCCAGTCGCCAGCGCACGATGGCCTACATTTTGCAACAAACGGTGGGTATGCCAGAGGATGAAAAGTATGCATTGCCTGCCGATTTTTTGATGGATATGATGGAATTGAATGAGGCTTTGCAAGAGGCAGATACGGAGGAAGGGAAGCTGAGCGTTCGGGAGCAAATTAAAGCACAACAACAAGGATTATATGAGCAAGTTGAACCGATTATGGCAGCTTATCAGGCAGGTGTTACTTCCCAAGAAGCGCTGCTGCAAGTAAAACAATACTATTATCAACAAAAGTATTTGCTTCGCCTATTAGCGGCAGAATAGATAGGGGTAACAAAAAACCCGTTTCTGTTTGTTTAAACCCCTGCTTTTACTTATTTTTGCTCCCCCAAGCCCAGATGGCGGAACTGGTAGACGCGCTAGACTCAAAATCTGGTTATCGCAAGGTAGTGCAGGTTCGATTCCTGTTCTGGGCACAAAGGCCAGAGTGAGTGTGAGTTTGAGTACGAACATTTTACTCTGGCCTTTTCTTCTAAAGCTCCAGAGGCGTACTAGCTCAAAATCAAAAACACACATTTTAGGGCCAATAAGAATATTGTGCAGGTTCCCTGCCTGACGGCAGTCAGGGATTCCTGTTCTGGGCACAAAGGCCAGAGTGAGTGTGAGTTTGAGTACGAACATTTTACTCTGGCCTTTTCTTCTAAAGCTCCAGAGGCGTACTAGCTCAAAATCAAAAACACACATTTTAGGGCCAATAAGAATATTGTGCAGGTTCCCTGCCTGACGGCAGTCAGGGATTCCTGTTCTGGGCACA
>JBAXQE010000012.1:0-88194 GCA_037131895.1 Chitinophagia bacterium | reverse complement strand
ATCCAAGTTCCCTGCCTGCCGGCAGGCAGGGATTCTTAGCGAGGCCACACATTACGGTTTGAGAGTGGGAATGAGTGTGAAATATTAGGAGACTGATTTTTTTGGTTCCCAGCTTTTCTGGAAAAGGTATAAATACTCGAAGATTAGTCATGTGAAGGGTTCCTAACCTACTTCTAAAACATTAGTTAGTAGAAAACCGCTTATCCTACCGAAAAAAGCAAGGAATTAGCGCCGAAATATTACTTTTGCACCCCCGGCCTCGTAGTACAATGGATAGTATAAGAGTTTCCGAAGCTCCAGATCCAAGTTCCCTGCCTGCCGGCAGGCAGGGATTCTTAGCGAGGCCACACATTACGGTTTGAGAGTGGGAATGAGTGTGAAATATTAGGAGACTGATTTTTTTGGTTCCCAGCTTTTCTGGAAAAGGTATAAATACTCGAAGATTAGTCATGTGAAGGGTTCCTAACCTACTTCTAAAACATTAGTTAGTAGAAAACCGCTTATCCTACCGAAAAAAGCAAGGAATTAGCGCCGAAATATTACTTTTGCACCCCCGGCCTCGTAGTACAATGGATAGTATAAGAGTTTCCGAAGCTCCAGATCCAAGTTCGATTCTTGGCGAGGCCACAAATTACAGCGTGAGAGTGGGATTGAGTGTGATCTAATTCAGGACTAATTTTTTGTTATCTCCCATTTTTGAGGTGGTGAATTACTGATTCCCTATATGCCAGCAAGAATTCCATTCGCGGCCACCACCTGATTTTTTTACTGCCTCACAACCAACGCCATTCCCAGCTGCGCCTCATCAAAAATGCCCCGATCGAATACCAAATGTCCATTCACTAAAGTGTGGGTTACTTGGTTATTGAAAAGCGTTCCTTCCAGTGGCGACCAGCCACATTTGTATAGAATATTTTCTTTATTTACCGTCCACGGTGCATCCATATCTACCAACACTAAATCGGCATAATACCCTTCGCGAATAAAACCTCTTTTCTCAATATGATACAGAATCGCAGGATTGTGACACATTTTTTCTACAATCTTCTCTAAAGAAATTTTTCCCTGTTTATAAAACTCCAGCATCACATTTAGGGAATGTTGCACCATGGGTGCTCCCGACATGGACTGGAAATAGGCTTGTTGTTTTTCCTCCAGGGTATGCGGGGCATGGTCGGTGGTTACCAGATCAATGCGGTCGTCTATCAATGCTTGCAGCAATCCTTCTTTGTCTTTCTGCGTTTTGATAGCTGGATTCCACTTGATTAACATACCTAGGCGCTCATAGTCTTTATCCGAAAACCAGAGATGGTGCACGGAAACTTCTGTAGTAATTCTTTTCTGCTGCAGAGGGATATCATTGTGAAACAGATGGGTTTCTGCTTCGGTGGTTAAGTGTAAAATATGCAATCGGGCTTCGTATTTTTCTGCCAGCCGTATAGCTCTATCTGTTGCCTCATAACAGGCCTGTTCACTTCTGATTAGGGGATGGCACCACGCAGGAACATCTTCCCCCCATTTCTCTCGGTACAATGCTTCATTGGCTTCTATCTGTTGTTCTCGCTCCGAATGAATAGCTACAATTGATTTGCAATTGGTAAAAAGCTTTTCTAGTGTGGCTGGATTATCCGCCAGTAAATTCCCCTTTTTGGTAAAGTATAGTCCGTCATCAGAAATAGCCAGTAATCCGGAAGTATCCAGTTGAATCACTTCATCAATATTGTCGTCGTTCACGCCAAGAAAAAATCCAAAATTTGCCAATGATTTTTCGGCGGCAATCCGATACTTTTCCTGTAAAATTTCCAGGGAAAGTACGTTGGGTTTTGTGTTGGGCATATCAATATACGAAGTTACCCCGCCAGCAACCGCAGCCCTACTCTCTGAATGGATATCGCCTTTGTGGGTAAGTCCGGGGTCTCGAAAATGTACCTGCCCGTCTATGATTCCAGGAAACAGATACTTGCCCTTGCCATCTATTTCAATAGCATCTTTTGTATATCCTATCGAACCTATTTGTTGTATTATATGATTATTGATCAGGATATCCGCCACTTTTATTTCCCCTTCGTTAACAATCGTACAATTTTTAATTAGAATACTTTTCATCGGATTTTTGCCTCTTGATTGTATGTATAATTGGCTTCAATATTTAATCATTAATTCTGAATACTATCGATTATGCTGTGATTCAGATATCCGCTCTTCTAAAAAATAGCTAACTCAATTACACCCGCTTCAACTTATACGGATAAACTTTTCCCGAAGCCCATTGCGCCACATAGATATTGTCATCCTCATCTACACAAACATCATGCGGGTGTTTAAATATCGGATCTGCTTGTGCAAGGGGTTGTAATTTTCCATTTTCATATATGGGTTCTGTGCCGCCGATATTAGATACTACCTGGTTGTTTTCATTCAGGATGGTTACAAAACCAGAATTCGATTTATCTAGGTTAGGAGATCGTAAAACTGCTGCATACAAGTAATTGCCCTTAATAACCGGACGACAAACCGCTGCACCTGGGATATGTATGATCTCTAGCAATTTACCTTCTAACGAAAATCGTTTAAAGCAGGCACGTGTTCTATCTGTTATCAGCAGGGTAGGGGAACCAGAACGAGTGTCTAGCGAAATGCCATGGGCATTGTCCAGATGATAATCTTCCTTTCCACGCCCTCCGAAATAGTTTTTCAGTTTTCCATTGGCATCGTAATGTAAAATATACTGCGCTCCATATCCATCTGCCACATAAAATTCTCCATTATCTAATACAGTGGTTTCGGTAGGCACAAATTCTTCTTTGTTTTTGTAGATGCCCGCCTCCAAGGGCGTATCAATGGTTAATAGTTTTTTGCCTTTATTAGTTGTTTTATATACCTGATGCAGCTGCGTATCCGTGATAAATAAAAAATCTTCCCGTCCATTCTTTTGAATCGTTAACCCATGTGCCCCCGGATATTCTGTACCCCAATAACTGAGTAATCTGCCCGATTTATTATAGACCAGCACATTATTCTTAGTTTCATTGGTGAGTAATATAATTCTGCCCCGGCTATCTTGCACCATTTCGTGACAATCATTTACGGGATGTACATTTGTATCCAATTGTCCCCATTTTTCATCCACTCGATATTTGTTATTATTATGCCCATATATTTTCCCTTTTAGACGGGCAAAACTATCATGAAGTATCAGCAAACCACCGGCTACTGCAATACTTTTTTGAATAAATTTTTTTCTTTTCATAATAAAAATTTTTAATCCTATTTGATTATACAGACTAGCGCAGCTAATTGGTGAGTAGTGATTACTTTAATTTAGTTGATGATTTTTTTAGTTGTTTTTTAAATTGCTTTCCTAATCTTTCAGCGCCTCCATATGGATCAAAAGGAACTCCTGAAAAATATCCGGTCGCCACGATGTTAGAAGTTCGAACATCTTTATATTCAAGAGATAATTGATTGATATTTATATAAATACCTTTTCCTTTTTTAGATTGATGATCATACACAATTCCATTTCCTGACACAATAACATCTATGCCTAAAGAATCTATTACAGTTTGCAGACTATCTATTTCAACTATTTTTTTGTTTGTGGGTAGGTCTACCACCGTTAATCCGGATTCTATGAAATATTGTTTCAAGATATTTTTCACATTTCCCGCAATGCAAGTACATAAGGTATCTGTTGAAACTTTATTAGACAATGTTTGAAGATTAATATTGCCAACTGCAATTTTTTTACTTATCAGTTTTTCGGGAGAAACCAGATAAACTTCTGTGGTACAGGAAACTAAGCAAAGCAGGCCCGTCCATATTAAAAAGGTATGAAAAAATAATGCTGAGTTGCGTTTCATATACTTTTTTTGACTTTAAAATTAATGCAGATCTTTCATCTTATTAATTAATCTCTGAAATCCAGGCTGCAAATAGGGCTCTAGTGTTTTCCAATCTAGCAATATTTCCGGTGTTTGTGATGAACCTGGTCCAACCACATACTTTCCAAACACAAAACCAATCCCTTCATTGCGAATAACATAACACATTAAATTCGAACCAAAGAAAAACCCATCACATTTACATTTGCCTTTGTCCAGCGACACCCCATCTTTTTTTAGAAAGTTCAAACCCAAACTTTCATTCAACATAGCAGCACTGAATGTATTTGTGTCGGTAGCAACTTTGGCAGCCAGCAATTTGGTTAACTGTAAGTCATTGCCATTCGAAAAATTCAGAATGCCTTGGATATCCAATAATTGGTTATTTCTAAAAGAGAAGCTGGTTACTTTTTGATTACCACTTGCCCCGCCCGTATTTTCATATTCATTCATCAAATAGCTTACAGTTTGGGAAGAATCAGATTGTACAACTGAATAATTTATCTGATACTCATTTCGAGGCGTGGTAAGATTTTTCCATTCAAACTTTTTATCACTCAGCTTCAGGTCAACCCATTTTTTCATCACTTCTTCCTTGTCTTGCGGCTCCGCAGGATAATTTACTTTAATTACATAATTCGCAGTTGAATCTACTACCTGCTTACCAACTGGTTTGTCGGCTGCCTCTTGTTTAGACATATTGATACAACCTTGCAGAAATAAAAAAGTAACTAAAAAAATAAAGCCGAATGATTTGAGTGAAATCGAGTTGCGCATATACTTTGTTTATGGTTAAGAATTTTTTATCGGGGATACGCCCGGTAGTTTCCTATCAAATATCTTTAATTTGAAAGAATTTTGCTAATTTGTTTATTTACATACTGGCTTTCAAAAATTTAAGAATAAGGGCAGTTTCTCCCCGCCACAATTTTTCTTTCATCCACCTTTTCTTTGTTTTTTCCTATCAATTTAGTATTTTATGCCTTTAACAATAGATTTTTAATATGATTAAGTTTACTTGCTCATTAATAATGTTGGTTTGTTATTCTTGTATTGCAACAGCGCAGCTTCGTTTACCGGCAATGGTGAGTGATAGTATGATTTTACAACGAGACAAGCCCGTGAATATTTGGGGCTGGTGGAAAGGAGAGGGACCGATAACGGTTAGCTTTAATGGAAAAGAATATAAGGCTACGGCAGATGCACAAGAGCGTTGGCAATTGCAATTGCCCGCAACCCCTGTGGGTGGTCCGTACACGTTAACCATTCAGGCAGGTAAGGAAACCAAAACCATTCGCGAAATTTTAATGGGAGATGTATGGCTTTGCTCCGGACAGTCGAACATGGAATTTATCATGGGTAAGTTGACTGAAAAATATCCGGATGAAATTGCCGCTTCTAACAATCCCATGATTCGGGAATTTCAGGTAACGCTGCAATATGCTATGCATCCCAACCAAGAGCTGAATGGAAAATGGCGGGTAGCCAATCCGGCGAACATTGGCAGTTTTTCTGCGGTTGCTTATTTTATGGTAAAGGCTTTGTACGAAAAATATAAAGTACCTATGGCGGTTATCAAAAGCACTTGGGGTGGAACTCCTGCCGAATCTTGGGTAAGTGAGGAGGGGTTGCATGATTTTTCGGGGTATCTCGATCGCTATCATTTTTATCAGGATTCAGTAAATATGAACAACGCCATCAATCGAGAACGTACCGTAACGAATCTATGGCAAAAAGATGCTAAGGAAGGAGATAAGGGAAGGCTGCCGGAAAATAATTGGAAACAGAACGATTTTCCTGCTAATAATATCGGAAGCATGCAGGTGCCGGGGTTTTGGGAAAAATATGGGTTAAAGGATGTGGATGGAGTTGTATGGTGTAAAAAGAAATTTGCAGTTACTGCCCAACAGGCAAGTGCCGAAGCTTGGTTAGAATTGGGGATGATAGATGATGCCGATTCTACCTACATTAACGGCGTATTGGTAGGGTATAGCACCAACCGCTATGTGGCCAGAAAATATGAAGTACCTGCTGGTATTTTAAAGGAAGGTAACAACACAATTACGGTTCGTATTGTTGATACCGATGGAAATGGGGGATTTATTGCTGAAAAAAATTACCGGATCCTTTGGAAGGATAGTGCGTTAAATTTAGCAGGTACCTGGGAGTATGCAGTGGGTAATGTAACAGCCGCTTTACCGGTTGCCAGTTTTATAAAAATGTCTACCCAGCCCATTACATTGTATAATGCCATGATTCATCCCTTAATTCCTTATACCATTAAAGGTGCGGCCTGGTATCAAGGCGAATCCAATGGGGGGCGACCGGGAGATTACCGGCAACTATTAACAGCCCTAATCAAGGATTGGCGTGGGCGATGGCAGCAGGGAGATTTTCCTTTTCTAATTGTTCAACTGGCTAATTACATGGAAATAGTAAAAGAGCCCGGAGAAAGTGGCTGGGCAAATCTTCGCGAGGCTCAACAGCAGTTAACCAAGGATTTGCCCAATGTAGGTTTGGCGGTAACCATTGATATAGGAGAAACCTACGACGTGCATCCATTGAAGAAAAAAGAAGTAGGTGAGCGCCTTTCACTGGCAGCAAGAAAATTAGCCTATAACGACAAAAAACTGGTTTACTCCGGTCCGGAATTAGTGTCTTATGTAAAAAGAGGAAATGCAATTGAGTTAACCTTTCAACAGGTTGGATCAGGATTGGTGGCCATGGGAGATAAGCCACTTGAGCAATTTGCCATTGCAGGGGCCGACCACAAATTTGTTTGGGCTTCCGCAAAAATTATCGGTAAAAATAAAATATTGGTAGCAAGCGAACAGGTAGCGGAACCTGAAGCAGTAAGGTACGCCTGGGCCAATAATCCGAAAGGTTGTAATTTATACAATAAGGAAGGGCTTCCAGCTTCTCCTTTCCGAACAGACGAATGGATCAAGAAACCCTAACTCATTATTTTCCGAATTTGGCAATATTGCTACTGAACAGTTTTACGGCAATTGCCAGCAGAATTACGCCAAAAAATTTTCGAACCGCCATCAAGCCGGCCGGTCCTAACACCCGTTCAATAAATTTTAGCGAGGTTAGCACAATATAAACAACTACCAGATTAATCAATATGCCGGAAAGTATGTACAACTCATTAAAGTTAGCTTTCAGCGACATGATGGTAGTAAGGGTTCCACTACCGGCAATAATGGGGAATGCAATGGGTACCAGCGATCCGGATTTGGCATCCTGATCACCTTTAAATATTTCGTGGCCCAATACCATTTCTAATCCCAATAAAAAAATTACCACCGATCCACCAACTGCAAAGGAGTGGATATCCAGCCCCAAAATGCGTAAAAAAGGTTCACCTGCATATAAAAATAAAATCATCAAGGCGCCGGAAATCAGCGTTGCGGCAAAAGATCGGATGCCACCCATTTTTTCTTTCAGCGAAATCAGTAATGGTACCGATCCTATAATATCAATTACAGCAAATAAGGTAAAACTAACCGTAATCAATTCATTGATAGATATGATCATATAATGTAGGGGTATATGTAAGAATATGAAGGTAGTAATATTTCAATGGCTTCCCAATTCACCCCAAATTGCTCGATACTTTTAGGGGATAGATAGGGTTTCGGATAAGTATCTTATATTTAACCCACACTTTTTTACAATGGCAGCAAAACAACAATTGAATTTATTTAGTTTCACTATGATTGTGGTGGGATTAGTGATTGGTATGGGTATATTCCGGTCGGCAGCTACCAGCGCCAGTTTTGCCATTACTCCCTCGGTTTATTTTGTTGCCTGGATTTTGGGTGGAATCATTGCGTTATGTGGCGCACTAACCTATGCGGAAATTGGGAGTAGGTATCCGGTTACCGGCGGATACTATAAAATATTTTCATATGCCTATCATCCCAGTATCGCATTTGGAATTAACTGCATTATTTTAATAAGCAATGCGGCCAGCCTGAGCGGGGTAGCTTTGATTGGGAGTGGATATATCACTAAATTATTTCCTGGAATTGAATGGACAGATATTGACAAAGCTTTAATCAGTTGTGCAGCCATCATTCTGTTTTATTTTATCAATTTGCGGGGATTGTCTTTGAGTTCGCGGGCACAAAATATTCTGATGATTATTAAGATTAGTATGATTGGTGTTTTGATACTTGCACTTTTATTCCCTCATCAAGGAACGGCGATACCGGCTATAACCGTATCGGCTTCAAATGAAGTTGAAGTGGGATGGATGCCTTGGATAAAAAGTTTAGGGGCCAGTATGATTGCGGTTTGTTTTACCTACGGAGGATATCAGCAAACCATCAATTTTGGCAGTGAAGTAAAAAACCCTGCAAAGAATATTCCTAAGGGTATTTTTATCGGCATTGCCATAATCATTGCCTTATACCTGTTAGCCAATTTTAGTTATTATCAAATTGTAGGCTTTGAACAAATGAAGGGAGAAAAAGAAATAGCCTATGTGCTGATGATGAAAACTTTTGGTAAGTCTGGAGCAGATATTTTCTCCTTTTTCTTATTCTTTGGGGTATTGGCCTATGTAAATGCTTTATTGATGAGCAATCCCCGTGTGATGTTTGCCATGAGCGAAGAAGGTGTTTTGCCAGCCCTGTTTGCCAAAAAATCTGATAAAAATGATGTGCTCGTAGCTTCATTAACCGTATTTGCTGGAATTTGCATTGTAATTTTATTTTTTGCCCAAACCTTTGAAAAGATTCTCAATTTTACCATATTTCTCGATTGTTTTGGTATGGTAGCTTCCAGTGCAACCATATTTATCTTGCGAAAGCGAACCGCCCATCTGGATGGGACCGGCATTTTTAAGATGAAATTATTTCCCCTCCTCCCTCTGTTATTTATGGCAGCTTATTGCTTTGTAGGCGTGAGTATTTTTATGCAAACTCCGGGAACTGCCCTGATTGGGTTGGGCGTTCTGGCAGCTTTTATTGGCCTTTATTTTATTACAAGGTCATTGCGCAAAGCCCCCGAAGCCTAATTTCCCCTCCTTACCGGCTATCCTACCCCAAAAACCTTTCATAACAGAAATGATACCATTGTATGGCTATTGTTTCCGTTGATAGAAGTTTTTGCTTCTATAGGCAGCCATTCGGCTAAATTTGCAGTCATGAAGCATTTATTCATCCTTGGCTGCATCTTCGCCCCTTTTTTAGGAAAGGCCCAAACCCCTCAAGTATGGGATTTGAAACAATGTATTGATTATGCCGTTGAGCACAATATCTCGGTAAAACAAGCCGATATCAACGCACGCATAGCCCAGTTACAAGCCGATCAGGCGAAATATAACATTTTACCGAATGTTTCGGCCAATTCCGGAACCGGTATGCGATTTGGTCGTTCCATCGATCCTACCACCAACTCATTTGCCACTACCCAGTTCTTATACCAGAATTTTGGTTTGAATGTAGGTATGCAGGTGTATAATTTCGGCCGACTAAAAAATACAGAGCAGGTTGCCATTTTTAATGCCAAAGCCGCATTACAGGATGTTGCAAGAACCGCCTACGATATTTCATTTACCGTTGCTACCTACTACCTGCAAATTTTGGCAGCCCGCGAGCAAATAAGTATCACAAAGGTTCAGATTAGTCAAAGTTTATCGCAGCAAGATATTACTAGCAAACGAGTAGAGGCAGGGGTATTACCTGAACTAAGCCTGGCAGAAGTAGAAGCGCAATTGGCATCCGACAGCAGCAACTACTTTTCAGCGGTGGCTACGGAGCAACAAAATTTGCTCAACATGAAGGGAGTACTCAACCTCGATCCCGGAACCCCATTTGATATTATTACCCCATCAGTAGATAAAATTCCCCTTGAATCATTTGCAGAATTGCAACCCGAACTGGTATACCAACAAGGACTGGAATCGCAGCCCTTGCAAAAAGTAAATGCCCTTCGGATTAAAGCGGCAGAAAAAAATGTGTTGGTAGCAAAAGCCCAAGCCTATCCTACGCTAACCGTAGGTGGTAACCTGAGCACTAACTTTTCTAATTCCGTAAAGTATATCAGCGGCGCTAGTTTTGGTGGCTATAATCCCATTACCGGATTGGAACCGATTGTGGCTATTGGCTCGAATAATTATTTTGTTCAAAATCCCATTTATAAACCTATCCAATCGAACCGATCCTTTGGTCAACTCTGGAATGGATGGGGTTCTCAATTAGATAATAACCTAGGTCAAAATCTCGGCTTCAATTTAAGCATACCCATTTTTGCCAATCACCAGGCCCGCACAGCAGTTAAACAGTCGCAGTTAAATGTAAAATCGGCAGAATTGCAAAAAGAGTCTGCCGACATCAAACTAAAGCAGGATATCTACCTAGCTTATACCAATGCAGTAACCTCATTACAGCGGTATAATGCCAGTAAAAAAAGCGTAGAAACAGCGCAGAAAGCGTATGATTTCTCTGTGAAAAGATATGACATTGGATTATTGGGTTCGTTAGATTTGATTACCAATCAGAACAACTTACTTCGAGCCAAACTTCAATTACTCACAAATCAATTCGATTACGTGTTTAAGATGAAATTATTAGAGTTTTATAAAGGAAAAGGAATTAAATTATAGTAACCCCTGCCCATTCGCAAAATAAATTTGTATGAAAAAGAAATTAATCTGGATAGTAGTAACCCTTATTGCCATTGTTATTGTATTGGTGATGCTGAAGAAAAATGGCATACTTGGAAAAGAAGAAGGCATAAAAGTTACCGCTGAAAAAGCTGAATTGCGCACCATCATCGAAACAGTAAATGCAAGCGGTAAAGTTTATCCGGAAATTGAAGTGAAAGTGAGTCCAGATGTGAGTGGAGAAATTGTAGAGCTGAATGTAAATGAGGGCGACAGTGTAACAAAAGGACAAGTGCTGGCCCGTATTTATGCTGATATCTATATGAGTCAGCGTGATCAGGTAATGGCGGGGGTAAATCAAACCAAAGCCCAGTTAGCCAATTCCCAAGCTAGTATTGCCGGTTTAAAAGCGCAGGTTGATAATTTAAAAGTGATATACGATCGTCAGAAAAAATTACTGGCCGATAAGGTTATTTCAAGATCAGAATTTGAGCAGGCAGAGCAAAATTTTCTTACCTCTCAAGCCAATTACAATGCTGCAAGGGAAGGATTGAAGAGCAGTGAAGCCTCCATTCAAAGTTCCCTAGCGCAATTACAGCGAGCCGATAAAGATATTTCTAGAACTGTGATAACTGCTCCCATGAGTGGTATCATCAGTTTGATGAATGTGAAAAAGGGCGAACGGGTTGCCGGTAACAGCTTTAATATTGGTACCGAAATGATGCGTGTAGCCGATATGCGCAGCATTGAAGTTCGGGTTGATGTGGGTGAAAATGATATTCCTAAAGTGAAACTGGGAGATACGGCGGTAGTAGAAGTGGATGCATATTCGAATCGTAAATTCAAAGGATTGGTGTATAAAATTGCGAATCCCAGTGGCAACTCTTTAACCGGGGGCGCAAGTACAGAAGTAACCAGTTACAAAGTGCATATCCGTTTGTTACCGGCTAGTTATGTAGATTTAACTAAGTCAACCCATGGATTTCCATTCCGTCCGGGGATGAATGCCAGTGCTGATATTCAAACAAAAACCCGCTCCAATGTATTATCCGTTCCGCTGAATGCCGTTACCCCGCGCGATAAAAATGCGAGTGCAATGCAGGATAGTAAAGACAAAGCTGCCTCGGATGGTACCAATACAGATAAAAAATCTGCACAGGATGATGATATTGACCTGGTGGTATTCTTATTGCAAGCCAATCAGCGGGTGAAGCAGGTGAAAGTAAAAACAGCTGTACAAGATTTAAACTATATTGAAGTACTTGGCGGCATTAAAGCAGGTGATCAGGTAATTACTGGTCCTTACTCTACCGTAAGTAAGGCCCTGAAAGACAGTATGCTTGTTAAAGTGGTGCCTAAGGAACAACTGTTTGAAGAAAAGAAATCAAACTAACCTTTTTAATTCAATTCGTATGTTTGCCTAAATTATTTAGGCAGCATGCGAATTGGTATCATTGGAAGTGGAAGCTGGGCAACTGCACTGGCAAAAATAGTAACCGATAACGGACATACTGTTCATTGGTGGATTAGAAATGAGGAAACCATTCAATACTTTAAGAAAAGAAGGCATAACCCCCATTATCTATCCTCCGTTTATTTCGATTTATCACAAATTCATTTTTACAGTAGCTTACCCGAGTTAATTGCTTCCGCTGATTGTATCGTGGTGGCTGTGCCGGCTGCATTTATTCATAGCCTGTTGGGGGAACTTCCGGTTGATATTTTCCAGGATAAAAAAATTATTTCAGCCGTAAAAGGCATTTTGCCTGAGCAGAACGAATTGCTGAATCAATATCTCGAGCGAGTATTTTCGTTTCCGCTATCAGAATATTTTACACTACTTGGCCCCTGCCATGCCGAAGAAGTTGCGGCTGAAAAATTATCCTATCTTACTTTATCCGGAACCGACAAAAATGCAATTGAGCCGCTGGCAGCTATATTTAGCAATGAGTATGTATTCACCCATATTAATACAGATATCTGGGGAGTACAATATGCGGCTGTTTTAAAAAATATTTATGCCCTTGGTGCCGGCATTGTGCATGGCTTAGAGTATGGCGATAACTTTTTGAGTGTGTTTATTTCCAATGCTGCCAAGGAAGTTGTAAAGTTTTTAGATGCGATGGATAAAAGAAGGGATGCACACACAGATACCCTATCAGATTATGCAGTTTCTGTTTATTTGGGAGATTTACTGGTTACTTGTTATTCTTTGCACAGCCGAAACCGCACATTCGGAAATATGATTGGAAAGGGTTACTCCGTTACTGCCGCAAGGCTGGAGTTTAATATGGTGGCCGAAGGATATTATGCTGCTCGCTGTATTCATTCGCTCAACAAACAGCTGAGTTGTGATATGCCCATTGCCAAAACAATTTATGAAATACTTTGGAATCAATTACCGGCAGTAAATGGTATTCATTCCCTGGAAAGCCAATTGGTCTAGTATTTTATAACTCCGGCTCCTCCCGGAATAAATCAGCCGCAATCCGGTCGGCCATTAATTTACCTGAACGTGTAAGTATAAGGTGTTGATTTTTCCATTCGAGCAATTTTTCCCGAATCAATGGTTGTGCATCCAGCATAATTTGATTCGGTATCACATCACCAAAGCGATTTGCGATTTGCACGAGTGAAATACCTTCCATTGTTCTTAGGGAGGTCATGATATACTCGTTTACCTGTTGAGTGGCAGTTAGTATTTCTTTTGTACTGGGAATCATGCCTTTGCCGATGCTCTCTATATATCCAGCATTGGTACTAATATTCCATTCCCTTTCAAGGCCATTAAATGAATGGGCGGAAGGGCCAATACCCAGATAGGGAACCCCTTTCCAATAGGCGCTGTTATGCTGGCTTCGTTGATGCGGAAGTGAGAAGTTTGAAATTTCATAATGCTCATATCCGGCTGACTGCATCCACTCCATCAGCAGGATAAATTGCCGGGCCTGCTGTTCAGATTGAATTTGGGGCGTTTCCCCTTTCTTGATCATGTGCCAGAGTGCGGTATTAGGTTCACTGGTTAGGGCATAGCAAGATACATGCGGAACCCCCAGTGCCAATGTTTCACGCACATCCTGCTCCCAGCTTTCATCAGATTGGTTGGGGCAACCATAAATTAAATCTAAACTGATATTTTCGAAGCCTCCTTTTTGTAAAAGGGAAATAGCTTCCACAGACTGATTGGCATCGTGTGCCCGGTTCATCCATTGAAGCAAATGAGGGTGAAAGGATTGTACACCCACGCTCATTCGGTTAATGCCTGCCATTTTCCAAGCGGCTACTTGTTCGGCAGTAATATCATCTGGGTTGGCTTCTAAGGTAATTTCGGCGGAAGCGGAAACAGAGAAGCTGGCATGAATACATTCGAGCAAGTGATGAATAGCTGCCGGAGGAATCAGGGAGGGAGTGCCCCCACCCAGATAAATCGTTTCAATGGGTTCGGCCAAATAGTTTTTGCGAAGGGCTATTTCTGCTTCCAGCGCCTGCAATAAGGGATCTAGTTGGAGTAGGGAGGTGGAAAAATGGAAATCACAGTAATTACAGGCTTTTTTACAAAACGGAATATGTATATAAATGCCTGCCATAAAACGGATGTAAAACTACGGGAAACCCCCGAAAACCGCTCGGTACAGAATTCTTGTTTTCTATTTGTAGATTTGCGTGTATGCGGCTGCTGAAAGTTAATTTAGTTTTTGGAATGCTTTGCTGGCTTCCTATGCTAGCAATGGCTCAGAAGGATAGTGTGTCTGCCAAAGATTCCACTCCTGCAAAAAAGATAATTGCGAAAGTGTTGCCGGCAGATAGTCAGTTTATTTCACCCGTAAAAAAAGATTCATTACTTGCCCGCGATAGCATACGGCTAAGGGATAGTATTTTGCTGGCGGGTTCTGATGCGCCAATCCATTTTAGTCCCTATCAAAGGGTGTTGGAAAACCCATTTTTGCCCATGCAGGCTCCGGCAAATAAATGGATTATTGATTTTCGAAAAACTTCTGGAAAAGAAAGGCTTTTTTATCTGATTGCCGGATTATTACTGCTGCTGGCGCTAATTCGGGTGGCTTTC
This sequence comes from Chitinophagia bacterium, assembly GCA_037131895.1. Lineage (GTDB taxonomy): Bacteria > Bacteroidota > Bacteroidia > Chitinophagales > Chitinophagaceae > Sediminibacterium. Next base: position 73,628 of record JBAXQE010000012.1, on the reverse strand, counting down.
CCCCGGTATCTGAAAAATCTGTTCGTTTATTTTTTCCGAACCTCCCTTCGCCGAAAGCAAACCCGCGATCAGTTGCTGCAAGAGCAAATTTCCTCTTTATTGATGAATCTGATGTTTTTTATGATTACCGCCACTTTTATAACATTGGCTGTTCAAAATTTTAATTGGGTTATTGGTAACTTTAGTAGAGTATGGTTTGGAACAGTTATTTTTTTAATGCTGCTTTATCTTGGGAAATTTATTTTTCTTCGTTTTGCGGGATGGGTATTTAATAGCAGGGAGGCGGCTCGTTCGTATCTTTTTATTGTGTTTATGATTAATAAAATGTTAGGTATTTTATTAATTCCAGTAATATTGTTAGTTGCTTTTTCAACGCAGGACCTTGTGCAGGCGGCTTTTACATTGGGATGGCTGCTGATTTCATCCGTTTTTGTTTATCGTTATCTGGTTTCTTTTGCTTTATTCCGCAACAAAATTGCCCTAAATGCATTTCATTTTTTTATATACCTGATGGCAGTTGAAATCATACCCCTTTTGTTGATTTATAAATTATTGATGAAAAATTTGGCAGGATTCCTGTAATTTTGCAACTCTTTAGCAAGCTTTGATATGACAAAAACCGAAGTAAAGCAAACGACAAGTGGCAAAGGGGTTAGACATATTTTAATATCACAGCCCAGACCGGAAAATGATAAATCTCCCTATTTTGAGTTGGAGAAGAAGTATCCCGTTAATCTGGTATTTCATCCATTTATTAAATTAGATGGTATCCCTTCTAAAGAATTCCGTAAGCAGAAAATTGATATTTCCCAGTTCACGGCAGTCATTTTTACCAGCAGAAATGCCATCGATCATTTCTTTCGGATGGCAGATGAGATGAAAGTGACCATCCATGCAGACACAAAGTATTTCTGCATCACTGAATCTGTAGCCCTCTATTTACAAAAATTCATTTTATATAGGAAACGCAAAGTATTTTATGGTTCAGACGGAACCAATAAAAGTTTGTTTGATGTAATCAACCGCCACAAAGCAAATGAGCGTTTTTTATATGTGTGCAGCGAAAATCAGCAGGATAATGAGATAGTGAATTGGCTGAAGCAACATGGCTGTGAATACCAGCTGGCATTTATGTACAGAACCATCAGTAATGATATCAAGGAAGTGCTCTGTTCTAGAGAATTCGATATTATTTGCTTTTTCACGCCAAGCGGAGTTAAAAGTTTATTCGATAATTTGCCAGATTTCCATCAAAACGGAACCCATATTGGTGCTTTTGGTACCAATACTTCCAAAGCCTTAGAAGAGCGGGGACTGGTGTTACATATTCAGGGCCCCGCCCCTAAAAAACCAAGTATGGTAGCTGCTTTGGATGAATATTTGCAGCAACAGTTGGTTAAAAAAAAATAATATCCGCCTTTGGCGGATAAGTTCCGATTCTTATATATTTTTCCTTACCGCCAATCTGAAATATTATGGCTAATGCACTCATGCACGAGACTAGTCCTTACCTGCTTCAACACGCCCATAATCCGGTAAACTGGTATCCTTGGGGAGAGGAAGCACTGGGTATTGCTCGGGAAGAAAATAAGCCAATACTGGTAAGTATTGGGTATGCAGCTTGCCATTGGTGCCATGTGATGGAAAGAGAGAGTTTTGAAGATCCGGCTACCGCTGAGTTAATGAATCGATTTTTTGTAAGTATAAAAATCGATCGAGAAGAGCGTCCAGACCTAGATCATATTTATATGGATGCAGTGCAAGCAATTACCGGAAGTGGTGGCTGGCCCTTGAATGTATTTCTTTTGCCCGACTGTAGGCCTTTTTATGGGGGAACCTATTATCCTCCCAAACCTGCATTTAACCGCCCCAGCTGGCGGGAAGTACTGATACAAATTCACCAACTTTTTCAGCAAAAGCGGGAAGAAATTATTCAGCAGTCCAATCAGCTTACCCAGCATTTACAAAATGCCAATTCATTTGGTGCGGTGGAGGGTGTTAACGCCGAATTATTTTTGCCTGCCACCCAGCAGCTAATGGCAGAGCAGCTGTTGAAACAAGCGGATACCAGCTGGGGTGGTTTTGGCAATGCACCTAAGTTTCCGCAGACTTTTTCTTTACGCTTTTTGCTAAGGCATTACCATTTTACCAATAACCAGGCTGCATTAGATCAGGTAGTACTTAGCTTAGATAAAATGCTGTTGGGTGGAATTTACGATCAGGTAGGAGGGGGCTTTTCGAGATATAGTACAGACATTCAGTGGCAGGCTCCGCATTTCGAAAAAATGCTTTACGACAATGCGCTATTGGTAATTATTCTTTCGGAAGCCTATCAGGTTACCGGATACGATCGATATGCCCGGGTTATTGAAGAAACCTTACAGTTTGTGGTAGATGAATTGGGAAATGGAGAAAACGGCTATTGCAGTGCACTGGATGCGGATAGTGAGGGGGTAGAAGGGAAATATTATACTTGGACGCAAGATGAAATAGCCCATGTTTTAGGGGAGGATGCTACATGGTTTATGGAATATTTTCAAGTAAGGCCAGCAGGAAACTGGGAAGAGGTAAATATTCTATGGTCTCGGATGTTGCGGGATGAATTTAGTATTCAACAGGGATGGACCAAAGAGGAGGGAGAGCAGCGATTTTCCCGTTGTTTGCAAAAATTGAAGGAACTGCGGGCAAACAGAATTCGTCCACAGTTAGATGATAAAGTGTTGTTGGGATGGAATGCCCTAATCAACCGCGCTTTTACGGCAGCTTATGCCGCAACGGGCCAAGAAAAGTATCGACGATTAGCGGTAGAAAACCTACAATTTTTGGAGCGCGCATTTCTACAGTCCGATGGAACCTGGCACCATACCTATAAGTTGGGTAAAAGCAGGATATCAGCATTTTTGGATGATTATGCCGCTTTGATTCAGGCATACATTTACCTGCAGGAAGTAACTGGCGAGCAGAACTATCTGATTAAAGCTCTTGAGTTAACGGAATGGGTGATGAAAGAATTCATGGAAACAACCACTGGTTTTTTCTTTTTTACTGGCGCCCATCAAACGGATGTTTTGATTCGAAAAAAAGAGATTTACGACGGGGCAGTACCCAGTGGAAACGCCCTGATGGCCGCTAACCTTCAATATTTATCGGTAGTATTTGATCGGCCCGCTTACAGAGAACAGGCCCATAGTTTATTAAATGCCCTGGCATCTTCCATAACCCGGTATCCGGGATCTTTCGGTGTTTGGGCAATTACGCTGCAAACTGAGGTGGCCGGAATTGCCGAATGGGCCATAGTTGGGCAGCAAGCATTCCGTTTTTTGCCTGCTTTGCTCCAAAAATTTATTCCCAATAAGATTCTTCAGGTTACAGAAACTAAATTGTTAAATTTTCCGTTATTAAGCGGGAAAAATGTGCCCGATGAGCCTGAAAAAGTACTCTTTTACCATTGTAAGAGCTACCAATGCGGCCAACCGGTAGATAATTGTGAGGTGTTTTTAGCAAATGTGTAACAAAAGATTGCTGTAATTTGCCCTCATAGTATAGCACAAAACCCCCCTTTATTGTATCATATAAATAGGATTATCTGATAAAATTTTTACTTAGTTCTCTATCATATTGTAAGTATAAAAACAAATAAAAACGATCTGGCCACTGGCCATTTTGATATTTTGTAACAGTAATAATCAATCTGTACAATGAAAGGATATGTAACAAATTCGGTTTATGTTTTGACAGTGCTTGCCCTTGTTTCTTGCGGAGGGGGCAGTAAGTCAAAAGGAAAATTGATCAACGATGGTCAATTGCACGGAGTAGCGTCCACAACCCGACCAACCATGGGGCCTCCCTTGAATATGGTATATATTCCACCGGGAACCTTCCACATGGGGCCTAGCGACGAGGATGTTAGCTATAACTATATATCCCGCAACCGTCAGGTATCTATCCCGGGATTTTGGATGGATAAAACCGAAATTTCCAACGACCAGTATCGTCAGTTTGTGAACTGGACCCGTGACTCCCTTATTTATAAAATTTTATTTGGGCCAGGTATCAATAAAGCAAACGACACCTCTGCGGTGGATTGGAAAAAAATGTTAACCGTTAAGTTAGATCGGAACACTATCGAAAAGTTGAACGAATTGAACTTGGCTCCGGATAACCGTTTATACGGTAGACCAGAAATAGATCCTAGCAAAATCATGTATCGGGTAGAGTTTTACGATCTGGCAACAGCTGCCAAACGCGAAAATGCCGGATTATACAGAAGTAACTTCATTATTAGAAGAGATGAGCCGATTTATCCGGATACCCTCGTTTGGATGAGAGATTTCTCTTATTCTTATAACGAGCCCATGACCAAAAGATACTATTCTCACCCATCCTTTGGAAAATACCCTGTGGTTGGTGTAACCTGGAAGCAGGCAGTAGCTTTTTGTCACTGGAGAACGCATTATCAAAATGCCTACCTCGAAACAAAGAAAATGTTGCAGGATGCTGATTATCGACTTCCCAGTGAAAGTGAGTGGGAATATGCCGCACGTGGGGGCCTCACCAATTCTATGTTCCCTTGGGGTAACCCTTATTTGAGAAATAAAAAAGGTTGTTTATTAGCCAATTTTAAGCCGGGTCGTGGTAACTATATCGAAGATGGCGGCTTCTATACCGTACCGGTAGATGCTTACTGGCCTAACCAATATGGCTTATATAATATGTCGGGAAATGTGGCTGAGTGGACGGGCTCTTACTTCTACGAAGGTGCCTACAATTTGATGTCGGATTTGAGTCCCGACATCCGCTATGAGGCGAAAGATACTGATCGTCCGCGGGAGAAACGCAAAGTTGTGCGCGGAGGAAGTTGGAAAGACATTGCTTTTTACTTGCAAGTAAGTACCCGTAATTACGAATACCAGGATACTGCTAAATCGTATATCGGATTCAGAACCGTAATTGATTTGGCTCCTCAAAAAAAATAATTAAATAAACAAAACCAATATCAAACCCCTCCTAGGCGGGTAACCACTTAAAAAATCAAACACAATGGCAGCTAAAATTCCAGCGAAGGTTAACAAATGGCTAGATGTATTCGTATCTCTGGCAGCAGCAGTAGTAATTTATGGTGCTTTGCAAAAACTATTGCATACACCCATTGCAGATATAATGCTTAAAATCGGGTTAACCGTTGAAGCCTTGATATTCTTAACCTATGGGGTATTTTATGTGATCTTCCCTTACATAGACGAGCATCCCGAAGTGGAGCATGCAAAACCAGCCACCGGAAATAAGGCACTGGCTTCTATGGAAAAAATGTTAAGCGATGCAGAAATTTCCCCCGCTACCCTTACAAAATTGGGTGCAGGATTTCAGAAATTGGAAAATACAGTTTCGCAAATGACGGATATCAGTGATGTAGTAAAAACTACAGGCGATTTCTCTAATAAAACCAAGGAAGCAACTGTGGCATTGGCTTCTATTAAAGATGCTGCTAACACTGCCTCTATGTCGCTCGCGGGTTTCCATGGTGCTTCCGATAGCACCAAAGAATTTCATGTGCAGATGCAGTCGCTGACTAAGAATTTGAATTCCCTAAATACAGTGTATCAGTTGGAATTACAAGAAGGTAATAATAACCTCAAAGCCATGAATGAATTCTACGGTAAATTGGCCCAGGCTTCTTCCGCCATGGCCGGTAGTGCCGAAGATGCTATGAGGGCGAAAGATCAAATTGCCGCCTTATCTAGCAACCTTGGCAAGCTGAATCAATTATACGGTAACATGCTCACTGCAATGCAGGGCCGTTAATTGAATTGAATGAAAAACCCATTTATCGTGACTATTAAATTATAAAACAACATGTCACTACCTAAAGAGCCGAGGCAGAAGATGATCAACATTATGTACCTGGTGCTTACCGCACTGTTGGCACTGAATGTTTCGGCAGAAATTTTAAATGCATTTAAAACGGTTGACAATAGTCTTCAGTCTGCTACAGGCATTATCGATAAGAAGAATGCTGATATATTCAACTCTTTTAAGAGAAAAATGGAAGATCCAGTAACGCGCGAAAAAGCAAGTGTTTGGTTTCCCCGCGCACAGCAGGCAAAGAAATTGGCCGATGAAACATACACCTATCTCGAGAACCTGAAAAAAGAGCTCAAAGAAGAAGCGGGATTAAAGAAGAATGAAGAAGGTGAAGAGGTTTTTAAGGAAGATGATTTAGATGCACCTACTCGATTATTTATATCTGATCCACCCGAGGGAAAGGGCAAAGGCAAAGAGCTATTCAGAAAGTTATCTGAATTTAAAGCTCAGTTACTTGCTATTGATGATACTTTGGCTTTAGAAGTGGGAAAAAATCTACCCCTCGATTTAACTATCCCCAAAAGCGATAATAAAGCTGGAAAAGATGATTGGGCTTTCCATTATTTTCATATGACGCCGGCCATCGCTGCCATCACTATTTTAAGCAAGCTCCAGAACGATGTAAGAAATTCTGAAGCACAGGTAGTGGAATATTGTCATAAAGAAATTGGAGAAGTTGAAATTATTTATGATGAGTTCCAGGCATTTGCCCAAGCAGATACCCGCTATTTGATGCAAGGAGAGGAATTGGTTATTACCGCAGGTATTGGCGCATTTAGTAAAAATGCACAACCTAATATTACCATTGATGGAAGATCGGTTCCTGTTAAAGACGGAGCGGGTGAATATAAGCTTACAGCCACCGAGCCCGGCTCGTTTACTAAAAAAGTAAGAATTGATTTTAAAAAGCCGGATGGAACTCCCTCTTCTGTAGAAAAAATAGTGAATTACTCGGTTGGTACCCCCAGTGGTTTAGTAGTTTCAACTGATAAAACCCGTGTATTCTATGCCGGTTTAGAAAACCCGCTAAGTGTTACCGGAGGAAGTGGAGATGAAAAAGTAAACGTGAGTTTTGCAGGTTCAGGTGTTACTGGTAACAAAGTAGGTGCTGGTCAATACATGGTTACTTGCTCTACTCCCGGTGTGGCAACCGTAATTGCAACCGATGGTAAGAATACTCAAAAACTTACTATTCCCATTAAAAAAACGCCCGATCCATTGGCTAGTGTAGGGGGAAAAGCAGGCGGACCAATAGCTGCCAATAATTTCAAAGCTCAATTAGGGGTGTCTGCTGATTTGAAAGATTTCGTTTTTGAGGGAGTAAAATTTAAGGTAATTGAGTTTACCATGGTATTCACCGGAAAGGGTTTTCCAGAATTGGCGTATACACAAATAAAAGGGGGCCCTTATTTTAATGATGAAGCCAAACAATATTTGAAAATGTGCAGGGATGGTACCACCATTATTATTGACGAAATTAAAGTACTGGGGCCTGACGGGACCCGTAAACTCGATCAAAATATTTCATTTACGCTACAATAATATCTTTATGAAAAAGCTGCTGATTGCAGGTATAGTTTTAGCCGGTATGGGAATAGGCGTTCAGTCTATAGCTCAATCTGGGTATGGCAAAAAACCAGCTACTACACCTGCTACTACACCCGCTGCTCAACCTCCGGCAGCTCAAACTAACCCTAAAACCGCGGCACCCAATACAACTGCTCCTGCCACAAAGGGTGGAGCGGCTGCCAAAAATAAAAAGGGTACCGCAACACAAGCCGCCGGTAACCAAGCTATACAGGCCGCACCAGCACCAGCACCCGTGTTGGCCGCAGTACCTAAAGTAGATACCATCCCTGTTGAATACGACACTACCAGTGCCATTTCAAGACCAGAAATTTCACTCAGAAACGCTTTTGCTACCGACCGTAGCCAAAACAGAGATCGTAAGCCCTTGGAATATGAACATCTGAGAGAAGATGATAACATGTGGAGTGAATTCATCTGGCGTGAAATTGATGCCCGTGAAAAAATGAACCAGTCTTTCAATTATCCTGGAACGGATGACAATGGAGACCGTCGCTTCTTCTCTATATTGGTAAATGCCATTCAAATTGATTCGGTAACTGCCTTTGGGGATGATATGTTTACTCGCCCTTATACCTCGGATAAAATTCGTTCGCTCGTGAATGGAGGTCTAGATACAGTGGATGTTCCAGATTTGGAAAATGGGGGGATAAAGAAAAAACAAGTAACCTATAAGCCACTTTTCTCATTTGATTCTGTTTACACCTTCCGAATTAAGGAGCAAATTATTTTTGATAAAGAAGCAAGTCGCTTATTCACACGCATTATTGGTATTGCCCCAATTGCTAAGCGTATGGTAGGGGGGCGTTCAGAACCCTTTACCCTTTTCTGGCTCTATTACCCCGATTTACGCAAAACCTTTGCCAAAATAGATGTGTACAACCCCAAAAACTTTTCAAGTCGAATGACTTGGGAGGAACTTTTCGAGAGCAGATATTTTAGCAGTTACATCACCAAATCCAGTGCCAATAACCCTAAAAATTTAGACCTACTTCAGATCTCTGGAAATAATAAAATGATGCGATTGTATGAGGGGGAAAACATAAAAAGCCGAATTTTTAACTTTGAACAAGACCTTTGGCAGTACTAAAAAAAATTATAATATTTTGATAAAAAAGGGGGCCGAAAGCCTCCTTTTTTAATTTGATAATCAATAAGTTATTAAATATTTATCTTCTTGTTTGAAATATGCTGATTAATTTGTAACTTCGTAACGGTTTTTCATAGGATATTGGATTTTAAAACGGGACTGGATTTTTATCCTGGTCCCTTTTTTATTTATTACCCACGTTAAAATAGTTCACCACTAAAGCAGCTTTAGATTTGCCAATTATTTTCTCAAGTGATTCTGGTGATTGTTCCTGAACTTTTTTTACCGATTTAAAGGCAGTTAATAGTTGTTGAGCAGTTTGGGAACCAATGCCAGGAATTTTTTCTAAAGCATTGGTAAATGTGCCTTTAGACCGACTATTCCTATGAAAGCTAATTCCAAAGCGATGCACTTCGTCGCGTATATATCTAACAAGTTTTAAGCTGTCGCTGTTCCAAGGAAGGCGAATAGATTGCTGATCGCCTGCAAAAAATAATTCTTCCTCATTTTTTGCTAATCCAATTACCGTCATTTTACCAATGAGTTCTAATGCCCGTATACTTTCAAGCGCAGCATTCAATTGTCCTTTACCTCCATCAATAATTACTAATTGCGGCAATGGTTTTTCTTCTTCTAATAATCTTTTATATCTACGGAAAACTACTTCTTTCATGGTAGCAAAATCATCAATGCCGGTAACAGTTTTTACATGATAGTGCCGGTAATTTTCCTTGCTGGGTATCCCTTCTAAAAAACATACCATAGCAGATACCGGGTAACTGCCCTGAAAGTGACTGTTATCAAAACATTCTATATGTTCTGGTATTGCAGGGAGTTGCAAAAGTTCTTGCAAATCGAACAATACCTGCTTTTTTTCGGCAGCTGATTTGGTTGCCGGCTGCCATAATTTTTTTTGTTGAATTTCTTGTTGATAGTAATTAACATTCTTCAGTGATAAATCTAATAGCTTTTTCTTTTCTCCGGCTTTGGGTACTAATATACTTATTTCTTTTTCTGGGTAATTAATCAGAAAAGGTACCACACATTCTGTTGCCATGCTATTAAATTGCGCACGAATATTGGCGATGGCAAAAATTAATACTTCTTCATCTGATTCTTCTAATTGAATTTCCAGCTGAACGGTATGTGTTTGCACAATGGTTCCATGTTGAACCATCAGATAGTTTACATAAGCGGTAGCCTGATCACGCAATAATGAAAACACATCTAGGTTCCCGTGTAATTTTCCTACAATAACGGATGAAGCTTGGTAAGCCTCCAGCGAGTTGATTTTTTTTTGCCAAACGGCCGCCTCTTCAAAACGCAATAACTCGCTGCTTTCTTTCAGTTGTTTTTTAAGATAGGCAATTACCGGCTGCAGATTCCCTTTGATGATATTTTTTACTTGTAACAAATCTTCCGAATAGGCTGCTGCTGTTTGTTTTTTTTCGCAGGGGCCTTTACAATTTCCCAGATGATATTCCAAGCATACTTTATACTGGCCCTTTTCGATTTTGTCGGCTGCAAGATTCAGCGTGCAGGTTCTTAATGGAATCATTAGTTTAACCAGTTCTAATAATGCACGAACACTGCCCACAGATGCGAAAGGGCCAATATACTCCGACCCATCGGCATATTTTCTGCGGGTAAGGAATACACGCGGAAAGGGTTCATTTTTGATTACTATATACGGATAGGTTTTATCGTCTTTCAACAAAATATTATACCGGGGATGGTATTGTTTTATTAGGGCATTTTCTAACAGAAAAGCATCCTGTTCAGAATCTACAATGGTAAATTCTATCCGATCTATTCTTTTTACTAGTTCATGGGTTTTATAGGTAGTAAACGTATTTGTGAAATAAGAGGATACCCTTTTTCGTAGATCTTTTGCCTTACCTACATACAATAACTGATTTTGTGCATTATAATATTTATAGATACCCGGCTCGTGCGGAAGTCCCTGCGCAATCGGGGAAAATTCTTCCTGCGTCATAACGGATTATTTTTTTTAGGCTCCCAGCTTACTTCTATTACTTCTGTGCTGGCTGTTCCTGCTTTATCGGTTTTGGTTCTGCTGATTAAGAATCCCTTGTTGGTTCTCCAACTCAGGTGTTCATTAACGGAAGTGTCGCCTAATTCGAAACTGCGCTGGATGTTTATTCTTTTTATCTGCCTGTTAACATCATTTAGCAGTATATCAGCATATTCAAAAGCGGCCTGTTCGGCCTGGTGGGGCTGATATGTAAGGGTATAACTGCTGGTACTTAAATCATGCAGAATACTTTCTTTGTATAGTTGCTTCTGTGATGAGAATTGAGTAAGTAAACTTTCGAATTGGCCGCAAAAGAGTAAAAAAGAATCTCTTCCGATGCTGTGAAAGCTGGTCTTTTGATTGCTGGAATATCTAAAAGTTCGGGGTAAATTACTTACATCAGCTTCTTCAATCTGCTCATGTATAAAATTTGCAATCGGATAAAAGGAGGCTGTATCAGCCAGTGTATGCAAAGATGCTGGTTTGCCAGATTTTTGTTTGCATCCTACCCACGCCATTGCCAACACAATAAAAATAGTACAGCCTTTCATCTTGCAAAATTATTCAAATTTGCCGAAGGCATTTACAGAAAATAATTCACTTACTTATTTGTATGGGCGAGTAATGCTAAAACGAATACCGTAATCAATCAGATTCTCTCGAACTGGATAAAGATTAGAGTAGGTAGGAAGGTTTTGATACCTGATTTGCGGCCCCACAGAGAAAGTGGCAGTTCGCGTTTGATACGTCAGGTTAATGCCAGCACCCGTATTGATATTCCATTTGCGCAACAAATCTTTTCCTTCGGTATAATGCTTGTAGTCGGAGGAGATCAACCAGGTATTGGAATGTATAGTAAAAGTAGGTTGCACAGAAGCTTCTGCGGTAAGTCCCCATTTTTTACCATCCAGCACTTTCCATTGAATACCCACGGGTGCAGCTATTTGATACATGTTGTTGCTGAGGGTAGTTGCTCGGTAGCCTGCATTGTTGTTGTAAGGAGAATAAAAACTAATTGTTTCAACTCCCCTGTTATTAATAAGCGACATAGAAGCCAAATCTCGGGTGCGGGTTTCAAAGGTTTCAATATCATATCTACGTAAATTCAGTTGCAAACCCGTGGTTAACTGAAAGCGCTTAGAGAGACTGTATAAAACGGAAAATCCTATTTCTATTCCTAATGCCGGCCGATGCCTTACTACTTCATTTACGCCACTGTATAAATTACTTGTTAGTGGAAGATTGGCAGCGGAGGAACTGTTGGTTGCAGTAGTTTGTATCAATTCTTTCAGCTTATAATCTGTTAATTGGCGGAAGCTGATAGAGGGCGTTGCATATACTTGAAATCCGATCCGTGAACTTTTACGTTGAACCGGAGAGTTTCCTACAAAGGGGAAATCTTTCAAATACTCATCTGTAGATTGTTGAAGATTACCTTTCACATTCGCCATTTTTCTCAACTCAAAGGATGCGTTGGCAGTATTTTCTTCTGCGTTGGCAGCTGAATCATATAAGATAGATTCTGCAGTTATGGGTATTTGAATAGTAGCTAATGCAGTTTGCGATGCATTCACAGGTAATGCCAATGGGGTAGACTGGCGCAAACTAAGGGTTGACTGTTTTTCTGGGTTGAAAAGTTCCTTAGATGAAATAGTTGGTTCAATAGCTACCTGTTTATACTCAATGGTTGGCTGAATAGCGGCAATCGTTGCGATGGTTAATGCCTCGGGTGCAATACTATTGAGGTAATGATTATTTTTTTCATCCGGCGTGAGTGCAACAGGTTCGGCTATAATTGCTGCGGAAGAGGCAGTTTGCTGGCTTACAGGTGGCAGTATCAGGATGTGGGAATTGGGGGTTCGGTTAAGTAGCGTAGAAATCGTAAGTGCTGAAATAATAAATAAAGAGATAAAAGTTAGCGCCGGCCATGATTGATTGCCATGCAACTCTGTTCTGATTTTATTCCAAACAGGGTCAGACGGATACATCCGGTGCGATTTTACTTCCTCTTGTAAAAACTGCTCAAAATCTTCTTGTTGGTACTTGTTTTTCATATTAATCAGACCAATCCTACTTATTTATTGTGTGGCCAGCCAAGAGAGGTCTTCCCTTGGTTGGTCAATTATTTTTTTACGTATCAGCATGGTCTCCAGTAATGCCTTGGAACGGGTATACTGACTCCTGCTGGTACTTTCACCTATATCCAACAACTCGCCAATTTCACGATGACTAAACCCCTCAATGGCATACAGGTTTAATACCGTTCTATATCCTACTGGCAATAACCGGATACATTCAATCACCTGCTTGGCCTGCATAATGGAAGGGATGGTTTCCTCTTTTACCTGCATTATGTTGGCCTCCGTAAGTTCAATGCTTTCATTGAACTTTTTATGCTTTTTCAGAAAATTGATGCAGGTGTGTACAATGATTCTCCTGATCCAGCCCTCGAAAGAGCCTTTATTCTGAAAGGTATGTATGTGGGTAAACACTTTGATGAACGCCTCCTGGAGCATATCTTCGGCATCTTCTCTAGTAGGAGAAAACCGATAGCAAACACTGAGCATTTTGGGACTGAACTGGTTGTACAATTCCCGCTGTGCAGCAGCATCGTTTCGTAAACAGCCTGCAATGATGGCCTGCTCCGTCATGAGGGTAAAGTTGTTAACCCTAAATATAGACAATTTTTCGTTTGTTACGCTGCATTTGGTGTTGGTTTACTTACAAATAATATAAAATATTAATTTATTATTTTTATTGGTATCAGGCATCAATAAATGATTTTATTGTATCTTGATTCTTTAATTAGACCATAGACTATGAGCCGGCGAAAATTTATTTCGCAAATAATTCAACCCGCTTCTAATCAGGAAGCCCCTCCTCCGCCGCCCGGAGGTGGATTAACGCCTTATGCGGGGTCTTGGACTACCGACCAGGTTATTCATTTACTAAAGCGAACGCAGTTTGGTGCTAAACCCGAGGATGTAAAATATTTCGCTACCCGAACCTTTTTACAAACTATTAGTGAATTGCTCAATCCTTCAACCCCTTCTCCTAATCCACCGGTGAAGGATTATGTGCCTGCCTCAACAGTAGCTAAGCCAGATACCAATATCGCCGCAGGAACTACCTGGGTAAATGATTTAAATGCTGATGGCGGATTAGATGGAAATCGGGTGTCGTCATTCCAAAAATGGTGGATTGGCAATATGATTAATCAGGATAGAAGTATCAAGGAGAAAATGATTTTATTCTGGCATAACCACTTTGCCACAGAAGCTGATAACATCAACAATCCTATCTATATTTATCGCCACCATCAGGTATTACGCACCAATGCCCTAGGTAATTTTAAAGCACTTACCCGTGCCGTTACACTAGATCCCGGTATGCTGGTATACCTGAATGGTCAATACAATACCGTTACAGCACCCGACGAAAATTATGGACGAGAACTTCAAGAACTCTTCTGCTGTGGAAAAGGCACTGGTTCTAAATATACAGAAGATGACGTAAAAGCTGCTGCCCGAGTGTTAACCGGTTGGAGAATCAATACTACCACTGCCACTTCTTATTTTGATATTACCCGCCACGATAAAAATGCCAAAAAGTTTTCAGCATTTTATAATAATACCACTATTGCCGGCCGAACAACAGCCAGTGCCGGAGAACTGGAGTTAGACGAGATGCTGACCATGATTTTTGCAACCAATGAGGTAAGCAAATACGTTTGTAGGCGACTTTACCGTTGGTTTATTTATTATGATATAGATGCCACCGTTGAAGCTACCATCATCACACCCCTAGCCAATTTATTCGTTCAGAATAATTATGAGATATTGCCAGTACTGGAAGCACTTCTAAAAAGCGAACACTTTTTTAATTCACTAGCTGTTGGCTGTCAAATAAAGAGTCCCATCGATCTGGTTGTAGGCCTTTGTCGTGAATTTACCATTGTCTTTCCCCCTGCATCGGATTATGCAACCAATTATGGACACTTTAATTATCTGTTTAACTGGGCTTCAAATATGCAGCAAAGAATTGGAGATCCGCCCGATGTAAGTGGATGGAAAGCCTATTATCAGGAGCCGCAATTTTATGAGGTATGGATTAACAGTGATACCCTTCCCCGCCGAAATCAGTTTACGGATACCATGATTGTATCGGGATATACCCTGAATGGATTTTTGATGAAAATTGATGGGGTTGAGTGGGTTAAAAAGTTGTCAAAACCTTCAGATCCCAATATATTGATTAACGATATCACTTACTTAATTCTTAGAATTGATATTTCTGCCGCTTCTAAGCTGCAACTGAAAAGAGATATTTTATTGGGGGGGCAATCGGATGATCATTACTGGACCGATGCCTGGAATTTGTTCTTATCAACGCCGGGAAATACCACCAATACTAATACGGTTAAAAACCGTTTGCGCGACTTGTTAAAATATTTAATGAATCTGCCCGAATATCAATTGTGTTAGGGAATCTCCTGTAAAAATCAATCCATGAAAAGAAGATCTTTTTTACAAAAAACTTTACCGGCCGGGGTGCTATTGCCATCACTGCTGAATGGGTTTTCTTTTCGCGCATTTGGTATGAGTTCACCGGAACTTTCCTCTTTATTATTACCGGCAACTGAAACAGATCACGTATTGGTTATTGTTCAACTTAACGGGGGAAATGATGGATTGAATATGGTGGTTCCACTAGAGAACTTCAGTAATTACGTGAATGCCCGCAGTAATATTTATATCCCCGAGGATAAAGTAATCAAGTTGAATGGAAAAGCGGGTTTGCATCCGGCCATGACGGGGTTGGGAAATTTATACGAAGATGGTCAGTTAAAAGTGATTCATTCGGTAGGGTATCCGCAGCCTAATTTCTCGCATTTCCGGGCAACCGATATCTGGATGAGTGCCAGTGATAGTGCCACCGTGGTAAACAGCGGCTGGGCCGGGCGATACCTGAATTACGAATATCCCAATTTCCCTAACGGATATCCAAATTCAAGCATGACGGATCCGCTGGCTATACAAATTGGTTCGGTTACTTCTCTCACGTTTCAGGGGCCTGCCGTTAGTATGGGCATGAGCATCAGCAGCGCTACCAATTTTTATAATTTGGTAAATGGTGTTACCGATCCTGCTCCCAATACGCCTGCGGGTAAAGAATTGTCTTATATACGGGTGGTTGCTCAGCAAACCCAGCAATATGCTACTGCTATTAAAGCAGCTGCTGCCAAAGTAACCAAGCAGGTTACCTATCCTTCTTCTAATTCGTTAGCCGATCAATTAAAAATAGTAGCCCGATTAATTGCCGGGGGTTTAAAAACCCGGGTTTATATGGTTAATTATGGCGGATTTGATACCCACTCGGTTCAGGTGAACAGCAACGATACTACCACTGGTACCCATGCTACTTTATTAAAAAATGTGAGCACTGCCATCAAAGCTTTTCAGGATGATTTGCGCATGTTGGGGGCAGATGAGCGGGTTGTAGGCATGACTTTCTCTGAATTCGGTCGTCGGGTTAAGAGCAATGGCAGCAACGGTACCGACCATGGTTCGGCAGCCCCTTGCTTTCTATTTGGCAAGCAGGTGATGGGAGGGGTATTAGGTGATACGCCTATTATTGCATCTAATGCAACTGTAAATGATAATCTCCCTTTTCAATATGATTTTAGAAGTGTGTATGCAACGTTGCTAAGTAAATGGCTTTGTGTAGAAGACAGAGATTTGCAACAGATAATGTTGAATAATTTTCAGCAACTGCCTTTGATCAATGGGGTAGCTTGTAAAAAACCAGTAGACCTCTCGGGAGAACAACTCATCAGTAATTATCCCAATCCATTTACCAGCTCAACGGTTATTACTTTTAAAACGGCGGGCGGGCATACGCTTATTCAGGTGATGGATACATCAGGCAGGGTAGTGGCTAACCTTACTGATAAAGATTATGCCCCGGGCACTTATACCGTTGCATTTAATAGTGGGTTTATGCCCAGTGGAGTGTATTATGCTAGATTACAGAATATGGCTACTCAGCAAGTGCGCCCAATGCTAAAAGTGCGCTAATCCGTTTTATCCTCTCTTATTATTTTAGTATCGGCAAGCTTATATAAGATTCATCGTGATATACCTTGATGGCAGCTTTCGTAAAGTCTTTTGATGTTGCCTGATAAATGTTCATGAATTGCTGAGGATTTCTATCAACCAGCGGAAACCAACTACTTTGAATTTGTATCATCAATTTATGCCCCTTCTTAAAGGTATGCGCAACATCCGGAAGGGCATATTGGAAATGGGTAATTTGATTGGGAATAAATGGCTCGGCTTTTTCTAAGCTATTTCTGAATTTTCCTCTCATTACCTCACCCCGCACCAACATTTGGTAGCCATTCATTATATAGTTACTCGGCGGATTGTTTTCAAAATCATCTGGAAATACATCAATCAGTTTCACTATAAAATCTGCGTCTCGGGAACTTATACTTACACAAAGATTGGCAACGATTGAACCCGCAACTGTTACATCGCTGGTTAGAGTTTCTGTTTCAAAAACCAACACATCTGGTCTGCGAGCAGCAAATCGCTGGTCGTCGGTCATATATTCACGGGTTCTGCCAGTATGCACATCTTCGGTATATGGAACAGGTTTATCCGGATCACTAATGTATTCGCTATACGTTAGGGGGTTGGATATTGTTTTTTGAAAAGATAGTTTTCCATTTTTTTGTAGGTAACCATTGGCAATAGAAGCCTCTTTTGCCGGCCAGCTGTTAAATTGCCGCCATTTGTTTTCTCCGCTGAAAAAGATGGTGGCTTCGGGCAAATTTACTCCCGTTCCCTTACCTTTTAAATAATATTGAAAAAAAGGATATTCAATTTCCTGGGCATACCATTCACTCGTATTGCTACCAAATTGTACATTCCCTAAATTTTTCCCCATACCACTTGCCCATTGTCCATGATACCAAGGCCCCATCACCAGCTTATTGTTATTGGAGGCATTTTTTTCAATTGCTTTATAGAGGTTCCAGGCTCCAAAACAATCTTCCGCATCAAATAATCCACCTACAATTAATGTAGGAGTAGTTGCAGGAATATATTGCACATAATTTCTGGCATTTCGGGCTTTCCAAAACGAGTCGTATTGGGTATGTGCATATAAATCTTTCCAAAATAAAATACTGTCTCCCATATAATCAGCTAAACGCGAGAGGCCGCCTGCCTGCAAATAAAATTGGTAATGATCTTTGGTGGGAAATTTGAATCCGGATACAGGTTGGGTTGTTGGAGCTTTTCTGGGTTTTCCAAATCCGCTGTAAAACGAAAAAGCATCCATCATCATAAATGCCCCGTTATGGTGAAAATCATCCCCTGCAAACCAATCGGTAACGGGGGCTTGCGGACTAACCGCTTTTAATGCCGGATGTCCGCATAAAGCTGCCATTGTTGAATAAAATCCGGGATAGGAAATGCCAAATACACCTACATTTCCATTGTTATTTTCCCAGTTTTTTACCAGCCAGTCGATGGTATCCCAGGTATCTGAAGCTTCATCCGTTTCTTGACCACTCTTTTTCGGATTAAAGGGTCGAACGTCTTCAAATGTTCCCTCACTCATCCACCTGCCTCTAACATCCTGCGTGATGATTATGTATCCTTCTTTTAGGTATTCATTAAAATGATTGTTTCTGGTAAAGTTTCTAAAATTATTTTCTCCATAAGGCGCACAGGAATATGGGGTTCTGGTTAGTAGGATGGGATGTTTTTCTTCGTTTTGTACTGGGTAATATACCGAAGTAAATAATTGTATGCCATCTCGCATCTTTATATACACTTCTTTCTTTTTATAATGAGTTGCTACCCAGGCTGAGTCAATTTTTTGTGCTGCAGCACCGAGGGTTATCCATACTAGCGAAAACAGGCATATTTTTTTCATAACCAAAATTTGCATGAAGAAGGTTTTATTTTTTGAATATAGGATTTTTTTAAACAACATCCAATAGCGATATCGATTTCAGCGAAGGCCGGGTTGAAATACTTTTGTAATTTTAGGTATGGAATTATCAATTAATACCCCAGCCTTATTATTTCCGGCCATCAGTTTGGTAATGCTGGCCTATACCAATCGTTTTCTGGCGCTGTCTAACCGGGTAAGAAGCCTGCATGACAAATATGCCGAACACGATCAAAAAAGTATTATCCTTGGGCAGATTAAAAATTTACGATATCGCTTAAAACTGATTAAGCGAATGCAAACCCTGGGGGTACTAAGTTTTTTATTTTGTATTGGCTGTATGTTTTTTGTATATCTGCAAATTGATACGGTAGCCCAAGTGGTGTTCGCTTGCAGCATGCTGCTGTTTGCGGCATCCCTGTTATTATCTTTATTAGAAATACGCCTCAGCACCCGCGCTATTGAACTGGAGTTGAGTGATATGGAAGGGCTTGAAGATCCCTCAGTACTCGAATACATAAAGAAAAAGCTGGAAGGCAATTCTTGAATAGAATCAATATCCATTATGCCATTACTGGCACCATTTTTCTTTCTCCAATCTGTTGGCGCCACATGGCATAGTAAAGGCCCTTTTCGGCTAATAATTCGGCATGACTGCCTGTTTCAATGATTTGCCCCTTCTCGAGAACATAAATACGGTCGGCATGCATGATAGTGCTCAGGCGGTGGGCTATCATTACTGTGATTTGTTTTTTCTCGGCAGAAATTGCCCGAATAGTATTGGTGATTTCTTCTTCCGTAATACTATCCAATGCAGAAGTAGCTTCATCGAAAATAAGCAGCTTGGGTTTACGGATCAAAGCACGTGCTATGGATAAACGCTGTTTTTCTCCACCACTGAGCTTTAAGCCGCCTTCTCCAATCACTGAATCGATGCCTTTTTCGGCTTTTGATAATAATTTGTCGCAACTGGCTTTACTCAGGGCTTCTAATATGTCGGACTCTGTAGCTTGCGGACAAACAAACAGCAGGTTTTCACGGATGGTGCCGGCAAATAGTTGTGTGTCTTGGGTAACAAATCCAATTTGACTTCTCAATTCATCAAATACAATTTCAGAACTGTCAATTTGGTTGTAAGAAATGCTGCCCTGTTGGGTTTGATACAGGCCAACCAACAATTTCATCAGTGTACTTTTTCCGGCACCACTGGGCCCAACAAAAGCAACCGTTTCACCTCGGGCAACCTGAAAGCTTATGTTCTCCAAGGCATTGTATTGTGCAGTTTGATGTTTGAACGACAAATCCTGAAAAGTTAACTGTTTAATGTCTCCTACTTTGCTTGGATGATCGGGCTTAGGTTCTGATGGCTTCTGCATCAGGTTATGAAAATTATTTAAAGAGGCTTCCGCTTCCCGATACGAAAGGATGATATTTCCAATTTCCTGAAGGGGTCCAAAAATAAAAAAAGAGTAAAAGGTTAGGGTCATCACTTCGCCTGCCGTTAACTTTCCCTGAAAAACTAACCACAGCAGGGTAAACATAATCACCTGACGCAGCATGTTCACAAATGTTCCCTGAATAAAGCTGAGCGAACGAATACTCTTTACTTTTCGCAGTTCCAGCCCCAAAATTTTATAGGTGTTTTTATTGAGTCGGGTAATTTCCTGATCGGTAAGACCCAAACTTTTCACCAATTCGATGTTGCGCAAGCTTTCTGTTGTACTTCCCGCAAGCATCGTGGTTTCCTTTACAATATTTTTTTGAATCAGCTTAATTTTTTTACTCAGCAAACTGGTAAGCAGGGATAGAAACACAATGCCCAAAGTATAAATCGGCATGATTGACCAGTGCAGTTTGAAAGAGTATATAGAAATAAATACAATGCCTACTAGAATTCCAAATAGTACATTAATGAAAGAGATGATGAATCTTTCTGTATCGGTTCTTACCTTGGTTAAAATAGAGAGGGTTTCACCGCTGCGCTGGTCTTCAAATTCCTGATAGGGCAATTCCATGGAATGTTTTAGTCCATCTGTAAATATTTTAGCACCAAATTTTTGAACAATTACATTGCTGAAATAATCCTGAAAGGCCTTGGCTATTCTTGAAATCATAGCTACGCTGATCAAAATTCCAAGGGTGCCTAATATGCCCCAGATAAATTCAGATTGGGTACGTGGGCCAGTAACTATAAATTTTTTGCCGGCATCAAAGTAGCCTTTTTCATAGGGATGAAAAGCATATGTGTCGAGTAATTTCCCAAAAAAATATGGGTCGAGCATGGAAAATGACTGGTTAATGGCAGCCAGTAATAGGGCCAGTAATACCAGCCATCGGTAGGGTTTCAGGTATTGTAATAATAACTTCATGAAATTCTTTTTTCGGCTGATTGGTTCGTGAACGGGCAAAGTTGTAACAAAGTACCCAAATCGGAATATATTTTTGATTAGCGGGGAGAGAAAAAGTCATTTACTATGCCGGGTTATCCCCTTATTGTGCAAAACTATCGGATAGGGATGTTAGGGTGAGGTGCCCGATTTAGGTAAATTACACAAACGTTAATACCATGCGCTGGAGAAAATTTAATGGAGAAGCCATTGCTCAGCCTATTCAAGAGGCAGTTCGGGAAACCATTCAGCAGGAAACGGAGAAGGGTATTAAATTGAAAGTATGTATCGGAACCGATAGCCAGGTAAAGGGCGAGATAACGGAGTTTGCTACCGTGATTGTGTTTTTGCGTGAGCATGCAGGTGGTTTTATGTTTATTCACAATGAGAAAATGAAGCAAACGTTTCATATCAAGGAGCGGATGCTGATGGAAGTTGCAAAAAGCATTGAAGTGGCCTATGCTTTATGTGATATATTTATTGAATATGGGGTTGATTTGGAAGTGCATGCTGATATTAACACCAATCCGCAATTTAAAAGTAATGATGCATTAAAGGAAGCAATGGGTTATATTCTAGGAATGGGATTTGCCTTTAAAGCTAAACCGGAAGCCTTCGCCAGCAGCTGCTGTGCAGATAAAATGGTGAATTAATTTTAAGCCGGGTCACTCAATAACAAGTGGTTATTACTTTCAATATACCCTACCAATTCTTCTTTGCCGCTTTTGTTTTCGGCACTGGTAACAAAATGTCGGGGCAGGAATTGCCAAGTTTTTTTCAGTTCATCTAAAAATTCTTGCACATGACGTTTTACAGCACCGGGTTTTTCTTTATCCGACTTGGTAAAAACCAAACAAAAAGGCACTTTCCACTTTTCTAGTTGGCTAACAAATTCCAGATCAACTTTTTGTGGCGAATGTCTGCTATCGATTAGCACAAAAACTTCGGAAAGATTGGTTCTTTTGGTTAAGTAGTCGGCAATCATTTTTTCCCAGCGGGCCCTTTCCGTTAGCGAAATTTTTGCATATCCATATCCCGGTAAATCTACCAGATACCATTCGTATTTTTTCGACTTACCCGATTTGCCACTGGAAATGGTAAAATGATTAATCAGTTGGGTTTTTCCCGGTGTTGCGGAAGTTTTGGCAAGATTTTTTTGACCAGTGATTAAATTAATCAGCGACGACTTTCCTACATTACTTCTGCCAATAAAAGCATATTCAGGCCGGTCGGGTGCAGGACATTGCGTAACCAACGCAGATGAAATGAGATACTTGGCCTGGTGTATGGGCATAAAAAGAGGGCATTAAAAAATTCGGTTATTTCTTGCGCTTGATAACCAAACTGTCTGCCGGATATTTTTGTTTGATACTATCACGTACTGCTTCACACCAGGCATACAGGGTTTGTTTTTCCGCTTCGCTTAATCTGGCTTCTTTGTGTATAAGGGTATAAGATTCGAGCGGCATTTCTCCTTCTTTCACCTGTTCGATACATTCTTCTAGTTTCTTATATTGCTTAGCAATCCGGTAACCGCTAAACTCACTTAAATTGAAATGTTTTTTCCCGTCGGTCACATGATCATTCAGCCACCAGGCTAGCGGTTGAACTTCTGCATATAAAGGGTAATGGGTATTGTTACTATGACAATCATTACAAGCCTTTTCAAAAATCTTAGTAACACTGTCGGAAACGGGATAGCTTAGTGAGATATCTTTTGTTTTGTTTCCTGAATTATTTTTTGCTGGTCGGAATGCCTGCATAACGATGAAAGCGACTAATAGAACCAATAAAATTTTTTTGATCATGGGGGCTTGTTTGAAAGATTGTTTGTAAAATACGCAAATAATTAATCAGTTGCTTCAACGGTTAGCACCTGCCCCGTCATTTCTGCAGGAATAGGAATCTGCAACAAATGTAAAATAGTAGGTGCCAGATCACCTAATTTTCCAGATAGCAGCTTGCCTTTGTAAGCCGCGTCAATCAGAAACAGTGGAACTGGATTAAGGGTATGTGCGGTATTTGGGGTGCCGTCTTCATTAATCATATAGTCGGCATTCCCATGATCGGCAGTAAGCAAAATGGAATATCCATGGGTTAAAGCAGCAGTAACTACGCGTTGCACACAGGCGTCTACAGTTTCTACTGCTTTTATTGCTGCAGCAAAAACGCCGGTATGCCCAACCATATCGGCGTTGGCATAATTTAAACAGATAAAATCAGCTGTTTCTTTTTCAATTTCCGGAATCAGCAGGTCGGTAATTTCTACTGCGCTCATTTCGGGTTGTAAATCATAGGTGGCCACTTTAGGGGAAGGTACCATAATTCGGCTCTCTCCAGTAAAAGGAGTTTCTCTTCCGCCACTAAAGAAGAAGGTAACGTGCGGATATTTTTCAGTCTCTGCTATCCGAATTTGTTTTTTTCCATTCGCTTCCAACACTTCACCCAAAGTGTTATTGAGGTTATCATTATTAAAAACAACGCCTACCTGCTGAAAGGTTTGGTCGTACTGAGTCATGGTAGTAAAGTGCAGGGCTAATTTTTTCATACCCCACTCAGGAAAATCTTGTTGCGTGAGTACGGTGGTAATCTCACGGCAGCGGTCGGTTCTAAAATTAAAGCAGATTACAGCATCCCCTTCTTGAATGGTGGCAATCGGATTACCATTATCCTGTAGTAATACGGTTGGTTTAATAAATTCGTCGGTTATGCCGGCTTCGTATGCATTTTGTATTGCCTCTTTCGCCGAATTCGAGGAGGGGCCTTCCCCTTTTACGAGGCAATTATATGCCAACTGAACACGCTCCCATCTTTTATCTCGGTCCATCGCATAATACCGCCCACTTACGGAAGCCAGTTTGCCCACCGATTGTAGCAGATGGTTTTCCAGTGCAGAAATATAACCGAGTCCACTTTTGGGATCTGTATCTCTACCATCCGTAAAAGCATGAATGTAAACTTCTTCTAGTCCTGCTGCCTTACACAAATCGCACAGCGCTTTCAAGTGACTGGTATGAGAATGTACGCCGCCATCACTTACCAAACCCATTAGGTGCAGGGGCTTTTGATTGGTTTTGGCATATTGAATGCTTTCTAGGAGTGCAGTATTAGAAGCCAGCTCACCTTCCCGAATGGCCACATTGATGCGCTGGAGCTCCTGGTATACAATTCTGCCGGCCCCCAAATTCAGGTGGCCAACTTCACTGTTTCCCATTTGCCCGTCTGGTAATCCTACTAATTCTCCGCAGGTAATGAGGGTACTGTTGGGGTACTTATTATACAATCCACTTACAAATGGAACATTTGCCTGCTGAATTGCATCCGAAGCGGGTACTTTCCCCAGTCCCCATCCATCCATTATAATTAATATTACTTTCTTGTTCATATACAAATTTACGATTTTATCAAAGAAGCTTTTTGCTTATCTTTTGTGAAATAAGCCCAGAATGGTACTTTTGGCATGTTATTGGTAGATTACAAGCTAAATTGATTATATGCGGAAGATTGGATTTGTATGTTTATTGGCGTTGAGTAGTTTGTCATTTTCTGTTCAAAGTGATTTGGAAATGCTGGTGTCTGCACTTAAAACTGCGCATGCCAATGAGGTGGCGGAATATTTTGATGCGATGGTCGACATGAAATTTCCCGAGAAAGACGAAATTAAAAATGTGAGTAAGAATCAAGCCGCTATTGCACTCAGTTCCTTTTTTTCGGAGAAGTCTATTCAGGGTTTCGAAAAGATATCTGACCGTGAAATTGGAAATACGATGTATATGACGGGCCGTTTACTGAATGGAGGGAAAGGCTATAACATTACTTTGATGATGAAGATGATTAAAGGGAAGCATTATATTATAACGGTTCGAATTAATTAATAGGCGAAGGATTTGCCTTAATTAATCATTTACTTTTTTTTATTAGATAACTCATGGAAAATCCCCTGCAAATTTTACTGTTGCGTGCTTTGCAGGAAGACGAGGGGAATGGCGATCACAGCACCCTCAGTTGTATACCTGCCGGCAAAAGGGGTAAGGCAGTTTTAAAAGTTAAGCAGAGCGGAATTGTAGCAGGTATGCAGGTTGCGGAAACCATTTTCCGGCTTCGAGAAGAAAACATTCAGTTTACCCCCTTTCTTACTGATGGGCAACCTATGCAAGCAGGTGATAAAGCTTTTGAAGTGGAAGCAGATATGCGCACCATTTTAACCTGTGAGCGGCTTGTACTCAATTGTATGCAGCGCATGAGTGGTATTGCAACGCTTACCCGAACCTATACTAGTCTGCTGAGCAACTATTCAACCCGCCTACTTGATACCCGTAAAACCACTCCCAACTTTCGGTTACTCGAAAAAGAAGCCGTGCGAATAGGAGGAGGACATAACCATCGTATGGGTTTATATGATATGATTATGTTGAAAGACAATCACATCAGTTATTGCGGAGGCATTACTGCCGCTATCGAAGCAGCCCATGCTTATATTGTGGAAAAAAAGCTTAATCTTTCTATTGAGGTGGAAGCAGGAAATTTACAACAGGTAGCAGAAATTTGCCATGTAGGGGAGGGAAAGGTTTTCAGAATCATGCTGGATAATTTTAGTCCGCAAGAAGTTGCAGCAGCGCTAGTTTTTATCAATCGTCGTTTCGAAACAGAGGCAAGTGGAGGGATTGGATTACATAATATTGTTGATTATGCCCAAACCGGCGTTGATTTTGTAAGTGTAGGCGGATTAATTCATCAGGCTACCAGTCTGGACCTTAGTTTAAAAGCAGTGATGGTTTAATTAAAGGATATGAAAAAAAAGCAAACCTCTTCCGGAAATGGTATTGTATTCAGTACCAATCCTTCCTTTCAATGGGAGCCTGAGGAAGCCGCTCAGGAAACACTGCCATCGGCTCAGCAGGAACTTAGGATTCAACTCGATAAAAAGCAACGGGCGGGAAAAGTTGTAACCCTCATTACCGGTTTTGTAGGTGCGGATGGAGATTTGGAATCTTTGGGAAAAACACTGCGTAATTTTTGTGGAACCGGCGGCAGTTCCAAGGAAGGATTGATATTGGTGCAGGGAGATCAACGAGAAAAAGTGCTCCAGTGCTTGCAAAAAAATGGCTATACAAAAACCAAAAAAATAGGGTAGGCAATTGGATTAATCCAATTCTAAATTCAAAGTATCTTTCAATGTTTTTACCATTGGATACAGATTAGTAATGTATTCGAATTTTTGCTTTGTATTCATTCTCAGGTAGGCAGGAATATCTTCTTTTTCACCTGCTTCTACCAAGATGTCGTAATTCACCGATCGGTTGTGGAAGCACTGTTGCAGGTGGTCGAGCAGCGTCATTTTTTCTGCGTCAATAAATTTTTGTGAAGTAACAGAAAAAACGGTAACCGTAAATTTAACTTCGTTTTCTATTTGCAATTTCGCAGTTGAGAAACTAGCGGCAGCTGAGTGTTTCAGCTCTTTTTCTAGCTTAGCAATGTATTGGTTCCAGCACTCCTGTAACTTTTCAGTAGTAAGTGCCAGCGATTCTGTTACTTCTTCAATTTGATATTCATTTCCATATTTCTCCCGCAAGGCAGAAAGCAGATTTTTCTTATCACCCGTTTTTGGAATATAAGTAGCTGCGGGTGCAGTGGGAGTAGTTATTATTGCAGGAGTAGGTTTGGGGGGTGTAGAGGGAGTTGAAGGAGTTTGAATTACCAATTGGGCACCTTCTGCGGTTCCTTTTTTGCTGTTGGCAGGTTGAAAAGATACGATGGGTACCTGTTTCAGGAGGATGGGTGCATCAAGTCGTTTTTTTTTAACCAGTGTTTGTTGGTCGTTACTCAGTTCAATGGCCTGTTGTAGAAAATTCAATTTAATCAAGGCCATTTCTACCAGCAATCTTTTATTGCGGGCCATTCTGATTTGTATTTCAGCTTCCCCAACGATATTCAAGGCACTCAGGATAAAAGAAGTTTCTGTTTGCGCTGCCACTTTTGCAAATTTTTCCTGCATACCCTCCATTACTTCTAAAATAGAGGCGGTTGCAGGATCTTTACTGAGTAGCAGATTCCTGTAAAATGAAGCGAAGCCATTCAGCACCAATTCTCCTTCAAATCCTTTTTTATTGATTTCATCAAAGAGCAACATCACGCCGGATAAATCCTCTTTTTGCAATAATTCGTGGAATTGGAAATAATAGTCCTCATCCAACACGTTCAGGTGCTCTAATGTGTTTTGATAGGTTACCTTTCCTCCGGTAAAGCTTACCAATTTGTCGAGAATACTCAGAGAATCGCGCATGCACCCCTCACTTTTTTGGGCAATCAGTTGCAGCGCGGCTTTTTCTGCAGAGATATGTTCCTTTTCAGCAATTTCCATCAGGTGATCAACAGTATCTTGCTGGGTAATTCGTTTAAAATCGAATATCTGACACCGGCTTAAAATCGTGGGTAAAATTTTATGCTTTTCAGTAGTGGCCAGAATAAAAATGGCATGTGCCGGGGGTTCTTCCAGGGTTTTAAGAAATGCATTAAAGGCATTGGTACTCAGCATGTGTACCTCGTCTATGATATATACCTTATATTTTCCTGCTTGGGGAGAAAAACGGATTTGATCTACCAGTTCGCGAATATCGTCTACTGAATTATTGCTGGCAGCATCGAGTTCATGAATATTCAGAGAGGTGCCAGCATCAAAACTTACACAGCTATTGCAGGAATTACAGGCTTCCCCATCTGCTGTAGGTTGGGTACAATTGATGGTTTTTGCCAGAATTCTTGCACAGGTTGTTTTTCCTACTCCTCTTGGCCCACAAAACAAAAAAGCATGCGCCAATTGCTGCTGGCGGATTGCATTTTTTAATGTAGTGGTAATATGCGATTGCCCAACCACAGTATTAAAATTCTGGGGGCGGTACTTTCGGGCAGAAACAACAAAATTATCCATAGTAGTTGCGCAATATACGTATAGGAATGCTTAGGTTGGCTAATCGGCACAGGGCTTTTTTACACAACCGGTCGAAAACTGAATTAGGCTATTTGTATTCCATTACTGGATGTTTTTCAAAGGGATGTTCGGGGTTAAACCAATATCGATAGGTAACCATCCGCCTACTTTGTGTAGCTCCCAAACTTTTATATATATTCACCATTTTTGGGTTCCACTCACCGGCCCATCCCATTTCATATTCTTCGTACCAGTCGTTTTTGGTTAAGATAAGCGAACTCTCATAAATCAGGAAGCTATCAATTCCCAAAGATTGAAATTTTGGTACCACACCAAAAACTAATCCAGTAAGTCGTTTATTAGTTCCACGCCACTTCATCAAGAGCAAGGAGAGCTTTTGCAGCCATCCAAATTTCCCATTAAAGTGTTTAAAATATTGGTTCACATCCGGAATATTTACAAACATGGCAATTGGGTCTTCTTTATAATACGCAAACGAGATTACCCTTTTATCCATGATAGGCTTCATTTTATTGAATAATTTCATCACCTGTTCTTGAGAAATTTCCTTCACCTCTCCATGTTGTGCCCAGGCGGCATTGTATACTGTAACAAAATCTGCTGCATACTTCTCTAAACTTTTCGTTTGAATATCTTCAGCTCGATAGTCGGCTTTGGCAGCAAATTTTGCATGGCGCTCGGCAAACCTTTCGGGTAATTGATCATGCACATTCATGCCATAATAGAACTGATTATAATAATTTTGGAATCCGTAATTTTCAAATAAATTTTGATAATAAGCTGGGTTAAACGACATGCCATACATTGGCTCTTTATCAAATCCCTCTACCATAAGGCCCCACCATTTATCCCTTTCCCCAAAATTGATAGGACCATCCATTCCCTTCATTTCTTTACTTTGTAACCAATTCTTGGCACGATCGAACAATAAATTTGCTGCCCCTTGGTCCTGAATACAATCAAAAAAACCAACTCCTCCTACTGGCACATCTGTACCCCGGGTTTTATATTTCGAATTGGTAAAGGCAGCAATTCTTCCACAGGTTTTGCCGGTTTCGTCCACTAAAATCCAACGATTACATTCTCCGAACTGGAATAGGTGATTTTTTTTGGGGTCAAACACTTCGCTCACTTCATTGTCTAAAGGAGAAATATAGCAGGGATTATGTCGGTTGAGTGTCCGGTTAATTTGTAAAAATTCCTGGGCAGTATGGGTATTATTCACTTCCACTATTTGCATGGCCTGCCTATTTTATTACTGCAAAATTACTAAATACTATTTGCTACTTAAACAGATATTATTTTTCAAACAATTTGGCTTCCATTTTGGCATCATGCCCATAGATGTCCTTCCTGAAATTTAACTGCCCTTCTTTGTCAACCCAGGCAGTAAAGTATACCAAAAATACTGGAATACCCTTAGGCAAGGTTACCCACTTCTCTTTGCTCAGGTGCATGGCAGAGTCAATCTTATTTTCAGTCCAGGTTTTATCATTCCTAAGCAGGTACTGCGCAAATTTTTTCGGCTCTCCCAGTCTAATACACCCATGACTCATGCTTCGCGTGTTTTGCTGAAATAAGGTTCGATTAGGGGTATCATGAAAATAAATACTGAAATTATTGGGAAAAAGAAATTTAACTAGTCCCAAAGAATTCCAAGGACCTGGAATTTGTCGGATATTAGGCGTTTTCCCATTGTATCCGGTTATTTCCATATGGTTTTTGGAAATGTAATTGGGATTTCTGGCTATCGCCGGCATAATTTCCTTTTTTACAATACTCTCCGGAACATTCCAGTAGGGGCTAAATACCACATACCGCAACTGACCGCTAAAAATGGCCGAACTATTGGCGGCGGTGCCCACGATTACCCGCATGTCGAACTTGAGTTGACTGCTATCATACACATGCATAGTAAACTCCGGAATGTTTACCAAAATATAATTGGAATCTTTTTCTGCCGGCATCCAGCGAACTCTTTCGAGATTCACCAATATTTGCCGGATTCTTTTTTGAACCGGCACATTGAGCTCAGCAATGGTTTTATTTCCAACCGTTCCCTCGGTAGGCAACCCCATTCGCTTTTGATATTTTTTTACTGCAGTAAACATTGAACTGTCGAAGTGTTGGGTAAGTGTTCCCGTTAAGCTGCTGTCTCCCCAATAAGCCAACCGATTTTTAATGGCAGCAACTCGGGTTCCCGAATCGCCTACATGCAGCGGTTTGTCTACATTAGAAATGGTATCGGGTACATCTTTTTTGGCTAATCCAATATAGAATGCAAGCTGTTGTTGTAATAATTTATACTGAATATTTTGTAGGTTGTTTTGTTGTGGATATAGTTCACCGGTTGTAATGGCAGTACCCAGCATTTCTGTGAGGTTAATTTTCTTCCTGGGAATAAACCAACCTAATTCTGTAGTGTTGATATCGCTGCCAGTATAGGTTTTGGCAGAATATTGAAAAAACTGTCCGGTTAAAAGTAATTCAGTGTTGATCATTAACTGAGTTAGGGCAGCTTGTGAAAGTTTGTTTTTGTTATTCAGAGAATCTTTCAATTTAGATAAACGTTCATTGTGTAAACTGCTGTCCATCATTTCCTGTATATAGTTTTCTTCCAAGTTCATCAGGTTTAAGGCCTGTTCCGAAAGTCCGGAAGAATCGAACCAAGCAAATTGAAAGTTTCTACCTCTATAAAAATCCATATACTGATCTGCAAAACTGGCATACCTATTTTGGCCTGATAAAAATGCCGGAATTTCTGTGCTGTCGAAAAACAAGTTATTAAAAGAACTTACGGCGGTTATGGTGGTATCGCGCACCACAGGTTCTTTATTAGAAGAAAGCATAGAACACTGTTGGGTAAACAAGGGAAGTAAAAGCAATAAACAATATCTCAGTTTCATAAAAACAGTTGTTTTATATTTTAGGGCTCTGATTTAGTATAAGTGCAGTGGCTACCATACCGGCGGTTTCAGTTCTTAACCTTGTATTTCCTAAGCTTACCGGCAAGTATTTATTTTCCATTGCAAGTCTAATTTCTGTATCCGAAAAATCTCCTTCAGGACCAATCAGTATTCTGCAAAACCCGAAAGCTTTATATTCAGATAATGGTTGTTGGTTGCCGGGTGCACAGTGGGCTATCCATTGATGAGCAGCACTGGGTAACGCTAGCAATTGGGTAAAGCGAATAGGATCGTGCAATGCAGGTAAAAAGTGTTGTTTGCTTTGTATCATGGCAGCAATTAAAATGCCTTCCATTCGATCTCTTCTAAAGCGGGTATGCTCTGTTCTTTCGCAGAGGATGGGTTGGATTTCGGTTATCCCCATTTCAGTTACTTTTTCTAACAGCCATTCAAGTCGCTGACTATTTTTAAGTAATGAAATGCAAAGGGTTAAACGGGTTGTGGGTGCTGGATTTTTTCGAAAGGATTGTGTTGTAACTATGGTTTGTTTTTTATTAACCGAAAGCAAGGTGGCAAAGCAGGCATTCCCTTTTCCATCCGTTAACTCAATGGTATCTCCTACAACTTTTCGCAGCACCTGCACACAATGATGGGCTGAGGCTTCACTTAATTGAAACCCATGGGTGTTTTCCGGCAATCCCGGCTCATAAAAAAGTGGTACACTCATGTGAAAGGCAACTACTTTTTTTTATTGGATAAGCTTTTGCCCATATTAGAATGGTGTGGCATTGTCTAATCCTTCATCAAAATTGGTATCGTTCATTCGACTGCCTTTTTCAACAAATAATTTAGCACTATCAGATCCAGAACCAACGGGTGTTCCTGGTGGGCGAATTCCGGTTGGTTTCCAGCCACCCCCTCTTTCGTCGGAAGGATCATCTTCGAAACGCTGGATAGACAAATTGGCTCTTAGTTTGATGTAATCTAGTTCACCATTTCTGTGTTTCGCAATACGAATATGCACTTCACCCGTGGTACTTTCTCCCTGCTCGTTTGCATGTATATCGTGGTATTCGGGGCGATAGATAAACATAACCATATCGGCATCCTGTTCAATAGCACCCGATTCGCGCAAATCACTCAGCTGGGGCACTTTACTTTCTTTGCGGGTTTCTACGGCACGACTCAACTGACTAAGTGCGATGATAGGGATATTCAATTCTTTTGCCAGTGATTTCAGGTTACGGGAAATGCTGCTGATTTCCTGTTCACGGTTCGAATTTCTGTCTACCGAACCACCCATCAGCTGCAAGTAATCAATAATGATAAGTCCAACCTTATTTTTGTTTACCAGTCGTCTCGCTTTCGCTCTAAATTCGAAGATGTTAAGGGAAGCGGTATCATCAATAAATATCGGAGCAGATTCTAGGCGTTTGATACCCCTACTGAGTAATTGTTCGTATTCGTAGTTCTCCAGTTTGCCCCGGGTAATTTTGCGCATGTCAATCTCACTTTCGGCGCTTAAAATCCTCATCACCAATTGAGAGGCACTCATTTCTAGCGAGAAAAAGCCTACCGGAACAGGTTGAGTAGGATGTAAGGCCGCATTGCGAGCTAGGTTGAGGGCAAAAGCCGTTTTACCCACAGAGGGGCGGGCAGCTAAAATAATCAAGTCGGTTGGTTGCCATCCGAATGTTACTTTATCTAACCGGGAAAATCCACTGGGTACACCGGAGATGTCTTCAGTCTTTGTGCGCAACATATCAATGCGCGTAAGGGTTTCTGTAATGGCGTCGCCAATTTCAGTAAAATTCTTTTTCAGGTAGTTGTTGGTGATGTGAAACATCTTTGCCTCACTCTCATCTAGCAAATCAAATACATCGGTTCCTTCTTCATAGGCAGATCCGATAATTTCACCGCTGATGCGGATTAATTCGCGCTGGATAAATTTTTCCAGAATGATACGGGCATGGGTTTCAATATTTGCTGAGGAAACTACCGAATTGGTAAGCCGCGTTAGGTAATAGGCACCTCCCACCTGATCGAGCATCTCCTGTGATTTCAATTCTTCCACCACTGTTAATAGATCAATCGGCATATTCTTTTGCTGCAAATCATACATCGAACGAAATATAATTTGGTTGGCTTCTGAGTACAAACATTCGGGCTTAAGAATTTCAGTTACTGTATCAAAGGCACTTTTTTCGAGCATAATGGCACCCAGCACAGCCTGCTCCAATTCTCGTGCCTGAGGCGGCACCTTACCATACAACAGGGGTGTAGTATCGGTAACACTGGGCTTTCTTCTTTTTCTGTCTTTATTTATATTAGGAATATCCATCACAATTCAATTCAGTAGGTAGTTAAATGGGTTTCGGAAACTATGGGCCAGCCAAAAAATCAGTTCGCAAAAGTTTCACCGAACAGCGAATATAATCCGAAGCGGGCGGCAGAGAAAAATTATTTTATGCATTTTTTCCCGCACAGTTTATGCACCTTTCATTCAGTTTTTATTGAGAATTTTCCACTCTTTTTATGAGGTTATCCACCGGAATTTTATCTTTTCACACAGGTTGTTAACCACTAAAATTCATCAAAATATCTTTTATTAACCTTCACACATTATATATTTTCCTATTGTTATAGACCATTTTTCCATATCACGCCTTCATCCGGTTATATTCATGTATTTTTGCCATTGTAATGTGTAATAAATATGACCATCAGTTATAACTGGCTACTGGATTATTTGCCTGAACCCATTGAACCCGAAAAATTATCTACTATACTCACTTCAATTGGATTAGAAGTAGAAGAGTTGCGTGTATTTGAGAGCATCCGAGGCGGACTTCGAGGTTTGGTGGTTGGAGAGGTTATCGAATGTGTCCCCCATCCGAATGCCGACAAATTAAAGATCACCCAAGTAGATACCGGAACCGGCACGCTGTTGCAAATTGTATGTGGCGCGGCGAATGTTGCTGTGGGTCAAAAAGTAGTGGTAGCACCCGTTGATACTACCATTTATCCTATGGTGGGTGACCCTATCACTTTACGGAAAGCAGTTATCCGAAAAGTAGAAAGTGAAGGAATGTTATGTGCAGAAGATGAAATTGGCCTGGGAAGCAGTCATGATGGCATTTTAGTACTACCCAATAACCTGGTAACGGGTTCTTTGGTAGCAGCACATTTTAAACCTTATACGGATTGGGTTTTCGAAATCGGCCTCACCCCCAATCGCATGGATGCCATGAGCCATGCTGGGGTAGCCCGCGATGTTTGTGCCTACCTAACCCATCATCAGCGGGAAACTAAAATTATTACGCCCTCCATCAATTCCTTTAAGCCCGATTTACCCGAAAACCCTGTTTCCGTAAAAATCGTGGATGCCGAAGCTTGTAGTCGCTATGCAGGCGTTAGTTTATTGGGGGTGCAAGTGAAAGAGTCACCCGACTGGTTAAAAAACAGGTTGTTGAGTATCGGATTACGCCCAATTAACAATATTGTAGACATCACCAATTTTATCTTACACGATACCGGTCAACCCCTGCATGCATTTGATGCAGATGCGATAACCGGTAAACAGGTAATTGTGCAAACCTTAGCCGAGGGCACGCCTTTTATTACGCTCGACGATAAGGAGCGAAAACTCAGCAGCGAAGATCTGATGATTTGCAACACAGAATCGCCAATGTGTATCGGAGGTGTTTTTGGCGGCAAGTTGAGTGGGGTTAAAAATACTACCACCCACATTTTTTTAGAGAGTGCCTGGTTTAATCCTATCAGCATCCGCAAATCGAGTTTGCGCCACGATTTGCGCACCGATGCGGCAGGCCGATTTGAAAAGGGAGTAGATATTTCTCAAACCGTTCCCGTGTTGAAACGAGCCGCACTTATGATTAAAGAATTGGCAGGGGGTTTAATTGAGGGTGATGTGGTGGATGTATATCCTACACCCAAGGAAAAGAAAGAAGTTGGCCTCAAATATCATTACCTGAAAAAGTTGAGTGGTAAAAATTACCATGTAGAAACTGTAAAGAAAATTCTTACTGCACTTTGTTTTGAAGTTGTACGCGAAGGAATCGATGAAATTCGACTTGCCGTTCCACTCCATAAAACCGATATCAGTATCCCAGCCGATCTGGTGGAAGAAATTGTGCGAATTGATGGACTCGATAATATTGAAATTCCTACCAGCATAACCATTAGTCCTTCCCTCGACCCACTTTCGAAAAAAGAGGGTATGAAAAATAAGCTGGCTAATTTTTTAGTGGGGCGGGGCATGATAGAAATTTTTACTAATTCCATTACCAGTAGCAAATACTACAGTGAAGCCGAACAGGCGACCGGTGTTCGAATGATCAATAGTTTGAGTGCTGAACTTGATTTCATGCGCCCCTCCATGCTGGAAACCGGTTTGGAAGCCATTTCTTATAATCTGAATCGGAAAAATACCCGGTTGTTTTTATTTGAATTTGGAAAAACCTATCATTGTTTTAAGGCCAACCAATATCAGGAAACCGAACACCTTACCCTATATTTATCCGGTGAATTATCACCACCCCATTGGCGAGAGAAGCCAGTGCTGGCCGACTACTTCACGGCGAAAGGGATAGTGGCCGGATTGGCACAAACAGTTGGTTTGGATGAACTGGAGTTTGTTGTGCAGGATAACGGAATTACTCAGTTGCTATTTGCCAAAAAAGAACTGGGAAAGTTGGTACAAGTAACTCCCAATCAATTGGCTCAATTTGATATCCGACAACCGGTGTTCATGATTGATTTATTATGGCAACCCTTGATGGAAGCGGCTGAACAAAGGGCCGTACGGTATAAAGAAGTAAATAAATTTCCGGTAATGCAAAGAGATTTGTCGGTTGTGGTGGAGGCCGGATTGGTTTATGGAAATATCGAGCAGACGCTGCAGCAACTCAAATTACCCCTGTTAACCCATACGCGACTGTTTGATGTTTTTGAGAGCGAAAAGCTGGGGGCTAATAAAAAATCGATGGCACTCAGTTTCTTCTTCTCCGATGAAACCAAAACCCTAACTGATAAGGAAGTGGATGGCATGATGGCAAAGATTATTGCTCAGTTAGAAAAAGAAGTACAGGCAGAAATTAGAAAATAGTACGATATTAATACCCTTAATTTTTTGGGATGAGCCAGCTGAATGACCAATTAAATAGCCTGCAGCAAAAGATTCAACAGTTGCTGAAACAACACCAGCTGTTGCAAAAAGATCAGGTACGTTTGCAGAAAGAGCTAGAAAAGAAAGAGACCCTGTTGAAAGAAAGCGAACTGAAAATACATCAGTTACAACAACACGCCGATGCGGTTTCTGTAGGAACCCGGGTGCTGGATACCGATGAAAAGAAGGCGCTGAATAAGCGGATTGATGCCTATCTGAAAGAAATTGACCACTGTTTGTCGCTGCTGAATCAATAAACTATGCAAGAATTACTCCCGGTTAATATCGTAATTGCCGACCGAAACTATCGGATACGCATTGAAAAAGCGGATGAAGAAAAAGTTCGTAAAACCGCCGCACTAATCAACCAGAAAATTGGGGAATTTAAAACCCAGTTTGCTGGCAAAGACATGCAAGATTTTGTGGCAATGGCCCTGCTCTGGTTTGCTACCGAAGAAGCCGAAGCTGGATCGGCCTCCATAGAGCAGGAAGCTGCCCTTGGCCGACTGGCAGAAATAGAACAGCAGATTCAACTGGCAATTACCCCAATTTCCTAGTACAGGGATCTATTTATCAGCTCTTTTCCGCATCTGTTATTCCCCCATTTTCAGCCACTTATCCCAATTTTGGGTTAGTTTGTGCAATCCCGCTAGCTACTATCCAACATATTAAGTATCTTTGTAAATGACAAGTTTACATATAAATATGATAAAAATGTATATGTATGCGATTGTGAAAACCTTAAAAAATTGCCAACAACATGGATTCAATGATAATATCGATCATTACCGGAGTAGTCGCACTTGTGGTGGGGCTGGGTGCCGGGCGGATGATCTTTTCTAAAAACACTAAAAAACAAGTTGAGGAAGCGGAAGAACTCTCACAGAAAATTGTAAAGGAAGCGGAATTAAGAGCTGAAACCATTAAAAAGGAAAAGCAGCTAGAAGCTAAGGAAAGATTTGTTCAACTTAAAGCAGAGCACGAACGAGATGTGCTGGATCGTACCCGCAAAATTGGTGAAAACGAAAATCGCATCAAGCAAAAAGAACAATCCGTTGCCCAAAAAGAATCCTCGCTCGATAAGCAGCTGAAAGATATCGACAGTATCAAGGAAAACCTGAATCGACAGATTGAAGTGGTAAATACCAAGCGTACCGAACTGGAGAAACACCAAGAAGAGCATATCCGCCGGTTAGAAAAAATAGCCAACCTGAGCGCCGATGATGCCAGAAATCAGTTGATTGAAGGTCTGCGCCAAGAAGCCCAATCTCGTGCATTAACCTTGCAACAAGAAATTATTGAAGATGCCCGGGTGAAGGCCAATAAAGAGGCACGTAAGATTGTAATCCAGTCTATACAACGCACTGCTGCCGAAGTAACCATTGAAAATACTGTTACCGTATTCAATCTGGAATCTGATGAAATTAAGGGTCAGATCATTGGTAGAGAAGGTAGAAACATACGAGCAATAGAAGCAGCTACTGGGGTCGACTTGATTGTAGATGATACCCCGGAAGCTATTATTCTTTCTTCGTTCGATCCCCTGCGAAGGGAGATTGCCCGACTCAGTTTGCAAAGACTGGTTTCGGATGGTCGTATTCACCCTGCCCGTATTGAGGAAGTGGTTGAAAAAACCCGCCGCCAGCTCGAAGAACAAATTATTGAAATTGGAGAGCGCACAGTAATAGAAATGGGTATTCACGGCCTGCACAAAGAATTGGTGAGAATCGTAGGTAAAATGCGGTTCCGTTCTTCGTATGGTCAAAACCTGCTCATGCACAGTAGGGAAACCGCAAATCTCTGCGCCATCATGGCTGCCGAATTAGGTATGAACCCCAAACTGGCCAAAAGAGCCGGTTTATTGCACGATATCGGTAAAGTGCCTGACGAAGAAACAGAGCTTACCCACGCATTATTGGGTGCTAAACTAGCCGAAAAATACGGTGAGAATCCGGCGGTGGTGAATGCCATAGGTGCCCACCACGATGAAATGGAAATGCAATATGTTATTTCCCCCATCATTCAGGCCTGCGATGCCATCAGCGGTGCGCGTCCAGGAGCTAGAAGGGAAATTATGCAGCAATACCTTCAGCGGATCAAAGACCTCGAAAATCTGGCTACCTCCTACCAAGGCGTTGAAAAAGCTTATGCTATTCAAGCCGGTAGAGAATTGCGGGTAATTGTGGAGGCTGATAAGGTAAGCGATGTAGACAGCGACAAGCTGAGCTTCGAAATTGCCCAGAAAATTCAAACCGAAATGACCTATCCCGGTCAGATTAAAGTAACAGTAATTCGAGAAAAAAGAGCCATAAATGTGGCCAAATAAAAATTAATAGCCCTAAAATTAACGGGTTAATTGATTTTTAACTACCTTTGCCGTCCTCAAAAATGATGAATTATGAACGCAGCAGTTCAATTTGTACACGACCAGCTTACTACCAAGAAGCAGCATCCTGCCTTTAAGGCCGGTGATAATATTACCGTTAACTATAAAATTGTGGAGGGTGGTAAAGAGCGTATCCAGAGCTTCCGCGGAGATGTAATTAAGCAACAGGGAACGGGTGCTACGGCTTCCTTTACTGTGCGTAAGATTTCCGACGGAGTAGGGGTAGAGCGTTTATTCCCGATTCACTCACCTAATATCGAATCGATTCTGCTGAATAAATCAGGTAAGGTTCGTCGTGCTAAACTTTACTACCTGCGTGAACGCAGCGGTAAGAGTGCCCGTATTAAAGAGAAAAGATTCTAATATATCCGGCAACGGTTATCAAAAGCATATTGAGAAGGTGGTTGAAAAACCACCTTCTCTTTTTTTGTATATCGGTGAGAAATCTTATTTTAGTTACTTATCGCTTTTTACTAACTTTACAAACTAAATATTTTTTTATGGGCGGCTTAGGATTTCAAGAGTTATTAGTGATTGGATTGGTGGTATTAGTGCTTTTTGGCGGAAAAAAAATTCCCGAATTCATGAAAGGTTTGGGAAAAGGTATCCGTGAATTTAATGATGCAAAAGACAATGTGAAGCGTGAAATTGAAGAGGGCATCAAGGAAAAAGACAAAACAACCACCGGCGCTTAATTGCTCCATCAATTTATTATAGCCTTTGTTTCGTTTTACCACAATCAAAGACTATCACCAGGCGCTGCAATCAGCAGCTACCAGTTGCACGGATACCGTTCAGCACTACCTAACTGTTATTCGTGAACAGGCATCGCTCAATGCATTTCTGGAAGTTTTTGAAACAGAAGCTCTGCAAAGAGCCGCTGCACTCGATCAAGAAAGGGCAGCCGGTAAACCTATGGAACCACTCCACGGAGTAATCGTGGGTATTAAAGATGTAATCTGCTATCAAAATCATGCCGTTTCTGCTTCTTCTCGTATACTAGAAGGGTATACAGCCATTTACCATGCAACCGCTATCGAAAAATTATTAGCCGCAGGAGCCATCATCATTGGCCGCCAAAACTGCGATGAATTTGCCATGGGTAGCAGCAATGAAAATTCTGCTTTCGGTCCCGTAAAAAATTTTATAGATACTTCCCGGGTTCCTGGCGGTTCTTCCGGTGGTTCGGCTGTTGCAGTTCAAGCTGGCCTTTGTATGGTTAGTTTGGGTAGTGATACCGGTGGCTCGGTTAGGCAACCCGCAGACTTCTGTGGAATCGTGGGACTAAAACCTACCTATGGCAGAGTATCTCGGTACGGATTAATTGCCTATGCTTCTTCTTTCGACCAGATTGGTATTTTGGCTAATAATGTAGCTGATGTAGCGCAAGTACTTGAAATAATCGCAGGGGAAGATGTGTATGATAGTACAGTTGCTTCCCTGCCCGTGCCTTCTTATTCTCAGGCCATCAGCGATCATCCAATTCCGGGCAAAATTGCTTATTTCAGACAGGCGTTGGAACATCCTTCCCTCGACCCGGCTATTCAATCCGCTATTTATGGGTTTATCCACCAACTGAAACAAGCAGGGTATCAGGTGGATCCAATCGATTTTGATTGGTTAGATGCCATTGTACCCACTTATTATGTATTAACAACTGCCGAGGCTTCTAGTAATCTGTCGCGATATGATGGGGTTAGATACGGATTTCGAAGTGCTGGAGCACAGAATAGTCTCAGCGAAATGTACACCCAATCTCGTTCACAAGGATTTGGGAAGGAAGTGCAGCGCCGCATTTTATTAGGAAATTTTGTACTGAGTGCAGGCTATTTTGATGCCTATTTTACAAAGGCCCAACAGGTTCGGCAATTGTTGGCCAACAAAACCCAGGAAATATTTGCCGACTATTGCTGCCTGCTTTTACCCACCGTTCCGGTACCGGCCTTTCGGATAGGAGAAAAAAATACCGACCCCGTGGAGATGTTTTTGGGGGATATTTATACGGTTTTTGCCAACCTAGTGGGTATTCCGGGCATATCTCTACCCCTTTTTACCCATCCAAATGGGCTACCATTCGGCCTTCAGTTGATGACGAGTCACTTTGATGAAGTAACTTTGCTGAAGCTATCCCAACAAATGATGCAGTTGGCTAAACCAATTGATTAGCTTGTTTTGGCACGATATTGGTTATTTGGCTGGGTATAAAATAGCTGAAAAAATTACTGGTTATGGAGTGGCTGGGAAATCGTATTACTAATCCTATTAATCTGTCTAAATTTATTCTGATTGCCTTTGCCATGGTAGCAGGCAGTTGGGCGGGTAGTAATTGGTATAATGGTGGTTCTGCTTACCCATCTGGAAACGACACTACCCGGGTAATGAAAATTGGTTTTGAGAGTTTATTTGCTTCCGAAAAATATAATCCTTCCCTTCCTTATAACGCACAACTCAATCCCAAGGCCACTCTCTTTGTGCAGGAATATATCCGAAAGCAGGGGGAGGAATTAGAAAAAATGAAGTTTTGGGGTAAGCCCTATTTCGATTTGTACGATAATATCCTTTCCCAGTATGATATTCCCAAAGAAATGAAATACCTGAGCGTGATTGAAAGTCACCTCACGCCCGGATTGGTATCTTGGGCTGGTGCGGTAGGGCCTTGGCAACTGATGGCCGATGAAGCGCATCGCTTTGGTTTAAAAACCGGCTACCGCGATGAGCGTACAGACTTTTACAAAAGCACCCATGCTGCTGCTCGTTTGATGAAAGAATTGTATGCCGAGTTTGGCGACTGGTTATTGGTGGTAGCAGCGTATAATGGGGGTGCAGGTAGAATGCGTTCGGCCATCCGGAAATCGGGAAGTAGAGATTTTTGGGATCTGCAATATTATTTGCCGGAAGAAACCCGTAACCACGTTAAAAAATTTATCGGCACCCACTATATTTTTGAGGGAAGTGGGGGCGAAACCACCCTTACTGCCGCGGAAACGGCCCGGCAAAAAGCACTTAAACCTCAACCCCAGGCAGACTTATCGGCTACTCACGATAAAATTTATATCAGCGGCCGATTCCTGAGTTCGGTAGTAGCACCCGCCCTTGGAATGGAGTTGGCGAATTTTTTAGCGGTAAATCCCGCTTTCGACCGTGAACTGGCTGCCGGAAAAGTATATCCAATGCACCTGCCTTCCGGCACCGGAAAAAAAGAATTATTTGAAATTAAAAAATCATCTCTATTGATGGAGTCGCTACAAAAAATACTGCAGGGGGCTGAAGCTATTCGCTAGTATTTTCCATTCCCAATTGTAGTAGTGCTTTTCCTTTCAATAAACATTCTTCGTATTCCTGCTCAGGAACACTTTGTGCTGTTATCCCGCCACCTACCTGAAAGCTTACATTCCGTTCTTCGGCTAGGTAAACCATACTTCGGATTACTACATTGAAATCAAAATCTTTATTCGGTTTGATATATCCTACACTGCCCGAATAAATTCCCCTTTTTACCACTTCGTATTTATCAATTAGTTCCATCACTTTTCTCTTGGGGGCACCCGTCATGCTGCCCATAGGAAATGTATTGCTAAAAATATTTAAAAGCGTGCTGCCCTCATTCAATTCACCTTCAACGGTAGAAATCAATTGGTGTACCTGCGGAAAGCTATATACCCCCAACAATTCGGTAACCGCTACAGTACCTTCGCGGCAGATGGTACTCAAATCGTTCCGAACCAGGTCTACCACCATGATATTTTCACTTCGGTTTTTGGCACTGCCTAGTAGGGATTCTTTCAGCTGGTGGTCTTGTTCTGGATCGAACAAATTGCGGCGAATGGTTCCTTTAATGGGCTGTGAGCGGAGCCTGTTTCCTTTTTTCTGCAAAAATCTTTCCGGACTGGCACAGAATAGATATCGATTTTCATTTTTATAAAAGCAGGAAAAGGGACTGGGTGAAATTTCCATTAATAAACGATAGGTGTGCAGGGGATCGAGGGTAGTGTTGGGTGCAACAAAAGCCTGACAATAGTTGATTTCGTAACAGTCGCCTCTATGGATATGCTGTAAAATATCGGTTACCTGTTGTAGGTATTTTTCTTTGGAGATAGTCGGTGTAAAATGAATAGCAGGAAAATGGTTAGCAAGTGGTTGGGGGATAATGCTGGTAATATCCCGAAAAATTTTTTCGGGTTCTGGCAACCAAGTTTCAATAGTAAGGCTATCCGTTTGGAGGTTGATAACGGTTTCCGGACAAAAAAAGAAGTGATGGGGAAATTGCCCAGTTGGAATGTTTGGTTGGGGAAGTTTTAAATAGGCATGCATGGCATGATAACCCAGGTGACCAAAAACCCAGTCGTTTCGGCTTTCCAGTATTTCAAACAAGGTATCAATGGAACAGTTTGCAGGGGCTACTGAACTGCCACCGGCGGCAGCAAGGCATTGGGTTGTTTCTCCGGGAACTACAAA
The DNA here is from genome assembly GCA_037131895.1 of Chitinophagia bacterium. Taxonomy (GTDB): domain Bacteria; phylum Bacteroidota; class Bacteroidia; order Chitinophagales; family Chitinophagaceae; genus Sediminibacterium. The sequence continues at coordinate 30,818 of JBAXQE010000012.1, read as the reverse complement.
ATGTTGAGAATCTAGCAGGCAACTATTCGAAAAACGATTGCACCAAACCAACAGCTGCTGTTTGAACAACAAAAAATTGCTAGGAACAGGAAACGATTGAACGCTTCTTTCAGGCACAGAATGGAGTGGGTTTAGAAATCGTCATCGTCATCATCGAATCCGCCAGATTTATCATTAAACAGGTCGAATTCTTTAAAGTCTTCATCCAGTTTAAAGTCGTCGTCTTCTTCTCCCTTTTTCTTTCCTGGACCACTTTTAGCGGCTCCTTTGCTTTTTGGGATGTCAAATTCGTCGAAGTCGGGATCCCATTCATCTTCTTCCGTTGATTTTTCCCAATCATCTTCTGTGTCATCTACCTCCTCATCATCATCTTCATCGGAAGATGCGCGGGTCGATTTGGAAGCACTGGTTTTTTTAGGGGTTCCCGGTTCATCATCTTCTAAATCATCCACCTCATCATCTTCTAATGGTTGCTTAGATTTTGAAGAAGCTTTGGGTGCAGAAGAAGCGTCCTTTGCGGGTTTTTTTGGGGAGGATTTCGAGTCCTTATCTAATTTGGCTGCCATATTCCAAAATGATTTGTAACGTAAATTTTAAACGCATTTTAATACTAACCAAAAAAACTTTTCTTTTTATAGAAAATATTTTTACAAATGAACTATTTGCTCTCTTCCCGGACCGTTCGAAACCACGGTAACAGGTGCTCCCACATAGGCATTAATATATTGAATATATGATTTCATTTGCTCTGGTAATAGTTCCGAACTTTTGATGGAAGTGGTATCGGTATTCCATCCTGCAAAGCTTTCCAGCACGGGATCGATGGTGATGCCGTTCATTTGATAGGGTACTTGCCGGGTAGTTTCACCATTGATAGAATAGTCGGTACACATTTTCAATTCTTCAAAGCCGTCTAGCACATCTGCTTTGGTCATTATCATTTGGGTAACGCCGTTTAGCATGCTGGCATACCGCAAGGCAACTAAGTCTAACCAACCGCAACGGCGGGGTCTTCCGGTGGTTGCACCAAACTCACTCCCCGTTTTGCGGAGCAATTCACCGGTCTCATCTTCCAATTCTGTAGGAAAGGGGCCACCACCTACTCTGGTGCAGTAGGCTTTGGTAACGCCCATCACTTCACCAATCTGGCGGGGAGAAACCCCCAATCCGGTACAAACCCCTGCAGAAATGGTATTAGAGGAGGTAACAAAAGGGAAAGTACCAAAGTCGATATCCAACATACTACCCTGTGCCCCTTCGGCCAGTACTTTTTTTCCGGCACTGATTTGATCGTTGATAAAATATTCCCCATTTACCACATTCAGCGAACGAAGAAACTCTAATGCCTCAAAAAATTCTTCTTCCCAAGCGGTGATGTCTTCTACAAAATGAAAATTATCCAATAACTTTTGATGTTTCAGCCGAAGCTTAATGTATTGGGTGGTAAAGTTTTTATGCAGCAGGTCGCCTACACGCAGCGCATTTCTTCCGGTTTTATCCATATAAGCCGGACCAATACCTTTTAGGGTGCTGCCAATTTTGCTTTCACCTTTTTGCATTTCCGAAGCTTTATCAAGTGCCCGATGGGTTGGTACAATGATATTGGTTCGCTCCGAAATAAAAAGATTCTTTTTTACATCAATGCCAAATGCTGCTACCGCATCACATTCCCTTTTCAGGGTTACTGGATCTAGCACCACTCCATTGCCAATGATATTGATGGTATTTTGATGAAAGATGCCCGAGGGTATTTGGTGTAATACCATTTTTTTGCCTTCTACATAAAGGGTATGCCCGGCATTTGGCCCTCCCTGAAAACGGGCAATGATATCGTAACGGGGAGCAAAATAGTCTACTATTTTCCCCTTTCCCTCATCTCCCCACTGCATACCCAAGATAACATCTACCATACAAACATATATTAATACAATACAAAAATAAGTGAAGCCACCCTGTAAATTGCGATAATGTGCAATAAATTATTACGGTGTGTATAAATGAAAGTTAGCAGTGCAATTAACTGATGGCAGTATCGGTTTCAAAACGTTCAACTTTTTGAATTCCCTGTAATGAGGTAAGTTTTGCGACCAGCTCATCCAGCTCCTCTTTGTCGTGCACAAAAACCTTGATCGTACCTTCAAACATGCCTTCTTTAGATTCAATACTCAGGCCCGAAATATTGATGCGTAAATCACCACTAATTACGTTGGTAATTTTATTTACTACCCCTACATCATCTAATCCGATAATCCGCAAACCTGTGAGGAATGAAATTTCTTTATTTTTCGCCCATTTGGTTTTTACAATGCGATGCCCATAGTTTGCCATTAATTGCGGTGCATTGGGGCAAGCAGTTCGATGGATAATCATGCCTTTTCCCGTGCTTACAAATCCAAATACATCGTCTCCGGGAATGGGGTGACAACATTTGGCAAGCTGGTACATGATTTTATCACTGCTTTCACCAAAAATGATCAGTTCCGAGTCTTTTTTGTTCACCGGCTTGTTGGCTGCTGCTTCTGCCGGATCATTGAAGGGCAATTTTGGTTTGGGAAATTCAATCCGGTCGCCATACAGGATGGCTTCTTTCAACTCGCGCAGATCGATGGTTTTATTGGCAATTTTAAAATGCAAATCAAGTGCCGATGGTAACTTATAAAACTGCACCAATTCTTCGATATTATGAAAGTTATAGGCAGCACCCATGTTTTCCAGCTTCCGCTGTAAGGTATATTTCCCTTCTTCGGCAATGGTTCTTTTTTCTTCTCTTAGTGCGTCTTTAATTTTGGTTTTTGCTTTGGCGGTAACCACAAATCCCAGCCAGCCTTCTGTAGGTTTTTGTTTGTTACTGGTAATAATTTCAACCTGGTCGCCACTCCGCAATTTATGACTCAGCGGTACTAACTTATGATGTACTTTGGCTCCAATACACTTTGAGCCAATGGCGCTGTGAATGGCAAAGGCAAAATCCAATGCAGTACTTCCAGTTGGCAACATTTTTACTTCTCCCTTTGGCGTGTACACATAAATTTCTTCTGCCAAGAAGGAGGTTTTAAAGTCCTGCAAAAAATCAACCCCATCCGAGTCCTGACTGCCCAATACTTCCCGAATTTGACCAAACCACTTATCAAAACGGTCTTCATCGTTGGTGCCCTCTTTATATTTAAAATGTGCAGCCAATCCTTTTTCGGCAATTTCGTTCATACGTTTACTCCGAATTTGAATTTCTACCCATTTCCCCTGCGGGCCCATTACAGTGGTATGCAGGGCTTCATATCCATTGTTTTTGGGGTTGCTTAACCAGTCGCGCATTCTTTCGGGGGCGGGATTGTATTCATCGGTTATTAAGGAGTAAACCTTCCAGCAATCTTCTTTTTCTTTTTCAAGGGGAGAGTCTATGATAATACGGATGGCAAACAGATCATACACTTCTTCAAAAGCCACTTCCTTTTTTTTAATTTTATTCCAGATTGAGTGGATGCTTTTGGGTCTGCCATATATTTCAAATTGAAAGCCGGCTGCATCAATCTTATCTTTCAGCGGCCGGATAAATTCATTGATATAGCGGGTTCTTTCCCGTTTGGTCTCTGATAATTTGCGGGCAATTTCTTTGTAGTTTTCCGGCTCCATGTATTTCATGGAGAGATCTTCCAGTTCGGTTTTGATATTATATAACCCCATGCGGTGAGCAAGTGGGGCATACACCCAAATGGTTTCCGAAGCAATTTTCAGTTGCTTCTCCCTTTTCATATGCTCCAAGGTGCGCATATTATGGAGTCGGTCGGCCAGCTTAATTAATATTACGCGTGGATCATCGGTTAGAGTGAGGAGGATTTTTTTAAAGTTTTCAGCTTGCAAACTGGTATTGGTATCCATTACCGTGGAAATCTTGGTAAGTCCATCCACAATTTTGGCAATCTCGGTTCCAAATTCCTGTTCTACATCTTCCAGGGTAAGGTCGGTATCTTCTACCGTATCGTGCAAGAGTGCACAAATGGTACTTCTAACGCCTAGTCCTATTTCTTCAACACAAATCATGGCAACAGCAATTGGATGCAGGATGTAGGGCTCTCCGCTTTTACGGCGCATGGTTTTGTGGGCTTCGGCTGCCATTTCAAAAGCGAGCCGCACCAATTCTCGATCGCCCTTTTTTAATTTGGGGCGCAGACTACGCATGAGGGCACGATAATAGCGTACTATCTCTTTTTTTTCCTGTTCGGCATCCAGATTGTATACCGGTAATGCCTCTTTGGTAACTATTTCCTGTGCGGTTTCCATGCGTGTACAAATATACTAAAAAGCTAGGCTATCTTCCGCCGAAAGCTGCTGCTTGCAGGAAGCGGGACGACAATTTTACCTCGATTCCTTTTACCTGCATTCAGTTGGTTACCTTTGTGGTGATGGCGAGCAATTCAACCCCTTCTGGAACCCTTACCCTAAGTCTCTGGAAAAAATTATTTGTGTTTGTTCAACCCTACCGAAAAGCCTGGTATGGGAGTTGGATGTTGGCGATCTGTATGGCATTGGCTGCACCGGTTCGCCCTTACCTCATTCAGGTAACCCTAGATAAGGCGATGGGTAAAACAATTCAATGGCCCCATTGGATTTCGGACAAGTGGCAATACCCCTTTGCACAGGATGCCGTTACATTTATTGTAATGGTTACGGTGTTTCAGTTGCTATTCTTGCTGCTGGAAACCTCGGTTCGATTTCTGTTTTCCTTTACTACCTCCCGGCTGGGACAATGGGTGGTAAATGATCTTCGGCAGTCCGTGTACAAAAAAGTAGTGAATCTCGAATTGCGCCAGTTCGACAAAACCCCGATAGGAACCCTCACTACCCGCACCATCAATGATATTGAAAGCATCAACGATGTTTTTTCAGATGGACTGATTCCCATCATTGCCGACCTACTCACCATACTGATTACATTGGCCACCATGTTTTGGATTAACTGGAAGCTTACGCTGATTAGTTTAGTACCCTTTCCCATTATGTTGGTGGCTACTTACTATTTTAAAGAGAGTGTAAACAAAAGTTTTATGCAGGTGCGCAATGCGGTAGCTGAATTGAATGCATTTGTGCAGGAACATATAACGGGTATGCAGGTGGTTCAGGCTTTTTCGGCTGAGGAAAGGGAGATGGAAAAATTTTCGGCCATCAATGCCCGTCACCGGGAAGCGAATATTCGGGCCATTTTTGCGTATTCCGTATTTTTTCCGGTGGTAGAAGTGGTACTGGCGATTAGTACGGGATTATTGGTATGGTGGGTTTCTGGTGGAGTCGCCGAAGCTGGTTTACTGGTCTCTTTTATTTTGTATCTCAACCAAATTTTCCGTCCTCTTCGAGTGATAGCCGATAAATTCAATGTATTACAGATGGGGATGATTGCTGCAGAGCGGGTAATGAAAGTATTGGATAATCCGGATACTACGCCTCCCGACATTGCACAGCCCTATCAGCCCAATAAAGTAGCAGGAACCATCGAATTTCGAGACGTATATTTTGGTTATGACGAACATCGGGATGTGCTAAAAAATATCAATTTTACAGTACCTGCCGGCACAACGGTTGCATTGGTTGGGCACACGGGTAGCGGAAAAAGCAGCATCATCAGTTTAATTAACCGCTTGTATCCATTGCACCGGGGTACTATTTTGCTCGATGGGGTAGATATCAATGAGTATGAGCTAGCACTCCTACGAAAAAATATTGGGGTAGTTTTGCAAGATGTTTTTTTATTCTCGGGTACCATTGCCGACAATATCACTTTGCGAAATCCTGCAATTACCCGCGAACAAGTGGTGGAAGCAGCCACATTAATAGGGGTGCACGATTTTATCAACCAACTGCCAGGCGGCTACGACTATTCGGTGTTGGAAAGAGGCAATACCCTAAGTTTAGGCCAGCGGCAGTTGATTTCCTTTATCCGAGCCTTATTATACAATCCGGCCGTATTAATTTTAGATGAGGCCACCTCCTCCGTTGATACGGAAAGTGAACAATTGATTGAAAAGGCTATTGATAAATTAATTAGTGGACGAACTTCCATCATAATCGCCCACCGCTTAAGTACCATCCAAAAAGCGGATCAAATTATAGTATTAGCGGATGGGGTAATTCAGCAAATGGGAAGCCATGAGCACCTGCTGGCCGCCGGGGGAATGTATAAGGAGCTTTATGAGAAGCAGTTTCAAGAAAAAAGTGCATAATAAATTGATAATTAGAGCCTTATGAATTTTTTGGATTTTCACCTCTTTTTTCGTATATTCAATTTTTTCTATTTGGCAACCTAAAAGGTAGGAAGTCTTCGTAGGATGTTAGCGGGCAAAGAAGTTTTGCACTTTTTTCAGTTTTCAGTCCGGCTTTTCCATGCATCCCCCTATCTTTGCCGCAAATTTAAAAATAGGTATGGTGTTCAGAAGCATGAAATATTGTCTGGTAGCGGTTTTGAGCCTTTTTTTATTGGTGATTGCCCCATCCCTCCCTGCTCAGGAAAATCATGAGGCTACCACTCATGAAAATGCGGGTGAAGCGAAGAAAGATTTTGATGCTGCGGAAGTGATTTTCGGACATATTCTGGATAATCATGAGTTTCACCTCACAGAATACCACGATGCCGCCGGTAATCTCCATCCGATTTCCATTCCACTTCCTATTATTGTTTATTCTCAGCAACGTGGTTTGAGTGTATTTATGTCGTCTCGTTTCGAGCATGGTCATGCCACTTACAATGGATACCAATTGAAGGAGGAAAAAATTGAAGCTGTTCGCGAAGATGGATCTATTGACGAAGGAGTAAAACTGATTGATTTATCCATTACGAGAAATGTTGCCCAGATGTTGATTGCTTTGGCAATATTGGTATGGTTAATGGTATCTATTGCCAATTCTTATAAATCTGGATTAGGAGTTACCTCAGCGCCCCGCGGCAAGCAAAATTTATTGGAGCCGGTAATTACTTTTGTGCGGGATGAAGTAGCTAAGCCCAATCTGGGGCATAAATACGAAAAGTATCTGCCTTACTTACTAACTACGTTTTTCTTTATTCTGATTAATAACATTTTCGGTTTGATTCCCGGTACTGCCAACGTTACGGGTAATATTGCATTCACCGTAGTATTGGGGTTGATTTCTTTCGTAGTGATTCTTTTCAGCACGAACCGTCATTTCTGGGGGCATATTTTTAATCCACCTGGTGTGCCTGGGTTTGTAAAGCCAATCCTGGTATTGGTTGAATTTTTGGGTGTGTTTATTAAGCCTTTCGCTTTGATTATTCGTTTGTTTGCTAATATGGTGGCTGGCCATATTATCATCATCTGTTTAATATCCTTGATTTTCATATTTGGTCAAATGAATTCGATAGCAGGTTGGGCAACCTCACCAGTGGCGATTGGATTTACGGTATTCATTTATATGATTGAAGTGTTGGTGGCATTTTTGCAGGCATTTATTTTCACCAACCTTACGGCAGTATTCATTGGAGCGGCTTTTGAAGGAGAACACGATCATTCAGAAGCAGCCCATCACTAAGCGTTTTTATTCACTATAAATACAACGATCATGAGTTCGAATTTGATTTTACTGGATGCCTTAGCAAATGCTGGTGGTGCCATTGGTGCTGGTTTAGCTGCTATCGGTGCTGGATTAGGAATTGGCCAAATCGGTAAGGGTGCTGTAGAAAGCATTGCCCGCCAACCGGAAGCTATGAACGACATTCGTGCCAACATGATTCTGGCTGCAGCCTTAGTTGAAGGTGCTGCTTTGTTCGGAATTATCGTAGGTTTCCTTGCTATGGTATTGAAATAATCAACACCCAGCAAAACATTACAACCGCATTCAATGCACAGGGCGGCGAATGCGGTTTCTTTAGAAGATTATTACTGGTAATATAAATCGTACGTTATGAAATTATTGAGTCCCGATCCGGGGTTGTTGATATGGACCCTACTCGCTTTCTTGGTGGTGTTTTATATTCTTAAAACAATGGCATGGCCTGCCATCATCAAAGGATTGAAAGAGCGTGAACAGAATATTGGAGAAGCCATAGCTACTGCCGAAAGAGTGAAAGGCGAAATGGCTGCCCTCAAAAATGAAAATGAGATAATGATGGCCCAGGCTCGTGAAGAACGCAGTCAGTTGATGAAAGAAACCCGTGAGCAAACGCAAAAAATGATCAGCGACGCCAAAGACAAAGCCAAAACCGAATACGATCGCATTGTTGCAGAAGCACAGCTAGCCATCAATCAACAAAAAAATGCAGCGCTTACTGATGTAAAAAATCAGGTAGGTGCCTTGGTGATTGAAGTGAGTGAAAAAATTCTTCGCAGAGAATTGAGCAATAAATCTGAGCAGGAAAAATATATCAACGAATTAGCCGAAGTAGTGAAACTGAACTAGTATGCCCAATCCACGTTTAGCTGCCCGATATGCCAAAAGTTTGGTAAGCCTTTCCCAAGAACAGGGAAATCTGGAAGCCGTATATGCCGACATGAGTTATTTGTCGCAAGTATGCAAGCAAAGCCATGAATTTGTGAATCTGCTGAGAAGCCCCATCATTAAGGCAGATCAGAAAGGTAAAATCATGGATGCAGTTACCCACGGCAAAATTGGTGCATTAACTGAGGGCTTTATCACCTTGTTAATTAAAAAAGGTCGCGAAGCTGATTTACCCGAAATAGCGCATGCTGTTGTTGAGCAATACCACGATATCAAAGGCATTCACCTGGTTAAACTCACTACTGCTACTCCGGTAGGAGAGTCGATGAAACAGTATATCGAGCAAAAAGTAAAAAAGGAAAAAGGACTGGGAATCGTTCAGCTGGAAACGGTGGTAGATGAAAAAATTATCGGCGGATTTATGTTGGAAACCGACAATCAACTGCTCGACGCCAGTATTTTGAGAGACCTGAAAGACATTAAGCGGCAGTTTGACAAAAATTTATTCGTACACAATATCCGCTAAAGCGGGACTTATAATAAACTAACAATTTAAAAGTATATCAATCATGGTAGACATTAAACCAGATGAAATTTCAGCGATTCTGCGTCAGCAGCTGAGCAATTTTAATGTGGGCGCAGACCTGGAAGAAGTGGGCACAGTATTGCAGGTAGGAGATGGAATTGCTCGCGTTTATGGATTAAATGGCGTACGCAGTGGTGAACTGGTAGAATTTGATAATGGCGTTAAAGCCATTGCCCTTAACCTGGAAGAAGATAATGTAGGGGTGGTATTAATGGGAGAAGGTGCTGGAATTAAAGAAGGTGCCAAAGTGAAGAGAACCGGACAGATCGCTTCTATTAAAGTGGGAGAAGGTGTGGTAGGACGGGTAATCAATACCCTGGGCGAACCCATTGATGGAAAAGGTCCTTTATTGGGCGAATTATACGAAATGCCCTTGGAGCGTAAAGCCCCCGGAGTAATTTATCGTGAGCCGGTTAAAGAGCCACTGCAAACTGGTATCAAAGCTATTGATGCCATGATTCCAATTGGACGTGGTCAGCGGGAATTGGTTATCGGCGACCGTCAAACCGGGAAAACAGCTATCTGCGTTGATACCATCATCAACCAAAAAGAATTTTTCGAAGCCGGTAATCCGGTTTATTGTATATATGTAGCCATCGGACAAAAAGCTTCTACTGTTGCCGGGGTTATGAAAACATTAGAAGATAATGGCGCTATGGCATTCACAACTATTGTGTGTGCTTCTGCTTCTGATCCGGCTCCATTACAGTTCTATGCTCCTTTTGCTGGTGCAGCGATTGGGGAATTCTTCCGCGATACAGGTCGCCCTGCATTGATTATCTATGATGATCTTTCTAAGCAAGCCGTAGCTTACCGTGAGGTATCTCTGCTACTGAGACGTCCACCCGGACGGGAAGCTTACCCTGGCGATGTATTCTATTTGCACAGTCGTTTACTCGAAAGAGCGGCTAAAGTAATTGCCAATGATGAAGTGGCTAAGAATATGAATGATTTGCCCGCTTCTATCAAACACTTGGTAAAAGGTGGTGGATCTTTAACGGCCCTTCCAATTATTGAAACGCAGGCGGGTGACGTATCTGCCTATATCCCTACCAACGTAATTTCAATTACCGACGGACAAATATTCCTCGAGGGTAACCTCTTTAATGCGGGTATCCGTCCGGCTATTAACGTAGGTATCTCGGTAAGTCGTGTAGGTGGTAATGCCCAAATCAAGTCGATGAAGAAGGTAGCAGGTACCTTAAAGCTAGACCAGGCCTTATATCGTGAGTTGGAAGCGTTTTCTAAATTCGGGGGTGACTTAGACCCTGCTACCAAGAATGTAATTGATAAGGGTGCCCGTAACGTGGAAATCTTGAAGCAGGCGCAATATTCACCTTTAAGTGTTGAAAAACAGGTAGCTATTATTTACCTAGGTTCTCAGGGGTTACTGAAAGAAGTGGCTGTTAAAAAAGTGAAGGAATTTGAAGCACAGTTTCTGCTCGAAATGGAAACCAAACTTCCACATGTATTAGCTGAATTTAAGAAGGGTCAGTTAAACGAGGGAAGTATTGCTGAAATGACTGAACTCGCCAAAGGAATCGCAGCTCATTATCAGTAAGTTTATTGCATTTATTTTACAAATACTGAAACCCCGCTTTTGCGGGGTTTTTTTTAACAGGTTGCTGCAACAAATGCATACTGGTCACTCAGTATTTTTGGTAGCTTGCAACACTTATTCATCTTGAATGTTATAGAGGATATGCAGCCACTGGTTAATATAACAGCGCTCACGAAACAATTTGGCCATCTCACTGCAGTGGATCATTTGTCTTTTTCGGTTGAACCAGCTTCTGTATATGGTTTTCTGGGTCAAAACGGTGCTGGAAAAAGTACTACCATCCGAATGCTAACGGGCTTAATTATACCCACTTCCGGAGAGATTGAAATATTCGGTTTGTCACTAGCCAAGCATAAAAAAGAAATTCTTCAACAGATAGGAGCGGTAATAGAAAAGCCAGATGTGTACCAATATCTGTCGGCGTATGATAACCTGCAATTGTTTGCCCGACTTAGTGGAATACGGCCAACCCGTGTTAGTCTGATGGACCAGCTTGCGCAGGTTGGCCTGGCAGAACGTGCGAAAGATAAGGTAGCAGGCTTTTCACAGGGGATGAAGCAGCGACTGGGCATTGCCATCGCACTGGTGCACCAACCTCAATTAATTATTCTGGATGAACCTACCAATGGGTTAGATCCGCAGGGTATTGCGGATATCCGGCACCTTATCATTCACCTCCGAACGGAGATGAAAAAAACAGTGATAGTATCATCTCACCTGTTGAGTGAAATTGAACAGGTAGCCACACAACTACTGATAATACACAAAGGAAAAAAAGTGAAAGAGGGGAATGCTTCGGAATTATTCGACCCTGCACAAACGGTAGTACAATTGAGCACCGAGCAGAACGAAAGTGCATGGGCTGTATTGCAAAATTCGGATTGGCAGCCTAATCTGGAGCGGATTACCTCGGAAGGAATTATTTTAAAAGTAGATCGCCGGCAGATCCCTGCATTGCATCAGTCGCTGGTACAATTGCAAATACCTCTGATATCATTACAACCCCGGCATTCGCTGGAGGATTATTTTTTACAAGTTACTACCCCTGGATATGTGGACACTCTTTCAAATTGAGGTATATAAAATATTCCGTCGTCCACGAACGTATATTGCATTCGCGGCAATAACTGGTTTGATTGGTATTATACAGTTTGGATTAAAGCTGGATGGAGATCAGTATGTAGAATTTATGATGCGGGATATTACTTCCTCCATTACCATCGAAGGGAATATTTTAAATGGTTACCAGGTTTGTTATATTGTATTACAGGTATTGCTGGTGCATGTGCCTTTACTGATTGCGCTGGTAGCGGCTGATATGATTTCGGGTGAGGCCAATATGGGTACGCTGCGTTTATTACTCACCAAGCCTATCAGCCGCGATGCTTTTTTGGTGGCTAAGTTTATGGCAACCATGGTATATACCTTACTCTTACTAATCTGGTTGGCTATTTTGGCCTTGTTTTTAAACATGTTGATTTTTGGTACCGACGATTTGTTTTTGCTCAAAAGCAGTTATGTAGTGCTGTTGAAGGAAAATGATATCTTTTGGAGATATTGCGGGGCTTTTGCTTTTGCTGCCCTTGCCATGAGTACAGTTGCCGCACTGGGCTTTTTATTGAGTCTGTTTGCCAACAATTCTATTGGGCCCATTGTTGCCACTATGAGCATCATTGTTTTTTTAACCATACTCAGTACCCTGAATATCCCCGTATTCAGTTATGTAAAGCCTTATTTATTTACTACCCATATGATTGGGTGGAAAGAATTTTTCGATATTAAAGTGAATGCATCCAATGAAGCCTTATCGGGTACTATACAACATCCTATGCGCATCGTTCAATCGGCGTTGGTATTGTTAACACATATTGTGTTGTTCCTGTTAATTTCAATATGGGTGTTTCGCAAAAAAGATATTCTTAGTTAATTATAGAAGGGCGTATGAAGAAAATAAGTTTTGTAGTCTTGAGTTGTATGCTAGTTATGGGAATTAAGGCCCAGGATATGACGCCCCTTGTGCAGAAGGTACGGGCGAAAATTGAGCAGGTAAAAGACTATGTGGCAGTGGGTACCATGAAAACCGATGTGTCTTTTATTAAAGCCCCCATAGGAAAAGTAAAAGTATATTTTAAAAAGCCCGATTTGTTTTCTATTAAAAAAGAGGGCGGTATCTCTTTGTTGCCCAAAGGCGGCGTTTCCATTAATATGAGTTCGTTAATGGCTACCACTTCTTTTGTAGCACTTTCGGCAGGCGAGGCATCAGTTGACGGCATAAAAACTCGCGTAGTAAAATTACTGCCCATCAATGAAAACAGCGAGGTGATTTTAACTACTTTGTATATTCAGGAAGCTACGCTACTGGTTTTAAAAGCTGTTACCTCTACCCGCGAAAATGGCACCTACGAAATGACGATGCAATACGGAGCATATCAGCAGTATGGCTTGCCAGATAAAGTGATTTTTAGTTTCAACACAAAAGATTATAAACTGCCCAAGGGCATTACCCTCGAATTTGAGGAAGATACCAAGCCACTTACCGAGGCCGAAAAAATAAAAAACAGAAAGGGGCGGGTAGAAATCAATTATAGCAGTTACACCATCAACCAGGGATTGGCAGATGCAATATTTAAAAAATAATTGCAGGAAATTTTTCCCTTATCGAAGGGTAACCCGCCATTCCATTTGAAACTCTGCTCCGGGCAATAAGGTACAAATCCCCTCTTTTTCTTCTAATTTTCCAGAAGCAGTAGCGTCGTGATCGGCAATGCCATGCCAGGGTTCTAAACAGATAAATTGCGCATTGCGGGCACTCCAGATACCAAAATAAGGTGTGTTGGGAAAATGAAAATCGAGGGCTCTTTTTCCGTTGTGGCTGGCCAGGGTAATCTTGTTCGAATGTAAATTCTTAAATACCAAAGCATCCCCATAAAAGAGTTCAGGATGCAGGGCTAACTGCCGTGTTTGATGAAAGAAGGGTTTCGGTTCGGGGACTATCAGCCCATCAGCAGTTAACGGATAAATAGGCGCATTTTCGGGTTCAGAAAATTCCAGATAATAATCTGCATAAGTGAGTGTGGGTTCGATGGGTAAGGCAAAAGCCGGATGTGCACCGAGCGAAAAAAGCAGGGGACTGGTTCCGCTATTTTCAACCAGATAGATAACCTGCAGGCTTGCTTCATCTAACTGATAGCGAATAGAAAGCTGAAAGGGGAAGGGATACAGTTCCAGGGTTTCCGCATCTTCCCGCAATTGAAAAAGGAGTGTATCACTTGATTGGCTGATTAGCTTGAAATTTTTTTCTCTGGCAAAACCATGCCGGGGTAGGGAATAGGTTTTATTTTGCCAGCTATATTGATTGTTTTTTAGCGTGCCTACGATGGGGAATAATACAGGACTGGTTTTACCCCAAAAACTTGGGTCGCCGCTCCATAAATAGGAATGCTGATGGGTAAGATGAAACAATTCTTTTAATTCGGCACCCCGAGCAGCTACGCGAATGCGAATCAGCTGATTAGAAATTTCGTAACAGTCGGTCGGCATTATCTTTCGTTTTCTTCAAATCTTTCGTCAACCGAATTAGCAATCATTCGCGCACTGATTTTTTTCAGCGGGTTACTATGCATTTCTGCATAGCCCATACGTTGGCGAAAAATTTCAATGCCTTCAAAAATGGCTGCCATCATAGAGCTAGGGTCGGCTTTTCCTTTACCGGCAATATCAAAAGCAGTACCGTGGTCGGGACTGGTGCGAATTGCGGGTAGCCCTGCGGTATAATTTACGCCCTCCCCAATGGATAAACTTTTAAAGGGAATTAATCCCTGATCGTGGTACATAGCTAAGATGCCGTCGAATCTCTCGTGGTGGCCACGGGCAAAAAATCCATCTGCAGCGTAGGGTCCAAACACCATCATCTGTTGACGAGCTTCTTTTAATGCAGGTAACACGATAGATTCTTCTTCTTTACCAATTAAGCCCTGATCACCGGCATGTGGATTTAAACCGAGCACAGCAATTCGGGGTTTGGAAATACCGAAATCTTTTTGCAGACTTTGATTTAGTATCGAAAGCTTCGAGCGAAGGGCTTCTTTGGTTACGGCTTTGGCAGCATCCTGTAAAGGAATATGTTCCGATAAAACGCCAATTCGCATATTATCCGAAACCATCATCATCAACACATCGGGCACTTGAAAGATTGTTTTAAAGTAGGGGGTATGTCCGGTAAAAGGAAACTGTTCGGAGTAAATATTTTTCTTGTGAATGGGAGCGGTTACCAGTATTTGAATTTGTTTATCCTTTAGTGCCTGCGTTGCGGTTTGTAAGGATAGCAGGGCATATTTTCCGCCGGCTTCATTCAACTCACCGGGTTGGATTTCAACTTCCTCTTCCCAGCAATTGAATAAATTAACCTGTTTGGGAAAGGGTCGGTTCAGGTCTTTCAGTTGGGTATAATTCAGGGTAAATTCGGGCAACCCCTTGCGATAAAAATTGAGGGCTTTGCTATTGCCAAAAATAACTGGTGTACAAAAATCCAGTAGGCGGCTGTCTGAAAGGGTTTTTATCAGCAGTTCTATTCCAATACCATTCAGATCGCCGGTTGTGAAACCAATTACTGGTTTTTGGGTTTCGTTGCTCATGGAAGTAATTTGAGTGTAAAAATACACATTCTGCCGCAGTATATTACTGAATGGGGTTCACAGCTCGAATCGGGTTGTAGGCGGCAGTGTAAATGCTGTATTTTTGCCTATGCAGTATACGCTCAAAAAATCGCTGGGCCAGCACTTTTTAAAAAACGATGCAATTTGCCGGCAATTGGTAGAGGTTTGGAAAGAAACCAATGGACCCCGCCTGCTAGAAGTGGGAGCCGGTGGCGGAGCACTTACCCGTTTTTTGTTGAAATTGGAGGGAGTAGATTTTAAAGCGGTAGAGCTGGATGAAGAGAAAGTTGCGTATCTATTGAAAACTTATCCTGCATTAGAAGGCAAGTTGTTAACCGGAGATATATTGCAACTTCCCTTACCTTTTAGTGAACAATTTACCTTGATGGGCAATTTCCCATATAATATTTCAACCCAAATTGTTTTTCGGGTGTTAGAATGGAAAGAGGTTGTTCCGGTGATGATCGGAATGTTTCAGAAAGAGGTAGCTGAAAGAATTGTTTCTGCTCCCGGTAGCAGGGTGTATGGAATTTTAAGTGTGCTGGTGCAAGCTTATTACGAAGCGGAGTATTTATTTGATGTGGGTCCGGAATGTTTTCAGCCTCCGCCTAAAGTGATGAGTGGGGTAATTCGGTTGAAGCGTAAAACGGAGGAACTACCCGTTAAATCAGAAAGGGCTTTGTGGGTATTGGTGAAAACAGCCTTTAATCAGCGCAGAAAAATGTTGCGCAATGCTGTGAAAAGTTTATTTGATGATTCTGTGTTACAGGATTCTATATTCGACAAAAGAGCCGAACAATTATCGGTAGCAGATTTTGCACGACTAACCTTTTTAATGAAATAATTGAATTGATCAGTTATATGGCACCTATTGTATTAGTTACCGCCCCAGCGCATGCTTGTTTACAGGAGGGATTAGAAAAGGCGGGCTATGTAGTTGAGCATCAGTTGCGACCAACCAATGATTGGCTGATGCAGCATATGCATCGGTTTACGGGCATGGTGATATCTACCCAACCCAAAATAGACCGAACTGTTTTAGATGCTGCCACTCAATTAAAGTGGATTGCCAGGTTAGGAAGTGGCATGGAACATATTGATACAGCGTATGCCGCTTTAAAGGGAATTAACTGTGTAAGCAGTGCCGAGGGAAACTGTGGTGCGGTGGGAGAACATGTGTTGGGTATGTTGCTGAATTTACTCAAGTGTATGCAATGGAGTGCCGAAGAAGTGAAAGAAGGTAAATGGATTCGGGACATGCAAAGAGGGCAGGAGTTAAGTGGTAAAACGGTTGGCATCATAGGATATGGACATACTGGTGCTGCTTTTGCTCGTTTACTTTCTTCATTTGAGGTGAAGGTATTGGCATATGATAAGTATAAGCAAGGTTTTGCAAATGCCCATGTGCATGAAGCTTCGTTAGAGCAAATTCAGCAATCTGCACAGGTGGTGAGTTTACATCTGCCGCTTACGGCGGAAACTTATCATTATGCGGATGCAGCTTTTTTTGGGGCGTTACTTCAGCAACCCTATTTTTTAAATTCTGCCAGAGGGGCATTGATGAATACGCCGGATTTGTGTGCAGCCCTAGCACAGCATCAAATTTGCGCTGCCGGTTTAGATGTGCTAGAGAATGAGCAACCCGATACGTATACCGAAACAGAAAACACCTACAGGCAATATTTGCTACAACATAAACGAGTACTCATCACCCCACATATTGCCGGCTATAGTCAGGAAGCATTCCGGAAAATGTCGGAGGTAATTTTGCGTAAACTAGACTTATAAGAAATTGATTGTAGTGCATCAAATGGGTGCTTTTGAGGGGGATAGGGGCCTGTTATGGTCAAGTATTTTTCAGAAAACAGATTAAATGAATATGTAACATATTCAATAATAACACAATATATTAATATTTTTCAACACATTTAACGACATTTGAACAGAAAGATTTTTTAACTTTGTGTATTACAACGTCTCAGGTAACTGTGGCGTTGTATTTTTTTCCCCTTACCTAAACGAAAAGCTATGGCAGACGCGAATATGTATGTGACCCAGGAAACCTTTGATAAAATGCGTGAGGAGCTTCACCATATGAAATCGGTAGATCGTCCAGCTTCATCTCGAGCGATTGCTGAGGCCAGAGAGAAAGGTGATTTAAAAGAGAATGCCGAGTACGATGCTGCAAAAGAGGCGCAGGGTATGTTGGAAGCAAAAATCAAGCAATTGGAGGGAATGATTGCCAATGCAAAAATTGTAGATACCAATTCGATTGATACTAGTAAGGTTACTATTTTAACGAAAGTAACCATTACCAATATGGCCAACAAAAAGGTACTCACCTATCAAATAGTAGGTGAGAAAGAGGCCGATCTTAAGCTTGGAAAAATTTCTGCGGGTTCTCCCATTGGTAAAGGTTTGATGGGAAAAGTTCGGGGTGATATTGCTGAGATTCAGGTGCCAACAGGCATGTTAACTTTCCGAATTGATGATATTACTATTTAATCGGAATGGCTTACTTTTATTCTTCATACCATTTTCATGACTGTATTTACTAAGATTATTTCTGGAGCTATTCCTAGTTACAAAATTGCCGAGAGCGAACATTTTTTTGCGTTTCTAGACATTTATCCGCAGGTTGAGGGCCATGTGTTGGTGGTGCCGAAAATTGAGGTAGATAAGTTTTTCGATTTGGGGGATACCTATCTTGCTGAGATGCTGGTATTTGCCAAGCCGATTGCACAGGCAATAGAAAAATCTTTTCCTTGCAATCGTTGTGGGATGATAGTTTTGGGCTTAGAAGTTCCGCATGCACATCTTCATTTGCTTCCTATAAATACTCCTTCCGACCTGAATTTCAACCGCAATAAGCTTACGGTAACCCATGGAAAACTGCAGGAAATTCAGCAAAAGATTTTGGCGGCGATGGCTGTTTAGCGGCTTGTTTATTTGGTTCCTGAAACCCGATTTGGGTGCTGTTTGGCAAAATCTTCCCAGCCGGATAATTTCTTTTTACTTCCTGTTTGCAGATAATTACTTCCTTGGTAGTGGTGACAAAGTGCTACTGAGAGGGCATCAGTTGCATCGTAATAGCGGGGTTGCTCATCGATTTGTAAAATAGTTTGTAGCATTTTCCACACCTGATCTTTATTGGCATTTCCATTACCGGTGATTGATTGTTTTACTTTTTTTGGGGAGTATTCGGTAACGGGGATGCCGGCTTGCATAGCGGCAGCGATAGCAACACCCTGGGCACGCCCCAGTTTTAGCATACTTTGAACATTCTTTCCAAAAAACGGGGCTTCAATGGCAAAAGATCCGGGATGATAAAGTCGGATTAATTCAGCTACTTTTTCATGAATCAGGTGCAACCGTTCATAGATATCTTTTACATGAGACAATTTTAGCACATCCATCAGCAATACTTGGGGATTCCCTTTATCTACCTTAAGTAAAGCATATCCCATTAGTAAACTCCCCGGATCGATTCCTAAAATAATATTCGCCTGTTTCATTGTACCATGAAAATACACTCTTTATGCTTGTGGTTAACCGGTTGGCGGCTTTAATTTGTTTTCCTTTTAATCGGAATAGTATAGGTTAAGTGGTAAATGGTACGCCAAGCTAGCGGCTTTTTTTGCTACCCCTTACTGAGCCTAACCTTCAATTTCGCAGCCGGCTTTTCTATCTCCCCCGAAACCTCGTTCTTTGCAGTATCAATATGTTTACCCTTCCACCCAAAGCGAAAAAGGTTATCAACTATGTAGTGGGGCCCCTTCTCTTCTGCTGGTTGGTATATTCTATAACCCTGCAAATTCGTCAGCAACAAAATCTGTCACATTCGAGGGAAGTAATTTGGGAAGCCTTTTCGTGGAAGCATGCTGGCACCTGGCTTTCCGTTTGCGGGTTGATGTTGCTCAATTGGGGGGTAGAATCTTATAAATGGCGATTGTTGGTTAGCGGACTAGAAAAGATATCCTACCCACGAGCGGTTCGGGCGGTATTTACTGGTCAGGCGCTGGCTTTTTCTACCATCAATCGGCTGGGAGAATCTGCCGGCAGGTCTTTATTTCTTTCAGCCGGTAACCGAATTCGGGGAGCGGTATTATCGGTGGCGGGTAGTATGAGTCAGTTACTGGTAACGGTTATTGCCGGATGGCTGGCCCTGCTATATATTGTAGGGTTTCATCCAGAGATTTCCCTTTTTTCGGGCGCCAATGCGGCTACTTTTGAAAGGGTTGGTATATTTTTTATTACTGGGGTAACCATCCTGCTTTTGTTCATCTATTATCATCCGGCAGCCATGGTTGGGGTGCTGGAAAAGATTCCATGGGTGAAGCAATTCGATTTTTTTCTGGAAAAATTGGCTGCTTTACCCGCTGCAGGTTTAACAAGAATTTTACTACTTTCTGCACTCCGGTTCGTTATATATACGGCACAGTATTTATTATTGTTTCAATTATTTGGTGTTACCCTTAACTGGCTAACAGGGGCGGCATTGGTTTCGTTGATGATGTTATTGCTGGCATTGGTTCCAACCATTGCTCTGGCAGAACTTGGCTTTCGGGGGCAGATTAGCTTACGGCTCTTTGCCCTAGTAAGTGCTAATTATGCAGGCATCATGGCCACTGCGGCAGGTATCTGGGTAATTAACCTGATTATTCCCGCATTGGCAGGAAGTTTGCTGGTGTTGGGTATACGCATCTTCACCAAAAAAAAGCGGTGAGCTATATGAAAAAAAGTATACTTATTTTATTCTTTGTAGTTGCAGCGGCCTTTTCTCCGCAAGGCGAGGAATTTTGCGGGGGTATACGCAACTTTTCTTTCCGAGATGGCGAACAGGTTGATTTTCAAGTTTACTATACCGTAATTGGCATCTATGTGCATGCAGGAAATGCACAGTTTTCCGTTAAATCTATCACCCACCAACAAAAACCTGCGTATCAATTTGTAGGCAGTGGGAGCAGTAATTCGGGGTACGATTGGATTTTTAAAGTACGCGACCGATATGAGTCTATCGTAGATACAGCTACCCTTCAGCCCAAACAGTTTATCAGAAATATTGAGGAAGGTAGTTTTAAGAAATACGAAAACATCACATTCAACCACCAGGCACATTTAGCCACCACTACCGAAAAAACTTATTCAATACCCAATTGTGTTCAGGATGTGCTGAGCGCTATTTATTACGCACGCAATATCAATTTCAATAAATATCAGATAGATGATAAGATTCCTTTTTCTATGTTCTTAGACAATGAAGTGTTTAATCTCTATATTAAATACCAGGGGAAAGAAGTTATTAAAACACGGTATGGCACTTTCAATGCCATTAAGTTTAAACCCTTGTTAGTAAAGGGTACTTTATTTGAAGGCGGCGAAAAAATGACGGTTTGGGTAAGTGATGATGCGAATCACATTCCTTTGAGGGTAGAAAGCCCAATAGTGGTAGGAAGTATAAAAGCCGATATGATGGGATACAGCAATCTTAGATATCCACTCACCTCCCTTATTTCGTCACGAAATTAATCAACCATTTAGGCATTCAATCAGTTTGCCGGTTTGGTTTTTACGGATGCCCTTATCTGTGAGTTGCAAATTGCAGCATTCTGTATTTATATCATGTTCAAAAAACAGCCAGTAATTTTCTTCCACTGCTTCCTGTAAAAAACATTTTTTTTCTTGCAGGGTAGTATAGGGAAATAAATCGTATGCCATAATATAGGGTAATCCGATATGGTGTACGGATGGGATTAGATCGGCCATATACACAACGGTTTGATTGCCGATTTTTATTTGAGGCAACATCATAGCCCTGGTATGCCCGTGCACGATTCGCAAACTAATATGCTCCGAAAAGGGAATGGATGCGAGCCGACCTATTGGATGCATGTCTGGCTCAGGCACCTCTAAAAAAAATAATTGTCCGGCTGTTTGCAGCGGCAATAGGTTTTCCTTTAAAAAGGAAGCTCTTTCCCTTTCATTTGGCTCAATGGCCCATTGCCAGTGTTGGGGGTTGGTCCAGTATTTTGCATTGGGAAAAGCAGGTACCAGCTGATTGTCTTTTCTAATCACACTTCCCCCGCAATGATCAAAATGTAAGTGGGTATGAATTACATCGGTAATAGCTTCGGGTGCAATACCCTTTGCCGCCAGCGAGGAAGTTAATGTTTCGGATCCGTGCAAATAGTAGTGCGAAAAAAATTTCTCATCTTGCTTATTACCAACACCGGTGTCTATCAAAATTTTGCGGTCACCTTCCTCCACCAGTAAACATCTTAATGCCCAGCTAACTAAATTATGCTCGTCTGCCGGATTCAGTTTCTGCCACATTACTTTGGGTATTACCCCGAACATGGCTCCACCATCTAACTTAAAATTTCCGGTATCAATTGTACTTAGTTTCATTGGTTAACTAATTTCTCTTCTTTTTTTTGCGCCTGGCGAGTGATATACAATAGCAACAATCCTATTATAAAAAAGCTCATCACTATCAGTACCGAATTTCTTTGTGAACCTGTTTGTTCGTTGATAATGCCAAAGCCGAACATGCCAATGATGATAGCAATTTTTTCGGTTACATCATAAAAACTAAAAAATGAGGAAGTGTCTTTGGTTTCCGGCATGAGTTTCGAATAGGTACTTCTGCTGAGTGATTGGATGCCGCCCATCACAAATCCAACCAGTACCGCCAATATATAAAATTGATTGATACCATTTCGTGGTATGGTGTATCCCTGATAACAAAGGCCAATCCAAAAAATTACAGTAAGCATCAAAGTATTTATGTTGCCTATTTTTTTAGAAAGACTGGCGAGTACAAATGCACCCGGTATTGCTACAATCTGAATGATTAATATGGCAATAATCAGGTTGGTTGTTGGGATGTTGAGCTCACCTTTTCCATAAAGGGTTGCAGCCAGCATAATAGTTTGCACGCCCATGTTGTAAAAGAAAAAAGAGAGCAAGAATTTTTTTAATACTGGTAAGTGGGTGAGTTGCTGCCATACTTTTTTTAGTTCCCGGTATCCTCCGGTTAAAACTTGGGTATGTTCCACATCAACCAGTGGTTGACTTTTGGGTAAACGGTTTATGGCCATCTGTCCAAATCCCCACCACCAAACACCTACTAGGAGAAACGACCATTGAGAACCCTTTGCGGTGGTCATTCCAAACAATTCAGATTTAAGCACCAATACAAAGCATACAATTTGCAAAAGTACACTGCCGATATAGCCCATCATATAGCCCCGGGCACTCACACGGTCTCTGTCTTCCGGAGCTGCAATTTCGGGCAGGTAAGAATTGTAAAACACAAAACTGCTCCAAAATCCGATGCAGGCAATTATCATACAGGTTAATCCGAAAGCCAGGTTACTACTATCATAAAAAAACAATGCACTGCATCCAATACTCCCCATGGTGCAGAAAAAGCGGAGAAACTTTCGTTTGTTTCCGCGAGAATCTGCAATAGAAGATAATACAGGCGATAAAATCGCTACCACTATAAAGGCTACTGCCAGTGCATAATTGTACAGGGAGGTGTTAACGTATTCGCGGCCAAATAGCCGAACGGTATCCACCGGTGTATTTTCATTTCCATCGCCTGTAATACTTTCAAAATAAGCAGGAAAAATAGTGGAAGTAATTACCAGGTTGTACACGCTGTTGGCCCAGTCGTACATAGCCCAGCCATTGATTACCTTCTTGGAAGCTGTTTGCATAGTTCATCCTAATTTAAAAATAGGAAGGCTGCCTGCAGATACTATCGCAGTAACCGGGCAACCAACCCAACTGATTTTTAAATATAATGAAATAATACCAGTACGAGCAAAACGGCCCCTACAATCACCCGATACCAGCCGAAGAGGCGAAATCCATTTTTTTGTAAAAAACCGATAAAAAATTTGATGGCTATCATCGCCACCACAAAGGCAACGATATTTCCTACCAGCAATAATTGCAGATTATGTGCGTCTGTTAATAACGCCGGATTTTCTTTCCAAGCCTTTAATAATTTATATCCCGTGGCAGCGGCCATCGTAGGAACTGCAAGAAAGAAGGAAAATTCAGCTGCCAGATTTCTGGTCATTTGCTGCTGCATACCTCCAATAATGCTGGCTGCACTCCGGCTGGTTCCAGGTACCATGGCCAGGCATTGCCAAACGCCGGTAATAAAAGCTCTCCGGTAACTGATATCCTTTTCTTCGGTAATAGGATGGGTACTGTTGAAAAGCTTATCTATAAATAAAAGAATAACTCCTCCGATTAGCATGGTAATAGCAACGGTAAGCGGACTCTCCAGCAGTGCATCTATCTTTTTAGAAAAAATAAATCCTAAAACCAATGCCGGAATTACAGCAATTATCAGTTTGAGATAAAAATCAAATTTATTGAGCGGGAAAAATTTATTTCGATATAAAACAACCACCGAAAGTATGGCTCCCAATTGAATACATACTTCGAACAACTTGGTAAATTCGTCTTGGGCAATTCCCAGCAGTGAGCTGGTAATTATCATGTGGCCGGTAGAAGAAATAGGCAAAAATTCAGTTAATCCCTCTACGATGGCAATTAAAATACTATGAAAGAAAGTCATGATTAATATTTATAGGTGTTACTCCTAAGTGGAGCTTTAAAGATAGCTGATTTTGGAAATATGTATACGCACAAAAAAAGCGGTGTTTCCACCGCTCCATTCTTTTATCCTTCCGTTTGCAGAGGCTTTTTAAAGATGGCATAGATTTCAATTAATAAGCCAGCTACAATAAGTATCGGGGCAATGGTAATGCGGGTTTTGCTGTAAACCAGGTTGGTATCAAAATTATTGGGGTCTGGATTTTTACCTCCCGACATTAAAAACATGCCCAAGGCGATTACTATCCCGCCAATAATCATCCACATAAAATTTTCTTTACTGAAAAGGGGAGCTGCGTTGGTGGTTTTCGGGTTGCTCATGTGCGTAGTTTTTTGCTAAGTGTTAGGTACAAATGTAATCAATCCGGCGACTAATACAAGTCGTCGAGTTTCATTTTTAGATATTTTAGTACACTGCGGTGGGTGCTATATACAGAAATGCCCACACCCAACAGGGTAATTCCCCCAAACAGTAATAAATTCAATTGGATGCTGCGGATTGCTTTTAGTTCTGGCACTCTGCTTTCGGCCCAGCCAATGATAATGAGTAGTAATAAAATGGCGATTCCAGAGCTGATGAGTCCATTAATCAGTGCCCGCAGGTTGAGCGGCCTAGAAATGAAGCCTCGGGTAGCCCCTACCATTTGCATGGTTTTAATAATAAACCGGTTGCTGAACATGGCCAGGCGGATGGTATTATCGATACTAAAAATGACAATCACACATAAAATAACAGCAATCACCAGAAATAGCAGTCCTATTTTGGATGCTCTTTCATTCAGGTTCGACACCAGGTTTTGCGGGTATTGTAAATCGGTAATCTGGTCGCCATATTCCTTCATTAATTGAGAAGAAATAGCGCGTAAACTATCTTGATTTACATAATCTGCTTTGGCATAAAAATCGATGCTTTCGGGTAAGGGATTTACATCTAATATTTTTGCCCAATCTTCATTGTTTTCCTTATTCCAAATGGCTTTGGCCGATTCTTTATCTACATAAGTAACGTTTTTCGCATAGGGCTGACTGCTGATAAATGCTTGAATTTGACCAATGGTATCCTTATTCAGGGTTCTTAGATAGGCACTCATGCGAATATCTTCTTTAAAGGCATTACCCACTGATTGGATATTCAGAAAGAACCATCCCATAATACCCATAATGAGCAATACCAGCGACACGCCAATAATGGAGTAGATAAAATTGGGTTTGCTCCTTTTTAGCGATGAGGATCCGGCTGCGGGCATATTTCAGGATTAACAGGTTAACAATGGACTGCTTTTTTCAGAGGCTATCCGGTTGCAAATGTACTGTTTTGTAGGCTAATGACGTACATTTGCAGCCATCTGTAAAGGCAATTTGACCCCTGTAAATTAAGGCATTGGTGGGGGGTTGGGGGTTAAAAATTTGTTAGTATTTACTACAGGCTTTCCCTAATCCGGTTAAGACGGATTTTGCCAGGTTGCAGTTGGGTAACTCTAGTAATAAAAGCCACTGGCTGTTGAATGATATATTATGGAATACAATTTTCGATCGATTGAAAAAAAATGGCAGTCCCACTGGCGGTCATCTGGAGTTTATCAGGTAAGCAACCAATCTACCCGACCCAAATATTATGTGCTGGATATGTTTCCCTACCCCAGTGGAGCAGGATTACATGTAGGTCATCCTTTGGGATACATCGCCTCCGATATTTTCAGTCGATATAAAAGATTGCAGGGATTTAATGTATTGCACCCAATGGGTTATGATGCTTTTGGATTACCTGCTGAGCAATATGCAATAGAACATGGGGTTCACCCAGCAGTTAGCACAAAAAAGAACATCGAAACTTTCCGAGCACAGCTTGATAATATAGGATTTTGTTACGACTGGAACCGCGAAGTGCGCACCTGTGAACCAGCATACTATCAATTTACCCAATGGATTTTTTTACAACTATTCAATAGTTTTTATAACAGAACCCAGCAAAAGGCACAGCCCATTTCTTTGTTGAAAGAAATATTTTCACAAGAAGGTAATCAATCGCATGTTTGTCCGGCTGATGAGGATTTGCGTTTTACGGCAGCCGAGTGGACTGGTTTTAACGAAAAAGAGAAGGAAGACATATTGATGAAATACCGCCTGGCATTTTGTGGGTATGGTGAAGTGAACTGGTGTGAGGCTTTGGGAACAGTGTTGGCCAATGATGAAGTGGTAAATGGGGTTAGCGAACGAGGCGGACATCCAGTAGTGAAAAAAATGTTGCGCCAGTGGTATTTGCGGATAACTGAATATGCCGATCGTTTACTGGAAGGGTTAGAAACCATAGACTTTTCGGATGCCATGAAGGAAATGCAATCTAACTGGATTGGAAAATCCTATGGTGCCGAAATTAGTTTTGCATTGGCATCGGGTGATCAGGCGATTGACGAAACCTTAACGGTATATACTACGCGTCCGGATACGATTTTTGGGGTTGATTTTATGGTGGTGGCGCCAGAACATTCGGCGATTGAAAAATTAATTACAACGGATACCCGTGTTTCTGTAGAAAATTATCTTAGCTACGTAAAAAGCAGGAGCGATCGGGAGCGGCAGGCTGAGAAAAAAATAAGTGGTTGCTTTAGTGGAGGATATGCGATACATCCCTTTACCGGTAAAAAAATTCCGGTATGGATTGCCGAGTATGTATTGATTGGATATGGTACCGGAGCTATTATGGGCGTGCCCTGTGGTGATGATCGCGATTTTCGTTTTGCTCAGCATTTTACTATTCCTATTAGCAACATTATTGGGGAACAGTATACTGGCACTGAAGCCAATGCAACTAAAGATGCAGTTTTGCAGGAGAGTGATTTTTTAAATGGTATAGTAATGCGTGATGCGATTCCACTGGTATTGGAAAAGATTACAGCCATGGGTATCGGCCGGAAGAAGGTAAACTATAAAATGCGCGATGCCTCCTTTAGCCGGCAACGATATTGGGGCGAGCCTTTCCCTATCCGCTGGGATAATGGAATCGCAAGGCCGCTGGATGCATCACAATTGCCGTTATTATTGCCAGAGGTAGAAACCTATCAGCCAGGTCCGGATGGAGAAGGCCCCCTTGCCAATATTCCCGAATGGGTAAGCGAGCGCTTCGAAACCAATACCATGCCGGGGTATGCAGGCAGCAGCTGGTATTTTTTACGGTATATGGATCCACACAATCGCGAAACTTTTTGCAGTCGCGAAGCCAGCGATTATTGGAACCAGGTAGATTTATACATCGGAGGTACCGAACATGCAGTGGGGCATTTATTGTATAGCCGTTTCTGGACCAAAGTAATGTTCGACCTCGGCCATATCGGATTTCAGGAGCCTTTTAAAAAATTATTGAATCAGGGAATGATTCAGGGTAGTAGTCGGTTTATGTATAGACTGCTATTAACAAAAGACAAAAAAGTAATAGAAGATTTTACGGCTAATATAATGGTATCGAATGGATACAGAACAGCCTTTGAAGGTGGAAATTTGGGAATGAATTCCTTACTGGAAATTATTCAGCAGCAGGTACCTTCGGCCAATTTTGATGCTTCGGCCGACGGTATATTGTTTCAGCCGATTCATGTGGATGTAAATTTTGTGGATGGACTCGAGTTAAATATCTCGGCATTAAAAACCTGGAGAAATGGGGAATATGCGGAGGCAGCTTTTGTGTTGGAGGATGGAAATTATATATGTGGTGCCGAGGTAGAGAAGATGTCGAAATCGAAATTCAACACTGTAAATCCAGATGAGCTGGTAGAGAAATATGGAGCAGATACATTTCGCATGTATGAAATGTTTTTGGGACCGGTAGATCAGAGTAAACCTTGGGATACCAAGGGGATTGAAGGGGTGCATCGGTTTGTAAAAAAATTATGGCGCTTATTTTTTGATGAGCAAAAAGGAAGTGTACTTACACAGCAAGCCCCTACAGCTGCGGAGTTAAAAGTACTGCACAAGACCATCAAAAAAATTGCCGACGATACGGAGCGCTTTAGTTTTAATACGGCGGTAAGTACATTTATGATTGCGGTTAATGAGTTGAGTGATTTACAGTGCCATTCTAGCGCTATTCTCGAACCCTTTTTAATTTTGCTTACACCTTATGCGCCCCATGTGAGTGAGGAGTTGTGGAGTGTATTGGGGCATACCGATTCTATTCTGGATGCTTCTTTTCCAGTGTTTGATGCACAGTACGTGGCTGAATCTGCTAAGGAATATCCTGTGAGTGTAAATGGAAAAGTGCGTGCCAATATTTTAATTAATCTGGATGCCTCTGAAGCAGCAGTGCAGGAAATGGTGTTGCAACATCCGATGATAATTAAATGGATGGAGGACAAGCCTTTGAAGAAATTTATTTTTGTAAAAGGGCGGATGGTGAATGTGGTAGTGTAAGCCGACTCTATTAGCGGTTCAATAAAAGTTTCGTATGCAAATGAGTTTACCTCCATTAGCCAACTGTTGTAATGTGATACCCTATCAGCCTGGGGTAACTCGAATTAAGCGCTGGGATTTATCTGAAAACTATACTGCATTAACCCCCGAAATTTTTACTAACCTTGCTGCTTTTACAGAGTTTATTGAGCAAAAGTTACAAAACGAAGCAGCAGATTTTGGCATCGGCGGCTACAATGAATTGCGGGGTATCTATGCCCGGAGTGGTGTTTTTGGAACATCAGACTCGCCCGAAGAGCCAAGGCGTTTACACCTGGGGCTTGATATTTGGGGGCCAGCCCTTACACCCGTTTATGCTGTTTATGAGGGGGTAATCCATAGTCAGGCTTTTCATCCCGAATTGGGTAACTATGGGGGTGTTATTATTTTACAGCATAGCTATCAAGGAAACAATTTTTATACTTTATACGGGCACCTAACCGAACAGAGTGTTCATCAATTTCATCCGGGACAATTCATTTTAGGTGGCTCGGTGGTGGGAGCTTTCGGAACTCCCGCCGAAAATGGCGGTTGGCCTCCGCATTTGCATTTTCAATGTATGCTTTCTATGGAAAATTGGGTGGGCGATTATCCCGGGGTTTGCAAATGGAGCGAGCGGGATAAATATTTACAAAATTGTCCGGATCCGGCGCAGATCCTTCGGTGGGGTTAAGCAAAAGGGGAAGTACAAATTTCTATCCAAGTACACAGTACTGTTGCTTTTTTATCGAAAATTGTCAGTGTAATATCTATTTTTACGGTAATTTGGATAGTATACTGACAAAATTCTATATTTTTGTATAAACATAATTAAAAATGATTATACATAGAAAGCTTGAGGAAACGGTTATGGGTAAAATCGGAACCAATAAGGTAATCCTGATTTTAGGTACAAGGCGGGTAGGTAAAACCTATCTCATCAACCGAGTGAGTGAAAGGGTTACCGGAAAAAAATTGTTACTGAATGCAGAGGATTTTGACGTTCAGGAGGTACTCAAAAAGCGAACGGTTGCTAATTATCAGCGATTAATTAATGATACAGCGTTGCTAATTATTGATGAGGCACAGGCCATTCCGGAAATCGGTTCCATATTAAAGTTGATGATTGATAGTCATCCCAATTTAACCATTATTGCTACCGGATCATCTTCATTGGATTTGGTAAATACCACTGGAGAGCCATTAACAGGCAGGCAGTATTCGTATAATCTTTATCCAATCGCACAATTAGAATTAGGGAATAACCCTATAAGTGTAAAAGCTGATTTGGAAGAAAGGTTGATTGTTGGGAGTTATCCTGAAATTTTTCAGCTGAAAAGTGCAAAGGAAAAAGAGCTCTACCTAAGAGAGTTGATTATGTCTTATTTGCTGAAAGATATTTTATCATATTCTGGTATCCGACAATCGAATAAGTTGATGGATTTGCTTCGGTTGATTGCTTATCAAATTGGTTCTGAAGTTTCTTACAATGAAATTTCCAATCAACTTGGTATCAATAAAGTTACGGTTGAAAATTATCTGGATCTTTTACAAAAAGTGTTTATTCTTTTTAAGCTACCATCCTATAGCACCAATCACCGAAAGGAAATTTCAAAAGGTGTAAAATGGTATTATTATGATAATGGAATTAGAAATGCAATCATCAATGATTTTAGGCCAATTTCGTTGAGGAATGATATGGGTATGCTTTGGGAAAACTATGTTATCTCTGAAAGAGTAAAGTTTAATGCCTATAATCAAACGGGAAGTCAATTGTATTTCTGGCGGAATTATTTACAGCGAGAAATTGATTTGATTGAAGTGAAGGATCATCGTATCCATGCATATGAAATAAAATATGGTAAGGATAGCAAAGTGAAAATTCCTTTGGCATTCAAAACAGCCTATCCGGAGGCGGATTTCCACAAAATTGATTCAGATAATTATTTGGATTTTATTGTGTAATGTACAGTTGAAGTATTCAACACAAATAAGAAAAATAAAATAAAATGTTAGTACGATTTGTAAAAAAAATTTTCTTCGTCCTGGTAATATTCTTTGTTTTAGCTGTATTCGACGCAATCAGTTTCATCTATTTATTTTCGCTGATATTTAATAGAGGTAGTCAGACATTAAGACAATTTAATTATGATTTCTTCGTGTCATATTTCCCTTATACACTATTTGAGATAATGATGATGCAGGGTTTTCTATTTCTATTAATTTTTGTTACATTTTTTATTTTTAGAAAAAATGATTGGTATCAAAAAAATCTTTTATTAATTGGTATATTCTTGAATATTATTGTGTGGTCTACATTAATTGTCTCATTTAGTGGTTTTAGCCACTTTGATGAAACATTGCTGCGAAGTTTTTACATATTAATTAGAGCAGGTGTAATAGGGAGGTTGTCTACCTATTTTTTAAGACCCATTTTGTATCCATTAAAATTAGATGAGCCTACAATAGATTCTTGACTTAAAACTCTCTAAGTTAGTCGGCTATATTTTCACTGGTA
>JBAXQE010000011.1:0-102696 GCA_037131895.1 Chitinophagia bacterium | reverse complement strand
GGAGATTAATATAATAAGGCGAGGTAGCTCAGTTGGTTAGAGCACAGGATTCATATGCGCCTCAGGCGCACAGGGGTTCAAGTAGAGAAAGAAAAGAGGTGAAGGAGATTAATATAATAAGGCGAGGTAGCTCAGTTGGTTAGAGCACAGGATTCATAACCCTGAGGCCATGGGTTCAAGTCCCATTCTCGCTACAAAGCCTGTCACAAATGTGGCGGGCATTTTTTTATCTGCAATGAGCACAGGATTCATATGCGCCTCTGGCGCACATGGGTTCAAATCCCGATCTCGCTACAAAAGGGGATAAATCAGCATTAGATTGGTTTATCCCCTTTTTATTTTCCTTATAACTGATTAGCATTCAAATATTTAAAGGCTAATTTAACGAAAATGAAGAGGTTCTTTAATTTAATTGTAAATTTGCTTTTACAATGAACAAGATAGAATACAATACAAAACAAGACCTCATGACTGCTATCTCTGAAAACAGAGATATGATTAAATCATTTGGGGTAAATGGTTTGGGTATTTTTGGATCCTTTTCAAAAGGAACTGCTGTTGAAACGAGTGATGTTGATTTATTAGTTGATTTTATTCCAGAAAAAAAGAGCTTTGATAACTTTATGGATTTGTCATTCTTTTTGGAAGGCTTGTTTGGTAGAAAGGTTGAATTAGTTACTCGACAATCATTAAGTAAACATATTGGCCCACATATTTTAAACGAGGTAATTAATGTCAGCCTCTAATCTTGAGTTGGTTCGTCATATTTTGACAGAAACAGCTTTTATTATTTAGCATACAGATAAAAAAACTAAAGAGCAAGTTATTGAAGATGAAGTACTTTGTCGCGCTGTTATTAGAAGTATTGAAATAATTGGAGAAGCATCAAAAAAAATTGACGAAGAATTTAAAGCAGCTCATATTCATATTGAATGGAAGAAAATGGCTGGCGCAAGAGATAAGTTAATTCATGATTACTTCGGAATAGATTATGATATTGTTTGGGACATCATTCAAAATAAAATCCCAGATTTAGATCATTTTTTAAACCAGCTAGTCTAAGTAATTTATACTTGTTAAATTTACTTTTAATTTCTTTGCCTCTTATTTTTGACGGATTTACCCTTGAGCCATTGTGCTTGTTTCCTAGCTTCCTCTATAGTAACTGGAGTCTGTTTTGATAAGATGATGCTGCACAACTTAGCTCTTTCTACAAATGATATATCCAAATTCATCACATAAAATTAATGTTTTCTACGTGAGGAAAAATACCTCCTTAATTTAAGACCTAGCAAATTTCAGTTCGCCTCTTGTTGCAATAGACTTGATTAACAGACCCTCTTTTTCGTCTTCATCAAGAGGCGTTTGGCCATCATTGTATATTAAATCTAGTCCCATAAAATTTTAGGTGTTTTATTAATAATTTCTGATGCCCTTTCTTTGATTGCTTTTTCGACACGTTCTTTTGAATTTGCTTGATCTTCTAATTTCATCGTAGTGGAAGTTCGTTCTACAATTTTTGTGGCAATTTGTAAAGCACGCGTTTCTATCATTTGTTCCAAACTACCTGCATTAGGTACAAACCCGTAAACAAATCGCATATCCATAGCCTTTGCAATTTCTTTCATCGACTTAATAGTAATAGCGCCTTCCTTTTCCCGTTTCTCAATATCCATAACCCCTTGCTTGGTAATGGAAAGTTTTTTGCCTAATTGTTCCATAGACATACCAATGCCATTACGTATTGCTTTTATCCATCCAATAGGTGGCACAATAACATGTTGCATATCATTTAATTGGTTCATTTTTTCATTTAGCTGTTGGAATTGAAGTTTATTATTTCTCATAAAGTAAAGTTTTAACTAGACTATTAATATACAAAAGTAAAGCTATTACTTAACCTTATTTTACCTTAGAATTATAGGTATGACTTTTTTCAATTTGAAGAATTCCTTCAAATCCTTCCACATTTGGTTAGAATGAAGTACAATGCTGGCCAAACAGCATACGAAGTTTTTTGTTTGAAAGGCTTTGGGTAAACCGAATTTGTTGGGATGACAATGCGCATCATTGGTAATTCCGAAGTGGGCCATCCTGTTAAATTGTTAGTCCTTTTTTGTATCTCCGTGAGGGTTACGTGAGTTATTGCATGAAGTTTAAATAAATAAAAAAATTAATTGTTATTTATTTAAACAGACTAACTTCCTTTACATTCAGCTAATTTGTGGTATTAATTTTTTCTTGAATTTATTATATTCATCGACAACTTCTTTTATATAGGTTTCTTTATCTTTTGCCATTCTATACGTTACATCTTTAGTGTAAGTTTTTCCAAGATGATCATAAAAGAATTTGGTTGTGAATAGCATCATTTCCACCAAAAAAGGAAGCGTTTCTATTCCTTTTTTCTCTAACAAATAATAGACGTTTTTCTTATTTAATAATCCTTCATTCCTGCTTATAAAACCCAAACATTCTAGTTTTTTAAGTCTATTGGAAAGCATTTTGCTAGGTATACCTTCTAGTGAATCTCTTAAATCGTTGAAAAACACCTTTTTGTGAAAAAGCATATCTCTTAAAACTAATAATGTCCATTTATCGCCAAAAATATCTAACCCTGTAGCAATAGGACATAATGAACGATATTCAACATTTTCTTCTCTCATATTATCAAAAGTATAAATTTTGAACTTAATTGTATAAAATTTAATTAGTATCAAAAAGATACTTATATTTAATTTTAAATATTAACTTAAAACAAATAAATTTTATGAAAAAGGTATGTTTAATTATTTTAATTAGTTTTTTATTTTGTTCAACTTCTTATTCACAAGAACTAAAAACTAAATTTCTATTTGAGGTGAAAATTAACTTGAAACCATCTGTTGAAGTTGGTCAAACTTTAACAGGAAAAAGAACCATTTATCCTGTTTTAGATGGATCCTTTGAGGGACCAAATTTAAAAGGTAAAGTATTACCAGTAGGAGGTGACTGGCTGCTACAGACATCTGATAATATGAATAAAGTGGATGTTAGAATTGCATTACAAACAAATGAAGGGGAGAATATCTCTATGACTTATCAAGGGTTTATAAAAATTAATCCTGATGGTTCTTACTATTTTAGAACAACTCCCTATTTTGAAACAAGTTCTAAAAAGTTAGCTTACTTAAATCACACTGTTTGTGTGGGCGTAGGAACTATTGTTAAATTAGGAGAGGCAGTTTCATACAAAGTATATGAAGTTCAATAAAATTTAATTATTACTAAACTATAAAACCTGTCAATAATTTTGCAAAAGTTGACATTGATATTAGGAAGATTAGTTTATATTAATTTGAGAATTACTAATAATTAATAAAAAAGCAGGCATTAACGTCCTGCTTTTTTATTTAAGGTTTTATTATTTCTCCTTAACAAATTCACTTTTGATAATTCAATTATCAAATCAATTAATAAAAAAATTGCTCTAAAACTATCTTGTCATCCTGTACTTGATAAACACAAATTTCTTCAAAATATGTTCTACCTCTACCTTTAAATGTTGCATCCACTTTCCAGGTTAATGAAAAAAAGTTACATGCAACAATTGGATCAGAAATAGTCATTCCATGAAATTCTTCAATACCACTTTGGAATGCAGTCATTTTTCCTTTAACAGCCTCTAATCCTTCCATTACAATGGGAAACATGTTTGCATTTGGTTCTATACTTTTTACATTATCTGCATACATTGTTTCATGCACTAATTCACCTTTTCCTTGTCTCCATAGGTCAACCATTTGGTTTGCGACTTCATTTGTTGTCATTTTATAAGTTTTATTGATTAAAAGAATAAGAGAAATGGCATTAACTTTATTTGGTTAGATATTTTTGAACAGAACTAGCTGTATCTAAAACTGTTTTTTTAAATGAAATGGGTTCCCAATTAAATGTATTTTTTGTTGCGCTAATATCTGCCTCAATTGTATTTCCAATAAAGGGCAACATCCCTTTCACTTCATTATCAAAATTTGCCATGAACTTTAATAAAAATGTAGGTGCCAATAAAGTACTCACTTTACTATAGCCATTTGATTTTAATATTTGAGCTATTTCTTGAAAATTATGTGATGCTTCTGTTGTAACAATAAATCTATGTCCATTAGCTTTCTCATTTTCTAAGGCTTTTACATGGATATAGGCTATATCCCTAACATCTGACATAACAGAGTCAGCTTTTGGCAACATGGGTACTTTTCTTGAAATTAATTTTTTAAAAAAATCCATTGATTCAGACACTAAATTTCCTGTGAGCGTAGGTCCATAAATAGGTCCTGGATTTACAACCACTAATTCTAATTTTTCATTACCTGTTTGATTTTTTATAAAATCCCATGCAGCTTTTTCAGCCAGTGTTTTACTTTTAAAGTAGGCAGTCACACTTTTTTCATTTACATCCGTCCAGCTATCTTGATTCAATTTAACAATACCATATCGGCCACCTTGCATAGATGCTGTTGAAGAAGTAAGTACCACCCTTTTAACTCCTGCTTTTTTTGCAGCTTTTAAAGCTCTTAATGTGCCGTCAACTGCAGGCTTTATTAACTCGTTTTCATCTTTAGGTGCTTTAACCACAAAAGGGGATGCTACATGTAAAACATAATCACAACCTTCCATAGCAATATCCCAACCTTCATCCTTCATTAAGTCAAGTTCGCAAAATGTTAAATTTCCTTTTGGATCAATTTCATTTTTTATGCCATTTTCTACTTCAGCAGTTCTAATTAAAGACCTAACCGATCCTCTTACGGCATACCCATTTTTTAATAGTTCGGCAGCACAATGTTGTCCTACAAAACCTGAAATTCCAGTCACTAATACTTTTTTCATATTTTTGAATTTTTAATAATTACTTTTGTTTTGAAAGTAAAAGTATATTATTACTTTCAAAATGCAAGCAATAATTTTAAATTTATTAAAATGAATATAGATTTTAGGTGCCAATGCCCCATTTCATCAGCTTTGGATATAATAGGCGATAAATGGACTTTGTTGATTATCAGAGATATGTTATTTGATCATAAAAAAACATTCAAGGATTTTTCCACTTCAGTAGAAAGTATTGCGTCCAATATTTTATCATCAAGATTAAAACTATTGGAAGAAGCTGGAATTATTAGAAAAGACAAAATGGACGGCAATCAAAAATCAAACATTTATACATTAACTGATAAAGGACTTGATTTACTTCCAGTTATTGCTGAGTTAACACTTTGGAGTGATGCTCATGTTAGGGTGCTAAATCCAATTATGACAAAAGGGGACTATCAATATATAAAAAACAACAAAAAGAAGTTTCTAGACGGAGTTTTACAAAGTTATCAAAAGAGTATTATTAAGCATCAATAGTTTGGGTGTGAGATATATTGTAATCTATAGATACTGTTTTATTCATTTTCAAACAAAAGTGTACATTTTAGATATTGATTATTTATATGGTAAATTATCAAATTTAGATTTTAAGGAACTTTTCAAAAACTTCTACTAAACTATAAAATTCCCTCAAATCCTTCCACATTTGGTTAGAATGTAGTACAATACAGGCTACATGAAAATCAAGGACTTACGTTAAATCGTGGGTCCTTTTTTGTTTCTGCGTGAGGTTCATGATAATGTAATACATAATTATAACATAACAGTTAATATAGGCAATAAAAAGAATAATAAGTTAGATTTCAGTCCAAATTATTATTTAATGAAAGTTGATAAAAATATTTTTTCTAAATTTTATGGCTTTATTCTTTATTGCTTCATCTTTATTCCTATTAGTAGTTTTGAACAAACAAACATATATCATCAGAATAAAGAAATTCCAAAATCTCAATTTTATAAATTATACACAGAGGATAATACATTGAGAGGAAGTAAATATCCAATAATAATGCCTTATAATAGGTTAATTGATGGCGCAGGTATAGATGTAAAATTTGGCGATAAAAATCTTGAAAATCATAGTTTGGATTTAACCTTAATGCCTGATGAAAAATCAGTTGTGGTTGAAGATCGTTATGGTATTGCTATTTTTGATTTAATTACAAGGAAATTACTTTCACGTTTTTCATTTGACAAAAATAAAAATTATCAAAATGTGCTCAGCACATTTTCTGGTGTAAAAACTATAAACTACCATGATAGTACTTTTATTTTTTGGAGTGCAGCAAAAACTACAGGCCTTGTTTGGAGTCCAAATCAACAAGATATAGACCAAAGTTTTTTAATACAGGCTTATTGGAATGGGAAAAATTTAAAAGTGATAAAACATATTCAATTTTCACCGGAAAAAGGTGTTGACAATGCATTACCTAATGAATTAGTTGTAAAAAATGAAAATGGAATTTTGGTTGTTTATATAGTTTTAAATGGTAATAATAAACTTGAAAAAATTAGGGTTTCAGATAATTTTCGATATTGGTCAACAAATACAGGAGTTGCACCTTATGGAGTTACGCTAATTAATAATATAGCTTATGTTACTAATTGGGGAGGTCCAATACCTAAAATAAATAGTAAATTAGAAACTGCAGGTGTCCCGTGGGGTGCTGCGTATGTTAATCCAGTTACTGGAGCAACTTTAATGGGCTCGGTTTCAATAATTGATGGAAATGACGGGAAAATAGTTAAAGAAGTTGAAGTTGGATTACACCCAAATGCAATTATAAATAGTCCTGATGGAAAATTTGTTTATGTAGCAAATGGGAATAGTGATATAATTTCAGTAATTAATACTAAAAATTATGAGGTAATTGATTCGATACCAATTTCTATTTTTCATTCATCAAGTCAAGAATATGCTGGAAGTACACCAAATGCTCTTTCAATAAATAAATCAGGCAATAAGTTATTTGTTTGTAATGGTATGGATAATGCAGTTGCTATAATTGATATCAATATCAAAAAAGATATACCTAATTTTAAAATTAAAGGGTTTATACCTACACAAGCATATCCATCTGGAATTATAAATTTAAATAATGAAATCATTGTAACAAATCTTGAAGGTATTGGTGCAAGGGTAAATAATGTTTCAATTAAGTTAGATGAATTAAGTGATACAAAATATACAAAACATAAGAATTCATTTACAGTTCACAATCAATTAGCAAGTTTATCTTTTATTTCATTACCTAATGATGTAAGTTTAAAAGTAATGACAGAAAAAGTAAAATTTCTCAATTTAACATTTAGAGAAATTCTATCTAGACAAAAACCTCGTATCGGAATTCAAGCAAGGCCAATACCAGAGAGAATTGGCGAACCATCTGTGTTTAAACATGTGCTATACATTATTAAAGAAAATAGAACTTACGATCAAATTTTTGGTGATATTAAAGATGGAAAAGGGGATTCATCCCTTTGTATTTACGGTAAAAATGTAACACCTAATCAACATCAGCTCACTAAAGATTTTAGTTTATTAGACAATGTATATGCTTCAGGTAAATCATCAGCAGAGGGACATCAATGGACGGATGCTGCAATGGTAACAGACTATGTTGAAAAAAATGTCAGAGGATGGTTTAGAAGTTATCCACATGCACAGTATGATGCAATGGTATATGATAAAAATGGATTTATTTGGAATAATGCTTTAGATCATGGAAAAAGTGTAAGAATTTATGGTGAAGCATGTAAAACAAAAATATCGCCAGACTTAGATTGGAAAATGGTTTATGATTTGTATCAAAAAAATTTAAAGTTAGATTGTATTAATATACCAACAATTTCAAGAGTTTTACCTATTTTATCACAAAAATTCCCAGGATATGATGATCGCAGAATTAATGATCAACTTAGAGCAAATGCATTTATTGAGGATTTAAATGAAGCATCACAAGAAGTTGAAGATAAATGGCCAAATTTAATGATAATGTCTTTGCCAAATGATCATACTGCAGGTATCACACCAGGTTATCCAACACCTAGAGCTATGGTTGCAGATAATGATTTGGCTTTAGGTAGAATTATTGAAGCTGTAACAAAAAGTAAATTTTGGGATTCAACTGTAATTTTTGTAACAGAGGATGATTCTCAAGAAGGGTGGGATCACATTTCAGCATATAGAACAACTGGTTTAGTAATTAGTCCTTATTCAAGATT
This sequence comes from Chitinophagia bacterium, assembly GCA_037131895.1. Lineage (GTDB taxonomy): Bacteria > Bacteroidota > Bacteroidia > Chitinophagales > Chitinophagaceae > Sediminibacterium. Next base: position 94,557 of record JBAXQE010000011.1, on the reverse strand, counting down.
ACAAAAAACTATTCATACACAATATAATACTACATCAATTGTAAGATCAATTGAACAGATTTTAGGATTGCCACCAATGAATAGTCTCGATGCAACTGCACTTCCAATGAATGACTGTTTTAATTTATTAAAAGATAATCAATACACTTTTAAATATTTACCTAATAAAATACCATTAAATGAAATGAATAAAGAACTAGCATCTTTAAAAGGTAAATCACTTGAGTTAGCAAAACAGTCAAAAAAAGGAAAATTTGATAAAACTGATAGTGGGGATGATTTTTTATTTAATAAAATATTATGGTACGATGCTAAAGGCAATAAACCTTATCCAACTTTGCATACAATTAAAGACTAAATTATTGTTGATGTTGAATTTTATATTGATCTTATATAATTTAATTGATAATCTAAATACCCTCTGCGTGAGGAAAACACCCGCTGAATTCGGTCAAAATCGGTTGATTTCGGTTTTGTGAAAACATAACTCCTTACAAATCAACGCCTTCATTTTTTCAAAAAATCTTCATAACCCTGAGGTCTCGGGTTCAAATCCCGATCTCGCTACAAAGCCTGTCATGAAAATGGCAGGCTTTTTTATTTTAATTATTAATAGGTCGATAATTCCGATGTGTTTCCTGTATCAAATACCCTAGTTATTAGGTATTTATCGCAAATATTTCACCTGATTTTTAATTGGCGCTGATTTGTTCAAGCACTCGGTTTATTTTGGGGGTTAAAAAAGTTGTGTTATGCACTTTACTGTTTATGTATTGTACTCTGATACAGCAAAAAAATACTATACCGGTTTTACAGGAAATCTAATAGAGCGGCTAAAAAGTCATAATGAGTTAGGGAACGAGTGGACAGCTCGTTATCGCCCTTGGAGGCTTATTTTCCAGAAAGACTTTGAAATGAAGTTAGCTGCTATGCAATATGAGAAATGGCTCAAGAGTGGTCAGGGGCGTGCATTTATTAAAACAATACCACATTAGATTTTTTTATTCACATACGCCAGAGGCGGTATAATCCCATTCTCGCTAGATGAAAATCAAGGACTTACGTTAAATCGTGGGTCCTTTTTTGTTTCATGAAAACATCACTTTTTATCTTGAAACACTTGCTATCATTGGGTTTCAATGTGTGAGGAATTGCGTGAATATCTGAGTGGAGTAATTAAGTTGCTAACTCACCATAAAAATAGGCAGCAGTTACTCCACCATCCATAAGAAAATCACTTCCTGTAATAAATGCACCCTCATGGCTCATTAATAATGCAGCAACATTAGCAACTTCATCGGGAGTTCCCGCTCTTCCAACAGCGGAAGCTCCAATCATTTTTCTATAGCTATCACCTCTAGGTCCATTTAATTCATCTTTTGCAAGTGGTGTAATAATTATACCAGGACTAATTGCATTAATTCTTGCCCCTCTTTTCCCCCAATTAACAGCCTCAGCTCTTACACGTAATGAATTACCTCTTTTTGAAAGTTGATAAGCATGTAAAGAATCTTTTACATTATTTAAATCCAGTAATGGTAACGATAAAAGCTCCTCCACAGGAGTTGTGGCTAATGCTTTATCTTCTTGTATGGTAAGAGCAGGTAAACGATGTCCAGATTGTGATGAGATTACTACACCAGTACCTCCATGTTCAATCACATTGCCAAATGCTTCTAATATTAATGCGGTTCCATATAAATCAACTTTTAAAATTGTATCAGGGGTTGCTTGAGAGGGGGAAACACCGGCTGCGTGTATTAATCCTACAATATTTCCTATGCTTTTAGCTTTTTCTACTAATTCATTTACAGATTTACTAGATGCTATATCAACTATTGAAGTGCTTACTTCAAATCCTGCTTCTGATAAAGTTTTGGCTGCTTGTTCTGAATTTTCAATTTTAATATCTGAAATTAATATATGCTTACCTGCGGATACTCTTCTGGTAATGGCTTGACCAATTGACCCAGCGCCAATCAGCACTATAACTTCTTTACTATCTTTCATTTGTTTTTATTAAATAAATTAAGCTTCAAATTAACATTTAAAAAGTAAATTTATGTATTATGCCCTGTGTCATGAAAACACAACTCTAAATCTCCCCAAATCAATTAATATCATTTCCACTAATTTGCATCCATGAAAAACATACTTATTCTTTTTGGCTTTTTATCAATATTCAATTCTGCTAACTCGCAGACTGAAAAAAGCAACTACAAACAAGTGTCAACGAAATTTGTATCTTTTTTTAATGAAAGTAAAAATGACAGTATTGTAGCGATGTTTTCTACTGAAATGAATGCGGCCTTACCAATTGAAAAATTTACACAGGTAAGTGCAGGGTTAAAATTGCAACTAGGATCTATCAAGAAAATAAGGTTTGTTAGATTACAAAGTTCGTCAGCATTATACGAAACTACTTTTGACAAGGCAGTCTTAGGAATGACATTAACATTGAATCCAAAGAATGAAATTGCAGGTTTATTATTTAAACCCTATACCGAAGCAAAAGAAATTATAAGGAATACTACCAAAATGAAATTGCCGTTTAAAGGGGAGTGGTCAGTTGTATGGGGTGGAGACACAAAGGAGCAAAACTATCATGTAGAAAGTGTTGCTCAAAAAAATGCTTTTGATATCTTGATTAAAGATGAGCAAGGCTCTACCCACAAAGGTACAGGGGAGTCTAATGAGGACTATTATGCTTTTGGTAAGGAATTATATGCACCATGTGATGGTGAAGTAGTTTTGGTGGTGGATGGCGTAAAGGATAATATGCCAGGAGTTCTAAATCCTATTTATATACCAGGGAATACTGTTGTTATTAAAACAGCTACTGGTGAATATGCTTTCTTTGCGCATTTTAAACAACATTCCATCGTTGTGAAGCAGGGTCAAAAAATTAGCACAGGAGTATTATTAGGTTTGTGTGGAAATTCTGGGAATTCTTCGGAAGCTCATTTACATTTTCATTTGCAAAATTTGGAGGACATGACAAAGGCAACCGGTGCTAAATGTTATTTTGATCAAATCAAAGTAAATGGGGTATTGAAATTGGATTATTCTCCTGTGAAAGGAGAAAAGATATCAAGTAATTAGTTTCAAACCTCTGCGTGAGGAAAACACCCCCTCAAATCGGTTAAATTCACAATAAGATGAGCCGATTTAGGTCGTTTTATCCTCTCATGGAAGTTGATTAAAATGAACCCAGTGGTTACACTATATAAATTCATTATTTTTTCATAAAATGGTGATTATCAATTAAAATACTATTTTGTCAATCATATAATAACATTTTATCGATCAATTAATTCTTTTTTTGATTGATAAAACATATTTTTATGATTGATAAATGACTATGCCAAAGAAATCTAAAAATAGAGAAACCGAAATAATTGAGTTTATTAAGAACCATCCCAGATGTACTTCTCAGGAAATACTTGAAGGATTGAACTTGGATATGAGTGTCGCCACATTAAGAAGAAAACTCCAAGAATTAGTAGCAGAGGAATTAATTAATACTATTGGTGAACTAAAGAGTAGAAAATACGAAATCAGTAACGGGTATAATATTATTCGACCAATAGATGTTGACCAGTACTTTGAAAAAGAAATTGATGAGAGAATAATTCAAGATAAATTCAATAGTGAGTTAATCAGCGAAACACTTCAAAATATCTTCATCTTTACAAATACCGAATTAGATCAATTAAACAACTTACAGGAGAAGTTTACATCTAATTCATCTAAGTTATCAAAGAGTGAATACAAGAATGAGATGGAGCGCCTTGCCATTGATTTAAGTTGGAAATCTTCTCAGATAGAGGGTAATACCTATTCATTACTTGAAACTGAAAGATTATTAAAAGATAAGGAAACAGCTGCTGGAAAGACTAGGGATGAAGCCACTATGCTGTTAAATCACAAAGATGCTTTGGATTTTATCATCAAAAATCCTAATTATATCAATCCATTAACTATTTCGAGTATAGAAGATATTCATAGTATTTTAGTTAAAGAGTTAGATATTTCAAGAAATATTAGAAGTAGAAGAGTAGGTATCTCAGGTACGAATTATAAGCCACTCGATAATGAGTTTCAAATTAAGGAAGCAGTTGAGTCTATGTGTACATTAATCAATTCGAAGAAAAATATATTTGAAAAGGCTTTGTTATCGCTTGTACTCATCTCGTATATCCAACCATTTTCAGATGGTAACAAAAGAACTGCTAGGATTATAAGTAATGCAATATTGATCAATAATCACTTCTGTCCAATTTCATTTAGAACCATTAATTCCATTGAATATAAAAAGGCCATGCTGGTATTTTACGAGCAAACAAACATCAGCCCATTCAAAAAAGTATTTATAGGTCAGTTTGAATTTGCTGTGAATACTTATTTCTAAATTATTGAGATGCTCTGCGTGCCGAAACACCCCCTAAAATCGATTCAAATCTGTCAATTTTGGTATTGTCAAAACATAAGTATCTATAAACCCAAGCCTTTTTTTCTCAATAAGTCCTCATATATCCCTTTGGCGAACACATGTTCAATGCTCCAGAGGTGCACGTATTCCCGATCTCGCTTTGTTATTAGTAAAGAGTATGCATATCACCCAAACAGACTGATTTTGTTCTGATTTATACAAAATTTGAAGATTCCGGTCAACAAAACGGGTGGGATTCTATCGGTTTCGGTAAGCGTGCTTATTATTGCATTCAGTTTTATTCAACTCGAAAAATCCTCTTTGTATGAACAATAGAAACGTCCCTCTTTTTCTCGTAGTGGCCACAGCCCTATGTTTCGCATCCTGTAATTCAGGCACCGGTAGCCGTCAAACGACTGGCGCAACTGATTCCACGGTATCGGTATCCTCACTCACCGCGGAGGAGGCCAGGTTAATAGCCAAGGAGGCCTTCCTATATGGGTTCCCCCTCGTAGACAATTACAGGATACAGCATTCCTTCTTTGTGGCCAAGGACAACACAGAGTATAAAGCTCCCTACAATGTTCTGTATAATACCCAGCGGGTGGCTACGCCGGATGACAAGGCCATGCAGACCCCCAATTCAGATACTCCCTACGGCAACCTGGGACTGGATCTTCGTACCGAGCCGGTAGTGCTTACGTTGCCTGTGCTGGAAAAGAGCCGCTATTTTACCATTCAACTCATCGATGCCTATACGCACAATTTCGATTATATCGGCAGCCGTACTACTGGCAACGAAGGAGGAAGTTTCTTGATTGCGGGGCCGGATTGGAAAGGGGAGACGCCCAAGGGAATTAAAAAAGTATTCCGTTGCGAGACTCAATTCGCCTATGCCCTGTATCGCACGCAACTGTTCAACCCCGCAGATCTTGAGAATGTGAAGAAGGTGCAGGCGGGATACAAAGTGCAGACCCTTTCTGCATTCCTTGGACAACCTGCCCCTGCGTCCGCTCCTGCAATAGACTTCATTAAACCCCTTGGTTCAGAAGAACAGAAGTTTTCGCTTCAATTCTTCAATATCCTGAATTTCCAACTCCAGTTCTGCCCCACCCATCCTTCTGAGAAGGAACTGATGGATCGATTCGCCAAGCTTGGCATCAAAGCAGGTAATAAGATTGATACCGCATCATGGTCGCCTGAGATCAGGACCGCCGTACACCAAGGCATTGCTGATGCCTGGGCAGAATTTGCCATCACCAAAGGCAAGGTTGATCGCAAGGAGCTAACATCCGGTGAGGTGTTCGGAACACGTGAGTTTCTGAAGAATAACTATATGTATCGATTTGTCGCTGACCTGCTGGGGATATATGGCAATTCGCGGGAAGAAGCCCAGTACCCCATTTATTTTACGGATGAGGTAGGGAAGCCCCTCGATGCATCGGGGAATGCATATACGCTGCGTTTCGCCCCCGGCAAGCTCCCTCCGGTAAACGGATTCTGGTCCGCCACTATGTATGAACTGCCATCCATGTTGTTGACTCCGAACCCAATCAACCGCTACCTGATCAACTCACCGATGATTCCCCTATTGAAAAAAGACGCGGATGGTGGCATCACCCTCTATATTCAGAATGCTTCTCCGGGAAAGGCAAAGGAGAACAATTGGCTTCCTGCCCCCAAAGGTCCATTTTATGTAGTGCTCAGGGTGTATTGGCCCAAAGAGGAGATTCTGAACGGAAGCTGGAAGGTGCCGCCAATCACAAAGTCAAAGTAGAACATTACTACCTTACTGTTCGATGATTCTCACTGGTTCAAGCCCGTAAGGATTCACTTGAAGGTGCAGTAGCCATGGTTACAGAAATCTTTTTCTGATTATAGTACTGACGCTGATACTCATTGTTAAACGGGAAGTCTCGGGTACAAATTCCAATATCGCTTTATGAAAATTAAGGACTTACGTTAAATCGTGCGTCCTTAGTTGTTTTTACGTGCGGTATAATTTTATCCTATTTTTCAGATAACCCAATGTACTTATTTAATTCAGTTTGGTTTTCAGCTTGCTTTATTAAAAAATCTGCTACGTCGGCTCTATTGATTCCGCCTATATTAATTCCTTTGTATAATTTGTTTTCAACACGGTATTTTTCTGTCAATTCTTTGTCTAAAAGCCTTCCTGGCCTCACGACTGTCCATTTCAGATCTGAATGCGTGATGATTTCTTCCATTTTAGTTTTATCGGCATACACATCTTTTAACATGTATTTTAAAAACAACTTTACTACCCAAGCAACATAATTTTTACTTTCTCCAGCTCCAAATCCGGTTACGAAAATAAATGGAACATCTATTTTGTTTTCTCTATGTATTTCTATAATTAAATTTGCAAAATCTGAAAACAGGGTAGTGGCTTTCATATTCTTACCAGTACCCAATGTTACAATTATTGCATCTGCATTTTGGATTGAATGTAATAGGTCCGTTTTATTGGTTGCATCACCCAGTATCATTTTTAATGATTCTTTTTCTTCTATTTCAATTTCAGATCGAGAGAGGGTCGTTATTGTATGTTTTCTATTTAATCCTCTTTTTACTGTTTCAAGTCCTATTCCCCCCGAGGCTCCTATGATAGTTATATTCATTTTTAAATTGATTTCGGTTCGATTTATTAAATATGCGGGTAAAAATAGTTTAAAGATTTCTGGTAAATTACTTGTTTGTATAATACTTCCAACATTGTGTGGATGAAAAAGACCCGGAAAAATTCGATTTAACAAATGGAAGAGAAAAGATAACTTTAGTTTCGGGTATTACTATAAAAAAGTGGAGTAATTGAAATGAGTTAGTTGTTTGTGATCAACCAACTACAAAGTATAATTACTAATTTTGAATCATGGCTATTAGTAATTATGAAAGATTAATACAATTGTCGGATGAAGTATTCTCAACCCGAACAGATCCCGACCAGCTAAATGTGAACGAGAATGTGATGGAGCACTTACAGCTCATTCATCCAGATACCTTGTCTGAATACGATGATGGAAATGGCCCTGTTTGTTGGTTATTATGCATTCCCACCACGCTCGATTTAATGACTAAGTTCATAAATAAGACCATCTCAGAAAGGGAATTGTATGAATTAACGCCACTGAATACAAAATATGAAGCCATTTATCTATGCTCGGCTTTATTATTAGAAGAATTTCGAGGGAAAGGAATTGCCCAAAACTTAGCCATTAAAGCAATTGAAAGTATCAGGATAGACCATCCAATAGAGGCGTTATTTTTCTGGTCTTTCAGTAAGGAGGGCGAAAAGCTCGCAGAAAAGGTATCCAGGTTAATTGGGTTACCATTGTACAAAAGGTAATTAAGGTTTAGCTACTCAGAAGAAATTCAATTTCTCTCCCTTTATATCTTTTAATCTCTGCGTGAGGAAATTATCCCCTGAAATCGGTTCAAATCAGTTGATTTTCGTTATATGAAAATGTAATGCATTACAAATCAATTCTTTCGTTTTCTCTAAATCTTCATATATGGCAAGGGCGCACTCATGAGTTCAATGCTCTAGAGGAGCAGATAATCAAGGAATTGCTAGAAGAAAATCAAAAAATTACGTTTAATCGTGGGTTCTTTGTTGTTTTTGGGTGAAGTTGGGGATTGGTTTTTTTAATTTTCATGTCTTAATAAAAAATCAATTATAGTTTTTATATTACAAGACAAAATCAATATCTGCTAATTAAATAAAATTCCACTCAATTTAATGACTAGATTTATTTTATTCACTCTAATTGTATTTATTAATACTAATACTCTTTTTGCTTGTATTTGCGGATCGATTCCTCCAATAAAAGAAAGAATTGAAAATTCAGATTATGTAGCACTTGTTACTATACAAGATTTTGTTTCAATGGGTACACGTGCTTATTATAAAATGATTATACATGAGGATATATTATTTAAAGGGAGATCTTCAACTGAAATGATAGTATATGGTTCTAATCGTTTAGTTGATTCCACTTATTTTACTAGTTGCGATATTCCTTTAGCGAAAGGCGAGCAATGGATTATTTTTGGAAAAATGAAAGATGGAAAAATACAAACTGCATATTGTGATGGATCATTTATCTATCGTTTTAGTAATGGATATAGAGACATTTTGAATGGATGGAAAATAAAATCTCTAAATGAGGTGAATGCATATTTTCAAAAACCTATTATTGATTTTTATAAGAAAAGGGGCACCATTCGAGTTTATTATCCCAATGGGAATATCGAAATGATTGCTCATTTTAAAAATGGCATTAAGCATGGGGCATCAAAATATTATTATCCTAATAGCAAATTAATTACGGAAGAGACCTACTTAAATGGCAAGCTTACTGGTAAAAGAGTAAAATATTTTCAGGAAGGCACTATTAATACAATCGAATACTTTAAAAATGGTCTAAATATAGACTCGTCTAATTCTTTCGAGTATAATATTGATTCGGGTAGGTATTATATGTGGAATACTTCTTTTTATACTAAAACCGGGAGAATTATATCCAATAAAAATTATTCTATTCCCATCACATATAAAGGAATGCCACCATATTTCAATGGGAAAGCATTTTACTTAAGGAGCGAATGGTACACGGATACTGTTAAAAATGAAACCACTCATATCGAATATCATCCCAATGGTCATGTAAAAACAAGGTACCTTTTGAATTCTGAAACGCATGATTATATAGGAGATGAGATAACGATGGATAGCTTAGGGCGTGTTACAAAAGTATTGAGACCGGTTAAAGGAAAAAATGGTCAAATGATTTATATCGACACAACTGCCTGGCCAAACTACAATAAGTGGAAATAGCAATGCGTGTTATTTTTTTGCATTTATATCATGTAATCAACTATTATCTTATAAAATCCAGTTGAATTGGTATTCTATCGGCGCTTTAATACCCGAGCGTTCAGCAATTTTTTTAAATCTTTCTGGAAGTGCCATTAGATAATCTCTGCCTTTTTCTGCTGCACTATTTAAATTGCAGATATTGGCAATGTTCCATTCTTTTATAAGCGATTCTAATATGTAGGTATAATCCATAGTTGTATATACCCCTAATCGCTGAGCCGCATCGCTAAAATGTGACCAGGTTGTACCTATTTTTTCACCTTGCTGCCGCATGAAATGGGCGGGCATCACAATTTTTTTTCGCATCATATTTTCAAAGGCCAACATCATTTCGCTGGGATCAATTTCAAATATTTGACTCACAAAACTTTTATAGGCTTTTGCATGGCGGGCTTCATCTGCCGCAATTACCCCACAAATTTTAGATAACTGCTCATTGCCGTGCTTCTTGGCTATGGTAGCCGTTCTTCTGTGCGAAATATTAGTAGCTAACTCTTGAAAGGAGGTGTATACAAAGTTTTTATACGGATCCCTTGCGGTTCCAATTTCCATGCCATCCGCAATCAAATGTTGGGTAGTAATTTCCATTTGTTTCATATTTACCCTGCCCGATAAATAGATATACTTATTTAATAGATCTCCATGTCTGTTCTCTTCGGCAGTCCACATTCTAATCCATTTGCTCCAACCCTGCGGCTCTGCTTTACTAATGCCTTCAACATCCGTTAGCCAGCTTTCATAGGTTGGAAGGGCTTCTTCTGTTATGATATCACCTACTAAAACGGCCATATAATCGTAAGGCAATTCTTTACACTGCTGCTGTATTTCCTTAATTTCCTTAGTAAATGCTGGGTTATTGCTCTCCGGTAAAAAATCAGATGGTTGCCAATTGGTATCTATATTTTTTAAAAATTCTCCAATAATGGTTTCTATTTTTTGAGCTAAAAATTGCATTACTTCAATTCTAATGGGGTTCAATGGCATGGTAAAGTTGAGATTATTTGATTTTCTTTGTAAATCGGCATAATCGGCAAAGGTAACGATTATATAGGGTTATTGGAAACGCCTAATTTTACAAAGCAATACCTACCAGCGTTTACCAGATTTACACCTGAAGCTGGTAACAATTTTATTGAGAAACCCCTACCGATAGGAACCTATTATTTTATTATAATGCATTACTGGAATGGTTAATCCCAATAATGCATTAAAATAAGGTAGGTTTTATTTACTAGGCAAATACTTTTTAATCGCAGGGGTTGTAATGATTTTGTCTAAAGCCGATAATTCTTTACTAAGCTCGGCAGTTAATTCTCTATACACTTTATAGGCTCCGTCTGTAGGTTTGCCCTCACCGGTTTCTATGCTTCTTTCTAAAGCAGCCAATCTGTTATTTAATTTGATTGGGAAATTCAGGGGATCTTGCGAACTCTGGTTTTTTACCTGATATATGTTTTCTTCAATTTTATTTAATTCAGCCACTACTTTCTCATTTCCTTCTAGTACTCCCTCTTTTTTCATTTTATCTTTAATCGCCCGAATAGTTATTACTGCGTCATTCGCTTTCCCAACCTGTTGATGTACCAACATTGCTAACTTAAATCGTTCTTCTGCATCTGCATTGCTAACACCCTTAACTCTTGGATCTATTTTTATTTCGAAGGATTGCGTTATTGTTTTTCCCGCTGCTGTTAATCTCACTTGATATTTTCCCGGAGGGGCTAAAGGTCCACGAACTGAGGCACTCCAAAGAATCATTCCTTTAAAAGAACTGGCATCTGGATAGCGAAGATTCCATTCAAATCGATTCAATCCAATATTCACAGATGGCGGATTGGGTTTTCTAAAATCTTCATCATCTTCCTCTGTACTATCTATTTTCGGTTTCATTTTAGAACCTACGAAAGTTTGAATTAGGGTGTTCTTTGCGTCTAGCACTTCAATTTTAATGTCATTGGTATCTTTTAATGTATAATAAAAAACGGCATTTTGTACATTTCTAACTGCATAGTAAGGCTTATACAGATGCACCATTTTGCTACTTGCCGAATCGGTAAATTCTCTAATGGGTGCAATATTATCTAATACATAAATAGATCTGCCATGCGTGCCAATTACCAAATCTTTTTCAGTTACTGCTAGATCTGAAACCTGTACATCCGGTAAATTTAACTGAAGGGGTTGCCAATTTTCTCCATCAGTAAAGGATACCCAAATGCCATGCTCCGTTCCCGCATACAGCAAACCTTTTCGGGTAATATCTTCTCTTATGCTATGAACATAATCATCTTTACGAATACCTGCAATGATTTTCTTCCAATGCTTCCCAAAATCATTGGTCTTCCATATATACGGTGTGCGGTCGTCCATTTGATAGCGTTTGGCTGCTATATAGGCAGTTCCCTCGCTGTATTTTGATGCCTCAATAATACTCACTCTGGTGTTTTTCGGAAGATCGCTTGGGGTAATGTTTTCCCAAGTTTTTCCGCCGTTTTTAGTGATATGAATTAAACCATCATCGGAACCCGCCCATATAATATTTGCATCTTGTTTAGAAGGGGCTAATGCAAAAACGGTTGCATAAATTTCCGGACCATTCATATCCCTGGTAATTACCCCGCCACTGGTGCCCAACGTACTGGTATCTGCATAGGTTAAATCGGGACTAATCTTTTGCCAGGTTTGTCCTTCATTAACCGTCATCCAAACATGTTGAGAACATACATATAATCTCTTGGGATCTACCGGAGAAAAAACAATAGGATAGGTCCATTGCCATCTTTCTGGTAATGTTTTGGCTTCCTCTCCAGAAAAGAATCTTGGATATACTTGTACGTCTCTATACTGACCAGTTGCTCTATTGAATCGAGTTAATAAGGCGCCCTGACTTCCTGCATAAAATACATCCGGATTTTTTGGGTCTTGTGCAATGTAACCACTTTCACCCCCACCTACTGCATATGCATAGCCCATACCAGGTTTGGTTGCATTTGTTCTTACAGTCATATGATTCCATCCTTCACTGGGAACTGCGATGGTACTATTGTCTTGTTGTGCTCCGGCAACCTGATAGGGAAAGTCAACTGTAGTAGTGATATGATATAGTTGCGCGGTGGGAAAATCCTCGTCTGTCCAACTCAATCCTCCATTTACGGAAATGGTTCCTCCTCCGTCATTGGCTGCCGCTAAACGCATAGGGTCTGTGGGATCAATCCATAAATCGTGGTTATCGCCATGGGGTACTTTTATGCTTTGTTTAAATGTAACACCTCCGTCTATAGATTTATAAAAGTTAACATTCAATCCATAAATGCCGTCTTTATTTGTGGGGTCTGCTACAATGCGCGAATAATAAAAAGCTCGTTGGCGTAATTTTCTTTCATTGTTTACCATTTTCCAATGGGTACCCCCATCATCCGAACGATATAATCCGCCATCATTGGCTTCTACAATGGCCCATACTCTATTAGGATCTACAGGCGAAATCGCTACACCAATTTTTCCAACGGGTCCCTTGGACATTCCCTCATTTTTGGTGAGTTCTTTCCAGGTTGTACCTCCATCAGTAGATTTGAACAATCCCGAAGTGCCTACATCTGCCCACATTTTATAGGGGGTTCTATATACTTCCCAAATGGTTGCATAAATATTTTCAGGGTTTTTAGGATCGATTACCAAATCTGCTGCACCTGCCTTGTCTCCTTTATACAAAACTTTATTCCAGGTTTTTCCGCCGTCTATCGTTTTAAAAACGCCCCGTTCTTCATTGGGACCAAATGCATGCCCGAGCACAGATACATATACGATATCTGGGTTCGTAGGGTGTATGCGAACACGAGAAATGGATTGCGAATTATTCAAACCTATATGCTTCCAGGTTTTACCCGCATCGGTTGATTTATACATGCCATCACCCTGCATAATATTTCCCCGAAATTCGGTTTCACCTGTTCCGATATACACTATATCTGGGTTTGATTCAGATACCGCAACCGCACCTACCGAGGAACTGGTGATTTGCCCATCCGTAACCGGTTTCCAATTCAAGCCTCCATCAATTGTTTTCCATAAGCCACCACCTACTGCCCCAAAATAGTATTCCAGTTTTCTTTTAGAACTTCCTGCAATACCTAAGGATCTACCTCCACGATTGGGTCCAATATTACGCCAGCTCATTCCTTTAAACAGTGAGTTTGAATCGGGGGAACTTTTTTGGGCAATATTCTCCGTAATAGCTAAAAAAAATATTAGTACAATTAGAGAGATTTGAATACATACATTTCTTTTCATGATAATCGCATTGATGTGATGTTGATGAAACCAGTGAACAAGTTAATGTATTTCTATTTTATATACAAGAGGTAACTATCAATCAGTTTCATATTCTAAAGCTATATAGGGCGCTTGCTATCTCCCCGAGTATAGCCATTTCATTATTTGATTGTGAGTTGGGTTCAAGTTCTAACAAAATCCGAATTGATACTCCAATTGATAGGACGCTGATAAGTACCAATGAAAAGGGGTATGACTTAGATAGCTTTCAGCATTTGTTACTATATTAGAACTTTATTATACGTGATATAGGATGATTCAAAATTGCTTACTGGAAGATTTGGAGTTGATACTTGCACTTTATAGGTCTGCTACCGATTACCAAAAAGAAAGATTCACTAGCCATTGGCCGGAATTTGACAGAGAAATGGTGATACAAGAAATTTTAGAGTATCGACAATGGAAAATGATAATCAATGGTGAAGTGGCATGTATTTGGGCGACCACATTTTCTGACCCCTTGATTTAGGAAAATAAGGATGTAGACCCATCCGTTTATATTCATAGGATAGCTACCCATCCTAATTTCAGAGGGAACGGCTCTGTGAAAAAAATTGTAAGGTGGGCTATCGAGTATGCAACCCAGCATGGTAAGCGGTTTGTTCGCATGGATACGGTAGGCGAGAATCATAAATTAATTAAACATTATACTGGCTGTGGGTTCCAGTTTCTGGGTCTCTCCCAATTGACTAACACGGAAGGACTACCACAACATTATCATAATGCAGTGGTTAGTTTATTTGAATTGGAGGTATAAGCAGCAGTTTTCTCAGTTTCGAAATTTTAGAAGACTTGTCATTTTCGGCACTCAGTATGCCTAGAAATAGGGTTTTGTTTATTTTATCAGGATTTTTGCTTATATTAAGTTCCTTAAATCCATTTCATGCAATTACGTTTTCTAAGAATTTCTTTGATTCTATGTTCCTTGCAATTAATTTCAGCTTGTCTTGTATCTGCTCAAAACGCTGCTGTAACTAATAGTGAAGTAAAAAAATTAACTACACCGGGCCTGATCACTCAAGTTGAAGTGATTCGCGATAAATGGGGCATTAATCATATTTATGCCAAAAATGAACATGATTTGTTTTTTGCACAGGGTTATTGTGCCGCCAAAGACCGACTGTTTCAATTTGAAATTTGGAGAAGGCAGGCCACTGGCACTACTGCCGAAATTTTCGGATCCCGAGAGCTGAAACGAGATATTGGTACCCGCTTATTTCAATATCGGGGTGATTTGAATAAAGACTTGGAAAAATACCATCCCAGGGGAGTTGCCATTATACAAGCCTATGTACAAGGCGTAAATGCCTATATCAAACAAGTAAAACAAAACCCTAACCTCTTACCCCTTGAATTTTCTTTGTTGAAAATTCAGCCCGGTGAATGGACACCCGCAGTTGTAATATCCCGTCACCAGGGATTGTTGGGTAATATCACGCAGGAGCTGAACCTGGCCCGAGCCGTTGCCAAAGTGGGGGCCGATAAAGTGAAGGATATTGTGTGGTTTCATCCAAAGCAGCCGGATCTTTCTATCGATAGCACTATTCCAACCGATTTATTGAGTAAAGATATTTTGGAACTTTACAATGCCTATCGTAAAGATTTAGTTTTTCAGCCATCGGATATTGGAGAAAAAGACGATGATGCCGTAATGAATTCGACCCTTCTGCCGGAGCCTGATTTGTTTTTACAAGCACAAGAAAGGGAGGGTAGTAATAACTGGATTGTATCAGGTAAAAAATCTGCTAGCGGGTATCCTTTATTGGCCAATGATCCGCATCGAAAAATTGCTGTTCCTTCCCTTCGGTATATGGTTCATTTGGTTGCGCCCGGATGGAATGTAATGGGTGCTGGAGAGCCGGAAATACCTGGTGTTTCTATAGGGCATAACGAATACGGTGCCTGGGGTCTCACCATTTTTGAAACCGATGGGGAAGATTTGTATGTGTATGATTTGAATAAAAATAACCTTCATCAATACTGGCATAAGGGAAAATGGATGGATATGAAAATTATCCGCGATACCATTCGGGTTAAAAACAGTGCGCCTGTTATCGTGGAACATGCATATACGCTGCATGGTCCTGTTTGTTATATCGATTCAGCAACCGGCAAGGCATTTGCTGTTAGGGCTGCTTGGTTAGAGCCGGGCGGGGCGCCCTATCTGGCTTCGCTTCGAATAGATCAGGCAACTAATTGGGAGAATTTTCGGGAAGCCTGTTCATATAGCCATATACCGGGTGAAAATATGATTTGGGCCGATAAAAAAGGGAATATTGGTTGGCAGGCAGTTGGTATTATACCCGTTCGGAAAAATTTTAGTGGGTATGTTCCAGTTTCCGGTGATGGCCGCTTTGAATGGGATGGATTTTTGCCTATTAAAGACAGACCGCATTTGTTAAATCCCGAGCAA
This sequence comes from Chitinophagia bacterium, assembly GCA_037131895.1. GTDB lineage: Bacteria > Bacteroidota > Bacteroidia > Chitinophagales > Chitinophagaceae > Sediminibacterium. The sequence goes on along the minus strand of JBAXQE010000011.1, from coordinate 78,480 downwards.
GGATTTTTTGCTACAGCTAATCAAAACGTAACACCGGCAAGCTACAACAGATGGGATGCAATTGGCTATACCTGGGCCGATCCTTTCAGGGGCGACCGAATTAATCGGGTACTTTCTCAAAAATCCGGCATCGATTTGCCTACCATGGGTGCCTTGCAAACAGATTATTATTCTATCCCTGCTAGTAAATTGGTTCCGCTTTTACAAGCTGTTCCTATTAGCGACACACTGCTGCAAAGCGCCCTTGCCTATTTTAGAAACTGGAATTATGTGTTGGATAAAAACAGTATTGCGGCCGGAATTTATGTGGCTTGGGAAAAGGAAATCGCTGCCGCCTGCACCCAAAGATTTATTCCAGAAAGTATACGAAGCTATGTGAGCTTTCAATTAACGAGTTTGATTGAACGATTAGAAAATCCAGCTCCCTATTTTGGAGAAAATTCACTACAAAGCAGAAATGAGTTACTCTTATCTTCCTTTAAAAAAGCGATTCAAAATTTACAGAAGAAATTAGGAGTTAACAGGGAAGGATGGGTATATGGTCAAACCAACTACAAACACATTATACTGGAACATCCTTTGGCTCATCTGGTAAATGGCAATTTAAAGCCACTGCTTAATATAGGTCCTCTGCCAAGAGGCGGGAATGGACAAACCCCTGGTTCAACCGGTGGAACCGATAATCAAATGAGTGGAGCCAGTTTTCGGATATTGACAGATACCCAAGATTGGGATAAAACTTTACTCATCAATTCACCTGGCCAGTCTGGTGATCCGAAGAGTCCTTTTTATAGAAATTTATTTGAAACCTGGGCAAATGACCAATACTTTCCGGCGTATTACTCCAAAAAGAATATACTAGGAGTGAAAGCGTCTCAAACCCTGCTACTGCCCAAATAAAGGGTGATGGTAGAGAATTGAACTTTTATGCTGATCTATTGTATAATTTCTATGAAAAATATTCTTGCTATTGGCGTCGTATTAATGCTCATAACCTTTGGAAATACAGGTAATGCCCAAATTTTGCAGCCTGTATCAGAACAATCCACTATTGAATTTCGGATAAAAAATATGGGAATCAATACAGGGGGTACCTTGAGTGGCTTGCGTGGAACTATTTTATTTGATGAAGCTAAACTCAGTGCTTCGTATTGTAAAGTAACGGTGGATGTGACTTCTATTGATACACGCTCAAAAGGGCGGGATAATCATATTAAGAAAAGTGACTTTTTAGATGTGCTAGCTTTTCCGGTGATTAGTTTTCAGTCTACCCAAATAACATCGCTCGCCAATCAATCGGGATATCGTATGCAGGGTATGCTTACTATTAAGGGAGTTACTAAGACCATTAGTTTTCCTTTTCAGGCTAAAAAAGAAAAATCAGGATATCGCTTTACTGGTGAAATGCAATTGAACCGACTTGATTTTGGAGTTGGTGAGTCAAGTTGGATATTATCTTCTCCTGTTATTGTTCAGTTGAATGTTTTGGCGGTTCAATAGTTGTTTATATTGCAATGGGGTTATTTATTGTTTTATCAGCGTCAACAAAAATAATAGGCGATTGCTTAATTTTTTACACAGCGAACCGAAAAGCCAAAAGCTTTTGTGGGGAAATAGCGAAAAGCATTTCCAAAATTATATGCCTGATAGTAGAGCCAGGCGAAACTGGTATAATTAACCGGTGATGCCCACCAAACAGCAAATAAGCCTCCATAATTAAAAAATCCATAATCGTATCGATACCCTCCCGGCATTCCATTAAACCCACTTTCATTGGTTCCATTTCCGTTGAGTTCCCATCCACTAACGCTCTTCATTTTTTTGCCTGCTGCTTCATTGCCGCCTATAAAATCTGTTAATTGCTTCCATTCTACATCACTGGGGATATGCCATCCGGCAGGAGCAAGTCCACGGGGATCATTTACCGCAAACCAATTGTATAATTTTCCATACTTGCTGTCGTTGGCAGGATCGTTGTTGTAATAACACCAGGCGGGTTTTTGTTCCTTGCCTGCTTTTTCCCATTCTTCTGCTGTTTTGGCATAAGGAACAGAATCGCCATTGCGGAAATGCGCCACTTTCAGGTTCTGCGTCATCCAAATTTGGTTGCCAATTTTTACTGAAAGTATGGGAGCTAAAGTATCTCTAAAGTTTATGGGTAAAGTATTTCCCCTTCCATTTATTGGAATATGAAGAAAAAATAAAAAAGACTGCAGAAAAGTATAGATAATAGAAAACCTTCTCAACATAAATATTTTGTGTAATCAATCAAAAGGTACATTGTTAAGTTACAACTTTTTTTGTTGCTGGTAAAAATAGCAACTAGAAACCAGACTACTTACTACTATTAAAATACCTATGGTTATTCCTGTGTTACAAAAAAAGTTGGTCCAGTTGTTGGTTGTGAATCCTGCTCCTTTACAACATAAAACCACTGTACTGCCTAAATATCCAAACGCATCACTAATATACATGAGATATCCTATATTACTCTTGTATTTAAAGAGTGCAATCCATCTTTCATAAAACATCACATGAAATGATATATAAGGCAAGTACATAGAAAAGCCCATTAGAATAATCCACGTGATAGGGCTAATCAAATGCTGCATAAACAATAGCGTACAGGTTAATAATAGGATACCCCCTGAAAAAATTATCATTTGATTTGTAAAAAATGCAATCGAATTATTTTTTATTAACATCATTAATCCGATGATTAATAAAACTGATAATCCAATGGGCACTTCTGTAAGCGAAAGAAGTGCAGGAATATTTGTAAAACCTAAATCAGTCCATAATTCTACTGCAAAATTATCTCTCAGGTCTCTGATGATAGTTAAGCCCACGTAAATCAAAATTGATAAAATTATTCCTGGTGCGAATGTTCTGAAAAACTTATTTCTATCCTCCTTGTTCATGGGCAATCTTTTGGTACGATATTGCTCATCTTCATCCGTTCTTGCGGGAATTTTTTGTAACATAAAAATGCCTACTAGTAAAAGCGGAATAAAAAGTAATCCGGCAAAAAACGGCATCCAGAATTCAGTAATTTTCAACTGCTCAATCAACATGCGACCTGCCGACTTTACAATGCCAGAGGCGAAAATAAAACTACTGGCCATCATAGCACCTAAAATTTCTGTATACCGCCTACCCTCCAGAAAGCTAAATACAATACCCCAAATTAATCCTAAGGGTAATCCATTTGCCAAAAAAAATATCATATTATAGGGTGCAGGTACCATCGCAAATAAAAACAATGCAATCCAAGAAATAAGAATCAATACTAACAACGTTTGAATTCTTTTCTCAGGCTTTAGTTCGGTAACAAAGCGTATTCCAATGAATTTTGAGGCAGTATAGCCTATCGCTTGGATGATAATTAGTAATATTTTGTAATCCATACCTAAAAAGGTATACCCAGAGAATGTAGCTGCGGCAAAGGGTTTTCTAAAAGCATACATGCTGCAATACGTTATAAACGCTGCAAAACCAGCATAAAAAATCCATTTAAATGGAAGTTGGTTGATGTTTTTAGATACCTGCATTTTGTTTTGATACTTGTAGAAAATTGAATGTTATTACTCAACCCTTCTTTTAATCTTGCACCCTGCTTAACCTGTTAAATAACATATTTTGGATGGATAGAATCATTTAGTGATAACCATGCTCCATTCTCTACATATTGGGAAGTATAATTTACTTTCCCTTAACTCCAATTCTAAAATGATTACTATTCACGGCTAATTGAAATGCTTCATTAATGGAGTGTAAGTCAAATCCTTGATATACTAATTCTTCAAAAGGATATTTGTTGTAATTGGTTTCAATGAAATCTACCGCCGCTAGTAAATCTTGGTCATTGTAATTATGCAGTCCTTTGATAGTAAGTATTTTTCTAACCATTTTTTCGGCATCTACTGGCGTTTTCTTTTGTGGAAAGGTAGCTCCAATCCAAACGGCAGTTCCACCAATAGTAAGTGCATCTAAACTTTGCTCCATTACCAATGATGATCCGGTAATATCAAAAACGACATCTACTGAAAGTTCTTTGCCAGTTTGATTTTTAAATGCTGAAATCAAATCAGTCGATTCATTAGAAATGCAACATACATTTTCAGCTCCAAATAAATTTGCCTTTTCCAGTCTGCTAGATTGAGTATCTATCGCATTAATTACTGCTGCTCCCATGGATTTCGCCATTGCACAGGCAACAATCCCCAACATTCCCGTACCACAGATTAAAATATTTTTATGTTTGATATCGCCCGCAATTCTCATAGCGCCCGCTACGGTTGCTACAGCACAATTGATAAGTGCAGCAACTGCCAATGGTACCTGCTCATTTATTTTAATGATGGGCGTATTTTTTCTCAAAATAATATAATCACTTAATCCTCCATGCAAATGACTGGTTGGCGTAATTTGTTCATGACCATATTTAAATAAATCATCCGATTTTTGCGGCATGCCCCTTTTTGAATATGCTGAGTTTGGATTGCTGGCAAATATAGCCCAGGTGATTCGGTCACCTAATTGTAATGGATTATTCGAAAGATCAACAGATATTGCCTCCGGACCAAAAGCGGCAATTCTTCCAACTATTTCATGACCTAATATCGTTGGTGATTTTTCTTTTCTGAGGCCGGTATAGGTGTATAAATCACTTCTACACAAAGTAGTGTACTCAATTTTTACCAATATCTCCTGGTGTTTTAAGGAGGGTATTGGTACAGTTTCAATGGACAATTTACTTTCTGGTGAGGTAAATATGGCAACATTTGATTGTATCATGTACTTGGAAAATTATGGCAATACTTTTTCATATATTTTTTAATTTAAAAATTCATACAAAGTTAACGTGCAACTTTGTATGAATTTTTCGTTCCAGCTATAAAAAAGTATATTCTTTACTATCCATAATTTTAGTAGCTATTGATTTTGAAACAGATTGTATTAGTCAGTTTATTATAGTTTTCCTGAAATAGGTATATAAATTCTCACCATAATATTTCTTCCCATATTAAATACTCCCATCCTACCGGTAGCGAGGTTTTCATCCGTGTATTTTAATCTGCTGAGATGGCTTTGATAAGCCACATCTGTTAGGTTATTAAGGGCGATATAACAACTCAGTATGGTTTTGTTCTTTTTAACTAGGTCGGCTCCCAGTCCTGCGTTTAACAATGCATACCCGGGAGTTGCCGTTTCTGTTTCATATCCGGTAAATATATTGCGCTGCTCAAATGTTTTATCTAAAACAACTTTAGCATACATATTTTTTATGCCGGCAGTTACTTTTTTAAAATTACCCCTCAGTTCGCTGGTCCATCGGGCTGCAGGAATAAAGGGTATTTGGTCGCTCCCATCTATATTTTGGTTAAATAAACCCCTTACTAACGATAAGTTATTTTCAAAATGCAGCCAATCGAGGGGATGGGGATGTATATCTATATGAATTTCAGTGCCATATAGAAAAGCAGGTGATTGACTAAATGTAAACGCCGGAATCATCGATCCGTTATAATTAACTAGTGAATCCCCACCAGAACGTCCTATCAATTTTCTGTAGAAAATGTAGTTGGCAATTCGGTTATAAAACAAATTCACACCTATTGAAATGTGTTCGGTATTTACTTCTACACCCCCATCCAATTGAAGTGAGGTTTCGGACTGTAAATTTCTCTGGCCATATTCATACCGATTGGTTCCTTCGTGGGCACCGTTGCTGGTTAGTTCAGCCACTGAAGGGGCCCTAAACCCTCGGGCAATGTTTAGCTTCCAAACAACTAATTTTGAGGCCTCATAACTTATACCGGCACTGGCACTCCAATTAGAAAATGTTTGTTTTAGTTGGTTAAACCGAAGGGTGCCGCCTTCTTCATAAGCGTCTGTGTTTAGGTTCCTGTAATCATATCGTATACCTCCGCTTACCGTTAACTGGTTACGGAAAGTTTTTCGAGCCAACATAAATCCTCCCCAGTCGAACTGGCGATAGGCTGGAATAATTACTTCCTCTGCCAGATTCTTATTTTGCTGATGCATACCACTCATTCCATAGGCTGTTTTAAAGCCGTTGAAAGATTCTGTATGATATTGAATATTGTAATTAAAGGTGGAAAGCTGAAAATACAAATCAGGAATATTCGAACTGGATGGATTCCCATATTCTCTTCTTTTGTTTTGCTGATAAGCCAATAAAATGCTTAGTCTGTTTTTTCCAATGGTAAGATTATTATCGGATGCTACTTTCAAGTGTTGCACATGCTGATACGGCGTGAATAGTTGATTCCCTTTTAATTCATCATCTGTTGCAACCCTTTCCATTGCGGATTCGGGGTAAATTAGAAAACGACCTGTAGTGGCGTCTCTACTACCTGCTATGATTCCCAGTTGTTGATCGAATTTGCTAAGGATTAAATGACTATAGCCCCAATTTTTATTGATACCGATATATCCTCCGAAATTATTTTCTTTCATTCCGCTATTCAAAACATAGCCATCATATTTATTTTGATAGCTGCCGGCTTTTTTCAGGGAGGAGTAGATATTCCAGTTGATTCCATTTTTGTGATTGGCACTTAGCTGCGCATTTCCAGTTACCATTCGATTATTGTTGGCATAGCTGCCCGTTATATTTCCTTTAATGGTTCCCTGTTCTACTGGTACATTCGATAATAGGTTAATTACCCCTGCCATTGCATCGCTCCCATACATCAGTGAGGCCGGACCTTTTAATATTTCTGCCTTTTGAACACTATACTCATCAATTTCAATTCCATGCTCATCTCCCCATTGTTGCCCTTCTTGGCGAACCCCGTCGTTCACCACTACCAATCTATTATAACCCAACCCTCTGATAACCGGTTTGGCGATGGCTGGTCCTGTGGTGATTACGTTTAATCCAGGTACCATTGCTGTTAAGCCCTCCATTAAATTGGTGGAGGAGTTTTTTAATAAATCTGCTTTTTTTACGATGGAAATCGGTTGTATCGACTGGCGTGTTTTTACAGCTGATGCTACCCCAGTTACCGTTACATTTTCATGCTCTGCATAGGTCAGCTGCATTTCAAAATTTCTTTCTGTATTATTTTTTATTTCGATTGTTTCTATAATACTCTGATAGCCCTGAAAAGAAATTTCCACCAAATATTTACCTGCCGGCACAAATGGGGTTGAGAATAGCCCGTTTTCATTGGTTACGGTTCCGGTTTTCGCTTCATGAAGGTATATACTAGCTCCGGCTAATGGAAGATGCGTAAGTGCATCAGTAACTTTACCTTTTAAAACTGCTTTATCTGAATAGGCAGCAGAGGCTGATTGTAGTAAAATCAAAAAACCACAAATGAAACTGGTTATTTTATAGGTATAATTAGTTGGTTTCATATAATTGAAAATCGAAGGTTAGTCTACTTATCTTGAAATATATAGTCACCATAGTTAGTCTGATATGCTCTTTTCAAGGAAAGTAGTATATCAAAGACTCGGGGGTAGTTGTGAGAAAAAATCCTCAGCTGATAATGGATGTAGGAGGTGCTCTTCCGGAAAAGTAGCTTAGCGGTTGCTTGCAAGCTGTGGTGCATAATTGATTCGAAATGTTTACCAAAAAGGTTGGCGTAGTTACTGCTGGTATACTCGAATCTTGATAAAAACTGCTATAATGGTGCGAACAAATTTTACAATTGATTCCTGTTGGATTCTGCAAAGTTGGCGATTGACCCTCTTTTTTTGAAATACTGGAAGAAGACTCGGTAAGGATGATATCATGATGATGCCACCACTTGGTAGGCGTTACTATAAATGCATACAGCGCTATTAAAAATGCGCTAATCAGCCTTTTATGAGTCGCCCGTAAATTCATTAATTGCAATATTGTTGCAAAGTTACTCAATTTATCAATTGCTGAAAAAGTTTGCAATTCGGTAATTTTGTTAGGGTTGCAGGGGCTTTTTGCGGTCTTTGATATTTAATCATTATCCAATCAGTAATTTATATATAATATATTTATTATTCATATATAGTCAAATCAATATGATCCGAATTAAAATTTGTTGCATCAGCTCCCCTGAAGAAGCCCAACTGGCCATCCGGTATGGTGCTGCTGCGTTGGGGTTGGTTGGACGAATGCCATCAGGCCCCGGAATTATCTCGGATGAAGCTATATTTTCGATTGCTAAAACAATTCCACCCGGAATCAGTAGTTTTTTACTTACCAGCGAAACTACTGCTGAAAAAATAGTAGCCCATCATCAGGCTACCTATACCAATACCATTCAACTGGTAGATGCTGTAGCGGCGGGTACCTATGCTGAAATAAAACGTGCTATTCCAAACATTAAACTGGTGCAGGTTATTCATGTTTTATCCGAAGCATCCGTAACCGAAGCGCTAAGCGTAGCTGATGAAGTGGATGCATTGTTGTTAGATAGTGGAAATCCGAATCTGGCGGTAAAAGAATTGGGAGGTACGGGGCGCACGCATAATTGGGAATTTAGTAAGGATATTGTTCGTCAATCTCCGGTTCCCGTTTATTTGGCAGGGGGCATTCATCCCGATAATATTCGGGAGGCAATTGACCGGGTAGGGCCTTTCGGAATTGATTTGTGCAGCGGCGTTAGAACCCAACAGCAACTGGATGAACAAAAATTAGCAAGATTATTTGCCGCAATCGGCAAGTAGAAGTCTATTTATAAACCTGCTTTTTCCAGTTTACATTTCGTTGCTGAAGGTATTGGATAATATATCCGAAAAGCGCATCATCCTCACCCATAATTTCCGGAGGGAAAACGCCCTTTTTTGAAATATTCCCCTGCAGCATCCATTCGGCCATAGCGCAACAGGTATAACCGGTTGTTCGCGACATAGAACTTAGCTTTTGCTGATTGTCGTAATAATCTAGCAATGAATATTCAATGGTAATGGGTTGTTGATTTTGTACTCCGCGAACGATAACTTTCATGGCCGTTACATCCTGATCATCCTCCTTTTGCAGCCAACTTTCTAATAATACTTTTGCTGTTGCTGCTAGGTGTTCCTCCTTAAAAAAACCAATGCTTTGCAAGGTTTCAATCAGTTGGGCATGGCCAGGATAGCGAAGTGTTTTTTCACTCATATCGGGAATATTCGGATAACTATCCAATAAACTCCTGAGTCCATCCGTATTAAATCCTTCTAGTTCGCCCAATTCATCAAAATGTATCAGTTCCCTTTCACTGAGTGCCGGAAGTGTTATAGCCATTCCAGCTTTGCGCAAACGCGCTGGCCTTGTATATTCTTCAATCACATCAATAGGAGAGAAGGGCGCTTTATATTCAAACGGGGGTTCGCGTAAAATGGGCAATCCGCCTACATAAAATACAAATTCTTTTACTTCCATTTTATGAACATACTGTCCTAGTATTAAATTACTCATGCCGGGTGCTACTCCGCAATCCATTACTGCCGTAACATTTTTTTCAATGGCCTGCTTATGTAAGGGGGCAATGGATTCTGGAAAGAAAGAAATATCTACCACATTTTTACCACACAAGATAATCTGCTCCAACACTCGATATCCCAAAAATCCAGGAACGGCCGAAATTACCAGATCAGCATCCGATACTAATTCACTAAAATGAGTATCGGCCTGGGATAAATCTGCGGGAATACAGGTAATTGTAGCATCTTTTTCAGCTAATTTTCTTAGGTTTTCGGTTGAATAATCAATAGAAGTAATTTTATGCTGTTTTGCCAATTCTCTTGCAATGGTTCTTCCCACCATTCCGGCACCTAATACAGTAATTTTTTTATTGGAAAGCATATTTATTTTATTTGTTGGTTATAGTTTCGGATTACCATCCTGTATTTGATTTGAAATAATATGTATATCCTGCTGTGGAAAAGGAATTTGAATATTGTTTTCCTGAAAGCGTTGGTGAATGGACTGTAAAATTTCGCTTTTGGTGGTAAACCAGTTTTCATGACTCGTCCAAAATAACAACCGAATTTGAATAGCACTATCCGCAAACAAATGGGTGAGCACCAGGGGTGTTGGCCAATGCTGCACATGTTCATGTTCTTTGAGAATTTCCAATGAAATTTTTTCAACCAATGTTAGGGAGGAATCATAGCTCACGCCAACTAAAATTTCAACCCTACGGTAGGGACTATTCCTCGTCCAATTGATGATATGTTGCGACAGTAAATCACCATTGGGTATAATCACTTCACTTCCATCTGGGGTAATGATTTGTGTAGATCGTATACCAATTTCTTTAACGGTTCCCAGTCGATTACTAACTTCAATGGTATCTCCTACACTAACAGGTCTTTCAAAAGCAAGAATTAATCCGCTTACTAGATTGTTCACTACATTTTGTAATCCAAAACCAATACCAACGCCCAATGCTCCAATGATGATGGTTAGTTTATCCAGCGGAATACCCGATGCAATAAATGCAAGAATAATCCCCAGAGAAAGTATGCCAATTCGGGCAAGCAAGAGAACACTTCCTCCTTTAGCAGCTTGAGAATTATTTTGTGAACTGCTGTTTGCTTGGTCGCTAAATATCAGCTGCAGTGATTTGGAAAGCACGTTCGAAATCCAAATAATACCAATAAAAATTAGGATGCTAAAGAAACTGAATTGGATACTTCCCAGTACCCTTTCCTTCAATAAAAGTTCAGCTATTCCATCAAAGAAAATATCATATATATTTAAGTTTCGGGATAGGATAATCAACCAAACGATTCCTACAAATCCTGTAATGAAGGTTTTTATTTTCTTGTTTAATGCCTCCAGATCTGCTTTGTGATGTGTAATCAGACTATTGCGGTATTGTGCCTCATAAACCCAAATAGTTTCCATAATTAACTCAATCAGGGAATATAAAATTCGAGCTGAAAGTAGCCCCGTAATGGCACTGGCTGCAAAATATTTCGCCAAGATAAAACTACCTATTACATTAAATATTGCCGATAGCATATTGAGTCCAATAAAAATTAGAATTACTAGCCTAACTGGGAATGCGTTATGAATATAAATCTGATGATGTTTTCTAAGAATCGATAGGCCTAGTATCAATGAAGCAACAACCAACAAAAGGTGCATCCATCTTTCGGCCTGTGTTGTTTGAATTAGTAAATTGAACCCACTGAAAATAACGAATAACAAAATCATCAACCACCATTCCTTATTCAGTTGAATGGTTTTGTTTTTTGTGAATAGATAGGTATACAAGGAGCTAACCAATAACCAAATGCAAAGTGTAAAGGAGGCAGGTTCTTCCTGCGAAAAAAATGGTGAGAGGGCTCCTACAATTAAGAAAGTAGCAAGTATGGGGTAATGAGCAATCGTAGGTGCTTTTTCCTGCAATAAGGCGTTTGAGCTTTTTGTAAGTTTTTTGATTACTGTTTGCGTAGAAAAAGCCAACAGCAGCGTTATTAATAAAATGATAAATATTGTATTTCGCTTATTCATCAAATAAAACGAAAGAATTCTGCTGGCGATTTTGGTAGATCGTTCCAATACAAGAACAAATCCATCATTTTTATTTTTTGTAGCCGAATTCCAGAGTGGATTTTCTTCGGGTAAGGCAAGCTGTCTGCTAAAATTTTTAATTCGATAGTTGGTTTCGTTAGTAAGTTCAGAACAGGTTAGGTATGCGTTCGCTACCCGGGTTTGGAGGTTTTCAATTTTTTGTAGGATTGTTTTATTAGAAGAGTCTGCTTTCCCCCATTTCTCTGTAAAAATCAGTAGCTGCGTTTTGTAGGTATTACTGATTAAAGTGTCGTGAGGCAGATAGCTAAAGGTTGAATCTCGAATAATCAGATTCAATTTTGAGTTGATCTGCATCATTTCGGTGGTATAACCAATCAGCATTTCTTGCCATTTTTTTAATTGCTGACTATAATTGAATAAAATAGATTTGATAATATTTAAATTCCGAAGATTGAGTAGTTGCTGATTTTGTTGATAATTGGCTTGTATATTTTGAATATACATTTCAGTTTCCGGAAGTGCAGTTTCTAAGGTAGAAGTGTCGAAGCCCCTTCTCAAAATTTCTTTAATATTATTAATGATTTGTGTTACTGCTTCTGTTTTTTTAATAACCAAACTTACTGATGTGTCGATCACATATTTTTCCGACTCATTTCTGAGGGAATCAATCCGGTGTTGCAGACTATCTTTAGTTTGTGCAAAAGAATTGATTGATAAGGTTCCCAACCCCAACAAAAACAGGAAAATAAATTTATAACGATAGTTGATTTTCAAATTTTTTATTTTAAAATTAGCTGATTTTACTGAAATTCATACTTCTGTGATTATGAACATTGTTATTTTGCCCTATCTTTAAAAATAAATCGCTTGTATGAAAAAAATTGTTGGAGCTCTTGTTTTGATGTGCACATTCGTAAATCTAATTGCGCAAAATAGCTATCCCATTATTCCAAAGCCAGCCAGTTTGGTTACTGCCGAAGGCAAACAAATTATCAAAAAGGGAATGAGTATCTCTTTTTCAGATTCCTCCTTATTACCAGTAGTAAATTTGTTGCAAGCACAAATTGCCAATGGTGCTTTGCCTGTTAAATGGGTGCCTGCTACTAAACGTTCTTCAGCCGCTATCCATTTCGCAATAGACCAAAACCAACCTAGGGAAGCATATAAACTTCAAATTGGCGCTAAGCAAACGATGATTTCTGCGCTTAGCGGACCCGGTGCTTTTTATGCGGTACAAACCTTACTTCAATTGTTGCCGGTTACACCCGATGTAAATCCATCTGTTTTGGCAAGTTTTCCCCAATGTACCATCGAAGACAAGCCCCGTTTTGGCTATCGTGGATTGATGCTGGATGTTGCCCGCCACTTTTTTACGGTTGAAGAAGTAAAACGATATATTGATTTGATGGCTACTTATAAGATGAATACTTTTCACTGGCACCTAACGGAAGATCAAGGGTGGAGAATTGAAATTAAAAAATATCCACTGCTCACCAAAGTATCTTCTGTTCGGAAAGAGTCGATGGTAGGTGCTTTTAAAGATCAAAAGTTTGACAAAACACCCTATGGTGGTTTTTATACCCAAGATCAAATTAGAGAAGTGGTGGCTTATGCAGCTAAAAAATTTATTGCTGTAGTACCTGAAATAGAAATGCCCGGTCATTCGCAAGCACTTTTAGCAGCCTATCCGCAATTTGGATGCAATCCCGACAAAATGTATGAAGTAAGAACAAAATGGGGGATTTCTGAAGACGTGCTTTGCCCCAGAGAAGAGACGTTTCAATTTGTTGAAGATGTGCTAACTGAAGTAATGGATTTGTTTCCGGGAACGTATATTCATATTGGTGGAGACGAATGCCCCAAAACACAATGGAAAGAGAGTAGGTTTTGTCAGAACCTGATTAAACAGTTGGGCTTAAAAGATGAGCATGAATTACAAAGCTATTTTATTCGTCGGGTTGATAAATTTATTACATCCAAAGGTCGTCGTTTAATTGGGTGGGACGAAATTCTCGAAGGTGGTCTTTCTCCAAACGCCACCGTAATGTCGTGGCGCGGCGTAAAAGGTGGGATGGAAGCCGCCAAGCAGCAACATGAAGTGGTAATGTCGCCCAATAGTCATTTTTATCTTGATTATTATCAGGGTGAACCAAAGGGAGAGCCATTGGCCATTGGGGGATTTCTTACCCTTTCTAAATGCTATTCTTTCGAGCCCGAATTGCCTGAGCTTACCCCAGCAGAAGCCAAGTATATCATAGGTGTGCAGGCGAATGTGTGGACCGAATACATCTCTACATTCAGTCATATAGAATACATGACGTATCCTCGTGCCCTTGCATTGGCTGAGGTTGGCTGGTCTCCTAAAGGCACCAAGGATTTTCCTGCATTTTTGGAGCGGGTAAAGCAACATTTGCCTGTAATGGACAGTAGAAAAATCAATTACTCCAAAACTTTTTTAAAGCAATAGTTACTCAGCGAAGTAATGTGATGGAACCTTTTATCACATCACTGCCATTGCCTGGTTTAATGATATAATAATACGTGCCAACTGGCAGGGGTTGTCCCTTGTAGGTTCCATCCCAAGGAGTTGCAAGGCCAACTGACTGATAAATTAGTTGACCGGCCCGGGTATATATCTGAACCCGGCCATTGGGGTAATCATTCAGATGTAGTATTTGCCAGGTATCATGAATGCCGTCGCCATTGGGGGAAAATGCATTGGGTGCAATGGGTTTCAGTAATACTTTAATAAATATCGTATCGGTAGATATACAACCATTACTATCACTTGCCAGCAGGGTGTATGTGATGTTTTGTAATGGAGTACAAATCGGTTGCAACAGGGTATCACTATTTAAATACAAAATCGGCGACCATTGAAATTGTAGTCGATTACCCGAAGCACTGGCGGGAAGTGGTATGGATTTGCCCTCAATCACCAGCTGATCTAAACCTGCGGATACTATAGGCGCTGGTTGCACAATAACAACCTGCGTTGCTGCTTGTAAGCATCCCCGTTTACTTATATACGTAAATTGTATAGGAAATTGGCCTGCTGTAAACGGAGTGAATAAACCCGAAGCAGTAACTCCTAATCCAGAAAAACTTCCTGTGCCTGCAATACCCGTAATTTCAGCAGCCTCGATAATTGGATATGCAGGATAATTACTGCACAAGGGAGTTACTGGACTGAACACTACTTCTGGATTGGCTACCAAACTAAAACTTTGCGAAATCACATTTTTACAAGAAATCCCCGAATAAACTTCGTACCGGATGGTAACATTTCGGCCGGACGTATCGGTAAACTTTGGATAGCGGTGGATATAATTTTTTCCAATAACAGGACTCATATCCGTTTCGGCAATGGTGGGATTGGTTGCAAAATCCCAAAAAATATCCACTCGGGTAGTGCTGCCAAAATTTACGGATGACTGATCAAGTAAATATAAGTTTTCATTGTTACAGTAATTTCGTGCCGAACTGATTTGCATGCCAGCTCTGGGTATTGAACCATTTACGGTGAAGGGTAGGGTAAGACTATCTACACAGCCTGCGGCACTGGTTACCTTATTTTTTACCTGATACACTTGGGCAGCACTGTAAATATGTGAAGGGTTTTTTAGGGTGGAAACGTTTGGATTTGCCATAGTAGCTGCAGGGTCATCAAAATACCACTGGTAGCTAAATGGTAAGGAGGTTGGATCTTTCGTATAGGAACTGTCGGTAAATTGAGCCAATGCATCTTGCAAACAAATGGCAGGTTTGCCGAAGTTGATTGTAGGGTTCGGTTTTACCTGAATCGTTATACTGTCTGAAGAATAACAACCCGGGTTAGACTGAAAGGCGGTTCGCACAAAATATTGTAAAGTTTGAATGGTATCGCTATTATTAGGTAGTTGCAAAACCGGATTGGAAATTGTTGCATTATTTATTCCAGCACTGGGCGTCCAGATATAGTTATATGCATTATTGGGGGCTGTACCCAGTTGTATCAATTCCTGCGCACATCCACTAGCCATGCCATTAACTCCTCCTGCAAAGGAAGGAGGCATATCGGTGTAAGCTATCACATTTTTAATGGAGTGATTGTCCCTTGAACCTCCCGTGCTGGCCGTAAAGCCTAGATAGCCCGTAAAATTGAAAGTTTGATTGCCGGTTAGCAGCAATTTTCCATTTACCGAAACTGAGATATTTCCATTGTTATATTCAATCAAAGCCCGGTTATAATCATTCGATCGTAAATAGGAAATCTCCCCAGTGGTATTTTCTAAAGTGGGTTGCGACCAGCATTCATTATAACCCACTCCCCATCTGATCTCTACTTTAGGCACACGGGTATTGCTAGGGCTCACGCAATTATTATAAGTATCGAAGCAGATTTTTAATCCATTTGCTGAAGAAGGAATTCCCATGCCTTCGCCAATAACAAAGCCAGCCGGAGGAACTTCTAAAAAGCAAAAGGCAAGTCCATCTGCTCCATTCCCATCATACATTCTGAAATCGAACTCAGCTTTCCATTTATTGCAGATACTCAGGTTAATTGGCTGATTAAAAAATACGGCTCCGCTTGTACTATTTCTGGCCGGACAAACCACTACTTCACTATTATTCGTATTGAGAATATTTCCGATTGCTGCACTCCCTTGTAAGTTCCATCCATTGGTATTTACCGGAACACCTCCCAACTGAGCAAACACATAACTCTGGCTATAGGATAATCTGGGAAGAAATCCAATTAAACTGAGTAAAGCAATCTTCCAACAGTTCCCGAACATAGATAAACAATTCAGATGTTGTTCGCAAAAATACAGTAGAACCTGTCTATAACTTCTGGCTATTCTCATAGATTCTTTCATTCATTCAACAGAATTCACGTAAAAAATGTATTTTACCATACGATTTAAAGTATATGAAAATATTTACATTCATTGCAAGACTCTTGGTATTTATACTGGCAGGCAATCCACTGTATGCGCAAAAAAAGCCGGTAACCCTTTCGGCAGAACAAATTCAGTCCATTCATCGGGTTATGCAATCCTATGATTCGGCCCTTTCTCCGGGTGCTGCTTTGCTGGTGCTGGATAGGGGGAAAATTGTGCTACAAAAAAGTTATGGACTTAAAAACAGGGAAACCGAAGCATTGGTGGATGCCACTACTTGTTTCCGCTTGGCTTCGCTAACCAAGCAGTTTACTGCGATGTGTGTGTTGCAGTTAGTACAAGCTGGTAAGCTCTCTCTTGAAGATCCGGTGCGTACCTATCTGGATAGTTTGCCGGCCTATACCGAGAAAATTAAGATTCGCAATTTGCTTACCCACAGTTCTGGTTTAGTAGATTATGAAGATCTGATTCCGGCTAGTCAAAACCGGCAAGTACTGGATATTGATTGTATGCGTTTGATGAGCAAAACCGACCATTTATATTTCGAGCCCGGCAGTGAATATCGATACAGTAATACCGGATATGCATTGTTGGCGCTGATTGTAGAGAAAATTAGTGGAGAGAACTTTGCGGCTTATTTACAGCGACATATTTTTCAGCCATTGAAAATGAAAAATACCCTGGCATTGGAAGCTGGTAAAACCCAGGTACCCAATAGAGCTTTGGGGCATTCGCGTTCTTCCAATGGATGGTCGGTAACCGACCAAAGTGTTACCAGTGCAGTGCTGGGCGACGGGGGCATATATACCAATGTGCCAGATATGGCTCGTTGGATTCGTGCCATTTGTAATTTTCAACTGATACCTGCCACCCTTCAGCAGCAAGCCTGGAGCCGCGCATCGCTTTCTAATGGTAAAGCGATTGATTATGGTTTTGGCTGGCATGTAGAAGATTATCGGGGTAAGGCGCATCCCTATCATTCGGGCAGTAGCATCGGATTTCGCAATCACATCTTATTATTCCCCGATGAAGAACGGGCTGTGATGATACTTACTAACCGAGATGAAAGTGACCCAATGGAACCCTGTAAAAAAATCATGGATATAATATGGCCCAATTAAGATTGGGTTGCATTGAAATACTAATCGCTAATCTCTAATTTTTGTAGGTAACTTTCTGGCAAGATACTTTCTACGCTACGATAGCAACAGGCCGGCCTTATTCTTTTTCTACGTTTTTTTGGCAGGGGATATTTATAGTAT
Organism: Chitinophagia bacterium; assembly: GCA_037131895.1. Taxonomy (GTDB): domain Bacteria; phylum Bacteroidota; class Bacteroidia; order Chitinophagales; family Chitinophagaceae; genus Sediminibacterium. Next base: position 60,853 of record JBAXQE010000011.1, on the reverse strand, counting down.
TTATAGCTATCAAAAGAATTCTTCAGCCCATACTAGTTCGCAGGAATTTTTTTAGCGGAAGGCTTCTTAGTCTTGTGGCAAAATATTTAACGGCTACCCTGAAATTCTAACAATAGGAGCTGCTATAACTTTTTTATACGGATATTTTTAAATCGCACCACATCGCCATGCCCTAAAAAGCCAATATGGCCTTCTGTTCTTAGCAGTCCGGGATGTTCCTTGTGATCCATGGTACCGTTTTTGGATGCTTCAGCCAAATCACCTTCAGTAATAACCGTACCATTTAGGGTAACTTTTATCTGATTGCCCTTGATACTAATTTCTTCCCGATTCCATTCTCCGGTAGCCAATAAAAATCCCCTCCGGGCTGGTATTACTCCGTAAACAGACCCATGGTATTGGTAGGGTTGTAGTTGATTGTATTTGGGATGTTCACTGTCTAACACTTGAATTTCCATACCAACATAGGCTGCATCTCCCGTTAAAGGTGCCCGAATACCAATGCCATTATTGGCTCCGGGGGTAAGTTGAAAATCAAATCGCATAACAAAATCTCCATAGGTATTTTCAGCGTACAAATTCCCGCCGCTTTTTTCGGGGTGAACAACGATGGCTCCTTGTTCTGCCTGATAGCCGGCTAAATTGCCTATCCATCCAGTTAAATCTTTTCCATTAAATACTGGCAAAAATCCGTCTGCTAGCTCCTCAGGAGTAATGAGTGTTTTTTCATCTGGCAACTCTCTCAGATAAATATTTCTATAAGCCACATAAGTGCCATGTGCCTGCAATTCAATTTGCTCTTCGGGGAATATTGGCTGCTTCCGATCCCAATAATTCTCTAGGGTTACTTCATCCGTAACCTTCACGCCATTTAAATACACGGTCACCTTTTCCCCTTTCATAATGATGCGAAATGTATTCCAGGTGCCAATTGCATTATCGGCCACTGAGCTGGGCTTGGAGGGCTGAACTGTGTTGTTATACAATCCACCGGAACCTACCTGCGCACCTACTTCTCTTCTGCTGGTATCCCAGATTTGAACTTGCGGACTCCCCCTTAAATAAATACCTGCATCCCCTTTTTCTGTAATCTTCCAGTCAACATAGAGTTCAATGTTGCCATATTTTTTTACGGTTGCAAGGTTATCGCCATGGCCAGTAAATATCAATAAGCCATCCTTCACTACCCAATCTTTTGCAATGCTTTCATTCGCCTTTGCCTGCGCAGCATCCAATGCGGCTGTAGTCATTTTTCCTCTGCTGATAGGGTTTCCCACCAGCCCTTTCCAGCCAGTTAAATCTTTTCCATTAAAAAGGGAAATAAAACCATGTTCATCCGACATTTCTTTTAAACGGGCATCGGATAAATTCATCAATACTGCACTATCTTCTCCCTGAATGTTACTGCGAGCTTCTTCTACCAAGCCTTTTACCAATGGCCCATGTAAACTCAAATCTGCGAGTGATTGTCTTACAACAATACCCGCAGCCTGTGTTTTAAGTACAGGGTTACTCAGGTATTTTCCAACGAATGCCATTGCGCCAATTCCTTTTATCTTTTCAGCTGATGATAATATTTGTTTCTGTTCTATCGGATTGGAAGCTTTTTCCATTTCGTTTTGTAACTGCAGTAATTGTTGCGTTGGATTTACAACTGCTTTTTGTACACTTGGGTTTTCCGAAGGATTTGTGGGAGCGGGTTTGGCCAAATAATCCAGGGCGGATTGAATGGCGGCTTGTTGTGAAGTTTCCGCAGTTTTCATTGCCTTTTTCAATGTTTTTACTGCCTCATTTCCTCCAATAGTAGCAATGGTTAGGGCGGCATCATTACAAAAAGTAGCATCCTGTAATAAAGGGCTAATTGCCGATATGGAACGGGGATCTCCCAGATTGCTCAATTGTTTCAGCAGTAATTTTTTTGCCGCAGTATTTTGAACGTTAGGTAAGGCATTGGAAATTTCATGTGCTATGCGTTTTTGTTGGGCAGGATTTTTTGCAGCCCGGTTTACATACGCACTCAATGCATAGGAGGCAGGAGTAGAAGTTTTCTCCTGATCGAGGGATTGAAAAAACGAAACCCAATTGTCTTTTTTCCAATGCTCCATTCCGGAAAGTGCTGATTCAGCGTCAGCAGCTTTCTGATAGGGAAAGGATTTTAGCGTGTTGGCAATCAAATCATCTTGCGCTGAAACGCTCATGAAGGTTGTTATACAAGTTAATAGCAGGAATATCTTTTTCATACAATCGTTTACATTATTTATATATGCCAGGGTGAACGCATGGGTGGATTAATCAGCCGATTGGCTTCCTCATCATTCAAAAACCGAAGGGTATCGGGATCAAAATCTAAAGATCGGCCTAATTGTAAAGCAATTTTACCCATATTAATTAATGTGCAGGAACGGAAACCATTACTTTCATTCAATGCAAATGGGGTTCGGTATTTCACGCTGTCTAAGAAATCCGTTACCTGCGGTGCAGGATCAGGCATGGCAGCAATTTTTTCTGTTAAATTGGGAATGGTTGATTTAAAACCTGCGAATAGTTTTCCGCCCGGCCCCTCAATATAGGGGGTGTTTGCCTCTTTGGCTTCCCCATCTAAAATTATTTTACATCCATCAGCATAGGTATAAGTGATTTTACGAAAAGTACCACAAGCATCATAGTGTTGTTGCTCTGCATCTACCTCTACCTTAACAGGACTGGTATCATCCTTACCTAAAAAATATTGAATTGGGTCGAGGTAGTGTTGACCCATATCTCCCAATCCACCCCCATCATAATCCCAATATCCTCTGAACGTGCCATGCACACGGTGTGGATGATAAGGCTTATAAGGAGCTGGTCCGAGCCAACGGTCATAGTCCAGCTCGGGTGGAACTGGCTGCTCTGTTAAATCGGTTTTGCCTATCCAATAAAACTTCCAGTCGAACCCAGTAGTTTTACTAACGGTAACGGTCAACGGCCATCCTAGTAAGCCAGACTCAATTAATTTTTTTATAGGCTTAACAGAGGTATTCATGCCGTAAAAATTATCTTTAAACCGAAACCAGGTATTCAAGCGAAACATTTTTTTATATTGCTGCACGGCTTCTTTAACGCGAAGTCCTTCCCCGATGGTTCTGGTCATGGGTTTTTCACACCAAACATCTTTTCCTGCTTCTACAGCAGCAATCGACATGAGGGCATGCCAGTGGGGTGGGGTAGCGATATGAACGATATCCACTTCGGGTAAGGCAATTAATTCTTTGTAGTCGTGAAAGGTTTTAATTTTTCCGGGAATCATTTTTTCGGCAGCAGCCAGATGGGAAGTATCTACATCACATATTGCTACTACCCTTGTATTAGCATATTCAATATGGCCTCTCCCCATACCCCCAACCCCAATGATGGCTTTGGTTAGCTGATCGCTGGGTGCCAAAAATCCCCTACCCATTACGTGTCGGGGAATGATGGAGATACCTGCAGCCAGTGTGGCCGATTGCAGCAAAAAATTTCTGCGACTATGCTGTGTCTTTTTTTTCATAAGGCAAACATTTCAATATAAGTTAGCGAAAAAAATTAATCAAGGGAATACAAAAGTGGATTGAGCGGCGTTTGAATGATCTCATCTATAATTGCCCCCGGGCACCAGGTATCCCAATCGTTTTGCTGATTGATATTCTCAGGGGCTTTCAGGCGCATGTTACTATCCATATAAATGATGGTCATTACTTTTCTCATTTGATTACTATTGTTGGCGCCAGCGCGATGAAAAATCCAACCGGAATGGAAACTGATTTCTCCGGCATCAAAGTGTTCAACTACATGAGGAAAATCGGTTATTTTCAGTCGTTCCTGCATCATCTTTTCACTGGTATCTGAAATCGCCAACTCTCTGCCCTCCTGAATTCGGTGACTGCCGCCACTAAATTCCAGCGGCCCCATTTCTAGGGGAACTGCTTGCAGGGGTATCCAGGCGGTAACAGTTTTATCGCTACTCAAAGGCCAATAAAACTGATCGGCATGCCAGGGAGTTATGCCGCCACCGGGTTCTTTAAACAATGCCTGATCATGGTACAGCCTCACCCCTTGAGTACCCATTAGTTGGGTGGCGATGGATGCGATTCGTTTGCTAAAAACGAATGATTGAATCTCCTCATCTTCTTTCCATAAATTCATTACTTGTAAAAAAGCCTTGCCATAAGTATCCCTATCTGCAAGGGGAGTATTATTTTCTAGCTGAAAACGTTCTATACGTTTACTGATAATTCCGTTAACATAATCTAGGGTTTCTGTATCTAGTACTTGCTTTAATTTGATGAAACGGTTTTTGTGATAAAAAGCAAGTTGTTCATCGGAAACAATAAAGGGTTCCTGCAAACGGGCTTTTAGGTTTTCGGGAAACATGGCGTTGGTATATTCTGTAGCAATAAATATAATAAATATCAGCATTCAATCGATAAGTTTGCTTAATCGAATTAGAATAGGCGGGTATTTAATACAGTACTAATTTTTCCAATGATTCTAAAAGGCTTTAATTTTTAGAAGTTTTAAGGACCTGAAACGAATAATTTTATTTTATATATAATTTGGTTGTCCGAAAACATTTTCTCTTCGGATATTGTTAAGCCCTTTTAATATTCATTAGCTTCATATGCTTTAATGAATTTACTTTTAGGGTGATGTATTCATTTGTTATAGAAATTCCGATAATAAATTAAAGACATTCAAATTCATTAAATTTAATCGTATGGATTTAGAAATAAGAGAACAGTTGTTTATTGTTGGTGGAGCCACTTCAGGTTTTGGAAGGGCTATTTGTTTACAGTTGGTATCTGAAGGCGCCTCTGTTATTGCAGTTGCCAGGGGAGAAGAAAAATTACAACAATTACAACAAATAGCTTCTAACCAAATTCAATATATCTGTGGGGATATTACTAATGAGGAAGTTCATCAACGAATTGCCACTTTGCTGGGTAATAGAAAGTTACATGGAATTGTAATTAATGCGGGAGGCCCACCAGCTAAAACGGTAATGGAAACCACCATTGAAGATTGGGATGGGGCTTATTTTTCATTATTAAGGTGGAAAATTTTATTTATTCAAAGATTTCTCCCCTCATTATTACAAAATCGGTATGGACGTATACTTTTTATTGAAAGTGCTACTGTAAAGCAACCCTTAGAAAATTTGGTATTGAGTAATTCACTCAGAGCAGCGGTGGTTGGTATGGTTAAAACATTGTCTCAAGAAGTGGCTTTATCTGGTGTTACATTAAATGTTCTAGCTCCTGGATCACACAATACCCCTGCAATAGATAGGATTTATAAAAAAAAGAGCGAACAGTCTGGAATACCATTTGATCAGGTTAAAGCCAATGCGATACAGCAAATTCCTGTAGGCTTTTTAGGGGAGGCCGCTCATTTTGCTAGTTTAGCTATTTGGTTGCTAAGCCCTCATAGTAACTTTATAACCGGACAAACCATTACTGTAGATGGAGGCGCCGTTAAGGGAATTATGGGTTAGTTAGCATAAAGGTTTCTAGATTTTTTCTCTGATTTTAGTGGAAGGTTGGGTAAGATTAATTTAATCTGTAAGTGGAATTTTCATATTTTGAACCTACAAATCCTCATTATGAAAATTTCTCTAGTATCCCTTTTTCTTTTTGTAATTATTCAGTTAACCGCACAGGTTACCCAGCGAAATATTTTATCTACCCGCTATAGCCTTACCAATATTCAGTCTTCGCTGATTCCAGCACCCGCCTATCATCCTTTTCCAACTTCTGCTGCTGAGTGGAAGGCAGCTGTTCCAGAAAAAGTATTGGCGCAATTAGTGAAAGATGGAGAAGGCGCATTGGCTTATCGATTCGAACCTATTACAGCCTCTGTATCGCTGAATTTTGTAAGAACGGGTGATCGGTTAGAACACAGTAATATATCGTTTGGAAAAAGAGCTTCCCTAAAAAAAATGATTATTGCAGAAAGTATTGAACAAAAAGGGCGGTTTATGGAAGCCATCATAAACGGACTATGGTCTATTTGCGAAGAAAGCTTCTGGGGCGTTCCGGCACATATTGGTAAAACCGGATTGCCAGATGTAGATCATCCGGTAGTAGAGTTGTTTGGTGCAGAAACTGCCGCCGTTTTGGCGCTCACAGATTATTTAGTGGGTCCTCAGCTCGATTCAATCAATCTATTGTTTAGGAAGCGTATTTACAGTGAAACCAATAAGCGCTTTTTTGTGCCCATGGTAACAGAATCCGCCCAGTATGGTTGGCAAAGTAAAACCCAGCCTGTAAATAACTGGAATCCCTGGATTCATTCCAACTGGATGATGACAACCCTATTGTTGGAAAAAAATGAAAGTAGAAGAGCGGATATGCTTTATCAATCTATGCAGGGATTGGATAGTTATTTAAATAGTCTCGCAGATGAAGGCAGTTGCGATGAAGGGCCCGGATATTGGTTTGCAGCTGGTGCAAGTGTGTTTGATTGTCTCGAAATATTGTATTCAGGCACAAAAGGTGCGGTGAATATTTTTTCAGAGCCTCTGATTAAAAATATGGCAGGATATATACCGAAAGTTCATATTGGCGATCGTTATTTTGTGAATTTTGCCGATGCCGATCCAACCCTTACCCCTGATGGTGCGCTGCTCTACCGAATGGGAATTACACTGGCCGATAGTTCACTAACTCGAATGGGATCCTGGGCTTATCAGCAATTTGCCGCGAAAGCAAAAGGATACGCGGGATCGGCTGAGGATTTTATGCGCCCCCGGTTTTTATTCAATTTGCTAACCCTTAAAAATTTAACTGGTGTTGATGGAAATTATCAGCCTGTTATGGATTCCTGGATGGCCGATGTGCAGGTGCTTACAGCTCGTAGTTCGGAAGATTTATTTTTAGCTGCCCATGGGGGACATAATGCCGAAAGCCATAACCACAATGATGTAGGAGATTTTATAGTTTATTATAAGGGTGAACCCGTAATTATCGATGCTGGCAGAGGTAATTACACAGCCCGAACTTTTTCTTCTAAAAGGTATGATCTTTGGTTTACCCAATCTCAATACCATAATCTTCCGGTAATAAATGGGTATGGACAACTGGCTGGTCGTAAATATGCAGCCCGAGAGGTGAGCAGCACCCTCACACCCCCAGTCGCCTCACTTACTATGGATATCGGAGCTGCTTACGATTCAAAAGCAGGGGTGGTTTCTTGGAAAAGAAAGGTTTCACTAGACAGGAAACAGCAGATGATCACCTGCAGCGACCAATATCAATTACTAAAACAGCCAGATTCGTTGCAGCAGGTTTTCTTAACCACCGCTTCCATTGATACGCGAACTGCCGGTGAAATTATGCTTACCACTAAAATGGGCAAGCAAGTAGCAATTTCTTATCCCGCCGCCGATTTTTATTGTACAATTGAATATCCGTCGGAAGAAGGTATGGAGTATAGTAGTTTTGTAAGTAAATGGCCCGGCGTAAGCATAAAACGACTGGTATTTCACTCCAAAAATCTTATTGCTAAGGGAAATTGGCTGTTTACCATTCAACCAATGAATAAATAAGTTTATTTTCTTTACGTAGAAACTTAATCTTTTTCGTTCATCACCTGATCCATTGCTGATCTAACTAAGCGAATAAAGGGCGGAACTATTTCAAAGGGGTTGCCCGGTGACAGTGTTTCAATGGGGAGGTATCCTCTGTAGGGAGATTTTTTAATAATGCGAAACAATCTGGGCAAGTCCATCGCATTACTAACACCATTATATACTAGCTTTTCCTTGATTTGCCAGTTTACAGCCCAATGGGCAGTTTTTTCAATTTCACTATAAGGCTCTTCGGTAACAAAACTCCCAGTATCTAAAATCAATCCAAACCATTCGTTGTTCACCCGTTTTAATAAATTGTCTGCTTGGTCGGCTGTTTTAATAAAATCATTGTGATTTTGAAAAGCAACAATAACTCCCTTCTCTTTTCCATCCGCTACACAGGCTGCCATGTCCTTGGCAATCCATTCGGTTACTGCTTCGCGGGAAAAATTGTCGGGCATGGCTTTCGCAGTAAATACGCGGATCACCGGCGCGCCTAATTTGGCTGCAACGGTTATCCATTGTTTGGTCCATTCAACTTCTTTTTTTCTGATAGCAGCATCCGGAGAGCCAAATTCGGTTCGGATACCGGTGCCACTAATGGCTATGCCTGACCGGTGGGCTTTTCTTTTCAATTGAAAAATGTATTCATCTGATGGCACTTCGGGGTATCCCGGAAAATAATAGCCGGTTAAATCTGCAGCATCTAAGCACTCTTTTGCGCAAAAATCGAGCACATCAAAAAGGTTGGTCGTTCCATTTTTTAGTGGGGCATTGAAAGAATAAGCATTCAAGCTAAGCTTAAATCTGTTTGGATGGGATTCATCCAAATTTTCCCGAAAGCCTATCGATTTTCCAGGTAAGAAAGGCAATAAACCTACACTAGAAATAGTGGCAGTTTGTAAAAATTTTCTTCTTTCCATTGATTTCATCCTGTATGTTATTTTGGAGAACTGTATACAAAATTTTCCATGATGCGAAAAGATTGAATCGCTTCTGCTGCCGAACAGGGATTGGGTGCTAATCCTAAAAAATGCTGGGTTACCTGTTCAATCATGGGTTGCTGAATATGTTGAGGAGGCTCAAAATGGAATTGCTGTTCACCAGAATTTGAAATAACCGTTACCTCATTTCCGAAAACTGGAAAAACAATTTTTCCTGCAGTGCCCACTATTTCAAAAATATCTTCCCGGCAAGAATTATCGGAGGTAAAACACCAAAGTCCGGAAAACAGCACCTGATTTTGCATACGAACACATCCCGAAACCACATCCTCTGCAGCATATAATCCTGCTCGGTTATCTGCTATTCCTTTCATTTCTTCGGGGTGACCTAATAAAAAAACGAGTAAGTCTAGCTGGTGAGGTGCCAGGTCGTAAAAAATGCCGCCCCCTGAGAGTGCAGGCTGTACACGCCAATTTTCTTCGGGGTTAGCCATCGTGGCCGATTGGTCGGCTTGCTGCATGCAAATCCGGGCGGTACAAACGGTTCCTATAGTTTTTGTTGCGAGCATTTGTTGAACAGCCAGAAATTTTGGAAGGGCTCTTCGGTAATGAGCAATACAGAGGGGAATACCGGTTGTTTCTGCCATTTGTTGCATGCGTAAACAGGAGGCAAGATCAATACTCATCGGCTTTTCTACATACACCGGCTTACCGGCCTGTAAAGCTGCAATGGTATAGGCTTCATGAAATGCAGGTGGGGTTGCAATATAAATGGCGGTTACTGCTGGGTCGTTGATTAGTTGCGTGGCATCTGAATACCATTTGGGTACCCCGTGTCTTACTGCATAGTCTGCTGCTTTAGTACCATCTCTTCTCATTACCGCAACCAGCTTTGAATTAGGTACCTTTTGAAAGGCAGGACCACTTTTTACTTCCGTAACATTTCCGCAGCCTATGATCCCCCAACCAATTGTATTTGCCATCTGAATTTATAATTTATTCCCCCTATAAATTTTTAAAGTTAATCAATCCGCAGTATGTGTTGCAGTTATGCCCAGAATTTTTGAATCCTACATCGTTTTCGTAAAAATTGGTGTGTTAATTTTGTTCAATTTGACTAAAATTGATTCAATTCATACTGCAATAACAATTGCTATAAACTGTTTTCTAATAAAGATAGCTGCATACGTAAAGGAAGAAGGAATTTCAAAAAGTTTTTTACCGGAACTACTTCAGCTTTTGTGATGGGTGGGGAATGTTGACTGATTAGGCAGTACCAATGAAAAAGGCATGAGAATTATAATATAAACTATTTATTTATTAAACCCATCATTATGTCATCCAGAAGAACATTTATCGGGCAGTCTGTATTAACAGCGGCTGCCTCAGTTGCCCTGCCACTGGCAGGAAAATCTGCCTCGTTGTTTTCAGAAAAGGAAAATTACTTTGGGGCTGATTTTCCCATAGGAGTTGCCGGATATACTTTTGCCAAGTTTGATGTAGATCAGTCTATCGCAATGATGAAGCGGGTAGGCATTACCAATCTTTCCGTAAAAGAAATTCATCTCCCCTTGAATAGCTCGGAAGAAAAGATAAAATCCACCATTGGAAAATATACAGCTTCAGGTATCAATGTATATACGGTAGGTGTAATTTATATGCGCAGCAAAGAAGCCGTGGATCAAGCTTTTGAATATGCTAAAAAAGTAGGTGTAAATATGATAGTGGGGGTGCCTAGTTACGATCTAATTGACTATTGCGAAGAAAAAGTGAAAGCTTACGATATGCGGCTCGCTATTCATAACCATGGTCCTAAAGACCCACTCTATCCTAGTCCGGGTGATGTGTATGGTCGCATAAAAGACAAAGATTCCCGTTTGGGTTTGTGCATCGACATTGGTCACACGGTTCGAGCAGGTGTGTTACCTGAGAAAGCAGTCCGTGAATTCAAAGATCGTTTATTCGATTTGCATATTAAGGATGTTACTATTGCCGCTGAAGAGGGAAAAGCCATTGAGATAGGAAGAGGAGTTATTAATTTTCCTGAATTAATCAAGTCGTTAAAAAAGATTCAATACAAAGGAGTTTGCAGTATTGAGTTTGAGAAAGATATGACAGATCCACTACCTGGAATTGCAGAGTCTACCGGATATTTTAGAGCAGTATTGGCTGCTGGATAGCAAATCCTGTTTACAAAAAATGCCTGCCCTTTCGATGGGGGCAGGCATTTTTTTATTGCTGATTTGGAGGTGGCGGAGCGGCCCCAGCTGGTGGATTTACGCAATTTAGGTTATAGAGTCTTCTGGCATCCGAATATCCTTTGGCTTCTGAAGTAAGGAACGACTGGCAACCTTCTGGAATCTTTCCAACATTATATAAGCAAATACCCCTGTAATATTCTGCTTTACCATCTGCTGACCATTTATTGTTGACCACTTTTTCAAAATAGGGTAATGCGGAGGCCCACTCTTTATTTAGAAAATGTACCAATCCAATATTTTCAACTATCGGAGAAAATTTAGGATTGATTTTTCGGGCACTTTCATATAATTCCATGGCGGTTTTCAGGTCGTTTTTGGTAAATGCTTCGTTTCCGCGTTTGAAAAAATCATAAAACCGCATGCTATCCTGATAGGCTTGTGGGGTGGGAGCTGGAGCGCCTCCTGGGGTTATGGGGCCGGGATTTGGAGGCCCCTGTTGGGTTGGTGCCTGTTGGGTTAGCTGTGCTGCAGGTGCTGGAATAGCAGGAGCTTGGGCTTGCGCTACTGGAACATCGCCAAGCTGTGTGTGCAGCACCAGGCTATTTTTAATTGTAACCGAATCTTTTGGATATAGTGCCAGTGCAGAGTCGGCCACCTTTACTGTATAGGTATTGGGATACTTCATTACGGTAAGCGCATATAAATAATTGTTCCAGCCTTTAGCCATTCCTTCATCATTTCGATATTTTCTAATCAGGTTAAAGTCTCGGAACAAACGGGCCGAATCATTTTTATTGGCACATACAAATGCGAGTAATCCAAAGTAGGCCACGTTCCGAGGCCGGTTTTCAAAGGCGATAACCCCATATTTATAAGCACTGTCGTAATATCCATTCTCATAATACCAGCGCCCTTTTATAAATTCTGCATAATACATGTAAGGATTTTCTTTCTTCACATTTTCAAACATTGCAATACCCTCATCAATGCGCTTTTCATTTAATAAATACCGGGCTTTCATTAAGCTCAGTGGTAAGCCCCACATAGTTACATTGGTAAGTGAGGGAAGCTGGTCGTTGATGTCGGTTGTTTTTTTACTAACTACATCGGCATTTACATCTTCAAACATGGCCGACTGCACAATCATGGATTGATTCGTTTGATAGGTGATATAGACTGTTGCCACTGTAAAAATTAAAAATAGGGGTAATATCCAGCGAAGCCGATTAGAAGGAGCAGTTTGGGTTTCAGTCTCTGTTCTCATGCGCGAAAGGCGAAAATTTTCCGCTGCATTTAATCCATATAGTATCACAAAATAGGTTTGCATGGTTGCCCGCTCCATCGGGAAGTTCAGAAAAGCATCTGTAAAATATCCAGCCAAACCAATGAGCGAAAGCAAAAGAGGAATTTTTTCCTGGTGATCAATCGTAGCCGAAAAAATATTTTTTAATGAGTAAAATGGCAATAAAAAGAATACCAGTAAGTAAACGATGCCGCCTAAACTGCCACTCTCCCCAAATGCTTCAACAAAGTCATTGTGTGCATGTACGCTCATCGAATTGTCGTCGTTTGAATATTGGTCGAATTCCTGTGAAGTGATTTTCCAATTACCAAATCCCCTTCCAGTAAGGGGGTAGTGTTTAAACAAGTCCATGCCAACCGCCCAAATACCTACCCGATTTGAAGAACCACGGTCGGTAAAACCAATATTGCTGATTCTCTCACCCACTGTTCCGAAGTTGGATTGTTGACCCTCCGCCAAATTTCGGCGCTGGGTTTCTACTGTTAATTGTGAGAGCATTAATGCCAGCACAATTGGAATTAAAAAGAGGGAAACGTTTTGCAACATTTTCCGGGCGTCTTGATGGTTTAAAAATTCGTAAACGCAAAAAGCTATAAATACCAATAATTCGAAAATAATACCCACATAAGAGGAACGGGCATTTGCAAGCGCGATGGCATATAGCGCCAGTAACAAAATCACTAGATTAAGTATTCTTTTCCATTTTCTCCCTTCATAAATGCAATACAATGTGAATGGAATTTTAACCACAATCGCACTGGCGAAAATATTTTTATTACCGGTAACCCCTTTCATGTTCAAAACCGCTCCATCAAAACCCAACTCTCCCACATCATTAAAAAAAATCTGCAAGGCCTGAAATACATTGTAAAACAGAATCAGGGAAACGATTTGTGCAAGAAAAGGTAACACCCGGCGGGTTTGAGTTATCAAAGTAGCAGTATTAGCAAAAGCGATAAATGCTATGATGCAACGGGCATAACAAACTACAAACTCATTTTTATTAAAGGCAACAAAGAAACTCAGTCCCGATAAAATGCAAAATATGGTATACATCCTGCTTGGCATCTGTGCCAATGATCCCGTAAATTGTTGGTTTACCTCGTTGATTCTCCCCCGATTGGCATTGTATAAATAAATGACAGCGAATAAGTTAACTACGCTAAGGTATAGCCACTGGGGTCCATTAAAGTCGATGGAGTCGCCGCGAGGAATAAAATCGACCAACACATATAGAGCCAATAGGGTAAGACTGGCATAATTAGCGCCACTTAAACTATTAAAGGAGATGGAGGATGTTTTCTTTTCTTTCATACTACTAAATTAATAAATTCAAGCCCTGTATTAAGCTTATTTTCATCAGTTATAGACTCTAGTGGGCAAAATTAATAACGACAGAAAAAGATAAATAGTAGGTAACTCCTATTTTTTTCCGTATTTTGAGAAAAATAAACACACTTTTTATGCCAACAGGAGTAGTAAAATGGTTCAATGATTCAAAAGGTTTTGGATTTATAACCCCCGATGATGGTGGGGAAGATCTCTTCGCCCATTTTTCAGCCATCAATATGGGAGGCTTCAAATCTTTAAAAGAAGGTCAGAAAGTGAGCTTCGAAATAACCGATGGTAAAAAAGGTAAGCAAGCTGCCAATATTCAGGCAACTCAGTAAGTTAATTGCCTGATCAGGATATTGCTGGTTCCTATACCTAATTGACCCCAAGCAGGGGTCATTTTTATTGCCAGCAGTCAAGATTTGTTAAAATCTTTTTTCTATTAAAGGGGTGCACCGATAACAACAAATATCCTCCACCCCGCAGGTTCGGCTCTTTTGATAAGGATTTGGTCCACTCGAAATTATGAACCCCCAAGGTTAAGGGACCCAATTTTACAGCTGCTCCTAACCATGCATCTCCCTCTGAAGTTAGTTGCAGGGGCAAATAAATTCCGAACCACTCATTTTCCCAGCGCGGAGTAAGGGTTACAGCATTAATTTCCCGGGTTCTCCATTTTTTGGCAGACTCGTCTGAAACCAAATTCAAATTCACATTTGCATTTACATATACCTCCTTGGTAATTTTTTTGTCAAAATTGAGTACCAATTTTGTGGGTAAACTGATTTTAAAAATTCCACTTACTGGCGTTACTGTATTAAAAAGTGAGCTGACTGAATCAACCAGATCAGGTAAATTATTGGCCCCGGTGAATGCATTTTCTATCTGTGCATCGGTAATGGGAAATTTTGGATCGGCAAAGTTTCTGGAGGGTCCGGCATACTTAAAGCGATTAGCACCTATATCAAGTATGCTAATACCCAGCTTCCAATTATAGGCTAATGGACTTTTCCGGATATTCTCGTCTGCATTTGCATCGTACTGCATATATTCCACTCCTACGCTGGCCCCCAGAGATGTAAGGGATTGTTGCAAAACGTCTTTGAAAGATTGAATGTTATTGGCTGGGTCGTACAGGTAATTATATCCAAATTTCCCACTTCCCCCGGTAAAAACATAGGCAGTATCTGGCCCACTGGTAAATTCCTGATAAGTAACCTGGCGTAAAGAAAGATAAGCACCCGAAATCCCCTTCATAATTTGCAGGGTAGCCCCAACACTTAGCTTGCCCGATTCATTGGAAAGTATTAGAGAAGAAACATTGATGTCTCCTTCTAGCCATCCACTGTGTGTTATATATCCGCCAATATTGGGGGTGCTGCGATTGTCTTTTAAAAAACTGAATAAACTAGAAGTGGTATCAACAATATTTACTGGTTGAGTTCTGTAGTGATTATACGAACGCCCCCGGATACCGGCGCTAATTGCCCATCGGGAGCCAATTTTAAACATGCCATTCAATAATCCGATATCTGTATTTCCATGCACAAAATGATTCATTAGTCCTGGCCTTACTCGAAGAGCAGCTGTATCCAAAAACAGCGCATTGCTACTCAATGATAATTGATACGATAGCGGTGAAAATTCCCAAGAATAGGCCCCTAATATTGGCGCAGCCGGATTGTTAAAGCGACTCGTACTTCCAGTATAGGGTGAACCATTCATAGCTTGGTAACTTTGAGCCCAAAGCAATTGACAACTGGTAATCCATAAAAGCGCCCCCTGAAGTAAAATCCGTTTTTTCATAAAGTAAGGATACAAATCGAACCCCTAAAAATTGCTCGAAAGCCAATTTTTATCATTTTTAACATTTTATCCGGTTTCCAATAAATCAAAATCGGAAACGCTAACAGCAAATAAAAGGAGAATTTAGCAGTTAGCGAAGGTTTTTGTAAGTTGTAACATCTTATTCACTTAATAACTTGTTGTTGAACGATCCGGAATTTATTGCAGCCTTACAGCTGGGTGAATCGGCAGCCTATCAAAAGCTGTTGATTGAAACGCAGGATTTTGTATATAACACCCTTTTAGGAATTGTGCAGGATGCAACAGTTGCCGAAGACCTAGCTCAGGAAGTTTATATACAGGTTTTTCGGTCTATTGGTACTTTTCGGGGAGATGCTAAGTTAAGTACTTGGATATATCGGATTGCTGTAACAAAAGCACTGGGCTGGCAAAGAAAACAAAAAGGGGTAAACAGATGGAAAAATTGGTTTGCAGGAAATGAAAAAATTGCTGTTGCCGATTTCCATCATCCCGGAGTGCAAGCAGAACAAAAAGAACTGGCCGCTATTTTGTTCAAAGCCATTCAATCATTACCGGAACAACAACGGATTGCTTGGATTTTGATTAAAACAGAGGGATTGAGTTATGCAGAAACGGCTGAAATTATGGAAACAACTGTAAAAGCAATTGAGGCCCTACAGCATCGGGCCAAAGCAAATCTGAGAAAATATTTACAATCATACGATTCAATACAATAACCCAAATGGAAAATAATCAACGCATAGAAGCGATATTGAACAGCACACAAGCCATGCAAAAAGCCGCTCCCCCTCCATTTTTTTCTGCAAAAGTGATGCATCAACTTTTTGCTAAAGCAGATGCGCCAAGATGGCAACGCTGGCTGATATTTCGCCCGGCTGCAATAGCTGTTACCCTGGGTATATTTTTTCTGCTGAATTGCTGGAGTATTTTTTCTGCCCGCTCATCAAACTTGCAAACATCCGAAGTAACGAACAGTAGCCTGCAGCAGTTGGCTTTTGAGCTAAATGTTACTTCGGGATATAACCTAACTGATAAATAAACCATTATGACTACCCCTGTTCTTCCTCGTTGGTGGGCTATAGCAATAGTAGGGCTGGTTGCTGCTAACCTGATTTCATTGGTTGTTTTTTGGACGATGCAACCAAAAAAACAGCATCCTCCTAAAGAGCCATTCAGTGGCGGTATGGGTCATCTTATGCAAGTAATGCAGTTTGATTCTATCCAGCGACAACAAATTTTAACGCTTCGAAGCGAACATGAAATTGGCATGCAGCCCCTATTGGAGAAAAAAAGGGCTTTAAAGGATTCTTTGTTCTCTTTAACCCGGAAACCCAATGTATCGGAATCCGAGCTAGACGAAGCAACCCGCTTGGTGGCAGATAACGAGCAGGCACTGGACAAACAAACTTTTCGATTTATTAAAAAAGTTAGAGCAGTAGCCACTCCCCAGCAAATGGAAAAGTTCGATTCGCTACTTCGGCAAATGGTAGGTACCATAATTGGCGGAATGCCACCCCGCCCAAATCACCGCCCCGGAAAAGAGCTGCCGGATAACAATCCTAAGCCCAATCATCCGCCGTCATTTTCGGGTAACTCCGAAATGAATGGTGATGGCGAAATGCCTCCGGGTCCTCCTCCAGGCGATCGACCACCCCCGCCCCCTCATCACCGTCCGGGAGATGGACCACCTCCCCCTGGTCACCACCCGCCCGGTCCTCCACCCCCTCCTCCGCAACATTCGGGAAAGAGATTGCCTGTGGATTCTATTAACTAATGCTAACTTTATTTTACTTAAAAATCAATAAAAAAATAACATGAAATATAATATGAAAAATAAGAATCTTCGGTTAGTAACTAATATTGTATGCTTAGCTATGCTAATAGGAATGGGTTGTAATAAAGATTCCAATTCCAATACTTCCACCACTACTGCAACTGTACCCGCTGTGTTTAAAAAGTTCACTACTACAGTAGTTATTAGTTCAGATGGAAATTTTATTACCCTGAAAAGCAATGGGGTGCCTGATCATAAGAGTTGTTATTTCGCTACAAGTGATAGCCGCTATGAGGCATATAATGGCAGCAATCCTGCTTTTAATAAAAATCCGAACAGCATAGGCACAAAAAGTTTTGTGTTTAAAATTCCTGCTAATCCAACAGTGGATGCAGCGCATCAGCCAACCCCACTCGGCCCCATTGGCATTGCAGTAAATGGAGTGGCTATCTATAATCAATATGCGGGGCCCAATCAGCCACTAACCAATGAAATCAATTCTTTTGATCAATACAACGGACATCCAGATCCAACAGCTACGTATCATTACCATGTTGAACCTTTGTATATAACCCTCAATCAAACCAAATCGGCACTAATTGGTTTTCTGCTGGATGGCTTTCCAGTATATGGCCCATCCGAAAATGGAAAAACCCTGGTGAGTGCCGATTTAGATGCCTATCATGGACATACCAGCGTTACGGCTGATTATCCGAATGGTATTTATCACTATCATATAACGGTAGATGCGCCTTATATAAACGGTGCTGGTTTTTATGGTACTAAGGGATCGGTTACTCAATAGGAATTACAGGTTGGTACACACATTTTATCTACATTTCATCTGTTGACTGAGATTTGTTAATAAAAACTTATAAATACCTCAATATTTATTCTACATTTACCCATAGTTTCAATCTCTACGGGTAAATGGACAATCAATTCTTACAAAAAAGAGCCGCTCTGAAAAATGGTTCAGAGTTAGTTAAGCAACGAGACGAGCAGATTCGCCGTGTGTTAAGTGCTGCTCAGTACCAAAAATATAAGGATATTGAAAAAGCATTGCAACCTCAGATACAGCCTGCTAGCTTGGTCAGCAGCCCCCATAATCCGGAGCTGGAGAAATAACCGTTTGCTGGTTGTTCATTTGTTTTTAGTAGGTCTGTTCAGTTTAATTTTTTTATCCTGCCATTCTCCATCAATCCAACCGAAAATTATAGCAGACTCTTCCCTGCCATATTATTCAGATCCCGGATTTACCCCTCATTGGAAAAATACAGAGCCTACTACTGTCTTTTTTCAACATCATATTTTGCCCTTTCGGCTGTTGAACCAGTTGGGTGATACGATTACCGAAAAGAACCTTACCGGAAAAATATATGTGGCTGGTTTTTTCTTTACAGCCTGTCCGGGTATTTGCCGCAACCTAACCCTGCAGCTGAAGAGAGTGCAAACTCAATTTTTGCAAGATAACCGAATCATGTTGGTGAGTTTCAGCGTAACGCCTGAAACAGATCAGCCCAACAATTTATTGCAGTATGCAAACACCTATGGAATCAATAGTAAAAGATGGTGGTTGCTAACGGGTAATAGAGATAGTATTTACCTAATGGCTCGGCGAGACTATTTTGCAGATGAAGACATGGGCATGCAAAAAACCAGCAAGGATTTTTTACATACGGAGAATCTTTTATTGATTGATCAGGATCGTGCAATCCGAGGAATCTATAAGGGTACTTCGGCAGCAGAAGTTGATTTACTTATGAAGGATATCCAAAAATTATTACATCCATGAACCCGGCTTATTTATTTTGGATAGGGGTGTTTGTAATAGTAGCAAGCAGTTGCCGCAATCAAGCTACCAATATGGGGAATACTATTAATAACCAACCTATACCTAATCGAATAGTAGAAAGTACCGACCCTTCTTTACACTGGAACAATGGCAGCATGCATTTTCAGGGGCAACCTTTTAGCGGAACCGTGCTTCAACGCGATTCGGCGGAACATGTTATCAGTCGGCAGTCATATTATCAGGGTAAGGAGGAGGGATGGGCTGAATGGTATTATTCCTCCGGAAAAATCAATGCCCGTCGCTATTTTCATTTGGGTGAAAAGGACAGTGTACACACTGGGTGGTGGGAAACCAGTAAGCCTAGGTTTGAATATCATTTCCGGAATGGAGAATATGAAGGATGGTTTAAAGAGTGGTATGCTTCTGGAAAACCCCTTAAAGAAGTGTATTATGAAAAAGGACAAGAAAAGTACGGGCGCGGTTGGCGGGAGAATGGGAAACTCTATATGAGTTTTGAGGTAAGAAATGGTAGAATGTATGGGCAGGTAAATCCCAATTTGTGTTATTCCCTGCAAAATGAGCAAGGTGAGTTTGTTAGGTCGGTAAAGTAATAAAAAAATCCCCTGTAGAAACAGGGGAAATTTACGATTGCTTGCCAAATATAAAAAAAGGTGAAATAATGTAAAAGATTCGATTAATAATCAAATGCTTATACAAATATACCCCTTTTTTCTTAAAAACATATAAAATATGTTAATAGAATATTATCATTTAAATAAATAGTCATTTTCTAAAAAAAATTAACAAAAACAATATATAGAATAAAAAATAATTTATTTTTTATTCTAATTTGATTTTTTTTCTAGATAAATTTCAAGGGCTTTTTCAAGGCAATCCATGGCAGCATTGATATCAGCTTTGTTCAGCACATAGGCCAACCGTACCTCATCCTTTCCCAATCCGGGCGTTCCATAAAAACCCGTTGCCGGAGCCAGCATAATCGTTTTTCCTTCGAAAGCAAAATCCTCCAGTAGCCATTGACAAAACTGATCCGAATCGTTTATTGGTAAGCGGGCAATGGCATAAAATGCCCCACCTGGGTTTGGACAAAACACCCCCGGGATCGCATTCAGCCGGCTAACTAATAAATCTCTCCGGGAACGATATTCATCCTGCGTTTCATTAAAATAATCGGAAGGCAAATCTATAGCGGCTTCTGCAGCAATTTGGGCAAAAGAGGGCGGACTTAATCGGGCCTGCGCCAGTTTCATCACCGCATCCAGCACCGCCTTATTCTTAGTTATCAGTGCCCCAATCCTTGCACCACAGGCGCTGTATCTTTTGCTGATTGTATCCATCAAAATCACCTGTTCTTCTACCCCTTTCAGATGCATGGCACTGATGTGCTTACCCTCGTAACAAAACTCTCGATACGCTTCATCCGAAAACAAAAAGAGGTTATACTTCAACACCAACTCTTTCAATTGGTCCATTTCAGCCGCCGTATATAAATAGCCCGTAGGGTTATTGGGGTTGCAAATAATAATCGCTTTGGTGCGCGGGGTGATTTTTTTCTCCAACTCACTAATCGGAGGCAATGCAAAGCTATCTTCAATATAAGAAGTAACAGGAACAACGGCAACCCCCGCAGCAACAGCAAATCCATTATAATTGGCATAAAAGGGCTCAGGAATAATTACCTCATCGCCAGCATCTAAACAGGCCAGCATGCCAAATTGAATCGCTTCGCTGCCCCCTGTTGTTATAATAATTTCCTGGGCATTTACCCCAATTCCAACTGAAGCATAATACTGGGTTAGCTTTTGGCGATAACTTTCATTGCCGGCGCTATGACTGTATTCCAGAATAGTAAAATCACTGTTTTTTACAGCTTCCAGCATAGCGGGTGGCGTTACTATATCGGGCTGACCAATATTTAAATGATATACCCGGATTCCTTTTTTCTTGGCGGCCTCAGCAAAGGGCACCAATTTTCTAATGGGGGAGGCGGGCATTAGTTGCCCACGATTACTGATGTTTGGCATACCACAAAGATAGAACGACTCAGCCGCTGTTCAAAACAAAAAACGCAACCGAGTGGGTCGCGTTTCTGTTTTGTTAAGTTGAAACCAGGCTTATTTTTTTTCAGGAATCACTTCACCTTCAATGGTTAAGATGTAAGGAGTAGATAGTCCGGCAAATTTTACGGTTACATTCTTTTTAAAACTGCCAGCATTCTCGGAATTATAAGTAACTTTTATTTCACTGCTCTTCCCTTTCATAATGGCTCCCTTAACATATTCCGGCTTTGTACAGCCACATTCCGCTTCTGCATTCTCTATCACAACCGGACGGGTAGAACTATTGGTAAAACTAAAAACATAGGTTACTGGAACATGCTGCTTGATTTTTCCGAATGAATGGGTTTTTTCCGCGAAGGTTACTTCGGATTGCGCATTCACCAGCGAAATCATGCCGAAAAAAAACAGTATAGATAAAATAGGCTTCATCTAATATAAATTAAGATAATTAGTGTTTAACTGGGGTAGCCGTTTGAGGTGTTGCTGGGGCAGCTTCCTGCTTGGGGGCCACACCCACTCCCGTTAACATAGCTTGCTGCGTCATGTCATGATCGAAAAATATCTGCGTTAGCTTAGTGTAAGGACCGGTTACACCACCATTAAAACTGATGGAAACTTTAACCGTTTGTCCAGGACCGAAACGCTGATTTGGGGTGAAATTTGGGGTAGTACAACCACAACCCGCTTTAGCATTTAACAGTGTAACAGAGTCTTTGCTGATATTTTTAATTTCAATTACATAGTCAACCGGAACACCTACTGGTCTTTCTCCCGCATTGAAATTAGTATTGGTAATCTCCAGCACCTTACCAATTTCCCATTGGGTAGTGGTGGTAGCTTGGGTTTGAGCCGATGCTGAAAAACCAGCACCTATCAGAAATATGGCAAATAGAATTTTTTTCATAGAATTATTTTTTGTTACCTAAAATTACTTAAAACTTACTAGGTATTTGTAATCTGTTCGTAAAAACAGTCAATTTTATAAGTTTTTAACACTCTGTAGATACCAATTTCTCCCCATTTTGTTGCCTGAATGACAGTTTTTTACTTTCTACACTATTTTCCTTCGCCCTATTGAGCGCGTAATACTAAATTTGCCGCATGGATTATCCCGTATCTCAAGAGGGGGCAGACAGCAAAATGTCGTTTGAGGCATTCCGGCAAGCTATTTTGCTAGACTATCGCATAGCTGTTATCAGTCGTGAAGTTAGTTTACTGGGTAGAAGAGAAGTATTAACCGGAAAAGGAAAATTTGGCATTTTCGGCGATGGTAAAGAAGTTGCTCAAATTGCAGTAGCCAAATTTTTTCAACCCGGAGATTTTAGAGCGGGTTATTATCGCGACCAAACATTTATGTTTGCTGCAGGCATTTCAACGGTGCAGCAATTTTTTGCGCAACTTTATGGAGATCCAAATCCGGCAAATGATCCTTTTAGTGCAGGCCGTCAAATGGATGCCCACTTTGCTACTCCAGTTACCGATTCTGATGGGAATTGGGTGGATATAGTAAATCGAAAAAACAGTTCTTCCGATATGGCGCCTACGGCATCTCAAATGCCCAGAGCCGTTGGATTAGCCTGGGCGTCTAAATTATTCCGCAATGCCCCGCAGCCCGAACTATTTTCAAAACTGAGCAATTCTGGCAATGAGGTTTGCTTTTGCACCATTGGAGATGCCAGCACATCGGAAGGTCATTTTTGGGAAGCCATAAATGCAGCCGGCGTTTTACAAATTCCACTGGCAGTTTTTGTATGGGATGATGGGTATGGCATTTCTGTTCCAACACAATACCAAACTACCAAAGGGTCTATCTCAGAAGCCCTCAGTGGAATGGAAAAAGAAGAGGGTACCAATGGCATTCGGATTTATACTGTAAAAGCCTGGGATTATGCAGGCATGTGTGAAGTGTTCGAATCGGCTATTCATCAATTACGCATCGATCATGTTCCCGTGTTATTTCATGTACAAGAAGTTACCCAACCCCAAGGTCACTCCACCAGCGGAAGTCACGAGAGATATAAAACCTCCGAGCGACTGGAATGGGAGCGGGAATGGGATTGTAATAAACAAATGAAAGCCTGGTTACTGCAATGCGAACTTGCCACGCTTGATGAACTTACCACCCTAGAAGCGGAAGCAAGAAATCATGTAAAAGATAGCAGAAAGAAAGCTTGGGACGCGTATCAGTTACCTATTCAGGAACAGGCAAAAAAAGCCGGAGACCTGATACGAGAAATGGTAATAAACGATATGCAGGTATATCAGCAGCTGCAGTCTATGGCCTCCCACTTACTGTCAGGTAAAGAACTATTACGCAGAGATGTGATGCGATCCCTTTCCATTTCGCTAGAACTGGCCCCCCACTCACCAAGTGAAGAAAAAGTAAGAGACTACCTTAACGAACTCCAAGCTGCCAATCAACAACTATACAATACCCACTTATACAATGAGGGGCCAAAAGGCACCCGCTTAGTTAAAGGTGTTTCTGCGGTTTATTCAGAGCAGTCATTGGTGTTAAATGGCTATGAGATTATTAATCGCTATTTCGATCAGCTACTTACCCATAATCCTTTCGTGTATGCATTTGGAGAAGATGTAGGTAAAATTGGTGATGTGAACCAGGGATTTGCCGGACTTCAAGAGAAATATGGGGTTGATCGGGTATCTGATACAGGTATTCGAGAGCTTACTATAGTAGGGCAGGCCATAGGGTTGGCACTACGTGGATTAAGACCGATTGCTGAAATACAATACCTCGATTATATTTTATATGCCCTGCAAACTTTGAGTGATGATGTGGCTACCGTTCATTTTAGAACCACTGCCCTGCAAAGTTATCCGCTTATTATCCGCACCCGCGGACATCGATTAGAAGGTATCTGGCATACTGGATCACCCATGGGTATGATGGTGCATGCACTCCGGGGTATGCATATTTGCGTTCCCAGAAATATGGTGCAGGCCATGGGGATGTACAATACCTTATTACAAGGGAACGACCCTGGAATTATTGTAGAATGTTTGAATGGATATCGGCTGAAAGAAAAAATGCCCGATAACCCCCTCGAATTCCGCGTACCATTGGGCATACCCGAAATTATTCGCCAGGGGCAGGATATTTCCATTGTATCCTATGGCTCTACATTGCGCATTGTAGAAGAAGCTGCTCAGCGATTAGCACTGATGGATGTTGAATGTGAAATCATTGATGTGCAAACGCTGTTACCTTTCGATACCAACCATGCCATTATTGAATCGCTGAAAAAAACCAGTCGAATCTTGTTTGTGGATGAAGATGTACCCGGAGGTGCTACGGCATACATGTTGGCAAAAGTTATGGAAGAACAAAAGGCTTTCCGCTACCTAGATGTGAGCCCCAGAACACTCACTGCGAAAGAACACCGCACCGGCTACGGAAGCGATGGCGATTATTTTGGTAAACCCAATGCCGAACAGGTGGTAGAACAAGTGCTGCAAATGATGCAGGAATAATTATAAGTCTGTATTCAGTGCTTCCAAGGTTTCCGGAAAACGATTTTTCCACTCGGGCTTTGGTACCATACAACTTGCCGACTTCCCCCACCATTGATACCGATTAGCTGCTATCCAATTATAAATCCCATCCCGAATAAAAGTTGGCACAATAATAAACACATACAATAGGGGCCATAATGCAGGTAAACCCTTTGCTACCCTGAGTGCAGCGGTTGACCGATAAAAAATGCTTCCTTCCTCCCATAAAATAAAACTGCTTAATTCCAATGGTACTTGGCTAGAAGCAGAAAGTAATTCATTCGCTAATTCACTTTGTAAAGATGCAAAACAGAAAAGCCCTTTTTGGTCGCGTTGTAAAACAAATTGAACCGCATATTGACAAAGATTACAATCCCCGTCGAAAAAAATCAACCGGCGCTTTTTGTTATTAGCGACTTGTGTTGTGGAATGCTCCACCGATAAAAATTAGCAGGGTTAAATTAACCCATATTATGGAATACCTTATTCACGTCTTCATCTTGCTCAAGCCGCTCTATCAGCTTGCTGATCTCTTCTGCCTGCTCATCATTTACGGGAACAGTATTTTCGGGAATCCATTCCAATTCGGCACTGATGGGGGAGATTCCTTTGTCTTCTAACCCCTTTTGTAATTTGCCAAAATCAACAAACTGGCAGCGAAGAACGATAATCGCATTTCCCTGTTCATCCAAACTTTCTCCCATTTCATCCAGCCCTACATCTATCAATTCAAATTCCAGTTCTTCTGTATTCAGTCCCTCGGGTTTTAGTTTAAATACCCCCATTTTCTTAAACTGAAAGCTTACACTACCGGTAGTACCCATGGCGCCATTGCCCTTATTGAAATGGCTTTTCACGTTGGCTACGGTTCTAACGTGGTTATCAGTGGCGGTTTCTACCAAGATGGCTACCCCATGTGGTCCGTAGCCTTCGTATAGAATTTCCTCATAGTTGGTAGTATCTTTTCCGGAAGCTCGCTTAATGGCGGCTTCTACCCGGTCTTTAGGCATACCCACACTTCGCGCATTTTGAAAACATCTTCGCAAAGCCGGATTGGTAGCAGGGTCGGGGCCTGCGGCTTTTACTGCGATTACAATTTCCTTCCCAATACGGGTGAATTGTTTCGCCATGCGATCCCATCGGGCAAACATGGTAGCTTTTCTAACCTCAAAAATCCTTCCCATAGTATTTGTTTTGATCCGGTAGCCTCACCGGGACTGCAAAATTAAGCTTTGCAATGTTAGAAACCAACCCTTTGAAATACAACAGCCGAATCCTTTGGGAATCCGGCTGTTGTAGGATTGATTAAAATAGAATTGACTATTCTTTTAATTTGCTGTTGGCTTTGCTGTAGCCAAAATATACCACTAATCCAATTGCCATCCATCCCAATGCACTTAATTGGGTGTCTCTTGGTAGTAAAACAATCATGATTGTACAAACCACTACTCCAAGAATGGGAACCAGCGGCACAAATGGGGTTTTAAATGGACGTTCCCTGTCTGGGTCGTTTTTACGCATCACCCAAACGCCTATGCAAACTAGGGCAAAGGCGAAAAGGGTTCCAATGCTGGTCAGGTCGCCAGCAACTTTTGAAGGTATAAATGCTGCAAATGCCCCAACAAAAAAGAAAAGAATAATATTGGATTTGTAGGGCGTTTTGAATTTGGGGTGTAAATCGGAGAACATCTTGGGCAACAAACCATCCGAAGCCATTGTATAAAATACCCGACTCTGACCCATTAACATCACCAAAATTACAGAAGAAAATCCGGCAAGAATGGCGATAGTTACTGTTTTAGCTAGCCAAATCTGATCCTTCATATAGGTTTCAATTACATATGCAACCGATGCTTCTTTACCGGATTTAATAAAATCAGTATAAGGGGCAACGCCGGTTAATACCCATGAAAAAAGTACATACAAAAGGGTACAAATAACCAAGGAACCTAAGATACCAATGGGCATATCTCTCTTGGGATTTTTGGCTTCCTGTGCAGCAGTAGATACGGCATCGAAACCGATAAATGCAAAAAATACAACACCCGCACCCGTTAATACTCCAAACAACCCGTGATTTCGAAAATCAGCTACGTAATCATAAAAAGTGCCATCCGGTTTTAATGCCGGAGGGGCATTTTCAGGTATCATAAAAGGGGTGTGGTTTGAAGGGTTGATGTATTTCCAGCCTACAATTATGAACAAAATAACGATAGCCACTTTCACCAGAACGATTACGGAGTTAACTAGCGCCGATTCCTGGGTACCCTTGATGAGTAACAAAGAAAGTAGTAATAAAATGAACAAAGCAGGTACATTCATTATACCTACATGCATCACATTATTAATATCCAATGCCTTTTCAAAAGGGGAGTGGCTCCATTCGTAGGGGATTGCCCCCAAATGGTATTGTTCTAGTAGTTTGTTTAAAAACTCACTCCAGGCGATAGAAACGGTGGCAGCACCCAATGCATATTCCAGGATCAGTGCCCAACCGATAACCCAGGCAACCAATTCACCCATGGTGGCATAGGCATAGGTATACGCACTACCGGCAATGGGAATCATGGAGGCGAATTCCGCATAACATAATCCGGCAAAGGCACAACCAATAGCGGCAACAATAAAGGATAAGGTAACTGCTGGTCCGGCGTGTTCACCTGCAGCTTGAGCTGTTTTTACAAATAGCCCCGCACCAATAATGGCTCCAATGCCCAGGGCAATCAAACTGCCCGCACCCAGGGTTCTTTTTAATCCTTTTTCGGAGTCCCCGGCCTGCGCCATCAGAACATCCAACGATTTTTTTCTGCTGAATAAACTCATAAATGCTTAGTTAAGATTTTCAATAAAAACTAGTGGAAAAATAGGCAATTCTTTGTTTTCCGCTATAAAAGATTTTGAAATGGGGATAAGGGAAGGGTTTACCGTGGAATCCTTATATTGCAAAATAATCTGTTTGGCATATGCAAAAGTCTAACCGACTCACTTTATACATCCTAATTGCCATGTTTGCCGGAGCCCTATTGGGGTATATAGTGCATACCCAGGCTTCCCCCGCGTTTATAGAATCGTTCTCAAAAAACATCAAATTATTAACCACCGTATTTATCCGGATGGTGCAGATGATTATTGCCCCACTGGTTTTTTCTACCCTCGTGGTGGGTATCGCCAAGCTAGGCGATTTGAAAGCCGTTGGGAGGGTAGGCGGTAAAGCCATGCTTTGGTTTATTGGAGCTTCCCTGATTAGTTTGCTCTTGGGTATGGTATTGGTGAATTTCTTTCAGCCAGGAGCTGGTTTTTCAAATGCAGTATTAGATAAAACAGAAGCCGGAAAATTGGTAAGCAATACCCAACAGTTTAGCTTACAGCTATTTGTAGAGCACATCGTTCCGCGAAGTGTAATAGAGGCAATGGCTACCAATGAAATTTTGCAGCTGGTAATTTTCAGTATTTTCTTTGGCGTAGCGGCTGCCTCAATGGGCGATAAAGCCAAGGTTATTGTTAAAGCACTGGATGCCGTTTCGCATGTGATACTAAAAATGGTAGGCTATGTAATGAACGTCGCTCCTCTAGGCGTATTTGGGGCCATTGCTGCAGTAATTGCATCCAAAGGACTGGAAGTATTCGTTTTTTATGGCAAATACATGCTTTATTTTTTAATTGGCATTGCCACACTTTGGGTAATTATGCTTTCAGTTGGGTATATAATACTCAGAAAAAGATTACCCGAATTATTGCGCCGAATTGCTTCGCCGCTCATCATCGCTTTTAGCACCACCAGCAGTGAAGCCGTATTTCCTAAACTCACAGAAGAATTGGAAAAATTTGGCTGTAAAAACAAAATTGTATCCTTTATCCTTCCACTTGGCTATTCGTTTAATCTGGATGGAAGTATGATGTATATGACTTTTGCTAGTTTGGCCATTGCTCAAGCCAATAATATCCACCTCGACATTGGCACGCAGTTAACCATGTTACTGGTGCTGATGCTTACCAGTAAAGGCATTGCCGGAGTCCCCCGTGCATCCCTGGTTATTGTTACCGCCACCTGTGCCATGTTTAACATACCACCCGAAGGGATTGCCCTTATTTTGCCTATCGACCATTTCTGTGATATGTTTCGTACTGCTACCAACGTGCTGGGGAATACCCTAGCCACCACTGTTGTAAGTAAGTGGGAAAATGAATTAGGTCCTGCTCAAGAAATCCCAGATACCCTATAATACCCAATCAACCATCCCCATGCTATTGCCAACCTTGCTTGCCTCCGAATTTCATTGGACTCAACTTTTACAGCCACAGTTTTATATAGAGCATGGCGGCTTGTGGTTGATATTATTTGTAGTATTTGCCGAAACAGGACTTTTTGCCGGTTTTTTTCTGCCGGGGGACAGCCTACTTTTTGTTGCCGGAATTTATAGTAGTGATATTGCCAGGGCAGTGATTGGTCCGGGTAGTGAAGTGTTAGATTTGATTGTAATCGCCTTGCTGATTTCTGCTGCCGGAATCTTTGGCAATTTTGTGGGCTTTTGGTTTGGAAAAAAAGTGGGTCATGCGATGTACGACTGGAAAGATAATATCCTTTTTAAAAAAAGATACCTAACACAAGCGCATGATTTTTATGAAAAAAATGGGGGAGGCGCCATAGTAATTGCCCGGTTTATACCAATCGTTCGAACTTTTGCCCCTATAGTTGCCGGCATTGTAGATATGAATTACAAGAAATTTAGTTATTATAATGTTGTAGGCTGCATAGCTTGGGTTTTTACGATGTTATTTGCCGGGCACTTCTTGCAAAAGTGGATACTTACCCAGTTTGGGTTTGATTTGCGTTTGCATTTAGAAGTGATTGTGCTGGGGATTGTACTGGTTACTACGGCCCCGATTCTTTACAGATTGATTTTCCATAAAGGGGATACTCCCTCCGATAGCGAGCCATCCTAATATATGCAAACCAAATCAATTTCTCCGGGCTTACTCTCTTTACCGGTGCTAGTTGGCGCTCTTGGTTTTTTTGTAGATATTTTCGATTTGCTTTTATTTTCCATCATCCGAAAACCCAGTCTACAATCACTGGGCCTCAGCCCCGATCAGGTATTGCATAGCGGAGAGTTGATTATTAGTGTACAAATGATTGGACTAACCGTGGGAGGAATTGCCTGGGGAATTATGGGTGATAAAAAGGGCAGACTGAGCGTTCTCTTCGGTTCTATATTACTTTATTCATTGGCTAATATTGCCAACGGGATGGTACATACTGTTCCCCAATATGTACTCGTTCGTTTTATTGCCGGAGTGGGTTTGGCAGGAGAGCTTGGAGCGAGCATTACCCTAGTTACAGAAATGTTACCCAAACATAAAAGAGGTTTGGCCGCCACCATTATTGCTACTACGGGTGTTTGTGGAGCCTTGGTAGCCTTTTTAGTGTACAACCTATTTAAAGATTGGCGGCTTTGTTATTATATAGGTGGGGGGTTAGGATTTTTATTGTTGTTCTTGAGGGCGAATATGATGGAAAGCGGCTTATACAATACCGTAAAAGAAACAGCAACCCGGCGCGGAGATTTTAAAATGCTGATTAACAATCGCCCTCGATTGATGCGATACCTGCGGGGCGTATTGATAGGCTTTCCCGTATGGTTTGTAATTGGCGTGTTGATTACCTTTTCCGATCAGTTTGGAAAAGAAATGGGCATTGCAGGCGTAGATCCGGCTAAGGCAATTTTTTATCAATACATAGCAATTGGATTGGGCGATATCAGCGCCGGATTACTGAGTAATTATTTACAAAGCAGAAAAAAGGCACTTTGGGTTTTTTATGTTATCCTG
Source organism: Chitinophagia bacterium (assembly GCA_037131895.1). Lineage (GTDB taxonomy): Bacteria > Bacteroidota > Bacteroidia > Chitinophagales > Chitinophagaceae > Sediminibacterium. The sequence continues at coordinate 30,669 of JBAXQE010000011.1, read as the reverse complement.
ATAACTGCCGTTTTTCTCTTTTTCTGGCAGGCCCGCGGTTGGGGAACCTTGTCGACTATGTATTGGATTTGTGCAATTTTGGGATTTGGATCTGGGATCTCTGTTTTATACATAACTATGTCGGCCGAGCAATTTGGTACGAATCTTCGGGCAACAACAGCCATATCCATCCCTAACTTGGTTAGGGGATTGTTGCCCCTGATTATTCTATTGCAAAAATTGCTGCAACAGTTTACCCATAGTTATCTGCAAGCCGGAATGATTTGTGCGGTTTTAGTTTTGTCGCTAGCCGTATGGGCTTTAATCAACACAAAAGAAACCTATGGCAGAGACATGGATTTTATTGAAACCTGATGGGTATGCCACTACTGCTGTATTCTTTTTTGCGTATTTTCATTAAAAGTATTTCGTAAGTTTAGGGATACACTAAATAGTTTGTATGAGTCAAAAGCAGGTCTCCTTATTTTCTCTTCCGGTATTGGTAGCAGCCTTAGGATATTTTGTAGATATTTATGATTTGCTCCTATTTAATATTGTTCGGGAACCCAGTTTACAGGGAATTGGATTGGACCTCACCAATAAAGCAGCAATACTGGCTGCCAGCACGAAAATTATTAACTGGCAAATGATTGGGCTATTGATTGGAGGCGTACTCTGGGGAACCTTAGGAGATAAAAAAGGGAGGCTAAGTGTATTATTTGGTTCTATTGCCCTTTATTCGGTGGCCAACTTTATTACCGGTTATGTACAAACGGTTGATCAATATGCCGCTCTTCGCTTTATGGCAGGTATCGGATTGGCGGGAGAACTCGGCGCCGGTATTACATTGGTTAGTGAACTGTTGCCCAAAGAAAAAAGAGGGGTTGGTACTTCAATGGTAGCCGGAATCGGATTATTCGGTGCGGTTTTCGCATATTTTATTTACAAGTTCACCAACGACTGGAGAATCTGCTATAAAATTGGAGGGGCATTGGGTATAGGATTACTGTTACTGCGTATCTCAGTTGCCGAAAGTGGTATGTTTAAAGAGGCGAAAGAAAAAGGGGTTTCACGGGGCGATTTCAGGATGTTTTTTAATGATGTAGGCCGATTTAAAAAATATTTTTTGGCCATCCTGATTGGTCTGCCAACCTGGTATGTTATTGGTATACTGGTGAACTTCAGCAATCGTTTTGCAGGGGAATTCTATGGAGCCAATCATATTGAAAGTGGCCGTGCTATTATGTTTGCCTATGTAGGCATTGCAGCCGGTGATATCGTAATCGGTCTGGTAAGTCAGGCATTTAAAAGTAGAAAAAAAGCGTTGCTGTTATTTTATGGGATGTCAATTGTAGGATTGTTGATCTATTTCAGCCCTTGGAATAATAGTGATTCCTCTATGTATGCCATCTGCGGGTATTTAGGATTCAGTACCGGCTTTTGGGCCATTTTTGTAACCATGGGAGCAGAGCAATTTGGCACTAACCTGCGGGCAACGGCTGCTACTACCATACCCAATATGGTGAGAGGTGCTTTGCCGCTGATCAACTGGATGTTTTTAGATCTATTTCAGAAATCCTATGGATATAGTTTAAGTTCCAGTGGAATGATAACGGGTGCCATCGTGATGGGTATAACCTTGGTGGCATTTTATTTTACAGCCGAAACTTTTCATAAAGACCTGAATTATATAGAAGCATAAATGGCGAGCTTTTAGGTTGATAGCAATCCTCTAGGGTAAATAGTTACTGAAGCACTACTTTTACATTTCATACGCCGGAATTCATGAAGTTTTTAGTGATTCGTTTTTCATCTATCGGGGATATTGTACTTACTACGCCCGTTATCCGATGTTTGCACCAACAAGTGCCCGGTGCAGAAATTCATGTGCTTACCAAACAACAATTTCGAGGAATTTTTGAGGCCAATCCCTATGTACATCGCATTATCGAATTGGGCTATAGCAAAGAATTGATGATGCACCAACTAGAAACGGAGGGGTATAATGCCATCATAGATTTACATCATAATTTACGTACCTGGCAAATCAAGCGCGCGCTTAAAGGAGTTCCTGCTTTTAGTTTTCCTAAACTTAATTGGCAAAAATGGTTGTTGACTGTGGCTAAGATTAATCGCCTGCCCCATATACACATAGTAGACAGATACCTGCAAACCGTTCAATCTTTTGGTGTAGTGAATGATGGTAAGGGGCTAGACTATTTTATTCCACCAAATGAGCAGGTTCCTTCAACCGATCTTCCATTTTCGCATCAAATGGGGTATATCGGTATGGTAATCGGTGCCGCACATGCTACCAAGCAGTGGCCGGTAAAACACTGGATAGAACTTTGTGGGCGCATTTCTTTTCCGATTATTTTATTGGGCGGAAAAGAGGATCAAGTAAATGGAGCGGCAATTGCAGCAATCGACTCAATTAAAATATACAATGCCTGTGGTAAATTTTCACTTCACGAGAGTGCCGATCTAGTTAAAAAGGCTCGATTGATTATTACCCATGATACCGGCTTAATGCATATAGCAGCAGCTTTTCATCAACCCATCATTAGTATTTGGGGAAATACGGTTCCCGCATTTGGTATGACGCCCTATTATGGAACACAGCCAGTTCCCAATCGCCGGGCAGAAGTTGAACTCAGCTGCCGTCCTTGCAGTAAAATCGGCTACAACCGCTGCCCAAGAGGTCATTTTAATTGCATGGAAAAACAAAACCTACCCCAAATACAGCAATGGGTGCATGAGCTAATGGAAAAGAAATAGGAGGCATAACTGCATAAAAAAACCCGCCGATTTGGCGGGTTCTCACTGATTGATCAGCTATTTTATAAAGTTTTCAGCACTTCATTCATACTTCTAACAGCTTCTGCACTTTTATTAAACATTGCCTGCTCGGTTTCGGTTAATTCTAGCGGTAGAATTTTCTCCCAGCCATTCTTACCAATTACAACCGGAACCCCTAAACAAATATCAGACTGCCCATATTCGCCATTCAAACTAACGCAGCAGGTAAATAGTTTTTTCTCATCCCGCACAATGCTTTCAACCAGGGCAGCACCTGCTGCACCTGGGGCATACCAGGCAGAAGTGCCCAATAATTTGGTAAGGGTTGCACCTCCTACCATGGTATCCGAAACAATTTGCTCCTGTTGAGCAGTGGAAAGAAATTGGGTAACCGGAATACTATTCCAGGTTGCTTTACTTATCAGCGGAATCATCGTAGTGTCGCCATGGCCGCCAATTACTATTGCATTTAGGTCACTTGGGCTGCATGCCAGGTGCTGACTTAACTGATATTTGAATCTAGCACTATCTAATGTACCTCCCATACCAATGATACGGTTTTTAGGAAGACCCGCACTGGTAAGTGCCAGGTACGTCATGGTATCCATCGGATTGCTGATTACGATGATGATGGCATCCGGTGAGTATTGTAATATGTTTTGTGTAACGCCTTTAACAATTCCTGCGTTGGTTCCAATCAATTCTTCTCTCGTCATTCCAGGTTTGCGGGGAATACCGGATGTAATTACTACTACATTCGACCCAGCAGTTTTTGCATAATCATTGGTGCTTCCGGTAATGCGGGTATCAAAACCCAGCAGGGTAGCTGTTTGCATCATGTCTTGTGCCTTTCCTTCGGCTAGACCTTCTTTAATGTCTAATAAAACTAAATCGTCGGCCAGTTGGGCGCGGGCAATATTATCGGCACAGGTAGCTCCTACGGCTCCGGCACCTACAACAGTAATTTTCATAAGCAAATATTGATTGAGTAAATTTTTACTCGCCAAAGTTAGTATTTGGCAGGATGTTAAGCAGTAAAAAACGCAAAAACAATGTTATTTTCTTTGTAAAAGAGCTATTAATTCACCAATCACAAATGGGTGATCTGGCGCCGACCAGTACTGTACCAATCTCCGATTGGCATCATACAACGCTACAAAAGGGGTATAGCTAATCCTGTAGAAAGGTGCAATAAAATAACGGGTGTCTCTACCCACCAGCACATTTTGAAACAAATTCAGGTGGTATTTTTTACTAAAACTGCTCAGTTCATCCACTGTTTTATAGGCGGCCATTACCAACAGCGTATTTTGCAAACTATCCGAATGGCGAATTAGTTGCTCCGTGGTTTCTAAACAATGTCCACATTCCGGAGAAAAATAAATCAGTGTGTAATAGGGGTAAGTATATACATTGCTGCTGCTGTACTTGCTGCTATCAGTAAGCAATAAATCAAATGCTGGCAGTTGCTTGTTTTTTAAAAAGGGAGGAATGGAATCCTGACCCATTGTTTGTGTACCCATCAGTAAAAGAAAGCTTACCATCAGCAATCGAAACAAATTCATTATTAAAAAATTATGAGGGTGGATTGGATTTTAGTTGCTCCATCATCCGCAATTCTTTGGCATCCTGTAAAAATTCGGAAGCAAAAATGAATTTATTCAGCAGTTCGTCTTTGCTGAAGATGATATCTTTATTACTGCCTTCCCATTGTTTGCGACCTTGGTGTAAATAAATAATATGGTCGCCGATTTCCATCACACTATTCATGTCGTGTGAAACAACAATCGTAGTAATATTATACTCGCGAGTGATTTCTTGAATTAGTTTATCAATTACCATCGAAGTTTGTGGGTCGAGGCCCGAATTGGGCTCATCGCAAAATAAATATTGGGGATTCATTACAACTGCTCGCGCAATGCCTACCCTTTTTTTCATACCCCCGCTGATTTCTGCCGGAAATTTTTTATGTGCATCTTTTAAATTTACCCGATCCAGCACCTCGGATGCCCGCTTTCTTTTTTCGGCAGCAGTCCACTTGGTAAACATATTCAACGGAAATAATACATTCTCTTCAACCGTCATCGAATCAAACAAGGCCGTTCCTTGAAATAGCATGCCAATTTGTTGTCGCAGCATTTTGCGCTCGTCTTGTTCCATCTCGAGCATGTTCTTACCATTAAAAAGAATTTCCCCTTTTTCTGGGGTAAATAAACCAACCATGCATTTGGTTAACACAGTTTTTCCACTGCCACTGGTTCCAATAATCAGGTTGCATTTGCCGGCTTCCATCACCGCACTGATATCTTCGAGAATGATTCTTTCTCCAAAGCTTTTGGATAAATGCTGTACCTCAATCATGATGTTTGAGTTGAATAATAACAGACCCTTTCGCGAAAGTATCTATTAAAGCTACTATAAAATTTGTAATCGAAGTAAATCATCCAGCGTATCACGACGGCTGATTAACCGGGATGTACCATTTTCAATTAATACCTGCGCCGGTTTAAAGCGGGCATTGTAATTACTGGCCATTTCGTAACCATACGCCCCTGCATTATAAAAAACCAGGTAGTCGCCCTCTCTGATTTCTGCCAGCGCCCTGTTTTCGGCAAACTGATCGGTTTCGCAAATGTTTCCTGTAATGGTATATATTTTTTCTGGTGCGTTGGGATGGCTGATATTCTTGATGCGATGGTATGCATCGTAAAACATCGGTCTGATCAAGTGATTAAAACCACTGTTGATGCCGGCAAACAAAATTTGCCCACTTTGTTTTAATACATTCACCTTGGTAATCAGGTAGCCACATTCACTCACTAAAAATTTACCTGGCTCAAACCATATTTCCAATTGCTTCCCAAATTTTCTTTGAATTTCTGCTTGTATTTCGGCGGTTTTGCTTCCCAGTTCCTTCAAGTCGGTACCGGTTTCATTATCCTGATAAGGGACCTTAAATCCACCACCCAGATCAATACATTTTAATTCGGGGAAATTTGGAATCAGGTCTATTAAAAGTCGGGCAACCTGCAAAAAAACTGCTACATCTTTTATTTCACTGCCCGTGTGCACGTGTAAGCCAGATATCTGCAGATTATGGGTTTTTACCAGATCTAATACAGATTGGATATCTTCTAAGGGAATTCCAAATTTGCTTTTTTCGTGACCGGTAGAAATTTTCAAATTACCACCAGCCATTATGTTTGGTCGCAGTCGGATGCCAACCGGATAGGAATGGCCAAATCGAGCGCCAAATTTTTCTAGGTTGCTCAGGCTATCTATGTTAATATGGATTCCTAGTTCGGTAGCGGCTACAATTTCCTCAAAAGCTATCCCATTGCTGGTATATAAAATGTTGTTGGGAGAACAGCCAGACTGAATTGCCAAATATGCTTCATTAATAGAACTACAATCAATACCACAGCCCATATTTTTTATTAGCCGAAGGATATTTACATTGGTTAGTGACTTACATGCGTAAAAAAATCGGGTAGTTGCGGGGTTAAAAGCTGACTGTAATAATTGGTATTGTTCAGCAATTTTTTCTCCATCGTATACATACAGGGGAGTTTCAAATTCATCGGCTAACTGCCGCAATACCTCATCAGAAAGGGGATTGAACATATGCGAATATACTATACTTGTAGGGAGGATTTGAGCCTGAGATTATGCTTCAGCCGGAGGTTGAGGAGTTGCAGATTCATCAACTGAAGTTGCTTCGGTAGCGGGTTCTTCCGTTGGTACTGCTTCTTCAGTCTTTGTTTCTTCAGCTACTGGCCAATCCGTAAAATCTTCGGGTTTTACTACCGTTGCTTCTACTATCTGATCTGCCAACACTTCTTTTATCTCAGGTAAATCGCCCGATGAGTTGATGCCAAAATAATCCATGAAATTTTGTGAAGTGGCATACACCAACGGTCTTCCCGGTAAATGTTCATTTCTACCGCTGATGATGATGAGTTCTTTTTCCAACAATTTTTGAATACTATAATCGCTGTTCACACCCCGAATGGCTTCTATTTCTCCTTTTGTAATAGGCTGCTTGTAGGCGATGATGGAAAGCGTTTCTAGCGCAGCATTGGAAAGCCGCTTTAAAAATTTATCTCCATTCAATTGCGAAATGGTGGGATGGTATACTGATTTTGTTAAAAACTGCCAGCCACCCCCGCTTTGTTTTACTTCGAAGGGATAAAATTCTGCACTGTATTTTTCTCGAATACCTTCTAGGGCTGTATTAATTTGTTGAATAGTAGCTCTTTCCTCCATAAATCCGAAAGCATTGTTAATCAGTTCCAGAATGTCTGCAGCTGTAAGCGGCTTTTCGCTGGCAAAAATTAATACTTCTATGTGGGGTATAATCTGACTAAGCTCCATGGTAGGTTAATAAGGGTATCCGGGTAAAAGGTTTACTACAATCAGGAGCCTTGTAATGCAGCGGCACCACTTACTATTTCGGTTAATTCGGTAGTAATGGCAGCTTGTCTTGCTCTGTTGTAACTTATTTTTAAAGATTTCAGTAATTCATTGGCATTATCACTGGCCTTATCCATGGCCGTCATGCGTGCACCATGTTCACTGGCATTACCATCCAATACTGCCTTATACAATTGCGTATTTAAAATTTTTGGCATTAATTCGGCAATCAACTGATCTTTTGCAGGCTCAAAAATAAAGTCTGACTTTTTTTCTCCGGCCTTCTTGGCCACTTTGGGTATTGGTAAAAATCTTTCTGCCACAAATCGCTGGGTGCCAGCATTTTTAAATTCACTGTATACTAGTTCTACTGCATCAAATTCCTTGCTTTCAAAAGCAATCATCGCGGCTGCAGCTGCTTCTTGCACCTGAGAAAAACTGAGCTTTAGATAAATATCTTTAAAGCGGGCGTCGGTTTTAAATCCGGCTTTCGTCATGCCTTCCCATCCTTTCTTACCAATATTCCAAATAGTGATATTACCTTTTTTGTGCTGGGCAGCATATTTTTCGGCAATCGTAGCTTTGGCTAATTTAATCAGATTGGCATTGTATCCTCCACACAAACCACGGTCGCTGGTTATAACAATCAACAACACCTTTTCAATCGTTCTTTCCTCCGCCAGTTTAATGGAAACCCCTCCATCTAAATTACTCACAATATTGCTCAGCATTTCTTGCAACTTATTCGCATATGGCCTCATTTGGGTAATCGCATCCTGTGCTCTACGCAACTTGGCAGCACTCACCATTTTCATGGCTTTGGTAATTTGCTGAGTACTTTGTACACTTTTTATCCGATTCCGTACTTCTTTTAGCTGACCTGCCATATATAAATAATTTTAATGTTTATAGTCTGGAAATAGTTACCTTTAGTTGGCTCAAATGAAAGCCCCATTTGTTTGGGCTGCAAAACTAACCAAAACGGGGTGAAATTCCATTGGTATGTGCAAAAATACCATCTATTCAGCCGGAAAACTGTTCCCGCTATCTTTCATTATAAACGATAAGTGAGTCCCAATCCATTTGCACCAACCCCCCATTGTACTTTTTTGGCTTCTTCGTGTATGGCTTTGCCATTTTTCTGGTGGGTAAAGTATTGAACCAAATCTAAAACCAAAAGAAAACTTCCCTGAATTACCAAACTATTCCCAAATCCAATATTCCGGTCGTTCTGCAACCGTAGCCCTTTTTCTTTCATATATAAACCCGTCATAATGTATGCAATATCTAGTCCGGAATTCAGTAACAACAGTTTTTCAACGGTTTTTTGTTCCTGTAGGAGGTCTACAGGCGTAATTTTTTGTTTAAGCTGCATTTTTAAGGCCCAAATACCCAATCCTGCAATTGCCAGGTTTACTGTATTCCAATAGGCATTCATTTGATGCAGGTAACGGGTACTTCCGGTGGTATTGGTGGCAGAAATGCTCCCCTGAACAATATTGGCTGCTGCCCATGAGCCCAGCACATACAAATGATTTTGATTGATGGTTAGCCTCCGCTTGTTTAGCGAGTCCCAAACATTGTTTTGAGCCTTTACAAAAGGCCCCATCAGCAGCAGGCAGCAAACAAAAGAAATAGTTGAATAGCGCATAATTATGTTAAGTTTTCAGATAAATCTGGCAGGTAAACCCCGATTGCCTTAGTATGGTGTCAAATTGTTTACCTTTGACGGCTCAAAAAAGATGTGTCAAATTGTCGTTTCCGGCAATTCAGCACCTTTTTTGGCTACACAATTGAATCTATCAAAGAATTAAAAAAATATGTTCAAATTTATCTCAAAGTTATTGGGCGGCAGCAAAAGTGAAAAAGATGTTCAGAAAATAATGCCGGTAGTTCAACAGGCGCTTTCATTTGGAGAGCCCTTGTCTGGTATAAGCAATGATGCACTTCGAAATAAAACTGCTGAATTTAAGGCTCGTATCCAGGCTCACCTGGCTTCTATAGATGCCGAAATATTAGAATTGAAAACGGCTGCTGAGCAATTGCCAGTAGAAGATATTCATGGAAGAGATGAAATTTATCGCAACATTGATAAGCTGAAAAAAGAACGGGATAAAAAAATAGAAGAAATTCTATTTACCATTCAGCCCGAAGCTTTTGCCGTTGTTAAAGAAACTGCCCGCCGATTTACCCAGCAAACTGAATTGCGCAGCACGGTTACTCAGTTAGATCGTGATTTATCTGTTCGTAAACCCTATATTACTATTCAGGGTAACGAGTCTGTTTTTAGCAATAGCTGGACGGCCGGTGGAGGAAAGATTACCTGGAATATGGTACATTATGATGTGCAGCTGATTGGCGGTTCCGTTTTACATCAAGGAAAGATTGCCGAAATGGCTACCGGTGAAGGTAAAACATTGGTATCTACCTTACCCGCCTACTTAAATGCGCTGGCCGGAGAAGGGGTTCACATAGTAACTGTAAACGATTACCTGGCAAAAAGAGATAGTGAGTGGAACGGTCCTTTATTCGAATGGCTCGGTTTACGGGTTGATTGTATTGATAAGCATGAGCCCAACAGCGAAGCCCGTCGCAATGCCTATCTGGCTGATATTACCTATGGAACCAATAACGAATTTGGTTTCGATTACCTTCGCGATAACATGGTACATGCACCCGAAGAAATGGTGCAACGCAAACACCATTTTGCTATGGTGGATGAGGTGGATAGTGTATTGATTGATGATGCACGTACCCCCTTGATTATTTCCGGCCCAGTAGGGCATGTTACTGGTGAACAACAGTTTTTTGAACTAAAACCCCGGATTGAAAAACTGGTGGATGCGCAGAAAAGAGCGGCCAATCAGTTTTTAAATGAAGCCCGCAAAAAAATTGCCGACGGAAATGATGATCCAAAAGATGGTGGATTGGCTTTATTCAGAGCACACAGAGGATTACCCAAAAATAGTGCCCTGATTAAATTTTTAAGTGAACCAGGTATTCGGGTGATTTTGCAGAAAACCGAAAATTATTACCTCGCCGATCAGTCGAAGGAAATGCCCAAAGCCGATGAAGAACTCTATTTCTATATTGAAGAGAAAAATAATTCGGTTGAGCTTACAGAAAAAGGGATTCAACTAATTACACGTGCTGGGGAAGATACTCAGTTTTTTGTGCTGCCCGATATCAGTATGTCGTTATCCGCAGTAGAAACCGAAGGAAATTTATCTGCCGAAGATAAAATTCACCGCAAAGAAGCTATCATTAACGAATATTCAGTTAAGGCCGATCGTATACATACGGTTCATCAGTTGTTAAAAGCATATACCCTATTTGATAAAGATGTGGAGTATGTTGTGATGGATGGATCCGTAAAAATAGTAGATGAACAAACCGGACGTATTCTCGATGGCAGAAGATACTCAGATGGATTACACCAGGCAATTGAAGCCAAGGAAAATGTAAAAATTGAAGCCGCCACGCAAACCTATGCCACGGTAACTCTGCAGAATTATTTCAGGATGTACCATAAATTGGCGGGTATGACGGGTACTGCCGAAACAGAAGCGGCTGAACTATGGGATATTTACAAGTTAGATGTGGTAAGTATACCAACCAATGTGCTGGCTATTCGGAAAGACGAAGAAGATTTATTGTTCAAAACCAAGCGCGAAAAATTTAAAGCGGTAATTGAGGAGATTATCCGTTTGCGCGAAGCCAATCGTCCGGTGTTGGTGGGTACTACTTCTGTTGAAGTAAGTGAATTGCTCAGCCGTATGTTGAACCAAAACAAAGTACCTCACAACGTGCTCAACGCCAAACAACACGCTAGGGAAGCACAAATTGTAGTAGAAGCGGGCTTTGCAGGGGCTGTAACCATTGCCACCAATATGGCAGGTCGTGGTACCGATATTAAACTGGGGCCGGGTGTAAAGGAAGCGGGCGGACTGGCCATTCTGGGAACAGAAAGGCATGAATCTAGAAGGGTAGACCGCCAGTTGAGAGGTAGAGCGGGTCGTCAGGGAGATCCCGGGTCTTCACTATTTTTTGTATCACTCGAAGATGATTTGATGCGGATGTTTGGTAGTGAGCGGATAGCCAAAGTGATGGATTTTGCTGGATACAAAGAAGGCGAAGTGATTCAGGAGCGCATGATTACCAAATCTATTGAGCGGGCGCAGAAAAAAGTTGAAGAAAACAATTTCGGAATTCGGAAGCGTTTGCTGGAATATGATGATGTAATGAATAAACAGCGAACCGTAATATACACTAAACGAAATCACGCATTGTTTGGAGAAAGACTTGCCCTCGATTTAGATACTGCCTTCTATTCTGTTGCAGAAGAACAAGTGGCTGCTTATAAAGACATGAATGATTTTGAGGGATTCCGCCTTGCTGTTATTGTGAACTTTGGAATTGATGTTCCTTTTTCTGAAGCCGAAATGAACAAAGGGTCACATGCTGCTTTAGCTGAAAAATTATACCTGGCTGCCATCAGTTCTTATGAGAGAAAAAAGGCGGATATGAGCAAGCAGGCAATTCCTGTATTCAATAATATTCGTGTTCAACAGGGGCGCAAAATAGATAATGTAGTGGTGCCATTTACCGATGGCAGAAAAATGATACAGGCCTTGGCTAATCTGCAACTAACCTTAGATTCAAAAGGGCAGGAACTGGCCAATGCCTTAGAAAGAACAGTTGCCCTTGCATTTATTGATGATGCATGGAAAGAGCATCTGAGGTCTATGGATGATCTAAAGCAAAGCGTACAAACGGCTACCTACGAACAAAAAGATCCCCTGGTTATTTATAAGATGGAAGCTTTTGAACTCTTTCGCAGAATGGATGCAGCGGTAAACCGCGATATGGTTCAGTTTCTTTGTCATGCCAGTATTCCACTCAACGATGGCGATGAATTGAAAGAAGGGCGGCAGGAAAAAACCGATATGAGTCAAATGAATACCAGCAAAATGGACATAGATGGTGCGCCAACTGAAAATGAATATTTTGATCCTTCTGCTACCAAGCAACAACCGGTAGTAGCGGCTCCAAAAATTGGTAGAAATGATCCTTGCCCCTGTGGTAGCGGCAAAAAATTTAAAGCATGCCACGGGAGGGAGGTATAATAGTTGTTGGTTGTAAATAAAGGATTATGCAGTTGAATCACCTGATTGATCATACCCTGCTTAAGCCCACTACGCTGGTGAAGGATATCAATCAATTGTGTAACGAAGCCAAAGAATATGGTTTTGCCGCAGTATGTGTTCCCCCGCCTTTTGTAAAAATGGCAAAAGAACATTTGGTAAACAGTAAAGTGAAAGTGGCCACTGTAATTGGCTTTCCATTTGGATATGCTGCCATTGAAGCCAAGATTGCCGAAGTGGTGCTCGCAATGGTAGATGGTGCCGATGAATTGGATGTGGTTGCCAATATCCTAGCTATCAAAAATCAGGATTGGGGGTTGATTGCGAATGAAATCAATCATATCCTACCAATTATCCACGCTAAAAATCGGGTTGTTAAAATAATTATAGAGTCGGGCGTGTTAACCCAGGATGAAATTATTGCTTGTTGTGATATTTATGGAGCTGCAGGAATTGATTTTTTAAAAACATCCACCGGATATGCCGAAAAAGGGGCTTCGGTTGAAGATGTGGTTCTTTTTAGAAAACATTTGCCAGATGCGGTTCAGATTAAGGCTTCGGGTGGAATTCGCAACTATGCATTTGCCAAAGCATTGGTAGATGCAGGTGCCACTCGCTTGGGAACCAGTTCAGGGGTAGCTATTGTAGAAGGAGAAACGAATCAATCGAACAACTACTGATTACTCATTTTAAAAGTGCATTATGAAAGGGATTTTATCAGCTATTCTAGGGTTTGCCAGTTGTTTCATCGGCTTATCCGCAAAAGCAGCGGATACTACCATAGTAATAAAAGATCCTCGGTTAGAAGTGCTTTCTCAGAAGCAGCGCATTATCAACCAGAAATTATCCATGATGGCCGGCAACGGACTATACAAAGGATTTCGCATTCAGGTAATTAGCACCAATAAGAGGGAAGAAGCCATGCGAATCAAATCAGAATTATTGTCCAACTTTCCCGATCATAAAGCTTATACCATCTATCAGAGCCCCAATTTTAAAGTACGAATCGGTAACTTTATTCGAAGAGAGGAGGCCGACAAATTAAAAATTCTATTGAATAAGTTTTATCCACAGGGAGTTTATATTGTGGAAGATGCGGTAGAATATAATCCCCGGGAAGATGAACTCCCCGTTAATTGAAGCGTATGTTAGCTGAGAAAATACAAACACTTGCCAGAAAATATGCCGATGAATTTATACAGGTTCGGCATCACTTACATGCCCATCCTGAGCTAAGTTATCAGGAGTTTGCAACCAGTATTTTTGTGCAGGAAAAACTAACCGAAATAGGCATACCCTTCCAGGTAATTTCCGAAACCGGCGTAGTAGCAATTGTTGAAGGAAAGAACCCAAGTAAAAGGGTATTGGCACTCCGGGCTGATATGGATGCCCTTCCCATTCAAGAAGAAAATGAAGTACCTTATCGCTCAGTAAACAATGGGGTAATGCATGCTTGTGGTCATGATGTGCATACAACTTTATTATTGGGAGCAGCTAAAATTTTAACTGAGTTGAAAGACGAATGGGAGGGAACCTTAAAGCTGATATTTCAGCCGGGCGAGGAGAAGAATCCGGGTGGTGCAAGTTATATGATTCGCGATGGGGTGTTAGAAAATCCAGCTCCCCAGGGAATCATTGCCCTGCATGTTCATCCGGGATTGGATGTTGGAAAGCTGAGTTTTAGAAAAGGCAGGGTAATGGCAAGTGCCGATGAAATATACATTACCATTAAGAGCAAAGGCGGACATGCAGCTGCCCCTCACTTAACGGCAGATACGGTATTAATTGCAGCACAATTGGTGGTTAGTTTGCAACAAATTATATCCAGAAACAACAATCCGGTATCTCCTTCTGTGCTATCCATTTGTTCTATTCAAGGAGGAAATGCCACCAACGTAATTCCCAGTGAGGTAAAAATGATGGGCACATTTCGGGCTATGGATGAAACTTGGCGATATAAGGCACACGACCTGATCAGAAAACAAGCAACCGGTTTGGTAGAAGGAATGGGGGCCGAACTTGATCTACATATCGATATTGGGTACCCAACGGTAGATAATGATCCGGCTTTTACTCACTTAGTTTGGAAACAAGCGGCTACCTGGATGGGTGCCCCTAATGTGTTAGAAACAGAGTTGCGTATGGGCGCCGAAGATTTTGGATATTATTCTCAGCAAATACCAGGATGCTTTTTTAGAATTGGAGTACGTAACGAAGAAAAGGGTATTATACATCAGGTGCATACGCCCCGCTTTAATATTGATGAAAGGGCAATTGAAAAAGGAATCGGTGTTATGGCCTGGCTGGGCGCTACCGTATTTCCTCAATCCGTTAACTAATCGGTTGGTGAACGAATATTTGTTTACTTTGTAGTAGATTATTGAGATGATTATAATTTTTCCTTACCGGAACGAAAATCTAGTAAATGGCGAAGCAAACTGACTTACGAAGAGAACAGGCACTCGAATACCATGCAGGCGGAAGACCAGGCAAAATAGAAGTGGTTCCTACCAAGGAAGCCAAAACCCAGCGGGACCTTTCGCTTGCTTATAGCCCCGGAGTAGCAGAGCCCTGTAAAGAAATTGCTGCAAATCGTGAAGATGTTTATAAATATACTGCCAAAGGAAATCTGGTGGCGGTAATTACGAATGGTACGGCTGTTTTAGGCTTGGGCGATATCGGTCCAGAAGCAAGTAAGCCGGTTATGGAAGGGAAAGGAGTTTTATTTAAAATTTTTGCCGACATTGATGTTTTTGACATTGAGATCGATGAAAAAGATCCGGAAAAATTTGTGCAAATTGTAAAATCCCTTGGACCCACTTTCGGTGGAATTAATTTAGAAGATATCAAAGCTCCGGAATGCTTTTATATAGAGCAACAACTCCGCGAGCAAATGAATATTCCGGTGATGCACGACGATCAGCATGGTACGGCTATCATCAGCAGTGCAGCCTTGCTGAACGCTTTGGAGTTACAAAAGAAAAAAATCGAGAAGGTTCGTTTTGTTGTGAACGGTGCCGGCGCTGCAGCCTTAGCTTGCGTTCAGCTATATATTGCGTTGGGAGCGAAGTACAATAATTTTATTCTTTTTGATAAAGAGGGGGTTATCCATCAAAAAAGAACAGACTTGGGTGATATTCAGCGAAAGTTTGCAGTAGAAAAATCAGACTGGACACTCGATAAGGCCATGAAGGATGCCGATGTGTTTTTGGGACTATCCGTGGGCAACGTAGTTTCAACTGATATGATCAAATCAATGGCAAAAAATCCCATTGTTTTTGCTATGGCCAATCCGGATCCTGAAATTTCTTATGAGTTGGCTACTTCGGTTCGGAAAGATATTATCATGGCTACCGGAAGGTCGGATTATCCCAATATGGTAAACAATGTACTCGGGTTTCCTTATATATTCCGAGGTGCACTGGATGTTCGGGCTCGGCAGATCAATGAGCCCATGAAACTGGCTGCAGTTAAGGCATTGGCAAACCTAGCAAAATCGCCGGTTCCGGATATCGTGAATATGGCATACAATCAGCAGAACATGGCTTTCGGTCCGGAATATATTATTCCTAAGCCACTAGATCCTCGATTATTAGCCACAGTAGCACCGGCCGTTGCACAAGCTGCCATGGACAGTGGGGTGGCGCAAAAAAACATTACCAATACAGAAGCATATCAACTGGAATTAAATAAACGACTCGGGCTGGATAATCAACTGATGCGTGTGATTAGCAATAAAGCTCGAAAAGATCCAAAGCGCCTGTTGTTTGCTGAAGCAGATAACCAGAAAATATTAAAAGCTGCCAGCATCTTGTATGATGAAGGAACAGCCTATCCGATTTTATTGGGTGATCCTTTAAAGATTAATAAGATTGCTGAAGACAATAATATCGACTTATCTGATATTCCTATCATCGATCCGCGCAGCGACGAGCAAGAGGCTAAACGTGAATTTTATGGTCAACTCTTCTTTAAAAAACGTCAGCGAAAGGGAGTGAATCACTACGAGAGCATGAAGATGATGAAGGATCGCAACCATTTTGGATGTATGATGGTAGAAACAGGCGATGCGGATGCCATGTTAAGTGGACTAACAAAAAATTATGCAGAAGCGATTCGTCCGGCACTACAAATTATTGGAACGGAAGAAGGGGTGAAAAAAATTGCTGGAATGTATCTACTTCTCACCAAAAAGGGACCCTTATTTCTCGCAGATACAACGGTAAACTTCAATCCCACTGCAGAAGAATTGGCCGATATTGCCCAGATGGTTGCCAAAGAAGTAAGAAATTTCAATTTAACTCCCCGCATTGCTTTGTTGAGCTATAGTAATTTTGGAAGCAGTGATTCACCCGAAGCCAGATTGGTAGCGGATGCAACCAAATTACTCAAACAGCGGAATCCCTCCTTGATTGTAGATGGAGAGATGCAGGGTAGCATGGCATTTAACAAAGAAATTTTGCGCGATAATTATCCTTTTAGTGATTTGGTTGATCAGGATGTGAATGTGCTAATATTTCCCAGCCTTACTTCCGGTAATGTGGCCTACAATTTGTTGAAAGAAGTGGGAGGTGCAGATGCAATTGGTCCTATTTTACTAGGTTTGAAAAAACCCGTGCATGTTTTGCAATTGGGAAGTACCGTTAGAAATATTATCAATATGGCTACAGTAGCTGTAATGGATGCCCAATTGAAATGCAGGATGGATACCGACGCAGCTGTTCAAAAAAGTACCTGGTGGAAGCGCCTGAAGAAAAGGAAAAAATAATTCTTAGATTTTTATAATGATACAAACTACATGAATTTTTTTACCCATTTTGGATCGTATCTGTTGATGTTGAAGGGCATGTTTACCAAGCCCGAGAGCGGTCGCATGTATTGGAAAGAGTTCATGCATCAGTGTGTAGAAATTGGCTTGGGGGCACTTCCTATTGTGGTGATTATTTCTATTTTTCTGGGAGCAGTAACTACCATTCAAACAGCCTATCAGTTGGTAAGCCCAATTGTGTCTCAAGCTACTATTGCACAAATTGTTCGAGATAGTATGATTCTCGAATTATCCCCCACCGTTTTATGCGTTGTGCTGGCTGGTGTAATTGGTAGTAAAATAGCGAGCGAATTAGGGAATATGCGAATCAGTGAGCAAATTGATGCCCTCGAAATCATGGGCATTAACACAAAGAGTTATCTAATTATGCCAAAAATTTTGGCCTCCTTGGTAGTAATGCCTTGCCTTGTAGTTATATCTGCTGTGCTGGGAATTTGGGGAGGAAGATTTGCAGGTGCTGCTACCGGTATTCTGGTTCCCGATATATATGATATGGGATTGCGTCAACATCTGAATGAATATAATATCAATTTTGCCTTGTATAAATCCTACACTTTTGCATTCATCATCAGCAGCATTTCCTGTTATTTTGGATACAATGTTTCTGGAGGGGCATTGGAAATCGGGAGAGCCAGTACAAGTGCAGTAGTGATAAGTTGTATTTTAATATTGGTAGCCGATTATGCATTGGCCGCATTGTTATTGTAGTTGATATTTTCAAATTAATCGAAATGAAAGTACTTGTAATTATTATATCGATTACCATTTCGTTCTCTACCACTGCCGCAGACTCTTTATATCATCCAAAAGCAGATGCCAAAAAGGAAATTGCTCTTGCGGTGGCCAAGGCAAAGGCACAAAACAAAAAGGTACTCATACAGGCAGGAGGTAACTGGTGTGGCTGGTGTATCGAGTTCAGCCGGATTGTTACAAACGACACGGCACTTCGCTCCATTATCGAGGCCAATTACATAGTGTATCATCTTAACTATAGTCAGGAAAATAAAAACGCCGCTATTTTTGAAGCGTATGGCTTTCCCAATCGATTCGGATTTCCGGTATTTCTTATAGTAAATGCAGATGGAAATTTGATGCACACTCAAAATTCCAGCTACTTAGAACTAGGGAAAAGTTATGACGCTTTAAAAGTTAAGGAATTCCTGCTCAGTTGGACGAATAAGGCACTTCAAGCATCCACCTATCCCTATTTATATCAGTAAACAGCCCAAATATGAACCCACATTTCGAAACCTTTAGAAGTAAAATAAGCAGTCCCATTAGTTTTCGGTTCTTTCTGTTGCAAAAACTGCCTACTGCTTTTTTATGTGGATTGCGCATCAGAGAATTGAATGCAGGCAACACTGTAATTTCTGTAAGGCATGGCTGGTTTAACCAAAACCCATTCCGCTCTATGTATTTTGCTGTTCAATCTATGGCTGCAGAAATGAGTACGGGGTTGATGAGTTTTGGACAGGTATATCGGCGTAACCCGGCTGTTAGTATGCTGGTAGTAAAATTGGAAGCCTCTTTTATAAAAAAAGCAACCGGACTTATTTTATTCACCTGTAGTGATGGGGCATTAATTGATAAGGCGGTTGAGGATACCATTGCTTCTGGAGAGAGCACCCAAATTGTTACCCGTTCAGTAGGAACGAATGAAAATAATGAAGTAGTAGCTGAATTTCTGATCACCTGGAGTTTCAAGGCCCGAAAAAATTAATAAATGAAAATCAGTTTTCACGGGGCAGCCCGAACCGTAACCGGATCTAAACACCTGATAACACTTCGTTCCGGAAAAAAAATTTTACTCGATTGTGGCATGTTTCAGGGAATGGGCAAAGATACCATACCCCTAAATGCTAGTTTTGGATTCACCCCTAGTGAGGTAGATGTGCTCATTTTATCCCATGCACATATCGACCATTGCGGTTTGATTCCAAAATTGGTGAAAGAGGGTTTTGAAGGCCCAATCTATTCTACCCCCGCCACCAAAGAATTAAGTGCAATATTACTAGAAGATTCTGCTGAGATACAAAGAGACGATACTCGATTTATCAATAAAAGAAGAGCCAAACAAGGGCTACCGCCTTTTGAGCCACTATATGATTTGTCAGACGCTTCTCGAGCATTGGATTTATTCAACACGATTGAATACGATCAATGGCAATCTGTTTTACCCGAACTGGAAGTTATGTTTACAGATGCCGGACATATTATTGGTAGCGCAGCCGTTCATTTGCGAATAACTGAAAATGGAAAAACTACGCGAATAAGTTTTAGTGGAGATGTGGGGCGTTACAATGATGCAATTTTGCGAGCGCCCGCTGCATTTAGTCAAGCCGATTATCTGCTCTTAGAAAGCACTTATGGAAATCGCTTGCACGAAGAAGTTACCGGTACTCCCGACAAACTTTTAGCGTGGATTGAAAAAACCTGTATTCAGAAAAAAGGAAAATTAATTATTCCGGCATTTAGCGTAGGGCGCACCCAGGAAATATTATATGCACTCAATCAACTGGAAGTAGAAAATCGATTGCCCAAAGTACCCATTTATGTAGATAGCCCCCTGAGTGGTGAAGCAACTGCCCTATTGAAAAAGTATCCTCAGTACTTTAATAAAAGTATTAGAAAAGTAATGGAAAAGGATGAAGATCCATTTGACTTTAAGGGCTTACATTTTATTAAAGAAGCTGCAGAAAGTAAACGTTTGAATGATTTGGCTCAACCTTGTATCATCATTTCTGCCAGTGGTATGGCCGATGCAGGTAGGGTGAAACATCATATCATGAATAATATCAGTAACCCCTCCACCACTATTTTGTTGGTTGGCTACTGTGAACCTCGATCGCTGGGTGGGCGGCTGGCCAATGGGGACAAAGAAGTAAAAATTTTCGGAGAAATGTACGAAGTGGCTGCCGAAGTAGGAGAGATGCGCAGTATGAGTGCCCACGGCGACTATGATGATCTTTGTCAGTTTCTTGCCTGTCAGGATATAGCTGCCATAAAAGTTTTATTCCTAGTGCATGGAGAATATCAAGTGCAGGAAGCATTTAAAGAGAAACTATTGCATAAAGGTTTCCGCTTTATTGAAATTCCCGATCTTCATGAGCAATACATATTGGAATAATGCAAACGAACGATTTACTTTCTCGATTACTTGGTTTATATACTGCTCATTTTGGGCACCCAACCCTTGTAGTGAAGGCACCCGGAAGAATCAATTTTTTAGGGGAGCATACCGATTATAATCTCGGTTATGTAATGCCTGCAGCCATCGATAAGGCAATTTATATGGCAATTGGCAGCAGATCAGATAATCGGATTGAATTGATTTCAGCTGATTTTAATGATACCTATAGTGGACGGATAGACGAACTCACTCATTCCAATAAAAGTTGGCCCAATTATTTATTGGGTGTTGTTGAACAATTACAAAAACAGCAGCTGTATCCATCCGGATTTAATGCGGTAATTCTTTCTGATTTGCCGGTGGGCGCTGGACTTTCTTCTTCTGCTGCACTTGAATGTGCCGGGTTACTGGCATTAGATCAGCTTTGCAATTTTCATCTGCCCACCCTAACTATGGTTACAATGGCGCAGGCTGCAGAGAATAGTTTTATAGGATTACAATGCGGCATCATGGATCCATTCGCCAGTATGTTTGGAAGAGACAATGAACTGATTATGTTGAATTGTTCTAATCTCGATTACAAATACTTGCCCTTTCACTTTCCAGAGATAGAAATGGTTTTGTTGGATACAGGTGTAAAGCATTCGCTTGCTAGCTCGGAATATAATTTACGCAGAGAAGAATGCCAGGCCGGACTGGAAAAAATACAGGAAAAATTTCCCCAAGTCCAATTTCTAAGTGCAGCAACAATAGAACAGGTAACCCTAAGTATTCCAACTGATACCATTATTCATCGTAGGTGTACCTATGTGGTGCAGGAGAATAGCCGGCTTTTGAGAGCAGCAGAGAATCTTAGGAACCAGGATATTAGCTCTTTTGGCCAAAAAATGTATGCTACCCATGAAGGACTAAGGGATTTATATGCAGTCAGTTGCCCAGAGGCCGATTTTTTGGTAAAAGAAGCCCAATTATCTAATCAGGTAATAGGTGCTCGAATGATGGGGGGCGGATTTGGTGGATGTACAATTAACCTGATTTCTACTGCTGAAGTCGCACCATTTATTGCAAACATTACCCAACAATACCATCATCTATTCAACCGGAATCTGGTAAGTTATCGAGTAAAATTATCTTCCGGCGCATCTGTGATTAGTAATTAGAATAAAATTTCTATTGATAATCAACCCTTTTTCTTGTTTAAAATCACTAAAATGGCAAATTGAAACAATCAAAATGCCGTATTTATACTAACTGATTTTATCTTTACGTTTATAAACAGCCATGGAGTTATTGGCATCTAAAAAAACATTATATGAAAAAAACATTCATCCTTGCTCTCTTGCTTACAATTGTTAGCATTTCTTATGGCCAAAACACCCGTTTTCACATTTATTCAGGGTATGCTTTTGATGATGATATAGATTCTTACTACGATGCCAGCAACTATTATAAGGGCACTATTCGTGGCAATTTTATGTGGGGAGGTGGTATTGAGTTCATGCCTCATAAGTATACTGGGTTTGAAGTAAGTTATTTAAGAATGGATACCGAAGCACCCATGACTTATTATAAAAATGGCGTTAAGAACAAGACTTTTGATATTGGCATTAATAATATTATGATAGGCGGTAACCGTTACTTTCCAACTGCCAGCAAAAAAGTTGAACCTTATGTAGGCGCTATGCTGGGTATGACAATTTTTAGCATTAAAAATTCAGATGCGGGTGGAAGTAAAACCGCTACTAAATTTGGCTACGGGGTTAAGATGGGTACTAATATTTATGTAACAGAGTCTGTAGGAATAAAATTACAGGCCCAATTGATGTCGGTAGCCCAAGCAGTAGGTGGTGGTGCTTATTTTGGAACCGGCGGTGCTGGTGTTGGCGTTGCTTCTTACTCATCTATGTTACAAGTTGGCCTAGGTGGTGGATTGGTTTTCAAACTCTCACCAGCTAAGAAATAGTTTTATCTTTATTGATGTATTTATTTAGCTCAGGCAACCGCCTGAAAGAAAAATTACTTGTACCGTCTTCTGCTCGTTGGGTGAAGACGGTATTTTGTATTCTATGGGTTTGCAATATTTCGTATGGTCAAGAAAGAGTAACCATACATGATTTGGGGGATGTAATTAAACAGGTGCTAAAGAAAAAAACAGATTCCAGTAAGCCAGCCAAAAAGCCGGGGATTCCTATATTGCCATCATTTGGATATAATCCGAGTTTAGGGTTTGTGATTGGGGCAAAATCAGTAATGAGTTTTCAATTGGGCACTGAAAAAACAACTACTGCTTCTGTTATTGGGGTAGAAGCATTGTATACCTCTAAAAATATTATTACCCTGCAGGCTCGCCATAATGTTTTCTTGCCGGATAATCGACTCAATTTTCAGGGAAACTGGCAGGTTTCTCGATTTGGAATTGTTGATTTTGGAATTGGTTCGGGTAACGCACGAGACAGTAAAGACGAATTTAATTTAGATGAATTCCCACTAGAAAATTCGGATAGTTCTTTTCCGATAACCTTTAATTATATTCGACTTCAGGAGAAAGCGTATGTGAAAGTAGCCCCTCATTTTTTTATAGGGGGTGGGATAAATATCAATATGCATAAGCGCATAACCGATGAAAAACTTTCCCCCACTTTCAGTACTCCCCATTTTTTATATTCAGTAAGAAATGGATTTAGTTCAACAGACTATAACGCCAACGGTTTATTATTTTCTTTACAATATAATACCCGTGAACACCCCATTCGCTCTTATGGGGGTATGTATGCCGAACTTACATTAGGTACAAACGCTACTTGGATGGGAAGCTCACAACGAGCCGTTCAACTTCAATATGAATTCAGAAAATACTGGAGTTTAAGTAAACAGCGTCCGGATAAGGTGTTGGCATTTTGGCACTGGGGCTCTTATATGCTAAGCGGTAAAGTTCCCTATTTGGATTTGCCGGGAACCGGTTCAGATGCTTATTACCGAATGGGGCGAGGCTATACAATTGGCAGAGTTAAAGGCCCCTCCTATGCATTTTTTGAAACCGAATACAGATTTCCCATAACTGCCAATCACTTATTGAGCGGGGTTTGTTTTGTTAATCTGCAAACTGCATCCGACGATTTGGGCAAAAAAATATTTCAGTTCTGGGAGCCTGCTGCTGGAACTGGATTACGCATACTATTTCAAAAACAAAGCCGCAGTACCATTTGTATCGACTATGCCAAGGGCAGAGGTTCTAGTGGAATATTTTTTGGCTTAAACGAGGCTTTTTGAAACTAGCCATCCATTTCGATTTACTTTTTTAAATCGAGTAATCCCTTCCCATTTCTTTTCATTACCTTAATTGTACTAGATAAATTTCCCGATAAATATTCTATTCTATATATTGGAACCATTGAAATCTCTCCAGAATTATATTTAGGGGGTTCGGGATAAAAAATAGTAGCCCAGTCTCCCTTGATTTCTACTAAAATGGCCGGACGAAAATGTTCGTTATCTTTCACTAAAATTGGTTGTGCTTTTTCCTCCAAATCACTCCCCAATGTTTCACCGGTAGTAGTTTTTAGCAAAGCATATCCCGGCATAAAAGTAAGCACCTGATTCTCTAATACATTCACCCATTTTCTAAATAAACTTACCCGAACCAGCAGCCCGCCAATGAAGAAAATAGTTAGCATAATTATAATGGTTATTACTATCCGTAACCTAATAAAACCAACTTGCTCGGGGATGTGATGGATGATAGGAACCAATATTTTCTCTACATGCACATATACCCTTCCTAAAATTACCAGCGTAACGGTAATTGGTAGTAAGAAAAGAATTCCAGCTGCAATAGTGGATCTGATAAATTTCATGATTTTTTATTGCAAACTATTATATCATATCCATAGGCGTGAAGGTTACTTTGTATGAAATGGTAAAATGAAACATACCCCCTTTGTAACAACCGATATAGGATTATCGCTGATAGCTATTGGTGGAAGACTGTCCGCTCGTATCTGTAAGGGTATAGGTAAACTTATTGGAAGCATCCCAACTGTAGGCCACATAACCAAACTTAGCACCTATTTTATAAGTTAGTAAGTAGGCATTTGTTCCGGTTGACACAAAATTAGTAATAGCTGCCCCATTTAGTGGATTTGTTGAAGGTCTGGCAGGCTTGGCAAATGCCTGTGGAAGTATCTGATTTTCGGGGGCCGGGGTTGAGGGATCAAGGGTTACTTTACCCCGCATAGCCCCCACCACATAAGGATAAGTAGTGGTGCCATGATAATGATATTGATTGGTATTCCAGCTGTGGCCATGACATGTGTCTAAAGTGGTGGCAGCAGTTCCATCGGGTTCTTTATCTCCATAAACCGGAAACCCATCTAGTGCATAGGCAATCGGCAGTTTGCCGGAAACAGTGGCCAAATGTAAGGGAGCCGCATGATAATGATAGTCATCTGCCTTTCCACAATGCCCGCCCCAATTATCCAGCTCTCCAATTTTGTAGGAATCTTCCCCCCGGTTATTCAGTGCATTGAAAATAGGTATACCATTTACAGCCAGCGCAACAGCCCCTTTCATCAAATTAGATTTAGTGCTTAGAGGGGTAGTTGCCATAACAGGTTGAAGGGGTATTGACCAGCTGTTGGTACCGGTATAATTTTGTGGGATAGGAACCTGCTGTTGCCAGCTGGTAATGCCAATCATCATATTGTGATTGGGGAAACCCGAAGCGCTTACATAATAATAGGTATTATCAAAGTTGGTACTAACCGAAGGCTTAAAAGCGGCAAATACAGAATCCATAAAACCTGTGCTTGTTTTTGGAACTACAATACTGGTACCTGGTGTGGTAACAGTATTGGTTGAATCTGCTGATTTTTTGCAGGAAAAAACTAGCACCAACATTCCTGCAATCCAGTAAGACCTTCGCATGTAATGAGAACTTACCCATTGTATCTCACTGCCCATCTTTTTTAATATGAACAGAATACCCAGAACCAATAAAAATAATAGCAATGGGATTGGCGTAAAATAATAGCCGCTTTCAGTTGCAGGCGTAGAAAATATCGGCGAACGGTTAATGGCTTCTGTTTGTTTGATTTTACTTTGTAATAGTCGTTGATCCTGTTTAGAAAAAGATTCTATTGGCAAAGAAATCAGTTTCCCATTTTCCCTTTCCAAAATGATCCGGGTATGATCAAAAGCCGAAAAGTTACCCAATACCTGTTCTCCATTCTGTAATCTCCAGATATTAAAAACGGTTCCATCTCCGGAATGGTAATGCCCTCCTTCATGGGCAGTAAGATTGGATAGGATTCCTACGATTAGGAAAAGGACTGCTGCGGCTTTTTTTAGGAACATACGGGTCGGTTTATCCTATTAGATACAAAAACTGATCTATCCTTTTGCTTTTTTTGTTAAATATTTTATAACCTGAATTACTTCCTGATTCATTTTTTGAGTCGAGCACTGTCTAAGTTAAATATTTTCCGGTCGTAGTTCATTAATCCGTTGATTTCGTTTTCTACACCAGTAGTTTGGCTAAATGCGGCTGACATGGAATTTCCCAATAAGAATTCATCCGTTTCAATAAATAATATTGTTGCCAGTGATTAAGCCAAAGCTTTTCTAAAGCCCCTACTCAAATAGAAATTGAAAAAATAACTTATCGGATTATACTAACTGATCCGGTAAGGGTTTTCCTTCCATTTTTGGGATTGATGATATAATAGTAGGTTCCAACGGGAAGCAGCGTTCCATTGAAATAGCCATCCCACTCCACATCATATCCGGTAGATACAAATACTTTTTGTCCGTACCGGTTAAATACTTCAATACTAGCACCGGGATAACTTTCTAGGTATTGAATACGCCAGGTGTCGTTAACGCCGTCTCCATTGGGAGAGAATGCATTCGGTACCAGCGGTGATTTTAATACCTTAACAAAAACGGTATCACTCACGCTACAACCCCCAATACCGGTAAGCTTGAGTTGGTAAGTAATATCATCGGGGGGTGTTGATTTTGGATAAGCAATGGTGGCAGTATCCAGATAGCTGGCGGGCGTCCAGTTAAACAGTAGTTGGGTACCGTAAAATACCGGCTTTAAGGTTATGGTTCCTCCTTCCAGTACTTTCACATTGTGAGTTAATTGTAAAACCGGATAGGGATGAACCGTAACGGTGGCCACACTTGTATCACTCACACATCCTTTTCCATCTTTAATATATAGTTGTATGGTGAACTTTCCGGAATCTGCAAATTGTTTGCTGGGGTTTTGAACGGCTGAATTATCCCCCTTGCTTAAATCCCAAAACCATTGGGTAACTGGAGCCGACACGCTTACGCTTTTATCAACAAATAGTATCGTTCCTCCTACACATACTTCGGATGGTTGGGTTTCAAATTTTGATGCGGGCTGCGGATAGATGGTATTCATCAATTTTGTGAGAGAATCGATACAGCCATCTTTCGAAGTAATTGTCAGTTGCACTGGATAAGGCCCCAGGGCTGCATATTGATGGGTAGGACTCTGTAAGGTAGAGCCTGAGGGTTCATTAGGATCGTTGAAATTCCAGCGATAACTAAACAAGGCTTCACTTTTATCAGCTATGGTAGATTGATTAATAAAAGTACCTTTTCCATCGGGTAAACAAACCGTTGGTAACTGAAATGCAATGATAGGTAGGGGATTGATTTTGATGCTTTGTTCAAGAATCGAACTTACACATCCACTGTCGGTGATTACCTGTAAACTGGCAGCATAATTGCCTGCAGCAGCGTACGTATGTGTAAAGGTATTGCCGTTTAATTGTGTTAGTGTTTGCCCATCCCCAAAAATCCAATTGCGGGTTACTATTTTACCAACTTTTGGCAGTGAGCTATCGGTAAACGTGAGTAGATTTTTTTCGCAGGCCACGCTTCCAACTCCCCAGCGGGCAATGGGAGAAGGCCATACCGTGATATTGCGAATTGCCGAATCCCTGCATCCCTTGTCGCTAACATGCAGATATTTGATGGCAAACGTGCCTGGCCCCGAAACGGCCGGATTAAAGAGACCTTTTACTGGATCTACGATACCGATTCCTGCATACACCGGAATGCCTGGCGTGCTTACAAACGTAGTGGCTGCAGGCGAAATTGCTTGTATCGCTGCATCGTTACAGATACTTTTTGGAACAGCAAAACTAACTTTTGGGCTCCTGTTGAGTGTAATGCTTTGCGTGGAACTGCTTTGGCAGGCAGAGGCATTTCCTGAGAAGGCGGTTAATTTAACCTTATACGTTTTTGTTGCGGGAGCTTGGAAATCGATATACTTATTCGAATAGGTTTTTATTTGCTCGGGGCTTGGGTCCCCAACAAATGTATTAGGTGCATTGTCAAAATCCCACCTGATTTCTAGTTTAGAAAGATTTCCAAAGTCAACAGTAGATGTATTCATTAACCTAACCGAATCATTTCCACATAATCCGGTTTCGTTTACAATGGTAAAGGATGATTTGGGAGTTGAACCATTAACGGTTAATTCATTGGATAAGGAGTCCTTACATCCATCCGCACTCGTAACCAATAAAGTGGTTAAGTACTTGTCTGATTTGGTTACCAGCACCCGGGCATTTTGAATATTGTCTTTTACAAAAACTGGTTGAGCATTGGTCAGCTTTCCTTTATCTATTCTCCATTTCCAGGTTAAGCCGGATAATTTATTATCTGCAATGGTAGTAGTATCCATCAGGTCGGCTGCCGCATCGGCCAAACATATTTCCGGTAATATAAACCCAACTTTGGGCAGCGGATTTATTTTTTGTATCCGCTTAAGGGTATCACTTTTACAGCCTTTACTGCTAGTTACCTGCAGTTGTATGGTATAGTTACCCCAGGGTGAAAAAATATGATCGAATTTAGCAGTCGTTGATTTGTTTTCTTTTACACCATCCCCAAAATCCCACCACCAATTATTGATAGTTCCAGCATTGGCTGCGGAAGCATCTGAAAAAACAACTGCTCGTTCGGCACAGGAGGTTGAAACAATACTATACTGAGCAGTGGGTAAGGGATTTATTACAATGGAAGAAACCAGTGTGTCACTCACACAACCCTTATCAGTAATTGTATACAAACTAATTGGGTAAGTACCAGCAGCAGCATATAATTGAACAGGATGCTGAAGGGTGTCGGAATTACCATCTCCCCAACTCCAGCGCCACTTAGCAATCATGCTACCTTTTCCGTCTGTATTATCAGTAAATTTACTACTGTCTCTCAAGCAATTTTCGGGAGTAAAAGTAAAAGCCGCTTTTGCCTGTGGGTAAATGGATTGAATAGTTTTCCGGGAACTATCCGCACATCCGTAAGGGGTAGTAACGGTTAATTGGATATCAAAAGGGCCGGTTTGTTTATAGCGATACAGTGGATTGGCAACGGAATCGATACCTATTCCATCTCCAAAATTCCATCGATATTGAAAGTTTCCAGAGCCATCAGCAATCGTTGTTGAATCGTAAAACTGGGCTATTCCTTCTGGCAAGCAAACAATAGGTAAATTGAAATTGGGTTGGGGAATGGGCCGAATGGTAATTGAACGGGAGAATGCTTCACTTAAACATCCCGACGCATTTTCTACCAATAATTTTACTGAATAAGTGCCGGTAGCAGTAAAAGCAATCACCCGGCTGTCACCGGTACTTTGCAAATCTGTTCTGCCATCTCCATAATCCCAACGCCACTTGGTAATTGATCCCGATGAAATGGTAGATGCATCGGTAAAAGTGAGTGATTTATTCAGGCAGGTAGCATCATTCATTTCAAATTTAGCAACAGGAGAACCCGAAATAATTAATGGGATGGTAGTGTCTCCTACACAGCCAAAATCAGTGATGGGTCGGTAGCGGATGTTGTAACTGCCGTCTTTTGTAAATATATGCGTTGGATTTTTCAACGAGTCGGTGGTGCCATCGCCCCAATTCCATAGGCCATTTACCACGGTACTATTTACCAGGTCGGTGGAAGTATCGCTAAATTGAATCGGTTTTCCTAAGCAAAAAACCGAGGGAACAGTAAAGTTTGCTTTTGGAGTTGGATTCACCACTACGGGAATTATATATTCGGCATTCGAGCTGCTGCAGCCATCCGGTGATGGGTTCGTAGCAAACAAACGAATCGTATCATTGCCCGATGCTGTATATATAAAGTCTTTCGGTGTGGGTCCATTAGCTGGACTAAAATAATACAGCTGTTTACCGTTTACTATGGGTATGCTGTCTGGAACCGGAGTGGGGATGGGGCCGATATTGGTGTTTGGACTGAGTTTATTGCTTCCTCCAAAATCCCAGGTGATAGTTGTTGGGATATAGGAGAGCGGCACAGAAAATTGAAACTTAGAGCCGACACAGGTAGCTGCAAAATCAAGTCTTGAATAAGGGTTTTGAAAAATAGGTGCGTACAAATCTTTTATATTGGTACCCGCATTGTATCCATAACTTTCTGCTGAACCAAAGCCATAGGCAATCGCATTGTAACCCGTATCGGAATATAGGTTATGGGATCCGCTATTTACTTGAAATATTGCATAGGAATAATTCGGATCTTGGGGGTGTTGAATAAAGCTGCTGCTTTTGGAAACTCCATCCAGTTTGAAGGAAGCAACTCCCCCTTTTTTAATGATTACATTAATGTAGTGAACCAATATTTTATTATACGGGGTAGAATTCAGTGTGATACTGTTAATGGTTTGCTCTACCGGACTCAAGTAAATCATTTCAGGATCTCCGCTGGTATTTGCGTTTCCATCTTGCCCTTGTGTGGTACAATATTGCGCAACTGTGATGGGCTTGTCTGCCTCAATTAAATTCCAAACCCCATTTGTAGTGTTTCCTACTGAAGTGCCATTACCGGGTATGCTTAGAGGGGTACTATTTTTCAGTTCATAAAAGAAACCTCGCTGCAAATAAGAAGAAGAAATCACAGAGCCGTTTACCTTTACTTTGGTTAAAGGGTCGTTCACACAAATTCTATAATAATTATTCGGTTGTGATCCGGTAGGTGCAGTCAGGTATTTTAACCCCCAAGCACTGGCGGGAGTACATTGTGCAAAAAGGTTATCAGCACTTCCCGATTGGTTAGTTCCAATACTCATTTTACCCGACCCACAAAAAACAGCAATTTTTTTACAAGCCCCGTTATTACTAATGGTTCTGATTCTCGTACCCGTTAAATCAGTTCCCTTCGAACCTGAAGTGGTACCCATGAGGCTATATACCTGTCCCTGCGTTAAGTTTACCTGAAATGGCGCTAATGAAGCACCTCGTTTTGTTGCATCTGCAGGTGTTATTTCTACGGTGGTGGTTCCTTCTTCTACGGCTACTACAAAGGCAAAAGAATTGGCG
>JBAXQE010000010.1:0-113447 GCA_037131895.1 Chitinophagia bacterium | reverse complement strand
TCCCAAGCATACTGCAACATCTGCACTAGCCTGCACACTTACCAACGGATTAACAATAATGCTAGTAGTAGCAGCTGATACACATACGCCTGAATCCGTAAATAAATAGGTGAGCACATGCACACCTGTTCCCGCAGCAGCAGGAGAAAAAGTTACACCTGTTATGCCTGGTCCACTATATACTCCTCCCAATGGAGAGCCGCCACTTATACTAAACGGTGCAGCTGTGGCACATACCGAACTAATCGGCATTACAAAACTTACTATAGGCGGAGGTAATATGGTTATGTTAGTGGCTGTTTGATGACTGCAAGTGCCATTACTAATAGTATACGTTACGGTATAACTGCCCGGTGTACTATTTGCTAAATTAATCTCACCCGTAGCTGTATTTACGGAAAGTCCCGCTGTTGAATTATAGGATCCACCTCCTACCCCCGCTCTGTTTACACTTACGGTGCCCGATTTACAAAACGGATTTCCCGGATAGCTGATGGTGGCGGTGGGTAATGGTAATACAGTTACCACAACTGCATCCGAACTACTACATCCATTCGCATCGGTGCCGGTTACTGTGTAGGTAGTTGTTGTTAACGGACTAGCCACAACCGTTGCCCCTGTTGAAGTCGATAAGTTTTGATTGGGTGACCAACTATAATTGTTTGCATTGATTGCTGTGAGGGATACTGAACTTCCCAAGCATACCGCTACATCTGCACCAGCCTGCACACTTACCAACGGATTAACAGTAATGCTAGTAGTAGCAGCTGATACACATCCCCCCGCATCCGTATATAAATAGGTGAGCATATGCACACCCGTTCCGGCAGCAGCAGGAAAAAAAGTTACACCTGTAATGCCTGGTCCACTATATACCCCTCCCAATATAGAGCCGCCACTAATACTAAACGGTGCAGCTGTGGCACACAACGAACTTAGCGGCAATGAAAAACTTACAGAGGCCGGTACTAATATTGTTAGGTTAGTGGTAGTTTGGTTACTGCAAGTACCATTACTAAATGTATACGTTACCGTATAACTGCCAGGAATGCTTGCAGCTAAATCAATCGCTCCTGATGAAGTATTTATTATAAGTCCCGCATCTGCACTATAAATTCCGTCTGGCTGTCCTGACTGAGTAACCGTAGCAATACCTGTATTACAAAATACTGGTGCAGTATATTGAATGGTTGCATTTGGCAAAGGATAAACAGTAATCATTACCTCATCCGTGGAAGTACAACCTGAAGCATCAGTTCCGTTAACATAATAGGTTGTTTTGGTAATGGGAGTTGCTATAATTTCTGATCCTGAAACTGCCGATAGATTCGAACTGGGCGACCAAGCATACAGTAAAGCATTGGAAGCAGTGATAATTGCAGCTGATCCTAAACAGATGGAGAGATCACTTCCTGCATCTACATCTAACAAAGGATTTACAGTAATGATTTGAGTAGCAGAATTCACACAACCCTGTGCAGTGGTATAAGTGTAGGTAATAGAGTGCATTCCTCTGCCTGCCAAAGATGGATTGAATGTACCTGCAACTATACCCACACCAGTATAAGTTCCGCCTAACGGCAATCCACCCGAGAGTAAAAATGGAGTGGCGTTATTACATACAGAAGAAAACGAATTCGGATAACTTACAACTGGAGGGGCAAGAATGGTTAGCATGGTCTGTGTTATCTCTGTACAAAAACCATTCGAAAATGTATAGGTAACTGTATACGTTCCCGGTATACTATTCGCCAAATCAATAGAACCATTGTTTACATCCAACTGTAATCCTACAGCAGCCGAAAAAATGCCCCCTGCTTGTCCACGCAAACTTACCGAAGCCATACCCGCATTACAAAATGGCGACCCGGGATATGCTATGCTGGCAATAGGAGTTGGAATAACCAATACCCAAACGTCGTCCTGACTAACACACCCATCTGCATGCGTGCCAGTTACTGTATAGCGTGTATTGGTAAATGGGGTTACTAAAACAGAACTACCTGATAATCCTCCAGGCATCCATTGATAAGATACCGATTGCACTGCAGTAAGTGTAACTGCCTGTCCCAAACAAGTAGTTTGATCTGAAATAGCAGCTACGGGGGTAAGTGGATTTACGATAATTGTTGAGGTAATAGATCCAATACATCCGCTTACATTGGTATATGTATAGCTGAGTGTGTGAATGCCTCTGCCGGCAACTAATGGAGAGAAAGTTCCTCCGGTAATGCCCGGTCCTGCATACATTCCACCACTTGGTAATCCACCTGCAAGTGTAAAAGGAGCGGTAGTAAAACATACTGGCGAAAAATCATTCATCGTTACTGTGGGGGGTGGCAAAACAGTAACGGATGTTTGGGTAAATGAACCACAGCCCCCATTGGTAAACGTGTAAGTAACTGTATAAGTCCCGGGTGTACTATTAGAAAGATTGATAAGTCCTGTAGCGCCATCTAATACTAATCCGGCTGTCGACTGATAAGTTCCACCCGATTGACCGGTCTGGCTAACACCAATAGTTCCCTGATTGCAAAAAGGAGAACCGGGATAATTTATAGAAGCAACCGGAGCTGGCAGAAATGTTACGGTTACCTGATCTTGTGAAGAACAACCACTGGCATTATCTAAACCTGTAACAGTATACAAAGTAGTTGTGAGGGGTGAAGCCAGAACGGAAGCGCCGGTTGTGGATGATAACCCGGTTGCGGGAGACCACAGATAACTAGATGCATTGGTTGCCGATATCATTACAGAACCGCCACTACAGATTGCCACTGGCGAACTGGCTACTACATTAGCAATGGGGTAAACCGTAATCGTATTCGTTGCACTATTGGTACATCCCAAATTGGTGTAGGTATAAGTAATAACATGCATCCCCCTACCCGCAATTGTCGGTTGAAAATTAGCGCCTGAAATACCTGCACCCGAATAAACGCCCCCTACTGGCATTCCCCCAGTAATACTAATTGCGGAACCGCTAAAACAAGCAGTTGGAAGAACGTTATTAAACGTAACAACAGGGGGTGCTAAGATGGTAACACCCGTTTTTGTAAAATTTGTACAAGCCCCATTACTAAAAGTATAGGTTACCGAATACACACCGGGCGTTGAAGCAGCTAGATTAATCGAACCGGTAGTAGGTTGTATAGATAATCCGACGGGTGCAGAAAAAGTTCCTCCTGTTAAGCCAGTTAAAATAATTGGCACTTGTATATTTCCACAAAAAGGACTGCCCGCATAACGGATGGATGCGGTTGGCATACTTTGAACAGCAACAACCACCTGATCGGAACTACTGCAACCATTTACATCTCTAGCAGTTACCGTATAGGTGGTAGAAGTTAATGGAGAAGCAGTAATACTACTTCCGGTTGTAGTTGATAACCCAACACTAGGAGACCACAAATAGCTGGAAGTATTGGTTGCTGTTAATGCAACGGAAGTACCCGTGCAGATGGCTACATCATTCCGGGCAACTACTTGTGCAATTGCATTCACCCGAATCGTATTCGTAGCTGCATTGGTACAACCCGACACATCGGTATACGTATAGGTAATCGTATGTGTTCCAACACCTGCCGAATTGGGAGAAAAGCTAGCTCCTGTAATTCCTGGTCCACTGTACACACCTCCGGCTGGGCTACCCCCGGTAACAGTAATTGCAGCCGCATTGGAACAAACTGCAGGAATAGTTCCCGTAAAACTGACTGCGGGTTTAGGTTTTACTTGTACCGTTATACTATCCATTGAAAAACACCCCGGATTAGAACTAAAAGCAGTTTTTACATAATACTTTTGAAGAATAGTGGAACCCGTGTTATTGGTTATTTGAACCGTTGGATTTGAGATTGCCGTATTGGATAAACCGCTGGCAGGCGACCAAGTATACGTATACCCAGCCGTTGCGCTGGTTCCGATTGCTGCATTGATGATGTTACAGCTACTCACCAGATTACTGCCTGCTTCGGATGGAGGCATATCGGTGTAAATAATTACATTTCTAATAGAGTGATTATCGGTAGAACCTCCCGTACTGGCAGTAAAGCCCAAATATCCAGAGAAATTAAAAGACTGGGTTGCCGTTAACAGTACTGTTCCATTTACTGATACAGTAATATTTCCATTATCATACTTTATTATCGCATGATTGTAGGTGGCAGATCGAATAAAGCTAAGTGAATTATTAATATTCTCTAAAGTAGGTTGTGACGAACATTCATTGTATCCTGCGCCATAACGAATTTCAATTTTGGGAACCTTGGATGAGGTAGGAGTAATACAATTGTTATACGTATCAAAACAAACTTTCAAACCATTTGCTCCGGATGGAATGCCTAATCCTTGTCCTAACACAAATCCGGTAGGAGGTGCATCTAAAAAGTTGAAAGCAATTCCATCAGCAGCAGTTCCGCCATTCATCCTAAAATCAAACTCGGCTTTCCATCTGCTGCAAAGAGATAAGTTAATTGGCTGATTAAAAAATACGGCCCCACTTGTATTATTTTTAGCTGAGCACAACAGCAACTCACTATTATTAGTGAAGGCAACATTTTTCACTGCGGCTTCACCCTTTAATGTCCACCCTGTGGTATTCATCGGAATTCCATCTAAACGAGCAAACACATAAGTTTGAGCATTCAAATGAACAAAGCTTATTAAAATCGCAATTAGTAGAAGTAAATTTCTAAAGTAATTCGGATAGCTGAAAAAAGATGAAAAAATTCTGAACAATATTTTAGTTACAGTGCTAACAGCACCAGCAACTACCCTCAAATGGGGTACCCGGGGGATATAGGATATTGGATGTAGGATATTGGTTTTTCTTTACTAAGTGGCTCTTCCATATACAGGAAGAATTTATTTTAGCAAAACTGATTTCTCGATGTACTGAAAAATCAACATAAAGCTAAGCATAGTAAGGCTTTCAGCAATATAAATGAATAGATTTATTTAATCAATATCTATTCCTCTTTTCATAATAAATGCAATGATGTTGTAAAACTCGGTTTTCTCTGAGAGGATTAACTGCCATTTTACATATCTATATTTAATTAATAGATAGTAAACCGCTTAAATGAATAACCTTATAAGTATCAATGAATCAATTGAGAATATATAATTAGATGTATATACATATATTTTAGCGGCTAGCTAATTTTTATAATAAATTAAATATAAGTATAATGTATTTTAGGTGTTGCCTTTCCCTTATAAAGCTTTCGTTTCACAGAAATAAAAGAGGTAGACCCTTTTGTTTTTTTGAGAAAAATGAGTCAATTGTTTAGAAACAAGTATAAAGGCAGATAATGCTTCCAATCGAAATTTCAGAAAAATGAAACAAAAAAATAAGCGATTGAACTTTGTTATACATAATTAAACCCCTACATTCACAAATAAAAAATAACTTATATGCAATATGCTTTGCGCTTTTTAGGAAAAGGTTTTGAGCTATTTAAAATTCAATTGGTAAACCTGCTTTTGCAAATTGTAACCTTGGGACTATATTACCCATGGGCAAAAGCCAATACCCTGCAATACCTCTATAGCCATACTACCCTTCAAGATCATCCTTTTGCATTTACTGGAACCGGAAAACAAATGTTTAAAGGATTTATCAAAGCCTTTTTGCTTATGGTGATTATTTCTGCACTAGCTTTTTTTATCACTTTAAATTTTGAACCAATATGGGGATTACTAACCCTATACCTCTTTCTTTTTTTACTAATGCCACTAGCAATTCATGGTTCTTACCGATATAGAATGGCCAATACCCGATGGAAAGGTATTCGCTTTGGATATATCGGCGACCGGCAAGAACTTATTAAACTTTTCTTTTCAGGCGTATTTTTAACAATCATTACATTCGGCATATACGGTCCATGGTTTTACATGAAACTAAGAACCTACATCATCGAAAATATTCGGATGGGGGATGCCAAATTTAGTTATGCCGGAAAAGGAGGTGAATTCTTTGTTTTGAACCTGGTTGGATATATCTTGTCAATCTTCACTTTAGGTATTTATCTTTTCTGGTGGCAGCGCGATATTTTCCGGTTCTTTATCAACAATACTCGTATGCATCGGAACGATCAGCAGGTAACTTTCAAAGCAACTGCAACAGCTGGAGGATTTTTCAGGCTAATCGTTGGTAACCTATTATTAGTGCTGTTTACATTGGGATTAGGCTTACCCTGGGCTATTACCCGGTCACTAAGATTTGTAGCCAATAATATTGCAATTGAAGGCAATATCTCATTAGACGAACTAGAACAACAACAAGAAGAATTTACAGATGCTACAGGAGATGATATGGCTGATTTGTTAGACTTTGGATTTATAATATAATCCTTTATGACTTTAGATGCGACTACTCGTGTTGCCTGTGCCTATTATAATGGCTCATCAGCAATACCCCATTCCGTGCATATTTCATTGTATGGTGATGCACTCTCTATCGTTGATGTGGAATCGGAAGAGCCCAAAGAAATTTATTTTCCCTATACCGAATGCAGATATGTAAAATTAGAAGAACAAGCTTTTGTTTATTTGCAACCCTCTTACACAACTTACCTTGTTTTACCCGTTCAACATCCCCAGTATTTACAGCTGCTATCGAAAATCTCATCAGAACAAACCAGCTGGTTTCAAAAACTCTATAAAAAAAATGGCGTAGCGCTGTTCTTTGTCTTTATTATTACTGCTGCCGCTATGTTGTTTATTGGATATAAAACAGTTCCCCCGTTGTTAATCAAATTTATTCCTGTACAAGAGGAAATTAAATGGGGAAATGAATTTTACGAATCTATCGTGAGTGATAAAGAAATAGATAGTTCCGCTACCGAACTGGTGAAAAAAATAACGGAACAATATTCCATGAGTAACCAATATCCTATTACAGTTGCCGTGGTGAAAGACACTACCGTAAATGCGTTTGCTTTACCAGGTGGACATATTGTTGTTTATTCAGGCATCATTTGCACCATGAAGCATCCCGACGAACTATTCGCATTACTGGGGCATGAAGCCACCCATGTTAACCAGCGCCATAGTTTGCAAATGATGCTCACCAATATTACTTCCTCTTATTTGTTATCTATTATTACCAGTGATTTCAATGGACTGGGAAGCACCTTAATTGGTAATGCCAATCTCTTGCGTGAATTAGGCTATTCTAGAAAGCTGGAAGCCGAAGCAGACTGGAAGGGACAAGAGATCATGATTCAAAACAAAGTAAATCCAGCCGGGATGACGCAATTGATGGAAGCCCTGCAGGCAGCTTATTCAGACAAAGGAAATTGGTCGTTCTTGCGATCTCACCCCGTTACTAAAGATCGTATCAGCGAATCAAAAAAGTTTTCGCAGCAGCATACAAGCTCTTTCAATACCCTGCCAACAGAACAACAAACTGCCTGGGAAGCGCTTAAAAAATTATACCCCGAAAAACCAACCCCCAAAAAATAATTCAATTAATCTATCGGTCCCAACCGTATTGCTTTCACCTGTTGTGGCCAATTTCTGATAGGTTGACCATTACGGTCAGTAGCATTCCCCTGAATAACTGCTTTATCCCTAGGAAGCTTTTCTGGATCTTCACAAGCCATATATACCATCATGGCTACTAATAAGGCATTATTGCGCAAATCATCGAACACAATCTTATCATAGGTATCCCTATTCGTATGCCAAGTATAGTTGAAATACGACCAACTGAGTGCACCCAAAGAAAATCCTGGCGCACCCACAGCAACAAATGAAGCAAAATCACTTCCTCCCCCACCCGGAGCACCCGGAAAATTAGTCTTAATCCGATTCTTCAAAGTATCCGGAACTGCCGCTAACCAACGAGTTAAAAATGTACCGGCTTGCTGAAATCCTTGTCCCGACAAATTAACTACTCTACCGGTTCCATTATCTTGGTTAAACAATGCCTGCAAATGATCTACCACTTCCGGATGATCTTCTACAAATGCCCGAGATCCATTTAATCCCTGCTCTTCACTGCCCCAGTGACCTGCTAAAATGGTTCGCTTGGGATTGGGATATACTTTCTTTAAAATACGCATAGCTTCCATCATAATCAAAGTACCTGTTCCATTATCAGTAGCCCCCGTAGCGCCATCCCAACTATCAAAATGAGCAGACAACATAACATATTCACCGCTCTTCTCGTTCCCTTTCATCTCAGCCAAGGTATTGTAAACAGGAATAGGTTCGCCATGCCGGGAAGTGCATTGCAAACTTACCACCGGAGTAGTGCCAGATTCAGCTAGGCGATATAACAATCCATAATCCTCCAATGCAACATCCAGCGTAGGAACTTTTTTGGTGGAAGCACTGAAAATTTTATCTACTCCAAATCCGCTCGACCAGTTACTGGTTAAAATCGCAACTGCACCAGCTTGCTCTAATTGTTGTATCAATTGTTTATTGCTAAAGCCCGTTTTACTAATGCGCTTTTTCCAGGCATCACTAAAAGCAGTTCGCTCTTTTTTCATTTTATCAATCGATTCCTTTAAAGCAAATTCCTGCCAGTTATCATCCGGCCTTCCAGTGGGCTGGGGCATAGAAATCATTACCAACTTACCCTTCACAGTTTTCATCCAATCACTGTATGCCAATGAATCGGCCAAATCGGGCAGTACCACCACTTCTCCGGTTACTCCTTTTTTAGGCGTTGCCGGACTCCAGGCAAGTTGGGTGCACTCTAAGGTGTGCGTTCGCGGACTCACCATATCCATATGAGTTATGCCACGCTCCCAGCTTTTCCATTTCCCCCAGGCCTCATTGCGGGCATCAATACCCCATCCTGCGTATCTACTTACCGCCCAATCATTTGCCTGCTGCATTTGAGGGGTTCCGACCAAACGAGGCCCTATCTGATCAATCAGCTCATGGGCGAGCTTTGTAAGTTGAGAATTGTCCGTTCCCTCTTTTATTATTTCATTAATAACCGAATTCGTTTGACTGAATACAGCCCTTTGTGGCAAAAAAAGCATTACGAACAAAAGGGGTAAGGAACCAAAAAAAATAATTGATTTTCTCATATACATACAATTAATGGATGGGTGAATGGCAAATGCAGTAACTAATATAAATAAAAAAAGTCATTCACCAAGGCGAATGACTTTACTATTTCAATCAATTAAAATTATTTCATGGGTAACACGAAAGATGCTACAGGTGATCCTTTTGCAGCCAAACTTGGGAAAACAGAAATTCCTGAAATGGGATCATCATAATCATCATCTACAAATCCATCCCCAAATGCTTTCACGTAAACCGTTTGACCAGGCTGAAAACCATTAGAAACAAACCAACTTAATCCGAAGTTATAATTTTCACTTTCATTCGCTCGTCCGGAAAATCTTTGCTTTTCTGTTACTAAATAGTTGGTAGTACTAACATCTGCAGTATTACTAAAAAATAAACGTATTTTCTTTTCTCCTGGAGTAGCGCTATTGAAAACAGGATCAAAAATAATACCATCTTCTGCCAAACCACTTGCAATTAAACTGGCCAAAGCAGGATTCACCTCAGTAGTTTTTTTAGTGTTAACAGCAGTAACCTCAATTTTAGAAACCTCATTAATAGCTCTTGATTTAGCTATTGGGGTTGTTCCATGATTGGTTGCTGCATGATATATACCCATTATTCTTCCCACACCATAACCAGATTTTTTGATGGAAATATCGTAGGTCCCAAATGGAACAGAATCTAAGGTCCATTTGCCCATCTTATCCGTTTGGGTAGCATAAGATTGTTGATCTAAAGAAACAGTAACCCCACTTGCATCCTGAAGCAAATTTCCGTTGCCATCATATACCTGTATAATACCAGTAATATTACCTCTGCGATTTTGAGCCTGAATTACATCGGGTACTACAATAGAATGTTGATTGCTATTCTTGTTGCAAGCGAGCAACAATACCAAAGCAACCCCAATTGTTTTTTTCATGATTTTGTAAGTTTATTTGAGCATAAATATATAATTTTTAGAGTTTCCACTAAGCATTCGCCAAAGCACGGTCTAAATGCACATATCCACCATCCACATGTAATAACTGTCCCGTAGTATGTGAGGAAACCGGAGAAAGCAAGAAAAGCACGGCAGCAGCAATTTCTGCGGGAGTTGTCATTCTGTTAGCCAAAGGTATACGCTGATTAATTTCTTTTAATTTGTTTTCTGGGTCCGGTAAGGTGGCAATCCAAGTTTCATACGCAGGAGTATAACATTCCGCCACCACCACCCCATTTACCCGAATACCATATTTCAGCAACTCTACTGCCCACTCCCGGGTTAAGGCACTTCTTCCACCATTAGCAGCAGCATAGGCAGAAGTACCTCCTTGTCCGGTTTCTGCAGTTTTAGATATAATATTAACAATGGCCGCCCCGGTTGATTTTTTTAGCCAGGGCAAACAATAATGCGCCATCATATAATAATGTACCAGGTTATTATGCAAACTTTCCATAAAGGCAGCATAATTTCCTTTCTCCAAACCCACCCCATCATTGTAACCGGCATTATTTACCAATCCATCAATTTTACCAAATTGGTGTATGATGTTAGTGACTACCGATTCCAATTGATCTACTGCTGCTAATTCAATGGTAACCTCGCCAGCTGCTTTTCCAGCCTGCTTCAATTCATCTACCAATGCCCGATTTTCATTAGCATGCCGACCCACAATCACCGGAATAGCCCCCTCATCGGCCAGTAATTTCACGATAGCCATTCCTATACCACGGGCTCCGCCGGTTACTATAATTACTTTATTGGTTAATTGCAAATGCATAAACAAATATTAATGTGCAGCTACTACGGTTTGTTGGGCACAACCCAATCCATCTATCCCTAATTCTACTACATCCCCCGGCTTCAGAAAAATAGGTGCTGGCTTAATTCCCATACCCACACCTGAAGGAGTTCCCGTTGAAATGATATCACCCGGCATGAGCGTCATAAATGAACTGATATAAGCAACCAGTGTAGGGATATCAAAAATCAAATCATCGGTATTACCATCCTGCATCGTTTGATTATTCACCTTCAGCCAGAGCCGTAAATTATGCGGATTAGAAATTTCGTCTTTTGTTACCAACCAAGGACCCAGCGGAGCAAAACTATCACAACCTTTTCCTTTATCCCAAGTGCCTCCCCGCTCTAATTGAAAGGCACGTTCACTTACATCATTGTGCAAACAATATCCCGCCACATAATCCATCGCCGACTCTTGGGTTACATAGCTGGCGCGCTTCCCTATCACAACGGCTAACTCAACTTCCCAATCGGTTTTGGTTGAATTACGGGGAATCTGAATTACGTCGTATGGCCCTGTAATAGCAGAAGTTGCTTTCAAAAAAATAATCGGTTCTGCAGGAACAGCTGCTCCCGTTTCAGTAGCATGCTTTGCATAGTTCAACCCAACACAAATTATTTTTGATGGATTGGCAACCGGGCATCCCAACCGAATGTTTGCTGGTAATACCGGAAATGAATGTGTTTCAAGCGCAGTGGTTAATTGTTGCATTCCGCCCCCTCCGAAAAAAGCAGCATCATAATCCCGGATTTGTGCCGACACATCCAGCATTTTTCCTTCCACCCAAATTCCGGGTTTTTCTTCTCCGTTCAATCCCCAACGCACTAATTTCATATATCAATAGTTTAGTTGAATAATTGTATCAATCGAATCCAAACTTATCCCTTCCAGATAAATAAAAACTCCTTCCGCCTGCTGTTGAAAACGAACTTTCTTTCCACCCACAAGTTGTTGCGCGGAAAGTATAGTTGCTTTTAACCCAGGCACAAAAACATATGGCAATCCGGTTGATTTTAAAATGTGAACATAATAAGTTTTTTCTTTACCTGTAACCACCCCCCAATCTTGCGGAGGAATAATATTGCCGCGGGTTCCATAAATGCTACTGCTGTTTTTCTGCATCCACTTACCCATCGCTGCAAGGGTATCTGTAAACTCCTGCTGAATTTTTCCAGTTGGCATGGGTCCCACATTCAATAAGAAATTGGCATTATGCGATGCTGCTTTTACCATATAGTGAATGAGGGCAGGTACTGATTTATATTTTCGATCGGTGATATTATACCCCCATGAATCATTCATGGTTTCACAGGTTTCTAATGGCAAAGCAGAAATATCAGCTCCCCCAAAACCCGTGGTATTACTTCCAGGCAAATCTTTTTCAAACATCTGAAAATCTTCCCCCGGCAAGGGCAATAAATGGTGATTATTACCTATCATACAAGCCGGTTGCAG
Organism: Chitinophagia bacterium; assembly: GCA_037131895.1. Classification (GTDB taxonomy): domain Bacteria; phylum Bacteroidota; class Bacteroidia; order Chitinophagales; family Chitinophagaceae; genus Sediminibacterium. The sequence goes on along the minus strand of JBAXQE010000010.1, from coordinate 101,166 downwards.
CCGATGAATCAACTCATAGATTTCATCATAGTGCCAATTCACTTTAGCCGAAAGCGTTTTATCTACGTCATTGTCCAGCTGATCCCAGTGGCCATCAAACCAAATCCCTGATACCTCTCCATATTGGGTTAACAGTTCAGTTAATTGTGCTTTCATAAATCGTATATAGCTATTCCAATCACTCTTTGCTGTTCTGCCAGTTCCCTTTCCGGTTTTACCAGTTTCATATTGATAATCGCTGCGATACCAATCTAGCAGTGAATAATAAAAGAATATTTTCATGCCCCGTTTATGACATTCATCTGCCAATTGTTTCAAAGCATCTTTCCCATAAGGGGTGCTGGTTATTTTCCAATCCGATTGGTGGGTATCCCAGTTACTAAACCCATCATGGTGGCGGGTAATTATGGTGATGTAATTCATACCTGCACCCTGCGCTGCATCTACCCAAGCTTTGGCATCAAAATCTATGGGATTGAATACCCGCTGTAAGTTTTGATATTCTTTTACACGGATATTTCGGTTATTCATTACCCATTCACCACTTCCCAATACACTGGAAGCGCCCCAGTGTATAAACATACCAAACTTCATATCCTGAAATTGCTTTCGTGCGGCTAGGTTAGCAGGTGTGGGAGTATAGGTTTGTGCTTGTGCAGATAGTGCACAAAGAGAAAAGAATAGGGAAATAATTTTTTTCATATTGCAAATAAGGGTTTAATTACTCAAGTTAATAAATCCACCATCTATTGGATAATCGTTTCCTGAAATAAAGGATGCTGCATCGCTGCAGAGATAATTTGCTAATTGAGCTACTTCTTCTACATTGCCCATACGGCCCATGGGTTGACTAGCAGCGAGCTGCTGAAACATTTCGGTTTCGCGACCGGGATAATTTTTGGCGATAAATCCATCTACAAATGGTGTATGCACCCGGGCAGGAGAAATTGAGTTACAGCGAATATTATGTGAAAGATAATCACGGGCAACACTCATCGTTATCGCATGCACAGCTCCCTTACTCATGCTATAAGCAAATCGATCGGGAATGCCAGTAAGTGCTGCAATGGAAGCTACATTCAAAATAACTCCTCCCCCTCTTTTTTGCATTTGTGGAATGCCATAATGCAGGCAATGATAAGTGCCTTTTACATTCACCTGAAAAACCCTTTCAAAATCCTGTACGGATGTAGAAGTTGCTGTTCCCACATGTGCGATGCCAGCACAATTTACTAGTATATCAAATAGGCCAATTTCGTTCATCACAGCAGCCACCTGATCGGTATTGGTTATATCACATGCATAGGCCGTTCCCTTACCTGCATTGGCCACAATAGAATCAAGTGTTTGCTGTCCCGCATGCAGCTGCAGTTCTGGCAGATGAACCCAAGCACCTTGTTGAGCAAATAGTTTTGCAATGGCTTGTCCGATACCACTGCCAGCTCCCGTAATTACTGCTATTTTATTGGCTAAAGTAAACATGAATACATATTCAGGATAAAGTAAAAATTTTTTTCATTAACATCCATTTTTCTCCCGGTGCTGCAAATGGCAAGGGTTGTTGAAAGGTCCACATCAATTGTTCCCATTCCTCCACTTTCGGATTTTGCGCATCAGCAGTAGCTTTGGCAGCAAAATCAAAATGATTATTTACTTCCATGATCATTATTAAACGATTGCCTACCCGATAAATTTCCATTTTCTCGATGCCCGACTGCTTAATCGAATCTAGAATTTCCGGCCATACTTTTTGGTGCCAATCTTCATAAGCCGCAATTAATTCGGGATCATCTTTCAGATCAAGTGCTAAGATATATTGCTTATTCATGCGTCGGCTGTTTTTTGAATGGCATGTCCCTTCCATCCAAAATAGGCCACTACCAAAAAACAAAACATAGGCACAAAATACCCATTTTGAATATTGCCACTCATATCAGTAATATATCCAAAAACCAATGGCAACAGTCCCCCACCTACAATAGCCATTACAATTAAGCTGCTGCCCATTTCAGTCTGTTTACTCAACGATTGAATGCCCAGCGAAAAAATAGTGGGAAACATAATCGACATGAAAAAACTGATGGCAAAAACTATGTATAAAGCCGGCAATCCTTTTGCGTAAACCGCAGCAAAACACAAAATGATATTCAGCACCGCATACAGCGTAAGCAATCGAGCAGGTTGCACAAATCTCATAAAGAAGGTACCCGCAAAACGCCCGATCATAAAGGATAGTCCATACCCCAACCCCAAATAAGTTGCTGCGGTTGCTCTATCAATCTCCGCCGATTTAGCCGCATATAAAATAAACAAGCTGTTCACACACACCTGAGCACCTACATAAAAAAACTGAGCAATCACTGCCCAACGCAAATGTGGAATTTGCCAGGCAGAGAATATTTCTTGTCGGGTAACTTTCGTACTTCCCTCCTCCCGTATTTCTGGCATCTTTATTCGAGTAAAAATAAAGGCAATCAATAATATTACGATCCCGATTATAGTATAAGGCAGCTTTACCGATGCTGCTTCGGAAGCGAGGGCTGCTTGCCGGCTTACTGCATCCATAGAATTCAACAGCTCATCCGATGCACCCTGTGTTAAAATCAGTTTGGCACCTATAATGGGGGCAATGGTTACAGACAATCCATTAAAAGCCTGCGCAAAATTTAATCGCTGTGAAGCAGTATCGGGGCTACCTAGCAGGGCTGCATAGGGATTAGCTGCGGTTTCTAGTAATGCAAGTCCACACCCAATTACAAATAAAGCTGCCAGAAAAAAACCATATTCCTGAGTGTTGGCAGCGGGAATAAATAAAAAGGACCCGATGGCAAAGAAAATTAATCCGGTAATAATACCCGTTTTATAGCCATATTTTTTCAATAGGATGCCTGCTGGTATCGCCATAATGAAATAGGCAATAAAAACGGAGGAGTCTACCAAGGATGCCTGTAAAGTGGAAAGACTGAACGACTTTTTTAAATGTGGAATCAAGATAGGGTCGAGATTGTGCACAAAACCCCACATGAAAAACAGGGAAGTAAGTAATATAAATGCTGCCCCTGTTGATGCCTTGTTTACTGCCATATTGATAAACTATCTGTTGGGTATACAAATAGCCCTTAAGATAAGGAAGTTTTTAATTGATTGAGTTTTTTACCCTTCCAACATCTGATTTTTTGATTGGATAATTCCCACGGCAATTACAGTTCTTTGGGAGCAGGGCGGCGGGAGCCGGCATACATTTCGTATTCCAGTAATCTGCAGTCAATGGTTGCATTATAAAATGGAATGCGTCGAGCGGGTTTCAAATGAATATGTTTTGCCAGTTCGAGGTTGCCGGTAAATATGTACCCGGTATATCCCTGGCAATGATTTTTAAGAAAATCACCCATTCGGGCATATATTTTTTCTAAAGCCGCCGTTTCCCCCAAACGTTCCCCATATTCAGGATTGAATAAGATAACACCCGGTGGTTCGGGTAAAGTGGTTGCGGCAAAATCGGCCGTTTCAAATTGAATCAGTTGCTCCACACCGGCTGCTGCTGCATTGATGCGAGCATTTTTAATGGCTTCGGCACTTATATCAGAGGCGATGATTTTCGGAAGGGAATCCCTTTTTATTTCTGCATTACTTTGGGCAATGATTTCATTGTACCAATCAGCTGAATAACCTTTGATAAACTGAAAAGCATACCGGTTTCTGAATAAGCCAGGAGGTTGATTCGAAGCCAACAAAGCAGCTTCAATCGCCAGGGTTCCCGAGCCACACATTGGATTTATAAATGGCATTGTTTTATCCCAACGGGTGCTAAGCAGAACTGCGGCTGCCAAGGCTTCGAGCATGGGGGCTCTACCCGGTATTTTTCTATAGCCATGTCTACCCAAAGAAGCACCGGAAGTATCCATAAACACCGTAGCTTTATCTTCCTTCCAGTATAAATGTATCACAGCCCCTTCTAAGTTCGACCCTGTGTTGGGCCGCTTACCGGATAATTTTCTGCAACGATCTACCCAAGCATCTTTCACCCGCAAAGCCGGAAATAGATTATTGTTGATACTTGGGTGGGAAACCTGCGCCGTAACCGAAAAATAGGTATCAGGAAGTAACCAGTTTTCCCAAGGGTACCTAACCAGGGTTTCATAAATATCATCGGGATGATTGCATATAAAATTATGCAGTTCAAATAATACCTGACTTGCCGAACGCAGATGAACATTTAAACGGATACAATCGCGTAAACTTCCTTGCAAACGAACCCCCGTAGTAAATGAGGTACTATTGGTAAAGCCTAGTCCCTGCACCTCTTGTAATAAGGCAGGCGACAACCATTTATGGCAGGTGATCAGAATATTTCCTTGGCTGGTCCAACTAAACATGAACCGCAAACATACACAAATTCATTAGGGACGGCATAAGAAATTCAGACATCCAATGATTGGGCAATAAAATGAACAGCAGATCGTACATTTAAAGTACGCTGCGCCATTTCAAATGCGCACTCTTACTATTTCGGTGAATCTTCCAAAGATCGATCACTCCAAAACGAGCAGGAGCAGCTGTATTAATAGATGCTGTTTCAACAATGGTCTCTTTTACTTCTGTGGTAAGCGTGTTCAGGGTATTGGCATCTGCGTGCGCAATAGGGGGCATATTGGTATTTTTCATAACAATGATTTTAATACGTTGAATAATAAAAAAGCGTCCGGAAAAAATGTCAATCGTTGGGGAAGTACTTCGCTAAAAATATCCGGAGCAACTGCGCTATGGCTTACGCGCTTTCGGATGCAAAGGTACTACAAATAAATTGTACGTAAGATTCAATTATGTAAAAGCACTGTTAATATACCTAAAAATCATTCGGATATTACACTAACTCTACATCTGGCTTCGATTCATCAGACAAGGCTACTTTTCCGCGGTTCTTTCGAACTACCCTCGAAAAGAGCGATATTTCCTGATCGAAAAGAAAGCGGAAAAACAAGGCAGTCCAAGATTGATGACTTTCTAATGTATCATAAAAACTGGGTGCCGTTTTTTTAATATCGGGAAGCCGATTCCAGGGAACAGAAGGAAAATCGTGGTGCTCGTTATGATACCCTACATTAAAGGCAACGCCATTCAGAATTCCATAATAACTATACGTTTCCTGCTCCCCGCGGGTTAAGTAATGTTCTTGAATCCAGCGGGCACCTAATGGATGTAATCCAACAGAGAAAAAGAAACTGGCCATCATATACACGAGCGATTGAGCACCCAAAAAATAGGCAATTGCCGAAATAGAAACAATTTGTACTACCCAATTGAGGGCAACCCATTTATCAAAAGGACTGATTTCTCGTAACCTTGTTAACCGAAATACCTGAAAAATGGGATAGAACAGCAACCAAATTACTTTTCCGATAAAGTAGTTGTTGATTAATTTGGCTTCCCAGTAATTCGGTAAGTCGCCATCTAATTCGTGCACACCCTGAAAAGAATGATGCTTTAGGTGATAGGTTTCAAATGAAATGGAACTGGGGAAAATAAGGGGAATATTGGCAATAATCCCTGCAATTTTATTGGCTGACCGATTTTTGAATATTAATTTATGTGCACACTCATGTATCAACACAAATAGAGCATGATCGGCAAATGCCCCTAACAAATAAGCTGCGATAAAAACCCACCACCAAGATTGTCCAGATAATAAAACAGCCATGCCAACCTGAAATCCTACCACCCCCAAAATAGCCAGAAATGAATAGGGATTTTTACCTATTAATTGACGCATTTCTGGATGCTGCTTCAACATTTCCCGGGTTCTACCTCTATGCGGCTCAGGGGTTTCCACGTGCACAAAATCCTGCTTAAACATGCTGATATCGTTTTTACAAATATATGCCATTCAAAATAGAGACCTTACTTTGGGCATTCAAATACAGATAGAATTCAACAAATTGAAACAAATTATTCGAACTGTTTAAGTAATTTTAATATCCTGTATTTATCCTTGAACACAATCATTAGCTGATGAAACCTATTTCCACTGCGTTACTTTCTTTTGGCATGTCTGGCAAATTATTCCAAGCCCCTTTTTTACATACCAATCCTGGATTTTCATTAACCGCTGTATGGGAAAGATCCCAAGCTTTAGCTAGTTCATTTTATCCTTCAATTCATTCGGTATCTACTTTCGAGGAGATACTCAACAACCCCACCATTGAACTTGTAGTTGTAAATACTCCTACCGCTACCCACTTCGATTATGCAAAGCAGGTTTTGCTGGCCGGTAAACATGCTGTAGTTGAAAAAGCATTTACAACTACCGTATCAGAAGCCATCGAATTAAACAATATTGCAGCCGAAAAAAATCTATGCCTCTCGGTATTTCAGAATAGACGGTGGGATAGTGATTTTTTAACGGTTCGTCGTGTTCTGCAATCCGGAGTGCTGGGTGAGGTTTTAGAAGCCGAATTTCATTACGACCGATATAAGCAAGCATTAAGCCCTAAAATGCATAAAGAAACCCCCATATTGGGTGCCGGTGTGGTGTATGATCTGGGGCCGCACCTAATTGATCAGGCCCTGGTTTCTTTTGGATTTCCTGAAGCTGTGTTTGCAGATGTAAGGGTAACCCGATCTGGTTCGAAAGTGGATGATTACTTCGAAATTTTACTTTACTACCCTACCCTTCGGGTTCGATTAAAATCGGGATATTATTATAGGGAACCCATTCCTGCATTCACCCTATTTGGAAGAAATGGAAGCTTCCATAAATCACGTGCGGATATTCAGGAAAATGCTTTGTTAGCCAACATTCCAGCAAATAGTTCAAATTGGGGAATTGAACCTGAATCGGAAAGAGGTTTATTACACACCGAAATAGATGGGAATATCATTCGCGAACAGGTGCCGACGGAAAAAGGGGATTATGCCCAATATTATGAAGGAATTTATCAGCATATCCGAAACGGAGCGCCACTGCATGTAACAGCAGATGACGGCATACGGGTAATGAAAATCATAACCGCCGCCTTAGAAAGTTCTGCTGAAAAAAGAGTAATTGCTTTGTAACGATTACATTTTCTTGGCATCCTCTAAAAACTTCGCTAACCCAATATCGGTTAAGGGATGTTTTAGCAGGGCAAGGATAGAATCGAGCGGACAAGTACAAACATCTGCGCCTAATTCGGCAGCTTTTACTATGTGCAATCCACTACGGATAGATGCTGCCAGAATCTCAGTTGAATAGCCTTGTACGTCAAAAATCTGACGCATCTGGGCAATCAGTTCCATACCATCCCAACTGCTGTCGTCAATTCGACCGATAAAGGGAGAAACATAGGTAGCCCCTGCTTTTGCAGCTAAAATAGCTTGCCCCGCTGAAAATATCAGGGTGCAGTTGGTACGAATCTTATGATCGGTGAACCATTTAATAGCTTTAATGCCGTCTTTAATCATTGGCACTTTAACCACAATGTTGGGGTGAATAGCAGCCAGCTGCTGGCCTTCTTTAATAATAGACTCGAAATCGGTGGACAAAACTTCTGCACTGATATCTCCATCTACCATTTCGCAAATGGTTTTGTAGTGCTGATTGATAGCAGCTTCCCCTTTGATGCCTTCTTTAGCCATTAGGGAGGGATTGGTAGTTACCCCATCGAGGATTCCTAAATCATGGGCTTCTTTAATCTGGGCCAAATTGGCAGTGTCTACAAAAAATTTCATGCGCAAATATTTACAATGGCCGGAGCCAAAAAATAATAAAAAATGGCAGGCTACTCACATCGCACCGCTACAACCGCCTATCCTTGCTGCATTCCTGCCCTGGGGAGGTTCAGCAGGAGCTGGCCGTGTAAGACCTGCCACTGTAAAGGTAATGAATTATTCTAAACTGGTCGTTGCATTCCTCAAGCCACTTACTATTATCGAATAATATTGGCACCTGCCAGCACCCGCTGAATACCCAGCAGTTCATCATACCTGCTACTGAAAGAGCGGTAGTAATACAAAATCAGGTACTCATTTTCGGCTTCAAAATAATTGCCCTCGGTATAGGTTGGATCCGGAACTCCATTAGGAATGCGAATATCACGGGCTAAATATTGGTAACTATAATATCCCTGTTTTAACAGGATATTTTTTTCGTATACCCCTTTTTCCGCATTCCAATCCATCCGTGCTTTTTCGGGAGGCAGCATTTGTGTACAATCTCCCCAAACGAATAAGTCTTTTCCGGGATAGAGTTGCTTATTGGCCGGCACAAATGTAAAATGTACATTTACATAATCGCCCTGCCACCAGGGATTGGCCACATCGGTATTAGTAATTTCGAAGTGCCCATTTAAATCGGGATAAAACACATAACGCGTTTTTGATCGGTCTGCATCAGTTTTTAAAATCACCTGAGGGGGCTGAGTGGTGGGATCGATTCGGTCGATGCGATCTGATAAAAACCGGATACTTCGCAAATCAACCCATCGGTATTCTTTTCCTGCAGGAAATACCGCTTCTAATTCTGAGTTGAATTCTATCAGATCTCCCCGTATAATCATCGGCTGTGTAGGGATATGCGCTGTTTCCCACCGATTGTTTTGCAGAATCACCAACTTTCCCAATTGTTGCATAAACATGGGAATGGCTTTCACCTGAATACTAACTGGTATTTTTTGATGGGTCATTTGCAACGAAGGATCATAGGGTTGCGTAACTGATGCCAGAATGGGAACCTGGTTGTTTACAATCATCATCCTGCGGGTAAAAGCAACCTGATTGGTATCTGCATCCAGATAAACTTTCAACAGATAATTACCGCTCTTTATGGGAACACAACTACGTTCTGGAAGGGTAACCTGGTAGTGAATGTAAGGTGTTTGGGTATTGGATGAAAATCGATATTGTATAATGCGATTTTGAGTAAATCCCTTGATATAATCGAACACATTTACGTCTGCCGGCGACCAGTCGGCATTGCATAACTGATAGGAATAATAATAATTGCGGGGCTGTTTCCCCAAATCATCAAAATGCAATTCGAATTGTTCTCCGGAACCCAATTCCATGATGGGGGCTGCCTGCTGATTTCCCTGGCGGAAAAAAGAAACGCCGCCAATTCCATCCTTGAAAATTTTATCGGGCTGGCGCTGAGACAGCAAGCCAATGGATAAGCAACAAAAGGGTATCAGTAACAAACCAGCTTTCATAGGCGTAATTACCCGTTAAACTTACTACATAATTCGGAAATGGTTTTGGGTGATAGCAGGGGGCTGCGTAGTTTTACAGGATAACCTACTTATTTGAAGCTGGCATTCAACATAGCTCATAAACTGGCATTCAACAGCAGTCGCTCCTTCTCGGCCTTTATCATTCGCCTGTCGATTGTGGCAACTGCTATCAGTGTAATGGCATTGATTGTTACGCTTTCATTTGTGAATGGCTTTCAAAGAGAGGTTTCCGGAAAAGTTTTCAGCTTTTGGGGGCATATCCGAGTGCAGCAATATGTTCCCGGAAAATCTATTGTAGCGGAAGAACTGCCTATGAACCGAAACGATTCTTTGGAACAGGCTATCCGTTCTATGCCGGGAATCCAAAAAATACAACCCTTCGCCACTAAGTCGGCAGTAATGGAACACCAAAAAGAAATTGAAGGGGTTTTATTAAAAGGAATCAACAAAGAATATGATTCAATTCCTTTTCGGCCTTTTATGGTAAGTGGCAGCTGGATACATTTTAACGACAGTAGTTATAGTCACGACGTGCTGGTATCTGCTGACCAGGCAAAAACATTGAATATTCAGGTAAATGATACCATTACCCTATATTTTATTGCCTCCCTAGAGGGTACCCGCACTTACCGAAAACTCCGGGTGGCAGGTTTATACAAAACATCTATCGCCGAATACGACCAATTGTTTGTGATTGGCGACTTGCAAATGTTGCAAAGAGTAAATGATTGGGGGCCCAAGCAAATTGGGGGTTATGAGGTTTTTGTGCAGGATTATGCAAAACTTAACAGCATCCAGGCTGCTTTGGCTGATCGCCTTCCTATGCAAATGGGAAGTAGTACCATTGAAGAAATTTTTCCGAACATATTCGATTGGCTCACTATCCAAAACCTCAACCGAAATGTATTGTTCATCATACTAGGTTTGGTTGCCATCATTAACCTAGCTACCTGCCTTTTGGTACTTATTTTAGAACGTACAAAAATGGTGGGCATTTTGCAAACAATGGGAGCCAACAATCGTACCATCCGAATGATTTTTTTGTTTCAAGCACTTTGGATTGCCCTGGCGGGGATTGGATTGGGATGTGCAGCAGGTTTGGGCATCAGCTGGTTGCAAATGGCAACAGGATTTATCAAACTAGATGAAGCCTCCTATTACGTATCACAGGCGCCAGTATACATTATAGGCTGGCAGGTAGCATTAGTGGTATTAGCAGCTTTCTCCCTCTGCTTTCTCTGTTTGCTCTTACCCACCCTCATCATCCGTTCTAACCAACCCATCCGATACGTGCAGTTCCGATGAAACTGCAAAAAACTAACTACTTAAGGTTACATTTTATTTATGCACATGTTATTCACCCTAATTGGTGGTAAATAATTGGTCCTGAACTTACATTAAAGTTAATTTATAGTTACTTTGTACCCGGATTAGGGCACCCTATGCCTAATCTGTTATTGTATGAGCCAGCTAACTACTTTTCGTTCCGCTTCGTATAGCTTACCTTCTCATTTATCAGTGAAGGTATTGGGGAAGTACACGCTGCTCAGTCTAGGAACACCTCCTACTCGGGTAAGCAACAAAATTGTACCTATTACGCGCCCCTTTTTTCATCGGGAACGATTACGGGATATGATTGAAAAAAACAGTGAATTGCTATATGCTGGTATCGTTTTGTTGATTGCCCCTATTCTTTTTGTTTATTTCAGTATTAAGGATCACATTTTATACGACGGTAAAACCCAACTCTTTGCCTGTTTGATTGCAGGAGGAATTGCCATACGTTTAGCAGCATTGGTATGGATTGCACGTTTATCTATTCTGGAAAAAAAATGGCTCCAAGATCAGTTTTTACTAGCGTTCTTTTTGCCGGCACTGGCACTACTGGTAACCGGATTTACCCTTGGCGAACCAGTTCGTTATGCAACATGGGTTAGTGTAGAAGAATCTGCAGAAGAAGAAGAGGTTGATACGCCTGCTGTAGCTGCTGTGGCGGAACCTATGCCTGCTGCTGTTTCGGAAAGAATAGCTACACAACCCGCCGCCTACTCACTTCCTTCCTACCCCGATCAGCTTGAGCAGGAAAAAAGACAAGCTAAGGAAGAGGCTGAATTGGCACGCATCGCCTCCTAATTATTTTCAATCCTTTTTATTCAATGCTAGTTCCCCCTATACCCGCGTAAGATGGGATAATAGAATACCGGTTGCTACCGCTGCATTCAACGATTCTGCCCCGCCTAATCGGGGAATACTTACAGAAGTTGAAATAAAGGGTAGTAGCGCCTCAGTAATGCCATTTCCCTCATTCCCAATAAGCAGGGCAGCTGGCAAAACTGGCTTCACATCATAAATAGCTGTTCCCTCCATCATGGCACCCATTATTGTATGAGGATAGCTTTGCAACCACAGCAACAAATTGGTATAATGAACAGTAACCCTTAAAAAACTGCCCATGCTTGACTGCACCACTTTAGGATTATAGCAATCGGCACTCGATTCGCTGGCAATTATTTGTTTAATACCAAACCAATCAGCAATACGAAGTAAAGTACCCATATTTCCAGGATCCTGAATAGTATCCAGCACTAGGGTTAATCCTGCAGGTGCAGCCCTGAGCTCCGAATCGGGCGGCATCTGAACCAATGCAAGTACATTCCGGGCCGTACTCAACCCGCTCATTTGCTGTATTTGCTCTATGGTAGCCACTTCCACCAAAGTGGACACTTGTTCATGATTATCCTTCCAGCCTGCAGTAGCATAGATTTGCTTAATCGCCCAGTTGCTCTGTAATAACTCATCAACTGCCTTCTCTCCCTCAACAATAAAGCGTCTATCTGCCACCCTTTGTTTTTTGTGGCACAAACTTTGAATATATTTGACCTCACGCTTACTAATCATGTAAGTATATTGAATGGGTAAATTGTATAACTATATTTTGGGTGCAGCAATACTGATGTTGGTTAGTTCCTGCAGTGTTGAACAACGTACTTCCATCAGCAATCCCCCCCTGCACAAGCCTTTTGTGTACGATACGAAGCTCAACATTAACGGCAATATAACCAAAGATGAGAAAATTCGCTTAACCAATGAATTGGGTAATTATTGGGACGACAGCATTCGGGTAAGAAAAGTATCTCAGTTAGGGGTTAGAACGGTAATCAAAAACCCGGCTGCTTATGATACCGCCAATTTGGTAAGAAGCATGCAGTATATGAATGAATACCTGAATTCTCAGGGGTACTATTATGCTAACTTTTTCCCTGAAATCACTACCGAATTCATAAAAAATCAGGAAAGAAAAAAAATCACCCTTAGCATCGACCTAGGTAAAAATATCAGTTTCGATTCGATCAGTTATGTACTTAAAGACAGTACCCTACAAAAATTAACTGAAGGAGATAAGAAAAATTCCTTGATTAAATATGGAGAGCCATATACCAAAGGAGCCATTAGCAATGATTTAGACCGATTGGTTTCTCTCTATCGCCAAAATGGCTATTTTCAGTTTACTAGAGAACATATTTTTGCACATGTAGACAGTCTAGATAAACGCCTTTTTACCCTAACGCTCGATCCACTTGAGCAAATGGAACTCATGGCCATTGCTCGTGGAAGTAGAGAGAAAAGTTCTAGCTGGCCGGTAGCAATCGAAAGAAGAATCAATATGGATTCTGCAGCCATTATTCCCTACAAAATCGGAAAGGTATATTACTATCCCGAAACCCGCATTACAGATTTCACTGATAGTCTTCCCTTTTCAAAAAACTTTTCCGAAACGATACGAGAAAATAGCATCATGCGTTTCCATAAGGGATTATTTGTAGACAAGCCCCTGCGGGAAAATACGTTCTTAAACCGGGGGGATTTGTACAATGAAAAAAAGTTTTTCAAAACCCTGAACACATTCGGCAGAATGGGTGCCTGGCAGTCGGCGGATGCCAAAATATTTATCCGGGATAAAGATACGCTCGATTTTCACTTTTTTCTGGTGCCTGCCATCAAACAGAGTTACTCCATTGATCTGGAAGGAAGTAGAAATACTACAGATATAGGATCGGGAAATCTTTGGGGCTTATCAACCAATCTCAGCTACACCAATCGGAATGTTTGGAAAAGATCTATTCAATCACTCACTTCTTTTAGAACTGGTGTAGAACTAAATATATTGAACCAAAAAAGTGACCCCCTCATCCAAACTTTTCATATCAGTTTAGGACAAACCTATGCTTTCCCCCGCCTGATTTTACCAGTAAAAAGTTGGAAACCGCTTCAAAACGTAGATGATAAAAGAACTTTATTAAATGTTACCGGTTCTTATGTAGACCGCCGAGATTATTACCTGCTGCGCTCTCTGGTATCTAGTTGGGGCTATGAGTGGAAAAAGAAAAATGTTACCTGGTTGTATAAACCCCTCAATGTAGAATTATATACGATAGAGCGGTTTTCTAAACTAGATAGTCTTTTACTCACCAATCCTTTTCTGCAAACCTCCTTTAATGAGGGAAGAGTGATTGGACAAACCATTTCTTATTTCAAGAATATTATATCACCAAAAAATCCCGATAGAAGTCATTTTATCCGCCTCGGCTTTGAAGAGTCGGGTAGCTTATTTGCTTTATTCAATGCCCGATCGAGCCAAATTTACCGGTTTATAAAAACGGAAGCTGAATACCGACAAACCACCAAATATAATAAAGGGAAAAATGCACTGGCTATGCGAGCTTTTGCGGGAGTAGGATATAATTATGGATCCGATTCGCTGATAGGAAATACCTTGCCCTTTTTTAAACAGTTTTTTGCCGGTGGCCCAAACAGTATGCGAGCCTGGCGATTGAGACAACTTGGTTTGGGAAGTTCTATTCAAAGTGATACCATCTCTACTTCATCTTATCGAGACCGTTTTGGAGATATGCAACTGGAGGCAAATATTGAATATCGATTCCGATTGGCGGCTATAGGTAGTTTTAAAATTGAATCAGCACTTTTTGCCGACATTGGTAACACTTGGAGTGTAAAACCCATTCCTGGTGATCCGGATGCGCAATTTTCGCTAAAGAGATTGGGCAAAGATTTGGCAATTGCCATGGGAACCGGCCTGCGATTTGATTTTACGTTTTTCCTGATACGTTTAGATGCAGCTTATAAAGTAAAAGATCCAGCACGCCAATATAACAATGGCTGGATGAATAGTTTTGCTTTGAAAGAAACCAGAGCCAACGGATTACAGGTTGATAATTTTGCATTACAACTGGGTATCGGACTTCCCTTCTAAGGTTCCCGCAGATGCTGCAATTTGTTGTTGCAATTGATCGGGTAACAGGGCATCAGTTACCCTAAATTCACCTATACGGGTTCTGCGCAAACTGCTCATGTAAGCACCGGTTTGCAATAGTTGGCCCAAATCGTGGGCTAAACTTCTAATATAGGTTCCGGTTGAACAAACTATTTTGCAGTGTATAAGGGGCAAATCAATTGTAGTTAATTCAAAAGAATAAATAGTAACTGGGCGGGGTTCTAGTTTAACTTCAATACCTTTTCGGGCAGAAAGATATACAGGCTTACCGTCTTTTTTAATGGCAGAATGCTGAGGTGGTACCTGCCATATTGCTCCTGTTAGCTGATCTACAGCAGATTGTATAGTTGCGGAGTTTAGATGTTCAAAAGGGGTATGATTGGTTGGCTCACTTTCTAAATCATAGGTGGGCGTTGTGGCGCCTACTGTAAAAGTAGCTTCATATTCTTTCTCCATCCCCATGTAACGGTTAATCTCCTTGGTAAATTTTCCTGTACAAACAATCAGTAAACCTGTTGCCAGCGGATCGAGTGTACCAGCATGACCCACTTTTCTCACACGGGTAAAATTCCTAACCTTTCTAACTACGTCGAAGGAGGTCCAGCCCATCGGCTTATCTAACAAAATCACTTTGCCGGTTAAATAAGGGGTAAGGTATGCAGGAACTTCTTTTTGTTTCATGGCGAATTAATAAGTGCGCAACAGGTGACCCTGAAAAAATTAATAGGCCCTGGCAAACATCACCCGCTGAACAGATGGATTACCCGATAAAATACAAGTACCCGCCTCTTGCGGATTATTTAGGGGAATACATCGAATGGTAGCCTTACTCAGTTCCTTGATTTTATCTTCGGTTTCGGAACTGCCATCCCAATGTGCCATTACAAATCCGCCTTTACCGTCGAGCAGTTGCATAAACTCATCCCAGGTATTTGCTTGGGTGGTATGATCGGTTCGGTACTGAAGGGCCCGGTTATAAAGGTTTTGCTGGATATCTGCTAACAATTGCTGAATGTGCTCCGCTATCCCGGCTAAAGGCACGGTTGCTTTTTCACGCGTATCTCTGCGTGCCACTTCTACCACATTATTTTCTAAATCCCTGGCTCCTATTGCCAGCCGAACCGGAACACCTTTTAATTCGTACTCTGCAAATTTCCATCCTGGGCGCGCATAATCGGTATCGTCGTACTTAACTGAAATATTCAGTGCTTGCAATGATTGAATAATGGGATGTATGGCTTCATCTAACTGCGATTTTTGTTCAGGCCCTTTAAAAATGGGTACAATTACTACTTGAATTGGCGCAATGCGCGGAGGCATTACCAAACCCTCATCATCACTATGTGCCATTACCAGGGCACCAATTAATCGGGTACTTACGCCCCAACTCGTGGCCCACACATAATCTAGCTTGTTGTCTCGGTCGCTGAATTTTACATCAAACGCTTTGGCAAAGTTTTGACCTAAAAAATGTGAAGTTCCGGCCTGTAATGCTTTCCCATCTTGCATCAACGCCTCAATGCAATAAGTGTCTTCTGCACCAGCAAATCTTTCATTCGGTGTTTTCACACCTTTAATAACTGGCAGTGCCATCCAGTTCTCTACAAAATCGGCATACACATCCAGCATTTTGGTAGTTTCAATTATGGCTTCTTCCTTAGTTGCATGAGCGGTATGCCCCTCTTGCCATAAAAATTCGGCAGTACGCAAAAACAAACGGGTACGCATTTCCCAACGCACCACATTAGCCCACTGATTTACTAATATGGGCAAATCGCGATAAGATTGTATCCAGCCCTTATAGGTGTTCCAAATAATTGCTTCACTAGTAGGCCTTACCACCAGTTCCTCTTCTAGTTTTGCTTCAGGGTCTACCATCAGTTTTCCGGGGGCAGATGGATCGGATTTTAAACGATAATGAGTAACCACCGCGCATTCTTTGGCAAATCCTTCGGCATTTTTTTCCTCGGCTTCAAATAAACTTTTGGGCACAAATAGGGGAAAATAAGCATTCTGGTGGCCGGTTTCCTTGAACTTTTTGTCTAGCACATCCCGCATATTTTCCCATAGGGCAAAGCCATAGGGCTTGATAACCATACATCCGCGAACAGCACTATAATCGGCCAGATTCCCTTTAATAACCAAGTCGTTATACCACTGTGAATAATCCTGCTCCCGGGATGTAATTTCCTTACTCATATATAATTTTGTTTATATTTTTGTGAAGCTAACAATTGTTGGCATGACTTTTGTATTTGTTAAAATAGCCCCAATATTGGGCAAATGTAATTAACTTTATTCCATCTCTAAAACCGCCTTTATGAAACAGCTAAGTTTTCTGACAATTGGGTTAGTGCTTTTGTTATCATCCTGCAGCACTGCTTATCGGGCCGGACAAACACCCGATGATGTTTATTATTCTCCCGGATCTGCAACAGGAGGTGAAGAAAGGGTGAAGAAACAAAAGAGTAGAGATGATCAACAATACCAGGAATACATCAGTTCACAAGATGATGCGTACTTGCGCAGAAAAGTAACCAATCGCAGTCGCTGGTCTTCCATTGATGATTTTAGCTACTGGAATGATTGCCGCTATAATTTCTTCCCTTCTACTTATAATTATTATAATCCATATTTCAGTTGCTATACCTGCAACACATTCAATCCAATTTACGGGGGACATTATTTTGGAGGTGGATTTGCCGGTGGTATTGGTTATATGCCTTCCTTAGGATGGAACAATCCCTATTATACCTTGGTGCACTATGGTACGCCTAATTACAAAGGAGGGGGAGGAACCATTTCAATCAATAACCTGGCTGCAGCCCGCAATAAATCGATTAACAACAACAACAATTACTATACGCTTCCCAAAGTGGGCGGTAATAATAATTCTTCCCGTGAACCGAGTTTTGGGAATCTTATAAAAACTGTATTTACCAGTTCTGGTGAAAGTTTCGACCGGGCAGCCCGAACATTCAGTCCTAATACACCGGGTAATTCATCATCAGGTGGATCAATGCCTGCAACTTCTTCCTCAGCCGGTGGTAACAGCGGTGGATTTGGAAGTACGGGATCATCTGCCAGTGGCGGACGGGGTGGCAGAAACAACTAATTGCCTGAATAATTCTTTTCACGGAAACATTTTATCTTCCTTTCGATAGAAGCTGATATACTATTGCCCATTGGAAACTAATTAATTATGAAATGTAAGTATATATTTTTCCTGCTTTTGTTTGCCATTGCAACTACTACGCAGGCACAAAATCCAGAAGATGCACTTCGCACTGCTTGGTTTACTCAAAACGGAACAGCCCGAATGATGGCCATTGGTGGAGCGATGGGATCACTGGGAGGTGATATAACGGCCAACCATGTTAATCCTGCAGGTCTCGGTTTATTCAAAACGCGAGAAGTAGTTATCACGCCCGGATTTGCACTCAACAATAATCGATTCAACTATCGGGGCACTGATACATCGGGTAACAAAAATGCTTTTCAATATGGTACCGTTGGCCTTGTTTGGGGCAGCAGTAAGAACAACAGCTACTCCAAATATACCAGCTCGGCCTTCGCCATTTCAGTGAACCAATTGGCTAATTATCAAAATCGCGAGAGCTTTCGGGGCAATAATAATTTTAGTTCTTTCACGGAGCAATACTTAGAAGAACTGGTGCGCGACCGGGCAGATACCTTCGCTGCGCTTAGCAACTATATTTTCGGTTCTTCCCTGGCATTCCGAACTTTTTTAATAGATACCACCAGTGGTCCGGGCAACCAGGTTACAGGATACCAAAGTCTGGTACCCATTTCATCCGGCGTTAGTCAATTGTACGATGCGATTACCCGCGGAGGCTATCATGAAATTGCTATCGGAACTGCCGGCAATGTGCAAGATAAATTATATGTAGGCTTTAGTGTTAATCTTCCTATCATTTATTATAATCGAGAATTATTCTATAAAGAAACCGATCGCACTTCCAACCCCAATAACAATTTTAGCTTTTTTGAGTACAAGGAAAATTTTACTTCCAATGGATTTGGTATTGGCGCAAAATTGGGACTGATTTACAAACCGGTAGAAATGTGGCGATTGGGATTTGCCTTTCATACTCCCCAATTGATAGGTTTTAAAGATCGTATTCGAAGTTCTATAATGGCCAATACAGAATCCTATGCCGGAACTAGAACGGAGACCAGCGATAACCTGAATAGTGGCAATGCTGGCATAAGAGAATACAATTTAAGTACCCCTTGGAGAGTGATTGCAAGTATCAGCCATGTTTTTAGAGAAATCAATGATACACGCCAACAGCGGGCTTTTATTTCGGCCGATCTGGAATATGTGAATTATCGATCTGCCCGGTTTCATGGAACCAATAGCAGCACAGATCAATTGAATAGGTATTACGACTTTGTTAATGAAACCATCAAAGACATTTACAAAGGTAATATCAATGCACGCTTGGGAGCAGAATTGAAATTTAATACCTTCATGTTTCGGCTGGGTGGCGCTTATTATGGTAGCCCTTACAACAATGAAAATCTGCAGGCCAGCAAATGGTTGGCTTCGGGTGGATTAGGCTACAGAAATAAAGGAATGTTTATAGACCTTACCTATTCGCATACATTTTTACACGATGCCCGCTTTCCCTATTTGTTGAGCGACAAGGCCAATACTTATGCAGAACAGAGGGGTAGCCTGGGAAGGGTATTGGTAACACTAGGCTTTAAAATATAAAAAAATTAAGGACTTGCTTTATTTTTTAAAAGCGATTTATTCGGGTATGAACACCTGACTAAATCGCTTTTTTTTAATTCTTCCTGATTGAAAAAATCAGCAGCTAAGCGACTGTATCTTTTCTATACTGATTTCATTGGAAGGAAGATGAAAAAAACCGGGCTGCTTTTTAAACCAGGTGATTTGCCGGCGGGCATACTGCCAGGTGTTGATTTTTATTTGCTGAACAGTTTCGTCCAAAGAACTTTTTCCTTCCAAATGATTGATCAATTCGCGATAACCTACTGTTTGTAAAGCAGGCAGGTGCCGAAAATCAAAAACGGATTTTACTTCCTCTAATAATCCCTCCTTCATCATAGCATCTACCCGCTCATTGATTCGTTGGCGAAGTACCTCTGGAGGAACGGTAATTAACAGCGGAGTGATCGCAAAAGAACGTTTAGCGGGTGTGGCATTTCTAAAAGCCAAGATTGATTTACCCGTAGCCTGTAATACTTCTAACGCCCGTTGCAGTCTGCGTGGATTTTGTTGTTCTGCCTGTTGCCAGAAAGCCGGATCACGATGCTGCAATTCTCGTTGCAACCAGATAAGTCCTTTTGACTGATATTCCTGCTCAATCGCTTGGCGCACCGAATCGGGTACTTCGGGCATGGGGTCGATGCCTTCCATAAATGCCTTTATATATAATCCGGTTCCACCACACATAATAACTGTGGAATGATTTACGAACAATTCCGATACTTTTTGTAATGCCATTTGCTCAAATAAACCTGCATTAGAGGGCTCAGTAATCGATTGACTAGCAATAAAATGATGCGGTATAATTGCAAGCTCTTCTTTTGTTGGGCGAGCAACCCCAATAGATAATTCCTGAAAACATTGACGGGAATCAGCTGAAATAATTTCGGTAGCAAGCTCAATAGCCAGTTGCACAGCAATTGCCGTTTTTCCAGTTGCGGTTGCGCCTGCTATAATAATAACGTTGGGGGTGTGCTGCATAAGTGGGCGCATTCAGTTGAAAAATAGAACCGGAAACTAAAAATCTTCGCCCGAATCAAAAGCATCTGCTTCTGAAGCATCGTTGGTACTATCAGCCTCATCCGACTCTCCATCTTCCTCCCCTTCTTCCCCAAAACCTACCGCAGCTTCGGTTAGATCGTATTTTTCTTCAATGTCGGCAAACTTGCTACCGAGTAAACTTTTGGTGCCATATTGTTGGGGACCAATTCCTTCGATGCGGGATATAGACGGGTAAGTAATTTTAGGGTTTTCTTCTTTGCTAACATGAATCAACTCAATCAAAAAAATCCAGTGTTTTTGAAAATCATACTCGTAAATAAATTTCTGATTGGTATCTTTTATTTCCGAACCAATGGTTACTTCATGCATCAGCAGTGGCTCTACTTTATAGGACTTATCGTACACAGCCAAACTGATTTCCCTACCTCGGGCCCATTGGTCGTTGCTTCGAAAAAAAGTTGCGGCATGTTGCTGATCAAACTCGAATGATTTTAGAATGATATTGTGTAAATCATTAAAATATTGCTTATGCAAAATTACTACGTCGCGGTAAATGGTTTCATCTTCCTCCAGATATACCCTAAATTTTAGTACGGCCATGCGGGATTGTTTTGCGAGATAATCAGCCAATTGAAAATAATGACTGTTTGAAACAAAAATACTCAATTTCTGCTGGTAAGCCCTAGTTCTTTCCCTTTTTCCTGCATGAATAAAAATGCAGCTTCAAAGTCATTGGGGATAATCCCGTCTAAAATTGCTTCCCGAATCGCATCTTTAATTATACCAACCTGTTTGCCCGGCGAAATAGAAAAGTATTGCATAATCATTTCACCAGTTACAGGGGGCTGCCAATTCCGCAACTGATCGGTAGCTTCCACTTCGTGCATGCGATGCCGAACCAACTCAAAATTTTGTAAATATCGTTTTACTTTCACCTTATTTTTACTGGTGATATCGGCTTCGCATAAAGTCATCAAACTATCAATATCTTCTCCTGCATCAAACAATAAACGGCGTACTGCACTATCGGTAATATTTTCTTTAGTTAAGCTGATGGGCCGAAGGTGAAGTAATACCAATTTTTGTACCCACTTCATTTTTTCGTTCAGCGGCAATTTTAGTTTATTGAATATTTTGGGCACCATTCGGGCACCCACTACTTCATGCCCATGAAACGTAAATCCATGACCAGGCTCAAATTGCTTGGTAGCCGGCTTACCGATATCGTGCAATAATGCTGCCCATCTTAGCCACAGATCATCGGATACAGCAGCAACATTATCCAATACCTGCAGGGTATGATAGAAATTATCCTTATGCCCCATTCCGTCAATATTTTCCGCCCCCTGCAGGTCGGCCACCTGGGGAAATATGCGATTCAGTAATCCGCTGGTTAGCAATAAATGCCAGCCTACAGAGGGCTTTGGGCACATCATAATTTTATTTAACTCATCGGTAATCCGCTCCTGAGAAACTATGCTTATTCGATGAGCATGGGTAGCTATCGCCAAAAATGTATCCGGTACGATGGTAAACTGCAACTGGGCCGCGAACCGAATCGCGCGCAACATTCGCAAGGGATCATCACTAAAAGTTTGTTCGGGCTGCAAGGGAGTTTTTAGTAACCTATTATGTAAATCTTCTATTCCATTAAAGGGATCTATTAGTTGACCATAATCTCCTTTATTTAAAGAAATGGCCAGTGCATTAATCGTAAAGTCGCGCCGGTTCTGATCGTCTTCAATGGTGCCGGCTTCAACGGCTGGTTTACGGCTATCACTGCGGTAACTTTCTTTACGGGCACCTACAAATTCCAGTTCAAATGAGGGAAGTTTAATTTGTGCCGTTCCAAAGTTCTTAAAAATGGATACGGGAGGGGCAGGATGAAAACACGCAGCTACCCTTCGAGCTAATAGGATACCATCTCCCAAACAAACAATATCCGCATCGCTAACGGGTCTACCCAATAGCTTATCTCGCACAAAACCACCGATCAAGTAACAGGGGTATCCCAGTTCCTCGGCCTGTTGGGCGATTATAAACAATATATTGGCTTCAGCCTCCGAACAATGAATATGCATGGGCCGCAAAGGTACAAATGTTTCAGTTGGTGAAATTCGGCAATGTGTTCAGCAACTGCTGGGTTGTAATAGTACTTGCACACTGGAAATGTTTTTCGGGGCAGGCCATTTTGCCATGCAAGCCACAGGGACGGCAGCTTAGGGAATGGGTGGTTTGAACCAAGTGCCGATTATCGGAGAGTGGACCAAACCCAAATGCAGGCAGCGTTGAGCAATAAATGGCGGTAACGGGCGCATTCATGGCCGAAGCAAAATGCATGGGAGCAGAATCATTTACATAATTCATCACAGCACCTGATTGCAGGGCGGCAGACTCTAACAAACTGAGTAACCCGCATAAATTTGTGGTATTCCCTTTTGCCGCCGAACGCACAATCTGATCGCACCATTTTCGATCGCTCGGTGCACCCAACAAATAAATAGTATACACTGGTGGGATAGAATCTATTAACGAAACCCACTGATCTGCGGGAAACTGCTTGGTAAACCATACAGAAGCTGGTGCCAGGCAGATATAGGGTTTTGACTGGTACCCAGCGATTTTCTGGTAATGGGCTGCAGTGGGATATAATTTGGGTTTGGCAGGAATAGCATCCGTAAATCCGGCTATTAAAAGTTGGTTCCGTTCAGTTTCGTGTAAGGGCTGATCTCCCGTTGAAATCTGATGCTTAATAACGGTAGTAAAGAAACGGGAGAATGGATTTTTATCAAACCCGATAGTTTCTTTGGCAGCAGAAAAAATCGTTAGTAAACCAGTGGCAGCAAATCGTTGAACATTGATTACTTTTTGATATCTCTCTTTTCTGATGGCTTTTATTAAACGAAATAATTCGAGGTACTTCTGTTTTTGTTTATGCCATACCCATACTTTTTTTACATAGGGATGATCTTGCCAGAGCGATTCATTTCCCTCACGAACCAGCCAGTGTATTTCTATGGTAGGATCCCAGGTATGAATTTTTTCCTGCAAAGCAGTTGCTAATACTGCATCGCCAATAAAAGCCGTTTGAATGAGCAGGATTTTTGCCATGCTGCAAAAGTATAGCACTACTGCAGGTTTCTGCAAAAAGAGCTGTAAAAAAACGATGAATTCGGTAAATCAGGCACGCAAAATGGTAATGGAGCCGTCTTTTTCCCATTTCACAACAGAGGAAGGACGAAATGTATCTGTTTCTTCCCTGCGATATTGCACAGCATAATCTACCCCCGAAACAATCCACTCATCGATATCTCTAAAACATCCGGGTGCTGGGTAACCACTAATATTGGCAGATGTGCTTACCAGAGGTTTGCGCAACCGCTTGAGTAAATGCCGGCAAAAAAGATCATTGCAAATTCTGATACCCACCGATCCGTCTGGCGCAATCAGATTATCGGCAAGCCCTACCGCATTTTCGTAAATAATGGTAGTGGGCCGTTGAACCCCTTTTATATAGTCGAACACCTGTAAATCTGGCTGGGCAACATATTGCAAAATATCTCTTTCATCTGCCACCAGAACAATCATTGCTTTATGGTCGGCTCGTTGTTTCAGTTGGTAAATCCGATCTACTGCTTCCGAACAGGTGGCATCGCATCCTATACCCCAAACCGTATCGGTTGGATACAAAATGATCCCCCCGGCAGCCAGCAGTTCTATGCATTGATCAACTTCGTATTGAAAAGAAAAACTCATATTGTGGGCGTTAAATTACGCAATGCAGGTAAATAAGGGAGCATAAAATTTTGAAATTGTATGTTTGCAAAAAAATCAGTAGCATGGAATTGAAAATAATGATTGAAGTTGCCTGGGCCGATCGTGGACTTTTAAAAGAAGAACCCTACCAATTGGGGGTAAAGGCAGTAATAGAAGAAGTAGACAAGGGAAGACTGAGAGTAGCGAGTTCCACTGAAAACGGATGGGTAGTAAATGAGTGGGTGAAGCAAGCGATTTTGTTATATTTCGGCATCCAAAACATGCAAACCTGGGAATTACCGCCCTTTGAGTTTTATGATAAAATGTTGCTGAAGAAGAATTATCAGGAATTAGGCGTAAGAGCTGTACCCCCTGCTACTGCAAGGTTTGGGAGCTATATCGCGAGAAATGTGGTGTTGATGCCCAGCTATGTAAATATTGGTGCCTATGTAGATGAGGGAACGATGGTAGATACCTGGGCAACTGTGGGTAGTTGTGCGCAGATTGGCAAAAATGTGCACCTGAGTGGCGGCGTAGGTATTGGGGGGGTGTTAGAGCCGCTTCAGGCAAGTCCAGTTATTATTGAAGATGGTTGCTTTATCGGTAGCCGCTGCATAGTGGTAGAAGGGGTAAAAGTAGAAGCCGAAGCGGTATTGGGAGCAAATGTGGTTTTAACCCAGTCAACAAAAATCATAGATGTATCTGGAACTGAACCAGTAGAATACCGAGGCCGTGTTCCGGCACGCAGTGTTGTAATTCCTGGCAGCTATACCAAAAGTTTTCCTGCGGGTGATTATGCTGTTAGCTGTGCCCTGATAATCGGACAAAGAAAAGCCAGTACCGATTTAAAAACGAGCCTGAACGATGCACTCCGCGATTTTAATGTGAGTGTGTAAATTTGAATAATAGCTGCACTTATGGGTAAATTAATGCCATCCAGCATTAGCCGAATTGGTTTCTGGCTGGCTTTATCGGGTGCGTTACTTTTTTCTACCAAAGCTATTTGGGTTAAATTGGCTTATCGGGATACTGAAATTGATGCAGTATCACTGTTGCTGTTGCGTATGCTTTTTTCGTTTCCCTTTTACCTGATACTTTTTGTATGGGTTGGTTATAAAGACCAACAATTTTTTAAAGATTATCGACTATGGTTGGGTATGCTAGCTATGGGTTTAGTAGGATATTATGCCAGCAGTTTGTTTGATTTTATAGGATTGCAATATGTATCGGCCGGACTAGAAAGGCTGATTTTATTTGTTTATCCTACATTAGCCGTTTTGATTAATAAGTGGTTTTTCAAAACCCCATTCAACAAAAAGCAACGTTGGGCTTTGCTAATTACTTATATGGGTATTGTAATTGCCTGCTATAGTGAAATAAAAATGCTACAGGTAAAGGATGGTTTTTATTTTGGTTGTGGGATGATTTTGCTTTGTGCCATTACTTTTGCTATTTATCTGGTTGGCACTGGCAGACTGGTAAAACAGGCAGGGGTGATTCGATATACGAGTACCGCAATGTTAGCAGCTACTGCGGGAATTGTAGTACACTATTTAGTATTAAAGGGGTGGAAACCAATCCCTATGAAACAAGGTTTGGTGGGGTATTCAATTGCACTTGCATTGTTGGCTACCGTAATTCCCTCCTTGCTAATGAGTAGTGGTATGAAAAGGATTGGAAGTAACCAGGTTTCCATCATAACCAGTATTGGACCTGTATCTACTATTTTACAGGCACATTGGTTTTTGGGTGAGCCGATTACCGGCTGGCAAATATTTGGAACGATTTTGGTAATTGTGGGGGTATTACTGATTAGTGATACCAAAAAGCACTCAGAAACCCCGCTACAAGCTACTTAACCAATCAGGCATGCTTAGCAATTAATTCCCCGATGATGATGGGAATTTTCAAAAAGTCTTTCGATTTATCCAAATAATAATCAGCCCCGGATTGGAGGCAGGTCTCTTTAAATTGGCTGCCTGTTTCATTGGTAAGCATGATTACTATTGGCTGGTGCCCCGTACTTTTACGGATACGCTGTAATATTTCAATGCCATTGGTACCGGGCATATTTACATCTAATACTACAAGTTCGGGATTAGATGTCTGTAAAAAGGTAAAAGCTTCCTGCGCACTACTGGCGGTATCAACTCTGGTAACATAAGGTATGTTAGAGATAAACATTTTCATTTTTTGTAAAATGATTTTCATATCGTCTACCAGTAATACATGAAAAGAAGGATATTTCATAGGATTTGAATTACTGGGATGGAAGAAAAGTCAACCATCCCTGTAATTGGATAATTACCTTTTATTAAGGTTGTTATTTACCGCTAGGATAAGAACGGTAATTTATTGGATTTTAAAACGGGACTTGCTACGCTTATCGGATATTGTAATACAAAGTAACGAACACTGAGGCCCTTTGGGAATAGAACTTTAGAAGGTTATTGTGTAACTAGAAAAAACCCAACTGTAAATGATATACTACAAAAAAGGAAGCTGAGTGCTTCCGTTATATAATACTATTGAGGATAGCATATTTAACCAAATCTGCATTGGTTTTCATGTTCATTTTTTCCATGATTCGGCTCCGATAGGTGCTAATAGTATTTACATTCAAGCTCAGTTGTTCACCAATAGCAGATATGCTTTGCCCCATCACTATCATCTTAAAAACCTCAAACTCGCGATCAGAAAGAGATGTGTGGGGTTGCTGTGAATTATTATCTTCAATGGAACCGGCGAGTACTTCTGCCACTTCGCTGGTAATATATTTTCTGCCAGATAAAATCTGTTTAACCGCCTTAACCAGTTCAAATGGGGCGCTTTCTTTAGTTAAGTATCCGGAGGCACCAGAGCGCAAAGAGCGAACAGCATATTGCTCCGGAGCATGCATTGATAGAATTAATACCGGAGTAAGGGGTGCATGCTCTTTAATTTGTTTGAGAATTTCTATTCCCGAATATCCAGGCATGCTTATATCAGATATAATGATATCCCACGTATGCATTAGGGCATTTTTCAGTAAATCAGCTGAGTCTGCCACATCGGTAATTTCGGCAAAAGGAAAAGCTTCAGACAGAATCTTACGCAATCCTTCTCGTATCAGGGTATGGTCGTCGGCTATTAAAATTCTCATAGTAATTTACTACTTAACATTCATTGATTAATTTCGCCACAGCAAAAGAAGTGTAACTTCATAACGTATAATTACGCTTGAAATTGGTGGTTTTTTGTAGTAATTTTACAAATCCAAATGTAAAGATTCTACTACAAGAAATTATATTCACTAATTATTTGATAAATAGTGATTTAAATATATAAAATAAATAATATTTATAATGTTGATCAAAGGAAAAGACAAAAACACGGTACAGGTTATTCATGATTTATTGGAAAGACTATCGCAATTACCCCAGGTAGACATTCGCTTCGATTTTGAAGGGGAAGACACTTGGGCGGTAATAACTGAGTTTGACGAGAAAGATGATTCGCAATTATCCATTCGCTTTTTAGGAAACGATCGATGGCTTGCGGTAGCGGGTGATTATGATGAAGAGGATGATTTTGTAGAGACTTTTGAAGAGTTAACCCCTGAAATTATTCAGGAAATACCGGAGGGTTGTAAAATACTGTTACACAAAGTGCGGGATGATGAAAAAGGTATGCGGTTAGCCGGGCACTTTTTATTGCGCCAAAAAGGACAGTAAATTACAGCGTGAGAGCCTATGCGCCTCTAGAGCATGAGTTTGAGTGTGATTAACTTATTATTTTTCATTTCCTCTATCACACTCACGCTCACACTGATTTCCGTTCCCCGTGTAGTGCGCCCAGGCGTACTGCACGTTTTGGAATGAGAATGTCCTTTGTGAAGGAGCGCAGTGCGCCTCTGGCGTACTACGCTAAGAACTTTTCGCGAATGCGCGTATTGCGCCTTTGGCTTTTTACGCTAACGACTTTTCATTTCCTCTATCACACTCAAACTCACACTCACGCTGATTTTGTCCCCTACCCTTTCCTATTTACCAACCATACAGTTTACAAAACTGCCTGAATACGCCGGATAAAGTCGTCGAGTTCTTGCTTCATTACATCAATTCCTTTTTCCTGATTGGCACTCAGAGGCTCTGTTTGAGAACAAACACTTACATATAAATCACTCAATCTTCTACGGAATTTAAATTCGTCGAAGAAAATAGATTTCCGGTTCGTTTCTATAATTTCTTTCCGTAAATCGTTAAGTGTCTTCAATTTTTGGGCTGTGGCAGGCTGAGTTGTATCGGCGGATTGAACCTGCACTATTTTTTTATCTAAGGTATCCACCCATTTGTGCAATTCTTCCTCCATCTGATACAAACGCATACCCTGCGCATTTAATTTTTTCAGCTTTTCTGCTGTAAATCCTGCTGCATCATTGGGCTTAATGAGTAACCACTGCTCGTAATTAATTTTATTGTGGGTTACCACTATCTTGTATTTACCTGCCGGCACATTGGGAGAAATTACCGAAGCAGACAAAACACTGGTTTGCGCAATAAAGCCTCCTTTAGCCACTTTTGGCGGATTAATGGAAAGCCCCCAGAAAACTTTATTCAAACCCTTCACGCCCGTTCCATTTAAATCTTTCAATTTCTTTCCTGCTTCATCGAAGATGGCAATTTTTACCGCATCCGAACTTCTATCTTTTAAGTAATAATAGAAGGTAGGAAATACAGGCTTACTTTCTCCCACCCATCCACTAATATTAGGGGGTGATTGTGGAAATTGTCCCGATAAACTATACACAAAAGGATCTGGCGTGAAAAAATGTATCTCTTTATTCAGATCTGCTTTTGC
This sequence comes from Chitinophagia bacterium, assembly GCA_037131895.1. GTDB lineage: Bacteria > Bacteroidota > Bacteroidia > Chitinophagales > Chitinophagaceae > Sediminibacterium. Next base: position 72,314 of record JBAXQE010000010.1, on the reverse strand, counting down.
CATATCTCGCAGAGGCTGCAAGTTGTCGATAATATAAATACCTCTGCCATGTGTTGCGATTACTAAATCATTGGTTACCCGATTGACTTGCAAATCTCTTACTGGCGTGTACCAAGGCATATTTTGGTATTTACTACGCATCCAGTTTTTACCGGCATCCAACGATATAAAAAAGCCCATTTCTGTACCCAGAAATACCAGGTTAGGATTTATAGGATCTTCTAACAAAATATGCGCAAAGCCTGTGAATTCATCTGAATTGAATTTTTTCCAAGTATTTCCGCCATCTTCACTTACTACTGCATAGGTTTTATGATCGCCGTACATGTGGTGATCGAGCGTTACAAAAACCCGTTGCTTCTGATGAGCAGAAAGGGTGATACTGCTGATCCAAGCATGCTCCGGAACGCCGGTTTGATAAATACCTTTTTCTTTGCGCTCCCAGGTTTTTCCGCCATTCGTGGTTAGCTGTAAATGCCCATCATCCGTACCCACCCAAATAATTTGTTCATTGTCGGGGCGCTGTGCCAGGGTAAAAATGGTACAATGGTTTTCAGCACTGGTATTATCACCAGTTATTCCGCCGCTATTTTCGGTTTGCTGTTTTTTTAGCGTATCATTAGTAGTAAGATCTGGAGAAATTCTCTCCCAACTTCTGCCTTCATCCCGCGACCGGAAGAGGTATTGAGCTCCGGTATATAAATTATAACTAGATTTACCTTGAGGCGTTTTACTGGCTGATGGAGCAATTACAATAGGTGTATTCCAGTTCCAACGATGTTCTTCTTCTCCCGCCTGTTTTTTAGGACGGATACCAGTAGTTAAACCAGTTGCTAGGTCAACGCGATTCATTTCACCCCCCTGACTTTCAGAAAACATGATATTGGGATTAAAGGGACTTGCCTGCACCCAAAAACCATCGCCACCTCCGATTACCTTCCAGTCAGCCGCGGAAACGCCACCGGGTTGAGAATTGGGGGCTACCCAGCTGTTATTGTCTTGCAAGCCACCAAATACTCGGTAATCTTTTTGTTGGTCAACACTTACATGATAAAATTGACCTACTGGCAGGTTATTTAAAAATTGCCAGCTGTTACCGCGGTTATAACTTACATAAACTCCACCATCAGTACCTAAAAATAATTGATCGGTTTGTTGTGGATTCACCCATAAAGCGTGGTGATCGGAATGAGGTACAACCCCTCCAGATATATTGCTACTCCATGAATATCCCCCATCATCTGAGTATTCAAATGCAAAGGAAGGTCGATATACCCGCTTAGGATCTTTTGGATCGTGCACCAGGGTGCTGAAGTAAAAAGGGCGAGCTGTGATATTTTCGGTAACACTTAATTTTTTCCAGGTTTCACCCAAATCGTTTGAAATATATAAACCCGGATTTTTAGCTTCTACGATGGCTAAAATTTGAGAGGGTTGAGAAGGATTCATGGAAATAACAATTCTTCCCAATAAACCTTCCGGTAATCCATTGGTTAATTTTCGCCAAGTTTTACCGGCATCTTCCGATTTAAATAATCCACTACCGAGGCCACCCGAACTAAATGCGTAAGCTTTTCTTCTGAACTGCCAGCTAGAAGCCAGAATTATATTGGACTGTTGAGGATGAACCGCTATATCTGCGCAGCCGGTTTGATTATCTACAAACCATATCTTTTGCCAGGTTTTACCAGCATCGGTTGATTTATACAAACCCCGATGCGGTGAATCGTGCCAGAGTGGCCCGGGTGCAGCTACGTATAAAGTTTTTTTATCGGCAGGGTCGATGATGATTTTGCTGATGTGCTCAGTACTATCTAAGCCTAATTTCTGCCAATTACTGCCTCCATCGGTGGTTTTATACATACCAACCCCAATGGAAACCGAATTGCGCATATTACTTTCTCCGGTGCCAGCATATACTACTTTGGCATTTCCAGGCTCAATGGCTAAGGCTCCAATGGATTGAGCGTATTTATCGAATATGGGTGAGAAGGAAATACCCCCATTTTGACTTTTCCAAATACCACCACCGGCAGTACCCACATATAAGTTCACCTGCTTTTCGGAAATGATACCCTCAATAGCGGTAATGCGACCACTCATGGTAGAGGGGCCAAGGGAACGGGCACTCATCACCTGAAAAAAAGAAGAATTAATAGAAGTTTGAGCGGTAGCGATACCCACAAACAAACAGAAACTGAAAGAAAGGAATCCAAATTTTTTCATAACAATAGCTTTAGATATAGTATATATTAAATCGGCTACTGATTAGTAGCCGATTTAAAAAAACAATCATGCACTAGTTTCCTTTAAAAAGACTTTCATCAATTACCGGATTAACCGTAATTTTTTTAGATACCATCATCATAGGGCCTACTTCTTGTTTAAAAGCCATTTTAATTCCATTTTCTAAGGTTTGGTAATCTAGGTATTTCACTTCTGCTTTTACTTCCTGACCATTTACATTCATGGTATTTTCCACTTTATAGGGCAAATAAGTTTTGGTATCAATAAAATAAACTTTATCGTTCCCTTGTTTGGTGGTTAGCTTCACTTTAAAATATTCATTTCCGTCTGCTTCATCCTTGCCTAACATTTCAACTTTATGTCCTTTTTGGGCATAATCAATCATTTGATCTTGAATATCAAGATTATCCACTTTCGTTTTTAAATCCTCCTGCGACATGGGTTGGAGGGAAGTTTGGCCTTGAAGGCCATTCATAGACCAACCAGCTAAAGGTGTAACTATCTCTATAATCTTCATACCCTGAAATTCAGCATCTGTTCTGTTACCCTTATTTTGAATAGCCTGCATAGTAAAAGGAATAGATACTCCCTGTACTTCTATTTGCCCTTCAACTTTAAGACTATTCAAGTTGAGCCACTTAGCTTTTCCGCCAATGGCATCGATGTATTTGTTAATTACCTCATCAGCCGTTTGGGCAGATACGGAAGCAAAGGTAGTAAGCAGCAGGGCTGCTGAAATAAAGAGTTTTTTCATGATGTTTATTTTACTTTCATTTGTAGAATAGAATGAATATTTATTACAAATTTTAGAAAAAGAAATTTGTGAAAAATTGAAAATAGTACCAACGGCAGGTAAGCCGTATGAGTGGAGATGCGCGGTTGCTTCAAAACATTAGATATTTTGTAGAAGCAGTATCCTGTTTTTTGGATTATAGTTGAACAATCCCGTTTTTGATAGCATACATTACCATGCCAACGCGGCTAGATACATTGAGTTTTTTAAACAACTCGGCCCGGTATCCATCAATGGTTTTTTCGCTTTTAAACATTTCGTTGGCGATTTCCTGGTAGGTTTTTTCACTGCAGGATAGTCGAAGAAATGTTAACTCATTGTCTGAAAGTTTTTGGAGGGCGGTAACTGCATCGTTGTCTTCAACAATTCTACTAATAGAGTGAATAACTTTTCTGGAAACCAGTTCATTATAAAAGAAGCCGATAGAAAGCAGTTCGGAAAACGCGAGTTTAAGTTCAGAGAGGTCGGCATCTTTTACAATATAGCCTTTAGCACCACTTCGAATCATTTTAATAATGGCGGTTTCTGCATCCATAGTACTCAGGGCCAGCACTTTAATGGCGGGGTAATGACTTTTCAGCCATTCGCAGGTTGCATATCCATCCATTTCTGGCATGGAGATGTCCATCAGCACAATTTCGGGTAACTGCTCAGGATTCAGTCGCTCAATAAAATCCTTCCCATTAGAAGCCTCCAAAATCACTTCAAAATTTGGAAAAACATTTATAAGAGAAATCAGTCCCTTCCGAAAAAGAGTGTGATCATCCACTACTGCAATGTTATGTTTATCAAGCATAAGGTATCTGTATTAATATCTGCGTTTCACCATTCTCTGTTACTGTAAATGTACCCCCAATAATTGCTAATCTTCGTAAAACAAGGGATTGTTCTTGGTTATATTGTTGTTCTTGTTGCTGGTTGATATCGGAATCTTTTCTGTGGTGTACTATTTTGATATGCCAGTTTTGTGGATAAAAGCCCATGGTAACGGATATTTTATTTGAGCCCGCTTCCATTTGTGTAATTCGGTTAAGAAAATATTGAATTGCTCTAAATATTACCAAATGCTGGGTTTCGGTTACCGGAAGGGGATTTCCTTCCACTGCCACTTGCACATCCCATCCATTCGTTTCCTCTAATCGGTGAGCTTCATGTTGAATGGAAGATAAAAGACCTAATGAAATTAATTTCTTGTTAGAGAGGCTTTTAGCGATTTCGCGCAAATCAATCAACGCATTGCTGATATTCTCTTTTGCATCGTTTAATAATGTTCCTTCTTTTATTTCCTCCTCTGAAAGTAAATTCAATTGAACCTTAGCCAAACTAAGAATTTGCCCAACATTATCATGAATTTCGTGACTGATAGCAGAGAATGTTAGGTCCTGTATCTCTAATTGTACCCGAAGCATGTCTTTGGCAATCTTTAACCTTTTTCGAGATTTTTGGGATAAATAAAGTAGGTAAACAATAGAAATTATAGTCAATACCAATAAAAACAATACTAGGATAAACCAAGATTGTAGCATCCAGTAGAGTACCGGAAATAAAAAAGTAAAGGCAAATAGGTAGAGCACTAACAGTTAATTTTTCTTTGAGAAATTCCAGTGCTTGCCTCATTTGTTAAGTCCCCTCGCTAAATACTAACACTGGATAGTACAAAATCAACACTTTTCGTTCAATAAAAAAACAGGGAAAACCCCTATTTTTTGAACATTTTTAAGAAAATAAAAATGTAAATTATTGATTTACAATCACTTAAAAAAAGGGGGAGGATTTTTTTCCAATGCTCATTAAAAAATAATTGCCAACGGGCAGCGTTTTAAATATCCCTTTTATCTTGTATCATAAATGTACGTACATATAATAATTGCTGTATGTACATATATTTAGACTATCAACTGGAAAGATTCGTTTAATCAAAAAATAATTAACAATCGTTAGTATCTTATAAAATTTTTATGTTTAATAGATGTACCTACAGCTATATTTGTAACAAAACTTCAACTATTCGAAGGAGCAACCAGCTGTTTAAATCAGAGAAGAACGCAGTTCAGGTAACCCAGCACTACCCTTCTAAAAGGATTTCTCCCTATGGCATTTCGGTGAGTTTCCCTATGTCAATTAGGGGGTTTTCCCTATTGCATACCCCTAATGATGCCCATAGTTTTGGAGTAATAAAAATATATCATCATCCAGATACCCACTAACAGATTATGAAAACAGCATTATATTCTAACGCAAATATTGCTTTAAACGTTTCCACTACTGGTTTATTGAATAAAATTCAAGAGCGATTTCTTTCTACCAAAAAGAGCCCAAAAGGAATCCTAGGCAAGTTTGCTAAAAAAGAAAGTATCGGGCGCATATCTGTTCCTGTAAATCCAAGTACCCCCAAACAATTTTATAAACCTGCCAGAATGAGCAGTCAGCAGATTGCCTATATTAACAATGTTACAAACGGTACTATATTATACAATACCAGTGAGCAATCCTATCAGAGATTCGATGGGGTTACTTGGCAATCTATCAGTCATTATCCTGGCGAACGTTTACTGGGTGGCATCGTTTTTCAAATTAACGAAGCCGGAACGCATGGCTTGTTAACCAATATTTCTCATCATATTACCACCGTTCAGTGGAATGATGTTGTAAAAAGAATTCCCGTTTCTAAACTGCCCAATCAACACAACCTACCGATCAATCAATATCCGTTATCCATCCTACAGGGCAAAAATATGTCGTATGGAGAAAGAATGGCTGCGCATTATTGCGTAAGCATTCATGGAGAAATGATTCGGGGATGGAGAATTCCTACCCTTGCCGAATTATTAGCTATGCTGCAAGAGAGCATCCTAAGTGCATCCTTTAAAGCAGGTGGAGCCTGGGGATTTAAAGATCAAGATGCCATATACTGGCTGCATATACAAGATACCCAAAAAGTACAGGATGCAAATCCAGCACATTATTATATACGTCTGGTAAGAGAATTTTAAATCAAATACTTAGTATCTCCCATGAAAAATAATTCTAAATCAGCCGCATTACATCTCCTAAAAATCAATACTAGCATGGGCTTTATAAATTCTTTCCTAAGCAATTGCTACAACTGTAAATATACCACTACAAATAAATACAGGGTTTTCCCCTCCAATCTTTAAGTGTTTTACCCGTTGTTTACCCTATATCCTGCAAGTAATTTTACATCATCAATCAAACAAACAAAAACCAGTACGATTAAACATACTAAAATGAAAAACCAAACCAACCTAAAAAGTAAAAGCCTCCAAAAGAGCCAAATCCACCTCTTACGTGGGGCTTTTACTACTTGCAAAAATGACCCGGTTACTTTTTTATCAAAAAACAATTACAATAAAAAGTAAAAACACCCTATCCGGCAAAAGTAAAAACCGCTGAAACTTTGCCTATCGCAATTAAACAAATACACGCCACCAACTCTTAATCCTATAAAAACCCAACAATGTCAACCACGTATTTACCCAACCAATCAGCAGGCAGCAGATATGCATATGCAAATGCTCGCCCAACAGCCAACTATTATCAGCAAAACAACCGCCAGTCTGTTAAAACCTCATTCATAGACAGAATTGATGAGGGACAACTGATGGTGGGCATCTTTTGTTTTCTGGTACCCACCCTTTTTAGTGCGGTAGCATTCGGACTGCATTATTTGTTAGTTGAAGACCTCACTACCTATGGTTTATATATAGGTGGCGGAGCCATCGCAGCCAGACTTACCATGAGCATCGTAATAAAAGGCATGGCTGCAGAAAAAAACAGAAGCGAATCCTTCTGGATTACATTTGCGGCGATTTTTCCGGCTCTTTCTTTAATCTGCCTTAGCATTGTAGGCCATAAACCTGCTGAAACTGTTCAAGCAGAAAAAATTGTAGAAAAAAGAACTGAAAAAACAAATACCCAACCCATTCGAGTTGCCCGCGAAATTTATATGACGCAGCGATCTAAAGCCATCTAGTTTAGTACATTTATATCCAATATCCTTTATCAACAAAGGTGCTCAACTGAGCACCTTTGTTATTATAGTTTCTATGTAGATAGTTTAGTTAATGAATAAGATTTACTAAATTGCCAAAAACATTACTAATTATGAAAAAAGTTTTACTGCTGATCATTACCAGCCTGTTGTTGAATCAAATCAATGCCCAAATTAGTCTCCCAAAAACTGCCGACGTAACCAAAGCGGCTACCTCAGCACTGGGTAGTTTTATTGCTCCCCCTAAATTGGGTGATATTACGGGTACTACCAATAGTGTAGTAGATAAACTAACCAGTCAGCTCTCCCTACCCGCTTCTCAAAAAGGCGCTTTAACAGAGGCAGTTGGCGGTTTTTTAAAGCAAAAGCAAGGCATTATGGGATTAGCAGGCAGCGACCCTTCCGCCTACCTGAGTAAATTTGCCCCTATGCAACAAGGCCTTTTTGGAAAAATGAAAGGTATTATGGGTGCAGCTAATTTTAGCAAATTTATGAATTTGAAACCGGGCGGAAACGGAGCAGGGAATGTACTGAGTAACCTGTTTTTTTAAACCAACAGTATCAACAAAAAAGGCTGACTTTTATAGTCAGCCTTTTTTGTTCATATTAGTAATTATTCAAAACTACCCATAAAAATTAATCAGAATTAACAATTAATTGATACAGCGTTCGGTTGAACATTTAAAATATTTCGTATATTGTTTGGTATGAAAGGAAATTTTCATACTTATTTCCGCCAAACCACCCTATCCCTTTTTAACTCTTGGATGGACACGGCTCAGGTGGGCTCTGTATCTAATTTGCATGATTTGCGGGTACAGATGAAAAGAATCAAAGCTATATTCTCCTTTCTTCAATCGATTTATGGAAAAGGGTCTATAGGAAAATTACCCAATGTTACCAGAGAACTATTTCAACAAGCCGGAGAATGGAGAGAAATGCAGTTGATCAATCAATGGCTACAAAAAATAAATGTACAATTGGATGCAACCCTCGGTTGTACAGAGGCAGATATACTCCAACAAGCAAACCAAACACAAGCTTTTCTGCAAAAGCATTTCAATGCCTATACCAAACAAATGAAAAAGGCTGAGAGTTTGGCCAACAAAACCCATAATATTTTAGCGGAACAGTATTTTATGCAATTATCTGCCTCCCTTAAAAAAGGACTCAAAAAAGCAAAACAGAAAGACTGGCATGAGATAAGGAAACTTTGCAAGAAATGGATATATGCAACCAATTGGCTTGATAAAGACCGGCTTCCTAATCAGAAAAAAATCCATGCAATTAGTAAACTGGAGAAAAATATCGGCGACTGGCATGAATGCTGCACTATCATTAACCGGCTCGAAGAGGTAGAGCATATGGATAAGTCCCCACTAAACAGTAGGCAAGCAATGGCAATTGCTTTAGCGAGCATACATAAAAAAGAGAAGTTGGCAGTTAAAAAAACTCAAAAACAATTGGTTACAGTTGCAGAACAATTTTAACGATCCCCGGTGCCACTTAAAAAATTTCTAAACCAATACCCAGAATCTTTGATGGTTCGTAACTGAGTTTCAAAATCCACACGAACCAAACCAAAACGGGCAGTGAAACCGAAAGCCCATTCAAAATTGTCGGTGAGCGTCCATACAAAATACCCATCAATGGGCACCCCTTCTTTTTTAGCTTGTAAAACGGCTTGAAGGTATTGCTGAAAATACTTTATCCGCAGGGGGTCGACCACTTTACCGGGATGCAGCGTTTCCTTTTCGGCACAGCCGCCTTCGGTTACGATAATTTTTTTCACGCCTGGATAATCTGCCACTCTCCTCAACATCCGGTAACAACTGGCGGCATTAATTTCCCACCCCAACGCAGTATGCGGAACCTTACGACTTTTCGCACTCACTTCTGAAGTACCAACATAGGGCACTAGTGGATTATGCCTTACTGTTACCGGAAAATAGTTTTGAAATCCAACAAAATCCAAATCACATTTCATAGCTTCCTTAAAACGCCAACTACGGTTAAATAAATGAAATTTCTCTATTACCGGAAATCCATCCATCATAGGAAATCCCATACCCAAGGCTGGCTCTAAAAAAAACCTGTTAAGTATTAAATCAGACTTTTCGGCTGCACGCAAATCGGCAGGCTGATTTCGGTGTGCATGTGTTTCACTAAATGAGAAACTGCTGCCTATAATTGCATTGGAATTAATCTGGCGAATAAGGCGTGAGGCTTCTGCAGTGCAAAGGGCTGTATGGTGGGCAGCCAAATAGAATGATTGCACACTAATTTTACCAGGAGCATGTAAACCAGTCATATAACCCAAAGAAGTAAAGGCCAATGGCTCATTAATGATGATCCAATGTTGCACTTTAGGTGTAAATTCCTGCACACATATTTTTACATACCGTGTAAACCATTTTATTATATGATGATTCGCCCACCCACCTTCCTTTTGCAAAGCCTGTGGCAAATCCCAATGATACAATGTTACCACGGGCGTAAGTCCTAACAATAAGCACTCATCTATAACAGCATGGTAAAATTTTAGTCCAGCTTGGTTTATTTTACCAGTTCCGGCAGGTAAAATCCTACTCCATGAAATTGAAAACCGAAAGGCAGAGAAGCCCAGCGCCTTCGCTAGTAACAGATCCTCTTTATATCGATGATAAAAATCACTGGTAACCGTTGGCTTGGTACCTCCCCGAATAACGGCTACCCTGCGAGAAAATACATCCCACACGGATAGTCCTCTCCCATCCTCCAAAGCAGCTCCTTCATTTTGAGGTGCAGAGATGCCAGCGCCCCACAAAAAATCTCCTCCAAATTCTTCAGCTGTTATCATATAATTTAATTGATAATTAACTTAGAATAGCCTTAAATCGTATAAATAACCTATTTGTTTACAATTTGTTAAAGTAAAATTTACGATAGGTTAATATTCTCGTAAAGCTAAGATAACAATGCAGTTTCAATTTTGGCAAACCCTTATTATGAGTAGAAGAAGCGTTGAATTGGTTGTTATCAGCGACGTACATCTAGGCACATTTGGCTGCCACGCCACCGAACTTATTCAATATCTCCGGAGCATTCAACCAGAAACTTTAGTATTAAATGGTGATATAATAGATATCTGGCAATTTAATAAGCGCTATTTCCCACAATCTCACATGCAGGTGATAAAAGAAATTTTCAGTCTGCTTAGTTTGGGTACAAAAGTAGTTTACATTACCGGCAATCATGATGAAATTATGCGCAGGTATAGCGACTTAACGATTGGCCAATTGCAATTAACCGATAAATGGGTATTAGAACTAGATGGTAAAAAAACTTGGATTTTCCATGGAGATGTTTTTGACAGAACGACTAAGGGCTCAGCAAAAATTATAGCGAAACTCGGTGGATATGGCTACGATTTATTGATTTTACTCAATCGCTCCATCAATTATTTACTCCAATTAGTAGGAAGGGAAAAGATGAGTTTGAGTAAAAAGGTGAAAAATGGAGTAAAAAAAGCGGTTTCTTGGATCGGAAATTTTGAACAAACCGCTGCGGAATTAGCCATAGAGAATGGATATGAGTATGTGATTTGTGGACACATCCATCAGCCTCAACATCGTATTGTTAAAACAGACAAAGGATCTGTAGTGTATCTAAATAGTGGCGACTGGATAGAAAACCTAACGGCTTTGGAATACGACAATTGTGCATGGACTATTTATCAATACGATGAACAAAATCAAAAAGCCAGCACTCAAAAAACTCCTGTGGTACCTATACGAAAAGCATTATCCATCGAAGATCTGTTAGCTGAACAATTAATATTGAATGCTACTTCTGTAAAATAGTTCTTATGAAAATTTTATACGCTGTTCAGGCTACTGGAAATGGACACATCGCAAGGGCGAAAGAAATACTTCCTTACTTGAAAAAATATGGCGAAGTAGATGTTTTCTTAAGTGGCAGTAACTGCCATCTTCCAGTTGACTTACCAATCCGTTTTCGTAGCAAGGGTTTGAGCTTGTTTTATGCACCCATGGGGAAATTAGATTATTGGAAAATTGCCAAAGAACTACAAATAGGTAAAGCAATAAAAGAAGCAAGGAATTTACCAGTAAACAACTATGACTTAGTAATTAATGACTTTGAAAGCATTACTTCATTAGCTTGTAAATTAAGTGGTAAAGCGAGTATTGGTTTTGGACATCAGGCAAGCTTTCAGAGTACGCTTACCCCACGTCCAGAAAAAAAAGACAGGTTTGGCGAAATGATATTGCGGTATTATGGTTGGGCACAGGAATATGTTGGATTGCACTTCGATTCGTATGATAATAATATCTATAATCCTATTATTAAAGAACAGATTTTACAAGCCAACCCAGTTGACAAAGGCCATATAACTGTTTACTTGCCGCATTACGGCTTGCAGGAAATACAGAAAGAACTTAAAAAAATGGATGGCATTCGTTTCGAAATATTTTCACCCCTTGTAAAATCTTCCTATACCGAAGGAAACTGTTCTTACTTTCCAGTGAATAATGCAGCATTTACTACAAGCATGATAGAAAGTACGGGTGTTATCACTGGAGCGGGATTTGAAACACCTGCTGAAACACTTTACCTGGGAAAAAAATTATTGGCGCTTCCAATTAGAGGCCAGTATGAGCAGCTTTGCAATGCAGCTGCATTAATTAAAAGAAATATACCTGTATTACTTAAAATGGATCATACTTTCCACGAACATGTATCCAATTGGCTATCTGCACCCCATCCGCAATCCCTGACCCTTACTCATTCAACTGAACAGTTGATTCGATTGGTAGTAGAAAAGGGTTATGCCTTAAGTAAATCTGCAAATTATCAGGAAAACTTCTCTCAGCTTGCAACTGGCATATAATTAAACTAAGCTTACAGAAGTTAGTTTTTTCAAAATTTAATTTGTAATAATACCCTCCATTTCGCATGTTTACATTGCGGTAACAATTGCATAACGCTATCATCATATTTGTTAAACAATATGTTAAAGGGTTGTCAATAGTTTTGTCACCTAATTAATTAAAAAATTATGGGCAAGCAATCAAAACTAACATGGGTATTCTCTACCCTCCTATTTATGTGTATTGGCCTAACCGCCTTTTCACAGAATGTTCAGGTAAAGGGAAAAGTAGTAGATGCCGAAACCGGCAAACCAATTGAAATGGCTAGTGTAGTTGTTGCTGGCCAAAATTTGAATGCAAAAACTAATAACGCAGGTGAATTTCAATTGGATGGTGTTAAAAGTAGCAGCACTATCACAGTTTCTATTGTTGGTTACAACAGTCAGAAAGTTGTTGCCAATGGTTCATTTATTTCAGTTAAATTAGAAAGAGTAGCTGAAAATTTAAATGAAGTTGTAGTAACTTCATTAGGAGTAAAAAAAGAAACCAAGAAATTGGGGTATTCAGTTCAAGAGGTGAAAGGATCTGATTTAGTAAAAGCAAGAGAAGTAAATCCAGTAAACAGCTTAGTAGGTAAAGTTGCTGGTCTTGATGTTGCTATCAACCAAGAGATGCTAGCTTCTCCAAATGTGTCATTTCGTGGATATAACATTAGTTTATATGTAGTAGATGGTATACCCATTACATCGGATACTTGGAATCTTAGTCCAGATGATATTGAATCCTATACCATATTGAAAGGTCTTGCAGCAACTGCTATTTATGGAAGCCGTGCTCAGAATGGAGCCATTCTAATTACTACCAAAAGAGGTAAAAAAAATGACAAGGGCTATACCATTGAGTTTAATTCTAGCACGCAAGTAAACAAAGGATTTATTGCTCTTCCAAAAACACAAGCTTTATATGGAGGGGGTGATTACTCTACTTATATTTTTGGAGATGGAAAGGGAGGTGGATTAAATGATGGAGATTATGATGTTTGGGGACCTGCCTTAAATGGGCAATTAATTCCTCAGTATGATAGTCCAATTGACCCTGTAACTGGAGTTAGAAAAGCAACTCCTTATGTCGCTAGAGGCGTTGACAATTTAAAGCGCTTTATTCGTCCAGGTTTATTAACCACAAATAATCTTAGTTTTTCATCTGCAACGGATCGTTCAAGTATCCGTATGTCGTTAACCCACACGAACCAAAAAGGTATCATTCCGAATACCAAATTAAATACCATTAATTTCAATATTAATGCTAGCTATAATTTAAGCAGCAAGTTGAAAATTGAAGGTACCTTAAATTACAATCGCCAATTCTCTCCTAACATTCCTGATGTAGTTTATGGACCAAACAGCGTTATCTATACTGTTACTGTTTGGACAGGTGCGGATTGGAATATTGATGATATGAAAAATTATTGGCAGCCAGGTAAAGAAGGTGTTCAATCAATTTTCGCCGAATATCAGCGGTACCACAATCCTTATTTTGTAAGTTATGAATGGTTAAGAGGACATACCAAAAATGATATCACTGGTAACGTTTCATTAACTTATACTCCCAATAAGCATTTAGAAGCCACTTTAAGAACCAATTTGTCAACAAATGACGTTTTAAGAACTGAAAAAATGCCATACTCAGCGCATCCTTATGGAAGGGAGTTGAATAGAGGTGATTACAGAGAAGATCAACGTTCTTTATTCGATAATAACGTTGAGGCATTTGTAAAATATAATAACAAGTTGAAAGGTGGGATTACCTATGATGTTTTAGGAGGTGTTAATGCAAGAAATTTTGAATATAGATCAAGCTTTGTAACTACCGATTATCTGAACGTACCGGGCTTATATTCATTTTCTAATTCATTAAATCCTGTTAGAGCCTACAATTTCAATTCAAAAATGTTGGTATTGAGTGCTTATTATTCAATTAATGTAGATTTTAATAAATATTTTTCTTTAACTGCCACCGGACGTGCAGACAAAAATTCTACTTTGTTGTTAAATAATAATACCTATTTCTATCCATCATTTTCAGGAGCTAGTGTATTATCAGATTATTTAAAATTACCTTCATCAATCAGCTTTTTGAAGGTTAGAGCTTCTTATGCACAAGCAAAAGCACCTAGTACTTCTCCTTACATCGGACCAGCTGGTTATCCTATAGGTTATGGATCACCTTATGTTTCTGCCTATGGAGGTCCTTCTTATTCTTTAGCAAATCCAGCTTATTCTATTGGAACTGTATATAATGGACAATCTGGAGCAAGTGCCCCTTCAACCGTTCTAGATCCTAATATAAAATCATCTGAAACCAGCAGTTTAGAATATGGATTTGACGTTCGGTTTATAAAAAATCGTTTAGGTGCTTCCGTAACATTATTTAACAATATAATTGGTCCTGGTATTAGAAATTATCCCTTATCTCAAACAACCGGTTTAAGTGGTTTTACAACTAATGCTATTAAAACCCAGGTGAAGGGTGCTGAAATAACAGTAAACGGATCTCCTTTGAAAAATGCCCAAGGTTTAAACTGGGATGTGATTCTAAACTGGTCTACTTATAAAGAGACTTATAAAGATTTGCCTGCAAACTTCGCCAATTACCAATTCCAACAGGGTGATCGAGTAGATAAATTATATGCTGGTGTTACTGCAAAAACAACTGATGGCCAAGTAATAAACAATAGTGCTGGTTATCCAATCTATTTACCCAAAGCCCAGTACGTTGGTAATGCAGATGTAGATTGGTCTTGGTCGATTTATAACAAGTTTTATTATAAACAATTTAGCTTCTCTTTCCAATTTGATGGCAAAGTTGGTGGAATGGTTCAGGATAGAGTTATGCGTAAAGGTATAGAGGGTGGATCGAATATATCTACTGTTGAAGGCGCTGTAGGAGCAGCAAGAGCAATTGAAGCAAAAAATGTAGTATATAATGCTGCTACAAACAGTTTCTCTGCTGTACCGGGCTTTAAGGGTACCTATGTTGGAGAAGGAGTTCAATTGGCTGCGGGCAGCCCTGCAATTACCTATGATCCAATTACTGGTGTAATTACCAATGCTGGTGCCTTAAAATATGTAAATAATACAGGTGTAGTTAATTATATTCAAGACTATGTAAGTAGTTTCTTTAATGATTTTGAACATACTTCTGTTAAAAAAACATATGCAAAACTGAGAGAGGTAGTAATTACATATTCAGTACCTACTAAGTTTTTAGGCAAGAAGACATTTATATCCAAAATTGATGTTTCCCTTGTTGGTCGTAACCTATTATATTTCTTCCCTAGTCGTTTTAAAGATATGGATGTTGACCAATATTCAGGTCGGAATTACAACAGCGGAAATAGCAGAGAATACGATCTTCAAACGCCTACAACACGCAGTTATGGGTTTAATGTAAATTTTGTTTTCTAATTGAATCATTCTTACTGAAAACACAAAAAAACAATTTATGAAAAAGACAAATATAATTACAGCTTTATTATTAGTAATAGTAATGATTGCAAGTAGTTGCTCAAAAACATTTGACAATTACGCTGTAAACAATAACCAGCCGACTACCGTTCCGGCCTATTTATTGTTACGTAACATTGAGAACAATTTAGTAGTATTCCCTGGGGGTGATGAAGACAAAAGATCGCAATACACTTTATCTACCTATACCTACTATGGAGACAACCAATATTGGTCGGGAAGTGCATCACTTCAATACAACGTATTGAACGACATAAATGCAATGGAAAAAGAAGCAGTAAAGGCATCAGGAGCTTCTAATCCTTATTCAGCTTTAGCCAAGTTGTTTAAAGCATATATTTTCTACAATATGACGATGAAAGTGGGAGATTTGCCAATGTCTGAAGCTTTACAGGGTACTAGCAATCCTACTCCTAAATACGATAACCAAAAACAAATTTTTGTTCAGTGTTTACAGTTATTAGAAGATGCAAATACTCAGTTGGCTTCACTTATCAGCAGTTCAAATAATGCACTGTTAGGAGACTTTTATTATAAAGAAAGAATTTCAGATCCAAAAGATGCTTTAACATCTTTGAAGCAATGGCAAAAAGTAGTGAATACTTTTAAATTACGTATTTTGATTAACTTAAGTAAAAAATCTGCTGATGCTGATTTAAATATCAAACAAAAGTTTGCAGATGTTGTGAACAACCCTTCAAAATATCCAATAATGACTTCATTATCGGACAATTGGGAATATGTTTATAACTCAACTTATAATTACTACCCAAACAATAAAGGTAATTATGGAAATGATGCAACTCGTTTATGTGTAGCAGCTACATGGTTAAATACCCTTTCTAGTTTAAATGATTTAAGAGCTATGAAAGTAGCCGATCCGGCACGTGGTTTAGGATTTCCTGATACTTCTTATAAGTCTTTTGTTGGTGGAGCAAATGGAGCTGACATGAGTACTTTAGGAGGGCAAATCAATGCTTTTACCATTTCCCCAATTGGTCGTAAAAGATATTACGATGGTTTTACTGGAGAAAACACATTCATTGTTGGATACCCTGAAATGTGTTTGAATATAGCCGAAGCAATAAATCGTGGTTGGGTTACGGGAACTGCCAATACATGGTATCAAAATGGAATAAAAGCCATGTTTGCTTTTTATGGTGTAAATGATGGTGCAAACACAGTTTCTTTCTTAAAAGGAACAGCCCCAGGCGACTATGTTAATTATAATATCACTTTTAATTATGCGGATTATTTTAACCAAAACTCCGTAAAGTTGTTGGGCGATGCGAATGATTTGACAAAAATTCTTACCCAAAGGTATTTATCTCTAGCACGTAATTCAGGTTATGAAGGCTATTACCAATGGAGAAGAACGGGGATTCCAACTTTCTCAACAGGTGCTGGGGTAGGAAACGGAAATGCGATTCCTCTTCGCTTTCAATATCCATCTTCAGAATATTCTACCAATTCTGCTAATGTAAAAGCAGCTGTACAAAGTCAATACACAGGAACTGATGGTATATTTCAGATTATGTGGATTCTTCAATAATGGAATAGCATATAAATTACATTAAATAAAATCAGGAAAGAAACGAGGTAATTAATTACCTCGTTTCTTTCTTATAAGAAATTACATGAAAAAATCTGTAAAAGTTTTATTACTATTTTTCGGGTTACATACAAGCTTTTTTAGCATTCATGCAACTGCCCAGCAACAAACTGAAAACTTGATTATCGTAACTTTAGATGGAATGCGTTGGCAGGAAGTGTTCACTGGGGCGGATAAGGCTCTTTTATCCAACAAAAGATTTACACAAGATAGTTTATCGGCATTTGCAAAATATTGGAATGAGGACCCAACCATCAGAAGAAAAAAGATTTTTCCATTCTTATGGTCAACCATGGCCAATAATGGTCAGTTACTAGGAAACAGAAACTTTGGAAATAAAGTTAATAATGCGAATCCTTACAAGTTTTCCTATCCGGGTTACAATGAAATTTTTACCGGATACCCTGATACATTGGTTAACTCCAACAATAAAATACTGAATAAAAATACCAATGTGCTGGAATTTATCCATCAACAACCAGCATTTAATAATAAAGTTGCTGCATTTACTACCTGGGATGTTTTTCCGTATATTTTAAACAAAGAGAGAAGTGGACTATATGTAAATTCCGACCACGACACACTTAGTTCTTCGGTAAACAATTTTCAATTACTGAACGATTTTCAGCGATTAAGTCCGCGCCCAATAGGGGTTCGTCCAGACGTTATTACGTATCTTGCTGCAAAAGAATATTTAAAAACCAAGAGACCCAGCGTACTTTATATAGCATTTGACGAAACCGATGATTTTGCGCATGGAGGTCAATACAATCAATATTTACTGAGTGCTGGCGCACAAGATCAGATGATAGCCGATTTATGGAATTGGGTACAATCAGAACCTGGCTATAAAGGAAAAACAACGTTAATTGTAACTTGCGATCATGGAAGAGGAGATTTGATAAAAGAAAACTGGAGAAACCATGGTGCAAATATTCCAGAAGCGGGCGAAATTTGGGTTGCCATTATGGGGCCAGATACTGCACCTGCCGGAGAAAGAAAAGATGCTATCCAGCTTTATCAAAAACAACTGGCTGCTACTTTCGCAAAATTACTGGGCCTGAATTTTACAGCCAATCATCCAGTTGCCGATCCAATCGAATCTATAATAAAAAACAAATAAATGAATACAGATTTAGCTAAAGAGCACGCAAGAACGATCATTTCATTATTTGAACAATTTGGCAAAGAAGATTATATTGGTGAAAATGTTTCTCAAATTGAACACATGTGCCAATCTGCCCAATTGGCCATTGATCAAGGATACGATGAAGAAGTAATTTTGGCTGCTTTTTTACATGATATAGGTCATTTATGTGAACACATACTCCCTACAAAATCGATGGAGGGATATGGTGTACACGCGCATGAAAAAATTGGGGCAGCTTATTTAAAAGACTTGGGATTTTCAGAAAGACTGGTTAAGATGGTTGCTTCACATGTGGCTGCCAAAAGATACCTTACCTATAGATTTCCTGACTACTTTCAGCAACTTTCAGATGCGAGTAAACAAACACTTATTCTACAAGGAGGCGTTATGTCGGAAATGGAAGCCAAAGAATTTGAATCAGATCCCAATTGGGAGATATACATAGCATTAAGAAAATGGGACGAGCAAGCCAAAGTAAATGATATTCCGGTTCCTGCACTTCTTCCCTTCGAAAATCGCATCATTCAACACTTGGAAAACCAAGATTAATGAAGGAAACGCTCAATGCTTACTTACCTAAACCAACCACTCGAGTTGCATTGTATGCCGCCCTATTATCTTTTCTTACCTATGCCTCTGTGTATGCCTTCAGAAAACCATTTACAGTAGGTACTTTTGAACAGGAAGGCCATGTATTTGGAATACCTTATAAAGATGCTTTGGTTATTGCACAAGCCCTTGGATACATGATCAGCAAATTCTATGGTATCCGCTTTATCGCTGAGTTGGGAAAATTCGGCAGGGGCAATTTAATTATTTTATTGGTTACAATTTCCTGGATAGCCCTCTTACTATTTGGCATTACTCCAGCACCCTGGAATATTGTATTCCTTTTTTTGAATGGCTTTCCGCTAGGTATTATCTGGGGTATTTTATTTTCTTATATTGAAGGCAGAAAAGCTACCGATTTTATTGGAGCTGCCCTGGCTGTTAGCTTTATATTTTCTTCTGGTTTTGTAAAAACAGTAGCTAAATGGCTTTGGATAACTTTTCCAATTTCAGAAAAATGGATACCTTTTGCCACAGGAGCGCTGTTTATTATCCCCCTGATTTGTTTCGTTAAGCTACTCGAAAAAATCCCTCCCCCCTCCGAAGAAGATAGGCTATTAAGGGTTGAAAGATCCCCCATGAATAAGCAGGAAAGAAAAGTTTTTTTTGGGAAATATGCTGCCGGCCTAGTACTGCTTATTTTTGTGTACATCGTACTCACCATTTTCCGAGATATTCGCGACAACTTTGCCGCTGATATTTGGAAAACACTGGGATATGGTTCTCTGCCATCCGTTTTTTCAAAAACAGAAATACCCATTACCCTCATGGTGTTGGTATTAATGGGCAGCATGATGTTGATCAAAAACAATACCCGCGCTTTTATACTTACGCACTATTTAATTATCGTTGGCTTTCTGATTGCCGGTATCAGTTCAATGCTTTTTGTGATGCATTTGCTGAATCCCATCCCGTGGATGACTTTGGTAGGTTTGGGTTTGTATATGGGATACATCCCCTTCAATTGCCTCTTATTCGAACGACTGATTGCAGCTTTTCGTCAGCCCGGTAATATCGGATTTCTGATGTACCTAGCAGATTCATTTGGCTATTTGGGCAGTGTTGTTATTATTATTGCAAAAACCTTTATGAAAAATACGAATAGCTGGACTTACCTGTATAGTAATGGAGTGATTATTTTTTCAGTTATTGGAATATGCGCTACTATAGCTGCCCTAATTTATTTTAAAAAAAAATTGAACCTAATTCCTAAAAATCAACAGTATGCAGTCAACTAAAGCAATTGTAATTGGAGCCGGAATTGTTGGCTTGGCAACTGCCCGTGCCTTGTCTTTAAAAGGATATGCAGTTACGGTTATCGAAAGAACCGATAAAGCCGTAGGTGCTTCTATCCGAAATTTTGGGATGCTCTGGCCTATTGGACAAACCGCAGGAAAGATGTATCAGCGTGCAATTCGATCGAAACAAATTTGGAAAGAAGTAGCAGATAGTACCGGACTTCCCTATCTAGAAAATGGCAGTTTACATACCGCGTATCATGCCGATGAATGGCAAGTATTACAGGAATTAGCAGCCGAATTTGGTAAAGAAAACAGGCCAGTTTCTTTATTAAATATAAGCGAAATGCAACAAAAATTTTCTGGATTACAAACGGAAGGCTTATTGGGAGGACTGTACAGTTCCACAGAAATGATTGTAGATCCTAGGGAAGCCATTGCAACTGCAGCTGCCTATTTGGAAGAATTTTTAGGCGTTCAATTTATTTGGGGTAAGCAAGTGAATGAAGTAACCAGCCATTCTGTTCGCACAGGAAAGGAAATATTTAAAGCAGATATTGTTTGTATATGTAATGGAGCCGATTTTGAAACCCTTTTTCCTGAAATCTTCAATGAACTACCCATAACGAAATGTAAACTACAAATGCTTCGGTTTGTTTCGGAACAACCTGGTTATACCATTGGCACTTCGGTATGTGGTGGCCTTTCACTCATTCATTATAAAAGTTTTACAGCAGCCGCTTCCCTTCCAAAACTAAAACAACGTTATGAAATGGAAATGGCCGAATACCTAAACGCTGGCATTCATGTGATGGTTTCTCAAAACAATCGTGGTGAGCTTACGGTGGGCGATTCGCATGAGTATGCAAAAACGTTTGAACCATTCGACAGTGCGCACATCAACCAACTGATTCTAGATTATTTGCAAACTTTTATGCACTCGAAGCAATGGCAATTGATTCAGACCTGGAATGGAGTGTATCCTAAAATGACCAACGGAGAAACGGATTTGTTTTTACAACCCGAGCCGGGAGTTTATATAATCAATGGATTGGGTGGTGCAGGTATGACCCTTTCGTTCGGTTTTGCAGAAGAAGTAGTATCTACTTTATAATTATATGATAGTTATGAAAAAAATAGTATTCGCGTTCATCATTTTGCTACTATCAGCAGTGCAGATATATGCCCAAACTCTTCAGGAACTGAATGAAAAAAGGATTGGATTACCCAATGGTTGGAACCTTACTCCGGTAGGAAGCAGCCTGCCATTAGGAGACTTACCACTGAACCTCGCAGTTGCCCACTCAAAAAAATATATGGCGGTAACGAATAATGGACAAAGCACCCAAACCTTGCAGTTAATTGATATAAAAAATAAAAAGGTTCTACATTCGATAGAAATTGCCAAAGCCTGGCTGGGCTTGTGTTTCAGCAAAAACGACGACTACTTATATGTTTCTGGAGGCAATGATAATCGGATTATTCGGTATGCCGTTAAAGACAACAAGTTGGTTTTTTCGGATAGCATCGTAATTGGCAAGTCTTGGCCCGAAAGAATATCAATTGCTGGTATGAACATCGACCATCGTACTAATATTTTATATGCCGTAACCAAAGAAAACAATTCGTTGTATTTGATAGATTTATCTACCCAACAAATTTTAAAAAAAGTATCTCTGCCTGCAGAAGCTTACACGATTGTAGTTTCACCTATCAAAAACGAAGTATACATTAGTTCTTGGGGGAGTGCATCCATTGTTGTATTCAACACACAATCGAAAAGTATAACCCATCAGATAGCAGTAGGCAGTAATCCTAACGACATTACCTTGTCGCCCAATGGCAATATATTATACGTGGCAAATGCTAATGACAACAGTGTATCGGTAATCGATTTGAAAAAATATTCCGTAATTGAAACATTGAATACGGCACTATATCCGGATGCTCCCGGAGGTTCAACTACCAATAGTGTTGCCCTGAGTTCTGATGCCAAAACCCTGTTTATCGCGAATGCTGATAACAATTGTTTATCGGTGTATGATGTTAGTGTGCTGGGCAGCAGTATTTCTAAAGGCTTTATCCCTACCGGATGGTATCCTACCTGTGTTCGGGTAGTGGGAAAAGAATTGTTTGTAGCAAACGGAAAAGGATTTACCTCGCGTGCGAATCCTTATGGTCCTAATCCTGTTAACACAAATATTCAACTCTCATTTCAAAAAGGCGATACCACCCAACCCAAGGAAGTACAATATATTGGCGGGTTATTTAAAGGAACATTGAGTATCATTCCTATTCCACAACCCAGTCAGTTAAAGATATTTACTCAGGCGGTTTACCGAAATACCCCCTATAATAAAACCAAGGAAACCCAGGCATCTGGAGAAGCAGGCAATCCGATTCCCATGAAACTGGGCAACCCATCTCCTATTCAATATGTATTTTATATTGTAAAAGAAAACCGAACCTACGATCAAGTTTTAGGAGATATGCCCGAAGGAAATGGTGATACCAGCCTTTGCCTTTTTGGCGAAAAAGTTACCCCGAATCAGCACGCTCTTTCCCGTGAATTTGTACTATTGGATAATTTTTATGTAGATGGAGAAGTGAGTGCAGACGGGCATAACTGGAGCTTGGGTGCTTATTCGAATGACTATCTTGAAAAAACCTGGGTAACCAGTTATGGTGGAAGAGGGGGCGATTATGATGCCGAAGGGAACCGGGCGATTGCCAACAATAAAAAAGGATTTATCTGGGATTATTGTAAACGGGCAGGGATAAGTTATCGCACTTATGGCGAATTTGCCGATGATTACAAACCCAATATTCCAGTTCTAAAAGATCATTTTTGCCCTTATTTTACCAGTTGGGATCAAAGCGTTCGGGATACAACCCGTGTAGGACAATGGAAAAGAGATTTCGATTCACTATTGGCGATAAATGCTGTGCCTAGACTAAGTACCCTACGAATTATAAATGATCATACAGAAGGACTGAGCAAAGGTCGCCCAACCCCATTTGCGCATGTGGCCGATAATGATTTAGCAATTGGCATGTTTGTAGAATACCTGAGTAAAAGTAAAATATGGAATCAATGCGCCATTTTTATTTTAGAGGATGATGCCCAAGATGGGCCCGACCATGTGGATGCGCACAGAAGTACTGCGTATGTTGCCGGTGGATTGGTAAAAAGACATTTTATTGATCATACTATGTACACCACTTCTTCAATGTTAAGAACCATTGAACTGATACTTGGATTAGAACCGATGAGCCAATACGATGCTGCAGCAGAACCAATGTGGCGATGTTTTACTTCAACAGCCAACTCAACTCCCTTTGCGCAAAAACCCTTGCAAGTAAATATCAACGAAAAAAATTCGGTAGAAAATGTTTGGCAACAAATGAGTGAGCGATTCGATTTTTCTAAAGAAGATCGAATACCCGACCGCCTATTTACCGAGGTAATTTGGAAAGCTGTGAAGGGAGCATCTGCTTCTGTACCCGCTCCTAGAAGAGCCGCCTTCTTTACCCCCTTTGAAAAGGAAGAAAAAGAGGATAAAAGGTAAGAATCAATGCACCATTTGATGGGTAGAAATACGGTAAATGAATACCCTTGCTAATTTAATCATGGTCCACTCTTTGGGATCATCAATGTAAAGTGGATTGATTGAATTAAGCTGATTAACTAGTGATTTGGATAATTTTTCCCATCCACTTTCATCTGAAACTGTACTAACATTCTGGTAAGTTGCTTCTAAAATATTTGCAAGTTCTTTCTCAGAATGCGCACTTCGCAACTGATGTATAAGCGAGTCTTCGGAGATCACCACAGAAGAGTTCATAAAACTAATTTTGGGCAATTTAGCGGATTGTATTCCATTCCAATATTAAGTTTTTGCGGAATCTATTCCAAATTTTTTTATTGTGCATTATTTGTTAGTTTAGATAGCATTTATGATGGATATATATCTTACATTTAATATAATAGATAGATATATATTATTGCATCATAATTATTAATATTTAAATAATCAAATGTGATGCGAATAACACTTTTTATTTTTTGCCTGCTCTTTTTTTCTGGAATTGGCGCACAAAAAAGTTCTCCCTATCCCTTTCAGGAGATGAAATTCCGTTTTGTTGGGCCCGATGGAAACCGAGCCATTGCAGTGGCCGGAGAAGCCGGAAACCCGATGGTATCGTATGTGGGTGCTGCATCCGGAGGAATATTTAAAACTACCGATGGCGGCTTTCACTGGAAACCCATATTTGATGAAATGGATAATTCCGCCATTGGTGCTTTAGCGGTATCCCTTTCAAATCCCCGTCATGTTTGGGCCGGCACTGGTGAAACCTTTATCATTCGGCCCGCACATCCCAATGGCAATGGTGTTTATAAATCAACCGACGGTGGCACTACATGGCAGAATATGGGATTGAAAGAAACCATCCGCATAAGTAGAGTAATCATTCATCCCACAGACACCAACACCGTATATGTTGCCGCTCTCGGAAGTACCCATGCGCCCCAATCTGAGAAAGGCGTATATAAAACTACCGATGGTGGTAAAACCTGGAATAAAATTTTATTCATAAATGATTTAACGGGATGCAGTGATTTATCCATCAACCCAAAACAACCTGATCAACTGGTGGCGGCTATGTGGCAGGTATCCATGACTACCGGTTTACTAAATAGTGGTGGACCAGGCAGTGGATTTTACAAAACCCAGGATGGTGGTAAAACCTGGCTACCGATGCGTAATGGCTTACCGGGTGGAAAAGAACACCCCATTGGAAAAACTTCCATCGATTATGCGGCATCCAATCCTAGTACCTTATATGCATTGGCAGAAGATACCATTCCTGCATTATACAAATCAATCGATGGGGGGGAAAGCTGGAAAACATTATTGCAAAAAAATTCCCTTGCACAACGAGGACCTTATTATACCCGGGTGCGGGTTTCGTCTCAGGATGAAAATAAATTATACACCATTAGTGTTACCATAATGGAATCGAAAGATGGTGGCAAAACTTTTAATGGAAACGGATCCTTTGAACCCGGAGGCGATAACCACGATATCTGGTTCGACCCTTCTAATGCGCAGCGAATTATGGTGGCCCATGATGGATGTATGAACATGAGTTTGAATGGAGGTAAAACCTGGAAAAATATTAACCTGCCCATTGCGCAGATGTACCATGTGTCGGCCGACAATGCTATCCCCTATCATATCATGGGTAACCGACAAGATGGCTATTCCTATCACACCGCTGCCATCAGTCGCCAAGGCAGTATACCCATTGGCAGTTGGAAATCTGTGGGCGGTTGTGAGAGTGGCTTTGCCCAGGCCGATCCTTTTAATCCCAACATTATCTGGTCGGGATGTTATGATGGCGGATTAGACGTTACTGATTTAACTACGGGCTTATCCCACGATGTGCGTGTTTGGCCCGTTACCGGTTACGGATGGGCGCCTGCGGATGTTCCTTATCGCTGGCACTGGAATTTTCCCATGACCCTCTCCCGCCATCAGCCGGGTGTTGTTTATGTTGGCAGTCAGTTTGTGCATAAAACCAGCAATGCCGGTATGCAGTGGAATACGATCAGTGGCGACCTTACCACCAATAGCAAAAGCCGACAACAAAACTCAGGTGGTATTGCAAATGATAATCTGATGACGTTTGATGGCTCCACATTATATGCCATTGCGGAGTCGCCGGTAAAGAAAGGGGTATTATGGACGGGCAGTAATGACGGACAGATTTATGTTACCCAAAATGAAGGACAAACCTGGACGCTGGTAAGTAAAAACATTCCTGCTCTGGCACCCTGGGGAACTGTTAGCAATATTTGTGCTTCCGAATTTGGGGAGGGTACTGCCTATGTAAGTATCCATTATCAAATGGAAGGAAATAATGATCCATTTATTTTTAAAACCACCAACTATGGTAAAAACTGGCAATCCGTTACCGGTAACTTACCTCGAACGAATAGCGGGTTTGTACACTTTATAAAAGAAGATCCTGCGCAACCGGGACTGCTATTTGCAGGTACCGACAATGGATTGTATGTAAGTGGCAATGATGGAAAAGAATGGATTCAATTGAAACGTAATCTGCCGCCTGCACCCGTTTACCATATCGATATTCAACCGCAGTTCAGAGATTTGATTGTGGCAACCTATGGCAGAGGCATTTATATTTTGGATGATATAACCGCGATTCGGGAATGGAGTAAATCAAAAAAAACATCGGCTGCTCAATTATACCCTCTCAGAACTGCTTATCGTTTTAATCAGCAGAATAAAAACCATGATGGTGGAGATGCCGTAAAGGGTGGACAGAATCCCGAAGACCAGGCAGTAGCGCAATATTTTTTACCCGATACGCTTACTAAAGCACCTAAGCTTTATCTAACCAATGAAAAAGCAGATACCATTGCAACACTAACAGGAACTAATCTAAAGGGCATTAATAGGGTATGGTTTTCGTTATCCCATGAATCTGTAAAAGCGCCGGTATTTAAAACCATTCCACGAGATAATCCCTTTGTAAAGCTGGATGAAAAAGGCACCCGGCTACCCTATATCAATGATTTAGATATGGCACCGGGTTTAGAAGGACTTCGCCTACCGCCCGGAAAATATCAGTTGGTTTTGCAAGCAGATAATCTTCGGCTGCAACAGCCCATTGTATTGCTAAAAGATCCCGAATCAAAAGCTACTGCAGTAGAAATTCAAGCGCAATATACTTGGGGACAAACCCTTTTTTCAGCGATTCGGCGCACACATGGCTTGATAGAAAAAATGGAAACAGAAAGAGCCGCTTTGCTAAAAACCAATACACCCGCTTCCCTGAAAAGAGAAGATGCCATTTATCAACTAGAAGCAAAACTGATAGATGTACATCAAACCGGCGCCCGCTGGGATAGTTTCCGCAATCCAAGTCAACTTTTCGAACACTTACTGGGATTATCCAAAGAAGCGCTTCTAATGAGTGCCGACTACCCCCCTACGGCACAACAGAAAAAAGTATTGGAACAATTACAAGAACAACTGAAAGCAATAGAATCTAGCTATCAAAAAATATAATTACTATTAACTTTACCTATAATTTTAAGCCATCTATCATGCAGCCTATTATCTCTCTTCAATCGGTACATAAATCTTACGGAACCAAACAAGTGCTGAATGGCATTAACCTAACCATACAAGCCGGCCAGGTAATTGGGTATATTGGTCCGAACGGTGCAGGAAAAAGTACTACGGTTAAAATTTTATGTGGATTGATAGATGATTATGAGGGAACTGTTGAAGTAGCGGGCATCAATTTGCGGGATGATTTGCTGGCTGTAAAAAGAAAAATCGGGTATGTGCCCGAATTGGCGGAACTCTATGATGTACTCACACCCCGTGAATTTCTCACCTTAATGTCGGAACTCTACGAATTACCCGAAGCAACTGCACAGGAACGTATTCTGAAAATGTTACAGGCATTGGGTTTGGAGGGGCAGATAGATCAGCGCATGGACACTTTTAGTAAGGGTATGAAACAGAAAGTATTAATCATTTCCGGCATCCTGCATAACCCGGATATTATCATTTTAGACGAGCCCCTGAGTGGATTAGATGCCAACAGCGTACTGATTATTAAAGACCTGATTTCTAAATTAGCTTCGGAAGGAAAAACGATTTTTTATTGCAGTCATATGATGGATGTAGTAGAAAAAGTTTCCGACCTTATCGTATTAATCCATCAGGGAACCGTAATTGCGCAGGGCACGATACAAGAGTTACAGGCACAATCGGGTAACAATAGCAGTCTAGAAAAAATATTTGCCCAGCTCACTTCCAATGATACCATGGGGCATGCTGCTTCCGACTTAATTCAGGCCATACACCCTTAAAGAAAATCCATTTGAAAAAGTTACTACTCAAATTACTTTTATTACCCAAAGGGTATTACACCAGAATGGGGGTAAATATTGCCCAACTAAGAGCGATTCTCACGGCTAAATTGCTGATGGATGATCGTAGGCCCATACATCTGAACAGAAAAAATAAAAAAGCAGGAGGAAAGCCATCAAAATATGGAGGAATCGGACGCCTTTTTTTATATGGGGTAGTAGGTTTGGTATTGATTTTCCCCTTACTAATAGAAGCTGATGTACTCGTTAAAATATTAATAGTCTATTCGTTTCTTATCATCATTCTTTCCATGATGCTTATATCAGAATTTACAACAGTATTGCTGGATGGGAGAGATAATCAAATCATTTTACCAAAACCCGTAAATGACCGAACTTTTCTGCTTTCTCGGATATTACATCTGATTATTTTTATTTTGGATTTGGCAATTCCCATATCGATTCCAGCCATGATTACCCTATATTTTACCAATGGCATAATGGGTATGCTGGGTTTTATGGTTATCACGCCATTTGCGGTTTTCTTTACGGTATTCCTGTTGAATGTATTTTATCTTCTCATGTTAAAATATGTATCGGTTCAAAAATTTAAATCCATCATTACCTATTTTCAGATAATACTGGGAATCATAATTTATGGGGGTTTTCAAATCATCCCGCGATTGATGTCAAGTGAATCTTTCAAGTCGTATCATGTCCCTGAGCAAATTTCTAGTTTGGCAATCCCTTCGTATTGGTTTGCCGCCGCCTGGCAAATTTTTCATCAAGGGTTATCTGCCGCAGGACTGGTTCGAATCTCTGCCACAATTATGGCATTCATAGTACCCATACTCTCCCTCTGGGCTATGGTGGTATATTTTGGCCCATCATTTAACCGTAAACTAGCTGCCATTTCTACATCAGGCTCAGAATCGGATAATCAGGTGCCGGTTCAACAGGCTGTATCTACAAGCAACCCAAGCAAGACTACTGGAAAAAAATATTACCAATGGCTGTCGGAGAAATTTACCCGAAGAGGGGCCGAAAAAATGGGATTTGAATTTACCTGGCTGCTTACTGCAAGAAGCCGGGATTTTAAGTTGAAAACCTATCCGGGTATAGGTTATTTTGTGGTGTTTTCCCTTTTAATGATTTATTCAAAGAAAAATGCTTCTACCAAAGATTTGGCGGCCTCAGAAAGTGATTTAAAGGCAATGTTAATGATGGTTATATATATGTCTATGATTTTTATTGCAGGTGCACTTACCCATAGTAAATCCTCAGAAAAATATAAAGCAGCTTGGATCTTCTACATATCACCCCTCAAATTTCCCGGTGCCATTATAACTGGAACCGTAAAATCGCTTTTTTTTAAATTTTGTGCCCCCTTCTTTTTAATTTGTTCTCTGTTTGGAATTTGGCTACTTGGTTGGATAGCCATCCCCAATCTATTGTTGGCAATTGGAAATTTAGTGGCAATGACCTACATAAATGCCTACTTTGTTATCAAAGAATTACCCTTTTCTGTACCGGAAAATACAATTGGCAGAGGCACATCATTCATTATTCACCTATTGGTTATGATATTACCACTAATCATCGGCGTTTTGCATTATTTTATTTTCAATATGCTTCCGTTGGTAATTATTTGCTGTTTGCTAAGCTTCGCTGCCATTTGGTTCTTACATACCTCTCTTTACGAAAAGCATTGGGAAAGATTTAACCCTGCTTATGTAGAACCCGATGATGGCATTTAAATTGAATAGCTTAACCAAAATAGGTTTAGAAAAAATCTGCCCTTGGCTTGAAAACAAGTAGGTAATTTTTATTATATTATACTAAATGCCCTTCTTGTGTGCTCATATTTCTAAGCAACGTCTTATTAGGATGAATAACCTTCCGAAATACTCTCATACACCCTTCCCTTTTGTTTATAGAATTCATTAAAAGTTTTACACAATTTCTTCCCTTACCAAAGATTCGCTACATTCATTTGATTGCATTCCTTACCGATAATAGCTTAATTTTGTACCCTAAATAGAAAAAAATTAACTGCCTTAACATCATCTCAAATAAAAAAGTAAACAATGGAAAATAACAATGCTGCCAAATGCCCCTTCTCTGGAGGAATGATTAAACAAAGTGCCGGAGCTGGCCAGGTTAACCGAGATTGGTGGCCCCATCAATTGAAACTGAATATCCTTCGCCAACACTCGGAACTATCCAATCCCTTGGATAAGGATTTTGACTATGCAGCTGCTTTCGAATCACTCGATTTGGCGGCTGTAAAAAAAGATATTGAAGCTTGCATGACTACCTCGCAAGATTGGTGGCCTGCCGATTATGGCCATTATGGTCCCTTCTTTATCCGCATGGCCTGGCACAGTGCTGGAACCTACCGTATTGCCGATGGTCGCGGTGGTGGTGGCGCAGGTCAACAACGCTTTGCACCCCTGAATAGCTGGCCGGATAATACCAACCTAGATAAAGCCCGCTTATTGCTTTGGCCGGTTAAACAGAAATATGGCAAAAAGCTGTCATGGGCCGACTTGATGATTCTTGCCGGTAACTGTGCCCTGGAATCTATGGGATTCAAAACCTTCGGATTCGCAGGAGGCAGAGCAGATGTGTGGGAGCCTGCTGAAGATGTAAACTGGGGAACTGAAACGGAGTGGCTGGGCGACAAACGCTATACTGGTGATCGTCAGCTCGATAATCCATTAGGTGCCGTTCAAATGGGATTGATTTATGTAAATCCTGAAGGTCCTAATGGCAATCCCGACCCAATTGCATCTGCCAGAGATATCCGCGAAACTTTCGGACGCATGGCAATGAATGATGAAGAAACGGTGGCCCTGATTGCAGGCGGACATACATTCGGTAAAACACATGGTGCTGCCGACCCTTCTAAATATGTAGGTAGAGAGCCCGCAGGTGCTACCCTGGAAGAACAAAGTACTGGTTGGAAAAATACTTTCGGAACCGGAAATGGGGGCGATACCATTACCAGTGGATTAGAAGGTGCTTGGACTACCACGCCTACCCAATGGAGTAATAACTATTTCGAAAATCTGTTTGGATTTGAGTGGGAATTATCCAAGTCACCAGCTGGTGCTCACCAATGGAAACCCAAAAATAATGGGGGTGCAGGAACAGTTCCGGATGCGCATGATCCATCAATTAAGCATGCACCGTTTATGCTAACGACCGATCTTGCATTACGTTTTGATCCCGCATACGAAAAAGTTTCCCGCAGATTCTTCGAAAACCCCGATCAGTTTGCTGACGCTTTTGCCCGCGCTTGGTTTAAACTAACGCACCGCGATATGGGTCCACGTACCCGCTATGCTGGTCCGGAAGTACCCGAAGAAATATTGATTTGGCAAGATCCTGTTCCGGCTGTTAGTCACCAATTAGTAAACGACGCCGAGATTGCCGAAATGAAGAAAAGTCTACTTGCCTCCGGCCTAACCGTAGCCCAACTGGTATCCACTGCCTGGGCTTCTGCAGCTACTTTCCGCGGTTCCGATAAACGTGGTGGTGCCAATGGTGCCCGCATCCGACTGGCTCCGCAGAAATTCTGGACGGTAAATAATCCGGCTCAGTTATCAAGTGTGCTAGATGCTCTCGAAAAAGTACAGACAACCTTTAATACTGCCCATGCAGGTGGTGCTCAAATTTCTCTCGCCGATACAATTGTTTTAGGTGGTGTAGCCGGTGTAGAAGAAGCCGCTCGCTTAGGCGGTCATGCGATTTCTGTACCATTTACCCCTGGCCGTACCGATGCTACACAGGAGCATACAGATGTAGCTTCCTTTGCAGTGTTAGAGCCCAAAGCCGACGGATTTAGAAATTATGCATCCGGACATCATGGTGCTATTGCAGAAGACTTGCTGGTTGACAAAGCACAGTTGATGAACCTAACCGCTCCGGAATTAACGGTGCTGATTGGAGGCTTACGTAGTATCAATATCAACTTTGATCAATCTGCTCATGGTGTACTTACCGATAAACCCGGTGTATTGAGCAATGATTTCTTTATAAACCTGCTCGACTTCGGAACTACCTGGCAACCGATAACCGCCCATAAAGATGTGTTTGAAGGGCGCGACAGAAAAACTGGTGCGGTTAAATGGACAGGCACACGTGTGGATCTGGTATTTGGTTCTAATTCGGAATTGCGTGCACTGGCAGAGTTGTATGCTTGTGAAGATATGCATGAGCAATTTGTTCATGACTTTGCAGCTGCATTTGCGAAAGTGATGAATTTAGATAGATTTGATTTGAAGTAATAGATTGAATTTTAGGCTTCAGATAATTAAGAAAAAGGACAGCGATTGCTGTCCTTTTTTTATTACCATTATTGTGTGAGTGAAATGGTAGTAGAGGGTGGTTCCCCAATTTTCCGCAGTGTAGTGCGCCTAGGTATACTGCACGGATTGGAATAAAAACTTCCGAAAGCGCGCAGTCTCTACACTATCGTTACGGTGACTACGCTAGGAACATCTTAGAAATTTCCCAGTGTAGCCAATGAATACTGTGAAAGACTGCTCCGTCTGGAATAAAAATTTCCGAAGGTGTGCAATGAAAAGGAGGCGTACTTTGCTAGGAACAAAAATTTCCTTCAAGTAAGAATTTTCGTAACTTCATAATATGCGCATTCAGGATATCATTCATGTTGACAAGGAAATACAAAACGGACAAGCCGTTTTTGTAGGTACTCGAGTTCCTGTAGACACCCTTTTTGACCATCTAGAGGCCGGAATTTCACTAGACGAATTTCTTGAGGATTTTCCTTCAGTTACCCGCGAACAGGCAATAGCTCTTCTTGAAATAGCACATAAAATGCTTACTTCACATAAAGCGGATCAAATATATGCGACTCTTGCTTGATGAAAATCTTCCAAAACGTTTAAAGTTAGATTTTCCAGATCATGAGATTTTTACAGTCAGGGATAAAGGTTGGAATGGAATAAAAAATGGACAACTACTGAATTTGTTACTTCAAAATGAATTTGATGCATTGTTTACTTTTGACAAAAACCTAAGTTATCAGCAAAGTTTTTCTAAATATAACATTACAGTTTTTGTACTAAATGCTTCTATCAATTCATACGCAGAACTAACAAAATTATCTTCACAAGTTCAAGTGTATTTGAAAAATCCACCACTACCTTTCGGTCCCATTATTATATCGGGAGTCTAAAAAGTAGCTTGCTTATTTATTCCTTACAAATTGGGCTGCTGCTAAGCAATTAACTAAATCTACCTTACATTTTTTTCTCCGTATACTGCGACTAGGCAAACTAAGCTAGGAACAATCAACTCTAATAGTTATATCAAATACTACACCAAATCATCCACCTCTATCAGGCCAGTACGGAGGGCATAAATTACTAGTCCTACCCGGGTACGTACCTGCAACTTTTCGAATAAATGATCTCGATAGGTATCGATGGTACGCGGACTCACATGCATTTCCTTTGCAATTTGGCGATAGGTTAATTCGCTGCAACATTTGCGCAAAAAAATAAATTCTCGGTCGGTAATATCATTTTTTTC
The DNA here is from genome assembly GCA_037131895.1 of Chitinophagia bacterium. GTDB lineage: Bacteria > Bacteroidota > Bacteroidia > Chitinophagales > Chitinophagaceae > Sediminibacterium. Next base: position 38,778 of record JBAXQE010000010.1, on the reverse strand, counting down.
GTCGGGTAATTGTTCGGTGGAGTTTTCGGAGAAATAATGAAATATGCGATTACCCACTAATTCATTTACATGAAATTGTTTTTGTTGTATCCGAATCAGGGCTTGGTGCAATTCGGCCTGGGTACTTTCTTTGGTAATAAATCCGTAAACCCCCAGTCGCAACATGCGGATTATTGCAGGTTCGCGACTAACCATAGATACCACTAATACGCGGGTTTCGGGTAAATGGGATCGGATCCACAAGGCAGTTTCATAGCCATCCATGATGGGCATGCGAATATCTAACAGTACAATATCGGGGGGTGATAATAAATTGGTTTGATCTATAAAATCTTTGCCATTAGCGGCTTCAATCGTTACCTCCCACCCGGGAAGTGCCTGAACCATCTGCACCAATCCGATACGGACCAACTGGTGATCATCCACAACAGCAACTTTCGTGTTCATTCGGCTTTACTTATAGGAACGGATAGGGGTACACAGGTTCCAGTGCCATAAGTTTGTATATTCACCCGGCCCTGTATAAAATGCATACGAAAGTAACTGCTTTTCCATCCCAACAATTTTTCAGTATTCGGTTGAAAAAAATGCTTATCCAGCCTCACCAAAATAGAAGCGGCAATAATGAAAGAGGTGACATTCCTTACAAAAAGATTTATATACATGATTTCGATTTGGGTATGCCTATCAAAAGGGCTACGCTGAAAAAAATATACAAAGCCACCAACAGTACTTGATTTACCTGATTAAAAATCCAGCTTCCCGATACCGGCAGCGTTATTTGGTGCAGCCAACCGTAAAAGGCATGCAGTAGCGACATGGATAAGAAATAACAGCAGAGTCCTGCCGCCATCCAAACAAAGGGTGGAAAGGAACTATGTGGTAGCGGCATAGGAGGATTGATGGCTGTTTCGTATAAGTATCGAACACTAAGCAGCACCATACAAATGGAGGCGGCTACCAATAGGTAGTTGATATAGGTTATTAGTAAATCGTATGGTATCCAAAGCAAGTAAATGGCTGCACAAGTAAAACAGACTAGTATAGCCTTTGCAAAATGCTTATAGTGTGGATGATTCAACTGCAGCAGCAATAAAAAGGCGTAGCCGGCAACTGAAAGAAAATTAATGGCATACTGAATTCGAAAAAATAAGGGGTTACTGCTAAATACCTCCAGCTGAAAAATATTCGCCAGTATTTGTAAAAGCAGTAACCCCGCTACTAACAAAAATCCGGAATTGCGTTGTTTATAGTATACCACCCCAGTTAAGGTTAGGGTGAGTAACTGCCACAATAAAAGAAATAAAATAGATAGCATTAAGGATATAGGGTTCCGTGATTTAAGAAGGTGTTGCCGTTTGAATTACCGAAAATTTTGATACCCGAAGTAGCCGGATTACCTGCTGGAAATACCGAAAAATAGAGGGTTGATTTGCCCACATAATCGGGATGAGCCTCGGGAACAGTAGCTGCGGTATAGATGCCCATGTGAATGCCGATTGAATCGGTATAGGCATTGGTTTGCATCTGGTGGAGGTAATTGATTAAATCCTTCACCGAAATTTTTACCAGGCGGGTTTCCTGGTCGCCTCGCTTTTCAATAAAGCTGTTTTTGAGGGCAGTTGCGGTAAGGGCGGTGATGAGTCCGTTTACCGAACTATCCCCCTTAAGTGCTTGCACCATTTGGGGCGCTGTAGGGGTAGTGGGAGAATCGTTCTGCTTGTTGCAAGCAGTGAATGCAATTCCGATAAACAGCCAACACCATTTACCGGCGGAGAAATTCATTTTCATGAGTGGTTGATTGATGGGTTTATAAATGAAAAACACATCACCAAAATAAGTAGAGTAGGTGTATATAAACCAGTCAATTTTATACTATTGAGACGCATAAAAATATGTAGAAAGTTGAATATCAATTATTTATTACTTAACAGCCCAACAAAATTCAGTGATTATACGGAGTAATAAAACGGTGAATACACCGATATTTAGGATGTATAATTCTAATTAAATTCCGCCTGCGCGAGGTTGCAATTTTTTGAGGTTATGGGTTGGCAGTGGGGTTTAAATGAAGAGAGAAAATGGTGGGAAAAAGGGGCTGGCAGAAATAAAGAATTGACCAAAAATTGGTGATAAAAATAAGTGGTTAGTTCGTTCCTCAAAGTAAACAACCAGCCCTAGATGCAAGATGCTGTGGAGAAAAACCCCTTTTCGAAAATAGTATTAGTATAGTTAAATTATAAATAGCCCACAAAAATTGCAACTAAATATTCTGGGGAAATTTTTAATTGATTTAAAAGTTAGCTAATTCAAAAGGGTAGTTAGGTCAAATTGGATAAAAAAATCAAAAAAATAACTTTAAGCAAGAAATTTTAGCGCTTTAAGAAATTTGTATAATAAAATAGATTAAATTAATGACCAATAAACATAATTGCGAATCCCTTAAAAAGAAAAAGCAATTTATTCATTTAATGAATGAGACGATATTGAAACAATTTTTATAATGATTATCTATATAGGGGAGGTTCATGCCAAATTTCAATGGAAATCACTATACCAAATATTTCCAACATTCTGATATTTGCAAAAGAACTTTTGTAAGATTAAGTGAGCGATATGGGCAAAAATTGTAAACCAAAAAATAATAAATTATTGCAAAAAGGGAATCTACTTAATTTATGTAACCTTATAAATATATCATTATGAAAAAATCTAAACTTGCCGATTACGTAAAATTACTTTTCATTCCCTGTCTAATTTGTTTCAATAACGCTATATCCGCACAAACCATTTCGGAAATAGAGTTAAAATCAGATATCAAAGAAGTAACCGTATATCTGATAGGTGCCCAGATTAGCAGATCCAAAACCACGGAAATACCTGCTGGAAAAAGTACCATTAGTTTTACGGGCTTGTCGCCCTATATTGACCCAAAGAGTATACAGATTAATGGAAAAGGAGAATTTCAAATATTGTCAGTAAACCTGCAGGATGACTATATCACTCAATACGGGATACCATCTGAAAACGAAGAACTCAAAAAAACGAAACTGGAAATTGAAAAAAAACTGAAAATAGAATCTGTATACCAAGATGTGCTACAGGATGAACTTACATTCTTAAAAAACAACAGCAGCATTGGTGGTACCAATACGGGAATCAATATTGCCGCTCTAAAAGAAGCCAATAACTATTTTACAGAAAGAATTACAGCTATCAAATTAAAAAGAGTGGAAAGGCAGTTGATACTAGATGATTTGACTAAGCAACTTACAAAAATAGAAAAACAACTTGCCGGACAAACAACCAAGGCAACCAATCCATCTGGAGTAATTGTGTTGAAGATAGAAGCGAAAAATCCTACCCGGGCCGTATTTGATTTGAAATATATTGTATCGAATGCTGGCTGGACGCCCTCCTATGACATTAAAGTAAAAAATATCGAGCAGCCGGTGGACATTGCCTATAAGGCAAATATTCAACAAAATACCCTTGAAAACTGGAAAAATGTAAGCCTCAAACTTTCCTCCGCCGACCCGAATGGTTCCAGTTCATTCAGGGAGCTAAAACCCTATTATTTAGATTACAATTTACCACCGCCCGTTTACACCCTAAAATCTGGAAAAGTAAGTGGAAAAATTTATGATAGCAGAACAGGCAGCCCTATTCAAGGAGCTTCTATATTTATTCAGGGTAGTTCTATTGGAAACATTTCCGACAAAAATGGTTATTATGAGTTATCGATACCCAAAAATGGTGGTACGCTTTCTGTTTCATTGGTAGGCTATCAAACAAAAGAAATTCCAATTTTACAAGAGCAAATTAATATTGGCTTAGAAGCCAGTATACAAGAATTACAGGAGGTTGTTGTTACAGGATATTCCAAACCTGAATATGAATTATTAGGAAAAGTACCCGGACTTAGTTTAAACAATAAATTTCAAAAAAATAAAGCCTTGGTAGAAACGCAGCAAACCTATCATCAAACCAGTGTTGAATTCAATATTAAAACGCCTTACACGATATTATCGGATGGAAAGGTGCAAACAGTAGAAATAGAAAATTATCAACTGCCGGCAGAATATCTTTACTACTGTACTCCTAAAATAGATGAAAAGGCTTATCTAGTTGCCAAAATTGTTGACTGGGAAAAATATAATTTTATGGAAGGAGAAGCAAATCTATTTTTTGAAGACACCTATACAGGCAAAACCCTGCTGGATGTGCGCTATATGTCTGACACATTGAGTATATCGCTTGGAAATGATAAAGGGGTAAGTGTAAAGAGAGAGAGTCAGAAAAAATTTAGTTCTAAACAATACCTTGGAAACAAAAAAGATGAAACCAAAACCTGGTTAATAACTCTAAAAAATAATAAAAGTCAACCTATCCAACTCATGGTGTACGATCAAATTCCAGTTTCAGCAAATGGAGAAATAGAAGTAACCCCTCTAAATATTTCCAATGGAAATCTAATACCAGAAACAGGCATACTATTTTGGAATTTCCCGCTAAAAAATGCTGCTTCCCAGCAATTCGAATTAAAATATACGGTTAAATTACCAAAGTCAAAACAGTTGTATATAGAATAAATGATAAAAAAATCAATTAACGAACTTCATCAAAATAGTAAGTACGCCCAATTATCCGACTATGCAAATTCTAACCAAAAAAATCTGTGGTATTATCTTACTCACCATCCCTTCCATTATTTATGGTGGCTATTTTTTACTTACGGTACTGAGCGGACAAGCATCCGAACTGGAACTTACCCCTTTTCAGCAATCCATGTTTCGGGCAGGGCATGCCCATGCAGGGGTGCTGGTGATTTTATCGCTGGTGGCGCAGGTACTTACCGATCATGCAAATTTGAGTAAGAGCTGGGAATGGCTGGTTCGCATATCTTTTCCCCTGGCGGCCATTGCGGTTAGTGGCGGATTTTTTGCAGCCGCTATCGGTCATCAACTTACCCGGCCTAATAGCATGATTGTGATACTATATGCAGGCATGGTATTGCTGGCTGTGGGATTGGTTACCCTGGGTATAGGATTAATACGCGAGCGGAGAACCACACCGTAAGCGAGATCAATCAGTCTATAGGTGCGTGTGAAAACCCTTCTAGCTCCCTCATAGTTATTTACCATTCCAATATTAAAACCTCCCAATCCCCCTTTTTTAACATTGTATTTTTGATGAATGGGATGAAATTAGGCTATGAACAGAAAAGCTTTTATCAAAAAATCACTAGCGGGATTTGCCGGGTTAGGCATACTAGGGGGTGGCTATGCCTGGCAAGTAGAACCCTTTTGGCTTGAATTTGTGCAACGCAAAATGCCTATCCGAAATCTCCCTGATTATTGGGTTGGAAAAACAGTGATGCAAATTAGCGATATCCATATTGGAAAAAGATTTGACCATCAATACATTATTGACTCCTTCCGCAAAGCTCAGGAATATCATCCCGACCTGGTTGTGTATACCGGCGATTATGTAAGCTTACACAAGAGAGAGGTTGTATATGAAGCATTAACCGAAGTACTCAACCACTGCGTAAAGGGCAAAATAGCCACCGTTGGTATTTTGGGAAATCATGATTATGGAATTAACTGGAAACAATCCGAAGTAGCAGATACGATTACTACCCTGCTGAATGATAAAGGGATTGAAGTATTGAGGAACCGCCAAAAAGACTGCGCAGGTTTACACCTGATAGGGATGGATGATTTTTGGGGCACCTGCTTTAATCCTGAGGCAGCTATGAAGGAATATGATAGTTCTCAGGCAAGCTTGGTACTTTGTCATAACCCCGATGTATGTGATTTGGATGTTTGGCAAGGTTATGATGGATGGATACTTTCGGGCCATACCCATGGCGGGCAATGCAGGCCACCATTTTTACCTCCTCCCCTGTTACCCGTAAAAAATAAAACCTATTCGGCTGGTGAAATTTCTCTTTCCAATGGCAGAACCCTTTACATAAACCGGGCGCTTGGGCATCTCTGGCAGGTTCGATTTAATGTACGGCCAGAAATAACCCTTTTCAAATTAGAAAAAGCGATATAAAATTATTTACGAGCATCATGTACCTTGCACTCCAATGGAAAATTTAACTCCCACGGATATCGATCGCATTATTGAAATGGCCTGGGAAGACAGAACCCCCTTTGAAGCCATCCATTTGCAATTTGGCCTTACGGAGGCTAGGGTAATTGCCCTGATGCGCAGGCAACTGAAACGCAGTAGTTTTAATCTTTGGCGTAAGCGGGTAAATAGTGGGGTGAGTCAGAAACATGCCAAAACCCGAAATCAGGAAATCAGTCGCTTCAAATGCAGTTTGCAGAAAACAATTTCGTTGAATAAGATTAGTAAGCGTTGAGCATCCAAATAAAGTATTCTTATTTTATTTCCGACACAACCCAATATCCATGCAATCCGACGCCATCATTATCGATCCGAAAACCAGGTACCTTATTAAAACTTTATCGAGAACCCATCGGAAAGATTACGAAAATTATGTGATCAATGCCATTTGGCATCGACTCGGAAATCCCAACCTGGAAGTAGTTTCGCAACAGTATATATTGGATACGAATAAAAAATCGGGTCGCTCACATTTTTTTATTGACCTCTATTTTCCGGCACTGAATCTAGGTATTGAATGTGATGAAGCCTATCATGCAGAAGTTGGGCAAGCAGCAAGAGACCAACATCGGGAAGTAACTATATTCGACATTTTGTATAAAATTACCGCTGAAAATTATGAGGCCATTCATATAAAGGTAACTGGCCATTTTCAAGAGCTGGAGGGAGCAATCAGTAGAGCAGTGGAAAGAATACAACGCCGGATAAGCGAATTGAATCCCCCCTTGTGGCAAATAGAAACACCGGAAGGGTATTATAAAAATAAATCCACCATTTCTATTAGCGACCGCAAGGGTTTTAGTTCTATCAACAAAACCTGCAATGTGCTATTTGCTGCAGGTAGAAAAGAAATTGCCGGAGGTGCTTCCAGAGCCTATTTCAGCTTACCTGCATTTACAGGCACAGAATTGGAGGGATATAAATTATGGTTCCCAAAACTGGCAATTCCGGTTATAGATGAGCAGGGCAATCAGCAGTTAATTGCTGCTACACATTCGGGCTGGCATAATCAGTTAGCAGAAGGAGGCGCTGTGATTATAGAAAGGAACGAAAAAAATCAATCTTATATCCCCGACCTAAAAAAGCGGATCGTTTTTATGAAGTACAAAGATCCACTTGGATACAACGAGTATAAGTTCGTAGGCATATTTGAGCACAACCGAATAGAAAATGGGTCAACCTATTTTAAAAGAATTGACGTGGAATGTACTATACTAAGAAAGTAGAGAAATTCAGTAAGTATGCATTTCATTCTCCGCATCTACGCCCAGGGGCACATTACGATTTGGAATAAAAATGCCCTTCGAAAAAACATACTTCACATAAAAGCCGTTCACTCAGATACAACTTTTTAAAAGTATCGAATTATTTGAAACTTTTTTCCTTGCTATTAAGTATAAATACTAGGTATACATATGCTTATTCTGTTCGTATTATGAACTTACTTTAGTCCACAAATTAATTTCACATTGCGCCTAAAAATTAATCAGAGCAATCTAGCCAAACCGTACACAAATACGTACATTTGTAAGTACAATCTTAACGCAATGCAGGCAGTAACTACCACCCAACTGAGAAATAACCTCAAAAGATATTTGGATGATGTTTCCCAATCATCGGATGTGATAATTGTGTCCCGCGGAACAGATGAAGAGGCAGTGGTGATGGTATCGCTGAAAGAATACAATTCATTGCAGGAAACCGGTCACCTATTATCGGCTGCCGCCAATAGAAAAAGACTGCGGGAGTCGATCAGTCAGCAGAAAGAGGGCAAAACTCGGAAATACAAGTTATAAATGTGGCGAGTATGACTTTCCTGTTTACAGAGATCGGTTGGGAAGATTTTCAATATTGGATGGCCTCCGATCCGGAAATAGCCAATAAAATCATTACCCTACTGAATGAAATACGCAAAACTCCCTTTCAGGGTATGGGTAAGCCTGAACCTCTCCGATACGATTTAACCGGGTATTGGTCGCGCCGAATAACCAACGAGCATCGGCTGGTATATTCCATTACTGGAAAAAAGGGGGCGAATCAGCAATGCTGCGTGGTGCAGTGTAGGTTTCATTATAGTTAAAAGGCATAGAGCTTTAGCATTACTTTCGCATTCTCTCAAATGCCCCACAGGCTCACAAGCTCACATTCCCCCTTCTTTTGTCGAAAAATGCCTTGGTACAAATACGCTTCCCGCAAAAGATCAACCAGTATATTTTGCATCTACTCCATTAAAAAGAAGTTGACTAATCATTGCTTTCCAACTGCAGAAAATAAGCAATTGATCAAAAAAACTTATTGGAAAACGTTAACTAATAAGATAACTCTATATTTGCGTATAGATGTTGGATGCTTTGAACAAGCGGGATTTTTTTTACAAACGGTATTACCTCAATTTTTTTGGGCTGCTTACTTCCGAAGTACATAAATAATTCAACTGGACTTTACAATTGATAAGCCAGTTATAGTGATTAATGGATTTCAAAAAAAATCGCATAAAACACCCCGACGAGAAATAATATTAGCGCAAAGAATAAAAAAACTATACTTTGATGAAAAAGAGTAATAAAAACCTGACTACCTTTTCAGATCATCTGGATAGGCAATATGTCAAACGCGGAACCAAGGAAAGGGAAAACTATGAACAAGAATTTGAGGCATTTAAACTGGGTGTGATGATTCAGGAACTAAGAAAAGAGAAGGGACTTACCCAAGAGGAACTGGCGGAAAAATGTGGAACCAGTAAAACGTATATTTCCCGAATCGAGAACAATGCTAGTGATATTCGCTTGTCTACACTCATGCGCATCATTCAAGACGGGCTGGGGGGAAGGCTAACTCTAAGTGTGTACCAATAAACTAAAAATCTTGCTCCCGTAGCGCATAGGCACTAGCTCTCTTATTCTCCCACACCAAGGAAGGAACAACACAATAGTACTTTATACTGGCTAGCCCTTTGAACTGTTGTATTTTTACTTTCTTTCCACGACAATCCTTCGGAGTTAGCAAAAGGTAACTTAACCCGAGAACGACAACCTGAAATGACCAAACACAAATGCTAACCTACATTTCAATACTAAGAGGAATTAATGTAAGCGGACAAAAATTAATTAAAATGGCCGACTTACACAAAACCTATGAAAAGTTAGGTTTTGGTAACATTACCACCTATGTGCAAAGTGGAAATGTTGTTTTTACAGGTAAAAAGGCAGCCCCAGAAAAACTGGCAGCAGCCATTACTCAACAAATTGCCAAAGACTTTGGCTTTCAGGTTCCAGTAATTGTGTTTAGTATGCTTACGCTGAAACAAATCATTGCTAGCAACCCATTTATAAATGATAGAGAAAAAGATATTGCTTATTTACATGTTACTTTTTTATCTGCCCAACCACCCAAATTTGACGTAAAATCAATAGAAGAAAAAAAACTAAGTGGTGAAGCAATCGCTTTTACTAATGCAGCTGTGTATTTGTATTGCCCGAATGGTTATGGAAAAACAAAATTGACCAATAACTTTTTGGAAACAAAATTACAAGTAAGTGCAACCACCAGAAATTGGAAAACGACAAATGAGTTAGTAAGCATGGCTGAACAGATAACTTTACTTACAGAGTAAAGAAAAGTAAAGTCTGGAAATGTAGGAAAATATTTTTCGCCAGAGGCGCACGGGCACCAACACTTACACTGATTTTTTTCTCCGAATTTTTAGCCTAGGGGCATTTCACGGATTGAAATGAAAATGTCCCTTTCTGCATTTGCAGATCAATTACCAAATGGTTAGAAAGGTACAACTTTCCAAAAGGCTCGAACTTTGGGGAGTAATAAAGAATGAAGAGTTGCTATACTTTTTGTTCAGATAAAGAGACAGCAAATCATTTAAAAATATTAATTTAGGTAATTGAAGTATTATTATGCCTATTTACAAATCATGAAATCACTCCTACTTACCATAACAATCATGCTTCAAACTAATTTTGCAATTGGGCAAATGGTCCAATTTAGTATGGACAGAACTAGCGTTATTAAAACCTTAAAAAAATTCACTGCCAAAAATCGGTATAATGCCATAATATCCGAAACCGATTCAAGTATTGTTTTTCTACTTAGAGATTCAACAGTATTTAATTATGATAAATACTACCATTTTTCTAAATCAGGTATATGTGACCTTGAATTTAGCAGTTATAGCTGTGATTCCTGCTTTTTGGAATATGTAAATTTATTAAAAAATGATTGGTGGATGAAAAAAACTAAAATTAATGATACCCTGTATTATGGATACTATCCCCCATGGCCGTTGATGCAAATTAAAATTGGCAGTAATCGAACAGTGGAGATATCGGGCTTAACTATGGATAAAAAAACTTTTAAAGCCATGCGGAAAAATAATGGGAACAAATAAAGAGATTTTATAACTAATACATTTTCACTTTCAGAGGCTGCTTTCATTTTCGCACACCCTATCTACTTCAATCCAATTCCCCAAAAAAATCTATTTTCGCTTTCTGTAAGTAGTAGTTAGCATGCGTAAAACAATATGGGTTCTTTTTCTGGCATCAATGGCTGTAAAGGGTACCGCCCAAACCTCCGGCCTTGGAACCTGGAATATCTTCAACACCAAATTTACCTATACTGAAAAATGGAGTTTTTTTGCCGAGGGACAATTGCGGTCGCTGGGGTTTTATAACCAGTTTAACTACCACGAGTTAAAGGGTGGGGTGCATTATTCTATTCGTCCATCCGTTTTATTTACCCTGGGGGCGGGTAGTTATCAAACTTATCAGCCGTCGGGCAATTTTACTACCCCAAAAACCAACAGCGAATTTCGCCTATGGCCGCAATTAATTGTATTAACCAATTTAGGACGTATCACAATCGAGCAACGCTTTCGCACCGAGTTTCGGTGGCAAAGCAGTGGTTTTAGAAATCGCTACCGATATCGGATGGCGGCCTCCTACCCTTTTGGGGCTGCTACCAAGGGTTTTAAACCCTGGCAAGTTAGTGTGGGCGATGAGATATTCTTCGGCAAACAAAGTCCTTTTTTCGAGCAGAATCGCTTGCAATTATCCCTCAACTACCGCCTTTCGCCGGAAGTGCTGCTGCAAATGGGTTATTTGAATCAATTACTGGTTGCCACCCCCAACGCTACCCGCAATCATTACCTTGTATTGGGCTACTACTTAGAAATCTTTGGCAAGCGGATGAAGCATGAGGGGTCGAATATTGCTGGAAAAGACTTTTAAAAACAGCGTGAGAGTGAGTTTGCGTATGAGGATATTTTGCTCCACCAAACTAACTCGTTCAACAAAATGCTCCCTCGCGAACTGCCGGGTTTGGAACGAAAATTCCTTCGCAAAAGGACACCATTCACTTAGCAGATTTTCACTCCGATAAAACTTTCCAAAAGTCTCGAACAAATGGAAAGTAATTCTCTTACCTTTTAGTAGGTTAAAGTTTATATAATTTTGTATATTTATTTTACGATGAAAGTCCTTACCCTTTTTACAGTGGCACTCCTGCTTAGCAGCTATTGCAATGCACAGATATTTTTTAATGGATATACCCGGAATGCTATCAAAAAAGATTTGAATGCCAAAATCAAAAAGAATAAATTCAATGCTATGCTAACAGAAACCGAATCTACGCTGCTGTTTCTGTTAAGAGACACAACTGTTCAAAATTTGGACTACTATTTTCATTTTTCAGAAGGCGGTCGCTGCGATAGAGAAATAGCTACCCTAAGTTGTGATTCTTGTTTTCAAAAATTTAAAAATTCTTTATTGGGGAATTCATTTTTAAAAAAGGTACAAGTAAACGATTCCCTGTATTATGGGCATTATCCATTGCAGCATATGATGGAAATAAAAACTAGACATAATTTTACATTGGAAGTAGCTACTTCGTCTTTAAGCAAGCAAGAATTTCGGGAAATGCAGAAAAGCTTGCCTGCTAGGGTAGTTGCTGAACAGAAATAGAAAGGGGGTCCCTCCTCACACTCCCGCTCATACGCACACTGATTTTGCAAATGCAATGCTATTCCTCCCTTTCGCTCGGAAACTACACGGGAAACCTACCCCACATGCTCCAAAGGCCCACAAGCGCATACTATGATCTTGGTGCAGAATGGCGTTACTGTATGCAAGTTTACAGTTGAGCGTATAAACACCTAACATTTCCTTATGATTTTAACTGAAATTGGAGTTTCATTATAATAGAAATATCAAACAACGATAAGGTATATACTAAAAATATATACTTTTGTAAAAACCACTGGTATGAAAAACTTATCATTAAAAATGGATGATGACATTTACCTGGAAACTGAACGCATAACTTCTCAGATAAAAAAAGCCCGTAATCGTTATATTAATGAGGCAGTGGATTTATACAATCAGTTTAACAAAAGAAAACTATTGAAAAAACAACTTTACAAAGAATCGTCCCTAACGGCGCCTGATTCTATGGAAGCTTTACAGGAATTTGAAAAATTAATCGATGGCAGGCAAACAATATGATATTTGGCTGGCCAATTTAAATCCGCACATGGGTACTGAACCTGGAAAAACCCGGCCCGTAGTTATTGTTCAAACCGACTTACTAAATGATTTTCACCCATCTACGCTTATTTGTCCGATTACATCAAATGTAAATACGGAAATTGATTTGCTGCGCGTGCACATTAAGAAAGGTCAGCTCCCCTTATCCTCGGATATTTTAGTAGATCAGATACGAGCAATTGACAATAATCGATTGATTCAAAAAGTTGGGAAACTTAACTCCCAACAAATTCAGCAACTGAAAAGAAATATCCGTGTTTTGATGGATTTATAACAATTGTGAAACCAATTTCATTCTCCCAAAAGTCTTCCGCCGGAGAAGGAAACTTTGCTGTTTGGAATTAAAATACACTTCGCAAAAGGTAATCTTCACTTAAAAGATGCTCACTCCGACATAGCTTTCCAAAAGTCCCTACTTTTGGAAAGTACCCCCCCTCAATTCGATTCAACTTCCCCAAAATACCAAACTTTTAAAAAGTAGTTTTCTTCACAATTGTTATGTATTAATCATTCGAATACCTATTCTCCAACAACTCTTCCTTCAACTTAGTGCGAAACGACCATACAAAGCTTACCATAATGGCACGGCTATCTACTTTAAAATTGCGATAGTAATTAAAATCTTTTCCAGATGCGGTAATGCCACTTTGCTGGGTATTAAACACATCCGTTAACACCAACCCAATCGCTCCCCTACCCTTGCTGATTTTTTGCTGAAAGCCCCAATCGGTATTGTACACGGCAATCCGGGTTCCTTGCGGCGTAACTGAGGGGGCTGTATAGTTGATGGCAATCTGCAGCTTACTGTTTTTTGACAATGAAAAATTATTGATACACTTAGCATAGCCACTCCAAGCATCATTGCTCAAATCTTTGGCTATATTGTCGGCATTCATCTGCTGGCGAAAAACAGAAACACTTGCATTCAGCGACCAAACCGGCAGCGGCTCAAATGAAGCAATCGCTTCGAGTCCATAGGTATTATTCGACCCGATATTCTGCGGCAATACCAGCGCAACACCATTATTGTTAAGCGTAATCAAAGTGCGTATACTATTGATAGCGTGTCGGTAAAACAGATTAACGGTAATAGAATTTTTATTCCACTCTTTGGTGATACCTGTTTCAATCGCATTCACCAACTCGGGCTGCAAATACGGATTACCACCATGCGGGTTGAGTGAATCCGTTATATCAATAAAGGGATTGAGCTGCCCCAACCCAGGCCGATTAATGCGTCGGTAATAACCCAACTTGATAAAATCGTTGGAGGAAAGATAATACGAAAGCGTTGCAGAAGGAAAAAATTGGAGGTAGCTATTGGTGAACAAATTTTTACCACTGCCCTCTTTACCGGAATTATTGGTTTGTTCGGCACGGAGTCCTAGGTCGTATTTAATATTTTTCCCGGATGCCGCTTCGGCAGAACCCTTGTATTGCAAATAGCCGGCCTGAATGTTCTCCTGAAAGATAAATCGATTGCTTGCCGCAGTATTCACGAAATAATTACCCCCTTGCTGGTATTCACTCACGAAATCGGCATCAATATTTCTAAACGTTCCTTTATAGCCCATTGCCAAGGTGGCATGCGCTGTAACCGGAACCGTATAATCAATTCGTGCATTGCTAACGCCAGCATCCTCAAAATTACGCGTACGCTGCTTGTATACCGAACCGGTAGGATTACCGGCATTATCAAGCTGCGTGGTGGGTATATCGGTATTCTGACGGTCGCGGTTTTGTCCACTGCTTAATAAAATCGCGAGCTTCTTTTTTGGGTTGGCAAAGGTTTGGTTGTAGTTAAGGGCGAACTCAAGCGATTTACCCGTTTCTCGCTCATCCGACACCCGCTGATTGGCGCCTACAAATTGTTGGGTATTCGATTTGATTTTGGTTAGCAGTGTTTCGATATTATGCTGGTTATCGATATTGCCATTCACCTCGAGCCCGATTGAATGTCGCTTATCGGGCGTAAAATCCAGATTCAATTTTCCGTTATGCGTTTCTTCATAACGATCGTCATCCCGCACCTGCGTTTGTTGATAATTGTTGGTAAGGTTATAATTGATCCTTTCTGCATCCGCATGGCGGGTTCTACCGGCAAAGCGATTATCGTAAGTGAGTCCAATATTCCATTTACCTTCCTGATGCCCTAATAAAATAGCCGAATTCAATCTGCCTTTGGCACCTACTCCAGTGCCTAACAAAAAGGAACCATTGGTGCCCTTACCGGTATTTTTTTTAAGCGTGATGTTGATGATCCCCCCTTCAGCTTCCGCATCGTATTGTGCGGAAGGGTTATTGATAATTTCTATAGTTTCTATGGAAGAAGCGGGAATATTGTCGATGGAGCGGATATTCGAGTTGCGGCCATTGATCAGTATCAGTGGAGTTTTACCACGGATGGTAATGCCATTTTCGGGATCGGTAACCACGGTGGGGGTATTGCTCAGCAGGTCGGTAGCAGAGCCGCCTATTTGGGTAAGGTTATCTTTAGCATTGATGATAAATCCATTGGGTGTTTTTTTTATCATGCGGCGGATGCTGTTAACTTCCACCGATTGTAAAGTATTGGCATTAGGCACCATCGTTACAGTGCCAATTGTGCTGGGACCAGCAACCAGGTTCAGTTGTATATATTGGGTTTCAAAGCCCATTAATAATAATCGCAACTGATAATTTCCCACTGGGATATTATTCAACTGAAATTTTCCCAAGCTATCCGAAAAAGCAGTTACTACTTGTTTGGTACTATCCTTATATAGAATTACACTCACCAGTTCCAGTGGTTTACCCGATTGCATCAGTGTACCGGATACAGAGGCAGTTTGAGCAAATAATTGGGTACTCAACAATAACCCAACCACTATCATCAAAAAATTTCTGTATAGCATTACTTAGTTTTTTTAACCGGCTCGTTTGATCCGAACACCAATATCTGAAAAGTACCGGGTTTAACTTTGGGTCTACCCGTTTCTCCTGGTGCAAGCGGTTCTAATTCAGCAGCAGGGAGATATACCCAATGGGTTACTGGATCAAGTGTAATGGTTTTGGCAGATTTTTGACTGGGTAAATTGTCAACTAGCTGATACTTATTGGCATCAATTTGTTGGATAATCGACAATGTGCCGGCAGCGCCGTTGCTGGTATAAATCATTCTCAAAGCTGGATCAAAAGCAACCCCATCGCATCCTTCTCCAATAGGCAATTGAGCAATTATATTTCCCTCCAGGGCATCTACCACCACCAATGTTTTATCGCAACCGGCAAATAAACGCTTGGATTGGGGGTCGTAGGCAAGTCCAGTTGGAGATTCGGCAGGTGCCAAACTATAATGATGTGTTACTTGAAGTGTACGGAGATTGATGCGAACGATTTCATGTTTGTCTTCCACATTCACCCAAAGATTGCCTGCTCCATCGGAAACAGCGGTTTCGGGTTTACCCCCAACAAAAATGCTATCTACTAATTGATTGGTGGCTGGATCAATAATACTGAGTGTTTTACTGCGGCCATTACAAGTGATAATTTTTTTAGAAAAAGGCTCCAAGAAAATTGCATCGGGATTGATGCCAGTAGGAATTTGCGCTAGTATTTCATTGGTATTGATATCAAAAACGGTAACATTATTCAGTCTACCATTGCTGGTAAACCCTTTTTTGTTGGCTGGGTCGAAAGCAATTCCATGAACCCCGGTAGTATTGAGTATAACACCCACAGAGTCGCCAGTAGTTTTGTTCAAGATATTCACTTGGGTAGCATGACTTACATATAGCCAATCGTGCACTGGTGAAATTGCTAGATAATCCCATCCACCTGAACTAGCGATGGAAAATTTTTTCAATAAACCAATGGATTGATTTTTTTGAGCAGGTAGCATACCTGAAAAAAATAATATGCACACAAAGGCAAAAAAGGTTCTGATACAATTTTTCATTTTACATAATTTATAAAATAAAGGTAAACAGAGATTATTAAATAAGTCGAATTAAATCCATCTATTAACCGATTTCATTTATTGCTTACCGAATACAGAGTTTATTAAAACCTACCTATTCAAGCTTACATTTATGCGCGGCGATTCATACAAATGCAAAATTTACTCTTTCGTTCCAATTCTAACAGGAACTATGCTAGAGTGCATTTTATCCCTTTCTAGAAAATTATACAACGGATTACATAAATCATAATAAGCCTAAAATAGCTTTAAAAGTCATTTATAAAATAAGTATATTTGAAAGTGCTAATTTAATTATGCTCCATGCAATTTGATTTATTATATCCTTTTGTTATTCAGAAGCTTAATGAAGGACTGTCGGACCAGCTCACTTATCATAACACCTCTCATACGGAGCAAGTTGTTACCATGGCAGAAAAAATTGGAAGCCATGAAAGATTAACAGAAGATGAAATGCTAATAGTAAAAACTGCGGCATTACTTCATGATGTTGGCTATTTACAAAATCATCTTAATCATGAGGAAACTTCCTGCCTATATGCCAAAAAATGGCTCCCGGATTATGGGTATAGTCTGGAACAAATCGACCAGATTGCTGCCATCATTTTAGCTACTAAAGTGCCGCAGAGTCCTCAGAACCTGCTCGCAAAAATTGTATGCGATGCCGATCTATGTTATTTGGGTACTGACGATTATTATTCAACAGCTGTGCATCTGGAACAGGAATTACGCAAACTCGGATTATTAGCGGCAAAAGCAGACTGGAATCAGGTTCAGCTAAATTTTATTTCGAGTCATAAATATTTTACCGATTACGCCCTCACTACTTTTGAACCACTTAAGCAGGAACATCTGAAACAACTTAGGGTTTTGGCTCAAAGTTCTTCTCCTTCAACCAAAAGACAAAACTTAATTAAACAGGTTCGCGATGCCTTGTTAATGGTGGCAGGTGCCGGACTAGCAGCCATAGCTTTAGATGGATTTTTGGTACCGAACCATTTTTTTGATGGGGGGGTTACTGGAATGGCACTATTGATTCACGAAAGCACACATTTCAATTTGGGACTATTGCTCATTTTCTTGAATTTGCCGCTGATGATTGTCGGCTATTTTATGGTAAGTTTGCGATTTTCAATTCGAATGTGCTTTGGAGTTCTCCTATTAGCTATATTGTTGCAAATTATTCCCAGCTTCCCTTTAACCCACGACAAATTGTTGATTTCCCTATTTGGAGGGGCATTTTTAGGTACAGGTGTGGGGTTAGTTATGCGCGCGGGTGCTGCGTTAGATGGAATAGAGGTGGTAGCATTGTATACTTTAAGGAGAAGTTCATTTACCATTACAGAAATTATTTTAGGAATTAATATTATAATATTTTCGATTGCTGCCTCCAAATTTGGATTAGAAACTGCCCTCTATTCAATTCTTACTTATTTTGCAGCTACACGCTGTATAGACTATGTGGTAGAGGGTATTCAAGCGTATACCGGAGTAACGATTATTTCTGCGAAAAGTGAAGTAATCAAGTACCAATTGGTGAATACAATGGGAAAAGGTATTACTATTTATAAAGGAGAAAGGGGCTTTTTACCCGGAAAATATGGTATCAGCAACGATTGTGACATTATTTTCACGGTAATTACCCGCTTAGAACTTAGGAGACTCAAAAACCTTATTACTGAAATAGATCCTGCAGCATTTGTGTTTGCTAATACTATTAAAGAAACATCCGGAGGTGTGGTTAAAAGAATAAAACACCATTAAAAGTTAAAGGGATTAACTGTTTGTGTTTTTTTGAAAAGAATAGACTTAACTGTTAGATAAAATTGGTTGATTTTTCAGATACAATTTATCCATTTCTACATTTTTTAACAGGAATTGTAAGCTTAGCTTTCTATTTGCAAATTTTAAAAATATTGGTGAATTTACTGCCATCAGTGAAAAAGAAACTCCAAATTCAGTAGCAGCAGGGTTAAACAAATAGTTTTAAGAATCGTACAAGTAATCATAGAACAAAATGGTAAGGTAGGGATTTTTTTTGTTGATATTTTTTAGGCTGTAATTTCTGATTCCAATCATACATAGAGGGCAATTTAAGGACCCCTCAAAATAAGAAATGCAATTCGGTGCATGATGTAGTATTTCATTAATTTATGAAATTCTTACATATCAGAAACTATCAACGTTTAATAGCATCTCTTTTTTGCAAAAAAAATTTTAATTTATTACATGCAGCTCATCTCTTTAATTTTCGCAATTACTTTAAAGTAGGTACATCTATTTATATAAATTTAATTTATGAATAGATAAATTAATAGTTTTTCAAGGTAAATGCGCTTCCATAAAAAATTATTTGGATATGCTGTAAATAAAATTTAAATTACTTTAACAATCTTCAACTTACAGAAATAAAACAAAACTAATATGCCTAAAGTAATTATTCTGGGTGGTGGAGTTGCAGGTTTAAGTGCGGCACACGAATTGATTTATCGAAATTTTGAAGTGGAAGTCTATGAAAAAAATCCCAATTATGTTGGAGGAAAAGCAAGAAGTATAGACTATACGAATGAAGGGAAATATACACGACCTCTTCCAGGTGAACATGGCTTTCGTTTTTTTCCTGGATTTTATCAGCACATTACTGCAACAATGCGAGAAATCCCTTTTCAAAAAAATGATCGTACGGTTTCAGTTTTTGATAATCTAGTGGCAACGCAAAGAATAATGATTGCACGCTATGGAAAACCACCCATTATTACCCCTTCCTCATTTCCCAGAACAAGAGCTGATATTGAATTATTAATCAAGGATATTACTGGGGGAGTAAATTCGGGATTATCAAAAGAGGAGTTAAAATTTTTTGCTGAAAGGGTTTGGCAATTGGTTACTTCTTGCAGTGATAGAAGAAATAATGATTACGAAAGAATTTCATGGTGGAAGTTTACGGAGGCAGAAAAGTTTAGTGAAAGTTACCGGCATTTATTAGTAGAAGGATTAACCAGAACGCTAGTAGCAGCTAAAGCCGAATTAGCCAGCACCAAAACGGGAGGAGATATATTTCTTCAATTATTATATTGTAATACCGATCCCTCGATTGATACGGATCGTGTGCTCAATGGCCCAACTAATGAAAAATGGCTCAATCCTTGGAAAGAACATCTTATCAATAAAGGAGTTGTAATACATCAGGGAGTAAGTGCAACATCCGTGGAATATAATCAAGCAACTGGATCTATATCGGGCATTACCATTCAAGAAAATAATTCGAGTAGGCAAGTTACAGGAGACTATTATCTTTTAGCAGTGCCCGTGGAAAAAGCGGCAGAATTGATAAATGATTCAATTATTGAAGTAGATAACAGTTTACTAACGCTGAAAGAAATGGCAACCAGTGTTGCTTGGATGAATGGAATTCAATACTTCTTGAATCAGGATGTTCCTGTAAATAAAGGTCATGTAATTTGTTCAGATTCTGAATGGGCTATTACTTGTATATCTCAAACTCAGTTTTGGGAAGATTACTCCATTTCACAAATGGGAAATGGAGAAGTAAAAGGAGTTTTGAGTGTTGACATCAGTGATTGGCAGTCACCAGGAAAATTCACTACAAATAAAACAGCAGAAGATTGCACAAGAGATGAAGTTGAAAAAGAAGTATGGGAGCAATTAAAACACAGTTTAAATACAGAGGGGATAGTTATTTCTGATGAAATGAAAGTGGACTATTATCTTGATAGAGATATTCAATTGATTCCCTCTTCACAAGTAAGTGAACATGTATTAAAAAATATTGAGCCCTTATTAGTAAACAGAATCAATTCATGGGATTTACGTCCGAATGCCAGTACAGGTATTCCCAATTTGTTTTTTGCATCAGATTATGTAAGAACGCACACAGATTTGGCAACCATGGAAGGAGCAAATGAGGCAGCACGCAGAGCCGTTAATGGAATAATTGATGCTACTCAATCAAACTTAGTTAAATGTCCCATTCAAACCCTACATGAGCCGTTTTGTTTTGCTCCATTAAAATGGTATGATCAATATAGATATAATCAAGGACTTAACTGGACGCTCCATTCGCCCTTATGGCTAAAGATTATTACCATACTACTTGGCTTTATTTATATATTTTCAGGTTTTGTTAAATCAGCCTATCGCAAAATAGGCTTACAAGATGAATCTGCTTTTATAGTTAACAGTATTTTTTTAACACTTGGATTTGCAATGCTAGATGCATGGCTCGACTGGGGAACCACCAGCGCATTTATGCTAACCTTTATTATGTATGGAAGCATATGCCTTCATTCATTTTCTAAGGCTGATTCATTTATGCAAAGAATTATTGTATTAGGAACAGCAGCCGGGTTTACCGAATTATTAGCCAATAACTGGCTTATCAAAGGATTACATGCCTTGAATTTTCCCGATCACCAACCTAGCTTTTTCTCAACGCCCGCCTATATGCCATTTGCTTGGGCTTTAATTCTAGTTCAAATTGGGTATGTGGGGTATATTTATTCTTTTAAGAAATCCACTACTAAAGCTTTTATTTTAAATTTTAGCCTTGGGATTTTGCTTATTGCGGTTTTTAATATTGTGGCAAAAAATGCGCATTGGTGGGAATATGCTAAGAGTGAACATATGTTACTTCAAACTCCAACCTTTATTTTATTGGGGAATGGATTAATCTGCGCAGTATTACCCTTCATATTCAGGCAACAACTCAATTCATCTACCCGTATATCTTTTTTGATAGGAATTGGCTTGGGCTTATGGATATTCGCAGCCTATTTACTTTCACATATATTACTAGGGTAAAAGTAAAAATCATAAACAGAAAAATTTATTTTTATTAGAAAAGAAATTTTTACAAATATTCATTACAGCATTTATACTTCACCTAATTTTTGAATCAAAGAAAAAATACTATTTTCTATGAACTCACTTTTTAATTTAACCGATTATACTCCAATTCAACATGTATTTTTTGCAGTAGGCTGCTTATTATGGGTTTTTACTTATATAGGGGTTATTAGAAATTTAAGAAAAAATGCATTTATAGAAATACCCCTTATAGCAGTTACTGCAAACTTTGCTTGGGAATTACTTTGGAGTTTTTATTTTATTACAAACATGGGCAATCTTTATGTTTGGGGTTATAGAATTTGGTTTTTTCTTGACTGCTTTATCGTATATGGTTTATGGAAAAACGGATATAAACAATTAGAAACAATTCTTGAACAGTCGTATGCAAAATTGATAATAGTATTGAGTTTCGCCTGTTGGATTCCGCTATTGTTTTTTTATATCAAGAATTACGACTACCCAGTTTCACATAACGGATTATATTCAGGATATATTCTAAATGTAATGATGAGCGGAATTTTTATTAGCTTTTATTTACGAAATTCAACCAATCGGCCTTTTATTACCCTTTCCGGAGCTTGGTTAAAAGGATTGGGAACATTTTTCATATCAATTTGCTGTTTTTTAAAATATGACGATTGGTTTTTGTTAAGTATGTGTTTAGTTAATACTATATTAGATGGTGTATATATTTACTTGATTTACAGACTTAGAAAAAATGGCAGCTAAAATATCACAATTGTTACCTAAACTTTTCAACTACACCGAATTTGAAGATGAGGAGAAGCAAAAAAGAAATATTCTCATTTCATTAGTTTTAATAACTGCAATTGCAGGTACGCTTTATTCAATTTTTTACAATTTTTTGGGTGTATATTCAACCAATTTACCTATTGGGATCTATGTTTCCTTTTGTATCCTAAATCTGCTACAATTCTACTATTTTAAGCATTATGCGAGTTTCAGAACATTTCAATTAATTGGTATTTTATTATTTCCGACTGCTACACATTATTTAAATGGAGGTTACGACCAAAGTAGTGTAGTTGTGCTGGCAGCGATGCTATCTCCCCTTGGTGCATTAATGTTTCATAGCGCCAAAGGAGCAAAACTATTTTTTTACCTATTTATTGTAATGATTGCTTTTGCATCCTTTTCGGATTTTTATATGGACATTCCCAGAACAGAAATTCCTCAAGGCATTAAAATGCTTTTCTACTTTTTCAACATTATAACCATTACTTCAATTTGTTTTTTATTACTTCAAAAATTTTTAGCAGATTCTGAAAAATCTAAAGCTTTACTGAAAACAAAAAATGAAGAATTATCTACTGAAAAAATGAAAGTAGAGTCTGCATTAAATGACCTTCGCTCTGCCCAAACTCAACTTATACAATCTGAAAAAATGGCCAGTTTAGGTGAGCTAACCGCAGGCATTGCTCATGAAATTCAGAACCCCCTGAATTTTGTGAATAATTTTAGTGAAGTTACCTTAGAAATATTTTCCGATTTACAAACAGCTATTGCAAAAGATGACAAAGAAACCATTGCCAGTTTATTTCAGGATGTTCAATTGGCAACAGAAAAAATCAATTTTCATGGAAAAAGAGCCAGTGATATTGTAAAAAGCATGCTTCACCATAGTAGAACAAGCACAGGACAAAAAGAATTGACAAACATAAACGATTTATGTGATGAATATATGAGACTGGCATATCACGGATTAAGGGCTAAAGAAAGCTCCTTTATTTCGGCATATGAATTACAATTGGATGGAAAAATTGAAGCGATTTTTATTCGTCCGCAGGAAATAGGACGAGTTTTACTTAACCTAATCAATAACGCATTTTATGCGGTAAATGAAAGGGCAAAGCAAAAAGAACCGGGTTATAATCCTAAAGTTATACTTACCACTGATTTAAATACTAAGCAGGTTATAATCACATTAGAGGATAATGGAATTGGTATTCCGGATTCTATTAAAGGTAAGATTTTTCAGCCCTTTTTTACTACAAAACCATCCGGTCAGGGAACCGGATTGGGACTTAGCTTGAGCTATGATATAATTAAATCCCACGGAGGAACCATTTTTATTGAATCTGAATTAAATCAATTCACTCGCTTCATTATTAACTTACCAATATCTTCCTCCGAAAAATAAAAAAGAAAAAAATGCAGAAACTTTAGTGTATTAATCTGTCTTTTTTCTATTTGCGTAGACTTGACATAATTAAAAACTCCTATACAGTATTTTTTTCGTATAATTTTAATTAGTACCGTTAAAATAGACAGCATTGAAGTAGAGTTGTTGGCTGCACTAAGCATAAGATAAACAAACAATAGATTCTAAGGAAAAATAAAGAAGAGTGAGTTTGTAAATTTGCCTATTTATTCCACAATACTAAAACGCCGCATTCTCAAACACTTGTGCCAACAAACTGAGTTATTCCCAAAATCCATATACCTAATTGGGATTTACTTTAAACATCCCAATCACTAACAACGGGTTGGAGTGTAAAAGGATAATTCAAATGATGTTTTTGTTAATTCTGCTATGAATAGAAATTTAGGAAAGGAATGCTCTAAATTCGTTCATTAAAACCCTATATATGTCAATCAACAATTTACCCGAAGAAGAGCAAACAATCAATCCAGCCGAAAATCAGGAAGCAAGTAACCTGATGGATTCTATCAAAGATCAGGCGGAAAATCTGCAAACTCAGGCAGAAGAAAAATTCGAAGAATTCAAAGAGCAAGCCGAAGAAAAATTGGGAGAATTTAAGGAACAGGCTGAAGAAAAACTGGAAGAATTAAAAGACGTAGCTGGTAATTTGTGGAATAAGGTTACCAATATGTTTGATGGTAAAGAAGAAGAAAAAAAAGATTAATGTTCAACAGAAAAAAAGCCGGTTTTACCGGCTTTTTTTAAACCCCTACATAAATCATTTTCAACAACTATCTGTAATTTGTAATTGCCCCTATATGAGAAAACTATATATCTGCATATCGTTTATATTGGTTGGATTAGATTTATCTGCCCAGCATTTTTTAGTAAGTCCCTATTTACAAATTGGTCATCATCCTTCACCCACTTCTATAACCCTATTATGGCAAACGGATATTCAGGATCAAAATTGGGTAGTTGAATATCAGTCCGCCAGCTCAAAAAATTGGATACCACAAACCAGTCCTACTTTTACAAATATTCAAATTGCACAAACCGTTCCACATAGAATTTATACTTGCCTATTAACAAACTTGAAGCCAGGAGAAATAGGAAATTATCGGGTATTGAAAAATGGTGAAGTAGTATTTAGCTCAGTAATACATACCCCTAAGCTAGCCAACCAGCCGCAGAAATTTGTGGTATTTGGAGATATAGGTGCTGGCACAAAGGAGAGTGTGGAAATTGCTAAAGGAGTATATGAAGCGGATGCAGACATTGCATTTGTTCCGGGCGATATCGTTTATGACAATGGACTCATTCGTGAATACCAAAAGAGATTCTGGCCAATATATAATACAACAAAAGTGGATACCGCCGGATTTCCGATTATGAGTAAAATACCTTTCGTTGGGGCTGTAGGAAACCATGATGCTGACACGCGAGATTTGAATCGTTATCCCGACGCCCTTGCCTATTATTATTATTGGAAACAACCGCTTAATGGACCCATTTTTCAAGAGGGAACTAGTGTTTTACCCAACCTCATAGGGACTGAAGAAAATAAGAAAGCTTTTTTATCGGCTGCAGGTGAATCCTATCCCCGGATGACGCAGTTTTCTTTTGAGTACGGCAATGCGCATTGGCTTATACTGGATGCAGATAATTATGTGGACTTTACCGACAAAACACTTTTGGATTGGATAAAAGAAGATTTGAATAAAGCGCAGGCTTCGGAATGGAGATTTGTTTTATTTCATCATCCAGGATTTAACTCATCTATAGAACATTTTGAGCAACAGCAAACCCGACTATTAGCCCCTTTATTTGAAGCTGGTAAGGTAGACGTAGTTTTTACCGGGCATGTTCATAATTATCAGCGCAGCTATCCATTAACTTTTCATCCTGAAAATAAAGGCATTCAGTTGATTGGTGGCAGAGATGGCAAAACATTACGGGGCAAAGTAGTAAATGGTGCCTGGAACTTAGACAAAGTTTTTGACGGAGAAAAAAACACTTCCCCAAAAGGAGTTATTTATATTGTTACTGGAGCGGGTGGACAAGACCTCTATAATCCCGAACAGCAAGAAAAGCCTGATTCCTGGCAAGGATTTACCTCGAAATTTATTTCACAATTTCATACATTTACAACCGGAGAAATTACTGGTAAAAAATTAGTGATTCGTCAGCTATCGGCCACTGGCAAGGAAGTAGATCGGTTTGAGATAAAACATTGATTGGAAAATTGAGATTGATTTTTATGTGCAAACTCAAAAATAATGCAATAACTATCAGATAATCAAATAATTAAATAGTATTTATTGTAATAACTTGTCTATATAATCAATTGATAGTCAATACTTCTTCTCCTTTAACAATAACTTCAATAATTACTTACCTTTTATAAATGCGAACCTACAGAAAGAAAAGGTAGCGATCACCGAACTTACCAACTTTATCACTTTTTGCAAAAAAACATCCATTCAATTAAAGCAAATACCCAAAATAGTAAGATACCTAGGCAGCTACCATTGATCTAACAAAGTGATTTACAAGGGTAACTTACACAAATTACTAGAACATAGGGTATCATCAATTTGTTTAACTATTTCTATAAATGGCACAGTTTAGCACAAACAGCTATAATAATTGTATATTAACAGTAGGTCACCCCTAAACCTTTTATTCACTTGAAGTGTAATTGTAAAAAAACAAACAATTATGAAAATGAAACTCTTAATGATGCTCCTGATTGGAGGCATTGTTTCTGCATCTGCACAAACAACAGTAGTTGATATTGCTGTTGGTTCTAAAGATCATTCAACTTTGGTAGCTGCCGTTAAAGAAGCTGGTTTAGTAGCAACTTTACAAAGCGCTGGTCCTTTTACCGTATTTGCTCCAACTAACGAAGCATTTGCTAAATTACCTAAAGGAACAGTTGAATTCCTTTTAAAGCCAGAGAACAAAGCAACTTTGACTAAAATTTTAACTTACCATGTGTTTGCTGGTAAATTAGATGCTGCTGCGGTTGTAAAAGCAATCACTGATGGCAAAGGAAAAGCTACTTTAACAACTGTAAGCGGTGGAACATTAACTGCTTCATTAAAAGATGGTAAAGTAATCTTAACCGATGAAAAAGGTGGTACTTCTACAGTGGTAGCTACTGATTTAAAAGCAGGAAACGGAATCGTACACGTTATTGATACTGTTGTATTGCCTAAATAGGTAATGATTAAAATATAAAGTATGGGTCATACAATAACATGTATGACCCATACTTTTTTGTAAGCCTTAATTTGAAATACGCACTCGAGCAATATTAATTTCCTGCAAGGAACGATTCATTAAAAAGAAAACACATACTATGTTACAGCATATTTTTCCCCAAGTTGCACAAATTCCTACTGAATGGCAGTTGCAGGAGTTGATTGAACAACGAGCATATCTTGTAAATGGTGAGCTCAAGATTTGGGAAGGCCCTATGAACGAAGTAGTGTCTCCCGTATCCATTTTCAATGGCAATAGTATTGAGAAAAATATTATCGGTACAACACCGCTGCTAACTCAAAAAGAATCCTTAGAAGCGTTGGATGCAGCCGTACTTGCCTACAATAACGGCACAGGGGAATGGCCGACTATGAGTATTACCCAACGAATATCACATATTGAACATTTTCTGGTTGAAATGAAAAAACAACGAGCACTTGTAGTGAAGTTATTGATGTGGGAGATTGGTAAAAATTTGCCGGACAGTGAAAAAGAATTCGATAGAACCTGCATTTATATAGAAGATACGATAAGGGAATTAAAAAAACTCGATCATAACTATTCAAATTTTGCAGTGGAAGAAGGCGTAATTGCACAAACCAGGCGGGTACCGCTTGGTGTAGCCTTATGTATGGGGCCGTATAACTACCCTTTAAATGAAACATTTACTACATTAATTCCGGCCTTACTCATGGGCAACACAGTGGTATTTAAACCGGCTAAATACGGCGTACTATTTATAAAGCCTCTGCTACCCATTTTTAAAGCTTGTTTTCCAAAAGGCGTTATCAATGTAATATATGGAAAAGGAAGAGAGACGGTAGGTGCATTAATGGAGACTGGAAAAATAGATGTATTCGCATTTATTGGAACCAATAAAGGAGCCAATGATCTTAAGAAACTTCATCCCAAACCCAATCGCCTTAGAAGTGTTTTAGGATTAGATGCAAAAAATCCAGCCATCATTTTACCGGATGCGGATATGGATAATGCGGTTGCCGAATGTGTAGCAGGCTCGCTATCTTTCAATGGTCAACGGTGCACTGCCTTGAAAATAATTTTTGTGCAAGAGGAAATGGTAGCATCATTCCTCCAAAAATTTACGGAGGGTGTATCCAAATTAAAATGCGGAATGCCCTGGGAGAAAGACGTAAAGATCACCCCCTTACCTGAACCCGGCAAAACTGCTTATTTAACTGAATTGCTAAACGATGCAAAACAATTTGGCGCAACTGTTGTGAATGAAAATGGTGGCGAAGTGAATGATACTTTCTTTTACCCAGCAGTAATTTACCCCGTTACTGCACAGATGCGGATTTACTCAGAAGAACAGTTTGGTCCGATAGTTCCCATAGTTTCATACAAAAACATAGAAGAAGTAATCGATTATGTTATTCAATCGAACTTTGGACAACAAGCAAGTATATTCGGGAAAAACTCAGCAATGATTGGTCATTTGATAAATGAACTAGCCAATCAGGTAGGGCGAATCAACATCAATGCGCAATGTCAGCGCGGCCCAGATTCGTTTCCATTTAATGGCAGAAAAGACAGTGCCGAGGGAACCTTGAGTGTGCATGATGCTTTACGGGCATTTAGTATTCGCTTATTGATTAGTACAAAAGACAATGCCACTAACAAAGAAATTGTGCAAACGATTGTAAGAGAGCATCAAAGTAATTATTTGCGGTTAGATTATATTTTTTAATGGGTTATCGAGTATAAAAATCCTTTGAAACACACATGAGTAAACTATACATGTTTTTTTGAACCTTTTTAATTTATAAAAAAATAGGTGCCCGATAAATATTAGAAATCAGTCAAAAAAAGTAATCAATCATTTAAAAATTTATTGATAGCGGAAGACCCTAAGGAGCAGGAAAAAATGAAACATTTCATTTTTTGATTTTGATTTCAACTAAGAAGCGTATAGTTGTATCTGCGCCTAGGTGGATCGTGAACCTTCGCAAGTTATTGAAAAATAAAGTTATACCTAAATGCCTTCACTCCCTTTTCCACTTCCCAGCTAATTTTATCTTCGCTCTGCAACATCAAATTATTTTACTCCAGTTTACAATTTATCCAAAACAATGAGTAATTTTACTCAATATATTGAGTAAAATAGTATTTATGTTCGAAAGACCTCATTTACAAGTACTTATAAATAGGATGCAAGAGCCGAGAAAGTTCATCCAAGTGATCTTGGGGCCCAGACAGGTAGGTAAAACAACGCTTGTGAATCAATTGGTGGAAAAATATCCATTTGGTTCTATTGTGGTTTCGGCAGATGCCATTGGTGCTTACAATACCTATTGGTTAGAACAACAATGGGAAATTGCCCGGATTAAACTGGCACAAAACGGGGGGAAAGAATTTTTGCTGGTGGTGGATGAAATACAAAAAATTGACAACTGGAGCGAGATAGTAAAATCCCTATGGGATCAGGATACTAGAAATCATATTCATCTGAAACTGGTAGTATTAGGTTCGTCGAGGTTGTTGATTCAACAGGGTTTAACAGAATCCTTGGCTGGCAGATTTGAAACAACTTTTATGAGCCATTGGAGTTATTCGGAAATTCAGGCAGCATTTGGGTGGAACGAGCAGCAGTATGTGTATTTTGGGGGATACCCGGGAGCAGCCTCGTTGGTATCCGATGAACAACGTTGGAAACAATATATAAGGGAATCTTTGATTGAAACCAGTATCTCTAAAGATATTTTGATGCTAACAAGGGTTGATAAGCCTGCCCTCATGAAAAGACTATTTGAATTGTCGTGTAATTATTCTGGTCAAATTCTTTCCTTCAATAAAATGCTGGGCCAATTGAAAGACGCAGGAAACAGCACTACCTTGTCTCATTATTTATCCCTATTAAGCACAGCTGGTTTGGTTACTGGAATTGAAAAATATTCGAATAATATCATCCGAAAAAAATCTTCGAGTCCAAAATTTCAGGTGTATAACACGGCACTGATTAGTGCACAAAGCAATACTAGTTTTGAGGAAGCCATGGGGAATCCTGCTATTTGGGGTAGATTGGTTGAATCTGCTGTAGGTGCTCATTTACTAAACCAGTCGGTATCCGGAGATTTTGCGCTCAGTTATTGGAGAGAAGGCAACGATGAGGTAGATTTTGTTATTGATCAAAAACAATTGATTGGAATTGAAGTAAAAAGCGGAACTACACAAAATACATCTGGCATGGCTGCTTTTAAAAAGAAAATCCATCCAGATAAAATTCTGCTGATAGGAAATACAGGCTTAACCTGGCAAGCATTTTTGCAAATAAAGTCGGGGGAATTATTTAATTAGTTTATGCTTATTTTGATAGAATCGAATGATGGGGGATTTTACACGGCAGAGAGAATATGAAGGGAAGGAGATATTTTATAAATCGAAGTTGAGTTCAACTCCGAAGCGCAAAGTCGCCTCTCCGCCTAGGGGGATTGGAAGACATTGCGAGGAAGAGAAAAATTTAAAATGTTACCAAAAATTGGTAATTTTAATTAAAATCTAAACAATGGGACGAAATACCTCTATCTCTTTAGGCGATTATTTTGAAGAATTCGTAGACGAAAAAGTTACAACAGGAAGATTCAAGAATGCCAGCGAAGTTATACGAGCTGGACTCCGCCTTTTGGAAGAAGAAGAAGCTAAATTCATCACCCTGAAAAATGCAATCAACGAAGGATTAGAAAGCGGAAAAGCTGAGAACTTCGAGGCACAAAAGCATCTGGAGAAATTAAAAATTGCCAAGAGAAAGAATGGCTAAATACCAACTTACTAATAAAGCTGTTAATGATATATCGGAAATTTGGAATTACACAGCAGATACCTGGTCTGAAATACAAGCCGACAACTACTATAATCTGCTGATAAATACCTGCCAGGATTTAGCAGCTGGCAAAATAAAAGGAAAAAATTATCCAGAAATAGATTCAGCCATTTCAGGTTATAGAGCTGGTCAACATATTTTATTTTACCAATCCTTATCTGATAAAGAAATTTTAATTGTAAGGATACTGCATGTTCAAATGGATTTGAAAAACCGAATACAAGATTAGTTTTACATCTCTCCGAATATTACAATGATGCGCACTAAACATTTTGGAATGAAATAAACTTAGTATTGGTTTCAGTTCACTTAAGAGTTTCTCAGATAATACTTTCCAAAAATCATCGTGAGAGCCCGTGCGCCTCCGGAACATGAGTGTGAGCTGGTGCGCCCCTGGAGCATGTGAGGATATTTTCCTCCTTAACCCACAAAAAAAGAGTGAGTTTGAGGGTGAGGATATTTTCTTCATTCACACTCAAACTCACTCTGGGCCTCTGTGTCGTTCGATGGGGAAAGTTCTGATGAAATTATAGCCGATTTAAAGGATATTGTTAAATAACATTGGACATTTTTTTGACTGCTTTAATTCAGAATAATTGAAGCTTTTCACTAAATTTCATTCTACCCTTTTAATGAAATTCACATACCGCTTTTTTGTAAATTTGAATACGCTGATCATGTAAAATTATACTACCTAAATGAACAAGATAATCATCTATCAATCGAAGGATAAAAAATTCAAATAGATGTAAAATTTGAGCATGATACGGTTTGGTTAACACAGCAGCAGATGGCTGAACTATTTGGAAAAACTAAGCAAAACATCAGTTTGCATATTAATAATTGCTTCAAAGAGAAAGAGTTACGTTCTATCTCAGTTGTCAAGGAATCCTTGACAACTGCTTCAGATGGGAAAAAATATAAAACCAAATTCTACAATCTTGATTTAATCATTTCTGTGGGTTATCGTGTTAAATCAATTAGAGGCACGCAATTTCGGCAATGGGCAACCCAAAGACTTAAAGATTATTTAATTGAGGGCGTTGTTATAAATGAAAAGAGACTTAACCAAAAAAATAAGAAAATTAAAATTCTGCATGATGGAATCAGAATTTTAAGCCGAGTAATTGAAGAAAAATTAGATACTAATGAAGCATATGCTTGGCTACATCAATTTAAAATGGGATTAAAGCTGTTAGATGATTATGACCATGAAACACTGGATAGTTTTGGAAATCATACCAAAAACGTACAATATCCTTCGAAATCGCAATATATGGAGCTGGTCGATCACATGAGGTCCGAATTTAATTCAACTGTTTTTGGAAAACTGAAAGATAAAAGTTTCGAAAGTGCGATTGCACAAATTAAACAGGCATTTGGAAAAAAAGATGCCTACCCGTCAATTGAAGAAAAAGCCGCGATGCTTCTTTACCTAATTGTAAAAAACCATGCATTTGTAGTTGGGAATAAACGCATAGCCGCCGCCTGCTTTTTATTATTTCTTGAGAACAATGGTCTATTAACCAATAGTCAACAAGATCCTATTATCAGCAATGAAGCATTGGCAAGTTTAACTTTATTTGTAGCGTCAAGTAAAGCCGAAGAAATGGAAACGGTAAAGAAACTTTTAATCAGCGTTTTGAATAGAAAATTATCGTAAATGAATAATGGCCGCCGGAATATTATTTCCAACGACCATTATTATTTTCTAAAATAACAGTGCCCAGAACTGGATTATCCCAGATTATCCACATACTTCTACGAGGGGCTTACCCAAGCGCCTGCCCACTCCTTCGTCGTGTGCGGTCGTTTTAGCTTGCTCGCTTAGGCGAATGCATTCGCCACGCTTACAAACTAAAACGCCCTTCAGCCAGAGGCGGAAAGGCGCTTGTGCCCAGAACTGGATTCGAACCAGCACACCCGTGAAGGCGCTGCGACCTGAACACAGTGCGTCTACCAATTTCGCCATCTGGGCAGAAAACCGACAAAACAAGGAAAAAATCTATTCAGGTGATTTCATCAGTCGGGGTGCAAATATAGTGCTTCGGGGTTTTTGTGCCAAGTTTTTCGCTATACCGACAATAAACTACAACCCCTCAAATCTGAATGATCTCTGCGGCCCCAAACCTCAAAACTGCCATCGGCATACACCCGACCCACATCATCCGTTGCAATAAAGGCACAACTATACCGATTGGCCAAATCAACCACCTGCAAAACCCCCTCCCCCTCCGTTCTCACCAACAATGGATCCCGCTCATCTCGCACCCATACCCGCATCCAGGGAGGACAAACAAATCTGCCCGCACCATTAGAGTAGGCCTGACTCAACAACTCCGTCATCCCATATTCGGAATGTACCTGTTTTATCTGGAATGATTTTTGTAACAATCCGTGCACCTGCTCTCGCGTTAATTCTTCTCGCCGGCCCTTCATGCCGCCGGTTTCCATTACCACCGTATGCCTCAATTCCATTGGAAACTGCTCTGCAAAATCGAGCAAAGCATAGGTAACCCCAATCAATAAAGTCCGCTGCCCTGCTGCTTCTGTTTGCCGCAATTTATCCGCCAATTCAGCTGTGTTATGCAAATAAAACCCATTCAACAGATGCTTACTTTGCTGCATCAACCCATCAACCATATACACCAGCGACGAATTTCCCCTTTCCAAATACGAGGGTAATAATGCGAGAATGCACCAGTCTGCCGGCTCCCCATAAAAAAGTCGAAACCCCTGGCTATAGCTTTGCTCGTACAGGTGTACGTCCTTAACTTGATGGTAACTGCTCTGCTGCCCGGTGGTGCCACTACTCTCAAAAACAAACTGAGGGGTAAACTCGGTGGTACGCACTTTTTCCTGCTTAAAAAATGCAATAGGCAGCGCGGGGATATCGGTAATGTCTCTAATATCGGAAGCGTACCGGCCTAGCCGCTGGCACCACTCCCGGTATAACGGATTACCAGTGTACTGAAATTCAAAGGTTTCACGGCACAGGGCAGCAAAATCTGGGGTAGAAACAGAGAAAATATTGTTAACATCCACCATAGACTACCCCGTGTATTGTACTATTTTAACTAAATTTGATGTATGATCATCCGATGCGCAAAAATATTACTTATTACCGGGCTTACAGTATTCCTTTTCGGAGGCTGCGGAAAATCTACCTATAACACCAAGCCGCAAATCAGTTTTAAAAACATCAGCAGCACTTCCCTGAAAACCGGTGATCTACTTCGTTTCGAAATTAACTTTACCGACAAAGAAGGCGATATTCAAGATACGATGTGGGTGCAGAAAATTTCTAAAACCTGTCCCAACTCTCCCGGCGTACAATTTATTTCACCCTATCAGGTGCCCGACTTTACCCCAACTCCTAATCTAGCAGGTATTTTAGAACTAGGATTTGCCTATAATTCAAACGTACAAGGCTATCCGGTAATTGGCGGATGCAGCAATAAAAACGATACGGCCACTTTCAAATTCTGGCTGCGCGATAAAGGCAAAAATATCAGCGATACCATCGTTTCTCCCCCTATTATACTGCAGAGATAAATGCGTATCTCGGGCATCCTACGCTGGGTTGTTTTCAGTAATTTTTTTTATGGTATTTCTGTATTGGCCCTTCAATGGCAAACAGCCATCGTATTGTCCCTTCCCTTTGCCGGCTTTTGGTTTTACCTCGCCGCTTTCTCGGCTACGCTACTTTATTATTCACATGCCTACCTCTTTGATACATCCACAAAGGCAGCCGATGAAAGAATGCAATGGTATAGGCGATATGCTATTGGGGTTCGGGTTAGTCAGGGCATGCTAACTTTTTTTCTCCTCTTTGCCACTTGGCATCTACTCCCAGGTCTTTTTCCTGCCTCCGCATCATCACTTTGGCCGGCAATCTCTTTTCCACTGCTGGCAGCTCTTTACTATGGTGGCTTTCAGCCCGGAAAAGCGCCGTTCAACTTGCGCAAATATGGGTGGCTTAAACCGATCATCATTGCTGTCGTTTGGAGCGGCATTGGAAGCCTCATTCCCGAATGGTGGGCAGCTGCTAGTCACCACCACCCCTATGTGCCTTCCTCCCTTGCAATGCTGCTATTCCTGCAACAAGGATTGTTTGTGCTGGCATTAAGTATTTTATTCGACGTGAAAGATTATGCCGCCGACCATAACCTTCAAATCAAAACCTGGGCAATTCGTGTGGGACCGGGCCAACTCCTTCGCCGGATAATCTTTCCTCTGGCTATTTTGGGTGTTATTGCAGAAACTTACCCCTGTTTAACTGCAGGTTATCCACCATACCATGCACTGCTGAACACTATTCCCTGGGTTTTACTGATATTTGCATCCCAATCGCTAAAAAAGAATCGTTCCGTTGTGCATTACCTGTGGGTGATAGACGGACTGATCCCCTTGAAAGCAGGCATTGGCATCATCGCACATTTATTAATTAACTAAGTACCATGGCCAAATCAGCTACCAGCAAGAAGAAACAAAAAACCATCCTCTCAACCCAATCCATGGCGTTTTTAAAAAACTACATCAATACCCCCTCACCGGTTGGGTTTGAAAGTGGTGGACAAAAATTATGGATGGAATATATTCGTCCGTATGTTGATTCTTTTATCACCGACCCCTATGGTACCGCGGTAGGTGTTATCAACCCCACAGCCCCCTTTAAAGTAGTAATTGAAGCCCATGCCGATGAAATCAGCTGGTTTGTAAACTATATCAATGAGCAGGGCCTTATCTACCTAAAACGTAATGGCGGTGTAGATCATCAGGTTGCCCCGGCTAAACGCGTGTGGATTCATGGAAAGAAAGGTCCGGTTAAAGCGGTATTTGGCTGGCCTGCTATTCATACCCGTTTATCCACCCCCGATCAAAAAGAAACTAATCCGCGAGTGGATAATCTCTGCTTAGACTGTGGTGCTCGAACCAAAAAAGAAGCCGAAGCCTTGGGAATCCATATTGGAGCCGTGGTTACCTATGAAGAAGGATTTGATGAACTTGCCTACGACCACTTGATTGGCCGCGCCTTCGATAATCGCGTGGGTGGATTTATGATTGCCGAAGTTGCTCGCATGCTGAAAGAAAATAATAAAAAGCTTCCCTATGGTTTGTATGTGGTGAATGCCGTTCAGGAAGAGATTGGTTTGCGCGGAGCGGAAATGATAGCCCGTCGCATTAAACCCGATATCGCCATCATTACCGATGTTACCCATGATACCAACACCCCCATGATTAGCAAGATTGTGGAAGGTGATATTATTTGCGGGAAAGGTCCTTCCCTCGCTTATGCTCCTGCCATCCACAACAAACTGTTGCAACTGGTAGAAAAAGTGGCTGACGAAAAAAATATCCCAGTACAATTCCGAACGCTAAGCAGAAGCACCGGCACAGATACCGACAGCTTTGCATATGCAAATGATGGATGTCCGTCGGTTTTGATTTCCATTCCCCTGCGTTACATGCATACTACCGTAGAGATGCTCCATAAAAAAGATATTGAAGACACCATCCGACTGATGTATGAAACCCTGCTGGTAATTAATGCAAAAACCAATCTGAGTTATTTCCAATAATGGACTTTATCAATTCTGCCGAATCATCCTTCCCTATTCGCATTGCCCTGTTAGACCTCTACGAGGGGGTTCCTAACGAGGGAATGCGGTGTTTACAAGCTTTGATGCAGGAATGGAGTGAACAAAATTCAGTTCCAGTAATCGTGGAAGTGTTTGAAGTGCGTATCCAATTACAGCTACCTTCACTGGAGTTTGATGTGTTTATTTCCAGTGGTGGTCCGGGTTCACCCCTATCTTCAGAAAAAGAACCTTGGGAGCAACGATATTTTGAATGGTTAGATGCTATAGAGCAATACAATCGAAGTGCAGCAGGACCGGCCAAACATGTGCTGTTTATTTGTCATAGTTTTCAATTGGCCTGCCGGTATTATGGCATTGGGAATGTTTGCAAAAGAAAGTCTACTGCCTTTGGTATTTTCCCGATTCATATGTTGGAACATGGATTGGAGGAGCCGATATTTGCTGGATTGCGAGATCCGTTTTACAGTGTAGACAGTCGGGATTATCAGGTGATTGAACCAGACTATCCCCGCATCCGTACCTTGGGCGCTACCATTTTGGCGATAGAAAAAAATCGCCCCCATGTACCTTATGAGCGAGCCATTATGGCCGTGCGTTTTAATCAATGGTTTATAGGCACACAGTTTCATCCCGAAGCAGATGCCATTGGTATGCAGATGTACTTGCAGCGGGAAGATAAAAAAGCTACCATCATACAAAATCATGGCGAAGCCAAATGGCAAAGTATGGTGGAGCATTTGCAGGATACCGATAAAATTCTGTGGACCTACCACCATGTAATACCCAATTTTTTAAATCGGGCAACGGAAACATTGCTAGAAAAAGCTGCCTCTTGAGATTTTGAAAATTTATTGGTAAATTACTGGTTAAAACTGGCTGCATGATACCGGAACTTCGCAAACAATTCAATGAAAAATTTAGCGAAGCCGCTTATCGTCAATATCTAGAAGATTTGGAGGCCCCCTACCCAGGGGCACTCGATTTTCGGGTGGCAGAAACGCCCCTCTTTATTCCGGCAGTATTTCGCGATCAAATGCTGGAAGCCTGTGAACATATCATCGACGTGATAACGGCTCCGGATTTTATTAAACAAAGCGAATCGGCCATTCCTGCTAACTATTCGGTTCCCAACCAAGATGTGCATCCACAGTGCCTTGTATTCGATTTCGGCATCTGCGAGCAAGAAACAGGTTTATATGAACCTCAATTGATAGAGATGCAGGGATTTCCCAGCTTATTTGGCTATCAGCTTTGGCATGAGCAGGTTACTCGTAGACATTTTGCCATTCCGCCCGGCTTTACTGCTTACCTGCAAGGATATGATCCAAAATCGTATCGGGATTTTCTACAAGAAATGATTGTAGGCAAACATGCACCTGAATCGGTAATACTGCTGGAAATATTTCCACATCGCCAAAAAACCCGCATCGACTTTTATTGTACAGAAGAATATACTGGCATTTCTATTGTTTGCATAACCGAACTGGAAAAAGAAGGGCAGCAATTGTTTTACCGAAAAAATGGAAAAAAAATTCGGGTTACTCGTATTTATAACCGCATCATTTTTGATGAGCTGCAACAACAACCCACCGAAGTGCAGGAGAAAGGAAAACTTTTATTTGAAGCGCTGGATGTAGAGTGGGTGCCGCATCCCAATTGGTTCTATCGCATCAGCAAACATACACTTACCTTTATACAACATCGTTATGTGCCCGAAACCCGGTTTTTGTCACAAATAACTCAGTGGCCCACTGATTTAGAAAACTATGTGCTAAAACCGTTGTTCTCTTTTGCTGGTCAGGGCGTAATCATTGACCTCACGCTTGCCGACCTGGAAAATATCAAGGACCCATCCAACTGGATATTACAACGTAAAGTAACGTATGCTGATGCCATCCAAACCCCTGATGGACCTGCTAAAGCAGAGATTCGTTTATTTTTCTTCTGGAAAGAAGGTACCCCACGCCCCGTTGCCGTAAATAATTTAGCACGCTTAAGTAAGGGTAAAATGATTGGGGTACGCTACAATAAAGATAAATCATGGGTAGGCGGAACGGTGGCTTATTTTGAAGCCCAAGAAAGAGCAGAGTGAGTATGCGTTTGAGCCTGACTTCGTTCCCCGCATTGTCCTCCAGAGGCGGGCTGTGCGGCTTTTCGTTCTCCGCATAGTCTTCGAAGCGTTAGCGCAGAGACTGTGCGGCTTGAACGAAAATCTTTATTATCAATAATTTGCATACACATATTGACTATACCTTTCAAACCACTGAGTCCCACTCATTTCATTCGCGGTGACTAAGCTGTGAACTATCATAAATATTTCGCCGCAGGTGTACTATTTTTTTAGAAACTCCAAAAGCTTATTGACTATACCTTTTGATCCAACA
>JBAXQE010000009.1:0-119627 GCA_037131895.1 Chitinophagia bacterium | reverse complement strand
GTGGAGTCGAGGGGAGTCGAACCCCTGTCCAAACATCGCTACCATTAGCTTTCTACATGCTTATTTCATTATTGCTTTTCGGAACTTCACCGGAAATGAACCAACCTATGAAGAACTTAGCTGGATGGTCTTAGGGGGTAGTCACAGCCTTCTGCCCCAGCATTCGCTTTTGTTTTGAGTCGGCGGCGGCACCTGGTAAGCGAACAACCTGTGCGGCGGCCCAAATGGTTACTTAATCACTGATTAAGCAGCCATGGCATACTGAGTATTGCCATTTGAGGTTCGGGTATTCAGATTTAAGTGCTAATTATCCAACGCACTGCATGCTTACACCAACCGTAACCTATGCTGTCGAAACCAATACGACCCCAGGTTAGGCAGAAGCCAACTGCAAATATACGAAAATTGCAGAATTTTTCAACTAAAATTGATTAACTGATTGTAATACAATACGTTACAAACACTACTTGAATATTCTCCAAACGTCCAGTCCCAATGCATATGCCATTAACGACATCAGCAAAACAAAACCGGCTATCTGAGCATACTCCATAAATTTATCACTGGGTTTCTTTCCCGTAATCATTTCATAGATGGTAAATAAAGCGTGTCCCCCATCCAATGCAGGAATGGGTAGCACATTCATAAATGCAAGCACGATAGAAAATATTCCAGTAAGCGTCCAAAAACGCTCCCAATCCCAAATGCCGGGAAAGGTATTGCCAATACTAATTACACTACCCAGTGAATCCTTAACAGCAGCTTCGCCCGTAAACAATTGCTTGATGCCGGTAACATATCTCCCGAGGGTTTCCCAGGTATGCGTAAATCCAATGGGAATAGATTGTAATAATGTATACCGCGTAGTAATGGTTTTCATGTAGGTGAAAGGCTGTTTGGGAAAAAATCCAATTGAGCCCTTACTGTTTTCCAATACCCGAATAGGCAAGGTATCCGTGCCTCGCAATACGGTTAATTGAACAATCGAATCTTTATACTTTTCTTTCAAAGAGGTAAGGTCTTGAAAATAGGGAGTAGGTACCCCATTAAAAGCAATGATGGCATCCCCTTTTTGCAAACGGTTTACCGTAAATACCGCTTCCTTAGAAACAGAATCAATCACTATCGGAAAGCGAGGTGAAACCATCGTTCCCGCCCGGCGATTGGCCATCAATTTTTTGGTAAACCCTTCGGGAATAGAAAGGGTAACCATCGAATCTCCTCTTTGAACTTGTAAGTTCTTCGCTTTCTTAAAAATAATATCCGACTCAAGGGTACCAAAATATTCAATGGGCTTACCATCGATAGCCATTACATTATCCCCATCCTGCAAACCGATGCTTTTTGCCAATTCATCTGCATGTAATCCATAAGGAATATTTTTTACGGGCAATTGCTCTTCTCCATAATACCAGGTAATACCTATAAAAATTACAATAGCCAAAATCACATTCACTACTACCCCACCCAGCATGATAATTAAACGCTGCCAGGCAGGTTTAGAACGGAACTCCCAGGGCTGCGCGGGCTGTTTTAATTGTTCAGTGTCCATGCTCTCATCAATCATGCCCGAAATTTTCACATAACCACCAAAAGGAATCCAACCGAGTCCATACTCAGTTTCCCCCTTTTTCTTTTTCCACAAACTAAACCAGGGATCAAAAAACAGGTAAAACTTTTCTACGCGGCAGCCAAACCATTTGGCAGGCAAAAAATGCCCCAGCTCGTGCAGCACTACGAGTATGGAAAAAGATAAAACAAATTGAGCAGCTTTCACTCCTACACTGGCCCAGTCGATTGCTAATAAAGTCATGTTTGAAATTTACTTTCAGAAAAAGAATAATTCGATTAATACATTTGAATCAAAGAAGCTGCAAAGGTACGTGCCTCGCCATCAGTTTCAAAATAGTCCTCTAGGGTTGGCTCTACAATATGGGCTACATTTAACATGGTTTTTTCAACCACTTCAGTCATATCCAAAAATCCAATCCGGTTTTTTAAAAAAGCATATACGGCAATTTCATTGGCCGCATTCAAGATGCAGGGCATATTACCGCCCTGTTTCATAGCTTCCAAAGCAAGTGCAAGATTTCGGAATGTTTTTAAGTCCGGTTCATCAAACTGCAGCATTTGGGGCTGCTTAAAATTATACCTAGGAAAAGTATTTGGAATCCGTTGTGGAAAAGCCATTGCATATTGAATGGGCAGCTTCATATCCGGCAATCCCATTTGTGCTTTGATGCTGCCATCTTCAAATTGCACCATACTATGAATAATACTTTGTGGGTGAATCACCACTTGTATTTGTTCTGGTTTTAGGTTAAACAGCCAGCGAGCTTCAATCACTTCTAATCCTTTGTTCATTAAAGTGGCCGAGTCGATGGAAATTTTAGCGCCCATGCTCCAGTTCGGATGTTGCAAAGCATGTTCGCGTTTAACATTCATCAGAAAGTTGGGCTTGCGACCTAAGAAAGGGCCCCCACTGGCCGTTAAAATAATTTTCTCTATTTTATTTCTTCCCTCCCCTATCAGGCATTGAAAGATGGCTGAATGTTCACTATCTACCGGTATAATTGGAACACGAAATTCCATGGCTTTGCGAATGATGATATCACCTGCAACTACCAGGGTTTCTTTGTTGGCCAGTGCAATCGCTTTACCTGCTTCAATGGCCATTAAGGTGGGCTTTAACCCCGCATAACCAACAATGGCAGCTAACATCATATCATACACATCCATGGAAGCAACTTCTTGTAGTGCTTTTTCACCACAATAAACTTGTGTGTCGGTGCCAGAAAGGGCTTCCTTTACGAGGGAATATTTTTTCTCATCGCCAATTACCACAATCGCAGGTTGAAAAGCCAGAGCCTGTTTAATTAACAGCGCATCATTCGTCATGGCTGTAAGCACTTCCGCCGAAAAAAGTTCGGGATTAGCGGCAATTACATCCAGGGCCTGGGTACCGATTGAACCGGTGGAACCAAATATGGCAATTCGTTTTTTGGGTTTGTTCGTCATTTCTACCTTTCAAAGGTGACAATTTACAGCAATATCGCCGAAAATTTGGTGCGTTTGATAATATTATGAATAAATATAGGATTGCAGGGCATCTGCCAGTTGGCGGTCGTTGCTCAATCGGGGAACTTTGTTTTGCCCTCCCAGTTTCCCGGCAGCCTTCATATATTGGATAAATCCATCCTTTTGAATGCGGGTAACATGTAACCGATCGAGAATATTTCCGCTTATCAGATCATCGTAATACACGTTTTGTTCGCGCATGGCCTGATCGAGTAATTCTATAAAGGATGCAAAATCGGCAGGTTCCTCTTCAAACTCAATCAGCCATTCATGGTAACTTTTCCCTTCGGAAGCGTTGATTATGGGAGCAACCGTAAACTCAGTAATACGAGCACCGGTAACTTTTACAGCGGTATCCATAGCTTTTTCCACTTCTTCGCCAATCACATGTTCTCCGAATGCGGAAATAAAATGCTTAATTCTTCCGGTAACTACTAAGCGGTAGGGTTGGGTACTAACAAACTTTACTGTATCTCCCACCAAATAACCCCATAAGCCAGCATTGCTGCTGATTACCAGGGCATATTGCACACCTATAGATATCTGATCGAGGGTGAGTCGTGTGGGTTGAGGGTTGAATACTTCGTTTATGGAAATGAACTCGTAAAAAATTCCGCTGTTGGTATTAAGCAATAGGCCAGGTTCGGATTGACTATCCTGAAAAGCAAAGAATCCTTCGCTGGCAGGGTATAATTCGATGGTATCAATGGGGCGTCCAATGCTGTTGAATAGTTTTTGCTGATAGGGTGCAAAGTTCACACCACCTTGAATCATTAAGCTGAATTGCGGAAACAGGTTACCTATTTTTTTACCAGATTTAGCTTCCAGCCGGTCGAAATACATCTGCATCCACGGAGGAATTCCACTGATAAGCGACATAGGTTGGTGAATAGTTTCG
Source organism: Chitinophagia bacterium (assembly GCA_037131895.1). Lineage (GTDB taxonomy): Bacteria > Bacteroidota > Bacteroidia > Chitinophagales > Chitinophagaceae > Sediminibacterium. The sequence continues at coordinate 115,651 of JBAXQE010000009.1, read as the reverse complement.
GCAACAATTTGATCTAGTTTGGTTTCCCAATCTTCAATGCAATTGGTATCGTAAGCAGGTAGCTGGTTCGAGCGCAGGTAGGCGGGTACATGGTGATTTACAATGCCACTGAGCCGCCCTGTTGGGATGCCCCCCACCCTTTCTAGTTCAGGGGAGCCGCTTAAGAAAATCATTTTTCCGGAAGTAAAAGCAGATTTACCCGTTTCGGCAATATAACAAAGTATGGCATTTCGGGCGCCATGGATATGGTTGGAGATAGAGTCTTTAGAGATAGGTATATATTTAACCCCGCTGGTGGTGCCGCTGGTTTTGGCAAAATAGAGAGGTTTGCCTTTCCAAAGTACATTTGCCTTGCCTTCTTTAATTAATTCGATGTACGGTTTCAGTTGTTCGTAATCGCGGATGGGAACTGATTGAACAAATTCGGCATGGGTATGAATATCTTTGAAGGCATGATCGGTGCCAAAAACGGTTTTTTGGGAAGACTGTATCAGATTAGCCAAAATCCGGTGCTGGTCTTCCGCGGCGGTGTGCATCCCTTTTTTAATGGACTTATATATAAACCCAGCGAATGGACGTGCCAGGGCGGAAGTAAAGTTCAGATGCATGGAAAAAATATGATTGAACAAAAATAGACAGAATGATTGGTAAGTTTTTGCCCCATTTTAACCCTCCCAAATCCAAATGTGCATAAATAGTTTATTTCCAGTCGTTTATTAAGATTGTACGAATTTTGGGGGATATTTAAAAAAAGGGGTAGGGAAATTAGAAAAAATATTGACCATTTCCCGAAAATCGTTACCTTTGCCCTCCTAATTTTGGATAGTTATGCTAGCAATCGTTAAAATCTCAGGTCAGCAATTTAAAGTACAAGAAGGTCAAAGTTTGTATGTTCCGCATCTGCCGGGCAAAACGGGCGACAAAGTTTCGTTCAGTGATGTATTGATGGTAGATAAGGATGGAGTATTCAGTTTTGGTGCAGCGGTTAAAGCTACCGTTCAGGCTGAAATCATCAGCGATCTAGTACAGGGCGACAAAGTAATCGCCTTTAAAATGAAGAGAAGAAAGGGTTTCCGTAAAAAACACGGACACAGAACGCATTACACACGCATTAAGATTGAAAGCATTGCTTAATCTGCTGTAAAGTTTTCACCACTATTAATTACAATTAGTTACTCGTAAAAACAGTTCATCATGGCACATAAAAAAGGGGAAGGTAGCGTTAAAAACGGCCGGGACTCACAAAGCAAACGTTTAGGCGTAAAGATATATGGCGGTCAGCCAGCATTATCTGGAAATATTATCGTGCGTCAGCGCGGAACAGTTTATCATCCTGGAAAAAATGTTGGAGTTGGTACCGACTTCACTTTATTTGCACTCACCGACGGATTGGTTGAGTTTAAAAAAGGAAGAAATAACAAGACAACTATATCGGTAATTCACTCAGAAGCAACGGCTTAAAAAAATTTTTTTTTGTTAGTTGAAAATATGTTTATACTTTTAATGTATTAACTAACCATTAAATTTCAAAAACATGGCAACTGCAAAAAAAGCCGCTCCTAAAAAAGCTGCTGCAAAGAAAGCTGCTCCAAAAAAAGCTGCTGCTAAAAAAGCTGCTCCTAAAAAGGCTGCTGTAAAGAAAGCTGCTCCTAAAAAAGCTGCTGCAAAGAAAGCTGCTCCTAAAAAAGCTGCTAAGAAAGCTGCTCCTAAGAAAGCCGCTAAGAAGAAGTAATTCTTCGTTCTCAAGCAAAATAGTCAAAAAGTCTCGGGCATTCCCCGGGACTTTTTTTATCTTCATCCCTCATATGAACAATGATACCATCTCGTATAACTTTTCCTTGCTCGCCAAGTTGATGGATATCCATGGGGAAAACCCATTTAAGTCTAAATCCTACGCCAACGCCGCTTTCCAGCTAGATAAGCTCACCGTTCCATTGGCATCCTTATCTCCCCATCAAATTAACGGACTCAAAGGAATTGGAGAAACCATCGGAACAAAAATTGTAGAACAAATTGAAACGGGTGAACTAAAACTCCTGAATGAATACCTTACCAAAACGCCCCCAGGTATTTTGGATATGCTTCGAATAAAAGGGATTGGTCCTAAAAAAATTGCTACCATCTGGAAGGAACTGGAAATAGAATCGCTGGGAGAACTTTTATACGCTTGTAATGAAAATCGTCTTACCCTCTACAAAGGATTTGGAGAAAAAACTCAGCAGAATATTAAGGAATCTATTGAATTCTTCATGCAACACCAGGGACTGTTCCTCTATGCACAACTGGAAACATGGGTAGTCCTATTTGAACAACAATGGCAAAAACAATTCCCACATCTGCCTACTCAACTTGTAGGCGAATTTCGCAGGCAACAGGAAATCATTCACCAGCTAGATTGGGTAACTACCGTTCAAGCTGATCAAATCGCAACTTGGTTAACCACGCTCAATTTTACTTTAAAAAACATCGATAACCCAAATCATATTCAAGCAATAAGCGCCGATGGCATTACTATTTATTTTCATTGCACACAGGCCGAACATTTTTATCAAACGGTATTTCTAAATAGTGCCAGTGAAATCTTTTTGCAATTTTGGCAGGATAATTTTGGGAATGTGATGGATATAGCCTGCAAAGATGAGCTCAGTATTTTTGCAGCTGCCGGAATACATCCAATACCTGCTCCCCAAAGAGAAACGATTGCCATTATTGAACTGGCGCGGGAAAAAGTTCTTCCACCTGTAATCCAAACCAACCAAATCAAAGGAATCATCCATAGCCACAGTAATTGGAGTGATGGGAGTAATACCCTGGAAGAAATGGCTACAGCCGCCCATGAAAATGGTTTTGAATATTTGGTAATCAGCGATCACTCACGAGCTGCTTTTTATGCGAATGGACTTCACCCCGACCGCATACTGGCTCAACACAGAGAAATTGAACGCTTAAATAAACTACTTGCCCCCTTTGTAATTTTCAAAAGTATTGAAAGCGATATCCTCAACGATGGTTCACTCGACTATCCGAATGAAGTGCTTACGAGTTTCGACCTGGTGATTGCTTCCATACACAGTAACCTGAAAATGCCCCTGGAAAAAGCAATGAGCCGCTTGATATCCGCTATAGAAAATCCTTATACGAGCATATTAGGTCATCTTACGGGCAGACTTTTACTCAGTAGATCAGGCTATCCGGTAGACCACGAGAAAATAATAGATGCTTGTGTAGCGAATCAGGTAGTAATTGAACTGAATGCCCATCCGAGAAGATTAGATATTGACTGGCGATGGATTGAAAAAGCAATAAATAAAGGAGCGCTCATTTCAATTAACCCAGATGCCCATTCCATTGAAGGTTTTGCCGATACTCGCTATGGGGTGCTGGTGGCCCAAAAAGCGGGATTACCTGTTGAAAAAAATCTGAGTAGCTTTAGTGTTGCAGAAATGAAAAACTTTTTACTGATTCAGCAGCAGAAAAGATAAGGGAGAAACTACCGAACTAATTGAGGCCATTCCATAAAAAAGGTAGTTCCCCTACCCCATTGTGATTCAAATCGGATGGTTCCGCCAGCCTGTTCCATAATTTTTTTACATATAGCTAATCCCAATCCGGTTCCTGCTGTTTTGGTAGTAAAATTGGGCGTAAATAATAATTCAGTAAACTCCGAAGAAATGCCACCTGCATTATCCAACAACGAAACAACTACGCGATCTTCCTGTAGAGAGCAGGTGATCTTAATCTGAATTTTTTTAGTTGAGTCGGCATTCGCTTGAACCGAATTGAGTACCAGATTGGTGAAGAGGCGATTAATATGTCCCTCATCCCCCATTATCATAACCGAATCAGCCGCATATTCTAAAACAATATCACAGGTTGGAGATAAATTATACAATCGAATCCATTTACCAAGTGCTTCCTTTAAATTGAGCGGCTGAAGTTTGGCTTGATTTATTTGAGCAAACTGAGCAAAATCGCCAGCTATACGCGACAATTGATCAATTTGAGAAATTAATGTTTCGTTGGTTTTCTGATATAACTCGGGCAAGTTAGCGTCGCCACGGCCAATAGCAGACTGCAAATACTGAATACTCAGTTTCATAGGGGTAAGCGGGTTTTTAATTTCATGGGCCACTTGTTGTGCCATTTCTCTCCAGGCAATTTCCCGTTCACTTGATGCCAACGCTCCGGCACTTTCTTCTAATTTTTTTACCATCTTATTGTATTCCTGAATCAGTAAACCTAACTCATCGTTTCGGTTCCATTGGATGGTTTCATTGATTTTACCTAAACTGATTTGCTGCATCTTTGTACTAATTAATTCGAAAGAAGCGGTAATCCTATTGGTTATATAAAAAGCAATTGCCCCGGCAATTAAAAATATAAAAGCATTTAGGTTAAGGAGGGTAGCTAGAAAACCGGAGATCTCCTGATTCAATTCGGTTTGGGTATTCAAATAGGGAATATTCAGATAAGCGTAGGTAATTCCGGCAGGGTCTGTTAAAGGCTTATAAACACTTAAAAAACGAAACGAACCAATTTCTTCTGACTGTAAAAAACGAATGCTTTTATTTTTTGATAACTGCTGGTAAGCAATAGCATCCATCTTATCGCTGAGCAGTTTTTTATTATAAATATAGGGTTGGGTAGAAATCAATAAGTTGCCACCAGTACTATAATAATTGATATCGGCATTGTGTTGTTCGGAAATTTCAGCAATCACTTGTTGTAATTCATTTCCAAATCCGCCAGGGTTGCTTTGCATTTCAATACTTTCTCGGCTGGTGGTTCTAGAATTGATTTCATTGGCCATAACTTGAATAGCGCGTGTGAGACGTTCTTCATTATTCAGATTAAATCGACTGATAAAGAAAGTTATAGTAGTAACACCAATTACCAAAAATGAAACAACACTGATGAAAATAATGGTTGACTGAATCTGCGATTTTATTTTAAACTGAAACAAACTGGCTAGTTGTTTTCGCTTAAACCGGGTATGCAATAGTTTACCGCTGGCCGAAAACACCACCGAAATAAAGATAAAAGAACAAAAAAGGTATGCGAAAAGTGTGAGCAGCTCTGTAAGCGTATTATTCTTTCTAACTATGATTACCTGCTTGTTATTGTATTGCTGATACCACATTTCGGAGTATCCAGGTTTACGCTTTTCTAAAAATTTCCCTGTTACCCAATCTTTTGTATCTATTTCAGAGGAAAAATCATACTTACTAAAATCATACATCAATTTCCCCTTTTGATAAACTGCATAAGCATACCCGGATGAGGGATCTGTAAGTGGGTCGGTAACCTGATTGAATAGTTCGGGATAAAGGGCTTCGCTTTTATAGCGGTTGGCATTGATGATTACATAGAAATATCCCAAAATAGTATTGCCAGATGGAATGGCTTTTTTAAATAAATACCGGAATGTTTTATTTCCAGGCTGTGCTGCAAACAGGTCGTTGATTTCTGTTGGTTGCGATTGAAATTGGAGGGTGGAATCGAGAAATTCCATTCGGGTTGTATCTTCATTAAATAGGGCAACCCCATTCGCATTAAATGTTAAAATGCGCGTTTCATATTTATTAAGATAGCCTGAAAAATTTTGTCGGATAAGGCTATCCTTGATCATTTTATTGGTAGGCTCACTTTGGGCAAAACGGTAAAAATCTGTTTGTAAAAACTTATCTTCAAAATTAGTAGCTGCAATGTTTAGGAGATTTTCACCAAACGGATCTGACTGTAAAAGCAGTTTTTCTGCCATTTTTTCGCGTTGTTTCCATTCTACTTGTTGAAAACGAACCACTACCAATGTTGAGATAGATAATGCAAAAAACATCACCCAAAAAATAAAAAATCCCGAGGAGGCTAAACCTTGTTCAAAATCCTTTTTCCGCACCTGCACCATCAACACATATCCAATCATCCATGCTGTTATTATAGCATATAAGGTATATAGTGTAGGGTCAATCCACCAAATGATGAATGCAAAAGCAACCAACACAATAATCAGTGCCTGCTGATAAAAGGGAACTGCCATTCGAATCAACGGAATCAACCAAATTTCAGAGAGATAGAAGAAGATCAATACCAACAGGCAAAGAATTATAAAACTGATGAGACTAAAAACCGATAGACTAAAAAAATTAGAAACATCAAAAGAAATTTTAGCATCTTCTATCAAACTACCAACAATACCGGCAAGCAATAAGCCTGCTAGTGTAAGTAAGGCGGTATGAACAACGGTTTTTAAAAAGGGAGGCATTGGAAAGATAAAACCCGATTTAATGGGCTGTTTAAACCTATAAAACCTGAGAAGCCAATATGCCAGTGAAGTATTTACCAGCAAGTCGCCCAAAGAGGGGTGAATAGCATTTGAGGCATACACTGCCGGATCGAAAAGGGGAATTTTAGAAAAGTCGAATGGTATATGAAACTGATAGGTTAGCCATCGTAACAGTAACACCATACTGGCTAAAAATCCAAACCCCGCCCGGAATGAATAGATTTCCACAATTTCTGAGGCGATATTATGAAGAAAAGCCAACAAAAAAAGAATGGCTAATAACCTAAGCAGAATGGTGATGGTATCATATTGAATAAACTCTTTTCCAGACTTAATTTGAATATTGAATAAAACTTTTCCGGAATCAGTTTGAATAGCTAAAGCTTCGGGATTATTTACTATTTCGTATTGTTCTTCCAAATGATCAAAACCCGCAAAATGAGCACGTAAGTATTTGTTTTCTATAAAATAATTCCATCTAATGGGAATGATGGCAACTAAACTATATTGATGGGTGCCCTCATGTATATTTTTTCGGATGAGCTGAAAATCACCGTTGCGATGGTTGATAAAATGGTTGCCTTCCGGTAAATTCAATTCAGCAGGATCAATATAAATCTGATTGGTATTCCAATAAAGCAACCTTGCCTGTATTGAATCTGCATTCCCTTCGTATAAAAAAATACCAGTTTCATCTGGGGCTGGATTAGTTACAGCCTGATGAGTTTGCAGCAGGTTTGCCAGGCGAATGGTGTCGTTGGCCAACTCAACTACCCACTTTGTTCTGCCGGAAAGTCTTTTTTCTAATGAACTTTTTACCTTGGCGGGAGATGACCGATAGCTCCAATAATTGATAAATAGAAAGGAAATCGTATATAACCAAGCTGCCGTAATTAGCAAATACCCGTTTCGGTATACAAAAGATTTCCAGTGACTTTTCACGATTGTGGTGGATTGGTTTTACTAATATTCCAAAGTTGGTCCATTTCACCTAAGGTCATATCCTGTAATTTTTTTCCCGACAAGCTTGCTTGTTCTTCCATCCATTGAAAGCGGTAAATGAATTTTTTATTGGTCTTTTCTAAAGCGCCTTCGGGATCAACATCTAAAAAACGGGCGTAATTAATTAAGCTAAACAACAAATCGCCAAATTCTTCTTCGATATGCATTTGGTTTCCCGAACTGATGGCTTCCTGCAGCTCCTGTTGCTCCTCTTCTACTTTTTTCCATACATCTTCTCGGTTTTCCCATTCAAACCCAACCTGACGAGCCTTATCTTGAATACGGGTGGCTTTAACCATGGAGGGTAGGGAAACAGGCACCCCACCCAATACTGATTTTTTACCTTCGCGCATTTTTAGCTTTTCCCAGTTTCGCTTCACTTCTTCACCATCCTTAACCTGGGTATCTCCATAAATATGAGGATGTCGGTAGATTAGTTTTTCACAAACACCTTGTAATACTTCTTCCAGCGAAAACTGTTGCTGTTCGCTGCCTATTCGTGCATAGAAAACTAGGTGCAGAAACAAATCGCCCAATTCCTCTTTAATCCCCTTCCAGTTTTGGTCGGAGATAGCATCTGCCAGTTCGTACGTTTCTTCTATGGTAAGTGGGCGAAGGGTTTGAATAGTTTGTTCTTTGTCCCAAGGGCATTGCTCCCTCAATTCATCCATGATGGTAATTAATCGTAAAAAGGCGGTTGCATTTGGGTTCATGGAAGATTATTTATATATTTCAAGTAGAGAAAGGTAGCTATTTGATCAAGAATTTATAGAATAATTCACTAAAAAATATACACATCTGCGAAGTATAACAAAATTCATACCGAATATTGCAGAAGTGAATGGCAAGTTGGGTTGATTTTCTTACACGCTTAATAAAATGTACAGTATGAGGCGCTGGTTATTTTGTTTGATAATTATTGGATGTAATCAGTTGCAGGGTCAATATTATTTTAACGACCTAATAGCTAACACACAAACCCATAAGCAATATAAACTTTTGCGGGCGTTGAAAGTAAAGAAGATTACAGCCACAGCCCAAGAATCAGCAAACAGTACCCCAGAAACTTTATTAACAGAAGAGGTAAGTACCGATGGCAAACGTATAATAATTTATACTTCCTTGCAAAACGGAAAAACCTCCAGAACTACCACCCAATATGAATTGGGAAAACTAAAAAAATCTGAATCCAATAACAAAGGCGTAGAATCAACCACCCTCTATAGTTATAACGAAACCGGATTACCGGTTCTTATTCAAACTACCACCAAAGACACTTTTTTATCATCTCTAACCGGTGAAGCACACCAATACTTCTATAAGCAGGATGGCTCCCCCGACTATGCGTATATCATCCGAAACCAAAGTGACACGGTACAGGTTACTTTTACCACCGACAACCAAAAATTGGTATTAGAAGAAACCTGGACACGCAGGAAAAAGGAAATTGAAAAATACTATTACTATTACAACGATAAGCAGCAGCTAACAGATATTGTACGATTCAACACAAAATCAAATAAATTGCTTCCCGATTTTGTGTATGCTTACAATGAGGCAGGTAATATTGTTCAGATGATACAGGTACCCCGATCTGGCAATAACTATATCACTTGGAAATATGTTTACAACGAAAAGGGCTTGAAAACTACTGAACAATGCTTTAATAAAGAAAAGCAATTACTTGGCACTGTTGGGTATAGTTACGAATTCTGATTCAATGCCTATATAACCCTTTAATTAACTGGAAAAGGTTGATTAGGAATAGTGAGGGTAAAATGAGAACCTTTGCCAAATGTTGATTGTACTTCTATTTTACCTTTCAACCGATTCAAGGCTTCTTTTACAATGTACAAACCAATACCGAGTCCATTTTTAAAATCGGAACTTCGGAAAAATATATCGAATATTTTGGTTAAATGATCTTCGATTATTCCTACGCCATTATCTATTATCTGAATTTTGGCTTCCTTCTCATTTACTTCAGCAAACAATTGAACAGAAGGATTTTCTTCATCTACTCGCTGGTATTTAACCGCATTAGAAACCAAATTGTTGATTATAAGTGATAGTCGGAAAGCATCGCAACAGAAAGGAATTTGCTGATGCACGTTTGTTGTGAAACGAATTTTAGGGTTTACCATATGACTCATTTCAATGCTGTCGGCAAATAATTGAGAAAAAGTAACTTCTTCTATTTCATTTTCGAGTCGTATGCCCTTATAGTATTCGATTATTTTGTGAATAAATACATCCATTTTTTTCACACAGCCCTCAATCATTGAAAAGTAGGTAGGGGCAGTTTCGGGTTTCGAATCAATTTTCGCCATTTTTAAAATACCCATAATATTGGCAAGCGGGGAGCGAAGATCGTGTGATGTGCTATATACAAAGCGATTCAGTTCGTTATTTACCCTTTCCAGTTCTTCCATTTTAAATTTTAACTGGCGCCGGGTATCAAAAATCTCATGTGCATTTAAGATGGTATTCAGGAGTTCGTTCTGGTCCCAGGGTTTTTTTATGTATCGGAAAATTTCACCTTTATTAATGGCATCAGCTAACGCGTTAATATCGGAATAGCCTGTTAATAAGATACGAATAGGATCGGGAAATTTTTGAAGAACCATATTGAAAAATTCTACCCCTGTAATTTTGGGCATGCGTTGATCGGCAATGATAACGCTGATCGAAGTGTTTTCTAAAATTTCGAGTCCCTCTGTAGCTGTAGTTGCAATGTAAATATCAAATCTACGTCTAAATGCTGCCTGAAAGGATAATAGATTATTCAGTTCATCATCAACATACAACACTTTGATATTAGACTCATCCGAATTAGACATTCAGCATTTTATTTATTAATAGCAGCTGGCAACTGATAATTGAGTGAAATAATAAATTCGGCGCCATTGCCAGGGGATGATTGTACATCTATTTTTCCAAAGTGCATAAATATGATTTTGTAAACGATGCTCAAGCCCAGTCCGGTTCCCTCGCCTACTTCTTTTGTGGTGAAGAAGGGATCGAATATTTTTCTGCGCACCTCATCCGGCATACCTACTCCGGTATCTTTGATATGTAGTTCGAGCATACCATCCACAACTTTGGAAAAAATCCGAATATAGTTTTTCTCGGTGCGATCTCCTTTCAGTTTAATAGCGTGAATGGCATTGCTGATAATATTCATGAAAACCTGGTTCAGTTTACCTGGGAAACATTCGATTACACCATCTGCCTGATAATCCTTTTCAATGATGATATTTTCATTGAGCATATTCCTCAACAATACGATGGTAGAATCCAGTCCCTCATAAATATTAACCGTTTTGATTTCGCCTTCATCTAACCGGCTAAAGGTTCTCAGTCCTTTTACAATTTCTACAGTTCTTTCAGCTCCATCTCTTATACCGCTAACCAGATTTTCAACTTCATTTTTCAGGTAGTCAATATCAATCTTATCTTTAAGTCTTTTAACATCTTTCAGTTTATCTGGAATTTCCTCCATTGGTATTTCGTGAAGAGGCTGATAAGCATCGATGATGCTGATCAGATCGTCGATATCCATTTGTAAGGGACCGATATTAGATTTCACAAAGTTGATAGGGTTATTGATTTCATGGGCAATACCGGCGGTTAGTTGACCAAGGGATGCCATTTTTTCGGCATCAACAAGTTGAATTTGCGCATCTTTTAGCTCATCCATCGCTGTACTCAAATTGTCGTTGGTTTTTAGGAGTTCTTCGGTACGCTCATTTACTTTTTGCTCCAGCAGGGCATTCTGATTGATAATGAGTTTTTCGTTCTCCTGGAGGTTGCGTAAGCTTTCCGCTTGTGAGTGTTCTTTTTCCTTGCGCAGGTTATTGATTTTATCTGCGAGTGCGATGGCCAATAAAGCTACCTCGAAAGAAGAACCCACATAAATACTATAGGTAGTAAAGTCATTATACGGCAGGTAGCCTAGATTGCGCAAAATTAGTATGAGAAAAGAAATCAGGAAGAATGCCCAAGCGATAATATAAAATTTTGCAGGGCGATAACCTTTGTAAACTAAATAAACACTGGTAATCAGCACGATTAAAACTACGGCAACTCCATTGTAATTGAGTATATCGTAACAGATGGATAGATTATTGGTGAAAATACAAATCAACATCCCCACCACATAAATTGCAATCAGTGCCTGCATGATGCGATGAAAACGGATGGTATTTACGGATGTTTGTAAAAACTGCATAGTAAATAATAATCCTGATATAGCCGATAAACTAGAGAGAACTACTACTGCATAACGGTTGAGCCAGTAATGGTCGGGCCAGAGATAGCGAAATTCATATCCTGCAAGGGTACTCTGAGCTAGGGTAAGGAAAAAGATATAGAAGATATAGAGCAGGTAGTTACGGTCGCGGGTGGCAGAAAAAATAAATAAATTATACATCAGCATCACCAGCATAACCCCCATAAAAATACCTGCCACCAATGTTTGCACATTGAGGGTTTCATTTAATGCTTCGTAGGTATGAACGGAAGCTGGAATGATGATTTGATGTTTGCTATTAATATGCAGCAGATACTTTCCGCTGGCTCCAACAGGAAGTTGCAAATTGAAAATGAAGTGAGTCGATTTTCTTTGAACGGAATCTGTTTGAACCGCATTACCATCTTTACCAAGCTGAATGGCTTTACCAGAATCGATGCGATAACAAGTTACTTCACTTAAATTAGAATAGGCTATATCCAAAAAAAGCGAAGGAGAAGCAGATTGATTGGATACATCCAATCGAAACCAGACATTTTGAACACTAGTTGGAAAAACGGGTATTTTGTTGGTAGAACGCTTGAAGTTGCCGGACTGCAGCACTTGCTGGGCGGTTAGTTGATTGGTAGAATCTTTTAGAAAATCAACATTTTCCGCCAGAATCACCGATTGCTGAGAGCCGGTGATTTGTATTTTTTGCTCTTGCGCAGATATTGTACTAAAAGTAATGGCTAACAGCAGCCCCAAAAAAAACATCCTTATTAATCGCGTTAAACGATCAGGTAAAAAGGTGGATACCGATATTCCTTCTGATGTTAGGGATTTACCATACATATGGGATAATCATTTTAGTTGTTTTCTTGTATTGGAGGTACTGATCTTGAAACTTTCCAATCAATTCACGTTCTTCAATATTAATACGCACATAATAAGCCAAACACATAGCGAGAAAAGCAATAAAAAAACCTAACCAACTATGTAAAATTAATGAGCTGGAAACAATGGCTAAAAAAGCGCCTGTATAGCTTGGATGACGAACAATTTGATAAGGCCCACCGGTAACCAATTGATGATCGTCTTTAATTTGCACCGTGGCCGTAAAAAATTTTCCCAATGTATTTACTGCCCATGCCCTGAAATAAATTCCAAATAACAGGGTAGCAATTCCCAGCACAGTTACCCAGTCGAACTGATTATGTGTTTCATGGAAATAGGCCCAGTCAACAATCGGTGCAATTACACCCAGTGCAGACATTGCAAGAATTAATATTACAGAGAATCGATCACTGTTTTGCTTATCATTGGTTTCCTGAACCGAAACAGGGGGTTGGGTAAGCCACATGGAAATACTTCCTGCTATCATCAATAAAATTTTCCAATCGAGCATTAGAGCAGGTTTGCCCAGTAAAGGAATCACAATCATTAGCAAATTGCTAAGGGAAGCCAAAATTACTTTTTTCATGTAGATTATTTTTTGGCAGCTAGTGCAAAAGGTTCATAATTAATGTGAAACTCGGTTGGGTCTTCAATATTGAGTGTGAGCTGATAGTGTATATTGATATAACTTTCTTTAAACGGCGATTTTTCTTTGGCCATATGCTCGGGGTTTTCGCGTAGAAAAAGGATTTTCTCTTTTTCGCGAGGATGTGTAGTAGTTAGGTCGAGGATATTTTCGGAGAATACAGCAGTTGCCAGCAGATCGATTTTTGGATAATAGAAAGTACCGTTGTTACCAACATCGGTAAGGATTTGCCCGCCAATCCAATCTTTAAACCGCACGGTAGTTGGTGAACAAAGGGTAAAAAAAGTATTGATTCCGATTTGTGTGGCTAGGGCTACCGCTACACGAGAGGGAAATAAACTTCCGATACCAAACCCGGCTACTTCTTTTGAATTCCATAGGCCAGATAATTCAGCAGCGCCTTGTTGGGCATGTTCCCGAACAATATCATAAATACGGGGATCCATTTTTCCGGTTGCATCTTCAATAGGTAATGGATGAATGCCATCAGCAATTTGTATGCGAGCACCGCCATATAATTTAGAACCATCTAGCTTTTCCACCACAATTACAAACATGGAACGGCGATACATCCAATCATTGGTATTGGATGTGATATTTTCAATACCATATATAGATAGAACTCTGCGATGGCCTTCAATAAACTTCAAACACGATTCTGGATCATCCGTAGCACGGAAAACCCTGATTCGAATCTCTTCATCAATGGGTGAAATACTACTCATTACTTGCTATTTTTTTTAAATTTAGTGGAAATTTAGCTGATTTTTAAAAAAAAATGAATGAAAAACAAATGATTTGATTTATTTTTATATTGAAACGTAATTTAATTAATAAAATTATGGAAGAAACAAATATCAATGTATTATATATTGATGATGAACCTAATAACATCAATTCTTTCAAAGCCTCTTTCCGTAGGACTTTCAAAGTATTTACGGCAGAATCGGCAGAGGAAGGTAGAAAAATATTAGCCTCCGAAGAAGTGCATGTAATTTTGAGCGATCAACGGATGCCAAAAGAAACAGGAATTGAATTTTTTCAATCAATTCTGAAATCTCATCCCGATCCTATTCGTATTCTGATTACTGGTTATACAGATATCAATGCTGTAATTGACGCAATTAATGTGGGGCAGGTATATAAATACCTAACCAAACCCTGGAATGAAGAAGATATCAAAAACTTTATCATTAAAGCATTTGAAGTAGTTGATTTACGCCAGAAAAATCGTGAACTTACTGAAAGGCTGATTGATGCCAATACCAAGCTGGAGTTTTTGGCCAGACAGGGATTATTGTCTTAATACTGTTGATGCTCCCTACTTCCTTCTAATTATTGCGATGGGAGATTGTAAGTCTTTATCTACGGCTTCTGAGACTATTGCTATAATTATTTTATTGTAAGTAATTACAATTCAATTAGTTATTGAATTTACTTTACTTTAAATTAAAGGTAGCTTTTACTTCTCCTTTTGTGGAACTTTGTTTCCTAAAGATGGAATTTCTGTTACTGGTAAAACGGAAAGGCTACTTTCTCGCTGAGTTCCGAGGGTAATAAGGGCAGGATTAGAAGTGGAACGGATACCCAACATTTCCAAAACTGTTGCAGCAGTATGTTGCAGTAAGTGAGTTTCATTTGTTTTACCTTCCCCTAAGGGTTGGAGGTCTGGACCAATCATAGCCGACCAGATATCTCCGGAACCCCTTACCCAAAAACCATGAGAATTCCAGCTTCGGGCATACTTACCTCTTCCATGATCAGTAGTAATTATAAAAGTGGTATTATTCTTATAGAAAGGATCTGTTTGAACATAATACCATAAATCTGCAATAAATTGATCGAATTGATGCGCTTTTTGCAGGTATCCATCATATTGATTTTTGTGTGCAAATTCATCGGTTTCCCCAAAACCCAAAAACAACACTTTTGGATGAGATTTCTCGATATAATTTCGGGCAGCAGAATAAGTAAGCATATCATTGCGGGTGGCTGCCGCAGGCTGAATAGATTGCTGCACCTGGTTGATTAATGCATTCAGGGTATCCCCTTCTTCTACTAGCAGTTCGTAACCCGAATTTACCGGAATGCCTGCTTTTTTTTCATTAATTATATAAGGAATAATATTCCATGAACTGAATGCAGCCACTTTACCTGTATAACCTTCTATCGATTGAATATGTTCTAATACTGTTGTTTGAGGATTATTAATAGGCCAATTGGGAGACAATCGATTATTGGCCTTTCCAGTTAACATTTCTTGATAACCCGGATAAGAAATTTTATAGGGATTGGCTACCTGAACCTTATTTTGATAGTTTTGATTTCCATTGAGTTGACCTCTCGTAGCAAGTACGCTCCAGAAAAAAGGAAGTAATTTTCGTCTGCGTTCTTCAGGCGTGGGGGCATCGAATAATTGTTTACAAAGGGCGGTATCGGCAACTCGATTGATATCAGACAGCAAAACGGGATCTGCACCAGAGAAAACCTCCTGCCATCTAAACCCATCTGTAGTAATTATAAATACATTTCGCTCAGGAGTAGTTTGTGCATATGAAACAGAAATGCTGAAAAGTGCAACAATCCAGAGATATTTCATAGGGAAATGTTTTACAAAGTAACTTTCCCAGTATTGCCTTAGCGTGACTAAATGGTTACCCTAATGTGAAACATTTCCTGTGGAAAATCCAAAAAACCTCTGGAGTTATCCACATAATTGAGAAACTAGTTAATCGACCAACTTCAAAAGGGGGATCAATTGAAACAAATGATCGATAACTGCATCTGGATGAGCCGTGAGCAATTGTTCCCGAGTATGGGCTCCGGTAGTAATACCTATGCACAATCTGCAACCGGCATTACGTCCTTCTTCTATATCAATTATAGAGTCCCCAACTTTTATCGCTTCATTACCATTGGTCAATTTAAATTTATGAAAGGCCAAATGGATCATATCTGGTGCAGGACGACTATTCGTAACATCAGAAGCGGTTATCAGTGCATCATAATCTACCCCTTCTTTCCATCCCAACTTATGCAAAAGCGTTTGGGCGGTAGTAATATTATAGCCGGTATTGAGGACTACTTTAATATTTTGATTCCTCAATTGATGAAAAAGTTCTAATGCGTCGGGCATTGGCTTCACTTGTATATGCTGGTAAGCAGCCGACAATCGGATTACAAAATCGGCAAAAATTGTTTTGCAAATTGAATCATCTTCCAAATGATGGAAAACCTGTAAAATTTGTTGAATAGCCTGATACTTTTCTCTTCCGGCACCCTCGGCTAATACCTGATCTAACGTACAAGGAAAACCAGCTTGTTCAATTGACTGTTGAAGTGTTTTGTATACTACATTATCTTCATCAATAGAAGTACCCGCCATATCAAATACAACTAGCTTAACCATATCATCTACTCTTTTTGGGATTAACAACCTAATATTGGCAAAGTAAACATCATTAGGCTGATATAACATCTATGTAGGTTACTAAATTATTACTACTTACGAAATGTTAGGTAAATACTTCCTCGCTAAGATAATTTTTTAAGCAAGCTTGTCCAGCCGCCCCCATTATACACTTCGCTAAATCCTTTTTGTAGCAATCTGCTTTTAGCGGAAGCACTCCGCATTCCACTGGCACAGCAGGTAATGATGGGTTTAGATTTATTGAGCGTATGCAAATTATTGTCTAATTCCTGCAAGGGAATATTTTTGGAGCCCTTGATATGTCCGGATTTGTATTCACCGGGCGAACGAACATCAACAATCTGAGCACCCATATTTACTAAAGTTGTAAAATCAACAGTAGGCGCACTGCCGAATAATTTTTTGAAAAAGCTGAGCAGAATCATTTTGTAAAACTAACGAGTTTGGAGGGCATGCAAAGAAACTTTAGTTTCAAAAAGATAATGAAAGCAAAAACAGCGCATTTAGTCGAAAAAATGGAAAATGGGCGGCAAAGCCACCCCACTTTTGGAAAGTTCAGAACTTTTGGAAAGTTCTGAACTTTCCAAAAGTTGCAAAAAAAAGCCAACCATACGGTCGGCTTTTGTGCGTGCCCCAGGCGGGAGTTGAACCCGCACTCGCGTTGCGGCGAACAGGATTTTAAGTCCTGCGTGTCTACCAATTCCACCACCAGGGCAAAAAAAATCCCGGCCGCTATCGCAAACGGGATTAGAGCGAAAGACCGGGCTCGAACCGGCCACCCCGACCTTGGCAAGGTCGTGCTCTACCAAATGAGCTACTTTCGCTGGTTGTGTAAGAACTAATGGACGGCAAATTTAATTAACCCTGAGGGATAAACAAAATTTTCGTTGCTTATTTATATTCTGGGGTGTATTGAGAGCTTTTCTGTACTTCCACATCTGGCTTGCCGCGATATCTGTGCTCGTATAGTTTGTAACATCCCCCGAGTATAAAGGCCAGAATACAAAAAACATGTAAGTAAAATAAAAAACGGGATGAGCTAACCCAGTTTGTTTTTATGTCCTTTTCGGAAGTTTCGTTGATTTCGTGTGCCATATTTATTAATTACGGTGCAAAAATAAGGTTCCCACTCAAATAATTACTTGTTAATCCGGATAATTTCAGAAAAGAGTTTTTTTCCTCGCAAAAAATAGTCAACCAACACCATGCCTTTATACACGCCCACTAATGATCGAATCGGCTTCCGGGCTTTACTGGGCTTGTTTTTACCACGAAGCCACCAACCCAATACATATAAATGAGCCCGGGCAATGCCCATAAACTCCCCTCCTTTCCCATTTAGTAAGGCCCTCCACGCAGCTACCCCATCTAAAGCAAACCGTATGGGTATAGTATAGAGTTGTTCTATCGGTAACAGATTCTTACCCAACATCAATAGATTATTTCTAAAATTCAAGTAAACTTTCCTCGAACCAACTGGTAAAGTACCCCCTCCAACATGATACACTTCAGAATTACCACATGCCACCACCTGATAACCCAATAATTGCAGGCGCCAGCACAAATCAATTTCTTCTTGGTGCGCAAAAAACATTTCATCCAATCCCCCAGCCTCCTCCCAGGCCGATTGCCTTACACACAAAGCTGCCCCAGTTGCCCAAAAAATGGAGGGACTATCATTATACTGCCCCCTATCCGGTTCAATGGTATCCATTACCCTGCCTCGAGAAAAGGGGTATCCCCAAGCATCTAACCAGCCCCCAGCCGCCCCTGCATATTCAAACAAATTAGGTGCATGAAAGGAACGAATTTTTGGTTGTGCTGCCCCAATATTTGTACTGGCTTCCATACAATCAATCAATGGACCTAACCAGCCAGGCTGCACAGATACATCCGAATTTAAGAGCACAAAATAATTGGCAACTACCTGTTGTAACGCCCGATTATAACCTCCCGCATAGCCCAGATTACTGGATAACTGTATCAATCTTACTGCGGGGTAGGTACTGGTAAGCCAACCGATAGAATCATCAGTAGATGCATTATCGGCAATAATAATCTCCACCCCCGGATAATCAGTTGCTAAAACTTGGGGCAGAAACTGCTCTAACCAGTTTTTACCATTATAATTTAAAATAACTACTGCAACGGAAGGCGCATTCACCATGGTTTCAACAAATTGATATTGAAGAAAAATGAACTATTCGGATGCGAGTCCCCAATTAATCAAATGCCGTACTTCTGTTGGTACAGTATGTATCCGCTTTTTAGCAGTTTTTTTACCCAACCGAACCAAAATAGTTTTTTTAGAAGGAATTACAATAATATACTGCCCCAAAATACCCCTTGCATAAAATACTTCGGGATGCTCCGGATCAATCCACCATTGATATCCGTAAAAATCACAGGGATTACCGTCGGTATCCTTTACCATGCAGGGTGTGATAGATTGAACAAAATAACTACTGTCGATAATGGTTTGGCCATTCCATTTTCCGCCCTGCAACATCAATTGACCAATACGGGCAAAATCTCTGGCATTGGTGTTAAAACAACAATAGGCTTTAACGGCTCCCTTTTCATGATCAACACTCCACAAAGCGGGATGCACTGCTCCCAAGGGTTTCCATAGCTTTTCGGCTGCATATTCACTGAGTGAAACGCCCGTAGCTTTTTCAATAACCAATCCCAGCAATTGCGTATCGCCACTCTTGTAGTAATGCACTTTTCCGGGGGGATTTTTCATTTTCACCGACTGAGCAGTTTTGGCTATATCAGTACCGTAATACAATTCGGCCGTAACACTGAGTGGATTCAAGTACGATTCATCCCAATCAGTTCCACTACTCATAGTAAGCAAATCTTTCAGGGTAACGGAAGCTTTTTCGCCGTCCTTAAAAGAGGGAAGAAAATCACCCACAGGTTGATTCACCGATTGAATTTTTCCTTCCCGAATTGCTACGCCCAATAAGAGACTGGTAATACTTTTTGCCATAGAAAAAGAGCCGGAAAGGGAGCTATCACTATAGCCATCCCAATACTTCTCTAAACACAGGGAATCACCTTTTATTTTAACTAGGGAAACCGTTTCCAGTTCTTCAAGTAGATTAAGGGTGCTATCGGGAATTGTTTCCTGATTATACTGCTTCGAAATTGGCCAGGGTTGTGGGTTTCCGGTAGCCACCGATTGGTTGGTAAAAAAGCGGTAATCGTCGATTGCAGCAAAATTATGTATGGCCACACTAAACAAATAGGTTTTGCCACTAACCCAGGCATATACAGATAAGGCGGCTATCAAAAATATCAATATCAGAAAAAACTTTTTTAGCAACTTCATTAGGATTCTTATGAGGATGAGAAATTTTGTGTGTAGTAAAAGTAAATGATTAACTTTAGGTTTCTATCAGTAAATTATGCGTTTTCTCAACCACAATTTAGATTTTCTCGACCATCCCGTGAGGGGTTGATAGTGTTTGCCTTTTTTTTACTGATTTTTTTACCTTTTATTAATTTGTATGTTCACAGCTCATATTTCGGGTAATACCCAAACTTATATACATTTAGAAGAGCGCCATGGGGCGCATAATTATCATCCACTTCCGGTTGTATTGGAACGGGGCAAAGGGGTTTTTCTTTGGGATGTTGATGGAAAACAATATTTCGACTTTCTCAGCGGATATTCCGCAGTAAACCAAGGTCATTGCCACCCCGCAATTATTAACAATTTGCAGCAGCAGGCCGCAACCCTAACCCTTACCTCGCGGGCATTTCACAATAATCTCCTGGGTGAATACGAAGCGTATATAACCCAATTATTCGGTTATCAGAAAGTGCTTCCCATGAATACGGGTGTTGAAGGGGGCGAAACAGCCCTAAAATTAGCCCGCCGCTGGGCCTACCAAAAGAAAGGGGTGCCTGCTAATGAGGCGAACATCGTATTTGTAGAAGGCAATTTTTGGGGACGCACACTGGCAGCCATTTCTTCTTCTAACGATCCCAGTAGTTTTGAGGGATTTGGCCCGTTTATGCCCGGATTTGTTTCCGTGCCCTACAACGATTTGGCTGCATTGGAAGCTGCACTTCGCGATCCGAATGTTGCTGCATTTATGTTTGAACCCATTCAGGGCGAAGCAGGCGTAGTAATACCGGATGATGGCTATTTGCGAGGTGTTCGGGAATTATGTACCCACCATAAAGTATTGATGATTGCCGATGAAATACAAACGGGATTGGGAAGAACCGGCAAAATGTTGGCTTGTGACCATGAAGAGGTAAGGCCCGATATACTTATTCTTGGTAAAGCCCTTAGTGGCGGCACTTTGCCTGTTTCGGCGGTACTGGCAGATGATGAAATCATGTTAACCATACAACCCGGTGAACATGGCTCAACCTATGGCGGTAATCCACTTGCCTGTGCGGTAGCTATGCGTTCTCTTCAGGTGCTGGTATCGGAAAATATGATTGAAAATGCGGAACTCCAGGGACAGTTACTTAGACAATTACTAACCGAACTATCTTCCCCATTTATCAAAGAAGTTAGAGGCAGGGGATTGCTAAATGCCATCGTTATTCAACACCCTAACCCCGAAGCTGCTTGGGAATTGTGTTTACGAATGATGAATAAAGGATTGCTGGCGAAACCTACCCACGGAGATAAAATCAGGTTTGCTCCACCACTTATTATCACGTCGGAACAAATCAGGGAAGCTGTTCAGATTATTGCAGCTGCTTTGCAAGAATTATCCTAAAACTACTTATGATGGATCGGTTGATTTAAGAGGAGCCCTGGATAGAAAGCTCATCAGTATTATGATCAGTGAAAGCGGAATCAGGGATTGCAAAACCCAGGTTTTGTCGGGCACTTCCCCAATAAAAGATGTGGTTAGAAGTATATAGTTGCGAATCATCCAAGCCAGTTGTAAAGTAGCTAATAGTATAGTTACCAATTTTGCCCAAACTTTGGGAATCAAAAATAAAATGGCCATAAGGCTACAAAGCACTAATGGAACTAAACCTGGTTTTCCAAAATTGGTTCCCTCGGCATGCCAGCCACTAATGGTTAAATTAACCGAAGGAATATAAATCCATGGCTGAAATACAGCAGCAATCAGCAGGAGACAACTTATACAACCTAACCAATGAGCATACTTCATAATGCAATGTAAAGGTAAGAAAAAACCCCCGAAATCGGGGGCATTTGCAGAGGTCCCGAGCGGATTCGAACCGCTGTGGAAGCTTTTGCAGAGCTCTGCCTAGCCACTCGGCCACGGAACCTAATCAGTTGAAAAGAAGAGTAATCCCCTTAAATTCTAAGCAAACTTACAGTAAAGAAAGGAAATTTACATCCGTAAAATAATTAATGCCGAATTTTGTGGAAAATAATCCCATGACGCCCATTGCATCCAGTGAGTTGATTATTAATAACCGGGGTGCCGTTTATCACCTGAACCTTCTACCTGAGGAGTTGGCCACGACTATCATTACTGTAGGTGATCCCGACCGGGTATCAACAGTTAGTCAATATTTCGACCGGATAGAAGTACAACAGGCGCACCGTGAATTTATTTCGCATACTGGCTATATTGGAAAAAAAAGAATATCGGTGGTTTCCACCGGCATCGGTACGGACAATATCGACATAGTATTGAATGAGCTGGATGCATTGGTGAATATCGATTTTACTACCCGTATACCCCGAACCGAATTACAATCCCTTCAAATTATTCGAATTGGCACAGCCGGATCGCTGCAGGAAAATATACCAGTAGACTCTTTTGTAGCCAGTACGCATGGTATAGGAATTGACAACCTCTTACAATTTTATCAGCGGGAAACCCATTCGGCCGATCAAGAAATTTTGCAGTCATTCAACCAGCATACCCAAATCAATAACATAGGCGTGAACCCCTATATAGCTCCTGCAAGCATTCATTTACTGAAGAATTTTGTAACAGGGTTTCATCAAGGGATTACAGTTACTACCCCGGGTTTTTATGGCCCTCAGGGACGAATCCTTCGACTGAATCTTGCACACCGCACCCTGGTTGATCAACTTTCCAACTTCCAATATGGAGCGTATCGGGTAGCCAATTTTGAAATGGAAACCAGTGCCATCTATGGCTTGGGAAAACTAATGGGCCACCACTGCCTAAGTTTGAGTGCCATCGTTGCCAATCGGATAGTACAAAAATTTAGCAATCAGGCAGGTGAAACCATTGACAGGCTGATTCAAAAAACCTTGCAAATTATTAGTGAACAACCTTGAGGTTCCTTTAAATGAGTGCATCTTTGCATAATGCAACCCGACAAAAAAATTTGGTCGTATGAAAATACCTTTTTATAAATACCAGGGAGCCGGCAACGACTTTATTGTGTTAGATGAAAGAACGCAAACCTATTCTCTGTCCGAACAACAGATTGCATTTTTGTGCCACCGTCGTTTGGGTATTGGCGCCGATGGATTAATGATTTTACGCAATAAAGCAGGTGTTGACTTTGAAATGATTTATTATAATGCCGATGGTAGAGAAGGGAGTTTGTGCGGCAATGGTGGAAGATGCTTAACCCGATTTGCATATGACTTAGGTATTCGCCCCCCTGTTTATAGTTTTTGGGCGGTGGATGGATTGCACGAGGCATTTTTAAATTCCCAAACCCAATGGATTCATTTAAAAATGAATCCGGTTGCGCAAATAGAAAATTATCAGGGTGATTGGATATTGAATACCGGGTCTCCACATTATGTGCAGGCAGTGGAAGAAGTAGATGGTATGCATGTAGTTAAAGCAGGTCGTGCAATTCGCTATAGTGCCAGATTTACACAGCAAGGAATTAATGTAAATTTTGTTCAGCAAACGGCATCTGCACTTCGAATAAGAACTTACGAACGCGGGGTAGAAGATGAAACCCTTAGTTGCGGAACTGGCGTTACAGCCGCGGCACTGGTATTTGCACCTAAACAGCTAGGCAAACACCGTATGCAAGTAGCTACCCGTGGTGGAGAACTCGAAGTGGAATTTACCCGAATCGGTGACCATCATTTTGAACATATCTGGCTATGCGGACCCGCCGAGCAGGTTTTTGAGGGGACCATTACATTGAATGATTAAAACTTTTAAGTAGCAACATGATACAGTATTTTAAAAACAGTAATGGTCAAACAATTGAGATTGATCAACCGGAGAAAGGAATCTGGGTTAATTTGGTACCCCCCTTTCGGGATGAGGAGTTTATTGATTTGAGTGATACACTCCATATACCCATAGAATTTTTACGCGATTCGCTGGATATTGATGAAAGACCCCGCTTTGAAAAAGGCGATGATGTAAAATTTGTTGTTATTAAAACACCAACTGAGAATAATTCTTTTAACGATAGTGATGCTTTTTATATCACTATTCCCATTTGCATCATCCTGACCGAAACACAGATTGTTACGGTAAACTCCTTCGACAACGGAGCCATCAAAAAATTTCTGAACTCCTTCCAAAAGCGGCATCCCGATAAGAAAAATATCATGATTTTGAAAGTGTTTGAGAAAGTGGTTCAAAACTTTATGGAGTTTTTGAAGGAAATCAATCACCGCCGAAACCAATACGAGAATAGCTTGTATGAAAGTAATAGCAATGAAGATTTGCTCAACCTGATGCGAATTCAAAAAAGCTTGGTATACTTCGTTACAGCTCTTCGTAGTAATGAATTACTGATGATGAAGCTGGAGAGAACCAATTTTTTGGGTTTAGATGAAGATGAAAGAGAATTGCTGAACGATTTAATCATTGACACCAGTCAGGCCCTAGAAATGGCGAATATTTACACCAACATACTTACCAGTACCTTAGATGCATTTGCAAGTATCATCAGCAACAACCTGAATGCTGTAATGAAGCGGCTTACTTCTATTACTATCGTTCTATCACTTCCAGCTCTTGTGGCAGGTATTTATGGCATGAACGTGGAAATTCCATTTATGCATTCGCCTCATGCTTTTTACATACCTGTTATTTTATCGTTGCTGGTTTCTTTTTTACTCAGTTGGTATTTTATGAAAAGAAAATGGTTTTAAAATGGCATTATTCAATGTGCGGGTTTACGGAGTTTTGTTAGATGAAAATAATCGGTTGCTGGTAAGTGATGAGTTTATACGCGGTAAATATATTACCAAATTACCCGGTGGCGGATTGGAAATTGGCGAAGGTACTCGGGACTGTTTACAAAGAGAATTTAAGGAAGAAACAGGCTTAGATGTAAAAGTGGGCGAGCATCTGTATACTACTGATTTTTTTCAGATTTCTGCTTTCAACCTTAAAGACCAAATTATCTCTATTTACTATTATGTGCATCCCATAAGTCCCCTCATTCTGGATGTAAAAGAGAAGCCCTTTGATTTTGCACCCCATCAGATTGTTGATCAAAATGGAGAATCAGAAGTTTTTAGGTGGATTAACTGGGAAAATATACATCCCGATAGTATGACGTTACCCATCGACCGGGTGGTTATGGAACTTATCCGGCAGCGGGGATATTAATAAACGGTTCTTCTTCTTTACCCATTGCCGCCCTTTTCATTTTACGGGTAACTTCGGTACCCAGGTATTTTTCCATTCGCCTTTCTACAAAATAAATCACTGGGGTTAATATAATTGCCATGCTAAATTTATAAAAATAGTTCATAAGGCAAATGGCAACCACTAACTGCCAACTCCAGCCCTTGCCAATTTTAAAGGCAATGAATAATACCACAAAGCTATCAACGAGTTGACTCACCATCGTTGAGCCGGTAGCCCGCAACCAAATCCATTTTTCACCGGTTGCTCTTTTGATGCGGTGAAAAACCATCACATCTACAATCTGGCTAACTAAGAAGGCGGTTAGGCTTCCCATTATAATCCACATACCCTGACCGAAAATACCTGAGAAAGCCAGTTGCATATTGTTAATGCCGCCCGCGGTATTAGAGGTAATCCAAAAATCAGCTGGGGGAATGTTCATAGCCCCATAGAACATAACAAAAGCATAGCTAATTAAAACCACTGCCGTATAACTGATACGTTTTACTGCATTTGGCCCATAAAATTCATTTACAATGTCGGTAATCACAAATTCCAGGGGCCAGAGTAAAACGCCGCAGGTAAGATTAAATGATAAGCCGGTTTGACCAAATAAAGTGAAATTAACCGGGTTGATACCCAGTAATTTTTCGAGTGAAAAAATTTTCCCGCCTATACATTCCGCTATTAAAGCATTCGCCACAAAAAAGGCACAAATGGAGATAAAAAGCTTAGTGGGCTTATCTTTTAGGATGGTGTTGATCATACTATTTTTGTTATGTAAAGGAGCTGAACTATCAAAAAAAGTAAATATACCTGATAATACTTTGCCAGCAGGATGGGTTTTGGAGGATTACGGTAACCAAATCGAATAATCAGTACGGTAACATTCAGCACTGGGGCAACCATCCAGCCCAAAACTACTAGGGTACTTTGTATCGATGCTGGAATAATCGTTTGCTTTCCATACATAATCCATAACGAGGCCAGAAAACAGGCATTGGCTATCCAGGCTATTCGAGATAAAAATAAAGTCCAATTCATAAAATATGAATCAAAATACCATTAATTTGCCGTTATTAAGCAAGAAAAGATGAAAAAAACAATTTGGAACCAAGTAGCACCCCATTTATTGGCAATTGGTATTTTTTTAGTGGTAGCCCTCATTTATTGTAAGCCCACCCTTGAAGGTAAGGTGCTTCAACAAATGGACGTAACCCAATGGAAGGGGATGGCACAAAATTCCTTTGCTTACAAGGAAAAGCATGGACATTTTCCGCTTTGGTCGAACGGGATTTTTAGTGGAATGCCCGCTTTTCAAATTACCAGTGTAGGCAGTAATCCGGTTTCTATTGGCTATGTGAATCAGATTCTTACTTTAAATTTACCAAAGCCAATCAGCTTTTTTTTCCTCGCCTGCGTTTGCTTTTACATCTTAACGCAAGTGATAGGTACTCGGGTAGCCATTGGAATTGCCGGGGCTTTGTCATATGCCTATGCAACCTATAATCCTATAATTGTTGCCGTTGGGCACGATACCAAAATGCAGGCCATAGCCTATTTACCTGCCTTTATAGCTGGATTGTGGGTGTTGTATGAAAAGCGGAATTATTGGATGGGCACGGCACTTATTGCTTTGTTTACTGCATTACTAGTTGCTTCCAATCACTTACAGATAACTTATTATGCGCTGATACTGGCGCTTATTATGAGTATTGGATTCGGTATTCAATGGATTCGAGCAAAGGATTGGAAGCATTTATCCCGAGCTGCCGGATTGGTTATAGTTGCAGCTGCTTTGGGTGTAATGGTAAATGCGATTACTTTATTCACAACCTATAGTTACTCAAAAGCCACCATCCGTGGCGGCAGTGAACTAGCGGATAATAGTAAGGGTGGTAAAACAAAGACTGGCCTAGGCAAAGACTACGCATTGAGTTATAGTATTTATCCATCCGAAAGTTTGGTATTGATATTCCCATATATTTATGGCGGAGGTGGTGACAGCCGACTAGTTGCAGAAGATAAATCTAAAGCAGTCGAGGCATTGCAACAGATGCAGCCCGAGTTGGGTCAAGAGCTTAGTAATTATTTAAGATATTACTGGGGTGGAATTACAGAAGGAACTTCCGGCCCACCATATGCCGGTGCTATTATTTGCTTTTTAGCTTTGGTTGGATTTTTTCTTATTGAAAAAAAACATCTTGGCTGGATGCTGGCAGCGATAATAATAACGCTTCTTATGAGTTGGGGTAAATATTTTGAAGGATTTACCAGCACCTTACTGGACGTTTTACCACTGTATAACAAATTCAGGGCGCCGAGTATGATATTGGTTATCCCTACCCTGTTGTTTTGTATGCTCGCCGTTATGGCATTGCAGGTTATTAGTACAGAAACCGATAAAAAGTTATTATTTAATAAATTCAAAAAAGGCTTATTCCTTACCGGGGGTATTTTACTGATTGCACTTGTAGTTTATTTCAGTGGAGACTTTTCAAGCGAAGTAAGTGACGGAAACTTACTAAAACAAATCAACGGCATAAAAGACCCACAACAAAAAGAGGCAATAGAAGCACCGGTTCGTTCTTTTGTAAATGGACTGAGGGAAGATCGTAAAGATTTATTTCTGGGATCCCTGATGAGAAGCCTTGCCTTTATTGTTTTGGCGGCGGGTGTATGCTGGCTTTTAATTAAAAATAAGCTGAAACCTATTGTTGCAATAGCTATAATTGGATTTTTTGCTTTTGTGGATGTGCTGATGATTGATGTAAAATATTTTAACGCAGAAAATTATCAGGATGGAGCGGAATATACAGCAGTGTTTGATCCCTCCCCAATTGATCAGCAAATATTAAAAGATACCAGTAACTACCGCGTGCTAGATTTAACTCCCGGTATTTCCGGAGCCTTTAACAGTGGAGCCCTCACAGCTTATTTTCATAAAGCAGTGGGTGGATATCATCCTGCTAAACTGAGTATTTACCAAGATTTAATTGAAAAGCAATTCAGCAATTTCCCAGACTGTGCCCCAGTATTAAATATGTTGAATACTAAATACATTATTCTACCTCCTATGAAACAAGGGGAAAGCATTTCACTACAGCAGAATCCAGATGCATTGGGAGCAGCCTGGTTTGTAAAGAACGTATCCGCTAAAAAAAGCTATGCAGATATTATGAAAGATCTTACCTATCTGCATCCAAAAGATACCGCACTGGTATTGGAAAAAGATATGGTTGGATTAACTGCTTCAGCATCTTCCCAAGATTCTACCGCGAATATTTCGCTCTTGTATAACGATAATGATATTATTGAGTATAAGAGTCATTCCGCAAGTGCCGGTTTTGCAGTATTCAGTGAAATCTATTATGCAGATGGTTGGGTAGCAACGATTGATGAAAAAGAAACCCCTATTGTGCGCACCAACTATGTGTTGCGCGGATTAGTAGTTCCAGCAGGTGATCACCGAATTAAATTCGAATTCAAACCCGCATCCTTTTATAACAGCAGTAAAGCAGGGATAATTTCTTCCATCTTTATCTGGCTATTATTAATTGCAGCATTTGTAAAAGCCTATAAAAACCGGCAATCCGTTGACCCATCCTGATACCCGATCCCTTTTAGGAATTGTTTCTTACCGGATATATCCCGCTGAAAATGGTGGTCAGCAAAGTATCGCCACTTTTTATGCTGAATTAAATAAGAGAGTTAACCTTACCCTGCTGGTATCTCGCGATAATGAGCCGGAACCGGCATCCAATTTGTCCATTTTCCCTGTTTTATATTCGGGATACCTCAGTTGGATGAATCTATTGTTAGTGTATAAGCTTTCAAAACTAATCCGCCAGCGGGAAATTACCTGCATGCTGATTGATCATTCTTATTATGCCTGGTTGGCTTGGATATTGAGAAGAATAACCGGTATCCCTTTTATAATTCGCTCACATAATATAGAAGCCCATCGATTTAAAGATCTGAGAAGATGGTATTGGCAATGGTATGAAAAATATGAAAAATGGATCCATAATCGATCTAATTACAATTGGTGGATCAGCAGAAATGATATGAAATATGCCACCAAAAACTGGAAAATTTCTACCAATAAATCTGCCGTTACAACGTATGGCACTTTGTTGCGTAATGAGCCCGATAAAGCCCAAAAACAAGCACAAAGAAACCAACTGCTGCAAGCATGGAATCTGCCCGAATCGGTTCGGCTGTTTTACTTTAATGGATCGCTGAATTATGCACCCAATGTAGAAGCAATCAGAACAATTGTATATGATATTCTTCCCCGATTACAACAAAAAAACATTCCTTTTCGCATAATAATTTCCGGAACAGGCTTGTCTTTAGCCTGGCAGGCAGTTCTTGCCAACTATCCTGAAATCGTATGGGTAGGTTTTAAAAATGAGATTGCCCTTTATTGGGAAGGCAGTGACTGCTTTATCAATCCCGTAACCTTGGGATCTGGTATTAAAACTAAGTTGATTGAGTCATTGGCCCATGGATTACCTTCCGTTAGTACCCTCTCCGGTATGCGTGGATTAGAGCGACCCAATTTGAATAAGGTATTAATTGGGGTACCAGATTATGACTGGGATACCTTTACTGACCGGATGGTGCAGGTTACCAACCCTGATGTGAAATGGCGCATTCCGCTAGAATTTTTTCAAGAATTCAGTTTGCCAAATATAGTTCAAGGAGCCCTCTTATCTTTGCAAACAGATGCAAGCCACTAATCCCGAAATATCAGTCGTTATCTGCTCGTATAATCGGGCAAATTATATTCGGGAAGCCCTGCAGAGTTTATACAACCAAACGTTACCACATACTCAGTTCGAAGTGATTGTAGTAGATAACGCTTCCACAGATAACACTGAATCAGTTTGCAAAGATTTTATAACTGAGCATTCCGATGCAGCCTTTTATTATATGCTCGAAAGCCGCCAAGGAGCCTCGTTTGCAAGAAATACTGGAGCTGCAAAAGTGAAAGCTCCCCTGCTCTGTTTTATGGATGATGATGCTATTGCTTACCCGGATTTCTTAACCAACCTACTTGCGTTTTTTCGGGAAGTGCCAGCAGCAGGAGGCTTGGGAGGAAGGATTATTCCCAGATATATTCCTGAAGAACCCAAGTGGATGAGTCACTATGTTTCTTCCCTCGTGGGCCATTTTCATTACAGTGATGTTCGAACTCCCTTCAAAAACGGAAAATATCCGCTAGAATCGAATATGACTATCAAAACTGCCGATTTTAATCAGATAGGTGGTTTTAATATAAAACTACCGGGCGTTTCAGGAACCCTGCGCATTGGAGGGGAAGGAAAGGATTTCTTTTTTCGACTTATGGAATTAGGCAGGGTTATTTATTACGATCCCAATATTCGGGTAGAACATGTGGTTGAAACGGCCAAGCTTACTCCGGAATATATGTATCGGGTAGCAAGTGGTATTGGAAGAGGAGAAAGGGTTCGCATGTTGGAAAAAGGATGGTTAGCCTTCCTATTAAAAATTATCGAATACTTTTTTAAATTGGGCGCATCGGTTATCTTGGCATTTGGATATTGGATGCAGGGAGCATCTCCCAAAAGCTGGCCAGTAATTCAGTTTAGAATTGATGCGTTGAAAGGTTTACTAAATCAATAGTTATTATGAAATTTAATTGGGCATATATCAGAGAGCGTAAAATTAAAGGAACCTTATCCCGCTGGTTTGGTATTCGTTTTCAACATCCCTCCGAAACCTCAAAAGTAAGGAGATGGGTACTACCCTATTGCATTGGTAAAGGCTGTGATATTGGCTTTGGCGGCGACAAAGTGCTTAAATATAACTGCGATGGCATCGACTTCCCACAACCCTATGCCTATGCTGGAAAAGACAAAGTAGATATTGGCTGTGATGTTATTAAAGATTCCATACCAGTTTCTGATAACACCTATGATTATGTATATACCAGTCATCTGATAGAAGATTTTGCCGACACTTCTGATGCCCTCAAAAAATTTATCCGTATCCTGAAAAATGGCGGAAATCTGATTTTGGTATTTCCCGATCAACCAGCCTATGAAATCTATTGTAAGGATATCGGAATAGAAATGAATCCCTATCACGTTCATGCCGATATGGGCTATGTTTATATGAAAAAACAAATAGATGCGCTGGAAGGCATTCAATACCAGGAACTGTTTGCCAGCAATTGTGATATCGACTACAATGTAGTAATGGTGATGAAAATTGAAAAAAACTAATTACCCATCTTTGTGTTTGGATAACTTAACCCCCAAGGGCTGAAGAAATTGGTTAAGCGTTTTCATAATTCCAAAAGAGGGCGCACTCGTTTTAGTATACAAACAGGGAAGCACATGAAAGGTATCATACCCATTTGCTTGAACCAGTTTTCGGTAGTTTTCTAATAACTTTTTCCAAACTGGCAATGCTTCTAAATGATATCTGGTTTGATGACGAGACAGCAATTCCGGTTGTGCAAAAGAATATCCGCTGATATGCAGAAATAAAAGAGGGTAAGCATCATTTACCCGAATTCCCTGTGATGTTTCCGTGAGTTCTCTTTCGTGGATATTCCAATAAGCCACATTTGCGCCTGGATGAAGAAAAATGCCGGTTTCAGGAAAAATTGTAGGAACCAGATTAAGCCAAATTTGGTCAACCCCCATACCTTCGGAAAAACGATAGTAACATTCCTCTTTCATATGCGCTGCCCACCAGTGTAAAAAACGGTCGGTTATTGCAGCGCGTGTCATTGCCATAAATCCTGCATTGTAAATACCCGAACGCAACAAATCGCGCTCCAGCGGTTGATGCTGGTTATCGGGTAAAGCCTGTGTAAAATGCGGGGTGATTAAAATAGGATGCTGCTGCAACAATTCTTCTACCACCGACAAGGAATGATGCACCCACATATCGGAATCCAGATATAAAAGGATATCAGGATACTCTCGTGCGAAGATAGCCTGGGCAACGAACGACTTCATGGCACAGTTCAATTCGATTACAGAATAGCGGGCAGTGATGGCTTCAAAATCGGGAATTCCCATATGGGCAATTTCCCAAATTTCATAGGGGGCAAATTGCTGAATAGCAAAACGGTTTTCGATTTTATCTACTAAACCGATGATGATTTTGTATTCGGGATGATGCACAGCAAAAGAATCGGCCATCGTTTTGCAATGGGCAAGGTGATTAGCAGAACAAACCGTGTATAAAATCTTTTTCATCTATTTCTTTTCTACCAATAGAATGGTATTGAGGTAAAATTTATCGGAACGGGGCCACACCGGTTCAACCAGCCAAAATATGCCGTTGAGTATCGGCACCAAAATTTGTCGAACTATTTTTTTAAACAGGTTAAATCGCGAAAAAAACCAAACCCGGTGAATCCATTCATCATGCAAATACACGATAAATAATTGATGAAGCGCCGATATAGCATGTCCATTTTTATCAACCTGCACGATGGTAAACCCAGCAGTTTGTAGCAAATCCTGCAATGCAAACCGGGTATATCGGGCATAATCGGCGGGAATTTCATGTTCTTCCCAGGCGAAAGGACAAGTAATCAGCATTTTACCACCCGGTTGCAATACCCGATATAATTCAGGGAGGATGGCCGGTAGGGTAAAAATATGTTCAAAAACTTCACTGGTAAAAATAGCAGAAAAGGAAGCCTCTGTAAAAGGGAGGGTTTTTCCATCATAATACACATCAATGGACTCATTGGAATGATCGTGTCCTTCTCCGGAATAATCTACCCCTACGTATTCAGTAACCTTGGTAAAAAGGGACTGATACGGTTTTGCCCCGCATCCAAAATCCAGCAACCGACCACTCAATTCTCCGCTGTAAAGGTTAATTTTGTTGTACAGTCCCTTCCTAATCCAATAAAGTGGGTGACGAATAGAAGGATTAAAGTCGTAGGGTACCATAATTTACCAATTGGTAGGGCAAATTAAAGTTTTTTCGGGCATGTTGAACCGCATAAAGGATATAATATACAACCTGGTAGGCTGGCTGGCTCGTCTCAGACGAGTAAACACCCATTCTGGAAAGGTGTTAATAGTGCGTGTGGATGAAATTGGGGATTTTATGTTGTGGAGGCCCATGATACCCGAATTATGCAAAGCAAACCGTTTTAATGGAATGCAATTTACCCTTTGTGGAAACAGCAGTTGGAGATCGTTGTATGAGCAATTGGATGCTGATACGTTTGACAAAACCATTTGGTTAGATAAAACCCGTTTTAAACAGGACCTTTTTTACCGTTATCGCTTTTTGAAGCAAATACGTAATGAAAGGTTTGGATGTGTAATTAATCCAACCTATTCCCGCGACAAACGGAATGATGATGCAATTGTAATAGCTGCAGCAGCACCTGACAATTTTGGTATGGTTGCCAATACTGAAAATTGGCGAACTTACGATAAGGGTTACGACCAGAATCTTTACCGGCATTGTTGGGCTGGGCCCACCACTCCCCTATTCGAATTAATTCGCAACCAGAAATTTACTGAATACGTAACGGGAAAAAATATTGAAACCATCCACTGGCAGATTCCGGAAGCGAAATTACCGGCACTCTCAATTGCATTACCCGAAAAATTTGTAGTTGTTTTTCCAGGATCCAGAAGTAAACTTAGAATTTGGCCCGCAGCATATTTTGCAGAAGTGGCTCAGTATTTTCAGCAAAATTATGGAATGTCCATTGTGATTTGTGGGGGTAACGGAGATCGGATTTATTCTGAAGCGTTTAAAGAGGCTTTTGCAGGATCTGTAACTGATTTAACTGGCGCTACCCGCCTTCCAGAATTATTAACTATTTTGCATCGGGCAGCAGCATTGGTTACAGTTGATACCGGATCGGTTCATCTGGCAGCGGCAGTAGGTTGCAGGGTATTGGGTATTTTTAATGGATCGCAGTATGGGAGATTTTCGCCTTATCCAGTAGAAATGACTAAAACAGTAATTTCAATTTATCCAACTGAAATTGCTGAAGACCTTGTTAATCCAACCATCATCCAAGAAAAATATTTGTATACAGTTGCTATTCCCTATCAATGGGTGCAACCCAAACAAGTAATTGAAAATTTAAATCATTCTTTCCATGCCTAATAATTTCAGGCCACTCAAATTTTTAAGAAATCTATTTTCACAACCGGATGCTGCGAACCAATTTCCAGCAGATTTCGAACCTTGGCATATTGAAATTATTCAACAGGTAAAGCCGTATACCATGACCAGCAATGAGCGGCTATACTGTTTAATTGAATCGGTAAAATATATTGTTGAAAATGATATCCCGGGTGATTTCGTTGAATGTGGCGTTTGGAAAGGGGGTAGTATGATGGCAGCGGCACAAACGTTGCAAAAATTGGGGGTTAACAACAGAAAATTCTTTTTGTATGATACCTATGCCGGAATGACGGAACCAACGGAAGCCGATCAATCTTATCAAGGAGAAGGCGCAGCAGAATTATTGAAAAAAGATGCCAGTCAAAAAGAAGAAAGTGTGGTTTGGGCTTATTCAACACTCGAAGATGTAAAGAAAAATATTTTTAGCACTGGCTATCCCACAGAAAATATACACTTCATTGAAGGTGATATTTTACAAACAATTCCGGCTAATAGTCCGGGTAACATTGCTCTTCTTCGTTTAGATACAGACTGGTACGAATCTACCCGTCATGAAATGATTCATTTATATCCTTTATTAGTTCAACAAGGTGTGTTGATAATTGATGATTATGGTTTTTGGAGAGGGTCGCGAAAAGCGATTGATGAATACATTGCAGAAAATAAGCCAGGACTGCTGCTTAACCGAATTGATGATACTGGAAGAATTGCCATAAAAAAGTAATCATCCCGCTATCACCAATTCTCCCCACCCAATTTCTTCTTCCAACTAAACAGCTGCTTGCCCAGTTCTGTTTGCAACAGATAATGTAAACTCCGCAACCGGAATTGCCATAAGCGGCAAGGAAGCGAGTATCCAACATATGATTCATACACCTGTTGATTCTCATCCAAAGAAGCCAGGTATTGTTTTGCGCTGATTCCGGTATCATCAAAGCGAACCATCGCCAGAGGGAAAAAAACATAGGGCTCCTTGGCCAGTCGGCACATCATATCATAGTCCATAGCAATTTTATATTGCGATTGATATGGGCCAGCCTTTGCGTAGGTTTGCTTATGCACCCACCAACTAGGATGAGAAACACTTCGCATACCGCGATAAAGCTTGTTAGAATCAAATGGTTTGCCCACTTCTACCCACTCACCGCCCCGCTTTAGAACAATCTTGCCACTTATCCATGCTGCAGTGGCATGGGATTGTAAAAAGGTAGCTACCGCTTGTAAAACACCCACCTGCAATAATTCGTCCCCAGCATTCAGCAGTTGTATCATCCCTTCCCCTGCCAATTGAATACCCTTATTAAAGGCATCCGCTATACCCTTATCTCGCTCATTTACAATTTTTCGATAAACGGGTTGAGCAGTTTGTAGTAGCCATTCAGCAATATCACCAGAGGTTGAGCCATTGATTATCCAATGTTCATCTGGTAGTCGCGTTTGATTATCAACCGATGCAATGGTTTTTTGCAAGTCGGGCAAATTATTAAAGCAAATGGTTATGATGATTAATCGCATATACCCTTCAATATTACAAAAGTTTTACCAGCTAATGCAGTCCTACAAAATGGTATGCGCAGTTAATTTCTGTAAAAACAAATCCATACCCGCTTTGCTGGCATCCGTTAACTCGTAGCGAATGTTGGTATGAAAATAGGTAGCCATATCGTATCCAACCGGGGGTAATTGAGCAATCAACTGATCGATATGCTCTATGCCCCATTTAAGAGCTGCAGTAAATTCAGTTAAAAAAATGGCTGGCAACTCTTTATTAGCTACCCAGGCTGCAAAAACAAAGGGTAACCGGGTGTGTGCCGTCCAGGCAGCCCCCAAATCATAGATAAATTTGTGTTTGGGTATCAGATCCAATGCCCGATCTCCAATTACTACTGCCGCCTCAGTTCCGCCTATACGATCGATAAAATCTGCATCCCCTTGTTTCCATTGCGGATTCAGGTGCCAATATTCTTGCATGAGTATTTGTGCAAGTGCTACCGATGTTTTGCTTTGATAGTCGAGCCAGATGGTAGAAACTTCTTCCAATGGCACATTGCTGAAAATAGCTACGGAAGCAACCGGACCCTCCGAACCTATGCAATAATCTGTTACTATATGCGATTCCTTTAACTGAGCAATCGCTGCCACGGGTAGTAAGCCCAAATCCAGCTGATCATCTTTCAATTGACGGGCAATGGCAGCCGGAAAATCGCGCGACAAGATCAATTCTCTCCAAACAGGCGACTGTTCTAAACCCCAAATAAAAGGTTTGGTATTCAAATAACTAACTGCCCCCACTCGAATTGCTTGCTTCAATGTTCAATTTTGTGCAAAGAAAAACAATTCCGTGCTTCTATCGAGCAAAAACAATGATTAAAGGCCCTTCTCTTCAAAAAGCGCTCAAGCTTAGTTATCTTTGCACAAATAAGGCCAAACACCCATACCAATTCAAGTTTTCATGGAAATAAGCTCACTCACCGCACTTTCGCCCATTGATGGCAGATATCGTTCACAAACCGCCACACTGGCCAATTATTTTTCTGAATATGGTTTGATTCGTTATCGCGTAGCCGTTGAGCTGGAATATTTTTACTTTCTAGCACGGCAGAAGTTTTTTCAATTACCAGCAAATGCTAAAAAGAAATTACAAGTGGGCATGGATCAGTTTGGAACTGCGGAAGCCCTGCAAATAAAAGAAATTGAAAGAGTAACCAACCACGACGTAAAAGCAGTTGAATATTTTTTAAAAGAACAACTAGACAAAGCAGAGATAGGTCACTTGAAAGAATGGATTCATTTTGGCCTCACTTCGCAAGACATCAATAATACCGCCATTCCCCTTAGCTGGAAACATTGTTTAGAAGAGACTTATTTGCCAGCCGTATTGCAATTGAATACCTTACTTTTGAAACAAGCAAGACAGTGGAAAGACATTCCCCTGCTGGCCAGAACCCATGGTCAACCTGCTTCCCCAACCCGATTGGGAAAGGAATGGAAAGTGTTTCATGAACGACTTAGTGAGCAAATAAAACTGCTGTCCCAAATACCCTATTCTGCCAAATTTGGTGGTGCTACAGGTAATTTCAATGCTCATAAGGTAAGCTTCCCACAAAAAAACTGGCCCAAACTGGCCAATCAATTTTTGCAGGATGTATTGGGGCTGGAACGGCAACAGTTTACTACACAGATAGAACACTACGATATGCTGGCTGCCCATTTTGACGCGTTAAAACGAATCAATACCATTTTAATTGATTTGAGTAGAGATGTGTGGACCTATATCAGCATGGACTATTTTAAACAAAAAACTAAAGCAGGCGAAGTAGGTTCTTCGGCCATGCCGCATAAAGTAAATCCCATCGATTTTGAAAATGCGGAAGGAAACCTTGGTTTAGCCAATGCCCTACTGGAGCATCTTTCAGCCAAATTACCCATCAGCCGTTTACAACGCGACTTAACAGATTCTACCGTTTTGCGAAATATCGGCGTACCCATGGCGCATATTGTTATTGCCATCAATTCTTTACAAAAGGGACTGCATAAGCTAGTGTTGCATGAAGAAAAAATTCAGCAAGATCTAGAGCAAAACTGGGCAGTGGTAGCCGAAGCTATACAAACCGTTTTACGAAGAGAGCAATATCCTAATCCCTATGAAGCCCTAAAGGAACTTACTAGGGGTAAACAAGGGATTACCCGAGAAAGCATACAACAATTCATTCGGCAACTCAAAGTAAAAGCCTCCGTTAAAAAAGAATTACTGGCAATTACCCCGATGAATTACACCGGTACCCATCCGAACTTCTGATATTATAATTTGAGTAACACATACCCCCGCTGCTGATAAGTGCTGAGGGTGGTCATGGCAGAAAGCGCAATCCCCAAATCAGGGGAAATGGTTGCAGGATCGATATTTCGCTTCATCATCGACTGGCCGCAAACGAATAACTGTATTCCTGCCTCTTTGAGCGCATGAAACAAAGGGATATTCGGATTAGTAGAGCCATATTTTTGCTGATATACCGAATCATTCATAATGTACATGGCAGCCGGACCGTGAATCACGGCAACAATGTTTAGCTTTTCAGGTTGAACACCCCCTAATACATGCAAGTTGGCGATAGAGGCAATTTTTTCCATCAGCTCATGCACTTTTGCAGGTTGAGGATTTTCGGTATTTACTTCAACTATGATTTTATAGGTCTTTTTACTATCGGGTTTTTCGGTAGCCATCGGAATTTCACTTACGCCACCAAATCCTTTAATAAAGGGATATACTTTTTGTTGCGCATACGATTGAAATGAAACCAGCAGACAAACGACTATAATTACAACTTTCATAGATTTTTTTTACAAGATAAGTTTTTATAAAATGCCAACCTTAGGATGCTTCGGAATAAGGGTATACTTTTTCGGGATATTTTTCAGTAAACTGTTGAACCAGAGAACGGATCACTTCGTTTTCAGGATACTGTGTTAACTGCTCCCGAAGATGGCTGATGGGCTGATCGGGAGTCCACTCGGCCAACATTCCCATTCCGTAAAACCTCCCCTTTTCAACCAATACAATTGCCTCCTGATCTTTAATTACAAAACTTGCCGGTTGCTGTACCAGATAATTGATTGCCTGTTTCATTTTCTGGTTGTGCAAAACTTCCTCTGGCAAAGTGGTTGTGGGTGTTTTTTCTAGAAAGCAGAGATAAGGATGTAAGGAAAAATCCCTCACCAACTTCCAAAGCGTTCGATGTGCATCGGCTAATAAACCATAATTGCTGATAGCTGTAGTATGTCGGTGCTTTTTATCAATTGCCAACCGGAGATACCCTTTAGAATCGGTGAATTGATAGATAGACCAGCTTGCTTCGAATCTTTTTTGACTCTTATTAAAAGGCGGCCAAAGACGTTTGATTTCGATACTTTCTAGAATACTCGCCATAAATTCGGAGGCACAAACACTATGGCCGATGGTATATACAGTTCTCAATAAGGCCTGCCGCTTTTCGGAAGTATCTAAACCGGTAAAATGACTGACTACTCGTTTGCGCAACTGTTTGGCTTTGCCAACATACATTACTTTGCCTTTTTTATCGCGGAAATAATATACACCAGGTTGAAGGGGTAGTTGGTGTATTTCTTCCACCGACAAATTGGGGGGTAATAGTTGGTGTTTGGCTTCCCTACTCAGCATATCTTTGATAACAGTACTTCCAGATGCTGCAAGTGCCCTTGCAACAATTTCTGCGGTTGCCCTGGCATCACCCCCAGCCCTGTGTCGATTGGTAATTGGAATATCCAATGCACGAGTTAAATGGCCTAACCCGTATTTTTTATGCCCCGGAAACACTTTTCTGGCCAGTCGTATGGTACAAATTTTAGGAACTTGCAATTGATAACCAGCCTGTTGCAAATAATACTTCACAAAAGAATGATCAAAATTCACATTGTGTGCCACAAAAATTCGGTCATTAAGTAATCGGTATATTTTTTCGGCTTGCTCCTCAAAAGGCGGGGCCATGGCCACCATAGCATCAGAAATACCCGTCATATTGGCAATAAAAGGTGGAATGGGTTGGCCCGGATTAATCAGGGTTTCAAAAATGCCCTCAACTTCGGCTCCATTCATTAAAACAATGGCAATTTCTGTAATGCCATGTTTGGAAGGGAATCCTCCGGTTGTTTCAATATCCACCACTGCAAAACGCATAATATAAAATTAACTAAAAACAGGGAAGCCTGTAATATTTAATAAGAATCAACTACTAATTTTGTAAACAGATGTAACAAATCAAGGTTAGCATCGTTTTATTTCTATTGAAGTTATAAAACAACTCCCGCTATGAAAAAATTCATCGGATTCGCCATAGTACTGATTGCTTTTAGTTCTTGCCAAAAGATTCGGAAAGAAGATTGTATGAAATTCACCAAAGACGTTGCCGGAAAATGCCTTCGGATAAAAGCGAACGGACAACTGAAAATGGGATTGCCCCTGGCAGAAAACCAATCTACTTCATCTACTTCCCTTACTGAGCATTTTGAAGACCCTTCTCTTCGTATGGTTTGGTAATGAGGTAACTTACACTTAGCAGTTTTCCTTATTTTTGCTTTCGGATTCCCTTTGCTGATACCTATACTTTCTAGGAATGGTTCGCAATTAGGGTGTTATCCCCTAACAATATATGGAACTGAGCAAAAATTATATTCCAGGAGAAGTTGAAGCCAAGTGGTATGCACACTGGAATGAAAAAGGCTATTTTAATAGTACCCCCGACGATAGAACCCCTTATACCGTTGTAATACCTCCCCCTAATGTTACGGGTGTATTGCATATGGGTCACTGTTTAAATAATACCATCCAGGATATATTAGTACGCAATGCCCGCATGATGGGTTATAATGCTTGTTGGGTTCCCGGAACCGACCATGCGTCGATTGCTACAGAGGCCAAAGTGGTTGCTATGTTACGCGAAAGAGGCATTGCCAAATCATCCCTTTCACGCGACGAATTTTTACAGTATGCCTGGGAATGGAAAGATAAATATGGTGGCATCATATTACAGCAGTTAAAAAAGATGGGTTGCAGTTTAGACTGGAACCGCACTTCTTTTACAATGGATGATGCATATTACCGTTCGGTGATTCAGGTGTTTATTGATTTGTATAAAAAAGGACATATCTATCGGGGAAAGCGGATGATTAACTGGGATGTAAAAGCCAAAACAGCCCTGAGTGATGAGGAAGTAATTTATAGAGAAGTAAACAGTAAGCTATATCACGTAAACTATCGGATAGAGGGGGATGATGATGCAGCTTTACAGGGAATAACTATTGCCACTGTTCGGCCGGAAACAATTTTGGGAGATGCAGCCATCTGCGTACATCCTTCCGACAAACGCTATCAACATTTGGTAGGGCGTTTTGCCTTGGTTCCATTAATCAATCGCCGCATACCCATTATTGCAGATGAATATGTTACACCAGATTTCGGTACGGGTGCTTTAAAAGTTACCCCGGCTCACGATATGAATGATTACCAATTGGGGTTAAAATATCAACTGGAGATTATAGATACGATGGAAGATGATGGCACGCTGAGTGCCGCAGCTACCCTTTTTGTTGGCGAAGACCGGTTAGCCGTTAGAAAGAAAATTATTCCACAACTAGAAGCAGCTGGCAACCTGGTAAAAATAGAAGAATATGTAAATCAGGTGGGCTTTAGTGAAAGAACAGATGCGATGGTAGAGCCGCGCTTGAGCCTGCAATGGTGGGTGAGCATGCAGGGCATTTCTAAACCGGCACTGGAAGCGGTGATGAATGATGATATACATTTTCACCCTGCGAAATTTAAAAATCTCTATCGCCATTGGATGGAGAATATCAAAGACTGGTGCATCAGTAGGCAACTTTGGTGGGGGCATCGCATTCCTGCCTATTATGCACCCGATGGAAGTTTTGAAGTAGCCAATTCGCTCGAGGAAGCCTGGGAAAAATTAAAAAAAACCCAACCCGAACTATCAAAAGAATCCATACGGCAGGATGAAGACTGTTTAGATACTTGGTTTTCGAGTTGGTTGTGGCCATTTGAAGTATTCCATGGTTTATCACAACCGAATAACCCAGAAGTAAACTATTACTATCCAACAAACACATTGGTTACAGCACCGGAAATTATCTTTTTCTGGGTAGCGCGTATGATTATGGCTGGATATGAATACATGGGGCAGCTGCCATTTAAAGATGTTTATTTTACTGGTATTGTTCGAGATAAACAGGGCCGAAAAATGAGTAAAAGTTTGGGTAATTCACCCGATTTACTTGGCTTGATAGATCAATATGGTGCCGATGCAGTTCGCTTTGGCATCATGATTGCTTCACCGGCTGGAAATGATATTTTATTTGATGAATCGGGCTTAGAACAGGGAAGAAATTTCAATAATAAAATGTGGAATGCCCTCAAACTGGTGAAGATGTGGGAAGCCCGTGTTGGAAACGCTGAGGAAAGTAATTTGCCGGTATTTGCAATGGATTGGTTTGAACAACGCCTACAACATACCCGCAATGAGGTTGCAATAATGATGCAGCAGTTTAAATTGAGTGAGGCTTTAAAAACGATTTACACTTTAATATGGGATGATTTTTGCAGCTGGTACCTCGAATGGGTGAAGCCGGGATTTGAACAACCCATTCACTCAGAAGTGTACGAAAAAACAGTTGGCTATTTTGAACAATTGTTGCATTTGTTACATCCCTTTATGCCCTTTATTTCTGAAGAGATATTTCATTTATTACGCCCACAAACAGAAGATATTTGTACCCGACAACATGCTCCCATTCCTGCAATTGATACAGAAATGGTGGCCTCGGGTGAATTGTTGAAGCAATTAATTTCGGCGTTACGCGATGCACGAAATAAAAACCAACTCAAGCCCAAAACAACGGTTCACCTGCATATACAAACCAGTCGTGAAAATCAATACCAAGCCATTCGAACGATTTTGGCAAAACAGATTAATGCATCTGAAGTTAGCTTTACCCAAGAACCGATAGCTAAGAGTATTGTTGTGGCAATAGAAAAGGATCGTTTTTATTTGGAATCAGCCGAATTTCAAGAAACCGGAACACAGCGAGAAACATTGCTAAAAGATCTAGCCCATCAACAACAATTTTTAGAACAGGTTAGCAAAAAGCTACAAAACGAAAAATTTGTGCAAAATGCCAAACCTGAAGTGATTGCATTAGAGAGAAAAAAAGAAGCCGATGCAATGGCGCGCATTCAAACCATAGAAGCCACTTTATCGCAGTTGGATAGTGAATAAACTACCAATAAGCTTCCACAAAATACACCTCCTATGAAAGCACGGATATTCTTACTATTGCTTGGCTGCAGCATCCACTTCTCGGGCTTACAAGCACAAGGTGGTGATTATGCTTCCCTGAAACTGATAAATCCAAGGTATCCAGATAATCCTACACTGAAAGCTTTATCTTCCACAACATATCCCATCTGTATCACTCTACCCATAAGTGTAATGGCAGTTTCGTTGATTGCTGATAACAAAAAAGGAAAGCAAGTGGCGTATGAACTAGTGGGTGGACTAATCGTTACTGCTGCAACTACCGGAGTGTTGAAAAAATTGGTAAACCGTCCGAGACCTTACGAAACTTATGATGATATTTATCCCGATGTTCGGGAATCGGGCAACTCATTTCCTTCGGGGCATACGGCACTTGCATTTTCAACAGCCACTACCCTTTTGTTAACTACTGAAAAATGGTATTATGTAGCCCCAGCCTATGTTTGGGCTATGGGCGTGGGCTATTCGCGTATTTATTTAGGCCAACATTATCCTTCGGATGTGATTGCAGGAGCGATTACCGGAGCAGCAGGTGCCTATCTTACCCATATCATCAACAAAAAGTGGTTACATCCCGCTCGTAAGAAAACCGTTCAAATTCCGTAAAGTTCTCTATACCAACACATGGGTTTCTTTAATTACACCCATTACAAAAACACTTTGCAGGTGTCCGATATTTTCGGCCTCACTTAGTTTGTTTACATGAAAGTGATAGTAATCATCCATGTGCTCGGCTACCACCTTTAGCATAAAATCGAATTCGCCGGAAATATTATAACATTCAATTACTTCGGGCATTTCCAATATGCTTTTGATGAATTTAGCTCCTGCACTCTTATTATGTTGTTTAAGTGAAACATAACAGATTACCATCAATCCCTTTTGCACTTTGGCCGGTTGTAAAAGGGTGGCATATTGCTTAATTACGCCCTGCGATTCGAGGCGCTTGATTCTTTCGTGAACAGGAGTTGTACTTAAATTAATCTGGTCGGCAATTTCCTTTACCGTTGCCCGTGCATTCTGCTGAAGAATACGAAGGATAGCCAGGTCTCTTTCATCTAAGTGAATAGGCAAAACAGACTTTTCTTCTATTGA
This sequence comes from Chitinophagia bacterium, assembly GCA_037131895.1. GTDB lineage: Bacteria > Bacteroidota > Bacteroidia > Chitinophagales > Chitinophagaceae > Sediminibacterium. Next base: position 71,522 of record JBAXQE010000009.1, on the reverse strand, counting down.
CTGGGAAGCTTTCATTTAATAAAAGTGTTTTATGCTACAAAAATACAAATTTAATAAAGTTTATTCTATTTTTATTAAAATTCACAGATTACTTATTCTACACTATCTTTGCAGTCTAAATTAAAAACCTATGTCAACGCTGTTACCCAACATCGATTTTAGTTTGCCCTATAAAGTAGCCGATATGAGTTTGGCCGAATGGGGTCGCAAAGAAATTCGCCTGGCAGAAGCTGAAATGCCCGGATTAATGGCAATTCGTGCCGAATACGGAGCTAATCAACCGCTGAAAGGTGCGCGAATTGCCGGATGCTTGCATATGACCATCCAAACCGCAGTATTAATTGAAACCCTGGTTGCTTTGGGTGCTGAAGTAAAATGGAGTTCTTGTAATATTTTCTCTACCCAAGATCAAGCGGCGGCGGCGATTGCTGCTGCAGGCATTGGTGTTTTTGCTTGGAAAGGTCAAACCCAAGAAGAAGCAGATTGGTGTATAGAACAAACCTTATTTTTTGGGGGTGCCGACAGACCTTTGAATATGATTTTAGATGACGGCGGAGATTTAACCAATATGGTTTTTGATAAATATCCAGAACTGATTAAAGAAGTAAAAGGGTTATCAGAAGAAACTACCACCGGCGTTCACCGTTTGTACGAACGTATGGCGAAGGGCACTTTGCCTATTCCGGCCATTAATGTAAATGACTCCGTTACCAAATCGAAATTCGATAACAAATATGGTTGTCAGGAATCCCTGGTTGATGCGATTCGCCGTGCTACCGATGTGATGATGGCAGGTAAAATTGCTGTGGTAGGTGGATATGGTGATGTGGGTAAAGGTTCTGCTGCTTCTTTAAAAGGGGCAGGTTGTCGCGTGATCGTTACCGAAATCGATCCTATTTGCGCCTTACAAGCTGCCATGGATGGCTACGAAGTAAAACCAATGGCAGAGGCAGTTAAAGAAGCCGACATTGTGGTTACTGCTTCCGGTTGCCGCGACTTGATTACTGAAAAGCACTTCCGCAACATGAAGGATAAAGCCATCGTTTGCAATATCGGACACTTTGATATTGAAATTGATGTAGCCTGGTTGAATCAAAATTATGGTCATACTAAAGACACCATTAAACCTCAGGTTGACCTCTACAACATTGACGGAAAAGATATCATTTTACTTGCTGAAGGTAGACTGGTTAATTTGGGTTGTGCTACAGGCCATCCTAGTTTTGTAATGAGTAGCTCATTTACCAACCAAACCCTTGCACAAATTGAGTTGTGGAGTAGCCATGCAAATTACGAGAACAAAGTTTATGTACTTCCTAAGCACCTAGATGAGAAAGTAGCCCGCCTGCACCTAGCTAAAGTTGGAGCTGTGTTGGATGAACTTTCTGAAGCCCAGGCTAACTACTTAGGTATTGCAAAGAATGGTCCTTTTAAAACGGAACAATATAGGTATTAATAGTACCCTACTCATCCTGATTTATTATAAAAAAAGCCCCAACGAATCGGGGCTTTTTTTATTTAGTCGGAACAAAAATTGTGTATAAAAGAATTCCTAGTTTGTACACATTAACAAAGAAAACTAAGCATAAAGCCTACTTTTGCCTTAATAAAATTATTATTTTATGCGCGTTACTATGTTTGTTAAATCCCTACTTGTGAGTATAACCCTCACCACCCTATTTTCCTGCGGATCCGATGATAAAAAAGTGGCCACGGTTAAAGATTCAACCCAAACTGCCGTTCCGGGTAGTCAATTTAATGCCGACAGTACCAAACGATATATTTATCTAACCTGGGACGATTCCCCTCAACCACCCGGCACCACTAATTGCAAAAGAATTTTTGAAGAAACCGGTATCAAAGCCAGTTTTTTTGCGGTAGGATTTAATCAGGTAGGTAACAAGAAAATTCGACAAATCGATTCTATCCGAAAAGCCTATCCACAGTTTTTGCTGGCCAACCATAGTTTTAGTCATGGTATGAACGACAAATACCGTTTATTCTACGCCCCTGCCCAGCACGACTCAGCCCTGAATGATTTTCTGCGTAATGAGCGGGAATTGAAAATACCAGTAAAGATTATCCGAATGCCGGGTAATAATACCTGGGCGCATAAAGGACAGATTACTGGACAACTTTCAACCAATCGTTTGGTACATAGCCTAGATTCTTTGGGCTATCAAATTGTTGGCTGGGATTTGGAATGGAGACAGGATGCCAAATCTAAACAACCCAAAGAGTCGGCTACAGAAATGGCGCAAAAAGTTAGTCAGAAATTAAACGAAGATGAAACCCATGCACCGCGGGCCATTGTTATTTTATCGCACGACCGGATTTTTGAAAAATCGGCACAGGCAGATTCACTAAGAAAGTTTATTCAATTGCTGCAACAGGATAAAAGGAATGTATTTGAAACCATTGACCATTATCCACCCTTTAAGCAATAAGGCGCAATCATTTTAAAGTGATACAAAATAGGCTCGCTTTTCATATCTTTTAATCGGGGAAACTGATTTTTCCCATACTAACAGAAGGTATACCTGATTGGGCATTCCCATAGGTCAGTTGATTTCCGGCTATGGTTTCATTCGCGAGAATAGCAAACAATACCGCTTCTTTTGCATCTGGATGAATAGATAAATCATTCGTTGTAAAAAAGGTAAATTCTGGCAACAACGCTCGCAATTGATCCATCACCAAGGGATTATGCATACCACCCCCGCTAGAATAGAGGGTGTAGTTTTGATTGGGATCGCAACAGGTACGAATAGATTGAGCGATGGTTACTGCTGTAAAACGGTTAAGGGTTCTCAATACATCTTCATGATTCAGGGTTACTGTACCGGATTCGTTTTGTGCAAACCGCAGGTATTCGAGATTAAATAATTCAGGCCCAGTAGTTTTTGGAAACGGTTGTTGAAAAAAACTATGGCTGGTTAATGCTGCCAATAAACCTTCATGCAGCGTACCTGATTTGGCAATTGCTGAATCTTTATCATAAGGTGTATTGAAGTATTGCTGTACGTATGAATCCATGAGGGTATTACCGGGGCCGGTATCTGAACTGAAAATAGCCGACACATCGCGATTGCCCGGTAAAAAAGTAAAATTGGCGATGCCGCCAATATTCAGCATGATGCGGTTTTCCCCTTCTTTGCTAAAAATCAGGTGGTCGCCATAAACTGCCAGAGGCGCCCCTTCCCCACCCGCTGCCAAGTGTTTTTGCCGAAAATCAGAAAGGGTAATAATTCCGGTAGTTACCGCTATATGGTCTCCGTCTCCAATTTGAAGTGTAGCATTCGGAAAAAGATCATCCTGGTGTAGCCATGTGGGGGCATGGTAAATGGTTTGACCATGGCTGGCAATTAAATCAACTGCCTCTGGCCGAATGCCCCATTTTTTTAAACAATCTAATATCAGTCGCCCATGAAATACCCCAATCCATTCATTCAATAAACATACTTTTTCTAAGCTGGCTAGTTTTTTAGCAAATACTTCTTTTACCTGATTTTTAAAAAAGGCTGTATAAGGTATGGTGGCAAATTCAAGTAATTCGATACGGGTTTCCAATCCGCAACCGCTAATTTTGCAAAGTGCTACGTCGAGTCCGTCTAAAGAGGTTCCGCTCATGAGTCCTACTATCATCCGGGAATCCGCCTTCCCCATCATATATAATTTATTGATATTTTTATTCATTCTTGCGGTATTTTAAGCAGAAAAAAAGAAAAATTGCAACTTTTTGCGGTTTTTGGGTTAAGTATTCGTTAATTGTAATAATTTAGAACTCCAAAATGTAAAGATGCTAAAAAAAGAGAGACAGGCATACATATTGCGACAGGTTAGTTTACATAATAGTGTATTGTCTGCCGACTTGAGTGGGGAAATTCAGGTATCTGAAGATACGATTCGCAGAGATTTAAATGAATTGGCGGAAGAGGGAAAAGTTATTAAAGTTCATGGGGGTGCCCTCTCCAAATCTTTCAATAGTTTTTATTTACGTTCGGATGTTTTTCATGGGGAGCAGAAAAAAATTATTGGACAAAAAGCCATCAGCTTATTAAAGGATGGCATGTTTGTTTTATCGGGTGGAGGTACAACGGTAATTGAAATGGCCCGGATGTTACCGGAAACTTTACAGGCTACTTTTTTAACGGGCAGTATTCCGGCTGCGTATGAATATGCACAACATCCCAATTCGGATGTAATATTCATAGGTGATAAGATATCTAAAAAATCTCAGATTGCGGTGGGGGGTGAAGCCATCTCTAAAATTAAATCTATAAAAGCGGATATCTGTATTATGGGAATTAATGCAATGGATGTTGAGAATGGCATTACAGATAATGATTGGGATGTAGTAATAGTAAAAAAGGCCATGCTGGAAGCATCGAATTTAAAAGTGGTGCTGTCTATATCAGAGAAGCTCAACTCCGTACAACGAATCAAAATCTGCGCACTCAATCAAATTGATGTATTAATTACCGAACTGGACAAGGATGATCCCATACTCGCTCCCTATCGTGATATGGGTATAACTATTTTATAACAACGAAAACCTAAACTACCATTATGAAAACACGAACAACCCACAGGTATGGTAAATGGAAACATCTCTGTTTATCATTAACCCTAAGTTTATTCGCCGTTATTGCATTCGGACAGGTGCGCATCTCGGGAAAAATCAATAGTACCGGCGGAGCTTCTGTAGAATCTGTTACGGTAACTGTAAAAGGAACCAAATATGGCACAACATCAGATGCAACAGGCGCTTATTCATTTACAGCCCCACTGAATCCTGGAACTTATACCCTGGTATTTTCAGGTATAGGGTTGGGAGAGCAAAGCAGTTCACTTACAGTAGGAACTGCCAAATCGTATACCATTGATGTAACTATGAATGAAAAGGTTGCTAAATTAGATGAAGTGATAGTAACCGGAACTTCTGCGGGTACTACCCGTCGTCAATTGGGAAGCTATATCAGTACAGTGAGTGCGGATGACCTAAATAAAGGATCTAGCACTAACGTATTAGCTGCACTTCAGGGGAAAACAGCGGGTGCACAAATCACACAAAACTCAGGGGACCCTGCGGGTGGATTGAGTGTAAGATTAAGAGGTATTAGCTCAATCTCCTCCTCTTCAGATCCACTCTATATTGTAGATGGAGTAATTGTAAATAATGCAACCAATCGGGTTACCAATACTTCTGGAAACTATGATGGTACAAATTCGGTAGGTGCTATAGGCCAGAGCAGACTGGTAGATATCAACCCCAATGATATTGAGCGGGTTGAGGTATTAAATGGTGCTGCCGCCGCTGCTATTTATGGTAGCCGTGCCAACGCTGGGGTAGTTCAAATATTTACCAAAAAGGGTAAGTCAGGAGCTCCTTCCATTACTTTTTCTACCACTTATCTTACCAGTGCCCTTCGCAAAAAATTGGATGTAAATCAATCGCCTACTAAATTTGGTGGACCAACGGATGGCCCCGGAGCGCTTACACAGGATATCATTACTGCTCCTTTCCAAACCACCACTACGGCAGTTACTCGGTACGATTATCAGGACTATATTTTTAGAAGTGCCAATGGAACCGATAATAATATTGCGGTTAGTGGAGGAAATGACAAAACAAAATATTACCTCTCTGGTTCTTATTTCTTTAACCAAGGAATTATACAAAATACCAGTTTCCAACGCTATAGTTTTCGTAGTAATGTAGATCAGGTGATTAACAAATGGGCTAGTATGAGTTTGGGTCTCAACTATGTAAATAGCACAGCCAACGAAAAGCCCGATGGAAACTCCTTCTTCTCACCCATGAACTCAATGACCATTATCGGTAACTTCCATAATATTTGGAAAAGAGATGCATTGGGAAATATACAAGCAGTAGGTGAAAGAGGCCGTGCCAATCCGGTTTCTGTTATTGAAGACATCTTACAAAAACAAACCACCAATCGCATCATTGCAAATTTCGGTTTGAAACTGAAGCCCATCAAGCGATTAACAATTGATTATACGATGGGTATAGACAATTACAATCAGAATGGCACTACTTTCATTCCTCCTTATGCATACAACACGAATACTGCATTCTTTGGAGGTGGTTCTACCCTAGATCCTACACAAAACGGATACTCTAGCACGGGTAACAATGCATTTTTCGCTATTAACCACGATTTGAATGCTACTTATAATTTTGACATCACTTCCAACATCAACTCAGTAACACAGGTAGGTTTCTCTCAGCAATACGAAAAGAACAACTACTCTTTGTTGCAGGGACGTGGTTTGGCACCTTTCGTGCAAACTGTAAATGGTGCGAGTACGATTTTGCCTGGTGTGGATGAGAGAAGTGAAATTTCAATTTCAGGTGCGTATATCCAGCAAAACTTTAAATATCGGAACCAATTCTTTGTAACAGGTGCTGTAAGAGTGGATGGTTCATCGGTATTTGGTAAAGATCAACGCAACCAAACTTATTACAAAGCCAGTGGTAGTTATGTAGTATCTGGTGCAGACTGGTGGGCAAAGTCAAGTGTTGCTAAATGGTGGGATCTGTTTAAAGTTCGTTTAGCCTATGGAGAAAGCGGAAACTTAACCGGAATTGGAGCTTACTCTCGGTTCAACACCTATAGCACTGCTTCTTATTTAGGTCGTACCTCCCTTCTCAGCAGCAGTACGCTGGCTAATGAGAACGTAAAACCAGAAAGACAGCAAGAACTTGAGTTTGGTTTAGACCTCTCATTCCTTGCTAATCGCGTAGGAGTTACTTTAAACGTATACAACAAAAAAGTTAAAGACTTATTGATTAATCGCTTTATTGCTCCTACCAATGGATTCTCTAGCTTATTGGATAATTTTGGCGCATTAGAGAACAAAGGTTTTGAAGTAGTAGTTACTGCAATGCCGATTAAGAAAAAAGATTTCACTTGGGAAATTACCGGTATTTACAACCAGAACAGAAATAAAGCAGTTAGCATTGGTCAGGCCCTTACCCTGTTAAGCACCAACTCAGGTGCGCCTGTTTCTATTATTGAAGGCAAGCCGATTGGCGTATTTTATGGTACCTTTTTTGCGCGTGATAACAACGGTGATTTGTTGAAAAATGCAGCTGGTATTCCAACAATCGAGGCGGGTGTTCAAAATAGTGTTTTAACCTTTACCCCTGGCAGAAATCCTGCTACTGGCTTACCATCTGGAAGCACCCTGCGCAGAATCATTGGAGACCCCAACCCAATGTTTACGGCTTCTTTAACCAATGAATTCACTTACAAGCGCTTTAGTCTTCGAGTACAATTTGATGCTGTGAGAGGTGGAAATGTGTTTAACGCAGACTTCCGTACCCGTCAGGGAGTAGGAAATGGCAAAGTTGCTGAACAAGAACAAAGAGGCATTCTTCCCCGTGGATATATTTCCGGTATTTATGCAATTGAAGAGTGGAGAGTTAGTGATGGATCATTCACCAAATTGCGGGAATTTTCTTTTGGCTATAATTTTGGAAAGGTTAAATGTTTCTCCGACCTAACATTGAACTTTACCGGAAGAAATTTGATTAGCTGGGATAACTACGATGGCTATGATCCGGAAGTGAACGCTGGAGGTCAAAGTACTATTCTTCGTGGAATCGATTTTGGTGGTGTGCCTATTCCAAGAACCATCAATGTTGGATTAAAGGCCAAATTTTAATTTTTAAAATATGCATAGTATGAAAAATATAATTCAATCCATCTCTATTCTATCACTGGCTATTACATTGTCGGTTATGAATACAGGATGTAAAAAAGATTTTACCAATCCATCGGCAGCTACCTCAGAGCAGGTATTATCATCCGCCAAAGGATTAGCTGGAACAGCAGTAGGTTTGCAAAGAATATATGCAGCAAACGTAGCGTACGGTCTATATGATGCAAATGGTTTAGTTACCAATGAAACCATCTTGATGAATGCCGGTAATACTTCCGAATTTCAGTTTTCTACTGGGGGTACTGCTGTAGATGGCACAAACGCCTTATTGGGGAACGTTTGGAGTAGCGCATCAAAAGTAATTTATGATGCCAATAATGTTATTAATGGAGCTGCCAATGTAACCGACAAAGGGTATGCCAGTGGCCTCATTGGATATGCAACCATTTACAAGGCTGCTAGTATGGGAACACTTGCGCAACTATGGGAAAAAGTACCGGATACAATTGGCGTAAATGCCCCTACTTTTTCCGACAGAATGGTAGGTTTTGCTAGAGCCATTGCTGCGATTGATAAAGCTTTGGCGGCCATTTCTGCCAATCCTATTTCAGCAAGTTTTTCAACGGATATCCCCGCAGGTATCGATATAGTAAATACACTGTATGCACTAAAAGCTCGGTATGCCTTGTTTAGTGGCAATTATGCAGCTGCATTAACTGCCGCTAATCTGGTAGATTTAACCAAGCGTTCTACCATGAACTTTGAAGCAGCCAATCCTAATCCGGTATTCAATACGGTTACTTCAACCAATAACGTTTACCAGGCAAAAGATTCTACCTTGGGGCTTCCCACTGATATTGCGCCGGACTTAGCAGATAAACGCATCCAGTTCTATACCCTCATTAACCCGACCATTAATCCACGTTTCCGACTGAATGGTTTCTGGAACGCGGCTACTGCTTCGCTTCCCCTTTACTATCCGGGAGAAATCATGCTGATTAAAGCAGAAGCGTATGCCAGAAGTACTACTCCAGATTTAACCAATGGCTTTGCACAACTGAATCTGGTTGTTACAAAAAAAGCAGCCAATGATGCTTTAGGAATTGGTGCAGACTTGCCAACAGTTGCAACCACTACAGCAGCCGATTTATTAACCCAAATTTATCGGAACAGATGTATTGAATTGTATCTTTCTGGATTGAAATTAGAAGATATGCGTCGTTTTGGAAGAGCTACCACAGAGCGTAAGCGCAACTTTTTCCCTTATCCTTTCCGCGAAAGAGATGGAAATTCTAATACTCCTGCAGATCCAAGTTTCTGATAATAGTTACTATTGATATAAAAACCCCGTTTTTTAAGCGGGGTTTTTTATTAACTTTCCACTCAACATTTTTCATCAGCGTTTCAATTATCTGAAAAGGGATGCATACACATTACCAATTCACCGATCCAACCATTCGCTTCGCACAGTTATCCGATTTATTGACTTTAGAACAACTGGTAAATAGTGCTTATAGAGGCGAAAGTTCTCGTAAAGGATGGACTACTGAAGCCGACTTACTGGATGGCATCCGAACCACTCAGCAACAATTAAAAGATCAGATTATTGCGGAAGATTCGGTGATGCTGGTAATTACAGATACCGATGATGCCATTATTGCCTGTGTGTATTTGCAAGACAAAGAACCACTTTTATACTTAGGTATGTTAACTGTACAGCCCAATTTACAAGGTGCCGGAACCGGAAAAAAACTTTTAGCTGCATCGGAAGCCTATGCAAAATGGCTGGGCAGAACCGGAATTCAGATGACGGTTATCTCTGTTCGGCATGAATTAATTGCTTGGTATCAGCGCAGAGGTTATCAGCTTACGGGCGAAAAAATGCCCTTTCCCAAACACCTTGCACTCGGTATTCCCAAGCAATCCCTCGAATTCTTAGTACTGGAAAAAATTCTGCCAACAACTTAAATTTCGGTACCAGTAAAACTACCTATACCGATACCTAAAGAAAATGAGTAACTTACTGCTTTAGCCAATCAGCATGTATCATTCTTTTGCAAACAGATCGGCACAGCTTGTAATCAGTATCCTGCTTTCAGCATTTATATTACTGCCTTCGTTGGTAAACGCACAGGATATTTCCGGCAACCCTTCGAACGATACCAGCTTTTTTTTGGCGAATAAAAAGGGTTTATTGGGCAAAATTGGCAGAAGTGTTTCGGTGTACGAACCGGAACTGTTGCTGCCCAAAAGAGGCCCCATTAAAAACGAAATTCCTTTTGCAAACTTCCGGGGTAAAATCATTCGCAAAATTATCATTACTCAGTTGGGCTTATCGAGTTCGGTAAACGATACCATCAATGCCTCCCAGAACTGGCTCAGCAATCTGGGAGATGCGTTGCATACACAAACCCGTGAAAAAGTAATTCAGAAAAATCTATTCTTTTCGCCAGGAGATTCTCTCTACCCCTATCTGTTGGCGGATAACGAACGATTTCTCAGAAACATTTCATACTTAACAGATGCACGGATTTCGGTTGGTGCATTAAAAAATAATTCCGACTCTGTAGATATTTTTATCATAACCAAAGATGTATTTCCCATTGGCGGATCATTGGATGCGGGCAATAGCCAGAGCGTTCATTTTGAGGTGAGTGATGATAACCTGCTGGGAACTGGCGACCGACTGCGGGTTAGAAACTTTATTGATTTTAAACGTGCCCCCACTTATGGTTTTGGGGTGGAATACATTAAAAGAAATATTGCCGGAAGTTTTACCGACCTAACCATTGGGTATGATAATCAACGGGAAGCATTTAATACAGGTACAAGAAATGAAAGAGGAATTTACCTGCAAGCCGACTTACCACTAGTTAGTCCCTACCATCCGATTACAGGTAGTATTTTACTAGGAAATTTTGCTACGAGGCCAGTCTATTCCAATGATAGCCTCTATACTAAAAATTATCAATACCAATACGACCTTATGGATGGTTGGATTGGATTGAATTTGGGAGCTCGGAAAAAATTACAGGAGAACTTCAGTAGTAGAAGTAAAAAAATATGGTCGACCCGTTTTATACAACGGAATTATTCTTTGCTACCTGAGCAGTTTCAGCAGCAATATGATATCCGTTACAGTAATCTTTTGTCTGTATTATCAAGTTTTACCCTATTCAATCAAGATTTTTATCATACCAGTTACATTTACGGATTTGGAAGAAATGAGGATGTGCCTGAAGGATATTCTCTCAGCTTTACAGGTGGCTGGAGTAATCGAAATGCTGTTTCACGACCCTATATGGGCTTTGAATATCAACGAAACTATTACACGAATCAGAATAAATACCTCAATTATCAGTTGAAAATCGGCTCATCATTATACCAGGGTAACGTGCAGGATCTAAGTTTTCTAACCAGTATTGAACATTTCACCCGACTGAGAAAACTGAACAATGGTAAATGGTTTGTTCGACATTTTTTAAATGCCAGTTTTACCCAACTATTAAATACCAGTTTAAATGAAACCCTGCAGTTGAGTAGTGATTTTGGTATTCCGAATATCAATAATACGTTACTACCCAATACCACCCGCGCAACCTTAAATGGGGAGACCGTTTTTTATTCAACCTGGAAGCTGGCTGGATTTCGATTTGCCCCATTTAGTTTTTTATACCTCACTTATCTAAAACAACTGGGGGTGCCTTTGATTGAAGGGGAATATTATTCCGCAGTTGGAACCGGCATACGAAGCCGCAACGAGAACCTGGTATTCGGTACCATGGAACTGAAAATCCATTACTACCCACGTTTCCCTGGAAATATGAACCCCTGGAATGCAAGTTTTAATACGAATATTAGATTTCGATACAATACCCAGCTCATTCGAAAACCCGATTTCATAACAGTAAACTAAGGCTTACCACTTATCCAATAAAGTGGCTAAATCATCCAATTAGTCACTATTTTTGCAAAAAACAAGGAGTTATAGAACACTATTCCTCTTTTTTTGTTACCCTTTCAACAAACAATCAACATGAGAAAAATTATTTCGTTAGTTCTTGTAAGCGCCCTGCTAATTTCAACCACGGCAATAGCACAAGACGACAAATCTAAGCGTCCAAGCCCACCCGTTAAAGTAGCTGAAACCATTAAAAGTGGCGCAGCTATTTCTATTGATTACAGTGCTCCTTCCTTAAAGGGAAGAGTAATTGGTAAAGACATTGAACCTAAAACCGGCGTAATCTGGAGAGCAGGTGCCAACGAAGCCACGGTTTTTGAAACTTCTAAAAACTTACAGGTAGAAGGGAAACCATTAGCCGCCGGAAAATATGCGTTCTTTGTACTTTGTAAAGAAAATGGAGATTGCGAATTAATTTTTAATAAAAATTCCAAGCAATGGGGTGCATACGATTACAAACAAGCAGAAGATGCCCTTCGAATTACTGTTAAACCTGGCAAATCTGCCAACTCAGTTGAAAAATTAACCTATACTATCGGAAAAGATGGTCATGTTTCTCTTAACTGGGGAACGATGGAAATCGGCTTTAAAGTTCAATAATATATACTTTCTGTAAACCATTGAGGCTGGCTTTCCCTGCTAACCTCAATGGTTTTTTTATTTCCCCCTGATACAATCAATATGGTGCAGGTTTATAATTTTTTGGCAAGCTGGCAACTTTTTCCTGAAAAATGTACGTTCGAAAACGGAATTACCCCAAAAAGTGGTCAATACCGAATCGAAAGCATACAACAGGGGCATGCACTCTCTATTACCTCAAATTGGGTAAGTATGGATCAGGAAGCGTTTTTTAGTGAATACCAACTTACTCCCGACAACGAACCCCGCCCATTTCCCGACCAGCAACTGGCTGATACCGTTTTTGGTAATGTACTAAATGCAGCTACTTTACAAGTGATTTTACAGAAAAACGAGGAAACCGTACTTGAAGTTTTACATGAAATAATGCCTAATGGATATTTGAAAATCAAATATTTAGGTAAAAACATTGCTGGCAACGCTTATTGTAATACCGAGATTTATCATAAACAAATGAGCGTATTGCCCTATGCCTCCTCTGTTGGAAGTGTTGCCATCCGGCCTACCCGAGAGGGTGTTATTAAGCACAAAGCCTTAACTGCAATGGAAGAGCAAACCCAAATGCAGTTAGATCAAATTCGAGAACAAATAGAATTGTTGGCCCGACAAGCACAGGAAATTAGAAAAAGAAAAGAATTGAGCTTACTGATATATGAGGCAAAATTATCTTTCAAACCTCAAATAGGCCACACTTATCACCTCTATCAAAAAAGAGATGGCTCCCATATTCTTTCATTGGTTGCCCCAGCTGAATGGGGAGGTGCTGGACCTTTTGAACAATTTATTTCTTCTGTAAAACTATTGGCCGACCATACCTGGATGGAGATAACTGCCTGATTAGATCTTGAATATTCCCGATAAACTTCCTCCCCGTACAAATAATTTTTCTATCCTTTTTTCAACCATCGGATCCATTTCTACCGCTGGAGCATGATGGGGTTTAATTCTGGCATCTATGAGCAAGGGGCCTCTGCATCCAAAATGCTTGTGTTTAGTAAAACTATCAATACCATCGATATCATGAGAGGGGTTGCAACGAGTAAATGTTACCCACATAAAATTGCGCATGGAGGTTGCCGTAAATTCAGCATCATCGCAAAGTACCAATATTACAATGCCATTACCCGGCTCAGTAGCAGATGTAAAGCATTCTGTTGCCAGATTTACCCATTGTTGCCGATTGTCTTCCCCAGCATATGCAGTAGTTTGTATAGCTACAATTCCGGGCATTACCAGCTTTGCATGGGAAAGTTGCGGAAGCTGGGTAATCCAGTTGGGTATTTCTGTTGATAATTTTCTTTTCTCTTCTCCATACGCAGCTACTACCAGCTTACTCCCGCTATTTAATCCTGATCCTGAATAATCTAGGGTGTCCATAGTAGTTTGGGTATAGAAATGTAAATCCTGTTCAAGATTAACTCTCTCTAACAAAAATTGAAAAAACTGAGAAACCGTATGGGTTGTAATTTCAGGAGGAGTTCCAGCTGTAATAAATAGAAATTTTGCCAAGCTTAACTGACCTGTTCCTAAAATATGGTTGGCGATGGTTAATAATTCGGCAGGGCGCGCGGTGGGGGCATAGGGTGTGTAGCGTTCACTTCCGATGGCCAATAACAATGGATGAACACCGGCAGCATCAACGGCGTGAACCTCACGAAGTCCGGGTATCTCAGCCGGCAAAGCATCCCCCGTAATTTCATGAATCAATTGGCCAAAACTGGTATCTTCCTGTGGTGGGCGACCTACAACGGTGAAAGGCCAAATGGCATTTTTGCGGGCATATACTTTATGTACCCGCATTACCGGGAAAGGATGCTGTAAACTATAATAACCCAGATGGTCTCCAAATGGACCCTCAATTTTATTATCGCCAGGATATACTTCTCCCGTAATTACAAAATCTGCATCGCCACTGATACAATACCCATCCCGATACTGATACCTAAATCTACTGCCTCCCAGAACACCTGCAAATTTTAACTCGCTAATCCCTTCTGGCAAAGGCATTACCGCAGCTACGGTGTGCGAAGGAGGCCCTCCTACAAAACAACTTACACGCAAGGGTAAGCCTGCTTTATTCGCTTTGGTTTGGTGCACCCCGATTCCTCGATGTAACTGATAATGCAAGCCAATTTCTTGATTGGGAATGTATTCATTGCCGGTTAGCTGAATTCTATACATCCCCAAGTTCGATTGGTCGATTCCGGGATTATCTAAGTCTTCGGAATACACCTGTGGCAAGGTTACAAATGCACCTCCATCCATTGGCCAGTGATGAATCAGGGGCAAATCGGCAATTTGAATTTCTTGGTAACAAACCGGTAAATTTCCGGAAGATTTTTTAGGCAAGGCGTTTAAGGCAGACCAAGCTGTTGACAGATGCGCTAAGGGCGACTTCAATGCATGCATTGGATTATTGCGAAGCGCAATCAATCGCTGAACAGTTTCTAATGTATCGCGAAATATAAATCGACTTCTATCTAGGGTACCAAAAATATTAGAAGCTGCCCTGAATTTGGATCCTTTAACATTTTCGAATAACAATGCAGGACCATCCACAGCATATACTCGGGCATGAATGGCAGCCATTTCTAGAAAAGGATCTACTTCTTCCTTAATTCGAACTAGTTGTCCGTTTTTTTCCAAATCAATTAAACAATCCTCCAGAGATAAATAACGCATAGTAAGGTAACAATTTGCTTACCGGAAGGTTGCCCATTATTTCCAATCCGGAAAAATAATTGCCACAAAAGTAATTGATTCAATGCACCCAACCATATTCAGCAACCGCGTGCAAATTGCAGATAGCAAAAAACTTAGTCATAAACCACCACAGCTCCAATAATCCAAATGAGCAAACACAAAAGGCCGTAATTTTGCCTATGACCCGGTTAAGCGTAAATATCAATAAAATTGCCACCCTTCGGAATAGCCGAGGAGGAAATCGGCCGGATCTGATTAAGATGGCACTGGATGCCGAAAAATTTGGAGCTGAAGGCATCACAGTTCATCCTCGTCCGGATGAGCGACATATTCGTTATGCGGATGTTTATGCGCTAAAAGAAGTGCTTACAAACGAATTAAACATAGAAGGCAATCCCCTGGAGCCCAAATTTGTAGAACTTGTATTGAATATACATCCTGCACAAGTAACCCTGGTTCCTGATACTCAATTGCAACTTACCAGTGACCATGGTTGGGATACCATTGGCCAACAAGCAATGCTTGCTTCGCTGATTGCTCCTTTTAAAAATGCCGGTATTCGGGTGTCCGTTTTTGTTGATCCAGAAGATCAAATGGTTAAAGGGGCCAAAGTCGCTGGTGCCGATCGAATTGAGTTATATACCGAACAATTTGCTCGCAGTTTTGAGGTGGGTAAAGAAAATGAGATCATAGATCAATACCGTTTAGCCGCCCTTACAGCTCAATCGCTGGGTATGGGAATTAATGCCGGACATGATTTGGATTTGCAAAATCTCTCCTACTTTGTTAAAAAGATTCCCATTATTGATGAAGTAAGTATTGGTCATGCCCTTGTTTCGGATGCTCTCTATCTGGGTTGGCAAAATACCATTCAACAGTATCAACGGGCTTTAGGAAAATAATTTCCCTCCCATTGCTTTTCTGGTATCCTTTCTCCTTCGTATATTGACAATAAATTGCCACATGAAATATTTGTTCCTGCTGGGTAGCTTATTTGTTTCTATGAGCCTTAGTGCCCAAAAGCCCCAACCCCTTCTCCCCGTTCCTACTCCTGAGCAATTAGCATGGCACGAAAAAGAATTTTACCTTTTTATACATTTTGGTCCCAACACTTTTACCAATAAAGAATGGGGTGAGGGCAATGAAGATCCTAACCTATTTAATCCTACTGCTTTGGACTGCAAACAGTGGGTAAACATTGCAAAATTAGCAGGGGCAAAAGGCATTATATTAACTGCTAAACATCATGATGGATTCTGCCTATGGCCCAGTAAATTCAGCACACATACGGTTCGAGAAAGTAAATGGCTGAATGGTAAAGGAGATGTGGTTAAGATGTTATCGGATGCCTGTAAAAAGGGCGGATTAGAGATGGGGGTTTATATTTCTCCTTGGGATAGAAATCATCCCGATTATGGCACCGAAACTTATAATTCCATCTACCTAAAAACCATGAAAGAACTGCTCACCCAATACGGAAAATTTTTCGAGTTATGGTGGGATGGTGCTAATGGAGAGGGACCGAATGGCAAAAAGCAACAATACGATTTCAGAAGGTTTGAAGATTCCGCATTTCACTGGCAACCCAACCTGATTATTTTCAGCGATATTGGTCCCTCCATACGTTGGTGTGGAAATGAAAAAGGAACCATCAACGCCACCAACTGGAATTTGCTGGATACTGCAGGATTTAAAAGAGGAGAAGGAGGACCACCGGAAGATACCTTAAACAGAGGTAATATGTATGGTAAGCACTGGATGCCGGCGGAAGCAGATGTTTCTATTCGTCCGGGATGGTTTTATCATCCGGAGCAGGATACTAAAGTTAAAACTCCGGAAACCCTGTTTAAATTGTACCTCCAATCAGTGGGTAATGGTGGAAACCTTTTACTCAATGTTCCTCCCGACCGCCGTGGCCTGTTTAATGAAGCAGACTCGGCAGCACTTGTGGGTTTTAAAAAGTTACGAGAAGATGCGTTCCGAACTAACCTGCTGAAGCAAGCGAGTATTGCTGCCAATCAGCGTTCTGCTTATCCAGTAAAAAATCTGCTGGATGAAAATAACAGCACTTTCTGGATGGGAGAATCGGATGGCAAAGTGGAATTAACCATTCAGTTACCCAAAACCACTCAATTAAATGCATTGGTACTAGAAGAAATGATTGCTTATGGGCAACGGGTTCGTTCTTTTACTATTGAAGCTAGAATAGGGGGAAGCTTTTTGAAAATTTATACCGGTACCACCATTGGCAGAAAAAAAATTGCCACATTCCCGGCCATCTTTACCAATGAAATAAAAATAATATTACCAGATAGTAAAGCAGCGCCGGTTTTGCGCAATATTGCTGGGTATAAGATACCCGGAATAGAAAACATGGGCTTATGGGTGAATAACTAAAATAAAGTAAAATAAGTACCTTGCACCATATTTCACCGCTATGAACACCAATTCACCCAGGGTAGGAATTATAATGGGAAGCGATAGCGACCTGAACATTATGCAGGAAGCAGCTCAAATTTTGGAGCAGTTTTCAGTCCCCTTTGAGTTAACCATTGTTTCCGCACATCGTACGCCGGAAAGGATGATGGACTATGCCCGCGAAGCTGCCGGCAGGGGTATTCAGGTAATCATTGCCGGTGCAGGTGGGGCAGCTCATTTGCCAGGGATGGTTGCTTCTATAACCACCCTTCCGGTTATTGGAGTTCCCATCAAGTCGTCTAACTCGATTGATGGATGGGATTCGGTATTATCCATCTTACAAATGCCGGCCGGAGTTCCGGTGGCCACGGTTGCTTTAAATGGAGCCAAAAATGCAGGTTTGCTGGCAGTTCAAATTCTGGGAAGTGCAGATCCAGCTATTGCAAAGCAAATGTATTCGTACAAGCAATCATTGGGTGCAGCCGTTTTGGATAAAGTAAAATCCGTGCAAGAGAAATGGCCCAATCAATTCGACCATCAATAATCACTATACTTCGCCAAGGATAATGATACGAAAATCTGTTGCAATGGGCTGAGAATGCTGATAAATTACTTCCAGCCATTCCTTTCCAAAGGTTGCATACCAAAGCGCCATGTTTTCTACCCGTTCCTGTAGCTGATTATTGGGAAAAATCTGTGACCGGATTTGTTGAATTCGGTACTCACTTTCGGCATATTTTCTTTTTTCTGCCCGCAGCATTTTCTTTTCCAGCACCTGAATTTTTTCAATAGCCGAGTTCTTCAGCGCATATACATGATCGGATAAACTCTTATCTACAACGGAAGCCTGGTTGTGTATTTGCTGATAAAGTTTCGTAAGATTTTCTATTTCAGCATTTAGGTGAAGGGAATCACCGGCATTTTCTTTTGCCAGTTGTTGAATTAAACTTTCTGGTGTTTTAAAAAGGGCAGGAATGGGGAATCCCGTTGCCACCCATTTTTCAGCCTGTGTTTTATTGACTACCACAAATGAGTTTCGCAATAACAAAACCGGAAAAGGCACTTTAACTTCGGTAAAAATATCTTTCAGTTCCAACCAGTAGGCCAGCTCTCCTCCCCCGCCGATAAAGGCTACATTCGGCAAAATCATTTCTTGAAATAATCCCCTCAAAATCACATTGGCGCTGAATCTTTCGGGATATAGATTACATTCTTGTTCCAGCTCCTGCTTTGAAAAACTTAATTGCAACGCTGGCACTACCCATTGGTCGCCCTGCATTTCTATTCGCTCTCTTTTATCATCAATTAAATAAAACAGATTGATATTTCGTCCGGATGCCTGTACTTTATACTGTTGCGCCAATTGCTGATTAGTAGCTTCCACTAAATTATGAGAAAACTGGGTAAAAAGTTCTTGTAAAACAATGGGAGTAAATACAGATTTCAGTTGGGCATTATCAGGAATCAGCACTACCAAACCCTTATCGCCCATTAATTGGTGCACCATTTCTAACATGGCCTGTGAAATGGTCTTTCCCATAGTAAAGCAACTGCGCCATAAATCGGATAATTCCTTGCCAAATGGAAGAACGCCGGTTTGTCCTTCCATCTCTGAAATAACATCAAGCAAAGCCTGGTCTACTTTCATCCTGCCAACGGCCCCTTTTTGTTTAGTATTCCATACCCGTTTCATTCCACCAACGGTAAGTTGACCAATCTCTTCTAAATCCGCATCTTCCGAGCCCATGTAGTAAACGGGTACAAAGTGATTATCCGGAAATTGCTGATGTAAACTTTCCGCTAGGCGGATGGCGTGCATACACTTATAAATAAAGTAAAGTGGTCCGGTAAATATATTGGGCTGATGGGCCGTAGTAACCGTAAAAGTATTCTCTTGTGTTAATAATGCTAGGTTTTCCGATAACCGGTGTGTAAGGGTTAGGGAAGCATATTGTTGTGTAAGCACTTCTACCAATAATGCCCTATTTACCGGAGATTGTTTTCTGGATGTTATTGCCTCCGCTAAACCATTCCAGTTTGGGGGGTGTTGATAGAAGGGTTGCAGCTTTTCATTATGCAACAGGTAATCAACCACGATAGGGGTAAAATAGCTGCTATCTTTATAAGCGATTGATTGAAAAGAGGATTGCATAGAATGGCAAAAATACAATTAAGCGGTTAACTTCTTATAGCGACTAATTAACAAACCGAATCGTAGATAGTTTAGCGGCTAAATCGATCGGGATGGAAGGGAGAAAGATCTACACTGGTTGGTTGTTCACTCACCAATTCCGATACTAGTTTTCCAGTACCGGCACCCAAGCTAAGCCCAACCATTGCATGCCCGGTTGCTACCACCAAATTGCTCCATTTAGCAGGCTTACCGATATAGGGCAACCCATCTGCAGAGCAAGGGCGATACCCATACCAGATATCATTTTCTTCAGGAAAAGGCAGCTCCATATCCGGAAAAAATTGATGAACAGATTGCAAAATACCCTTTACCCGATTAAAATGAGGGGGCGCCTTGGTGGAAGTAATTTCCATGGTTCCTCCGATTCGTAATTTATTCCCATCCATGGGGGTTAGGGCTACCCTACCCTCTACTAGCACTGCGGGATGTTCAAAATGATAGGGACTGTTTTCTAGGGTGATAGAATACCCTCTTCCGGCAACCAATGGAATAGAAAGATTCAGCTGAGTGGTTAATTCAGAACTCCAAGATCCAGCTGCCAATACCACCGCATCAGCAGAAAATAAACCTCGGTTCGTGTACACACCTGTTATTTGCTTTTGTTGGGTTTTGAAGCCAGTTACCTGAACAGGACTATGCAATTGAACGTGATTTAACAATAATTGCTGAGTGAGTTGTTCCATCAGTTTAGCGGGATAAAGATGCGCATCCCCCGGAAAGTAGAGTGCTCCCAAGGCCCGGATTGCCATTCGTGGCTCTCGAGCGGCCAATTCTTCACCGGAAAGGATAGAGGTACCGCTTAGGCCTATCGCATTGGCTGCAGCAGCCGTTTGTTCGGCATGATGCAGGGCTTCTTTGGTTTGAAAAATTTCTAGTAAACCTTTTTTTTCATAAGCAAACTTAAACCCGGGAAGTGTATTCCAATGTTCATATTGTAGCTGACTAAATAAAGCGATATCCCGTAAAGGAATAGCAGCAGCTTCTACCTGTTTTGCATTTGCGGAACGAATAAAATGCCAGCCCCATTTAATTAGTTCGGCATTCAATCGGGGCTGAATATAAAAGGGGCTCTTATTATTCAACATCCAGCGAAGCCCTTGCTTAACAATTCCTGGGGTTGCTAGGGGAATAAAATGGCTGGGACAAACATACCCTGCATTGCCATGGGAACAATTGGGTAGAAATCCGGTTTGATCGATTACGGTAACCTGATGACCGGACTGTTGCAAATAATAGGCACTGCTGAGTCCGATGATTCCCCCTCCTACTACAATTACATGCATTACTAATAATTTAATCAAATAACCTGAAACCCGAAAGCATACGGGTCATCATCAGGATGAATGGTTATGATGTTATGTCCATATACTTTCGCCCAGCCTTCAATTCCTGGAATAATGGCATTATAATCACCAACCTGTGTAATTCCTTCAATGGTTCCAGTAAAAGTAGACCCTATGATACTTTCATGCACAAATTTATCTCTTGCGTTCAATTTGCCCTTTGCAAACCATTGCGCCATTCGTGCGGAGGTTCCGGTGCCACAGGGTGATCGATCTATGGCTTTGTCGCCATAAAATACTGCATTCCTTCCATCCGAATCGGGATGCAGCACTTTACCAGTCCATAATACATGCGAACAACCCTGAATGGTTGGGTTCTGTGGATGTACAAATTGGTATTGTTGATTGATGGCAATTCGAAGCTGCCGGCTAAATGCAATTAGTTGATCAGCCGTATAGTTTTCTATTCCTACAAAATTGGGTTGGGGATCTATAATGGCATAAAAGTTTCCTCCGTAGGCTACATCTACTGTTAACGATCCCAAAACTTCACTGGTAACGGTAAGTCCCTCATTACTTAAAAAAGCCGGCACGTTCACCAACTTAACCGATGCTACCTTATCACCTTTACACGTATAGGTAACTTTTACCAATCCTGCAGGCGTTTCCAGGTTGAGAAACCCAGGATTCTTGGGCTTGATTAATCCTTGCTCGAGGGCTATGGTAACGGTACCTATGGTTCCATGTCCGCACATTGGAAGGCAACCACTGGTTTCAATAAACAATACGGCCACATCATTTTCTGGATCATGAGGGGGATATAGGATGCTTCCACTCATCATGTCATGACCTCGAGGTTCGAACATCAATCCTTTCCGAATCCAATCGAATTCCCGCAAAAAATGCTGCCTTTTTTCACTCATATTGGCCCCCTCTAGAGATGGACCGCCTGCAGCAACTACCCGAACGGGATTACCACAGGTATGGCCATCAATACAGTAAAAAGCAGGCAATTGAATACCGGCTGGCAGGTTGAAGGGTGTTGAAATAGGTGAGGTTGCCATTAAACAAACGGGTAAAATGCAATAATATTGATTAATTTTACAAACCCGTCATTTGTGAATAATTATGGAAACTTACGGAAAAATTTTATTGATTGCCATGCCTGCGTTTTTGGTGTTGGTATTGCTTGAAAAATGGTATGGTATATATCGCCACAACGATACGGTAAGAAATCTGGATATGATTTCGAGCCTGAGTTCGGGTTTAACCAATGTAACCAAAGATGTTTTGGGTTTAACGATTGGCCTACTATCGTATGATTGGATGGTAAAAAATTGGGCGCTGATTCATATACAATCTAATATATGGATTTACATAATCGCTTTTTTTGCGCTCGACTTTATGGGATACTGGGTTCATCGAATTCAGCACAACATCAATTTTTTCTGGAATGGGCATTTAGTTCATCACAGCAGTGAGGAATTTAATCTGGCCTGTGCATTGCGACAAAGCATTTCCTCCATCGCTAAGCTTTTCACCATCTTTTTATTGCCAGCTGCCTTATTAGGTGTGCCTGGCAAAGTAATCGCTGTTGTAGCTCCCCTTCATCTGTTTGCCCAATTCTGGTACCATACCCGACATATTGGCAAGATGGGAATTCTAGAATATATCATTGTTACGCCTGCTCATCATCGGGTGCATCATGCCATTAATCCTGAATATATCGACAAAAACTTTAGTCAGATTTTTATTTTTTGGGATTTTCTTTTTGGCACTTTTCAAGAGGAAAGAGCAGACATCCCTCCAGTATATGGTATCACCCGCCCAGCTTCCACCTGGAATCCTATAAAAATCAATTTTATGCATGTGGCATTATTGATAAAAGATGCCTGGAGAACACAGAACTGGAAAGACAAATTGCGCATCTGGTTTATGCCAACTGGATGGAGACCGAACGATGTAACTGAAAAGTACCCGATAGAGAAAATTACAGATGTGTATGATTTTACCAAATATGATACTCCGGCAACCACTGGAATGTCATCCTGGATCTGGTTTCAAATAACTTTCTTATTATTATTAATCAGCTATTTCTTTGGAAACATAGCTAGCATTGGTAGTCCGGGCATTTTCCTCTATGGCGGATATGTATTTATTTATATTTACGCTTATACTGAGTTGATGGACAGGAATCCAAGAGCCTGGATATGGGAATTATTGAAAGCAATATTTGCCGGAATTATTCTGATTCAAACGGGAGATTGGTTTCAACTTTCCAAATGGATACCCGGGATAGTTGGTATTATGGCGGTTTACCATGTAGCTGCCGTAATTGTTAGCTATTGGTTTTCTGCAAAACGAGACTTGGCAAATCAACTCGAAGTTTCTCGTAACTAATTGGAGTAAACTTTCTACTTATTTTTCTACCCTAACTACTCCCAAAGGATTCGTGCGCTTTAGTTCGTTTGGCAATAATGTATCCGGAAAATTTTGAAAGGCCACCGGACGAAGCCAGCGCTTAATGGATTGTACGCCCACTGCTGTAAATCTGCTATCGGTAGTAGCCGGAAAGGGACCTCCATGTACCATGGCATCACAAACCTCAACACCGGTAGGTACGCCATTACAAACAATGCGTCCGGCCACTAAGCTGGCTTCCTGAACTACATAAGCGAATGCAGCAAAATCTTTATCGGTTCCCATCAAGGAGGTAGTGAGTTGACCCTTTACGGTTTTCAAAACTGCCAACATTTGTTCGGCAGAATCTGCCACTACCAGTAATGAATAGGGCCCGAAAATTTCTTCGTGTAATGTTGGATTAGTAAAAAAGTCGGCTGCACTTACTCGGGCAAGTACTGGCAAAGCAGAACCAGATTCTACCGCAGCAGGTTGAGATGTTATCCATTGAACCCCTTGTATGGAAAGTGCACTGGCAACTTTTTTCACATAGGCTTCACTAATACCAGTATGCAGCATGGGGGCACTACTTACTTCTTGTAAATGTTTTGCGAGGGCATCTATAAATGAAGAAAGGCCTTCTCCTTCTATAGCAATTAGAAGACCTGGATTGGTGCAAAACTGACCTACCCCCAGGGTAATAGAACCTGCATATTGTTGGGCAAGTGTTGCATATTGTGTTTCCAAAGCATCTGGTAAAAGCAGCACCGGGTTAATGCTACCCATTTCTGCAAATACCGGTATTGGGTTGGTACGGGCCGCTGCATAGTCCCAAAGTGCTTTTCCACCTGAGAAAGAGCCTGTAAAACCAACAGCTGCAGTAGCTGGATGTTGCACCAATAGTTTTCCTGTTTCAAACGACCCATCTTCTATATGCTGAAAAACCGCTTCCGGCATACCGGTTTCTACTGCGGCAGCCTTGATTGCTTCGGCTACCAGGATGGATGTTTTCAGGTGTGCAGGATGTGCTTTTACCACTACCGTGCTGCCGGCAGCCAATGCACTTGCCGTATCTCCTCCAGCCGTTGAATAGGCGAAAGGAAAATTACTGGAACCAAATACAACTACCGGACCTAAAGGAACAAGCATTCGTCTTATATCAGGGCGAGGAGGGTTTTTATCTGGAATTGCGTTGTTTATGATAATCTCTTGCCAATCACCGGCTCGGAGCATTTGCGCAAACATAGTTAACTGACCAACCGTTCTTCCCCGCTCCCCCGTTAAGCGAGCAATGGGTAGATTGGTTTCGGAAGCTGCTGTTTGTAATAAAGTATCTCCTAATGCTTCTATATGTTGGGCAATGGCTAATAAAAATGCTGCTCTGTTGGCAGCTGAAATTTGGCGGTATTGTAAAAATGCATTTTCCGACCGGGTCATTACCTGATCAATATCTGAAAGCAAATTTTGAGTAGATAACATAGCCGATTATTTTATCAATTCGTGATAAGCAGGAAGTATGGGTCGGGTATTGATTGCATGCTGAATTACTTGGGTAATAGCCACCCGTTCTTCACCCTGCAAAATTAAACGGGGTGCCCTAACCCATTCAGTTCCCACTCCTGCTAATTGCTCTGCCAGTTTAATATACTGAACCAACTTAGGATGAATATCAAGTTCTAGCAAAGGCATAAACCAGCGATACAACTGAACAGCTTCTTGAATTTTACCTGCTTTAACCAATGCAAATAAAGCAACCGTTTCACGAGGGAATGCACATACCAGTCCAGCCACCCAACCTACGGCTCCGGTAACCAATTCCTCTAAAGCCAGGGGATCAACCCCACATAATATTTTATATCGATCACCGAATCGATTGATTAAACGGGTTACGTTGGTAACATCCCGGGTACTTTCTTTTATGGCGCCTATGTTGTTGCAATCAGCCAGTTGCTCGAACATATCTAGGGTAACATTGATTTTATAATCTACCGGATTATTATAAATCATTATCGGTAGTTCAGTGGAGCGAGCTATGGTAGTAAAATAAGCAACCGTTTCGGCATCATCGGCTTTATAGCGCATAGGTGGTAATATCATCAATCCCTGAACGCCCCATTTTTCTGCTAGGCGAACTTGTTCGAGTGCTACGGACGTATTTCCTTCAGCAATATTAAGAATCACGGGTAGTTTAGCAGCTAATTGTTGCAAAGCTGCTTTTACAAGTTGCTCTTTTTCAGCATTGGTTAACACACTGGCTTCACCCAGCGACCCACCCAGTATTATTCCGGAAACGCCGGCTTCTACTTGCAGCGCGAGATTTTCTTCAAACAACTCCATATCCAGGGTATCGGATGGAGTAAACTTAGTGGTTAAAGCAGGCATTACACCTTTCCATTCAAATTGCATGTGTGTATGTTTACATTGAAATTACAAGAATTCGCATTAATCAACCAGTTCGCCTTCCAAATCGTAGTCAAATGCCCGCGTAATTTTCACCTGCACAAAATCGCCGATGGGTAATTTTTTCTTCGAATGAATGATAACTTCATTATCTACCTCCACACTGTCAAACTCGGTTCTACCGAGGTATCTGCCGGCTTCTTTTTTATCAACCAATACCGTAAGAATTTGACCTACTTTTTCCTGATTTTTTTCAAAACTAATTTCTTGCTGCGCCTCCATGATTCTTTGGGCACGAGCTGATTTTACTTCAGCAGGAATGTCATCCACCAAATCATGAGCAGATGTATTTTCTTCATGACTATAATTAAAAATTCCAACCCTGTCGAAACGGTGCTTTTGTAAAAAGGCAATTAATTCGTCCACATCATCTTCAGTTTCTCCTGGGAACCCAGCAATGAGTGTGGTTCTTAAACAAATACCGGGTACTTTTTCACGAATGGCATCTATCAACTCCGACATTTCTTCCCGGGTAATATTTCTTTTCATCGCCTTCAACATGGCATTGCTGGCATGTTGCAACGGCATGTCTAAGTAATTACAGATGTTTGTTCTTGCGGATATCACATCCAACACTTCTAGTGGAAATTTACTGGGATAAGCATAATGTAATCGAATCCAAGCGAGCCCTTTTACATCCGCCAAGCGATTTAATAAATCTGGCAGAGCCCGGTACTTGTAAATATCCAACCCATAATAAGTAAGCTCCTGGGCAATTAACATGATTTCCTTCACGCCTTTCCGAACCAGATTTTCCGCTTCGGTAACAATTTCTTCCATCGTTTTACTCACATGGCCGCCCCGCATTAATGGAATGGCGCAAAATGAGCAGGTTCTGTTACAACCCTCACTAATTTTTAAATAGGCATAATGCTGGGGGGTGCTGAGTAATCTTTCTCCTATCAATTCCTTCTTATAATCTGCTTCGAGTTTTTTCAATAGTAGGGGCAATTCCATTGTACCAAACCAAGCATCCACTTCGGGCATTTCCTGTTCTAGGTCCGACCGATATCTTTCACTTAAACAACCGGTAACATACACTTTTTCCAGCTTACCCCTTCGTTTGAGTTCTAGTTGATCTAAAATGGTGTTGATACTTTCTTCCTTTGCCTTATCAATAAAACCACAGGTGTTTACGATGGAGATGTTATGGTCTAGCTTTTTATTTTCATGCACCACATCTATCTGATTAGCCAAAAGCTGGCCACTTAACACTTCACTATCTACCAGGTTTTTACTGCAACCAAGGGTAATAATATTTACTTTATCTTTTGTAAGTGTTTTCGACTTCATGGAGCCACAAAGGTAAGGGGAATAGATGTTCAGGCAGAGGTTTGCCGAAGGATATCCTGAACGATTGCCCTGGCATGTTCCCGGGAGTTTTCAATAAACAATCGGTGGGTATTCATGCCCCCGCAAATTACGCCCGCAAGGTATAATCCTGCAACATTGGTTTGATAGGTATTTGGATTGTATACTGGTTGCCGAATCGCATCTGGTGAAAGTTGTATGCCACAGTTTTCTAAAAATGTAAGATCCGGTTGATAGCCGGTCATTAGCAAAACATGGTCATTAGGTAAGGTAAGTTTTCCATCCGGTGTTTGGATATCCACTTCCCCAGAGCGAATAGCAAGCAGGTTCGATTGAAAATAGGCTTTGATGGAACCCTCTTCAATCCGATTCATTATATCGGGCCTAACCCAATATTTTACTCTTTCTCCAATAGTTTCCCCTCGAATTACCATGGTAACGCTTGCACCCTTTCTCCAGGTTTCCAAAGCTGCATCAACGGCTGAGTTATTAGCACCCACAACCACCACATCGCGAAAAGCATAGGCATGCGGATCTTGGTAATAGTGCGTAACTTTCGGTAAATCTTCTCCCTGAATACCTAACTTAAAAGGAATCCCATAAAATCCCGTTGCAATAATAACTTTTCGGCTTTGATAGGTTTGTTTAGGAGTAGCTACTGCAAAGCCGTTATTACTGGGTTGGATGGATAAAACGGGTTCGTATAAATGTAAGGGTGATTTTAATAAACCCGCAACTCTTCGATAGTATTCCAATGCCTCGTTGCGACTCGGTTTGGGCTGATTACTAACGAAGGGAATTCCCCCAATCTCCAATCTTTCCGAAGTAGAATAGAAGGTCATATTAACCGGATAGTGGTATAAAGAATTTACCAGCGCTCCCTTTTCTAATAGCAAAAAATGCAATCCATTTTGCTCAGCTTCTAATGCACAGGCCAATCCGATAGGACCGGCACCTACTATGATGATATCGTATTGAGATGAGTTCACTAGGATTAAAGTTACTTATGTATTTCGCTGGAAAAATGAAATGTAATGTCGGGGTTATTGGTAATTTCGGTATTCAGAAACCATTCGCTTTGTGCGAGGTAAACTGGGTTCCCGTCTTTATCTTCCGCAGAGTTTTGCTGTTTAAATCGAAGGAACTCCTGCAATTTTAGAGGTTGATTACTGGTAAGCCAGCAAGCTTTAAAAAAAGGCAGGGACCGGAATTCACAGGCGGCACCATATTCTTGTAAAAGCCGGTACTGAATTACTTCAAATTGTAATTCTCCCACACAACCGATGATTTTTTTGTTGCCTCCAAATTGGGTAAACAACTGGGCTACTCCCTCGTCGGTTAACTGACTGATTCCTTTTTCGAGCTGCTTGGTTTTTAGGGGATCTTTATTAACCAACTCCTTAAATATTTCGGGAGAAAAAGTTGGGATCCCAACAAAATAAAAGTTCTCACCTTCAGTAAGGGTATCGCCTATTTTAAAATTTCCTGTATCGAACAAACCTACCACATCACCGGCATAGGCATCTTCAATCACATCTTTACTTCGTGCCATAAAGCTATAAGGATTGCTGAAGCGCAGGTCTTTATCTAGCCGAACATGGTGATAGTAATGGTTTCTTTCAAATCTACCCGTGCATACCCGCATAAAAGCAATCCGGTCGCGGTGCTTGGGGTCGAGGTTGGCATGAATTTTAAAAATAAATCCACTGAACTTATCCTCCCCCACTTCTACAGTTCGGGTGGAGGTTTCGCGACTTCTGGGTACTGGAGCAATTTGAATAAAGGTGTCGAGCATTTCTTTCACCCCGAAGTTATTTACGGCACTTCCGAAGAAAACCGGGGCAATTTTCCCGTTGAGATAATCCGAAATCGTTAATTTTCCATAAACCCCTTCCAGTAATTCAACATCTTCCCGCAATAGATTAGCATCTCTTTCTCCAATTTTATCATCCAACAACGAATTATTCAAATCATGGATGGCAATCACATCATCCTCATCTGCCCGGGTGCTGGCAGTAAATAAGCGTAAACTTTTATTGTCGAGGTTATATACACCCTTAAACTCCTTTCCACTATTGATAGGCCAGGTCATGGGATGCAAAGAAATTTTGAGCTCATTTTCAATTTCCTCTAATAAATCGAAGCGGTTTTTACCATCACGGTCCATTTTGTTTACAAATACAATAACCGGAGTATCCCGCATGCGGCAAACCTCCATCAAACGGCGGGTTTGTGCTTCTACCCCGTTCACACTATCGATTACCAATATTACACTATCCACCGCAGTAAGCGTTCGGTAAGTATCTTCTGCAAAATCTTTGTGGCCGGGTGTGTCGAGCAGATTAATGAGGGTATCTTTGTATTCGAAAGTCATTACCGAAGTTGCCACTGAAATTCCCCTTTGCCGTTCAATTTCCATGAAGTCGCTGGTGGCATGTTTCTTTATTTTATTGCTCTTTACGGCACCGGCTACTTGAATGGCACCTCCGAATAGAAGCAATTTTTCGGTAAGGGTAGTTTTACCCGCATCCGGGTGGGATATAATGGCGAAGGTTTTTCTTCGATTTATTTCTTTTGCGTACTTCATAACGGCGGCAAAGGTAAGTTAGATAGGCGAATGTTGGTAGAACAGACATTTTACTGGAGTGACATAAAAAAGCCGTCATTCGCAAAAATGACGGCTTAGAAATATTTTCAGAAATCTTAGATGTCGATTGCTTCCCCATATGCAGCGGCAGTAGCTTCTTTAAAGCCCTCGCTCATGGTTGGATGGGGATGAACCGCATTCAAAATTTCGGTAGCGGTAGTTTCCAGTTTACGGGCTACTACGGCTTCGGCTATCATTTCAGTAACATTCATTCCAATCATATGGCAGCCTAATAATTCTCCATATTTAGCATCATAAATAACTTTTACAAACCCTTCCACTGCACCAGCAGCACTGGCTTTACCGCTGGCCATAAAGGGGAATTTACCCACTTTAATTTCATAACCGGCATCTTTGGCAGCTTTTTCTGTATAACCCACGCTGGCGATTTCTGGCGTGCAATAGGTACAACCGGGAATATTGTTATAATC
The DNA here is from genome assembly GCA_037131895.1 of Chitinophagia bacterium. Taxonomy (GTDB): domain Bacteria; phylum Bacteroidota; class Bacteroidia; order Chitinophagales; family Chitinophagaceae; genus Sediminibacterium. Next base: position 41,386 of record JBAXQE010000009.1, on the reverse strand, counting down.
TAAGGGCTGAGGAAGGTGGTGAGATTTTTTCTCGAGGTAGGCAATATGCTCAGCAGCATTGATTCCCTCTTTAGCAGCAACGTGTGCAAGAGCTTGCCCAGGAGAGCAGTCACCAATCGCATATACGCCGGCCAGTTTGGTTTGCTGATAAGCATCTACTATAATTCTACCGCGATCTGTAGCAATACCATTTTCTTCTAATCCAATGTTTTCTAAATTGGCAACCACACCTACTGCACTCAGAACGATGTCTGCTTCGAGGGTAACGAATGTGCCATCGGCTTTTTTAACGGTGGCTTTCACGCCATTTCCGGAGGTATCAACCGACTCAACGGAGGCTTGCGTCATAACCTCAATCCCCTGTTTTTTGTATTGCTTTTCCAATTCTTTAGAAACATCTTCATCTTCTACAGGAACAATTCTAGGCAGAAACTCAACCACAGTAACTTTGGTACCCATGGAATTATAAAAATGTGCAAACTCAATGCCTATTGCACCGCTGCCTACAATAATCATGCTAGCCGGTTGAGCAGCCAAGGTCATTGCTTCTCGGTATCCAATCACTTTAACACCATCCTGGGGCAGGTTGGGCAATGCTTTAGATCTGCCGCCGGTAGCGATGATGATATATTTACCTTCAACTATTTGTTTTGAGCCATCAGCTGCGGTAACTTCCAGTTGACCTTTTGATTTAATTTTACCATAGCCCATCACTACATCAATTTTGTTCTTCTTCATCAGAAACTGCACGCCTTTACTCATCTTGTCGGCAACACCGCGGCTTCGCTTGATTACAGCTCCAAAATCGTGAGCAACACCCGTAGCCTGAATTCCATAGTTACTGGCATGTTTCAGGTAATCGTACACCTGAGCACTTTTTAATAATGCTTTAGTGGGAATACAGCCCCAGTTTAAACAAACTCCTCCCAGGCTTTCCTTTTCAATAATTGCCACTTTTAAACCGAGTTGAGCGGCACGAATGGCAGCGGGATATCCACCGGGGCCACTACCTAAAACTAGTACGTCGTATGCCATAAAACAAAAAATTAAGGTTGAATGTATTGAATTCGGCTGCAAAGGTACATCTGCGAAAGCATATCAAAAAATAGTATTGAAAATCAGTTAGTTATACTATTTGTTTTCGAAAAACACCCGTACGGTCTGATATAGGATGCGACTATCGGAGGTATATCCATTTGAGGGTACTTGTTCGTTAAATCCTTGTAGGCCAAATAAACCAGCAATATTACCGTGCCGGATAGCAATTTCAAGGTATCCGGCCGAATTAAACCAGGCCATTTTATCTATTTCGCTTACTGATGAGTAGTTGTTACTCAGCACTTCGATTACCTCATTTCTGTTAAATGCGAATCGAAAAGCCCTGCCTTTGCGGTGTTCTTCAAATTCTTCTCGGGTTATATTGATCACTACATTTTCAAAATGATCGATAAAGAGAATTTGCCCATCCATCCAATCTGGTCCGGTTGTGGGGCGTAGGGGATATTTTTCGATGATATTTACTGCTTTTTCGAAAGGCAAATTGGAAGGTTGCCGAATCAATAAGGCGAGTTGATCAACGATACGGTTGGTAATGGATAAAAGCGTGGTGAGCCCTTTACAATCTATGGCATACAATTCGGTTGGCCTATCTTGGGTAATCATGGTTAAAATGCCGTTATCCGGACAAATAATCCATTGATCTTGGTATTTAGCTAGTAGCACTTGTTTTACCTCATACTCAAAGAGATTTACGATAATTAGGTGAAAGGTGTGAGGAGGAAAATGGGTGATAGCGCTTTTACAGATATAGGCAGATTGGGGGAAATTGGTTTGCGAAAGGTAATGACTGATATCTGTAAGGGTAACGTTGGGAATCGCAGATAGGAATTGCCCTTTAATAGCCCCAACGCTGAAATCACGTAGGCCGATATCGGTAGAAAGTGTAATGTTGGGCATATGGCATTTAACGACCGAAGGGTAGTCTTATTTCACCAGCTCACCGTTTTTATAGAAAAAATTTCTCACCAACTTATCAGCTAGTGCGGGAAACCATTTATTTAAGAAAACGGTTCTTTTTCCATTAAAAGTAAGTATCAGGGTACGTTTTCTGTTTTCCATAGCTTGGAGAATATGCTGGGCACATTCTGCTGAACTCATCATAGATGCTTCATCCATCGGTGTTTCACCTTGGGCTTCTCCCAATTTATTCAAAGCGGCTACCCGGATATTTGAAGTGGTAAATCCTGGGCAGGCGGTTAATACATGTACACCAGAATCTAAGAGTTCGGTTCGGAGAGATTCTAGCAAGCCATTCAGGGCAAATTTAGAGGCCGAATAGCCACTCCTACCGGGTAATCCCCTAAATCCGGCAATGGATGAAATACCTACAATTACGCCCTTGTTTTGCAAGATATGAGGTAAGGCATAATGGGTACAATAAACGGTTCCCATAAAGTTTACCTCCATTACTTTTTTGAGGGTAGCCGGTGCCGCTTCGGCAAAAAGTGCCCGCATAGAAATTCCTGCATTATTGATAAGCACATCAATGGTTCCGAAAGCATCTAAGGTTCCTTGAATAAATTGTTGGCAGTCATTTTCAACACTTACATCGGCTTGCTGCACATGCAGGGGCTTTCCGGACTGTTCTTTTTGAAGCGCATATAATTTTTCCGGATTACGGGCACAGGTAGCCACTTTGGCACCTTGGGCTAAAAAAAGCTGCACCAATGCCTTGCCAATACCATCAGAACCCCCTGTAATAACAACCACTTTATTAGAAAAAGCCGACATACTGATTGAATTTATTAACAAAAATAAACTCTTTATTCTGCTTAAATAGATAAGAATGTGGGTAAAACGGGTAAATAAGAATATAAATATTTGGTGAATTTTTGAATATCCCTATTTTTGCACTCCGAAAGAGCTGAATAGCTTAATCAGGATGATTCCGTAGCTCAGTTGGTAGAGCAATACACTTTTAATGTATGGGTCCTGGGTCCGAGTCCCAGCGGGATCACACAAATAAATAGAAAGCCGCTGTAAATAATGAATTTACTGCGGCTTTTTTAGTTATGGGAAGTACAATTTAAATAATGTAAGTTGTTTTCAATACTCTTTTCAAAAAATCCTGCCGGATAAACACCTCTAATCAACCAATTCAAAATAGCTGGCTACGAATTTTCCATCTACCACCTCACCCTGCACTTTGGCTTTTCTGATGGAATTACAGAATCCTTTTTTTTCATGGGCATCTCCATAATCGTCGATATTGGCATTGGCTACAAAATAATTTTTACCATTTAATTTTATTGCGAGCGAACAGCCTTTCCCTTTCATTTTAAATTTACATTCCCCGCAGGACGCTTCTACCATTAATACCTTTTTCTTGGGATCCATTTTTTTAGCGGGAGTAGTTTGAGCATGAATAACTGAACTCATACAAAGTATTAAAACGAGGTAAAATATTTTTCGCATGATTGTTAGTTTAAAATGATAAAATGGTATTTGTATTTAATAAAAATAGCATTATTACGGTTACCAATAATTGAATCATATTGTAAATACGCTCTCAAATGTTGTTTTGATGCTACTAAAATAAAATAATCAGCATTCACACGCCGATAAATCAATCCCTATAATTTCAGATACAAGCCCGCAGAAGCCCATCTTCCAGGCATCGTTGCCCCCAACAAATCACTGTATTGTGTATTGGTTATATTGGTGCAGTCAAGCTGTAAGGAAAGTTTTTGCTGGAAGGTATTAAAAGCTATTCGGCTATTCAGCAAAAAGTAAGAAGGAGTAATTGTAGCCTTGATAGCCGTTGCCTGTTGTGTATTTCGTTCTTTATATACAGAAGTAACGGCCATTTCAAAAGCACCCACCCGCCAAATTAATTGCGTATTCCATAAGAATCGGGCATGGGAAGATAAATAGAATGAAGGGGTTTGTTCATTACTGAGTGATTCCATCCATACCAATCCTGAAAGCAAAGTGAGTTGTTTATTTTTACCGATTTTTTTTACATACTGAAAATCCAGTTCCAACCCCTTGGTTGTAACCTCCCACAAATTGGTGGCAAGGGCATAGTTTCCGCTTGGTAATAGGTTGGTGGTACGCGGCATTTGTGTAAAAGGGGTAGGCGTCCAGTCAATCAGGTTTTGCTGATTTCTAAAAAAAGCCGTAAAACTCATTTTCAGTTGTCGGAATATCCGATAATCGAAGCCTGCCTCATAATTCCACGATTTTTCTGGCTGAAGTTGAGGATTTCCAATGTTACCGGCAGTTACCAGAACTTTGTTATAATTATTATAGCGTTCGGTAAAATCGGCATCCCGTATCCCCTTCCCTACCGAGGCTCTACCGGTAAAAGATCCTTTTGCAAACGCTGCATTTAATTGAGGAAGCAATTGCCACCCATAACTCTCATCCCAATCTAACCGAACACTTTCATTGATATGTAAGCGAGGAAGGGGTTGATGGGAAAGAATCAAATAGCCACCCGCATGCCCCAGGGAATGATCTCCCCGATCGTTAGATATGATTTTTTTATGAAAATATTGTAAGCCCGTAACCAGGCTATTGTGTTGATTAATAGTATAACTCAACTTGGTTTGGGCAATGTATAATTCGGTGGTATTCAGATTGGGAGAACCGGAAGGATTAAATTGAAACTGATCGCGTAAAATTTTATAAGACCCCTCAGCTGTGAAAGTTGAATGAGAACCCGAACGAACAAAACCAACCCGGAGCCAGTCGGAAACAACTTTTTCCTTTGCTGTATCTGAAAGGAAAGGCGTATAAAAATTTTGCGCATTAAAATCTCGACTATCCTTTGCATATCTAAGCTGAAGCTGCCAGTTGTTGGCAATTTTTCCGGCATAAGCTACAGAAATAGTTTGGTTATCAAAAAAACCGTTAGTCCCCCGTAAAGGATAACCTGCGGCTTTATTTTTCATCTCAGCAACACTAAACCTTCCTTTGCCAATTTTACCTGCTACGCGAAGTTGCCGATTTAATAGAGATTGATCGCCCCATTGAAGTCTGCCCGAAATCGAAAGAGGGGTGCTATCTTTTTGGGCGCTACCAAGCTTTGTAATTATATTTACCACCCCACCAATCGCATCTGCTCCATACACTGCAGCAGCAGCTCCCTTTATAATTTCGATTTTCTCAATATCCTCAGGATGAAGTGGAATATAGGTACTGAAATGGCCCGTAAGCGGATCATTTAAGCGAATACCATCCACTACTACTAAAACTTGTTGAAAGGTTCCACCCCGAATAATGATATCACTTTGAGCCCCCTGTGGACCCCTTTGTTGCACTTCCACTCCTGGCACATATCGCAGCCACTCATCGATACTGCTCACCGGTAGCTTATTAATATCGGTACCGCGTAGGGTAATAATATTTCTACCCGTTGTATAGTCTTTTTGGGGAATAAATGTGGCACTAACCACCACAGAGTCCAATTCGCTAATTTGGGCAAATCCTCTGATACCTGCAACCAATTCAAAAAAAATAATCAGAAATATAATACGCATAAAGCAACAAAAAAAATTAGTTATTGAATAAATAAAAACAACCTACAGGAGAAAAAAAGAGATTTACATTGAAAAAATCAAAAATATAAATATATTCATGCACATAAAAATAAACATGATACATGGGGAAAAAACATTTTTATAATTATCAAACTCATAGCCGAAACATTTTGCATAGTTATGTTCAACATGTGAAGCATAAAAAGCAACCATCAAAAGATGATAACAGGGACGCAATTAGGTTTTGGCGGTTTATTAAACTTGAATATCTGATTGGATTTGGCTACTTTCTAAAATATTTGTTTTCGAGCAAACCTTTTTTTAGAACCTATTCCAGTGCACATCAGGGTATTTTTTCTTTTGAGCAGGAAAATTTTACAATAGGATTACTATCCGATTGGGCATCTGCAACAGATGTATCAGAAAAGGTTGCTGAGCAATTAGCAGAAAAAGAATGTTCAGTAACTATTCACATGGGCGATATTTATTATGTTGGACATAAAGAGGAAGTATTGGATAATTTCTGTAAGGAGAGAGGTGATTGGTGTTATGGAAACCTAGGTAGTTTTGCCATACCAGGCAACCACGAATATTTTAGTGATGGTAGCGGCTTTTATGATACTTTATTGCCACTTATGGGCATTCAAAAAGGAAACGAATTTTTACAACAGGAGTCAGGATATTTTTGTTTGGAAAACCAATACTGGCGAATAATTGGACTAGATACCGGGTATCACTCCGTAAAAGATTCTATTATTAAACTTCCCATTTGGCAAGATGCCCATCTGGAAGCAAAGATGATTAAATGGTTGAAAGAAGTAGTGTGTATTGAAAAAGATAACCGAGGTATCATTCTATTAACCCATCACCAACCCAAATCAGCTTTTGAAAAATTCCACCCTAAAATATATGAGGCATTGAGTGAAATTTTCGGAAGCGACCGAAAAATTATTTGGTTTTGGGGACATGAACACCGATTGTCTTTTTACGGAGTGAATGCAAAAAAAGACAATCTCAAAGCATTTGGGAGATGTATCGGACATGGTGGAATGCCAGTAGTGATAGGAAAAAATGGTCAATTGTTTCCTCCTAATGAGTTGGATGCCAATAAGCAAAGCCTGATTGCAGTAGACGGAAGAATAAATCCGGAATACAATGATGACTTTACATTTAGCGAAAAAATACTTGGATTTAATGGATTTACAACCCTAGAGTTTCAACAGGAGCGAATTTCTATTAACTACTTTTCTGTGAAAGATTCGGAAGCCTTGATTACTGAAAAATGGGAAGTTAACCTCACTAACGGACAGCTCAAAGGAAGTATTCAAGAGAATATTCCCGGAACCCTCACTCTTTACAATAACGAATCACTTGAAAATGCGGTTCGGATTCAAGTAGATAAATAGTCAATTAACCTAAAAAGGAAAACCTTCTATTCGCTTACTGATTGGAACCCTCCAGCATGGCATGCCCTCGTTGAAATTAATAATCAGTTCTTCTACCCTACCCAAACTGTAGGCAATACAAAGAGTAAAAAACAGGCTTTCCGCATACAAACCAGATTTTAATGCCCCGCAATGATAGCAGTGGGTAGAATTTATAAATGATTTACTTTTGAGGTACAATTTTATTGATTTAATGGTTACAGAATAAAAGTATCAGGATGATAAATGGAAAAAAAGTTGTGGTTGTAATGCCTGCTTACAATGCAGAAAAAACCCTGGAACAAACCTACCGGGAAATTCCCTTTGATGTGGTAGACGATATTATTTTAGTAAATGATGCCAGTAAAGACAATACCGTTAAAGAAGCTGAGCGATTGGGAATCCAACATATTATCACGCACCCTCAAAACCGAGGTTATGGAGGTAACCAGAAATCTTGTTATAACAAGGCACTGGAAATAGAAGCTGATATCGTAGTGATGCTGCATCCAGATTATCAATATACGCCCAAACTTATTCTTGCCATGAGTAGTATCATCGCCAACGAATTATATCCGGTTGTATTTGGTTCCCGAATATTAGGTAAGGGTGCATTAAAAGGAGGCATGCCTCTGTATAAATATATTGCGAATCGCCTGCTTACATTCACGCAAAATGTTTTACTGAATCAAAAATTGAGTGAATATCATACCGGTTACCGAGCGTTTAGCAAAGCTGTGCTTGAAAAGGTGAATTACGAAAAAAACAACGATGATTTTGTTTTCGATAATGAAATGGTAGCACAGATATTTGATGCAGGATTTGAAATTGGAGAAGTAACTTGCCCAACCAAATATTTTAAGGAAGCTTCCAGTATCAACTTCTCTCGCAGTATTACCTATGGTATTGGCGTTTTAAAAGTTTCCTTTGGCTACTTTTTTAAACAACTAGGGTTATTTAATTCTCCCATTTACCAACACAAACAATAGCATCAAGGAATTAATGGCATCCGCCGGTAAAAAACAAAGCCATTTTTTGCATATAACTTGGTAAGTGCAGGCACTGTATCATAAACAGATTGATCGTTTATTTTAACTGAAAAATATACTGGCTTGTTGATATTTCCAGAGAGCAACCAATTTTTATAGGCAACTTCTTTCAGATAACTATTCAGCGTATCTGGCCTTGTAGAATTATTCAATCTTACAGACAAGAGTAATTTTGCCTGCGTTTCATCCGGTGCAGGAACTTTTCCATAAAAATAGGGCGCATAGCTTTTATAGCCGAGGGTTTCTAAATAACAATCTTCCCCGGAATGCGCTTTAAAAAATTCAATATTTGCCCTCTGACTAATGGCTTCAACTGAAGGGAAAATGAATAAGATTAAGAAATAGGTAGAGATTGTTACCGAACCAAATAAAACGGGAATAGAAAGTCTTCTATTTTTGCTAAACAAAAAAAAGAGTATACCTCCTATCAATATGATGCCTCCAAGCGATTGCCAATAATGCCAATTTACATCTGCCTGTAAATTCGCTTGTGCGAAAGGATCATCCAGCAATGCATACCAGTTTGCCTTATTCATCATAATGATGGGGATAGCCGCAAATAAGCATCCAATTAACAATCCCACCAATGCCAACAGAACAGTCAGTACTTTATTCAATTGGAATTGCAATGAATTTATGTGTGTATTTATGAATAAAGCAGCAATAAAAGTTAAGGGCAACCAACAAAGGGATGAGTAGTGGATGATCTTTGTAGTAACCAGTGAAAACAGTAGAAGGGTTACCCAAAATAATGAAGTCATCCATTTTTTAAAAATAACAGCATTGATACTTTCAGGCTTCAACCACAAACCCCGGATAAAAAAAATAGATGCAGGAAAGCATCCCAGTAAAAGAACCCACCAGTGATAGAAAAAAGGCTCTCCGTGATCTGCATCGGAGGTGCTGAAAATGGCAATCTGTCGTTGAATAAATTCAAGCATAAATTGTGGTCCATGCTGAATCAGATCAACCCCAAACCAGGCAAAACAAGTTATAAAGCAACTGAGTGTAATTATCAGGAAAGATTGTATTGAGATAATTCGCTTTCCTTTTTCTCTCACAAGAATAACCAGGAAGGTTAGTAGGCAAATTAATAAAGCGACCGGACCCTTGGTTAGAATGGCTAAACCTAATAAAAATCCGGTAAGCAGTCCACGAGTAGTTCGGCCTGTTTCTTCGGTTTGCAATAAAAAAAACTGATAAACCGCTCCGAAAATAAATAAGTTGAACCAGGGATCTATAATGCCCGATTTAAAATACAAAAAAGTAAAGAAGGTTCCTAGATAAACCATCAACCAGATTCGGGCGAAGGCAACATCTATCAAAGATTTCCCAATTCTAAAAAGCACTAGTAAAGTCGCCATCCCTGCCATTGCATTTGGGAATCGGGCACCCATTTCATTGATACCCCAAATTTTCATACTCAAAACCTGCAGCCAAAAGAATAGTGGAGGTTTTTCAGTAAACCGCTCATAATTCATTTGTACAGAAAAATAATTACCGGAGATGATCATTTCGCGGGCATTTTCGGCGAAATTGATTTCATCCCAATCAAACAAATGAACATGACCTAAAAAGGGTATATAAAGCAGGGCAGCAACTATCGAAATAGTCCATTCATTTTTCAATAGTATAGATAGCTTCATATAAGTAAGTAACCCTTTCCTTGTATAGATGCCAAAAGGATTCTTGCAAAGTAAATAAATTTAGCAGCAACCGGGATGGAAAAGCTTATTTTATTCACCTATACGAATGCATCAACGGTAAAACAAATTATGAATTGGGATATCGGTGCTTTGGCTGGCTTTACCCAATCCTTTATAAGCATTGTTATTATATTTTACTGCCGCTTTATCAGTAAGCCTATAATAATCCTCTGGTTGGAATGAACCGATTTGTTGGGTTATCCATTTTTTTTCTCCTGAAACATAGGGCAATAACATATCCAATGCCTTTTTGATTCGAGGATTTGCAGCAGATGGATAGTTCCATAAGTCAACTCCTCTATTTTCGGCAAGTGTGGCCAGTTGAAACCAGGCTACCAGGTTAAAAATGGAATAAGATAAACCATTGGTTCGCTCGGTTTCTAAGGGCTGCATTCCATCTTCCATTATCTGGCTAAGCATCAACTGCGGTGCCTTGGCAAAAATTTCATCCGCCACAGCATATTCACCTACGTATACAGCTAAAGAAGCTACTAATCCTTCATAGAATGTTTTGTGGTTATTTTTAGATCGCATCTCCTGCTTACCATTATCACTTTTTCTCAACCAGTAAAGCAATTCACGAAACCATTGTTTAACCAATGTACGGTCATTTACGGTAAAAGCAGCTGAACTCTCTAACAATTGTAGCCCCTCCAATAAATCCGGTAATTGATGGATATCAATAATACCAATACCTCTACCTGTATCAATTCCTCGGATTATCTGTGCATGATTCAGATTGGGTATCATATAAGTAGCCGTATCAATGCACCAGAATCGTAAAAAACTTACAGCCTTTTGAGCAAAAACCTCATCCTTTGATACATAGTAAGACCAAGAAAGCGAGGTAACCCAAGAAATCCAATCATCCATGGATTTATGGTCAGGTACTTTTGCATTATCTGGATTGCGTTGCCCATCTTTTCTGATATAAGGTAATCCATCTGGCTTGGTGGGATCGGGCCAGAAATAGGCGGCCATACTCATATATTCATGCGGATTACCACAAGGAGTTGTCTGTTGCTTGGCAACAACAGAGGTAAGTACCTTACTCAAATTGGATCGTCCTTTTTTTATTAATTCTGAGGCAGCAGCCTTCTTTGAAGGATCTTCTTTTAGTAAGGTAAGCACATTACTTACGCTTTTCGAATTATGAAACAGCAAAGTATTTTCTTGCGCTATTAAAAAAGCACTAGAAAAAATACTTGCAATAAGCAGGAACCATTTTTTAACTTGCATATAGAATATGTATTGCATGAAAATAGGTTAAAAGACTGTAAATGAAAATTTTACGTTCAATTTTAGGCCCTGCTTTTTTTAATTTAAATATCCGATACCCAAGAGTTTAAAGAAAACAGAGCTATAATATAAAAAGCTTTATTATATAATTTATAACATGGAAAAACTACATCTCTACAAAGCTGTAATCCAATGGACGGGCAACAAAGGATCCGGAACAGATCATTATACTCATTATGAGAGGGATTATAACATACATATTGAACATAAACCAATCATTAATGGCTCTTCCGACCCAGCTTTTCGGGGGGATGAAAAAAAATACAACCCAGAAGATTTGCTGTTATCGGCATTATCATCCTGCCACATGTTATGGTATTTGCATCTCTGTTCGGTTGAGGGAGTGGTAGTGGAAGAATATACCGATACTGCTACCGGCAAAATGGAAGAAAGGAAAGATGGCAGCGGCTGTTTTACCGAGGTAGTGCTAAATCCTCGGGTAATTGTTTCCCTCGAATCAATGCTACCCAAAGCAACCGAACTTCATGCTATAGCAAATAAAATGTGCTTTATTGCAAATTCAGTCAAGTTCCCCATAAAACACCATCCCGAAATAAAAGTTAGTTAGCTTTAAATACTGGTTAACTAATTTCGATAATATCAGTCAACTTTTCAGTGCATTCCTAGGCGGACTTAGGAAGGTGACGCCTCGTCTTAGGAGTGAGCGGGTATTGCTAAATTGGAATGTAGTAGCGACATTTTCCATAGTTGAATAAAGTGATTTTATTGCTTGTTTTCCCAAACTAAATGATCAGGTGCAATTCCGGCAACCTTTAATAATAGCATAGGCACCATTCGATAAGTTTGCTTAACGCCCGGTTCTATCCGAACCGATAACTTCGCCGTGTTTGCCTGCAATTCCAAAATGCCAGGATGCAATCCCACACTGCTATCAGTTTCTGGATAAATAAAAACAATTCCATATTCACGAGAAAAATCGAAATCAGTAGGCTTACCATTAGCACCCATGGTAGCAGCCATCCCCATAATACTGTCTAATGCTGCTTTATTAGCCAAAATAATTGGGGAAGGCTGTTGAACTGAAAATGTATTTTTTACAAAATAGCCTTTGGCAACTTCATAGTTTAGCTTTACACTTTCTTTCATTTTGTTCTCTTCTGAAACCGCACAGGATATGAATAAAATAATGGAGGTAGCTATCCCAAAAAGAGATTGCAAAAAATTTAAAGAGGGTTTTGTTTTCAACATCAATAATTTGAATGCTGACTAATCAATATTTCTATTTTGAACTATTAACATAGAATTGATTAAATAGCCATTTGAAAGTGCCATAGGTTTGTGCACGGAAATTGATCTCCGGTCCAAAAGCAAGTAACTTCCCCTTACCAACATTGGCTTCAAAAGCTGCAACCCCATCTTTTAAATAGCTCTGACCCCAAGCCCAGCCACTTCGCAGAGGAGCTGCATTACCAAACCAAGCTAATGGACGAATTTGTCCGGATATCTGAGCAGCAGGCTGAATGGTAAATACAGGACTCGCATCAAAATAAATATCCGCCTTTGCTGGCATGCCCCATCCTGCAGAAGTTTGGTTATTGGTATTTACCTGCAGCACACTTCCCGGAATATAATATTTTTCATTCGGAAGTTTCCGTTCTACCCCATTTACCCGTTCAACCAATGCATCGGAAACCGGTAATTGAAAATGATAGGCTAATTGCGTAGAAGATCCGATACAAATAATGGTTCCACCGGCTTCAGCAAATTTTTTAAGCTGTGGGATGGAAGTTGCAGTGGTTAATCTACCTAATTGCGCATGGTATTCGGCAGGAATATCTGATTTATTGGGCTCTCTGCCTCTGTTATTAGCCGAAGCCAAATTATACGTTGGTATAGCACCTCCAACAAAAACAATCACATCAAACGATTCTTTTAAATTAGTTGAATCGATGTCTTTGGCATAAATCACCTGTGCAGCATAATTGAATTTTTCCATTAGGTACCTCATCCAACCAGTCGGCATGGTTCCGCCATATTGGTCCCAAATAGCAACCCTTGCTGAATTAATTCGAATCAGGTTGGCTGGCTTGGAATCACTTATTATGGGTACCGCACCTGATCCCTGCAAAGCCTGCTGTATGGATGTTTTATTTTTTGCATTTATTGGAACATAAAATGATCCTACAGTTGCTCCAGAAAGGGTATCCATTGTTCTGTAAACTTCTATTCCAGCTTTCAGCAAAGCATTTACCGCTGCGAAGGAATAGTTAGCAGATGCGTTGAGCAGCCATCCCTTTTCTTTGTTGATGGAAGGAATAACGGGCATAGCAATTAATTCACCGTAGGGTAATCTTTTCATGGGTACCTGAAACTCATCTAAAATTCTGTCGAACTGTATCCCCATGGTGTAGGCTAAGGTCCATCCGGCAGCATCATAAGGAGGAACCGGAGGTCCACCCGGATAGGCAAAATCATTGGGATGATCTTGCGGCTCAAATAAGTCGAGCACATGCGGACGAAAAGCCTGGTCGGTTTTAACAACCCAAGTTCCGCTGGGATAATTTTTTCCATTCACCATTGCATCTGCTGTTGTTTGATGAACAAAAATACCTGTACCGATTAGTGCATTTAAAAAGCGTATAGAAGTGGCAGCATCCGAATTGGGCGGAATAAAATAGGCACGAGGGTCGCGGGCCGAAGGCTGTTTCATAACAGAGTCGTACCATTTAACCGGTATTACCGGCACTTCTGTTCTGGCACCTACCACCGTTGAATCGGGGGTTCTCCTTCCGTTTGCAGGCTGGCGAAGAGATTCTTGATACCCATTTTTTATAGCAGCTGATTTATTGGGAGATAACGCCCAAGTATCCTTACTTCCCTTCTCAATCGAGTTTCTGCCCATCTTGAAAATGTTGTACAACAACTCATCGCGGTAACGCATGGCATAATTAAGAACCGCATAATTTAGCGATACTGAGTAATCTATTGATTGCCTGAAACGCCAGGGACCGGGTGTTACCGGAAATGGGGTAGAACTATTGGGTATCAGCCTATCTGGAACCACCGGAATAGTAGAAGGAGTTGGACTTCCAATAATTTCAGTTAACAAACCTACCATATTATGAAAATAAGTAGTGGTTCTTAATCCGCCATTGTACCAAGTAGAATATACCGATCCATTTTTATTGGTGTAACCGGGCTTATTTTCAATGTTTAAACGATTAATCATTGCTGCCCCTACGGATTCTAAACTCGTCATAACAATGGGATCAAATGCATAATTAAATGGATCCCTGAAAGGTGGGCCAGCTACTACCGAACCGGGAGGACCCGCCTGGTGATGGTTATACATAATCTGAGGAAGCCATTCAATGTATAATTGACGACACATATTCTGTGTTTCCTTTAAATTCAACATGTAGAAATCCCGATTGTTATCATGACCAGCATACTTTTCGTATAGTCGGGGCAGATTTTCGGTACTGCGCTTTTCCTTTTCTGCTTTGCGCATGTACCAGTTACTTACCAGTTCCTGACCATCCGGATTGGCATGCGTCATTAAAATAATCACATTATCCAAAATGGCTTTTGTTTCTTCATCTTGCCGGCTAACCAGTTGGTAAGCCGTTTCAATCAATTGATGAGCCCCTACCACTTCCGTTGCATGTAGGCCACCATCAATCCATACCACCGCTTTACCTGTTTTGGCAAGCGCCTTTGCTTCAAGATCAGTTAACCCCTCTGCCAAAGCAAGTTTTTGAGAAATGGATTTATATTCTTCTAATTTTTTAAGATTCTCTGGCGAAGAAATGATAAGCATAAACTGATCTCTCCCCTCCTCCGTTTTACCTATGGAACTATACCTTGTTCTGCTGGAGGCGGCTGCCAATTTCTGAAAATAAGCCTCAGTTTGTGAGTAAGTAGACAATTGATAGTCATCCCCTATTGTAAATCCAAAATGCTGCTGGGGAGTGGGAATGTTCTGTGCGGAAACTACCAAACAAGTAACCCATAAAGCTAAAAAAAAGGAAAATGCATGTTTCATTTATCTAAATTAAAATTTGAATTAGCAATTATAATAAATTTATTATCAATTGATTGTAGAATTTATTTGCTCCTGTTGACCAGCAGCTACAAATGCCCGTAACAATTGCTGCAAATCGGGTTGACTGCTTGGTTTACCATAAAAAACATTATCCAATTTCCAAGAACCACCAACTGCAATCAGTCGGACTTTATCTGTCCATACCTGCTGATGCGATTGGTTAGTAAATTCCACGGATAGCAAGGCAGTATCTTTTACAGCTTCGGTAGTTAGCACTTTGAATCCGGTATATCCTTCATATAAGCTTGCAAATACCTCACCCTCGATTAATAGGGGCTTGTCCGTTGGCGCTTTAGACATTCGGATGGTTTCCCTGCTTTTTTGTTCAGTTTGCTTGCTTTGGGTAATCAATTGATACAAATCTTTTGAAAAAAGTGCGGAATCCAATGTTTCATTTCGAAAGGGATTGGGGGCACTAAAAATCTTTTGTACAACATCAGCTGGAGATTCGGCAGGTTTCTGCGAACAAGCTCCCATCATCAGCGAAATAGCAATCAGGAATACCGACAGTTTGAATAATTTCATGTGCATACCTTTTGTGAACTAAAGTTTAATTTTCCAATCATTATTCATGGGTCTACCCAGCAGTTGATTGGCTTCTTCATCCTGATTAAACTTTTCTTTTATAGGATCCCATGCCAAATTCCGATTCAATTGATAAGCAATATTAGCAATATTGCAAACGGAAGCTGTGCGGTGGCCGGTTTCTACATCACTCAATGGGCGACTCCGCTTGCGCATGGCTTGAAAGAAATCTTTATAATGGTCGTTGCTATAATACACTCGCTTGTCTTTGTCGGTCATCACATAGTCTTTCAATTGCACCGGTGATGTTTCTAACTTTCCTCTACCCACTTTTATTTCTCCAGCGCTACCAATAAAATGTACGGCATTGCCCCACTCCCATTTCTCATGGGTCATTTGTGTACCATTGCTGTATTCCATGGTCAAATTCATAATATCTTTTCCATCGGGAACTTTAAATGCTACGGGACCACTCTCATCCATATCAAGTGCCCATTGAGCAATATCAAACATATGGGCACCCCAGTCGGTAACCATACCTCCACCAAATTCTTTATATAGCCTCCAGTTGGGGAAAACATCCTTGGATACAGGGGGAGCCAACTCTTCATTGAATGGTGAAGGGTCGTTTGGCCCCAACCATAGATTCCAATCTAGTCCCTCCGGAATGGGTTGAGCTGGCAGGGTATATGGAATGGGGGGAGTACCAATATTTACGCGAACTTTCTGAATATCGCCTATATATCCATTTCTAACGAGTTCAACTGCGTGCCGGAATTCGTTCCAGGAACGCTGCATGTTTCCGGTTTGAAATACTCGGTTGTATTTTCGAGTCGCTTTTACCATGGCCCTTCCCTCTTTAACGGTAAGTGCCATGGGCTTTTCACAATAGATATCCTTACCTGCCTCGGCAGCCCGAACTGCGGCGGCCGCATGCCAATGGTCGGGAGTTGAAATAATAACGGCATCAACATCTTTGCGTTGCAGCATTTCCCTGAAATCGGTATACATAGCAATTTCACCGAGCGAACCTAGCTCAGTTTTCTTGGCATATAATTTCTTCAGCGAATCTAAGGTAAGCTGTGCTTTTGCCTGATATACTTCGCTGATGGCTACAATGCTGGATTCTCCAGTTTGGGCAAATTGATTAGCCAAAAAGCGCCCTTGCTTACCTGAGCCAATAATTCCAACCTGAATGCGGTCACTTGGTGCAATATATCTAACGCCATTGGGTTGCTGACCACCCAATACATAACGGGGAACAATAAAAAAACCTCCCAATAACTGGGCTGAGGTTCGAACGAATGCTCTTCGGGATGCTGAGGTAATATTTTTCTTTTTCATGGCATAAGGGGTTATAGACAGTTGTAAATGAAGACAATAGTTTTTAAAAAATTATCTAAATAAAGTTAAGTGAATTTAAGCCCTAGCTTTCAACTTTTTATCCCCTAATTTTTTTAACTACGTAATTCCTGTAATTACTATCCACCTAAATGAGTACCTTTAAAAGGAACCCGTTCCTGCCACCCGGTTTTTAATTATATTTTAAATTACATATGTGAACATTCCGCCACATTTACAGGGATTACGCAAAGAACAGGTTCAACAAGCTAGATTGCAATATGGCACCAATGAATGGAATTTTAAAGCCGAAAAGGGTTGGTGGAAAATGGCAAAACAGCTGATCAGCGAGCCGATGGTGATCATGCTGCTGGCTGCCTCCTGTTTGTATTTTATTAGCGGAAAAACCGCAGATGCCCTATTTCTGTCTGCTGCCATATTACTGGTTGCTGCTATTTCTGCCTATCAGCATCGGAGGAGTACGCTGGCACTTGAAAAACTTAAAAAATATACCCGGCCCTTTTGTAAAGTGATTCGCGAAGGTAACCTAGAAAACATACAAGCCGAGGAACTAGTAATGGGTGATTATTTATTGGTGGAAGAAGGAAACCAGGTGGCAGCAGATGGAAAAATTATTTACTCTTCAGACCTTGGAATCAATGAATCCATCATTAACGGAGAATCGATGGTTGCCATGAAAGATACAGCGCATCCCGATCCATATATTTACCAAGGCACGCATATAACCAATGGCATGGCGGTTGTTGAAATTACTGCTGCCGGTATGCAAACCAGACTAGGCAAGATTGGAAAAAGCTTATCTACTATCCAAGAAGAAGCTACCCCACTAGAAAAACAAATATCTGGGTTTGTAAAATGGATGGTGTTATCAGGATTTATCGTTTTTCTGATAGTTTGGCTAATCAATTATATTCAAACGCAAGCAATCATCTCGAGTTTATTGCAGGCACTCACCCTTGCCATGAGCATTTTGCCGGAAGAAATTCCGGTAGCTTTTACCACATTTATGGCACTAGGTGCCTGGAGGCTGATGCAAAAGGGAATTATCGTAAAACAAATGAAAACGGTAGAAACCCTTGGAGGCGCCGATATTATTTGTACCGATAAAACAGGTACCCTTACCAAAAACGAAATGAGTTTGGTAGTAGTATATTGTTGGCCTGCCCAAAAAACTTTTCAGCTATTAGATGAACCTTTAAAGGAAGAAGCTTTCCCGCTGATTCGCATAGGAATGTGGGCCAGTGAACCGATTCCTTTCGACCCCATGGAGCAAGAATTGCACAACCAATACTCCCGCTTACTTACTTTAGATGAAAGAGCACAGTATCAACTGATTCATGAGTATCCTTTGGAAGGAAAGCCCCCCATGATGACGCATATTTTTGAAAACAAGGAGCAGGAAAGAATTATTGCTGCCAAAGGGGCACCGGAAGCCATTGTAGCCGTTTGTAACCTACTCCCAAATGAGCAGGAGCGTATTCTAAACAATGTGCAGGAACTGGCTGCTAAGGGATATAGAATTTTGGGGGTAGCTGAATCTACAGCCAAGCATCCATCCTTTCCAACAACCCAACAGGAAATTCCTTTTGAGTTTATTGGATTATTGGCTTTTTACGACCCTCCAAAAGAAAATATCCGGCAGGTTTTACAGCAATTTTATCGCGCAGGTATTCAGGTTAAAATTTTAACTGGCGACAATCCGGTAACCACGCGCGAAATTGCCCGTCAAGTTGAATTACCCGAGTATGAATCTGTTATTTTAGGAGATGAGATTATGCAACTGGAGGGAAAAGAACTTCATGAGGCAGTGGAAAAAAATCAACTCTTTGCCCGAATGTTTCCCGAAGCAAAACTAAAAGTTATCCAAACCTTGCAGGCACTGGGGCATGTAGTTGCCATGACGGGTGATGGGGTAAATGATGGTCCCGCACTTAAAGCAGCCCATATTGGGATTGCTATGGGTAAAAAAGGAACGGAACTGGCCCAACAAGCCGCCTCACTCATTTTACCCAACGACGACCTGAGTGGTATGCTAGAAGCGGTAGCCATGGGCCGAAAGATATATACCAACCTAAAGAAAGCAATCCGGTACATTATTTCTATCCATATGCCCATTGTATTACTTGTGTTTATCCCCCTCGTACTTGGCTGGATATACCCGAATATTTTCTCTCCCATTCATGTAATATTCTTTGAATTGATAATGGGCCCCACTTGCTCAATAATTTATGAAAATGAGCCCGCAGAAGCCAATATACTTTTGCATCCCCCCCGAAAAAAATCAATGCATATTTTCAACCTTTCCGAAATTTCTGTTAGCATCCTGCAAGGATTAGTAATTACATTGGGGTGTTTGTTGATGTATCAATGGGGGCTAAAGCATCAATTGGGTGAAGATGCCACCAGAACGTTGGTATTTACAACGCTTATTCTCAGTAATATCTTCTTAACCCTGGAAAATCGCTCTTTTCGGTTTTCAATAATTCGTACCCTTTTTTACCCGAATCGACTGCTGCTAATTATCATAGGGATTACTGCTATACTTTCTGCAATTATCTTGCTGGTTGCCCCTATTCAACAGTTTTTTAAACTAGATAGCATCTCAGTAAGTAATCTGGCGCTGTGTTTACTCACGGCTTTGTTATCGGTGTTGTGGCTTGAAGTTCCTAAATGGATCCAGCGTTCGAAAAAAACAGCGCAGTAATATTTTTTGGGCAAAACTTAGTTAACTAACGGGAAGAAAGAAAAAATTCAAAGCGGGTTGATTTTGAAAGGGGTCTAGTGATTTCCCATTGAATACAAATATCTCATATCCTACTTGCTTCACCAGCGAAAAAGTCAACTCCCTTCGTATGGTATCCCACACTTCACAAAATATAATCGGCCGATTAGCTTTAATCACTTCTACCCCACCCTGCAATACATACCATTCAAAATTTTCCACATCAATTTTTATCGCCACCAATTGATGAGGAGGTTGACACTCGGGTATTTCATCTAAACAAAGTGCCCTAACATCTAGATAAAGTGGGCTATTATCAGGAGTTTCTACTACCCGGCTTAACCCATGCATTACCACACCCTGCTCGGTGGGCTGCGTCATCAGTAATTGTCCCGGACAATCAGCTAAAGCAAGCTCATATAAATGGGTATGGGAGGAACCATATTTTTCAACTATTTTTTTACAACATTTGAAATTGGAGGGGATTGGTTCAAAAGCAACTATACTGCAGCCAGGTTTTTCTCTTGAGATGTATACACAGGTTACTCCCAAATTCGCCCCCACATCAGCCACCATGCCTTTTTCCGGAATAAGTTGTATAAAATATTGAAACTCCTTATCAGCATACATCCATCTACCCATAAATACTTGAAAACGAGCCAGCCAAAAAAGGTATCGGTCGATACCCAAAAGCCTTTGTAAAAAAAACTGGATCTTTCTTTTCATAATTCAACCAAGCTATTAACACCTGTTTACCATATTCGGAATTTACTTAACAGGTTTATACTAAGTGCTAAGTTACAAAATCCTTATGGCGAATTGCATTTGTAAATAAATTACAATGGTAGCAATTATTCAATAATCCAATTGCTACATACTTATCGTATGTTGCTAACAACCTACCATCAGGGAAGATTAAACAGTACCTGCAGCTAAACACCGATGGGTGAATGATCAGGGTGGGTATCCATTATGTTTTTCATAAAATACCGCCATTTTTTTCATAATTATATGATGGGTTTCATTTAACGATTTTATACAACCCATTAACGATTCTATTGTTAACTTTGCAGCGGAAATTAGGATGCGTTTTTCAGTATCTGATTTTACTTACCTTTTAATGATCCTATGCTACGCAGACTCATTTTATTCATTGGCATTAGTTTTATTTCCCTTTTACAACATAGTACGGCCTATTCCCAACCCCTTCTCTCGATAAATGGAACAGTAAAAGATGCCAGTTCTGGGGAAGTATTGATAGGGGCATCTCTATATTTATTGGAAAATCCACAAAAAATTACCCTAACCAATGCCTATGGATTCTTTTCCATTTCGGCAATACCCGGAAATTATCAACTAGTAACCCTGTTTTCCGGTTATCGATCGGATACAGTTTCCGTGCAATTAAACGGCAATAAAACATTTGTTATTAAACTTAAGGCCGTAGGAAAAGAACTAGAGGAAGTAGTAGTGAACAGCAGCAGAAAAAACGACCAAGTTACCAAACCCCTCATGGGTGTGCAGAAATTAACGGTAAAAGAGATGAATAATGTACCGGTAATTTTTGGTGAGAAAGATGTACTGAAAACCATTCAATTATTGCCAGGGGTTAAATCTGCCGGAGAAGGGAATAGTGGTTTTTATGTGAGAGGAGGAGGAGCCGATCAGAACTTGATTTTGTTGGATGAAGCCACCGTTTATAATGCTTCCCATGTTTTAGGATTTTTCTCTTCCTTCAATTCAGATGCTATCAAAGACTTAACCCTCTATAAAGGGGCTATGCCCGCTGAATATGGTGGCAGATTAGCTTCGGTGGTAGACGTGAAGATGATCGATGGAAATAACCAGGCATTTCATGCCAGTGGAGGAGTAGGCTTAATTGCTTCTCGATTGAACTTAGAAGGTCCGCTAGTTAAGGATAAAGGCTCCTTTATATTAAGTGGCCGAAGAACCTATGCAGATGTTTTTTTGGGATTGAGTAGAGATAGCAGCATTCGAGACAATTCGCTGTATTTCTACGATTTTAATGCAAAAGCCAATTTCACCATTAATAGTAAAAATCGTTTGTTTTTGTCGGGTTATTTTGGCAGAGATAAACTGGGATTTGGAAAAACATTTGGAATAGACTACGGCAACAGTACCGGAACCCTTCGCTGGAACCATATTTTTAATGGTAGATTGTTCCTGAATAACTCCCTCATTTATTCGAATTATAACTATAATATCGAAATTAAGTCGGGCGTAAATAATCTGGTAATCAAATCGAAAATTGAAGACCTTGCCTTAAAAACAGATTTCCAATATTTCATCAACAACGATAATAAGATCAATTTTGGCACTCAAGTAACCCACCATTTACTTTCACCGGGTATTGTAGATGCCAGTGCCAGCTCTAGTTTTAATTCTCAAGCTTTGCCGGTTAAAACAGCATTGGAAGTAGCCGCCTATTTTAATCACGAATATGCGCCCAATGCCAAGCTGCGATTGAATTATGGTATTCGGTTAACCTCATTTTCTTTACTGGGGCCCGGTAATTTCAGCACCTACGACAGTGCCAGTAATATTATACAAACTACCGTAAAAACCGGATCTGGTGCCGTAAAAACCTATCTTAATCCCGAACCCCGGTTTTCTGCCAGTTGGTTATTAAATCCACTCAGCTCTTTTAAAGCTTCGTATACACGCAACGTACAAAACCTGCACCTGTTAAGCAATTCAGCTGCCATCAACCCAACTGATATATGGATTCCCAGCAGCTTACAGGTTAAACCCGAAATCGCAGATCAAGTGGCCATCGGATATTATAAGAACGATCTAGGATTTCAATATGAATTTTTTGTAGAAGCTTATTATAAATGGATGCAAAATCAGGTTGACTATAAAAATGGGGCTCAATTACGGGCAAATGAAAATGTTGAGTCACAATTGTTATTTGGTAGTGGTAGGGCTTACGGACTGGAATGGTTTTTAAAGAAAAAAACCGGTAAACTAACCGGATGGATCAG
The DNA here is from genome assembly GCA_037131895.1 of Chitinophagia bacterium. Taxonomy (GTDB): domain Bacteria; phylum Bacteroidota; class Bacteroidia; order Chitinophagales; family Chitinophagaceae; genus Sediminibacterium. Next base: position 18,685 of record JBAXQE010000009.1, on the reverse strand, counting down.
TTATACCTTAGCCAGAACTGAAAGAAGTGTTCCAGGCATTAATAATGGAAACTGGTACCCTGCTCGTCAAGACCAAACCCATAATCTGGCAATCGTAGGGATTTATCAAACCAATAGCAGGTGGACCCTCTCTGCCAACTGGGTGTACAATACGGGTAATGCAGTTACTTTCCCCAGTGGAAAATATACCTTGAATGGACAAACCGCCTATTACTATACTGAGAGAAATGGATATCGGTTTCCGGATTATCATCGGTTGGACCTTGCAGCTACCCTTAAAAATAAGCCTAAAGCCGGAAGAGAAGGCAGTTGGACTTTCTCATTGTATAATGCATATGGCCGAGAAAACACGTATAGTATAGAATTTAAAGATGATCCTAATAATCCGGGAAAAACAATTGCTGAACAAACGGCCTTGTTTAAATGGGTTCCTTCCATTACTTACAATTTTAAATTTTAAGGGGATGAAACAAAAAGTATTTACTGGTAAGTTAATAGCAGGAACATCGAACCTTCAAACCTCCATTAATGTAAGCTTTAGCCTGCTGATGTGTACTTTCCTAATTGTATTAGGAGGATGTAAAAAAGTGATTGATGTAAATCTGAATGATGCTTCTCCACAAATTGTTGTGGAAGGAAATATTTACAATACAGCGGGACCATATTCAATTCGCATCAGCAAAACGGTTAACTATAGTGCCGACAATATTTTTCCCCCAGTAACCGGTGGAAGTGTGTTTGTAAAAGATATCACCGATGGCACGTTGGATACCCTCAAAGAATCAACACCGGGCCTTTATTTAACGAAAAAAATAAAAGGAGTATCTGGTCATGAATACCAAATGTTACTTACTACCGGGGCTCAAAGCTATACAGCCAATACCTTACTTCCTCAGCCGGTACCTTTTGACTCAGTGAGTTTTGAAAAGCTTTCCCGCCCAGGTGGTAAAACCGATTGGTATGCGGTAATCAATTACCAAGATCCAGCAGGTGTATCCAACTATTACCAGTTTACCCTGATTGTAAATGGTAGAAAAATCAATAACACTTTTGCATTTGAAGACAGACTTTCAGATGGTAAATATGTATCCAGAACATTGCGAACAGATAGTACTTATATCAGTTTGGGAGACAGTGTTACGGTAATTATGAATCATATGGGAAAAGAAGGCTATCAATTTTACAACACCTATTTTCAGGTAACGGGTAACGGATCTTTGCAATCCATTAGTCCGGCAAACCCTATCAGCAATATTTCTAATAAGGCTTTAGGCTATTTTTTTGCCAGTGCTACTCAAACGAGAAAAGCAGTAGCTAAATAATATATAAATATTTATGTTTTTTATATTTAGTATTAACTTTTTTTATAATTAGCCAATAATACACCTCCGATAATGCAAGCTGCGGCAACTATTTTAGGTAGAGTAATGGCTTCATGTAAAATAAGAATCGCAGCCACTGTTCCAAAAAATGGTTGAGAAAAGATAAAGGCCCCAGTAGTTGCTGCTCCCAGAATGCGAATGGCATAATTCATAAAAAGATAGGCAAAGAAGGTAGCTCCCAGCACCACATACAAAATGCAGCACCAATGAAATAAGCTAAGGGAATGCCAGGGAACCACTTTCAAATAAGGCCAGCCCAAAGGAATAATTACCCATCCCCCCATAAAAAATACCCATTGCAATAAATGCAGTGGTTGATATTTTGCCATCAACGGTTTAATTAAAATAACATAGGTGGAGTATCCAATAGCACCGCCAATAACAAACAAATCACCCAGCATTTCATCACCGGCAGCTGTGGAAGCAATATTTCGTGAAAACACCAGGATGCAGCCGCCGGATATGCCTAGTAACAAACCCATTACTTTTGAAAGGGTAAGCGATTCACGCAAAAAAATGGCGGCTAAAATGGTAATGGTGATGGGGGTAGTTAATATCAGGAGCGCGGCATGGATAGGACTGGTTAACGACATGCCCGTGATAGAAAAACTTTGATTTAAGGCAATACCTGCCATTGCACAAAAGAACAAGCGCAAATAATCTTTAGCGGTGATTCTTGTGGCAACTGGGTTAAACAAATAAAGAATCCAGAATAATGATCCGGCACAAAAAATACGGATACTGGTAAGTGCCATCGGATGAAGCAAAGCCGGACTCACCTGCTTAACTGCAATAACACTGGTTCCAAAAAAGAAATTGGCAGTTAATACTCCGGCGATAGCTTTTGCACGTTCCGACATTCGTTTTACATTTCCGGATGCTAAGGGCAGGCCGGGCTTACTAAGTAATTTCCGACATTAGTATTTAAATACCTTTCCACCCGCCATTACTTCCTGGGTTTTCTCGTCGAAAGTAACTTTCTCGCCTGTTCTGGCAGCGGCATTCGTCATGATGTTGGCAATAGAATGATAATACCCCGCTTCAACCGGAGCATTGGTTTGCTTTCGGCTGCGAATACATTCCATCCAGTTTTTAACGTGCGCCGTAGTCAATTCATCTCCGCCTGTATTAGCACCTGATTCTACTTTTACCAATTTATCAGTTAGACTAACTTCGGGCAATAAATTGGGCTTCATACCCATTGCTTCTGCAAATCTTGGGGTAAGTCCTCCTTTGGAGGAAACTTTATTGGTAATCAGATTTAGTTCCCCTCCATTGGAATAATAAATTTCAGCGGGCTTTTCTTCACCGTTATGCATACGTGAGCCAAATACTACCTGGAAACCAGTGGTAGGATCGTTGGTAGGACCATAATCGAAAACAGCTGTAATAGTATCCCAGTTTCTACGGCCATCTTTCCACATATAAATACCCCCATTTGCTGTTACGCTGCGCGGATGATTGTAGCCGCTGAACCAATGCACGGTATCAATCTGATGGCTCATCCATTGACCGGGTAATCCGGATGAATACGGCCAGAATAAACGATACTCCAGATATTTACGGGGATCAAATTTCTCGAACGGACGATTCATCAAATAGCGTTTCCAATCCAGGTCTTCTTCCCTGCATTGAGCAACTAGGTCAGGCCTTCTCCATCTGCCGGGCTGATTCACATTCCAGGATAATTCAACCATAGTGATGGGACCAAATTTGCCAGACTGAATAAAATCGGCAGCGGCCATATAGTTAGGTCCGCTTCTGCGCTGAGAACCAATGGTAACAATACTTTTAGAAGCTTTCACTGCCTTCAGGGCTGCACGATTATCTTCCATAGTTTCGGCAAAGGGCTTTTCACAGTAAACATCCACCCCTGCTTTTACTGCTTCGATGGTATGTAAGGCATGTTGAAAGTCGGCCGTGCTGATAAAAACGGCATCTACAGAACGAGATGCATAGAGTTCATCATTATTTCGGAAAGCTGTAATATCGTGACCCATTTTATTTTTCAAAAAGGCAGCCCCATCTTCGCGACGCTTTTTCCAGATATCAGATACCGCAACAATATCAAAATTCATGTCCTTATAAAACTGCATAAAGGGAGGGATATGAGAAGATTTATGGCGATCGGAAAAGCCAACCACCCCTACCCTAACGCGGTCGTTTGCACCAATAATACGCCCATAACTACTGGCACTAAAAGCCAACGATCCCATATAAGTTCCGGCAACAGCCTGAGCAGATTGACGAATAAATTTTCTTCTGGAATTAGACATAAACAAAAATTTGTGCTTGATTATTTAGCAATTAAAGTATGATTTAGCATTAAAATACGCAATGTCTTTCAATACCCCCCCTACCCATTTTTCATCATTAGGCAAAAGTCCCTTATTCATTTCATCTGCAAATAAATTGCAAATAATGCGTCTAAAATATTCGTGCCGGGGAAAAGAAAGAAAACTTCTGCTATCAGTTATCATCCCAACAAAAGTACTGATGAGGCCCATGTTAGAGAGCGCATTCAGTTGCTTCTCCATTCCATCTTTTTGGTCGAGAAACCACCAGCCCGAACCAAATTGAATTTTTCCTCTTGCAGAGCCATCATTGAAATTGCCCAGCATACTGGCAAAAATTTCGTTATCGGCGGGATTGATATTATACAAAATGGTTTTAGCCAATTGATTGGTAATATCCAACTGATCGAGAAATTGCGCGGTGGGTAAGGCTTGTGAAAAATCACCAATAGAATCAAATCCCGAATCGGCACCCAGCAGTTTATTTAAGCGGGTATTATTGTTTCGGATAGGGCCTAGATGAAATTGTTGCACCCATTCATATTGATGATAGAGCCGGCAGAGTTCCACCAATACATACCCAATAAAGGCATCTGGATTAGAATATTGGGCTTCCGGATTTTGCAAGAACTGTTCAAATTCTCTTTCCAATTCAACCGTGAAATTAGCAGCTGGTGGAAGATACGATAAGCCGTGATCTGATACCCGACAACCATTATCATGAAAAAAGCGAACCCGATTATGGAGTGCGTCTAGTAAGGTACTAACATTTATAATTTTTACACCTGAAGTTTCTTCCAGCTTACGTAAACTTTGCTTGAATGCAGCAGGATACTGAATTAACAATGCCTTATCGGGCCTAAAGGAGGGATACATTCGAATAGAACCACCCTGAGCAGCCATGTTCTGATGGTGATCTAAAGCATCCCAGGGTTCATCGGTAGTGCCAACAAATTCAACGCGAAATGATTGTAAAATAGCTTGGGTACTATGGGTTGGTTGCGCTAATTGCAAGCCAGCTTTCTGATAAATATCAAGTGCATTTCCGGCATGAAGGTATTCTTGAATACCGAATACATTTTTGAGTTCGAGGTGCGTCCAGTGAAATAAAGGATTACGAATGGTTTGCGGAACTTTTTCGGCCCAGGCATTCATTTTTTCTTCGTCGGAAGCATTGCCGGTTATAAAATGTTCAGGAACACCCAATGTTCTCAGTGCCCGCCATTTATAATGATCACCACTCAGCCAGATATCGGTTAAGTTAGCAAAGGAATGATTGGTGGCAATTTGTTGGGGGTTCAGGTGACAGTGATAATCAATAATGGGTAGATCTTTAACATATTGATGATAAAGCGTTTGGGCAATGGGAGAATCCAGTAAAAAGTTATCATCAAAAATGTAAGCAGGCATATTCGTTTCGAGTTGATAGGAGAAAATTAAACCCCGCTGAATGCAGTAAATGCTCCATCAACGCGAATTTCAGTTCCAGTTACAAAAGATGAAGCATCACTTAACAAATAAATAAGTGCTCCATTTAATTCTTCCGGATGTCCAAAGCGTTTATAAGGTGTATTACTGATTACTTTATTCCCCCGATCGGTATAAGAACCATCGGGTTGGGTTAATAAGGCACGATTTTGTTCGGTTAAAAAGAAGCCGGGCATGATGCAATTGACCCTAATTTTATCGCCCAGCCGGTTGGCAACTTCTACGGCAAACCAACGGGTGTAACAATCAACGGCTGCTTTGCCCATGCTATATCCCAACACACGAGTTACTACCTGATGGGCAGTTACGGAAGAAATGTTTACAATACTACCCCCCTCATGATCGGCCATTACGGATCCAAAAATTTGAGTAGGTAATAAAGTACCCCACAAATTCAAATCCATGGCTTTCTTCATACCATCGATATTCAAATTGAAGATATTTCCTTCTGGAGGCAGAATTCCCTCGGGCACATTTCCTCCTGCGCCATTTACTAATCCATTTATCGTTCCTAGTTTATCAACTATTAATTCGCGGGCAGCAATCAGTTGCGCTTCATTCAACACATCTGCTGTAATAGCTAAGGCAGTTCCACCTGACTGTATCACTTCATCCGCACGTTGTTGTGCAACGGCAGTATTTCTTCCGAGTATTACGGGTATTCCTCCGGCTGCGGCAATTGCTTTCACAAATGCTCCTCCCAGGATTCCCGTACCCCCGGTAACTACTATCACTTTATCCTGTAAAGAAAAATTTGCACCCATCATAAGTTCCCTTATTTAATTCAGTGAAAGTGAGTTTTTTTACAAAGTAAATGAACCTAGATGCGGAAATAATTTACGAAAACGATGTAGGCATCTATCCGCAAAAAACGAATCCTTATTCAGGAATCATCTCTACCCTGCTGATATCCGACAAATTAATCAAGGTTTCTTTTCGCTTTTTGATAAATACCAGCTGGTTATTTCTTTGTTCTTTGATTACGCCTTCTACTAATACCTGATCTTTTAATCCAAAAACCCGAATATTCGTAGCATGTTCTATAAAATAAGAAAAAGCAGAAGCATCATACTGACTAACCTTTGGCTGGGTTGAAATTACCGCACCTTTTTTTAGGGTGATGATGATTACCCCAAAAGCACCACGTGCACCATAAGCAGCAGCAGAAGAGGCATCCTTTAACACATCTACCCCGTCTACGTCTTTTGGATTAATAGAAGATAAGTCACCCGAATAAATTACGCCATCCACCACAATCAATGGATTTTGCTGATTTCGTAAACTGCTTAGTCCACGAATAGTTACTGTTCCGCCCGATTTATCGGTTGATGATTTAACCTCTAGTCCGGGAATTTCTCGCAATAAATCATAAATGTTGTTGTAACTACCCGGAAGGATGGAAACGGGTTTACTTTGACCAAAAAGTTGGGTGCTAGAAAAAAGCATTACAATGAATGCAAATTTAGCTGAAGTAGCTATTTTCATTTGTTTAAATTAGCTAGTTTTCTGGCTTCAGTGGTAACATAATATTTAGCCAACATATTCGGCACTTCCCATACAGGCAATTGTTTACTTTTCAGGTAGCCCAGAAACTTTTCTGTAACGCGGGCAAAATGTGATTCATGCCCTTCTTTGTAAGAAGCCGGAATAACTACTTCCCAGCCTTTATTCGATTTAGCAATGGCAATTCCTGGATAATTTGCCTGCAAAGAAGCTATCGCCAGATTTACTTGAACAGCAGCATCCTGATTTTCATTGATCGGTTCTATATATAGGGTAGGTAGAAATTTTTGTTCAGCTCCTTGCCGGATTACCAGGTTACATTTGGTTCCTCGCATAATGGAATAATGGGTATCGCCCGTTCCTTCGGGTGCCCGATAATTCCAAATAACAGAAACCTTGGCATGCACTCCGTTTATCTGGTAATTGATTTCACCATTGCATTTTACCTGCACATTACCTGCGCCATCGGTATACTTGTTTAGATATTCAGGCACAGCAGCCAGTTGCGTTACTTCTTTTAGCTGTGCGGGTGAAAGGGAGGTATTCCAACTTTTGGCAGAAAGTAAGCGAATGTCTTTTTGGTAATTGATTATTTTCTCAGGAAAACATTCCCATTGAACCAAATCTACCAGATGGGTGGTAACATCCACAATCCCCTCTCCTTCTTGCGCTACATCAAAAAACCAGGCAGGGCGAGTAAGTGGTGCTCCGGAAACATATTTAAAAAAATGATGCACGCTTTCTTTGGTAACAGCCGGATTTTCAGGCGTACCTTTTTCTAATTGTCCGAATAAAGCGGGTTGCATAGACAGTGCGCGTTGCAGAATAGTGGTTATTTCGTTGCGCTCCGTCATGATATCATACAACAATACTTTTTTACTGGCTGCAGTTTGAAAAGCTTTTTTCAACTTTTCAAAACCCTCGGAATTTATGGCCATGGGTTTGTCGGAAAACACGTTAAAGCCCGCTTGAACAGATTGAAGAATATAATCCGTTTTTAATTGATTATTCCCAGCCAGCACTACCACATTGCCTTTTCTTTCCTGCATCATTTTTTTAAAAAAATCGGTGCCGGTATATACAATTTCATTCCAATGGGTGGGAGCAAGTTTTGCCGAATTGTAGGCAGTAATTTTATTCAAGTGCATTTGTAAATCGGGGCCCTGGGGTGCATATACTTGCACATTGGAGTCTACCCCGGGGTACATCGACTTTTGAACGAGTGCAGCATGAAAATGTCCGGGATCAACCGTAATTAATCTTACAGGTTCTTGCGCTTTTGACACTTGGGTGATCATGAGCAATAAAATACAAATGAACTTATGCATACAATAGTTGTGAGTTGGGTGGATGAGATATACTTATTTTAATGGGTCGTCTTTTGTTAGGGAAGTCGCTTTAGAAAAATCAAGTCCTTTATATTGAGCCGCGATAAAGCGCAGCCCCTGTAACAGGTGATTTCGGTAAGTCGCATCCTGATAGCTTTCTTTACTATGCCCCAGGGTGGTAACCCAGATATTTCCTCCCTCAAATTGCTGGTACCAAACAGCAGGATAATATTGAGCAAAAGTACCCATATTTTTTTTGATGTTACTGGAATCCGCCGGATTGAGAGAATTCACTTCATGTACCATTAACACCTTCATCCCCGGAAAAAGTTCTTTGCCAAAATAACATTCATCTTCCCTTGTCCACAGGTCGGGCACACCCGCCATAGAAGGATGCGCTTTATCAATTTTTTTCAGCGAGAATGCCTGAAAGCGGGCATGCCAAGAAAAGCTTTCTCCGAGCATCATTTTAAACCAGGTCCAGTTACGCTCTGTACCGGTAACAGAATGTACCCCTACAAATCCTCCCCCTGCTTCAATATAATGGCGAAATGCCAATCGTTGGGCATCCGTGTCAAACACGTCATTATTGGTGCTGGTAAACACGATCAATTGATATTTTTTCAGGTTCTCTTCGGTAAAAACGGTGGCATCGTCGGTTACTTCCACTGTAAATTTTTCTTCAGCAGCCATTTCTTTTAGGCAGGCAACTGCTGCGGGTATATTGTCGTGCACGTAGCCTTTTCCATTTTTTGTATAGACTAATACGGTACTGCCTTTCAATTTATTGGGTGGAGCAGGCGCTGGGGTAAAGGAGGATTGGGAAAGCAGTACCCCAACTAATAATAGTATGGCACAAAACCGATTGAAAAGAAAGGACTGATGCATAATAAAAATTTGAAATAAAATAATACACCCATTTCATTTAAAAAAAGGGAGCAAGGATGGTAAACAAATTTATTATCTGCTGCATCTGGATGGAGCGAAATTTACGAAATCCTTTTCGTGGAATTTTGGATAAAAATTGTTTTAAAATAGTTCTACAAACCGAATCTCACTTAATTTAACTTTTATTTCCGAATTTTAATCGGTTAGTATAACGAACTAATCGGTTAAGTTCATAAATCAAAACAATTCTTGCCATTATGAAGAAAAATGCAAAAGTTTTTGCGCAAGCATGTGTATCCGTAAGCTTGAAAAGCGGAACCATTATGCTGGCTTTGCTGGTTTTAGTACTGAGTACTACCCAGGTTTGCGCAGCGGATTTTCCGGCTACGCGACTCTATGCCGCTCCTCCATCAACTGTAACCGGCAGAGTAACGGATGCCAAAAATGCCCCCATGGAGGGCGTAACCGTTGTTATCAAGGGAACCAACAAAGGGGTTACCACGAACGCATCGGGTTTATTTACCTTTCCAAATGTGCCCGACAATGCCACCCTTGTTTTTAGCTATACAGGCTATGGATCAAAGGAAGTGAGCGTAAAAGGCAATTCTGGAGCTATCAATGTATCACTTACCGAGCAGGTTTCTGGCTTGGGTGATGTGGTGGTAGTAGGTTATGGTACCGCCCGGAAAAAAGACCTTACCGGTGCTGTTGCCCAGGTGAAAGCTACTCAATTTGAAAATGAAAATCCTCGGTCGGTTCAAGATATGTTGCGCGGTAATGCTCCCGGATTGGATGTGGGTTTTGATGCCAGTACCAAAGGGTCGAACTCCAGCTTACAAATCAGAGGAAAGGGTACGTTAACTGCCAGTTCTAGTCCATTGATTGTATTAGACGGGGTAATTTATCCAGGTGGTTTGGAAGATGTAAATCCGAACGACATTGCCACCATAGATATCTTAAAAGATGCCAGTTCCGCAGCTGTATTCGGAGCCCGCTCTGCCAATGGAGTAATATTAATCACTACCAAAAAGGGTAAAGTGGGCAAACCCATTATTACTTTTAACCATAATGTAGGATTGAATCAACCTGCTAACCGCCCGCATCTTTTGAATGCCTATGAATTTTTAGATTGGCGGCAGGATGTTAGATGGTCGCAGCTTGGTTTTGATTCTACTTCTAAACCAGGTATCAAATATAGATTCACCAACCCAAACAAGCTACCTTCTAGCATTTCTTTAGCACAATGGATTGCATTAGATGGTACTGTTTCCACTACCGACCCAGAGGCTTTATGGCTTTCCCGATTGGGCTTAAAAGCGGTTGAGATTGCTAATTATAAGGCAGGCACCAATTTGGATTGGGAAAAATTAATGCTGAATTATAGTGCAATGCAGCAAGATCATACCATTAGCATTGCCCAAAGAAGAGATGATTACAATTATTATTTCTCTTTAGGTTATTTAGAAAATAATGGATTAACAGTAGGTGATAAGTATAAAACTTTTAGAACTCGTTTTAATTTAGAAAGCAATATTGCCAAATTTCTTACAGTTGGATTGAATTTTCAGTTTGCAGAAAGAGATGAAAGTCCTGTAAAAGTAAATTTGGATGATTTAAATCGTACCACTCCCTGGGGATCTTATTATGCCGCAGATGGTGTTACTTTAAGATCTAGCCCGAACGACGATGTGGGTAACAACAGCCATCCATTTTTGGGGCAGGTGTATGAAAAAAGATTGTATAAATACGATAACTTTTTCGGTTCGGTTTATGCAAAAGGCAAATTGCCCTGGGGATTCTCCTATTCTGTAAACTTTACGCCGAGATTTGATATCCTTCGCGAATATCGTCATCAGTCTTCCCTTAACCCAACATTGGCCACTCAAAAAGGTATTTCGAACAGAAGAAACCAGACTGTTTATTCTTGGCAGTTGGATAATGTAATCAACTGGAATAAAAAGTATGGTAAACATAATTTTGATGCTACTTTCTTGGTGAATGCTGAAAAATTCCAATCTTGGAATACAACCATTCAGGCATCGAATTTTGCTCCTAACGATAATCTCGGATATAGTTCACTTCAGTCTGCAACACTGGCGCCCGTTGTTGCAACGGACGATCAATATGCTACCGGCGATGCGATCATGGGCAGATTGAACTATAACTACGATCAGAAATACTTCTTTACCATTACTGAAAGAAGAGATGGATATTCTGCCTTCGGACAACAAAACCCAAGAGCTAATTTCCCTTCTGTTGCTTTAGCATGGGCTTTCAGCGATGAAAAGTTCATGAAAAATGCTTCAGGTTGGTTAGATTATGCCAAGGCCCGTATCTCTTATGGAGAAAATGGTAACCGTGAAATTGGTCGTTATGCGGCGCTTTCTAATTTAGCATCTGGCACCTATGTATATATTACTGCCGGAGGTACCCCAATCAATGTAGGCCGTGTGGCGGGTAGCAATTTGGCTAACCCAGCATTGAAATGGGAAAGAAACAGTGCCATCAACTTTGGTATTGATTATTCTATCTTAAAAGGAATTGTTTCGGGATCTATTGATGTGTACGATAGAACTACCAAAGACCTGTTGGTGAACAGAACGCTTCCTAGTGTTACCGGCTTTAATAGTATCCTAGTGAATTTAGGAGAAGTGAAAAATACAGGTTTTGAAATTTCTGTAAATACCAATAACCTGAAAAGAAAAAATATCGAGTGGAGAACCACATTTGCGCTTTGGAGCAATAGAAATAAAATTGTTCATCTTTATGGTGCAACTCCTGACTACGATGCAACCGGAAAACAAATTGGCACTTCTGAAAAAGATGATATTGCCAATGGTTGGTTTATTGGAAGAAACATCAGCACGGTATTCGATTATCGGGTATCAGGAGTTTGGCAAATACCGGATGTGGCTGATGCCAAAAAATACGGTTACAAACCCGGAGATTTCCGTTTAGAAGATACCAATGGTGATGGGCAGTACACCATTGCTGATAAGCAGTTTTTGGGTAACGCTACTCCTCAGTTTTCATGGAACTTGAGAAATGAATTCAAACTCTATAGAAGTTTTGATTTTGCTTTCACATTGTATGCAAAAATTGGTCAGTTAACCCAGTTTAATGAAGCGAAAAACGTGGATTTATTCTATGATCGTTCTCAATTCTATCAGCGTCCTTACTGGACTCCAGAAAATCCCATCAACGACTATGCAGCCATGATGTCGAATGCGGGTGGACCAGTAACCTGGAACGTATATAGAAAAAGTAGTTTTATGAGAATTGGTAATGTTAGCTTAGCCTATACGCTTCCTGCTGCCACAGTTAAGAAATGGAAAATAGATGCGATGAAAGTTTATTTCAATGTGGTGAATGCTGCGGTATTCTCGCCTTGGACATACTTTGATCCTGAAAATAAAGGACTTACTCCCATTAATTTCAACTGCGGTTTGAATGTTACTTTATAAGATAACCCCCTCAAAAACAGAAAACATGAACAAGCATTATAAACACACTTTTCTGCTGTCGGTTATCCTTTTGATATCGATAGCATTTCAGGGTTGCAAAAAAGACTGGCTGGAACCCAAACCCCTGTCAATTTACTCACCCGAAAACACCTATGTAGATGTAACAGGATTTAAAGCTGGTTTGGCTGGTTGTGCCAACAATTATCGGGGTGAATGGTATGGAGACGGCTCTCCCATTATTTCTGAATTGATATTTTCAGAAGTATCGGTGGAAGGAACGGATGATAAAACCGGCCCTGCGCAAAATATGGACCTGCAGATTCGTCCGGATGCCCAGTTAAACAGTCCTGATTTTAATAGAATTGGCTGGTTCTGGAACCAGATGTATACCGGCATTCGAATGGCAAATACTATTATCAGTCGATTGCCAGGAGCTGCTGCAGTTGCGCAAGCCGACAAGGATATCATTTTAGGCCAGGCATATTTTTATCGTGCCTTTGGATATTATCGCTTAACTAACCAGTTTGGTGATGTACCCTGCCCAATTAAAGAGGTAACATCTGCCAAAACAGATTTTCAAACGGTAAAGCGGGAGGTTATTTTAACCCGTATGAAGCAAGACTTAGAATTTGCAGTTAAGTATGTTCCTTGGGTTATTGAAAAGGGAGATGTTAACAGAGGTGCCTGCTACCACTTGCTTACGAAAGTAAATTTGGCATTGGGATTATTTGATGATGCCATTGCTTCTGCCTCAGCTGTTATCAACAATGGTACCTTTAAATTAATGACGAGCCGTTTTGGAGTAGATGCCGCCAAAGCAGATAAAAATGTAACATGGGATTTACACAGACCCGAAAATAAATCTGCTTCAGTAAATACCGAAGGGTTGTTTTTAGTAACTGATCGTTTAGGAACGCCTAGCGCCTGGACTGATGGAACGCCCGGTATGCGTATTATGCGGCAAACTGTTCCGGGTGTATCGATTGGTACTACTATCTCTACTCCAATGGGTAGTCAAGGCGTGGTGTCTACTTCGGGTGTGGAAATTGATATCATGAATATTTATGGACGTGGTATCGGTCGCTGCAGAAATACCTCCTACCACTACAATATGATTTGGGATGATGCCAAAGATTTACGTCACGATTCAGTTTCTGGTAACTGGTTATATCCCGAAAATATGCGCTACAACAACCCAGCCATCAAAGGGAAGGATACCGCCTATGGTTTAAGACTGCGTTTAAGAGGCCCAACCGGCAACCTACTTTGTGAAGACACTTTAAGAAGATGGTTTCCTTGGCCACACTATAAAGTTTATATTCCAGACTTCGAAAACGCGCCTATGCAGGGTGGTCACTCCGACTGGTATGTTTTCCGCTTAGCCGAAACCTATTTACTGCGAGCAGAAGCCTATATGTGGAAGGGAGATGCTGCCAATGCTGCATTGGATGTTAATGCGATAAGAACAAGAGCCAAATGCTCCCCTTATACAGCAGCCGACATGAGCATTGGAACTATTTTAGATGAGCGCGCAAGAGAATTGTATTGGGAAGAGCCTCGCAAAACGGAGTTAACCCGTATCGCTTTCCTTTTCGCTAAAACAGGACTGCCATATAATGGTAAAACCTATAATTTGGCTAACTTCTCTACTTCCAATTTTATGATTGATCGGATTTTAGAGAAGAATGAATTCTACCGTAAGAATTTCGTAACTATCCGTGGAGATGTATTCCGCATCAGCCAATACCATGTATTATGGCCGATACCACAGGAAGCTATTTTGGCCAATACGGATGCCCGTATCAATCAGAATATCGGATATTCAGGAGCGGCAGGTAATGTGCCGCCATTGGATAAGATTCCAGAATAATTTTCTTACTTTTGAAAGTATACAGAATGCCACATCCTAACTGTGGCATTCTTTTTTAAGTAACTACCCATCCCCTTTTACATTATGAAAATCAAATTGCTTACATTATTAGTTTTATTTAGTTCGATAGTTCATTATGATGCAGTTGCTCAAACCAAAAAGTCATCACCTACCGAACTAAAAACATTGATTGATAGTGCCCTGCAAAGATCGGTTCGTCAATATAGTTTTTTAGGCACCCAATTACCGGATGGCGTGCTACCCAAAACCTATTACTGGGGTACTAAGAAATTTGAAACCAGTAAAACGAATTGGTGGACGAGTGGCTTTTATCCCGGCACATTGCACTATTTGTATGATTACAGTAAAAACGAGTCGCTGCAAAAAGAGGCATTGCGGGTAGAGCAGTTTTTACAAAAGGAGCAGTTTAATAAAGGCACCCATGATTTGGGATTTATGATGTACAATAGTTTTGGGCATGCCAATCAACAAAATCCTTCCAAACAAACGGAAGATATTCTGGTAAATAGTGCAAAGTCATTATCCTCCCGTTTCAGAACATCAACCGGTACTATTAAATCCTGGGACCATGGCAAATGGCAATTTCCGGTTATTATAGATAATATGATGAATTTAGAGTTGCTATTTTGGGCAACGAAATACACAAAAGATTCTACTTTTTATAAGATTGCGGTAACCCATGCCAATACAACCCTGCTCAATCATTACCGAAAAGACTACAGCTCGTATCATGTGATCGATTATGATTCTACTACCGGCGCTGTTCGGGCAAAAAATACGCACCAGGGGTATGCGGATGCGTCTGCTTGGGCGAGAGGACAGGCCTGGGGTTTATATGGGTATGTAAGTACCTATCGGTATACAAAGGATAAAAAATATTTGGCACAGGCCAATCAGATAGCGCATTTTATTATTCATCATCCCAGGTTACCGGAGGATGGTATCCCTTTTTGGGATTTTGATTCACCGGATATTCCTGCAACTTATCGGGATGCCTCTGCCGGAGCGATTACGGCTGCGGCTTTGTTAGAACTCTCTCAGTACAATACAGCCCCCTTACAAAAAGAGTACCTTCAAATGGCCGAAAAAATCATCCGCTCATTGTCTACCCCCACCTATACCGCAAACATTGGAGAAAATGGTGGATTTATTTTAAAACATTCTACTGGCCATTTACCCGGAAATTCGGAAGTAGATGTACCCTTAACATATGCGGACTATTATTATGTAGAAGCGCTCATTCGTTTGCGTAGTATGCTGAAATAAGCCTTATTTATTTTCGTTAATAGTTAACCGAAATCGCTGCTCTTATGGGTGGCGATTTTCGTTTTTTAGGAAAAGCTTTTCGTGAATTTTCGTAAAATGTTGTAGTTTAGTTGTTCCAATCAATTATCCAACCTACGAAAATCAGGTGTATGAGTAATACGAACCTCAAGCAATTAGCCGCTGCATTAGGCTTATCCATCTCTTCTGTTTCCAAAGCATTACGCGATAGTTACGAAATTAGTGCCGAAACTAAAAAGCGGGTAGTAGAAATGGCTAACCGGATGAACTACCAGCCGAATCCCTTTGCCAGTAGTTTGCGACGAAAAAAAAGTGCTACCATCGGCGTAGTGATTCCCGAAATTGCCAATAATTTTTTCGCCCTAGCAATAGACGGTATCCAAATGGTGGCAGAGCAAAAGGGATATCACGTGCTTACCTATCTTACCCATGAAAATAACACCAATGAGGTATCCACCGTTCGGCACTTACTGGGCGGGCGGGTAGATGGGGTGCTCATGTCGCTTTGTAGGGATACCCAATCAATTGACCATTTAACCTCTTTGCAAGAAAGTGGTATTCCCCTCGTGTTTTTCGATCGGGTACCTGAGCAAATTTCTTGCCCCACGGTAACCACTGATGATTATGAAAGTGGTTTTAGGGCTACTGAACACCTGATTCAATCGGGATGTAAGCGCATTGCCTGTTTATCCCTCTCCCACTACCTTTCTATCAGCAACAAAAGAATGAATGGCTACATAGATGCCCTAAAAAAACACGGGTTACCGGTTGAAAATGAACTCATTGTTCAGTGTACGAACGATAATGAATACAATCTTTCCTTGATAAAAGCGTTGTTAAAGGGTAGAAAAAGACCGGATGGCATTTTTTCAACCGTAGAAAAATTGGCCATATCTGTATATTATGTTACCCAAGAAATGGGGTTACAGATACCTAAACAATTGAAAATCATAAGTTTCTCTAACTTACGAACAGCTTCTTTGTTGAATCCGTCTTTGTCTACCATTACCCAACCGGCTTTCGAAATTGGGGTGGAAGCGGCAACGCTTTTGTTTCGAATGATTGAAAAAAAGACGTTTGGCAACAGAATAGACAAATTAGAATTAAAAAGTGCGCTGATTGAAAGAAAGAGTTCAGAACGCATTAATAAAATATAAATATTTAACATAAACTAATGTTAACAGGTTGATAAGACTGCGTATTAAGGCGTTTTGGTATCTTCACGGCGTAGTGTAAGAACTACACGTTTTTTGCCAAAATCCCTAAATCCTATCCCTGTTGCATACTATAATTTGCATGCAATTGAAAAACCATTTGGAAATATGAAGAGGTTTGTCCTGCTCATGTTCTTATTACCATTGTTGCAAACAGTGGTAGGACAAACGCATACACTCACTACTTGTTCAGGGGTAGCATTCAATTTTTCGGTAGTATCGGAGCCAGTTGGAACTACCTATACTTGGACTACGCCTACTGTAACTGGCGCAACCGGTGGCTTGTCATCCACCACTCCCAAATTAAAATTAACAGAAACATTAGTCAATAACAATATAGTTGACGGACTTGCAAAGTATATTATCAATACCAATACCGGGCATATTTACAACCTTTGGGTAACAGTAAGGCCATTTCCGGTTGTAAATGCGATTGCTGATCAAGCACCTATTTGCGCTAATGCTAGTACTCCCATTGTTCCATTTGCAGGACCTACCCCCAACACAAATTATTATTGGAATAATGGGGGCCCCAATATTGGTATTCCCAGTTCTGGATCCGATTCTTATCAGTTAAGTCCGTATACAGCTGTTAATTTAAGTAATACGCTTATTACGTCAACCATTTCTGTTATACCTGCCATTGGAGTGTGTACAGGAGATCCAATAACCTTCAAGATTCCAGTAAAGCCCCAGCCGGTTATTTCGAATGTTACTAATCAAAATCTTTGTGATGGAGTAAACTATGGTGGAATTGCGTTTTCGTCTAATATTCCTGGAACCATTATCACTTGGAATAACGATATGCCTTCCATTGGATTAAATAGCAATGGTATTTCAGCTATTCCCTCCTTCACGCCCATAAATATTTCTACTGCTCCGATTACTGCACAAGTTCAGGTAACCGGATTTACGAATGGCTGCTATAGTGAATTCCCTGAAATTTTTACTTATAATGTATATCCCATTCCTTCAATGCTTGCAGTTAGTAGCTTTGAAATGTGTGGTTCCCTATCGCCTACTGCAACTTTTTCTTCTCCGGGTTATATAGGTGTAAATTATTCATGGACAAACAATCTTGTATCAAATGGATTACCTGCAAATGGAAGTGGACAAATAAATAACTATGTTGCTACAAATTTTTCAAATATACCGGTAACCAGTGACTTTACAGTGCAACCTGTTTTCTTTGGATGTGTTGGTTTGCCAGTAACTTTTACGATGACGGTTAAACCCACTCCTAAAGTGGACAACCCAGGTAATCTGGTTCAATGCAACGGAACCCTGGTAGGACCGATTAATTTTACAGGATCTTTTATTTATGGCACTGAATATCAATGGCAACATACCTATACAGCAATTGGATTAACTGGTAATGGTGTAGGAAATATTAATGCTTTTACTGCAACCAATCCGGGAAATGTACCCATTTCATCGAATTTTACTGTAACGCCCTACTCCAATACCTGCTACGGACCTACGATTAACTTTTCAATACGGGTAAATCCTACACCCAATATTTTGCAAGTTGCAGATCAATTAAACTGTGAATATCTTACCACAAGCCCGGTAAATTTTTCTGGTAATGTGCCGAATACAATCTTCAATTGGACGAATGATAATTCAGCCATTGGACTCGCCAATTTTGGAACGGGAAATATTGGAACGTTTACTTATGCAAATCCTACTGCTGCAGACATAACTGGTATAATTACGGTTACTCCCCTATCCAACGCTTGTTCAGGCACCCCAATGATGTATTCGTATACCGCCAAAGCGGCTCCGGATATGGTATTACCCACTTCACAAGTTAAATGTAATGGGGTATTAACGGATCCTATAATTTTTGTTCCTACCTCTATGGCCGGAGCAACTTTTAGTTGGGTGAGAACTAGTATTAGTATTGGTGCCATGCCACTTTCAGGCACGGGAAATATTGATGCATTTAC
>JBAXQE010000008.1:0-122866 GCA_037131895.1 Chitinophagia bacterium | reverse complement strand
CGACCTCCCCGATGCATCGGGGCGCTCTAGCCAACTGAGCTAACCCCCCAAAGGAGTGCAACATTACCTCCTTAGAAGGGTTTTACAAAATTTTAATTATAAGGTATTGGAACTTACACATCGGAATTACTCACGATCTCCCCGATGCATCGGGGCGCTCCAGCCAACTGAGCTAACCCCCCAAAGGAATAAAATATTTACTACAGAAAAGGGCATATCAAAATTTAAGTTATTCCCGGATACGGAGTGATTACTTCTCACAATAACTTCTTAACTCTCATCTTAGCAACCAAGGAATCAATCAAAATACACAAACCGGCCTGAAATACAATTAACCCAAAAGTACCCAACCAAAACCAAGGCAACCCTTGTAGCTTTTGTAAGCCCGCTTCTATGCTTATTGATAAACCGGCTCCGGTTAATAGTAAACCGAAAATAGATTGAGCTAGCCATTTAATTAGTTCGTTTTTCATGAGTTTCTTAATTAAATTTGAATAGTATTGATAACCCTATTTCTTAGCAATGAATTTATTCGTGCAAACATATTTTAATAAAATTTATCAGCTGGTTGAAATAGTTCTAATTGTTATAAAACAACATCAGCTGCGGGCTATTGGGGCATAAATTGATGCTGCTGTAGGAATACTTCGTCACTTTTTTCATTACAATAGGCTTATTAAAAACGGAAAAACATAAAAGCGCTTACATATAATAATACCCTACTTGATATTTTACATAAATAATTTTTATAATATAAATTAATTGTTAATAAAAAAATATCAAATAGTTATCTCTTGTGAACTGTTGATGAAAGCATTAATTTATAGAAAGAATACTTATACATTCGTTCCAAAAAGTTGAATGTATCTATTTAAGTTTCCCCGAATTAAGAATTATTTAGTAATTCTTTTCTTACTAATTTCTGCCGGTTTACAGGCAGCCACTATCTCTGGTAAATTAGTGGATAGCAATACTGGTGAACCCTTAGTTGGTGCTACCGTTACTGTTAAAAATACCCAATTTAAGGCTATTGTTCGTTTGGATGGTACTTTTACAATTACTAATGTGCCAGCAGGTACCTACCAATTAGTTGTAAATTATACCGGATATAAAACGGTATTAAAATCCATTACATTAAAAGATGATAAGGAAGCCCTTTCTGTATCATTAACAGCAGAGTCGGAAAGTAATGAATTAGCCTCCGTAACAGTTTCATCAAGGTTATACCAAGATGATGATAAAGGTGCTAGAAGACTTGAAAAAATGGCTGATCCTATTATCAACGTATTATCATCAAAAACCATACAATTACTACCTGATATTACAGTTGCCAACGCCTTACAGCGTGTGAGTGGCGTTACTATTGAAAAAAGTAACACAGGAGAGGGTCGATATCCAATTATTCGCGGTATGGATAAAAGGTATATCAATACGCTGGTAAATGGTATTAAAATACCGAGTCCGGATAACAAAAGCCGTTTTATCCCGCTTGATCTTTTTCCTTCGGAATTATTGGAGCGTTTGGAGGTTAGTAAAAGTTTAGTACCTTCTATGGAAGGAGATGCCATTGGGGGAACGATTAATCTGGTGATGAGAGATGCTCCTTCAAAATTATTAGTACAGGCAAATACGGCTATTGGATATAACACTTCATTAAATGATGGCAGCTTTTATAAGTTCAATACCTCTGCGATGAGTAAGTTATCGCCTGCAGAAAAAAATGGAGCCACTTATCAGGCTACCTCCAAAGATTTTGCTGTAGACAATATGAATTATAATTTGCTGAATAAGCCTGCTAGTACTACTTTGGGACTAACAGTTGGTAATAGAGTAGGAGCGAATAAAAAAATCGGTTTTATTATATCGGGTAGCTATCAGAATATTTATAGAAGAAGTGTTTCGAATTTCTTTTTGCCCAACTCTCAGCCTGGTTTTAATAATATCCCCATTTTTGCAGAACTACAGCTTAGAAACTACTCTACGCAAAGTATACGAACTGGTTTAACAGCCAAGGTAGACTATCAGATAAATAGCAAGAATAAACTTGTATTATCTAATACTTTTGTTCATTTGGATGATCGCCAAACTCGTATTGTTTGGGATACCGTAACGCTCAATTCTGTGGTTGATAACTGGCAGAGAAGTCAATGGCAATATCAAACCATCAACAATACTACCCTGATTGGTAACCATCAAATTACAAAAACTAGTAAATTAGATTGGACGGCTGCTTATTCAATTGCCAATAATCATTTACCCGATCAATCGCAATTCATACATCAATATCCAATCATCACTACTTCAGTGGCCAAGGATGTTTTACAAAAAATGAATCGGTTGTGGATTCATAATAATGATAAAGACATTTCTGGTTATATCAACTACACGAATCAGATTTCTAAGGAATTTGAAATTAAGGTTGGTGGAATGATAAGAGATAAAAAGCGGGATAATTATTATGCTTCTTATTCTTTAAACCCAGTGGGTACGCAAGTGTATACCAATATCAATAATGCCAATTTTACTTTTTCCAATCCTGCTGATGGTACCCCTAGCCGGAGCGGTAATAATTATTCTTTTAAAGAGGATATATTGGCAGGTTATTTCCAATTCAGACTCAACCATAATAAATTAGAAGCTATAGGCGGCATTCGTGTTGAGAATACCAATCAACAATATAATACCAACTTAGGCTTCGAATTCCTAGGTTCTAATTATGGAAAAATTAAGTATACCGATTATCTACCCAGCTTGCAATTAAAATATAAATTAACCCGTAATCAAAATATTCGACTTGCTTACTATGCAGCATTGGCCAGACCTGGTTTTGCTGAAATGGTTCCGGATGGAGTTGACGGTGAATTTTTTAAAGAAGTGGGTAATCCTCAAAACCTTAAACATACTACCTCCGACAATTTAGATTTGCGCTATGAATATTATTCTGGAAATGCCGATCAAATTTTGTTGGGTATATTTTACAAATCTTTAAGTAACCCAATTGAAATTGGAGCTTATAAGCCGCAGGGAGTTAATAATTTGTATTTGTCTCCACTAAATAGTGCCTCTGCCAATAACTATGGTTTTGAAGCCGTTTTTACCAAATATTTTGGCGTTTTTGGAGTTTCTGCGAATTACACCTATACCCAATCTAAAATTACCAGGGATAGTATGATTTATTCATCCTCTCCTTCTAAATATGTTTCAGAAACTCGGCCTTTACAAGGTCAATCTAATCACATTGGAAATATTTCTTTGATTTACAAGAATCCAAAAATTGGATTAGATGTTCAAGTAGCAGGCGTATATACGGGTGAAAGAATTGTATTTGTTAGTCCGTATTACAATTTGCACTATTGGCAATCACCAATCATGCAGTTGGATATCTCATTTGAAAAGCGGTTTGCTAAAAAATTCTCTTTCTATGGAAAGTTGAATAATTTAACCAACTCGCCTTATGAATTATCTCTTAAACAGCCTTACAATGAATATCTAAAATCAAGTGGATCAAGACCCCTTTCATTGCAAGACAAACCTGATGATAGAATCATTGTACAAAGAGATTACTATAAGGTTTCCCTGTTATTTGGACTTCGCTACAAATTATAATACTAACTTATTTTATGAATATGAAATCGATTAAAATTTTCTTCAGTTTTTGTTCTTTAGTTTTTTTAAGTAGTGCTTGTAAAAAAACGGACGAAAGTAAAGACCTGTCTGCTGCAGTAGTATATGTAGCTGCGCCTATTAGTGAAACTACTTGTTTAACTGGTGCCATAAAGGGTACCATGCTTGCGGGTAAAACTTACTCTGTTTGTGGGGATGTTTTCGTGAATACCGGAGATACACTTACCATTCAAGAAGGAGTAACGGTTAATTTTACTGGTACTGGTGGAGTTCCCTGCGGACTTGGTGTGAAGGGAACGCTTTTGTGTTTGGGTACCAAGGAAAAGCCCATTTTTTTAACCTTTCCTGGTGTTACAAGAACAGACGCACTTGGTTCAGATCCCAATCAGGATCCTGCTTTGAAGGGTAAATGGACCGGTGTAATTGGAGCAACTACTTGTCCGCTAATGGTTGTGAAGTGGACGCATATTGATTTTGGAGGAGCTACCATTAGTACAGCTATGAAGAGTTTTACGGGTGGTTCTAGTCCTTATTCTATTTATTTTGCTAATCCAGCCGGCGTATTCATTTTAGAAGATTCTTGGATATATGGTAGCGTTGATGATCCATTCCGGATTAATGGAGGAAAAATTAATGTGATGCGGAACACATTCGAAAAATGTGGATACACGGGTGGCGAGGCCATGAATTCTAAAGCGGGCACCATTGGCAACTTTGCTTATAACTTATGTATAGGGATGGCTACCAACGGCCCTAAAATGTCGAACGTAAATGTATTACCTGGATTTCCTGCCACCAATGTAAACTGTTATAATAATACCATTATTAATAGCGGATATAGAAGACTTGCAGCGGGTAGAGGTGGTTCAATCAATTTTGAAGAAGGTTCTGCGGGATTAGCCTATAATAATTTAATCGTGAACTGTAAGTTTGGATTGCGGATTGTACAAACACCCATTGCTGATACGGCTAATATTCGGTATGGTTATAATTGGTATTACGCAGATTCAATTAATGTGGCCAGTCAATTTATTCCATCTTTGGCTGTTAGTACCTGTATTAGTCAGCCCCAGGAAACCGATATTCCTAAGCCCTCTACCTATTTACCTACCGGTTGGAAGGTAGGTGATGTTTATACAGCACCAAGCAGTGTTGTAGGATTAAATAATCCGCAATTTGCCAATGCACCCGTTCCTTTGCCAGCTGGATTACAGTTGCGAGATATTGCTGTAGTGGGTAATTTTGATTTTCGCTTGAAGTCTACCTCTCCTTGTATTGGGGCTGGTTTTATAGGATTTTCTCCCCGATTGGATGTGCCGGTTGATGCTAAATATGGTTCTAGCGAAATCACACCACCCGGAAAAGATATGGGATGTTATCAAAGCAATGGAAGAGGTAACGTGCATTAATGCCTTATCAAACGCAGGTGAACGTTAGATTGCTTTCTGTATATATTGTTAGTTTATTACTTTTTTTCGAGGCATCCGCCCAAAAAAGTGATTTAACAAATATTATTTTTACCTCCGATTTGCATTTCGGTTTGAATAGGAATTCATTCAGGGGAAATACGCAGGTTACTTCTTATGCAGTAAATGCTGAAATGCTTAAGGCTATGGCTGGTTTAGTTAACAGTCAATTGCCTACAGATGGAAAAATAGGATCTGGCGAAAAAATAACATCCATATCTGCGCTAATAATTGCGGGGGATATTGTAAATCGACAGGAAATCGGTATTCAGTCGGCCCGAAAATCCTGGGATGAATTTACTGCTCTGTATATAAGTAAAAATCTTTTTCCCGCTCAAAAAAAGCAGCCACAGATTTTTTTACTTCCGGGTAACCATGATGTTAGTAATATGGTTGGATACCATAAACCAATGGACCCACTTTTAGACACAAGTTCTTATTTGGGTATGTATAGGTTTATGTTTCCTGATTCAAATCAAGTTACTAAAATTAATTATCCCAAAAACCGAATACATTATTCAAAAGATTTAGCAGGTATACATTTTGTTTTTTTGAACTTATGGCCTGATAGTGCAGAACGAAAATGGATGGACGAAGATTTATCCCGTTTGGATTCCTCAACTCCTGTTGTACTTTTTGCTCACTCGTTCCCAGATGTGGAGGCAAGATTTTTTATCAATCCGAATACTGATCATAGTGTAAACAGTAAAGATAAATTTGAAAATCTATTAAGTGAAGCATTTAAAGATGGGATACAAGTTTCTGATACTGCCAAACTGGAACAACAAGCTTTTGCTGAATTTGTAAGTCGCCATCCTACTATAAAGGCCTATTTTCATGGGCATTCAAATTTTACTGAATTTTATAACTGGCAAGGTCCAGATAGTTCGCTACAACTTCCTTGTGTTCGGGTGGATTCTCCACTTAAAGGAAAATTCTCCGCAAAAGATGAATCCCAGTTATCGTTTGAGTTAATCACTATCGATTCAACGAATCGTTTTATTATTGTTCGGGAATGTTTTTGGAATAAATACTGGGATTCTCCAGAAAAAGCTGCAATTTCTTTTGGTTCGAATTTTTCTTTTTCTTTCTAAGTTAATAAGACGCCTAAATATGTTGTTTTCGTTTTTGATTAACCTTGCTATCACTAGGTTTTATTTAATTTCAGCGGAAATGTTTACCTAGATCTCCTTTTCAGAATAACAACATTTTTCAAAACCTATATATAGATTAGTTATTGTAGAAGTGAATGGAATCAGAAATGGGCTAACTTTCTTGAATCACTTCCCCACTCCCTTCACAATCCTTTTAATTTGCCCATATGCATTCGGTAAGGCAGTATGAATCCGTTGATAGGTGGCCGGGGAGATATTATTTGTATCAAAAGGCACAAAACGTACATATTGCTTTGATTCACCCGCCTGGCGGCCATATTTGTATTGATAGGTAAACCATCCGTCTTCCTGCAACTGTATTTCTGATAAGGATCGATTGGGGACGGTAATAAAAAAGGCATTCTCTTGTTTTTTGGTCGTTTCCTGCTCCAGATTCATGGCACGCAATGCTAGATAGGCTTCTTTCGCTGTTTCATATGAAGGGTCAACCAAGGCTACTTCTTTGGCAAGATAATCGCGGTATCGGTATCCGGTGTTGTCTTGATATTCGTATAACTCCCTCAGCACCTGTTGTATAATAGGCCGCATAAAGGGATAATGCGTACAACCCAAAATCAGGGTATTCATCGGCAGTGTAGTTTTGTTCTGCCGCATTTTTTCTAGTAAACTTACCAAGTGATAGCGCACATAATTTTCAGGGTCGTTTAATTGTATGTCCTGACAAGCGCCTTTGTTATCATATTCACAGAGTAATTTATTACCGGTTTGATTAAAATGATAAATCGATAGAAGTGTGGTATCTATTTTATATTGAGCATTTTTAATGGAAGGACCTTTATACTCTTTGCGATAGCGGGTGGCAGTATCTACATAATAACTCCAGTCTCTGTCGATGCTTTCTGCCAATCCTGCGCCACCCTGACTAACAATCACGGGTGTTTCCATGCCTTTTTGTGCGGCCATCTCTAATAAGGTTCGAGGATAGCCATTGGAGGCAACTGTACCAGCCGTTGCAAAAACGCCAATAGCACCTCGCTGGTGGGTTGCTTGATATTGCAGGGCTGCTTTCACTCCAGCATCAATCACGCCAATTGCAGCCACCGGATATTGTTCATTTTTTAAAAAGGCCCGAATATCAGTAAGTGCAAAAGCAGTAGCCGTATTACAGGCCAGTACCAGCATTTTTACACCTGGTTTCCAGGTTCCATTTGCAGGTATTTCGAATGAATCGCCTAACAAAAACTGCATATTTTTTAGGATATGCTCTTTTAATAAAGGTGTTTTGTTTTCCGCTGCATAATTGCCATAGGGCATATTGGCCTGATCGGCGAGGTATTGAAAATGCTCTTTGTCGAAATCGGGCTTTCCATCTTTTCCCGGCTCCCCGGTAAAATTATTGAACTCATCAATGGTAAGTAAGGCCTCCAACACGGTAAGTCCGCCAGTACCGGAATCAAATACACCAATAGGGGCAGCCCGTGAAACAGTTTTCAACTGCGCCTGTATCGGTGAAACGGCCAAAAGAAAAATAAATAAGATACAGTTGGAGCAATTCATAAACGTTCAGTTTTGTTTCAGAAATATAAGGGAAATGAGTACTGACTTACCCGATAATACACTAAGGTAATCAATTTTTACCGGTGTTTATTAGGGCAAAATCGGGAAAGATTATTTAATAATCTCAATACCATTCAACTGCAGGTAATTGAAATTTCCCTGCCAGGGCAATATGCCGGAGTTTTTTTCGAAAGATTGTTCCACCCGAATTCTTTCCGTATTTCCGGCACACCTAAAGCCGGTACCTCTTGCCTGCTCACTGGTGCAATTTCTAAAGAGAATATCACTTCCACCCTGCACCTCATAACAGGCCCTACTAGGATCGTCGCCCTGGTTAACGGCTTTACAGTTTTCTATCTGTACTTTTCTAACTATGCCACGGGTTTGATTGATCGCAATGGCAGATACGCCCGCTGAATTACTGTTTACATTTTGAATATGGATATTTTCGGTAATGCTATTGTCGTTATAAGATTGTACCAGTATGGTTCCACCTCTTTCAAATGGATTTCCAGCATTGCCAGAAATATTTACATGGTTAACCTCCACATCTGCGGTTCTTGCATTATAGGTTTCGGCAGATTTAATAATTATGGACGTGAAGCCACAGGAAATGGCCTCCACACTGTCTATGCTAACACCACCCGACCGAATTGCTATGCCATGGTAAAAATCTCTTACGATAATATTTTTTATTTCGATATTTCTTCCAGTTTGGCATAAGATACCATGTTGGTATTCGTGATAGCCTCCACCTCGTAAACTGATATTGCGGAAAGTTTGAAACAGACTTACTGAATCTATTCCATCCCCAGAAGTTAGTGCTGCTGCATCTTGTTGCCGTAAAACACCTGCGGCATCTATGCCTAATTGCTGTATTAGCACATTCTTTTTGTTATTACAATTGATACTGCCTACAATGATGCTACCTTCCTGAAAAGCGGTTGTAGGTTGTTGCTGCCCGGTTATGGTTAAACCATTATAAAGTAATTTTACATAAGCCCGGTATTTTCCAACAGGAACAATGATGGGCTGTTTAAGTGAGTCTGCCACTAGCATGGCTTTTTCAAATGCCTGGGTATCATCCTGAATGCCATTACCCACTGCTCCATAATCTCTAACATTAATACCCGAAATAAGAAGAGGTATCGGCTGAGGCACTGCAATCTCTTCCCCTTTTTGGCAACTAAATAAGAGCAGAAACAACCCTATGGGAAGGCAATTTTTCATAGACAATTAAAATAGCTATTCTTTCGCAACCCGGCATTACTTAGTTAAAAATTAGGTGTAGGTTTTGCAAATGCCCACCAATAATAGTCAACTCTTCGGAACTTAATTGGATAGTGGCTGCCTTTGCATTTTCAATACACTGTTCCGCATTTCGGGCACCCGCTAAAGCAATTGTAATTCCCGGCTGGTGTAGGGTCCATGCCAGTGCTAGTTGACCTAAATTAATAGAATGTCCATCGGCAATGGGCTTAATTTTTGACAACATATTTTGAGTTTCCTGAATATTGTGTGGCGTAAAATATCGGTTTCCATTGCGAGTATCTCCCGCAGCAAAAGCATGGGTTGGTTTAATTTTCCCGGTTAATAAACCTCGTTGCATAGGACTATAAGCCATTATCGCTTTTTGATGTTGGATGCAATACGGAATTAAATCATTTTCTATATCGCGGTTCAGCATGCTAAAGGGGTTTTGTGCTGATACCAGTGAAACGATTTTTTCAGCTGTTTGCATTTGATCAGCCGAATAATTACAAACGCCTACTTCCCGCACTTTACCTTGTTGTTTTAAGTGTAATAGTGCCTCCATACTTTCTTCTATAGGAGTGGTGGGATCGGGCCAATGTAACTGAAATACATCGATATAATCTGTTCCCATTCTGCGTAAACTGTTTTCACATTCTTCTATGATACTTTCCTTTCCTGCATACCTATAAATATCAATTTCCTTTCCAGCATTATCTGTACTATGTAAATTAAACTGACCTTTTGCTAAATCCCATCTAAGCCCACACTTAGTAAAAATTTGTACCTGATCTCTTGGAATGCTTTTCAATGCCTCACCCACAATTTGCTCGCTAAGTCCTTGCCCGTAAATAGGGGCAGTATCTATTGAGGTAACCCCAAGTTCCCAGCCTGCCAGAATGGCTTCCAGTGCTTCTTTTTGATCGGCTCCACCCCACATCCAACCCCCAATAGCCCAGGCTCCAAAAGTAATGGTGGAAGCTTGTATACTTGAATTGCCCAATTGTCTGTAAGTCATATGGTAATTTTATGGGTAAATTTACCATGAAAGTGGATAATTTATCTAGTTAATTGCCAGATACTTACCTAAGAATGAATTAATTTTCTATTTCAACCCGTTAAATTCTATTCTATGTCGGATACGCTTCAAATTGCCGGAAAAGGCAAAGAACAACAAACCTTTGATGCTATTGTAATTGGATCGGGTATAAGCGGCGGCTGGGCTGCGAAAGAATTATGTGATCAGGGGTTATCAACCCTCGTATTAGAGAGGGGTAAAGACGTGGTTCATTTGAAAGATTACCCTACTGCAACCATGCCCCCTTGGGAATTTCCCCACCACGGAAAAATTCCAGCTGCGGAAAAAGCAGCTAATCCGGTTCTTTCGCGATGTTATGCCTATAGCGAAGCGAGCCAGCATTTTTTTGTAAAAGATAATGAACATCCCTATGTGCAAGAGAAACCCTTCGACTGGATCCGCGGTTATCAGGTAGGGGGTAAGTCGCTACTGTGGGCTCGGCAAACCCAACGCTGGAGCCGCTTTGAATTTGAAGCACCCGCCCGAGATGGCTTCGCTGTTGACTGGCCCATTCGCTACTCAGATTTGGCTCCCTGGTATTCGCATGTTGAAAAATTTGCTGGCATTAGTGGCAATAAAGATGGATTGGAAACCTTACCTGATGGAGAGTTTTTACCCCCCTGGGAGATGAATTGCGTAGAGAAGGAAATACAGGAAAAAATAATGCATCATTTTCCCGACCGTTCGGTTATTCAAGGGAGATGTGCCCATCTTACCCAACCAAATGAGATTCATATTCAGCAGGGCAGAGGAAAATGCCAGGCTCGTAATATGTGCGAAAGGGGTTGTCCGTTCGGAGGATATTTCAGTTCTAATTCATCCACCCTCCCTTGGGCACAAAAAACGGGGAAATTAAGTTTACGATCTAACTCTGTAGTACATTCAATAATTTACGATGAGCAAAAACAGAAAGCTGTAGGGGTTCGGGTGATTGATGCCAATACCCATACCGCAACCGAATATTTTGCCCGCATCATTTTTGTTAATGCCAGCTGCCTGAACTCCAACCTAGTATTACTGAACTCTACTTCTTCTCGTTTTCCCAATGGTTTAGGAAACGACAATGGATTACTCGGAAAATACATTGCATTTCACAACTATCGCGGAAAGATTACTGCATCGTATGATGGACCAGACGATAAGTACTATTATGGAAGAAGACCCACCCAGGTGATGATGCCGAATTTTAGAAACGTGCATAAACAGGATATGGATTTTCTTCGCGGCTACATGGTTCATTATAGTGCGGGCAGAGGAAGAGCCGGTGCTGATGGAATTGGCGCAGCATTTAAAGAAGCCATTACCGAAGCAGGTGAATGGTCAATATTTATGATGATGCAGGGCGAAACCATTCCCAAAGAATCGAACCATGTTCGGTTGAGTAAAGACAAGCAGGATGCCTGGGGTATTCCTTTACTGGTAACTTCGGTAGGGTATGATGATAATGATGATAAAGTGGTGAAAGACTTTTTAGAGCAAGGGAGCCTGATGCTGGAAAAAGCAGGATGTGCCAATATCAATCAACAAGATTCCGGACAAGCACCTGGATTGGATATTCACGAAATGGGGGGAATACGCATGGGTAAAGATCCGGCTACCTCTTTGTTGAACGAGCACAATCAATTGCATCATTGTAAAAATGTTTTTGTAACCGATGGCGCCTGCATGGTATCTACCGGTACCCAAAATCCATCGCTTACTTATATGGCCATTACGGCAAGGGCAGCTAATTTTGCTCTAGCCGAAATGAAGAAGGGGAATCTGTAAGCAATTGAATATATCAAACTAGAAAGCATGTCTGTAACCATAGGCATGCTTTTTTTATTTTCAATCAAATTGCTTATTTTACTGCTTCAACGAATACACTTGCTATGCCCAACGACTCTACCCATTTAAATACTAAGGCTCAAGCTCAGCAAACCTTTGATGCAATCGTAATTGGTTCCGGAATCAGCGGAGGATGGGCCGCTAAAGAACTTACTGAAAAGGGATTGAAGGTAATAATGCTTGAAAGAGGAAAACCATTGGAGCATATCAAGGATTATAAAACAGCCTCACTGGATCCCTGGGAATTTCCTCACCGCGGAAGAACCACCCTTGAACAAAAGAAAAAATATCCGGTAATTCACCGAGGATGGGCAGCCGCAGAAGCAGTAATGGATTCCTGGACGAATGAGGAGGATTGTCCTTACACGGAAGTTAAACCATTCACTTGGTGGCGCAGTTATCAAATGGGGGGACGCTCATTATTATGGGGACGACAAAGTTATCGCTGGAGTGATTTAGATTTTGAGGCCAATGCAAAAGAAGGGGTAGGGATCGATTGGCCAATCCGTTACCGTGATATTGCGGCTTGGTACGATTATGTTGAAAAATTTGCCGGTATCAGTGGTTCCAAAGAAGGGATTCCTCATTTACCAGATGGTCAGTTTCTTCCACCCATGGATTTGAATTGTGTTGAGAAAGATGTGGCTGCCCGCATCAAAAAACAATATGGGGGAACCCGACATTTGATTATAGGCAGAACGGCCAATTTAACGGCTCCCATTGAAGGGAGAACCCAATGTCAATTTAGAAACCGATGCTGGGAGGGTTGTCCTTTTGGTGGATATTTCAGTACCCAATCCAGCACATTGCCCGCAGCCCTAAAAACCGGTAATCTTACCGTTCGGCCTTTTTCTATTGTTACGAAAATTTTGTATGATAAAGATACCCGCAAAGCCAAGGGGGTAGAAGTGTTGAATGCCGAAACTAACCAAACCTATGAATATTATGCCCGCATCGTATTTCTAAATGCCTCTGCACTCAATTCTGCCTGGGTACTAATGAATTCAGCGGTAGATGTATGGCCGGGAGGTTTGGGTAGCAGCAGTGGCGAATTAGGGCATAATGTGATGGATCATCATTATAATTTGGGAGCGTCGGGAACGGTGGAGGGATTTGAAGACAGTTACTATTTTGGCAGAAGGGCCAATGGATTTTATATTCCCCGATTCGCCAATATTGGCAACGATAAGCGGGATTTCCTTCGGGGATACGGCTATCAAGGCAGTGCCAGTAGAGATGGATGGAGCCGCGAAATTGCCGAATTGCAAATTGGTGCCGATTACAAAGAAGCGCTTACAGAACCCGGAACCTGGAAGATAGGGGCTACCGGATTTGGAGAAATATTACCCAATCACGATAATCAGATCTACCTCGATAAACAGCGTAAAGATAAATGGGGTTTACCGGTGTTGGCCATGGACTGCGAATTAAAAGAAAATGAGCTGAAGATGCGCAAAGCCATCGTTGCCGACTTGAAAGAAATGTTAGAGAATGCCGGCGTAAAAAATATTCAAACCCGCGATAACGGACATGCTATGGGCCATGGTATTCACGAAATGGGCACTGCACGAATGGGACTCGATCCCAAAACATCGGTGCTGAATAAAAATAACCAGGTATGGGATGCTCCGAATGTGTTTGCTACGGATGGAGCTTGTATGACGTCCTCTGCCTGTCAGAATCCCTCCCTAACCTATATGGCATTAACGGCACGGGCTGCAGATTTTGCAGTAAGTGAACTGAAAAAGGGAAATTTATAGTGGGTTGATTCAGGCACCAACCGAATCGTATACCACCACTTTTTTCCAAAGGTGCTTGCAGGTATCTACAAAGTGTAGATGAATGGGATGCGATTGATAGATATCCTGATCTTCAGCCGTTTGAAATACCGCCAACCAAGAAAAGGCATAACTCGTATCTATCACATCCCGATTAGTAGCTGCCGGCACCCCAATATGAAATTGATGGATGGTGGGCACTGCAGAAAGATCTTGTAATCCCTTTAATAACGCAGCATGGTCTTGGGCACTGTCGGGATTTTCCAGCCAAAAATATACATGGTGGATGAATTGTTGAGGCAACAACATATCAAATTGGTTAAGGAGGTTAACTGTTTTTTGTTCACAGGATGAATCCTGTGGCTTTTGGCTATGAAATAATTTGCTCCGTAATTTTACCGGTATGCTTATTTTTCAGGATTAATTTTTTAGCACCATAGTGTGTCATTTCCTCTTTTACCAGGTAATGGTCGGCGTCGTAATTTACCAGATGACTCTCTTTGGTTAATCCGGTTTTTCCTCTCCAAATATCCAGTTGAACGGGCTCCCAGAGTTTTGTTTTAGCAGAAAGATAAGCAGCATCTAAAATGGCATTCACCACATAGCCATCGTAAAAAGTTTCTTTAGGAGCAACCCCTTTTTCCATGGAATTGAACATATCCATGAACATGTGATTGTATCCCAATTCATTCAGTTCATCTCCTACCGGAAACAGCCAACCAGAATTGCTTTCTGCTTTTTCTGCTACATAGTCTGCCCCCTTGCCGGTGGTAAACATGTCAAACCCGGTTCTTAAAAAACTATTGATCCAGATGGTTCCTTCGGTTCCCATTACCTCATCGCGCAAATCTAATCCTCCGCGGAAAGTCCAGCTCACTTCAAACTGAGCAATCGATCCATTTTCGTATTTCACCAAGCCAATGGCATGGTCTTCTGCATCTATTGGTTTAACCTGGGTATCTGCCCAGCACATTACTTCCACTGGTTTTATATCCTTGCCAATGTAACTGCGGGTAATTTCTACACAATGGCATCCCAAATCTAATATACATCCACCCCCGGCTTGTTCTAAATCCCAGAACCAATCGCTATGCGGACCAGGATGGGTTTCTCTGGATTTTGCCCATAGTATTCTGCCGAGTGCCCCGTTTTTCACGCTCTCCTGTGCTTTGATAAATTTAGGGGTATATACGAGGTCTTCAAGGTATCCATTAAAAATGCCGGCTTCTTCTACGGCGAGTAACATTCTTTTGGCTTCCGCAGTATTTCTGCCCAAAGGCTTGGTAGTCATTACCGCTTTTTTATGTTTGCAGCAAAGCATTACGGCTTCTTCATGCAAATTATTGGGAAGGGCAATGCAAACAATATCTACATCGGGATGGGCAATGGATTCCTCCATAGTGGTGGTCCAGTGGCTGCAACCATAATCTGTTGCAAACTTTTGGGCACTTTCTTCCCGGCGCGAATATACACTTACTACTTTGTCTTTACTGCGATAACCTTGCAGTGAGTCGGCATAAAACCGGCCAATAAAACCGGAACCTAGCATGGCAACTTTTTTCATATCAATTTATACATTAGGGGTGTTAGCGGTTTCAGTTGTTTTTGATTCTTTAAAAAACAAGATAAAATAAATCAGTACACCTAAGGCGATATAGGCGGGTACCATCCAAATATTCGTCCATTGGTGTCCCTCGCCTACTTTATATTTGTCTACAATCCAGCCCGAAAATCCGGTGCCAATAAACATGCCCACGCCATAGGTAGCAAAGGTAAATAGTCCCTGTGCAGCATTTTTGATTTTTTCTCCCGCTTTCTTTTCGGTGAACATATAGCCGGTAACGAAGAAAAAGTCGTAGCAAATTCCGTGTAGAATAATACCGGCATACAGCATCCAGGTATTGGCGCCCGTATCACCATAGGCAAAGAATACATATCGCAGAATCCAGGCGGTCATACCCAGTAACAGCATATTTTTTACGCCAATTCGATAGAATAGGAAGGGGATGGCTAAAATGAATACCGCTTCAGAAACTTGTCCCAGCGTCATTTTACCGGCAGCGTTGCTAAAATTTATTTCATTCAAAAATGGATTGGCAAATCCATAATAAAAAGAGAGAGGGATACAAACCAAAATAGCCGCAATAAAAAATATCAAATACGAGCGGTTGCGAAATAAAACAAAGGCATCGGTTCCCAGTGCATCACTTGATTTTCCTTTGGGAGGGGTATTGGGTAATACAAAACTAAGTAAACCCAAGGCAGCCGAAAATAAGGCGGCCATATTAAAGGTAACGGAAGTCTTTTCAATATTCAATTGACTAATCAATAAGCCCGCTGCAATCCAGCCCAAGGTGCCAAACACACGAATCCAGGGAAACTGTTTACCGGGGTCATCCATTTGCGAAAAGGCAATGCTGTTGCTAAGTGCAATGGTGGGCATATATAAAAGCGAGTAAATAAGAATGATCCAGTAAAAAGTACCTGTATGGTTTACATAGGTTGCGGAAAGTAATAATACAGCTCCAACTAGGTGGAGAACCCCCATTATTTTCTGGGCTGCAAAATAGCGGTCGGCGACCAATCCTACAAAGAACGGTGAAATCATGGTTGCAATGGCCAGTGCTCCATAGGCGGCACCAATTTCTAATCCGGATGCGTGTAAATGTTCACCCATATAGGTTCCCATAGTAACATACCAGGCTCCCCAGATAAAATATTCTAAAAACATCATCAAAGCCAACAAAGAGCCACTATTCTTTTTCATAGCTACGCCGGGTTTATCTAATTATTTTGTAAGTTTAAGCAATTAAAATCGGTTCAATATAGCTAATTTATCAATAACGTTTCAGGCCAGTAACCTAACTTTACCCTAATCACCCTTACACATGAAAAAAATACTCTTTTTGTTACTCATTTCTTTTGCGATACAATCTCCCGGGATAGCAGGTTTTGATAAGAAGCCCCAAAAAATATTGGTATTTACCAAAACCAAAGGCTTTTATCATAAGTCCATTCCTGCCGGCGTAAAAGCCCTGCTCGCAATGGGTGTTGAAAAGGGCATTGTGGTAGACACTACATCGGATGCCACCCGATTTGTGTATAAAGAGCTGAAGGGGTACGATGCCATCGTTTTTTTAAGCACTACCGGAAATATGCTGGATGATGAACAGCAAGCAGCATTTAAGCGGTACATCAATAAAGGGGGCGGATTTGTAGGCATTCATGCGGCAGCAGATGCTGAGTATGATTGGTCTTGGTACAATCAATTGGTGGGCGGATATTTTTTAAGTCATCCCCAGCAACAGCAGGCAACACTCGTAGTGCAGGATGCCACTCATATCTCTACGCAACACCTGCCACAACAATGGAAAAGATACGATGAGTGGTATAATTATAAAAGTATACAAACCGACTTGCACGTATTGCTTACCTTGGATGAAACCAGTTATACAGGAGGGAAGAACGGATCATTTCACCCCATTGCCTGGTACCACGATTTTGATGGTG
Source organism: Chitinophagia bacterium (assembly GCA_037131895.1). Classification (GTDB taxonomy): domain Bacteria; phylum Bacteroidota; class Bacteroidia; order Chitinophagales; family Chitinophagaceae; genus Sediminibacterium. Next base: position 105,660 of record JBAXQE010000008.1, on the reverse strand, counting down.
GACGAGCTTTTTATACTGGGTTAGGCCATACAGATGAATCATTTGTAGAGCCGTTATTTCTTCAACATATTTGGGGTGGCATAGTTTATGCCATGAATGGGTAGCAGATGATTTTACCCGAAGCCTTTTTACAGTCATTAGCGGATGTTCCTGGATTTGATCGGGCAACCTTCGTTGAGTGCCATCAGTCAAATGCACCGGTTACTTCTGTTCGATTAAATCCCGATAAACAAATTTCGCTGCAAGAAAGCTGGCAAACCAAGGAGGTACCTTGGTGTTCGGAGGGAAGGTATCTGGCAACCCGACCTTCTTTTACCCAGGATCCATTTTTACATGGAGGTGGATATTATGTGCAGGAAGCCAGCAGCATGTTTATTTGGCATATTCTTTCCCAATTATATAAGCGCACCGACCCCCTGCAAATTTTAGATCTGTGCGCAGCCCCCGGTGGCAAGTCTACCTTATTGGCTTCCTATTTTCAGCAGGCACTGCTGGTTGCCAATGAAGTGATTAAATCGAGGGCGGGCATATTGGTTGAAAATCTGATAAAATGGGGTTCACCTAATACGGTAGTTACGAATAATGATCCTACCCACTTTAAACAATTACCCGGATTTTTCGATTTGATGTTGGTAGATGCGCCTTGCAGTGGGAGCGGACTATTTAGAAAAGATCCTGCCGCATTAGATGAATGGAGTGAAGAGGCGGTAATGCTTTGTAGCAGGCGCCAGCAGCGAATTTTGGCGGATGTTCTGCCGGCTTTAAAAGAAGGAGGTATTTTACTGTATGCTACTTGTTCTTATTCGTTTGAAGAAGATGAAGCAATAACAAAGTGGTTGATGGAAGAAATGCAGATGGAAGCTGTGCAAATTTCGGTTCCTTCAGAATGGGGTATTGTTGCGGCTTATATTCCCGGGGCTTTTCGTTTTTTTCCTAATCGGCTTGCTGGAGAAGGTTTTTATATTTCAGTACTACGAAAGCAGCAGGCTGATCAGGCGGTGTATTATAAAGAAAACGCTTTACTGCAGCCCAATAAAAACAGTTCGTTTTTGTTTAGAGAAAAATTTCACTTACCAGAAAACACCTCTGTTTTTTTACAGGGTAATCAGGTACGCAGTATGCCCTCCGTTCACTGGAAAGCCGTTCAGCAATTGGCAGCGGCCCTTTATATAAAAAAAGCGGGTATTGAGTTAGGGGAAGAAAAGGGAAAGGACATCATTCCCTCCCACGAATGGGCGATGCAATATGGTATAAAAGAAGGCTGGCCCATAATTCACCTGAACTTATCCGAAGCGCTGGCCTACTTGGGTCGTCAGCCCCTAACACTGGAAGCGGCCAACGGATGGAATTTGGTAAGTTATCAGGGCTGTATGCTTGGTTGGGTAAAAATCATACAAAACCGGCTGAATAACTACTATCCAACTCATTGGCGGATTTTAAAGATAGGCGGAAGTTAATTTCTTGGCTGCTCTTACAATTGCCAGTAATTTTGTGCTCTTAATTTGATTGCTTGCAAAAATGGTGGTTAATAGCATGCTTGTTTTTGGTTCCCTATGTTGGAAGGGCACAGGCAAAATTATTGGTGTTAGGTAAATGCCCTGAATGCTATGTGCAGTATCGGCTTAAGACCGGAGAAACCCTTGAATCGATATCGGCTTTGGCTGGAATTCCAGTTACTCAACTTAAAGCCTATAACAAAATATCTTCTGGAAGCACCGAAGTAGCCCCTTCCTCTATTCGTATTCCATTAACTGCAAGTAATTTGAATACTGACAAAACCACCTTACCAGTTTTTCATGTGGTTGAGAAGGGCGATAATTTGTATAGACTCAATTTACAATATTTTAAACCGGGTATACCTCGCATCAAAGAATGGAATCAATTAAAATCAGAAACGTTGAAAGACGGAGACATGTTGGTGGTGGGTTATTTGAGTGGAAATGAATTGCCAAACAATACCTCCACTTCAAATGTTGCAATGCCTGCTATGGTTGCTTCTACTCCAGTTCCGGCTGCATACGCAGCAGTTGAAGCGGCTCCCGTAAGGCAGGTGGTAGCTATACCCAAGGTAAGTGCTGCGGAGGGATATTATGCAGCGCAATTTTCACCTGCATTTCCCAATCAGCAGTTATTGGAAATTGCTGGAACGGTTGGGGTATTCAAGTCTATCACCGGTTGGGGTGATAAAAGATATTATGTGCTCATGAATGAAGTGGTACCCGGAAGTATTGTTAGAATTACCGTAGATCAGGTAAGGTATATTTGTGCCAGAGTGTTAGGCCCCATACCAGATAACAAACCGAATAAAGGATTACTGGTTCGATTAAGTAATGCTGCAGCAGCTGCCCTGGGTGTTTCAGAAATGAAGTTTACTGCAACTGTAAATTATTTTCAATAAAAATTATACAACCATGCAAATAAAATCAAGCATCATGCTGCTGTTGGGCATTTTTTGTTTTTTTCAGGTAACTGCTCAATCGGGGGTACTTTCACCCGCGCAGTTTCAACAACAAATTTTAGCCGGACAATCGCAATTGTTGGATGTAAGAACAGCTGGTGAATATAAGCAGGGGCACTTGTCCAACGCCTTACAAGCCGATTGGACCAATTCCGCTGAATTTGCTGATCGGGTAAAGTATTTAGATAAGAACAAGCCTTTGCTGGTGTATTGTGCTTCCGGAGGGAGAAGTGGTTTGGCAGCAACGTGGTTGGTAAAGCAGGGTTTTGTAAAAGTAGATAATCTTACTGGTGGAATGATTGCCTGGAAGCAAGCAAACATGCCGTTTGTTATGGAAGAAACAACTCATCAGATGAGTGCCGAAGAATATGCTAAACTCATTCGCTCATCCGGCATGGTATTGGTTGATTTTGGTGCCGAGTGGTGCCCGCCCTGTAAAAAAATGGAGCCTGTTTTGGCATCCCTACAAAAAGAATTAGCTGGAAAATATACCCTGGTAAAAGTAGATGGGGGTCGCGATACTGAAATGATGAAAGCCAATGGGGTTAGTGCTTTGCCGGTTTTTATTGTATATAAAAATGGCAAGGAAACTTATCGGGTTCAAGGGGTAGTAGAAAAAGAAATCCTCAAGGCGCAGCTTCAGTAATTGATTATTTATCTATTCTATATCCACGAAGAAAATCTGCCGTTAACATTCTTTTCTTCCCTTCCAATTGCAAGTCGGTAATAGTAATCCATCCATCATTAGCGGCAAAGCGTAGGATGTTTTTTCCATCGGTGTCCATGGTTCCCGGTGCAAGCTGATGTGCAATTTTTTCGGGTTGAGCTGCATAAATTTTTAAGGTTTTTTCTCCCAGTTTGCTGAGGGCACCCGGGCTGGGTGATAAACCCCGAATCTGGTTATGAATAACAGCAACCGGTTGATCCCAATGGATGATACAGTCTTCGGTAAAAATTTTGGGCGCGAGATGAAGGGGTTCTTTAATTAGTGAGTCTTGCGGTTGTTCGTTCAAATCCCCGGCTGCCAAACCTTTCATGGTTTTTACTAAAAGTTGTGCTCCCAGCAGGCTGAGTTTTTCGTAAACCGTTCCTGTATTTTCATCTTCCCCTACTGGTAAAGCTTCCTGTAATAATATACCTCCGGTATCAATGGCATGTTGTAAGCGAAAGGTAGTTACTCCAGTAACTTTTTCGCCATTCATTACGGCTCGGTGAATAGGGGCGGCTCCGCGATATTGGGGAAGTAGACTTCCATGCACATTGATGGTTCCCAGTGGAGGCATATTCCAAACCACTTCTGGCAACATTCTAAAAGCTACTACTACCTGCACATCTGCTTTTAATTGAGCCAACGAGTTAATAAAAGCAGGATCTTTTAATTTCTCGGGTTGAAGAACGGGTAAACCCTGTTCAATAGCATACTTTTTTACTGCACTGGGGGTAGGGTGTAGACCTCTTCCAGATGGTTTGTCGGGAGCGGTTACAACGGCAACTACCTGTAATCCCGCTTTTACCAGTGCATCCAGGGAGGCAACAGCAAAATCCGGGGTACCCATAAACACAATGCGCAGATCTTCGGGTTTCATTGGGCAAAATTAGGGTTTCGGATTGGTTGGTGGCCAATAACCCCCTTTGCTAATGCTGGGTAAACTGATTTTTTGTTGATTATTGTACTAAACGCACCAATTATTCGGGAAGGATTGTATTTTAGCACCGGGAATATCTGTTTAACCGTTCGATAACCTGGTTATTGCGTCAGCTAGTCTGACTATGTTGCTTGGGGTTGATCTACAGTCCACTCCCTTTTTTATCATTTTAAATACAAAGCATGCAACAAGTAAAACACGGAGACACCATTCAGGTTCATTATCATGGAAAGCTGAATGATGGTGCCACATTCGACTCATCAGAAGGTCGCAATCCCCTAGAATTTGAAGTGGGAAGCGGCATGGTTATTCCCGGTTTTGATGCCGGTGTTACCGGAATGACGATCGGAGAAAAGAAAACCATTGTAATTCCTGCCGAAGAAGCCTATGGCCCCCGCATGGATGATATGATTATGGAATTTCCTAAAGCACAGTTTCCTCCCGATATGGTTGCTGAAGTGGGAATGCAACTGAACATGAGCAACGGAAGCGGTCAGCAATTTCCCGTACGTATTGTTGAAGTGAAAGAAGAAGTGGTGGTATTGGATGCCAATCATCCGCTCGCTGGTGAAACCCTCAACTTCGATTTGGAATTGGTAGCCATTACCAACAGCAAGTCAATGATTATTATGCCCTAAACGTACAAAGTAAACTAATAAAGGTCTCGCTGCTGGATGCAGTTGAGACCTTTATTTTTGGTAATCGGTTCGGCTATATCAAGAAACTACTGTTTCTTTTCTGGTAAACCACCAACCTAACCAGGCGCCACAAACAGCCCATCCGAGCATGCAGTCTATCAGGAAAGCCCGGTTGTCGAATATTTTATACCAAATAAAAGTGCTGTAGGGAATTTGGATATATACAATCATCCCAACTGCTAGTGCGGCCACCCAGCACTTAAAAAAGGTTCTTTCCTTCCATTGCAATAACAGCCAACAAAACAAGCATACCATCAGCACACTGGAAGCAAAACTTCGGAACATATTCAGGCCCATTTTACTTCCGCTCATCGAAAAGCCCTCATGATATTGAATCATAATCTGGGGGCGGCCCTCCCAATCTTTCGCGAGTTTCATATTTTCATCCATCGAAGTACCAACGGGGGCAGATGGAATGAGGTAACCACCCGGCTTCTCCAATTGTTGCTGCAAAAAGCGGGTAATGGTATCCTGTTTAGATGTATAGCTCTGTGCGGGCATGTGTAGGTTCAGCACCGTCCAGGAAAGCGTTTGGGCGAAGAAAATTATCAGTCCACCCACCAAAGAAGGAATCAGATAGTTTTTCATAATATTTTTTTAGTAAGTTAACCTTATTTATTAAAACAACTCATCTTCGTTGTATTAAATTTCTAACAGAATAATTGTATGATCAATCAACCCAACTATTCAGTATCTGAACGTTTGATGCGGTATGTGCAAATAGATTCCACCAGTGATCCCGATAGTGCTCAGTTTCCCAGTACCGAAAAACAACTCAACGTAAGCAGGTTGTTAGTAGAAGAATTGAAAGGGATGGGGGTGGAGGATGTTTGCTTGAATCCAGAGGGATACGTGATTGCCCATGTTCCCGCAACGGTGCAGCGGAAGGTACCCGTAATTTGTTTTTGCAGTCATGTTGATACAGCCCCTGATTGCTCCGGTACCGATGTTAAGCCTATATTGAATACTCATTATAAGGGTGCGGATATTCATTTGCCGGATGATAGGGAGCAGGTAATTCGGATGGCAGACTATCCTTACTTGCAACAGCATATTGGAAAGTCCATCATCACAGCCTCGGGAAAAACATTATTGGGTGCGGACGACAAATCGGGCATTGCCATTATAATGGATACAATTGCCTTTTTAATGCAGCATCCTGCAATTCCTCATGGGAAAATAGTGGTTTTGTTTACTCCGGATGAAGAAACAGGCCGTGGAACAGAACGATTATCGGTGGCAGAGTTGGGCGCGGATGTTGCGTATACATTAGATGGCGGCGAACTGGGTAGTTATGAAGAAGAGACTTTTCATGCCGATGAAGTTTTAATAACCGTAGAAGGGGTAATGGCGCATCCGGGCTATGCAAAAGGTAAGATGGTGAATGCAATTACTGTTGCAGCGCTGTTGGTAGATACTATTGCAAAGGAGTTACCCAAACCGGAGGAAACCGAACACCGTGAGGGATTTGTTCATCCGCATACTTTTGAGGGGAATGCCGAAAAAGTTATCATTCGATACCTAATTCGCGATTTTGCTTTGGAGGGATTGCTTCAGTTTGAACAGAAGATAGAATCAATCGCAAAAGAGGCAGCGTTGGCTTATCCGGCAGCAAGGATTACTTGCACTGTAAAAGAACAATATCGGAATATGAAGCCGATAATCGACCAGCATCCCGAGATTTTACAAAACACCCTAGCAGCTTATCAGCGAGCCGGGGTGGAAATGAAGATTCATCCCGTTCGAGGTGGAACGGATGGCAGCCGGTTAAGTTATATGGGCTTGCCTTGCACCAATATTTTTACGGGTATGCAAGCCATCCATAGCAAACATGAATGGATTGGCGTTGCTGATATGGAGCGGGCAGTGGATGTGCTGATTGAATTGGTGCAGGTTTGGGCTGGGGAATAATTTTTTAAAAACTAAGTGTATTTACTAGTTGATCAGTAATTGACTGTTGAAAGATTAGACTTTCAATTATACCTCAAAATTTAGCAGAAAATTTATTAGTATACTTTCCACTCACCATCTTCGAAAACCATTCTAAATGCCTCTTTTTCCCGTTCATCCTATCCTGCTGAGCCCCTCAACTTTAGTTGTACCTTTATCAAAATTTTACCTATGAGCATTTTAGTTGACTATTGGTTTATCTGGCTGGGTATTCTGATTGCATTCAGCGGATTGGTTACGGTTAATCAGGGAACTATTGCTGTGATTACCCTTTTTGGAAAATACCGTCGTATCCTACTTCCCGGATTAAATTTCAAAATTCCGGTATTGGAGAAAGTATATAAATCAGTTAGTATTCAAAATCGATCGGTAGAACTCGAATTTCAGGCAGTAACCCTCGATCAGGCCAACGTATACTTTAAAAGTATGCTGCTGTATTCCGTATTAAACCAGGAAGAGCAGACCATTAAAAATGTAGCGTTTAAATTTTTTAGTGATAAAGATTTGATGCAGGCACTCATACGAACCGTAGAGGGAAGCATTCGTGGCTTTGTGGCTACTAAGCGGCAGGCTGAGATTCTCGTGCTGCGTCGTGAGATAGTAGAATTTGTGAAGGAACAAATTGATCAATCACTCGAAAGTTGGGGATATCACTTGCAAGATCTACAGATTAATGATATCACCTTCGATCAGGCTATTATGGATAGCATGAGTAAGGTGGTTGCCAGTAATAATTTAAAAGCAGCTGCTGAAAATGAAGGTCAGGCACTGCTCATCACCAAAACCAAAGCCGCTGAAGCCGAAGGAAATGCCATCAAAATTTCTGCCAGTGCCGAAAAAGAAGCAGCCCGCCTGAGAGGTCAAGGAGTCGCTTTGTTCCGGGAGGAAGTGGCCAAGGGTATGTCGCAAGCTGCTGAGCAAATGAAACAAGCGAATCTGGATACGAATGTAATCTTGTTTAGTATGTGGACGGAAGCTGTGAAAAACTTTGCTGAATTAGGAAAAGGAAATGTAATATTTTTGGATGGTAGCCCCAATGGTATGGAAAATACTATGGGACAGATTATGGGGATGTTGCAAATGAAAAACAATAAAAAACCAGAATAATTCCTTTCATTCAAAGCACACAAATACCATCATGAAAAAAAATGTACTTCTCTACTTAGTTGTTTTACTATTTGGAGTTAGCATGAATTCTTGTTCTAAAAAAGACAGCACGCCTTCGGTTCCTATTTCGGGTAATTTGTTTGGAACCATTCAAACCTGGGATGACAAAACCACTTCCACCAATGATATGTCCGGGGTTACGGTTACTATTACCAATTTGGCAAATAAGTCCACCACCACCGATGCCCAAGGAAAATATACTTTTGCCAACCTACCTTATGATCAGTATGATTTGGAAATTTCAAAAAGCGGATATGGTACCACGAAGGTTTTTGGAATTACCCATTCATACGATCCTGCTGCGAGTTCCATAGGTAATACGCAAATACCCAATATCAGTTTTGGAAAGAAGTCAACCACTACGGTAACTGCTTTGGCGGTGAGCGGGAATAATGTGTTAGGGGAACCGGGGGTTAGTTTCTCCTACACGGTTAGTCCTACACCAACCCCTGCCAGTCGCGCATTCGTTAGATATTTTCTAAGCACAGCTGCCGATGTATCTCCAACAAAATACCTTGCCGCAAGCGCAGTAGTAAATTTCAGCAATGGAAGTGCTATTACAGGATTTTCTACCAGCCAATTGTTGGGAATGGGATTTACTACTGGGCAAACGGTGTATGTGAAAATGTATGGAGAGTCTTTTGTTACCAACGAGTACTATCAACCCAATTTAGGATATAAAATCTTTCCAAACTTAAACCTTACCAGTCCGCCTGCTGTAAGTTTTGTGGTTCCTTAATTAAATAAACTTACTGTTTAGGTAGTAAATTGTAAATACAACAGGGTAAAAGCAGCAACCGTCATAGTCAACAGCGCTAAAACCCCCAGGATATTTGTATTTCTGGAGTTTACGAATGTTCCCATAATTTTTTTGTTGTTGGCAATGTGCAAGATGATGGCAATTAAAACGGGGGCAGTAATTCCGTATAAAATCGCTGTATATATCAAGGCGTCAATGGGTGATATGCCCAAATAATTCATGGAAAGACCCAGCAGCAGCGATATGGCAATGATGGTATAAAAACCACGGGCCTCGTGAAATTTTTTGCTCAGGCCTTGTTCCCAACCAAAAGTTTCCGCAAAAATATAGGAGAGAGATCCGCTTAATACCGGTATGGCAATTAATCCGGTACCAATAATTCCAATGGCAAATAACAGGTAGGCGGCATTACCTGCCAGCGGTTGCAAAGCACGGGCAGCTTCTTCAACGGTATTAATTTCCCGAACACCTCCTTGGTATAAAACAGTGCCCGTTGTTAAAATAATAAAATACATTACCATTCCCGAAAATGCCATCCCAATATTTACATCTTTATCAACTTCGTGAATGAAATTTTTATCAACTACAATTCTTTTCTTTCGATTATTTTGTTCCTCTACTTCCACCGATGCCTGCCAGAAAAATAGATAGGGAGAAATAGTAGTACCTAATATTCCCACCAGTATTGCCATAAATTGCTTGGTAAAGTGAATTTGCGGAATAAAAGTGTTTTTGAGAATATGGGTAAAATCTTGCTTGTATAAAAAAGGCACCATAAAATATACCAGCATTACTATGCACAAATATTTTAAAATCGATGCCATTTTTTGATAGGGCAGGTAAATAATAAGAACCAGTAGCAATACAGTAAAAAATACACTAAAAAAACTGGCATCAATGGAAGGAAACAAAAGGTTACCTACTGCACCCATTCCCGCAATATCAGCCCCTATGTTCATCACAATTGCCGGAAAACTAAACAGCAACATCAGGTATAAAATAGAGCGATGATAATGTTTTTTCAGGGTGCCGGTTAATCCTTGTTCGGTAACGATTCCAATTCGGGCACACATTTGCTGAATGGAGGCCATCAGGGGAAATGCAATGATGGAGGTCCAAAGGGTACTCAATCCAAAAGCCGCTCCTGCTTGTGAATAAGTTGCAATTCCAGAAGGATCGTCGTCACTAGCCCCGGTAACCAATCCGGGTCCCAGTAATTTGCTAAACTTTTTCCATATGTAAATCAACGACTTATCTTTGTTTGATTTTCCGGATTCAGTTTCCATAGCTAATAAGTGGCTAATTCGATACCAAGTTACTACTAAAAGTGTGGAATTAATCCGCTTAAATTTGTGGATATCTTTGCGCGTATGAATTACTCCCTTTGAGTTGATTTGCTGACATTTGTTAGTAAACATTTGATTACTTCCTTCACAGATTAATTTTGATTGCATGACTGCCACTTTAGAACAAAAGCTACCTGCCTTTACCTTAGACGCGTTGCGTGATGATGATTTTTTTGGGGCCAGGCTATTAGATCTGGAAGCAGAGTTATTTACCTTCGATTGGCAGAGTCGTATTCCCTCTGTTTCTATTTCTGCTGATGATTATCATTTCTTAATTGATATGCCTGTAAGTGGATTTGAAGCAAATGATTTTTCTTTTGAATGCCAGGATGGAATTCTTTTTATTTCAGCTGAAAAAAATGTAAACGATCCTTCAGAAGATACGCTTTTATTTCGCCGTTCGTTTTCCTTGCCTGAAGAAGCCGCAACGGAAGGCATCACAGGTACTGTGCAAAACAGTCGTTTGCACGTTGCCATTCCAAAAGTTTGCTAATAATTTGTAGGGAACAGCCATATTAATTTTAATAATATCTTGCCCGAATCATCCGATCATTCCCCTGAAAATCTTTTCGTAATTCAGCCTGCCATTCTGCGTTTTGAAAAAGTTGTAAGGTAGCATCCCCTAGTCCCTCATTAATTTCAACATACAGCCAACCTCCTTCCTCTAAATGAAGTGGCGCGGCAGCAATGAGTGCAAGATAAAATAGTAGGGGATTTTCGTCGGGAACAAAAAGGGCGGATGTAGGTTCAAAAGCCGTTACATGGGCTTCCATGGCTGCTTTATCCTTAAGGGGAATATAAGGAGGATTACTTACGATTACCTGATATTTTCCACCCCAGCCAGAATCTTGTGGGTTTAACATATCCATCTTGGCAAAATGAATGTGTAATTGGTTTCGGGCGGCATTCTTTGCAGCAACTTGCAGGGATTCGAAGCTGAGATCTCCTGCGGTTATTTCCCAACTTGGTTGCTGCTGTTTCAGCGACAACGCAATACAACCACTTCCGGTTCCTGCATCCAATACCCGTAAATTTTTCTCGGGATGATCATCCAGTACCCAACTCACCAATTCTTCTGTTTCGGGCCGGGGTATTAGGGTATGCCTGTTAACTTCCAGCACTAACCCCATAAAAGGTGCTTCATTCAAAACATATTGAATGGGTTCGTGCTGCTGCATTCGAGCGCTGATAAGAACCCAATGCTCCTCTTGCTCTTTAGTAAGTGGCTGATTTTTTTGCAATAGGCGATCTACCCGTTGTAAGCCGGTAATATGTTCCATAACACAAGAAGCCAATTGCCCACTTTCCCGGTTGGAATAGATAAGTTGTAAATCACTGGCTAATCGCTGTTCGGCCTCGCGGTAAGTCATGCTGCAATGTTACTATCATTTGTCTATTTTTGCTCAACCCCATGTTAGATTCCGAAAAATATATGTTTCGTTGTTGCGAACTGGCCCAAGCTGGTGCCGGTTCAGTTGCCCCCAATCCATTGGTGGGAGCTGTGCTGGTATACGAAAATCAAATTATTGGAGAGGGCTTCCATACCCAATACGGTGCTCCACATGCTGAAGTTGAATGCCTACAAAATGTTCCTGAGCATCTTCAACAATTTATTCCACTGGCAACTTTGTATGTAAATCTAGAGCCCTGCTGCCATTTTGGAAAAACACCTCCTTGTACCGATTTGATTATACAATCGGGAATTAAAAAGGTAGTAGTGGCCAATACAGACCCTTTTCCAAAAGTGAGTGGAGGCGGTATCCGAATCTTACAAGCGGCCGGTATTGAAGTGATTACGGGTATTTTGGCCAAGGAAGGGAGTTGGCTCAACCGACGATTTTTTACTTTTCATGAGCAACAACGTCCCTACATTATTTTAAAATGGGCCCAAACCCAAAACGGCATCATAGGATCATTTCGGGGAGAAAGAATGCTTATATCCAACGAAATTTCCCAACGTAAGGTACATGCCTGGCGGGCAGAGGAGGCTGCTATTTTAGTAGGTTACCGAACTGCCATGGCCGACAATCCTGCACTAACTACCCGACTCGTTCCCGGAAAAAATCCAGTTCGTTTGGTGGTAGATTTTCAAAGAACTTTGTCTAGTCAGTTACAAATTTTTAATGGAGCAGCACCTACCGTTTTATTGAATGAGCTATCCGCAGCACCAATAGGGGAGGCAATTGCCTATAAATACTTGGGTAGCGATTGGATCAAGGGAGTAAATGACTATTGCCGCGAGGCAAACCTGCAAAGTGTGCTGGTAGAGGGAGGTACGGCTACTTTACAATCATTTATAAATTTGGGCTGCTGGGATGAAATCAGGAGAATAACCAATACATCCCTATATTATTCGGAAGGTATTTCTGCACCTGTTTTACCTCCTATGCAGTCAACTAAAATAGAAAGTATGTTTAGCGATCAAATTGAATATTTCATCAATCCTATCCAAAAATATAAGAAGTAATCGAATTGTTTTGTAGCTGTAAAAGAATTCCTACCTGTTTTTCTAAAGATTCTATTCGGTATTAGCCTGATAAAATACAGTATCCTAGGAGCTTGCAAAACTGATTATCCATATAATTCCAATTCATTGATGGGTAAGCATATTTCAATGATTGATTTAAGCTTTCCCCATTATTTGATATGCTAAGCTTCCCACAATTTCTTTTATTAGATACTCCCAGTCTTTTAGGCACGAAACATCAGGATATATCGTATTCATAAAATGGTTCACAGTTGGGTATTGCTTAAAATCGCAGGGATAGGGAATACAATTAATACCTAATTTTGAAAATATTTTTTTTGCCCTCGGAAGATGCAATGCAGAAGTGATTAATAGAAACGGACCTTTGAGATGAAGGCTATCTATCAATTGATGAGTAAACTTGGCATTTTCGTAGGTGTTTCTGGATCGATTTTCAATTAGTATTGCTGAATCGGGAATTCCATTTTTAATGAGTTCTTTTTTAAGAAAGCCTGCTTCCGGAGGTTCAACTTTCCAAAAATTTCCCGATCCGCCACTGATGATGAGTTGCTTCACTTTTCCGGTATGATATAAATTGGCTGCCTGAATAAATCGGTCGCTGGATTTTCCAAAATATCCATTCCCTGCAGTATCAAATCCCACAAAACCAGTTAACAATATTCCTGTGGTAATAGGAGAAGCGGCTATCATGCGGGTTATCGGCTTTTCCTGATAGGCAAGCATTGCTTCTCGGTAGATAAAAGGGTTTGTAAAAATCAGAAAAACTATACCCGCATACCAAAACCAACGGTTGGTTCTTTTTCTTCGTATAATGCCAATAATTAATAATGCCGCACACCAGAAAAATGGGGTAATGAAAAAGAATAACAATTTAGAAAGCGTGAAGAACATGCCCAAAGTTAACGAAATCGAATGCTTACCTGCTTTTGATCTGTACCTGCTGAGTAATCATAAAAGCCTTCTCCTGATTTGATGCCCAATTTGCCAGCCATCACCATATTTACCAATAGGGTGCAAGGGGCATATTTTGCTTGTCCAAAACCTGCATACATCACATCTAGAATAGATTTGCAAACGTCTAGTCCGATAAAATCAGCCAGTTGCAACGGACCCATTGGATGACCCATTCCGAGTTTCATAATGTTGTCGATCGAGTCCACCGTTCCTACCCCCTCTTGTAAACAATAGATGGCTTCATTTAGCATAGGCATCAGAATCCGGTTGGCAATAAAACCGGGATAATCATTGGCTACGCAGGGAATTTTTTCTAATTGCTTACTCAACTCTACAATGGATTGGGTAACGGCGGCTTCGGTTTGATAGGCATTGATTACTTCCACCAGTTTCATAACCGGTACGGGATTCATAAAATGCATACCAATAACCTTCCCGGGTCTTTTGGTTGCAGCTGCCAGGGAAGTAATAGAAATAGAAGAAGTATTGGTGGCCAAAATACAATCGGCGGGTGCTGCTTTGTCGATATTTTCAAATAGTTGCCGCTTAATGGTTGGATTTTCAGTGGCCGCTTCAATTACCAACTGACAATTTGCAACGGCTCCTTCGAGATGAGTAGAAAGTGTAAGGCGCTGAAGTGCTGCCAATCGTTGCTCCGAGCTGAGCACTCCTTTTTTCTCCTGCCGCTCCATATTTTTCTCAATCTGTTGCTGGGCTTTTTCTAACGCAGCGATGGATATATCTACCAACGTAACCTGAAATCCATGTTGTATACAAACATGCGCAATACCATTTCCCATGGTACCTGCTCCAATTACTGCAATCTGTTGAATATCCATATAAGTTAACATTATCTATTCAGCAAAACCAGTTTCAGCTGGAAAACGAATACTATTTTTTACGCTTAAAGTCACCCCGCTTCCAGGCACTTACAAAATCGGCCCAAGCAGCCGGGTTAAATATGTTCATGGGGGGCAGCTGACCAGAATAGTAAGCTTTATTAGCCTGAGCTCTCATTTGAAAACTTACTGCTTCTTTTCCATCAGCTGGTAAATTGGCCAGAATCATTCTTCTTTGTGCCTCATCTGTATTCTTTCGGGCCGTTTCGTATAAATCATCCGGCACAGTGGTATTTACAAAATCCCTTTCAAATTGTTCCCGCGTTGGCCTCGGCTTTAAAATGGTTGCCGGCAAATAAGCGGTATCACTTACTAATAATTGAATTACACTATATTGATTGTCGGCAAGATTTTTCGGAATTTCAATCGTTCTATCTTTAAATCCTACGCTTGAAAAAGTTATCAGGTCTCCCTTCACAACTACGATAGAAAAAACCCCATCATAGCTGGTTATGGTTCCACGTCCTTTGCCAAGTACAATTACACTACAAGAGGGTATACCCTGCAAACTGTCGGCAGTCATTACTACCCCATACAATTGAATCACCGAATCTGGGGTAGTTCTTTGCTGCGCCAGTACCTGCTGCGTAGCACCAAGGCACAACAGAAAAAATATAAATAGCGTTTTTTTCATATTTGTTACAAAGTTACAAAGCCCCTGATTGCCGTAGTTAGAAAATCAGATATTATTGAAAAGAATCTTTCTGCCCTAACAAAGTACGGCAGGTAGGGTTTAACTTTGCGTTTTATTCCCCTATTTTAACAAAAACTTGCGTGATGACAGAAGAATCAGTACTCCAGGCCCTCAGTCAGGTTCAGGAACCGGACCTGGGAAAAGACCTGGTTACCCTTAATATGATTAGAGACATCAAAATTGAGGGGGATGCGGTAAGTTTTACCGTTGTGCTTACAACGCCTGCTTGTCCTATGAAAGACATGATGCGAACTGCCTGCGAAAATGCCGTGAAACTGTTAGTAAACAAAGCCGCTCAGGTTCAGGTGAATTTTACGGCCAATACCAGTTCTGGGCGAAAATCTGGTCAGCAGGTTTTGAGCGGAGTAAAAAATATTATAGCCGTAGTGAGTGGAAAGGGGGGTGTGGGTAAAAGTACACTTTCTGCCAATCTGGCATTAGCCCTGTCAGAAGGGGGTGCCACAGTAGGTTTGATGGATGCAGATATATACGGGCCCAGTGTGCCAATCATGTTTGGGGTTCGGGGTGAACGGCCCTTGATGAAAGAAGTAGATGGAAAGGGAATGATTGTGCCCTTAGAAAAAATGGGTATCCGATTGATGAGTATTGGGTTGCTGGTGGATGAGAAGAATGCGGTGGTATGGCGCGGCCCAATGGCCAGCAGTGCCATCCGGCAGTTTGTTACGGAAGTGGATTGGGGTGAATTGGATTATCTAGTAATTGATATGCCACCCGGAACCGGAGATATTCACCTTACATTAATGCAAACAGTTCCGGTAACCGGAGTAGTTATTGTAACTACCCCACAAAACGTGGCGCTAGCAGACGCTAAAAAGGCAATTGCGATGTTTGGACAGGCACAGATAAATGTACCGATCATTGGACTAGTAGAGAATATGGCCTATTTTACTCCAGCCGAGTTACCCACCCATAAATATTATTTGTTTGGAAAAGAGGGGGGTAAAAACCTGGCTTCTGAATATGAGTTGCCCTTTTTGGGACAAATTCCCTTGGTGCAAAGTATTCGGGAAGGGGGCGATGCGGGGGTTCCGGCGATGAAAAGTACCGATGAGTTAAGTAAGCAGGCTTTTAGGGAGGTTACAGCACAGGCGGTTAGAAATATTGCTAGAAGAAATGCCAGTATACCGGCTACCCAGCCAATTGAAATGAATCCATAATTTGATTTTGGAACATGAACCCTTAACTCACTGCTATGAAAAAAATAGGATGGATTTTGGTGGCAGCAATTATTTCAGGTTGCCAGGTTTCGCGCAATCAATCTTCAAAAACTATGAACAGTTTTGATACACAGGGGCATCGGGGTTGCAGGGGATTAATGCCAGAGAATACCATTCCTGCCATGTTATATGCACTGGATTTAGGCGTGCATACGCTAGAAATGGATGCCGTTATCTCCAAAGATGGTCAAGTACTATTAAGTCATGAACCATTTTTTAATCACGAAATCAGTACAACCCCCAGCGGAAAAAGGGTAACACTCGAAGAAGAGAAAAGCCTGAATATGTATCAAATGAATTATGCTGAGATTGTTCAGTTTGATGTGGGTTTGGCGCCCCATCCGCGATTTCCTCAGCAGAAACATATGCGGGTAAGCAAACCCTTACTGGCTAACGTGATAGACAGTGTGAAAGCTTATTGTTCAAAAAACAAACGCGCTTTACCCTTTTTTAATATTGAAACCAAAAGCGACCCTACCGGCGATGGAATCTATCATCCATTGCCCGCCGAATTTGTAGATCGCTTGATGTTAGTTGTTAAAGATAAGCAGATAAGTAACCAAGTAATTATTCAGTCCTTTGATCCAAGAACACTTCAATATCTGCACGAAAAATATCCGGATATCTGCACCGCCTTATTAATTGAAGACAATGATGCCCGGTCTCTCGCTGTTCAACTGCAGCAATTGGGATTTATACCTACTACTTATAGTCCAGCTTTTAATTTGGTTACCCCGTTGCTGGTAAAGCAATGCAAAGAAATGGGCATGTTGCTAATTCCGTGGACGGTTAATGATTTACCAACATTACAACAACTGAAAAATATGGGGGTTAATGGAATCATCAGCGATTATCCAAATTTGTTTACACAATTGAAATGATGCATTCCAAGGGGCAGAAAAAAAATGAAGGGAGAAATTGTGTAACATTGCAATTGTATGGCCATCATTATAACGATAGACGGATTTTCATCCTGTGGCAAAAGTACCTTGGCACGTCAATTGGCGCAGGAATTGAACTATGTGTTTATAGATAGCGGTGCCATGTATCGGGCAATTACGCTCTATTTTTTGCGGAATCATGTAGATTGGAACCAGACTGCAAAAGTAAATAAGGCATTGGCTGAAATCAATTTGCATTTTGAGTATAATCCGGCATCTGCACAAAGTGAAATTTATCTGAATGATGAAAATGTGGAGGCACTAATCAGAGATATGTTGGTAAGCGAACATGTGAGTGAGGTAGCTGCTATTAAGGAAGTAAGAGAATTTGCCGTACATCAGCAGCAGAAAATGGGAGAAAAAAAGGGAATGGTGATGGATGGGCGAGATATAG
This sequence comes from Chitinophagia bacterium, assembly GCA_037131895.1. Taxonomy (GTDB): domain Bacteria; phylum Bacteroidota; class Bacteroidia; order Chitinophagales; family Chitinophagaceae; genus Sediminibacterium. The sequence goes on along the minus strand of JBAXQE010000008.1, from coordinate 88,027 downwards.
GTACCACCGTATTTCCTACTGCTGAATTGAAAATTTTTGTTACCGCCGATCCTTCAGTGCGAGTGGAAAGAAGATTTAAAGAACTGATTGGCAGAAATCCGAATTTAACCATTGAGGAAGTGAAAACCAACCTCGAAATGCGCGACTATATCGATAGTAACCGGGAATTTAGCCCACTTCGTAAAGCAGCGGATGCCATTGAATTGGATAATTCAAATTTAACTCGCGAAGAACAACTACAAATTGCCATCAGTTGGGCGAAAGAAAGGTTGAGTATATCTGAATAAGTTAAAGATACCCTTAGTAGGTATTGGTCATATCCTCATCCACACAAATAATAAAGTCGGCCCTTCCCAAATGCTCCTTTTCTAGATGATGAATATCCTTTTGTGAAACGGTAGTAATGGTTACTCTTTTCAAATCGGGTCGTTGCTGTTGGAGATACCATCCAATGCCTTCAAAAAAATCGGAATGATAGGATCCGTTATAATGAATAAATAATGATCCGGGCTGATAGTATTGTAAAATAAAGTGAGCCATCGTGGCATCCTTGATGGCTTGTGCCTTGGGTAAATTTGATCCACCATGGCCACCCATCATGGCTACCATATTCTTATAACCCGGAAGGGTAGAATCATATAAAACAGGAAGGGGGGCTATCCATGTTTTTTGAATGCTACTTAAAGTGTCCAACGCTTCAAAGCCACCTCTTGCCACCAGCGATGCGAATTTTCGGGGAATATTGGTGGCTGCAAAAGCAAGTTGATTTGCTTTTGCAATTTGAACCAAGGGCGCATAGTCGGTAGGATAGTTTTTCCATAGCCTTGCTGAAGAATCTAATTGTTTGGCTGATATTTTTCCTTGTACAAATTGGGAAAGTGCCTCTTGATTATCTTGCTCAAACATTTCAGCTCCTAATACCAGCGCTCTTAGTTTTTGTAAATCATTGGTAACTTCAAACTGTAACCAGTGCGCAATTGCATTGTTATGATATTCTCCAAATAAAAGGATATCTTTTTCCGATACTGTTTGCAACATCCTAGAATAGCTTATTTTCTTTCCCTTGCTATTATATAAAATGTAAGCTGGCTTTTGCTGCGCCTTTGCTATTTGCGTTCCACACAGCACAATTAATAAAACCAACAAGCTCAGTTGTCGTATAGATGAAAAAATAGATACAATCGTTTTCATGTGTTTTTCATTTATGGAAAGATAGTTTTTTTGACGAATATTAACTCAGATTACCCAAGTTGAGAATGGCTAACTGGTATCCCCAAAACAAGAAATGCCGGAAACAAACCGGCATTTTGTAGGGTATTGGATATATTGGAGATGTTTATCTTGTGGCCAAAAAAGTTAGGGGTTTTGTTTTCTTTTTATCCAGCAGTGCAAAATAAGGGGTTGCGCCAATGATCATGTCAGGAATTGGTAATTGATTTTTTTGCATCATTCCGCTTATAAGAATATAGCCGGGATCGGCACTGAAAAAATGATTGGCTCCTGCGGAAAAATAAACTTCCATGATATTGGGTTGTGGATATTCAATCCTATAATAGTCTGCCGGTAATAAAGTTCTTACTTCATTCTTAGAATCCTGATCGGTATGTACTTTTCTAATGGTTATTTGATCGGCAATCAGTAATCCTTCCTGCGTAAAACGGATCCGATAGAGGCCTTTTTTTATGTCAGCCAGCGTTGGCTGCATAAACCAATTGGTTTGGGTAGCTTTTTTATTTGTATCGAATTCGCGGATATTTTTTTTATTGCTATTTCCACGCTGTTCTATCCATATTTCAGAATGATTTTCCGAAACAATAGGTGCTTGAGCGGAGGCGCTATTCACAAAAAAAATAATCGCTGCAGTAATTAATAATTTCTCTGCTTTCATGTGAAATGAATGTTGAAACTTGAAGGGTTAATTGTATTCAGCTGATTGCTTGGGTTAGTTTGCATTCATCCCGATTACTTTGTAAAAGTAGTTTACCTCCTATACCTGTATAAGAGGGGAAATCACTATTTTGATGTAGGGTTTTCCCTTATAAAGTAAAGATTTCAATGCAAAAGTGTATAAACTAGGCTAATGATTGCTTCTCAACCAATAGGATGTTATTGGAGTATCCCCACTTTTTCATAACCCTAACCGTTAGCTGACTGCTTTCGAAGAAAGAGATCATATAATCAAGGGTTTCGTTGCTCAGGGTTTCGGGAATGGTATTAAAAACCAAATATCCACCCGGTTCCATTGCTGTAACCAACTGTTTTAAAAAAGAGGCTTCCTGCGTTGCTTCCGGGATTGTATCAATTATAAATAAATCAATTACAATCAGATCATACCTATCAGCATTATTAGCCATAAATACAATGGCATCTTCTTGTACCAATTTGGTGAGCGAATTTTCAACGATACCAAATTCTTCTCGTGCAATCTGAAGAATGGTTGCATCTATTTCTACTCCGGTAACATGTGCTGTTTTACTATGTTGTTTGCGGATGGTTGCTACAACTGATCCTGCACCCAGGCCGAGGATTAAAATTTTTTTGGTATCGGGATTAAAAGGTAATAATTCCAGTGCCCTTTTTAATACCTTTTGTAAACCTCCAAAAGAATAGTTGGTATGTTTACAATCCAGCACCTTTTTACCCAAAAAATAGCGGATATACAATTCCCCACTATACTGAGAAGAATAATTTTTTATGGTAACTGGCCATATATAACTAAACCCTTTAATGAACCAGGTAAACATAGCAGGATGAGTTTTTGATATTCCGACAGACTGTTTAGTAATCTGTTTCCCAAATTATTCAAACTGAATTTTCTTTAAATAATAGCCTTTTCCATCCAGGGTAGGGGGGATGCTGGATTGAATGGTAATCCCCTCTCGGGTAAGCAACATTTTTTGGGTTCCTTTATCTGTAGTTATTTCAACCGGTAGTGGCATATCCAGATTCAGCACTTGTAAGCGATAGGTTTGATATTTTGTATTTTTAATACTGAACTGAAGTAACTCGGTTTTGCGCAGGTAAAAATCAAATAAAGGCTGTAAATTTTTACTTGCCGCTTTGCTGAACAGTTGTTCAACTTCTTCAGAGGTAACCGTATTGTAATAAGTATAAGCACTATCGGTAGCCAATTGATAAAGCGTTGGGAAAAAGATACTATCCCCCATCACAAAACGAAGGGCATGCATAAAACAAGATCCCTTAAAATATAAATCACCCGAATAGGTGTCAACCGAATTAACCGATTCCCCCTGCACCAATGGCTTCGCATTTTTTACCCGCATTTTATGTCCGCTCAAAACCTCGTGGTAAGCTTCTTCTCCCGCAAGTTCCCGGTAAGCAAGTGCTTCTGCATATGTAGCTATACCCTCCTGTATCCACATATGTGCCCAATCGCGATTGGTAACTTTATTGGCCCACCATTCGTGTGCATATTCATGATATAGGTTATCGGAATAGTTTTGTCCGCCTACTTTTTTGTAATTGAATTTATCTCCATAGGTTATCATTGTTTGATGTTCCATGCCCGAATTGGGAACATACGCCAATCCGATTTTTTCTTTTGCCCAGGGATATTCACCAAAATATTTTTCTAAAATGCGAGTATCTCTTTCTTTGATGTCTAGTATTTCAGTAGCATGGGAAGAGTCGGACTTTAGTAAGTAGATTTCTATAGGTACGGTATTGCCTTTTACCGTGGTATAGTTTCTTTTGAAAACAGCATAGTTACCTATATTAAATAAGACACAGTAATTACTAATTGGATATTGGGTTTTCCAATGATATGTGGTAAGTCCGTTTTTCAGTTTCTTTACCTCCTGCAAAATGCCGGCAGCAGCCACCACTTCTCCTGTTGCAACGGTGATGAAAAAATCTACCCCTTCATTGGGTTCATCTGAAGGATGGTCTTTACAGGGAAAATACACTTTTCCACCTTCGAATTGGCAATTAATCGACATCCAGTTATTTCCCTGTTTGTCTTTTGTAAAAGTGAATCCTCCTTGCCAAGGTGGACGAACAGCAATCGGGGGTTTTCCAGCATAGGTAACCCGAATGGTATGTTTGCCAGGTTTAAATTTTTCGTTTCCCCACAATAGGATTCGGTTGTTACTATGAGAAAATTTAACGGGTTGCTGATTGATGGTAACCTGACTGATGCTATAATTATTAATCAATTGCAACAGCAACGTATCTGCCGCCGATTTTAGGGCTATTTCCACATCTGTAAACCCTTCTAATGATTGGGCAGTAGTATTTACTTTCAAATTGATGGAATAATGCCGAATGTCCATGTCTTTTTGCAGGGGGTCTAATACTCCTCCCGAACTCATTTGGGTTTGACTATTCACGTGGGTAAAACCCAAACAGCCAATTAGCAGAAAGAAAAAAAGGCGCATGTTGTTTTTCTTTCAATATAGGAAATTCCTACCAAATGTGAAAAAATACCCTATAACTATGCACACCATCCTCGAATAACTTCCTCAAGAGCAGGTTCTACCTGATAAAAAACTGCCAGTTTTCTTATAACACTCTCTACAACGGCGTCGGGGCAACTGGCACCACTGGTAATTAAAATGGAGGTTGGATTTTTAGCCGGAAGATATCCCTCCTTTACCATCAGTTCTTTGGTATCCCACCTGCGATGTTCAATTTGTTGGTTAGATAGTAATCGGTCTGCTGAGTCAATAAACCAGGTGGGTAATTTGTGTTCACAAAGTTCAACTAGGTGAGAGCTATTGCTGCTATTATAGCCACCAATTACAATGGCCAAATCGGCCGGGGTAAGCAGCATATGTTGAACGGCAGTTTGATTGTCGTTTGTAGCATAACAAAGGGTATCCCGGGTATCAGCAAAATGATCAGCCACCTGATGGGAGGCCAGTTGATAATGCTGTACGATGATTTGTTTTAGGTAATCGGCAATGGCCTGGGTATCACTGGAGAGTTGCGTGGTTTGATTGATCACCCCAATTTTAGCCAGGTCTTTTTTTGCATCAAACTCTGCCGAAAAATGGCCGGCAAACTCTTTTTCAAAATCAGCAGCAGGGCGTTTCCCTGTAATAAATTCGCCCAGTATTTGTGCTTCCCGAATATCATTTACCACCACCGTTGGCGTTAGGGCTGCAGCTCTGGAAAAGGTAGCACGGGTTTCTTCGTGGGTGGGCTTTCCGTGCACTATTATGGTATATCCCTTTGCCGCAATTTGCTCGCCGCGGTTCCATACCTTTTCTACAAAGGGACAAGTAGTATTATACTCAGCAGTTGGAATACCGTATGCGGCTAACTGAGCTTCTATGGCCAAGGTTGTGCCAAATGCCGGAATCATTACAATATCATCGGGAGTAAGGGTGTTGAAATCTATTAATTGATTCCCACGGGTATCTTGCAGAAATTGAACTCCCAGGGCAGTTAAATCGGCATTTACCTGAGGATTGTGAATCATTTCACTGAGTAAATACAGGCGCTTGTCGGGATGTTTACGGATGGTTTCAAAGGCAATTTCAATGGCATTTTCTACCCCATAGCAAAATCCAAAATGCCGGGCGAGCAAAATTTGAAGAGGTCCCATATCCAGCCGGGTGGGCGTGAAATCCTTCTTTAATTTATCTACTTCCTTTCTCCGTTGTTTAATGGCAGAAATAAGCGGACTACGATAAGTTGGGGGAACTTTAAATTGTTTCATGGAGTAATAAGCAGCAAAATTACAAAATTGACCCGAAATGGCGGCGTTTAGAAAGGATGGCCTACTGGCATGAAAATCGGTTGCTTACACAAAAAATTGTATTTTCATATTTCAATAACCCAATATCATGCGTTTTGTTTACTTATCGCTTTCATTATTTTGTACGATTGCTTTAATCTGGGCGCTGAATACCCGTTGGTCAACTGGCACTTCTAAAACCCCCCGCCTTGGTTATTTTCTATCCCCTCAACAGGGTTTTTGGCAAAATGCCGAGTCTGCCAGTGTTGATTTTAATGGGCAGATTAAATCTCCTGAATTAAAGGGAAAAGTTGATGTATTTGTGGATGGTCGCTTGGTACCCCATGTATTCGCCGAAAATGATTTTGATGCCTATTTTGTGCAGGGATTTTTGCATGCAAAATTTCGACTTTGGCAAATGGAATTTCAAACCCATGTGGCAGCTGGAAGACTTAGCGAAGTAATAGGTAAAGAAGGATTGAACACCGATCGTTTTTTCCGCAGATTGGGAATGGTGTACGGAGCTGAGCAAGCGATGGCCGCTACCGACATGGATTCTGCAATGAAAAATTCTGTAAATGCTTATGCGGCCGGTGTGAATGCTTATATACACAGTCTACAGCCCGAAAATATTCCTTTCGAATACAAGTTGCTGGACTATGAGCCTGAAAATTGGACTCCCCTAAAAACCTATTTGTTTTTAATGTTTATGTCGTTCGATTTAAGTGGGCGAGATGTGAATACCGACTTACAAATGACCAATGCCAAGAATTATTTTGGCTGGGATAATTTCAAACAGCTCTATCCTAATTTACAAGATTCTTTAGACCCGATTATTCCCAAAGGTACCGGATTTGCAAAAGCCGGATTTAAACCACAAACTCCTGCTGATGCAGCCCAGAGATATTTTGGCAGAAATGATACAATTGTTCAAAAATCGTCTGCCTATCAACCCTTTGCTGTTCCAACTCCTGATGCAGGTAACGGCAGCAATAACTGGGCAGTTGCTGGTAGTAAAACCAAAAGCAAATCTCCCATTCTTTGCAACGACCCCCATTTGGGTCTCAATCTGCCGAGTTTGTGGTTTGAAATGCAAATTTCAACCCCTTCTCACAATACCTATGGAGCCAGTTTTCCGGGAGCACCAGCCGTTGTGATTGGCTTTAACGACAGCATTGCTTGGGGAGTAACCAATGCCGGAAGAGACGTGATGGACTTATACAATGTTCGCTTTAAAGATGAACTGAAAAAAGAGTACCTGATGAATGGCAACTGGATTCTTTCTGAACAACGCCAGGAAGTTATTCAGGTAAGGGATGGCGCAAACCTCAGTGAAGTAGTGCCGATAACCCAGTACGGACCTGTGCTCTATGACAATGAATTCAACAACCCCGATGCTCGCGGGCTTACCTTGGCAGTTAAGTGGACGGCCAATACCCCTAATTCGGGCATCAAAGCTTTTTATTTATTAAATCGGGCAAAAAATTATGATGATTACTCAACTGCCATTCGAAACTGGACTTGCCCCGGTCAGAATTTTGTTTTTGCCTCCAAATCAGGCGATATCGCAATAAAGCAGCAGGGGTCGTTTGTAGCGAAATGGAAAAATCAGGGCGACTTTATCATGCCAGGAACCGATTCGGTTTATCAGTGGCAGGGAATGATACCCATGGAAGAAAATCCAATGATTAAAAATCCTGCAAGAGGGTTTGTAAGTAGTGCAAACCAAAAGCCTACCGATTCAACTTATCCCTATTATTTAGGTTCTGCGCATCATTTTCCGTTATATCGCGGTATCGCTATCAATAAGAAGTTAACGGCCATGAGCGATATTACGCCAGACGACATGATGAAGATGCAAACCAATAATTACAATGTGTTTGCTGAAATGGCCCGACCGGTTTTATTAAAGTATATTGATAAAAATGGATTAACCCCCAATGAAAAAAAGTATCTAGCCCTGCTGGAAACCTGGAATCTTAAGGGGGATCCCCAGGAAAAAGGCGCCACTATTTTTAGATGCCTTTGGGATAGTTTAGAAACAGCAGTTTGGGGGGATGAAATGGCCGGAAGTAAATTTAAATTACCCGAGCCGGATTCCTATTCACTTCTAGAACGAATGCTGAAAGGAACCGCCGATTTGCTGGCAGATGATATTACAACCAAAGGTAAAACTGAAACTATTCAGGATGATGTGATGACGGCACTGCGGAAAGCCTGCAAAGCACTGGAATTGTTGGAGCAATCGGGTCAACTAGAATGGGCAAAAAATAAAGATACTTACATACAACATCTGTTAAAAATACCTGCTCTAAATAGATTACATCTGCCCATAGGGGGCGGGGAAGATATGATCAATGCCACCAAATCGAATCACGGACCCGGTTGGAGAATGGTGGTTCACCTGAGTGCAGAAACCGAAGCGTATTGTATTTATCCCGGCGGCCAAAGCGGCAATCCAGGCAGTATATATTACGATACCTTTGTAAATAGCTGGGCAGAAGGCACTTATTATAAAGCCTTGTTTTTGAAAAAAGAATCTGCTGCTTCAAACGATCAGGTTAAGTGGCACATAACATTTGCTAACAATTAATAGAATTTATGAAATTTCTGGTTTCAGTATTATTAACGGCTTATTTGGGATATGTGATAGGTGTTTATACCCATTTGCCTTGGTGGTCATTTGCCTTCACTACTATGCTGGTTGCATTGTCGGTTCGGCAATCTCTTTTTTCATCTTTTATCGCCGGCTTTTTAGGCATGTTTTTACTTTGGTTTATGCTCGCTTGGATAAAAGATGCTGCCAATCAACATATTCTCTCACAAAGGGTTGCCACCTTGTTCCCATTGCGCGGCTCTTCTATGTTGCTGATTTTTATTACCGGTTTGGTGGGCGGTCTTGTAAGTGGTTTTGCCGCTATTTTTGGATATCAGCTGAGCAAATCTGCCAAAGCAATCCTGAGTATAAATTTGGAGTAAGGGTTTGGGAATATTAACACCATTTTATCCTACTCATTTACAAGCCCGAACAATCGCAGAGGTAGTTTTGCTCATATGTATACCTCACGTTTACTATTATCCGGATTTTTTCTGTTTTTAACCATTTTACAGCTAAATGCCCAAATGGTAAGTGGATATGTAAAAGATTCCTCCGGAAATGTATTGCCCTTCTCTTCTGTGTTGGTAAAGGGCTCCACCAAAGGTGTTTCTGCCAATGCCCGGGGGTTTTATCAAATGAATTTAGATCCGGGAGAACATACCTTGGTAGGCCAGTACATCGGGTATACTTCTGTGGAAAAGAAAATTTCCCTTACAAAGGATAACAAAGAGGTGGATTTTGTTTTAAGTCCACGCCAATACCAATTAGCTCAGGTAGAAGTAACCAGCAAAGGGGAAGACCCTGCCTATGCCATCATCCGAAAAGCAATCGCCAGCCGAAAGCAGCACCTGAAGGAACTAAATTCCTATCAATGCGAAGTATATGTGAAAGGTCAAATGCAACTTCGAAAATATCCCAAAAAGTTATTTGGCCAGAAAGTAGATTTTGAAGATGGAGACTCATCTCAAAGAAAAATGATTTATTTGTCTGAATCGGTTACCCGTTTGTCGGTAGATAGTAATGGTAAATCGAAAGTGGAGGTGATATCAACCAAAGTAAGTGGAAGCAGCAGCGGGTTTGGATTTAATACGCCTCAACAAATCAGTTTTTACAATAACAATATTCAAATAGGAGAGGGGCTCAATCCCCGTGGATTTATTTCTCCTTTATCTGGAGGGGCACTTTCTTACTATCGGTATAAGTTTGAAGGAACTTTTTTTGAAAATGGGATTGAAGTCAATCGCATCAAAGTAACTCCCAAAAGAGAATACGAACCTTTATTTAGCGGGTATATCAATATCACGGAAGGGGACTGGTATATTCACAGTGCCGATTTGATGTTATTAAAAAAGCAGCAAATGCAATTGCTCGATACTCTCCGCATTACCCAACAGTTTGTGCCGGCTCGATCTACTTGGGTAATCAAAAACCAGGTGCTTTATCCATCAGGAAAATTATTGGGATTTGATTTCTTTGGAAACTTTCTGGAAGTGTATGATCAGTTTAATCTTACGCCCCGATTTGAAAAAAAGTTTTTCAATAATACCATTATCAAATTTTACGATAGCTCAAATAAAAAGTCGGCAGCCTATTGGGATAGTATTCGCCCAGTTCCATTATTGGTGGAAGAATTAAAGGACTACTCTAAAAAAGATAGTCTGGAAAAGGTAAGAAAACAACCGGCTTACCTAGACTCAATTGACAAAAAACGCAATCGATTTACGGTTGGAAACCTATTGATAACAGGTAAAACATTCGGTCGGCAAAAAACCAAAGAGTCATTGAATATTGATCCATTATTGAAATCATTCGATTACAACACTGTTGAGGGAGTGGTTTTTAAATATTCACCTTCCTATTCAAAGGCCTGGGAAAACAAGAACCGCTTATCTATTACCCCTAATATTCGCTATGGAATCGATAATCAACATGCCAACCTGGGGGTTTCTGCTACCTATAGCTGGGGAGGGAAAGAACGAAGAAATATAAGTTTTTCTGGGGGCAGAGGGGTGTATCAATTTAACCCACAAAATCCTATCGAAGAAAGAATCAATAGTTTAGCAACCCTCCTCTATCATGCTAATCATATGAAAATTTATGAGGCAGGCTACTTTACGGTGAGTTCTGGAATTCGATTGAAAGAAGGGCTTAACCTTTCCGGTGCCTTTCGTTTTCAGGATAGAACCCCCTTACAAAATCTTGCCAACCCGGTTAGCTGGAATAATCCTAAAAACAGGGAATTTACTCCCAACGACCCCGATGCCCTAACCGGAGCCACCATGCCCGCTCATCAGGCTGCTACTTTGCGTGCTTCGCTTGTTTGGCGGCCGGGGGGACAGTATATCGAATTACCTGGTGCCCGATTTATGATTGACTCAAAAGCACCTACTTTCACTGCATCTGTAGCCCAGGGAATTAAGGGATTACTGGGCAGCGATATTTCCTATACCAAATGGCAACTGGGTATTGCTGAAGAATTGAATTTAAAAATAGGCGGCACCTTAACGTATAATATTATTGCTGCCGGCTTTTTGGGAAATCCAACAACCTATTTACCCGATAGAATACACATAGAAGGTAACCAAACCATTATAGCAGGGTCCTTTAATTCTACCTTTCAATTGGCACCGTATTATCAATTCAGCAATCAGTCTAAGCTAAGCGTGGAGGCGCATGTAGAATATAAATTAAACGGATTAATCACCAATAAAATTCCGGGATTCAAAAAATTAAATTGGTTTTTAGTTACCGGATTCAACGGATTACATATTCAGGGCCAAACTAATTATGCGGAAGCTTATCTGGGTTTGGATAATATACTCAAAACCTTGCGATTCACTTATGTACAAAGTTTTCAGCAAGGTGGTTTTGAAAATACTTCCGGTATACGGATCTCTACTCCCTTATTCTAGTTCTCCGTAGTTCGTAAAAAGCCATTTGTAAGGAAAATCGTACCTTTGTATCCATTTTGGCTGCCCTGCAAGCAGCTCTTTGTGTAAAAGAACATTGTCCAAAACTATCAGGTTAGGGGGATGTCGAAAATGTTTATATATGGCTTTACTTCACAACCGGGTTTCCAATGCCGAGCTCAAATTGCTTTTGATGCAGGAAACCTTCTCCAGAATTACCATTAGCTTTTACAGCTATACTTCTATTCTCAATCCCGCAGCTTTTCGCGATGAGCTATACAAGCACCTAAGCCAATGGCAGGTATTCGGTCGTATTTATGTTGCCAATGAAGGAATCAACGCGCAAATCAGTGTTCCGGAGCATAACCTAGAAAATTTCCGCAACTATCTCTATTCATTTCCGGGTTGGGAAGGTTTACGATTGAACCGGGCGGTAGATGATGATGGAAAAAGTTTTTGGGTATTAAAAATAAAAGTGAGGGAAAAGATTGTAGCAGATGGAATAACCGATCCGGATTTCTCTATGGAAAAAAAAGGCAGGTATGTAGATGCCGTTTCCCTAAACCAATTGATCAATGATCCCGAAACAGTAATCGTAGATATGCGCAATCATTACGAGTATGAAGTTGGACATTTTGAGCGGGCAATAGAAATCCCTTCCGATACTTTTCGGGATCAATTACCCATGGCCAAGGAAATGCTGAAAGGGAAAGAAGATAAGCCAATCATTATGTATTGCACCGGGGGCATTCGTTGCGAAAAAGCAAGCGCCTATTTACTGCATAATGGGTTTACCAATGTATTCCACCTAGAAGGGGGCATCATAAAATATGCCCAGGATGCGAAGGCAAAGGGCCTGGAATTAAAATTTCATGGGAAAAATTTTGTGTTTGATAATCGACTCGGCGAAAGAATCACCGACGAAGTGTTGGCCGTTTGCCACCAATGTGGCCAACCCTGTGATACCCATGTAAATTGCCTCAATGAGGGTTGTCACCTCCTCTTTATCCAGTGCGGCCAATGTGCCCAAACCTACCATGGTTGTTGTAGTGATGCCTGTAAAGATACCATTCATCTACCCCTGGAGCGACAAAAAGAACTGCGCACAGGAGTGGATATGGGAAGAAATATTTTTAATAAAAGCAAAGTCCGCATTCGGCCTCGATTATCAGAAAGATAATCCTGTATATTTGATCCATCATGCTATTCCAAGCCAGAAAAATAATTGCGGTTGCACTGGTATGCCTTTTATTGGTGCAAGCTGGAGGACTTGGTTGGATGAGGGCTTTTACCCATTTTCAAATAAAAAATAACATACGCTCCGCAATTAAGGCGGGTAAGTCCGTGGCGGCCGGACAAACCTTTTATTTTGCATGTACCGGAGATCAGGTTACCCAGTCTGATTTTTTATGGGAAGAAGAAGGAGAAGAATTCTTATATAAAGGCAATTGGTATGATGTATTATCACTTCGTAAAGAAGCAGGGCAACTGGTAATTCAGGCAATTCAAGACGGGGATGATACCCAACTCGCTGCGGTTTGGAATTTATTGAGCACTAAAAAATCAGAATCCTCACCCATACATAATGGTACCCTTGCCAAATTTTTTGCAGCATTTGTGCCTACCCATATTCCAATCTTTATTTTTTTAAAAAATAGTAGTGAAGTGCATCCTAGTTTTTATATTTCCTGTATACCGCTTAGCAGCGCCGACAATCTCGATCGTCCTCCCTGTTTAATTTAATAATTAGTAGAAAAATCGTTTTGTGCAATGTATTGCGGCTATCCCTATGGGCCGGCAATTACGCATTGCTTTGATTAATTATTAGCGTTAATTCAAATTTGTAGTATGTATAAAATTGTTTTCTTGTTAGCAGGATGTTTATCTCTGCAATTGGGTTGGTCTCAATCGGTAATCAAAGGAACCGTAGTAGATGGAAATTTGTCTCAACCCCTTGCTGGCGCCACCATCTATGCAGGTGGGAAGGCGCTCACTCAATCAGACAAAACCGGAAATTTCATCCTGCCATGTAGTGGCAATACCGACCTTGCCATTGGGTATGTGGGTTACGAAACACAAAAAGTTCAGCTAAAAAAGTGCGATGAGCTGCTTTTGGTAAAACTATTTCCCTTGTCGGGAATATTGTCGGAGGTGGAAATTACTTCCACATCAGCTGCAAATAAATCTTTGTTATACCAACCGCAAAGTATCGTTCGTTTGAGTGAAACTGAATTAAAGCGGGGTAACGGATTGTATTTAGATGATGCAATCAATTCAAATGTGCCCGGTGTTACTATGCAAAGAAGAGCCATTTCTTCGGGTCAGCAGTTTAATATCAGAGGATATGGCAATGGTATGGGAAGCACCACCCGTATCAGTAGTAATTTTGATGGGCAGGGTGTGAAGGTATATTTGAACGGGATGCCCATCACTGATGCGGAAGGAATCACCCTGATGGACGATATCGATTTTGCCAATTTGGGAAATGTAGAAGTATTGAAAGGTCCTGCAGGCTCTTTATACGGCCTGGCAATCGCAGGAGTTGTAAATCTAAAAACCCTGAGTCCTGAAAAAGGAAAAACATCCCTATCGCAGGAAGTGATGGTAGGTAATTATAATCTTAGGAGATATACCACTCGTTTTAGTACCGCGGGCAATAACTATAAATTGTTAATGACTTACGGAAAACAATCAACGGATGGATTTGCAGCTCATATGGATTCTAAAAAAGATTTCGTGAATGTATTATACGAAGTGAATCCCAGTGACCGGCAAACCATCACTGCTTATGCAGGATACAGCAACAGTTACGATGAGCGGGGAGGAGAATTAACCCTGGCGCAGTTTGCCAATAGAGATTATTCTGGGAATCCTGAATATATAAAGCGGAATGCCCATAGCGAGATTATCAGTTTTAGGGCCGGCATTGGTCATTCTTTTAAACTGTCGGATAAAGTAACCCATAATTTAAATATTTTTGGAACTGGCATGAATGCAAATGCAAGTTCGGCCGGTGGTTTTACGGATAAGCTTCCGCTCAACTTTGGGGTGAGAACTACTTTGGATGTAAAGCTGAACCTAAAAGATGGGATAACGCTTACCGGAATAACCGGGTTAGAGTTGCAGCAACAAAGGGCTTCCGTTATTGGATACAATATGGTGGCAAACCCAAATAATGCCAATGCCTATTGGATTATAGGGTCCATGCGCAGTAACCAGGCAACCCTCTCGGCTACGGGATCATACTTTACCGAGTGGACACTAGGATTACCCAATCAAATATCTGTAACTGCAGGGCTCGGATACAGCAATATGCGGATAGAGTTGAATGACAGATTTTATGTAGCAGGATATTTGGGCGCAACTAATTTTTCTGCAAAATATGGATCGATGTTGTCTCCAAAATTGGCGATCAATAAGGTTTTCAACGATAAGATTTCTGCCTATGCTTCTTTCAACAGGGGTTATAAGGCACCGGTAAGTTCTTATTTTTTTATACCTGCAACCGGACAACTCAATTCGGGTCTTAGGCCAGAAAGAGGCGACCAGTTTGAACTGGGTACCAAGGGGAGAATTGCAAAAGGTAAATTGAATTATGAGTTGGCGCTTTTTATGGCCACTTTCCTAGATAAAATGACGGCTATTGCTGTACCACTGGATGGTGCATTAAATACTACCGCCTATTCTTATGTAGCCAATGGAGGAAAACAGGTGCATAAAGGATTGGAGTTGTTGTTGAAATATCAATGGATAGATACCGATAAGGGATGGTTACAATTGCTCAGACCTTTTGGAAATCTAACCCTTAGTGATGCCAAATATGTGGGGTATAGTTTTCAAACCCTAAATGCCAATAGAACCGGTGTGGTGGTTGCGAATTACGATGGCAAATCAGTTGCCGACGTAGCACCTCTGGTTGCCAATATGGGTGTTGATGTAAAAATAAAGGGCGGCTGGTATGGAAACATTTTACTGAACTATAAAGAGGCATTTCCCATAACGGCCGATGGAGTAAACACAACGGCTTCGTATAGCTTACTCAATACGAAATGGGGTTATCAGAAAGCAATCTCTGCCCATTGGATGATAGATGCCAGTTATATGCTGAATAATATTACCAATACCCAATATGCTACCATGGTTTTTGTAAATCAGTTACCGGATGCATATGTGCCGGCACCAGATAAAATTAATGGAGCATTTTCTCTCCAACTAAAATATACTTTTTAATATGAAAATCTCTTTCTCCGGTCTCATTGCACTAATAGCATTGGTTTCCATTATAGGCTGTAATAGCCCTTCTTCTAACAAAACCAACGGTGATCATACGGTAAGAGTAGTATGCTTATCAAAACATCTAACCGAAATGATTTTTGCTTTGGGAAAAGGATCCCTCATTGTAGGGCGCGATTTAACCAGCAACTATCCGGATAGTACCGCAACCATTACCTCTGTTGGTTATCACAGAGCCCTCAATCCGGAGGGTATCATTTCACTTCGGCCTACCATCGTAATACACAGCAACGATATTGGTCCGGATCAGGTGATTCCCCAAATAGAAAAAGCCGGACTAACCGTAAAAGTATTTCCGCAGTCGAATACTCTAGACAGTTCCCGCATAGTACTCAAAATGCTGGCCGAATATTTTGGGGTTCCCAAAAGAGCAGACGCAATTCTTAAACAGATGGATATGGATTTGGTTAAGCAACAATCGCTTCGAAAAAAATGCGTCGATTCCCCTACGGTTATGGTTATTCAGTATGGTCAGGCTAGCAATCGATTTTTTATTTTAAGTGGCAGAAAAGGCGCGGCCGACAAAATGATAGAAGCCGCTGGGGGAAGGATTGCTTTATACAATGGAATGGGAGCGAGAGATTTAAGTGCCGAAGCCATTGCCAAAGCAAATCCCGACATTATTTTAGCAACCGATGTAGGATTTGAAAAACTGGGAAGTGCCGAGGCATTTAGTCAATTGCCAGGAGTTGCTGTAACCAATGCTTACAAAAACAAGAAAGTTTTTAAGGTGATGGAGCATGATTTGGTATATTTTGGACCTCGTACTTCTCAAAACATTGTTCAATTAATGCATATACTTCATCCCGATTTACATGAGTAATCGTTCGACACAAATACTATTCATATTGGCAGGGTTACTCGTTTTAGTAATGGGTATTTCTTTGCGGTTGGGTGCAGTGCCCATTTCTTGGTTAGACATGCTGCAAGGTTTATTAGCAACCCTTAAAGGGAATCCGCTCAAAACCATTGAACAATCTGTATTCATGCAACTGAGGCTACCGAGGGTTCTGGTTTGTGCAATGGGAGGGGCCCTATTATCAGTGTCCGGAGTTTTGATGCAGGCCGTATTTCGGAATCCGATTGTTGAGCCGGGTATGTTGGGTACCAGTGCCGGGGCGGCCTTGGGGGCCTCTTTGGTAATTGCATTTGCAGGTTGGTTTCCTATAATTTTTTCTGTGATACCTGTAATTTGGTTGCAACCCTTATTGGCTTTTCTGATGGCTGCACTGGCTACCTATTTTGTTGTTCAATTTGCCGGAACCCAACAAGTAATTTCAACTAGTTCACTGCTGCTTGCTGGAATGTCGATAAATGCAGTTGCACTCAGTTTAATTGGGTTAATTAGCTATTTCTCCAGAGATCCTCAAGCGCGCAGTATAACCTTCTGGAATCTAGGATCATTTTCAGGCGTAAACTGGTTGCAGTGTATGCTAATAGCTGTGTGTATAGTTCCCTGTTGGTTCTTTTGCTATAGAAAAGCCAATCAGCTAGATACACTCATGTTGGGTTATAATGATGCCATTTATGCAGGAACAGATGTAAAAAAATTACGAAATCAGCTAATGATTGTAAACATGATTATGGTGGCTGTTTTAACTTGTTTTGTGGGTGTTATTGCTTTTATGGGTATGATTATCCCCCATATTGTAAGGATGTTACTGGGAAGTAATCATCGCATACTGCTGCCTGCATCGGCCATAGGCGGAGCGATTATTTTATGTGTAACAGATCTTTTCGCTAGATTGGTAATTGCGCCTGCTGAACTCCCCATAGGCATCATTACCTCACTAATGGGAGCACCGCTTTTCTTATATTTACTGAGAAAATTCGGACTCTTACAAAGTCAGGGAGGTGTATATGATTAGTTTGCAAAATGTTTCCTATGCTATTCAGGATAAAATAATTGTTGGTGATATTTCCCTCGAAATACCTGAGAAAAAATGTATTGCGCTGCTGGGGCCAAATGGTGCAGGTAAATCAACCCTATTACAATTAATTGCCGGAAGCCTAACACCTAGTAAAGGAAAAATCCTATTAAATAGCAAGCCCCTAAACAGTTTCTCCATTGCCCAACTTGCCCGCCACAGAGCAGTGTTGAGTCAATTCTCACCCATACATGTACCCATTAAAGTGCAGGATCTGATTGCATTAGGTAGATATGCATATGCACCTATGGTAGTTACCGCCTCCGACTGGCATTATGTAAATCAGCAAATGGAAAGGATGCAAATTGCACATTTAACTAACCGATATTATCACACATTGTCGGGTGGGGAAGCCCAATTGGTTCAGTTGTGCAGAGTGGTTGTTCAACTCGATTTGGATAATTTTTCGGGTACTCCAAAGTTTTTATTGCTGGATGAACCGGTTTCTAATTTGGATGTACAATATCAGCATGCGGTGCTGCAAATGGCCAAGTCGTTGGTTCCTTCAGGGGTTAGCATTGTTGCCATTTTGCATGATATTAATCTGGCTTTGGAATATGCGGAAGAAATTCATCTTATTAAGAAAGGCTGTCTTTTTAAAACCCTTACCCCACAAAATCCATTCAGTGCGGAGGATATTAAAGAAGTGTATCAAGTTGAGGCTGAGCTTTTCCGCATAGGAGCTGAGCAGCAAAACTGGGTAAGAACCAGTCCCCTAAAAAAGTAATCAGTAGGGGAGAGATGCTAATGCTTTGGTAATAGTTTGCGCTAATTCTGCATCCGAAATGGAGTGAGGCACAAAAGTAGTTCCAGTAACTTTTTCGAAGAGTTGGATGTATCGCTTGCTGATGGTATCAATCCATTCATCACTCATCTCTGGTACCTGTTGCCCTTCTTTACCCATAAAATGGTTAGCCATCAACCATTCCCTTACAAATTCTTTGCTCAGTTGCTGTTGTTTTTCTCCGGCTGCCTGTTTTTCAAAAAAACCGTCGCGAATAAAATAACGGGTTGAGTCGGGGGTATGCACTTCATCCATCAAATAGATCGTATCCCCAATTTTACCAAATTCATATTTGGTGTCGGCCAAAATGAGGCCTCTTTTTTCTGCTATTTCACAGCCTCGAGCAAATAAGGCCAGGGTATATTGTTGCAAAACCTGCCATTCTGCTTCAGTTGCCAGCCCTTTTTGGATAATTTCTGCCGGACTGATATCTTCATCATGCCCCTGTTCGGCTTTGGTGGAAGGGGTAATGATAGGTTTGGGAAAAAAATCATTCTCCCGAAGCCCTTCTGGAAGTTGGGCACCACATAAGTTTCGGCTACCTGATTGATAGGTTCTCCAGGCATGGCCCACTAAATTACCCCTCACTACCATTTCTATTTTAAAAGGGGTACATTTTTTTCCTATAGAAACCTGGGGAGCGGGGGTGGAAATCAACCAGTTTGGACAGATATCCCGAGTTGATTCCAGCATAAATGATGCAATTTGGTTCAATACCTGGCCTTTAAAAGGAATTAATCTGGGCAAAATCACATCAAAAGCAGAAATTCGGTCACTGGCTATCATTACAAGCCAATCTTTGCCAATATAATAAACATCTCTTACTTTTCCGCTGTAAAAACCGGTTTGTTGAGGAAATGGCTGGAAATTCATGGAACAAATGTAACCGGCATGTTTCGTATTTATTTCCTCCCTATCTTTGTTTTTCTTAACATATTGTTGACAGTTGTGGAAAAATTAAATTTTTGCACCAAACTAACATGTATTACTTTTAGAATAATTCTTAAACCTAGCCCCTTATGAAACCTGTTTTCAAATTTGTTTTCTTGTTTGTTCTGGGTAGTTTCCTTGCCGGATCTGCTTGGTCACAATCTTCTGTTCTCTCAGGAACGGTTGTAAACAGTAAGTCCAAAGAAAGTCTTACTGCCATTTCAGTTACTGTAAAAGGCGGAAATGCCGGAACTTACACCGATGATAAAGGAAATTTCAAGTTTACCACCGTTCAGAAGTTCCCAGTAACCCTTGTTTTCTCTTCTATTGGTTTTACTTCCAAAGAAGTAGTAGTGAACAGTGCCAGTAAAGCGCTGGATGTAGAGTTAGTTCCTTCTTATACCTTGGGAGAAGAGGTGGTTGTAGCCGCTTCCCGTGTTCCAGAAAGAATTTTGGAATCACCCGTTTCAATTGAAAGAATTGGAACTACTGCTATCAGAAATTCCTCTGCTGCTAACTATTACGACATGTTAACCAACCTGAAAGGGGTTGACGTTGTATCGGCTAGTTTAACTTTCCGTAGCATAGGTACTCGTGGATTTAATAACAGCGGTAACATCCGATTGAATCAATTAATTGATGGAATGGACAACCAAGCTCCCGGTTTGAACTTCTCAGTGGGTAGCATCATTGGTTTAACTGAATTAGATGTAGAAAGCATGGAATTATTGCAAGGTGCTTCTTCTGCTTTGTATGGTTCCGGTGGAATGAATGGTACGGTATTAATCAACAGTAAAAACCCATTTAAATATCAAGGGTTCAGCTTCCAAGTTAAACAAGGGGTTAACCATGTTGATGGTTATCAGCGTCCGCGATCTCCTTATTTTGATTGGAGCTTCCGTTGGGGTAAAAAGATTTCAGAAAAATTCGCCTTCAAATTTGGAGGTCAATTCATTCAAGCTCAAGACTGGTTAGCTAATCAGGAAAATAACTATTCAAGAGCTGCTTCTGCTTCCTATCCTAATGGACGCGTTATTTCAGGAAATCGACTTACTGATCCCAACTATGATGGTGTGAATGTATATGGTGACGAGACAACTTCTTCCTTAACTGCTGTTAGAGATGGTGTTTTCAATGGTTTAAAGGCAGGATTACCTGGTGGTGTGGCTACTTTCAATGCGCTATATAATGCCTCCAATGCCTTTTTAACTGCTTCTCCTAATGCAACTATCAATGATTATAATTTCTGGTTGAATGCCAATGGATTCGGATCAGTAGTAGCAACAGGAACTACCCCTTTTGTTTATGGGGATATCAGAAAATATTTTGATGGTGTTAATGTAAGCAGAACCGGATACAATGAAAATCAGGTAGTGAATCCAACCACTTTAAATGTGAAGTTTACAGGCGGTCTTTACTACAAATTAACTGCTAACACAGAAGCTTCTCTTCAAGCTTATTGGGGAACTGGAAATACGGTTTATACTGGAAGCGACCGCTATTCACTTGTTAACCTGGTTATGGGTCAATACAAAGCTGAATTGAAAAACAAAAACTGGTTTTTACGTTACTATTTCACCCGTGAAAATTCTGGCGATGCCTTTAATTCAACCATTACCACTCGTCTATTTAATGAAGCTTGGAAGCCTAGTGCTACCTGGTACCAGCAATATGGAGCTTCTTATGCTTCTACCCGTTCTTTTGGTACCCTAAATCAAGATGCCCATAATGCTGCTCGTGGATTTGCCGATCAGGGTCGTCCTACAGGATTTATTGGAAGTAATCCCTTATTCCAGCAGGTGGCCAGCACCCCAATTTCTAAAAATGGTGGATTGTTCCTCGATCGCTCTAAACTGCGCGTATTTGAAGGACAGTATAACCTTTCTAACGATTTAGGTTTAACCAAAACAGGTACTGATTTCTTGTTAGGATTCAGCTCTAGACAATATCTGTTAAATTCTCAAGGTACTTTATTTGCAGATACTGCTGGCAATATCAAAATCAACGAATTTGGTATGTATGCTCAGTTATCTCAAAAAATGTTTGGCGACTTCCTAAAAGTAACTGCTTCTGGCAGATATGATAAAAACAGCAATTTCGAAGGACGTTTCACTCCTCGTGTTTCTGCTGTAATGAAGTTGGCCAAAGATCATAATCTTCGTTTCTCTTATCAGCAAGCCTATCGCTTTCCAACTACCCAGAATCAGTGGATCAACCTGCTGATCGGAGGTGGTACCCGCTTGATGGGTGGATTGCCTCAGCTGAGAGATTACTATAATTTCAGCGGTAACCCGGCTTATACGGTTGCCAGTGTGCAAGCTTTCGGTGGTAGCGTACTTGCAGGAGCTCCTAATCCTAGTTTGTTACAACAGCAAGTATTCCCCGATTTCAAGCCAGAGTCTATGAAATCAAATGAAGTTGGCTACAAGGGTTTAATTGCAAATCGCTTATTAATTGATGCCTATTACTATTGGGCTACTTACAAAGATTTTATCAGTGGTGTTACCGTATTACAGGCCAGAAATGCTCCTACTTCTCCAGCTTCTGTATTTGATTTGTTAGATCCTAATAAGCGGATTGGTTACAGCATTTCTACCAATACGCCTGGCGATGTAAAAACATCCGGATGGGGAGTTTCATTGGACTACCTTTTGAGCAGAAACCTAACATTTACTGCTAATCTCTATTCTGATAAAATTGGTGACCTGCCTGTTGGATTCGTTTCTTACTTCAACACACCTTTATACCGCACCAATATATCTTTGAACAATAACGGATTTGGTAAGAAAAACCGTTGGGGCTATAACATTATGTATCGTTGGGTGGATAACTTCACATACGAAGGAACATTTGCAGTTGGTGAAATGCCTTCTTATGGTACTTTTGATGCCTCCTTAAGCTACAAATTGCTCGATAGCAAGTCGCTGATTAAAATTGGTGGAACCAACATTTTCAACCGTTATTATAGAACTGGTTTTGGAAATCCCCAAATTGGTGGATTGTATTACATGAGCTTTGGTTGGAACGTATTCTAATCGAATTAGTTAAATATTGCTTTGCAAACCCCCTTTCTAACTGGAAAGGGGGTTTGTTATTGAAATACCCTGCTAGTTTTGGGATTATACTTGATAATCTTATATTTTTGCACCTCATTAATACCAGTTACTCATGCGATCAATTGCATTTCGGGAAGCCATAAGGGAAGCTATGAATGAAGAAATGAGAAGAGACGAACGTGTTTTCTTAATGGGCGAGGAAGTAGCCGAATACAATGGTGCTTATAAAGTTAGTCAGGGCATGTTGGCCGAATTCGGAAGTAAAAGAGTAATTGATACGCCTATTGCCGAATTAGGATTTACCGCAGTTGCTGTGGGAGCTGCTCAAAGTGGCTTACGCCCCGTAGTTGAATTCATGACCTGGAACTTTGCGGTGCTGGCTATGGACCAAATTCTAAACACGGCCTCCAAAATGCTGGCTATGAGCGGCGGCCAAATCGGTTGCCCTATTGTTTTCAGAGGAGCCAATGGCAGTGCCGGACAATTAGGCGCTCAACACTCAACGGCTTTTGATAGTTATTATGCCAACATTCCGGGTATTAAAGTAGTTGCCCCTTCTAACGGCTTCGATGCAAAAGGATTATTGAAACAGGCAATCCGTTACGAGGAAGATCCCGTTATTTTCATGGAGAGTGAAGTAATGTATGGAGACAAATCAGAAGTACCCGAGGAAGAATACTATATCCCACTTGGAAAGGCAGATGTAAAACGTGCAGGAAGAGATGTAACGATAGTTTCTTACAACAAGATGATGAAAGTTGCGCTGGGGGCTGCCGATGAATTGGCAAAAGAGGGTGTTAGTGCAGAAGTAATCGACCTTAGAACGATTCGCCCGCTCGATTGGATGACCATCTTAGAAAGTGTTAAAAAAACCAATCGCTTGGTAATTGTAGAAGAACAATGGCCGTTCGCTTCTGTTTCTTCTGAAATCTCTTACCGCATTCAGAAAGAAGGATTCGACTATCTCGATGCACCTATACGCAGAATCACCAGTGCTGATGCTCCTATGCATTATGCACCCAATCTGGCAGCTCTTGCCATTCCGGATGTGAGCCGCACCGTTAAACTGGTGAAGGAAGTGATGTATATGAAAAAATAAGTAGCTAAATTGAATAAAAATTTTAACCCGGAGAACCTCTCCGGGTTTTTTGTAAAATGCATTGAGTAAGTTTACACACGTGAAATGGATGAATCATATCCCTTTTAAGGGTATCCTACTAGGCAGCACCCTTTTATCTGGATTGCTTGCAACTACCGCAAAGGCTCAACTTACCGCGCAGGATACAGCTTCATTTGAAGGCGGTAAGCCATTGGATAGTATAACCATAACCTCCTTTCGCAACAATTCAATCCAAAATCAATTACCAGCGTCAGTAGCCATCCTAACAGGAAAAGCTTTAAAGGGTATGGGTATGTTGTCGCTAGTGCCTGTTTTTAATCAGGTTGCAGGCGTTAAAATGGAAGAACGCTCGCCCGGCAGTTACCGATTAACCATCCGGGGAAGTTTACTACGCAGCCCTTTTGGGGTTAGAAATGTAAAAATATATCTGAACCAAGTTCCGCTAACTGATGCCGGTGGCAATACCTACCTGAATATTTTTCCGGTTGGTATGCTTAAGCAAATAGAAATTATTAAAGGTCCAGCCGCCAGTGTATATGGCGCAGGTACCGGCGGTGTAGTTTTATTGCAATCGGCAACTACTCAATGGCCGGATAGTTCCCAAAATCGATGGGCAGCTGCTGTAACCGGAGGTAGCTTTGGAACGTTTAAACAGTCGGCTGAATGGCTGCATAGCAATAAAAATGATAGACTAGAATTATATCAAGACCATCAACAATCGAACGGATATCGCCAGCAAAGTGCGCTGCGAAGAGATGCAATCACTGGGCGCTATACCCGATTAATGGGTAATCAACAAATATCGATACAGGCATTGTATGCCAATTTGTTTTATCAAACTCCCGGCGGACTCACCCTTTCGCAGTTTCAACAAAACCCAGCAGCAGCAAGGCCCGCAACTTCAAGCCTGCCAGGTGCAGTGCAGCAAAATAGTTCGGTTAAAAATCAAACCCTTTGGTTATCTCTTGCTCATCAATGGAAAATAAATAGCAAATGGCAGCTGCATTCATTTGTGTTGAACAGCGAAACTCGATTCGAAAATCCATTTATTACCAATTATGAAAAACGACGCGAAAGCAATTGGGGGGCAGGCACGCAAATTCGATATAGGGTAAACAGCAATAATCAATCCTTAGTTTGGGTAACAGGAATGGAATGGATGCAACAGCGGTCGCATATAGATAATTATGGTAACCGAAATGGTAAAATCGATACCCTGCAATTTACCGACCAGCTGCAGGCAAGGCAATGGTATGTGTTTACACAAATTACCTACCGCTTAGGTAAATGGATATTGGATGCCGGTATTAGCAGCAATCAGCAGCCTTTTACTTTTCAGCGGGTTTCTACTCCGGGTAGTTCGCTAGCAACCCGTGTGTTACCCTCATTTCCCGCACCCCGCATCAGCATAACTCGAAAGTTGGCAAATGGAAATATTTATTTGCTCGCTTCTCGGGGTTTTTCGCCCCCTACTGTCGCAGAAATCAGACCTTCGGATGGGAACTATTACGGTGAGCTGGCGCCTGAATCTGGCTGGAATATAGAAGCCGGATGGAGATTAGCGGCGGCAAACCGAAGATGGAACTGGGAAATAAGCCTCTATCGTTTTAGCTTACAACAAACCATCGTTCGCAGAAACAATGCTGCTGGTGCCGAATACTTTATCAATGCCGGCTCAACCATGCAACAAGGAATTGAAACCGGCTTTCAATGGAACCTGTTTCCCGCCAATACGTTCCGAAAATGGAGCTTGAACTGGCAATCCAGCTTCTGTTATCAGCCCTACTTTTTTGTTCAATACCAACAGGGTACTATTGATTATTCAGGTCACCCACTCACCGGCGTACCCCCCACCATTCTATTTACTGCAGCTCAGTTTACCCATCAAAAAGGTTGGTATGCAACGGCACAACTCACCGCCAATGCTGCCTTACCCTTAAACGATATTTCAGATGAATATGCCAATCCTTATCAACTCTTTCAAGCAGAAGCAGGCATTCGCTTCAACCACAAAAAATTGAGCTGGCAGTTTTTTGCTGGGGTAGATAATATCCTAAATCAATCGTATAGCTTGGGAAATGACATCAACGCAGCCGGAAGGCGCTTTTACAATGCCGCTCCATCAATAAATGCCTTTACCGGAATACGCCTTTCCAGTTTATAAAACTTAATTATGATTTCTTTAACGGATGCTTGCTTAATATTCGGGGCTTAGGAACAACTTATTTATATTCGTGCTAAACAAAGTTTCCATGGCTGCCATTCTTCTGATCGACGACGAAAAATCTATCCGCAACGTACTGAAGGATATCCTTCAGCACGAAGGCTATCGGATAGAAGAGGCGGCAGATGGGGAACAGGGATTGCAAAAAATGGCAGTCCAGCCTTTTGATCTGGTATTGTGTGATATCAAGATGCCAAAAATGGATGGATTAGAAGTGTTGCAACAAATCATGCAATTACAGCCCGATGTGCCGGTAATTATGATCAGCGGTCATGGTACGATTGAAACTGCCGTAGATGCCGTTAAAAAAGGGGCATTCGATTTTATTGCCAAGCCACCCGACCTGAACCGTTTACTAATTACCATACGGAATGCCTTAGATAAAAATACCCTGGTAAAAGAAACTAGGGTATTGAAAAAGAAAGTACAAAGAGTACAGGATATCATTGGAAGCAGCGAGGGTATTGCTAAAATCAAATCTACCATCGAAAAAGTGGCTCCTACTGATGCCCGGGTATTGGTAACAGGTGAGAATGGAACCGGAAAAGAATTAGTTGCCCGCTGGTTGCACGAAAAAAGTAATCGAGCAAATCAGTCTCTGATAGAGGTAAACTGTGCAGCTATTCCGGCTGAATTAATTGAAAGCGAGTTGTTTGGGCATGAAAAGGGCTCATTTACATCAGCCATAAAGCAACGTATTGGCAAATTTGAACAGGCACACGGAGGTACCTTGTTTTTAGATGAAATTGGGGATATGACTTTAAGTGCCCAAGCCAAGGTATTAAGGGCCTTACAGGAAGGAAAAATTACCCGGGTTGGAGGGGAGAAAGAGCTATCAGTTGATGTTCGGGTGATCGCAGCAACCAATAAAAATTTATTGGAAGAAGTGAATCAGAAAAACTTTCGCCTCGATTTGTATCATCGCCTAAGTGTAATATTGATAGAAGTACCGGCATTAAATGAGCGAACAGAAGATATTCCCTTGTTGGTTTCGCATTTTTTGCAAGAAATTGCTGCGGAGTATCGGCAACCTGTAAAAAATATCGAACCCCTCGCAATTGAGCAATTGATGAAACATCAATGGACCGGCAATATTCGCGAACTGAGAAATGTGGTGGAAAGACTGGTAATATTATCGGGAAATAGCATTACCAGGCAGGATGTAGGCAATTTTGTAATGTAAATCGCACCCGATTGGTATAAAAAAACCAATCAAAGTGCCACTGAAAAGATATTTTTGTAACCGACAATCTAAACCAATGGGCTATATTATTTTACTAGTAGGAGTTATAGGATGGCATGCAGGAATGTATGGCATGTTTAAGAAAGCAGGTATTGCACCCTGGAAAGCGTTAGTGCCCTTTTATAATACCTGGTGCATGATTCAGGCTACCCAAATAGCCCGTTATTGGTTTTGGCTGCAGTTAATACCGATTGCAGGGCAATTTATTACCATTTGGATTACCATCATTTTTGTAATGCATTTTAAAAAGGTATCGCTGGTAGATCATACTGCTACCGTATTTCTGCCTTTTATTTATTTTCCTTATCTCGGTTTCTCACCGAAAGTTAAATGGTATGGTTCCGAAGCATTGGCCCATTACCACAAACCTCCTTCCCGCGAATGGATAGATGCCGGCGTTTTTGCAATTGTGGCTGCCACGCTAATTCGGGGCTTTGTATTTGAAGCCTATGTGATTCCAACGGGTAGTATGGAAAAAACCTTGCTCGTAAATGATTTTCTATTTGTAAACAAAATGTCTTACGGAGCAAGAGTTCCACAAACACCTATTTCTTTTCCCTTCGTGCACAACTTTATGCCATTTACTAAAACGGTACCTTCTTATATCAAAGAAGTTCAGTTGCCCTATAAAAGATTCCCGGCATTTTCCGCAGTTAATAGAAATGATGTAGTTGTTTTTAATTTTCCTGCAGGAGATACCATCATCAATGATGAAGATCATGGAAGCTTGGTTCCCTATTATGATGTATTGCGGAACGAGTTCAAAGGCAATCGAGAAGCATTGAATGCGCAATATCCGGTATTAGTGCACCCAATGGATAAAACCGATAATTACATTAAACGCTGTGTGGGTATTGCAGGAGATAGTTTACAGGTGAAGGAAGGCGTTTTGTATGTGAATGGAGAACCCGCCTATCAATCGGCAACATCGCAAACAGAATATATGGTACAAACCGATGGAACCCCCATCAGTACCGAATTCTATCAAACCGAATTGGGTATTGATTCCGAAAACCCTAAAGATCAGTTGCGTTATTCACAAGGTAAAGCCGATGTGATAGTTATCAATATGACGCCCGTAGAAGCAGCCAAGGTTAAAAAACTGCCCAATGTAAAGTCGGTAACTTTATACTCAGATAACATGATTGGACAAACCTTCCCAAATAATGAAGCCTTATATCCTTGGACGGTTGATAATTTCGGGCCGATTCGGATTCCAAAAAAAGGAGATGTAATAACACTTTCCGCTTCCAATATTGATTTGTATAGAAGGCTTATTATTACCTATGAACACAATACAATGGATGAAGTAAATGGTAAGTATATTTTAAATGGTAAAGAAGCTACTCAATATACCGTTCAGCTCAATTATTATTGGATGATGGGAGATAATCGACATCGTAGTCAGGATAGTCGTTATTGGGGCTTTGTACCAGAAACGCATATTGTTGGTAGAGCCTCGCTTATTTGGTTTAGTTTCGAGAATGGGCCACGCTGGAAACGAATATTTTCTGCCATTAAATAGGTAGATTGAGAAGCATATGAACCTTATGTTGCAGGTAATCCCCTTTCAATACCAGATTTTTTCAGATATCAGTCAATTATCCGAACCAGATGCCGAGCTGCTTTCGCAAGCCAGAAAAGTAACCAGTGATGCCTATGCTCCTTATTCTCAATTTCAAGTGTCGGCGGTTGCGCGGTTGCAAAATGGACAAATACTCAGTGGTACCAATCAAGAAAATGCCAGTTATCCGGTAAGTATTTGTGCAGAAAGAGTTTTGTTGTCTGCAGCGGCAGCAGTTTATCCGGGCGTAGCAGTAACTGCTATGGCTATCAGCTTCCACAATTTGAGAGGAAAAAGTGAACATCCCATAACGCCCTGCGGTATTTGCCGACAGTCGATAGTAGAACACCAGCATCATCATAAACAACCTATCCGACTTTTATTATCCGGTCAATCAGGTGAAGTATACCTGATAGAAGATGCGGCTACTTTATTGCCCTTAGGTTTTACGGCGGATGATATGCGTTAGCATTCTATGCAGACTATTGAAATTTGCAGAAAGGGTAGCTTAGAATAGGGTTTGAATGCCCAAATTCGTTTTAAATTCATGTTGTAAAAGCCATTTTTTGCGCCAGGTTCCGCCTGCATAGCCAGTTAATGAGCGATCGCTCCCTATCACTCGATGGCAAGGTCTCAGAATCATTAGTTTATTTTTTCCGTTGGCAGCTGCAACGGCACGGGTAGCTTTTGAGTCACCTATTTGCTCGGCCAATTGCAAATAGCTGATGGTTTTTCCGTAAGGTATGGTAAGGAGTTCCTCCCAGGTTTTTTGCTGAAATTCCGTTCCCTCCTGAAAAATAGGGGTTTGAAAATCTTTTCTTTTTCCGTGAAAATAGGCTATCAATTCTTCTGTGCACTGATGAATTACTTCTGTAATTCCCGGTTCTCCATGTATCATTTCCTCGGCATTATCTATAAACATCACTTCCGAAATATACTGGTCGGTTCCGCCGATGCAAATCAGGCCGATAGGACTTTCATAATAGGTGTAGTATAGTTGATTCATCATCCGATTTTTAAACCGTTTGAAATGGGGTGATCGGGGTGCAGCAGCACCACTTCATTTTGCTCGTCGTAAACACCCAATACCAAACATTCACTCATAAAATTCGCGATTTGTTTGGGGGGAAAATTTACTACGGCAATTACCTGTTTTCCTACCAGCGATGCTGGCGTATAATGTCGGGTTATTTGTGCAGAAGATTGAAGCGTTCCCATACTACCAAAGTTGATTCGAAGTTGATAGGCAGGTTTTTTTGCTTTCTCAAAATGTTGGGCTGCTTCTATGGTACCTACCCGGATATCAATTTTTTCGAAGTCGGACCAACTGATCATGGCAAATTCTTTTTTAGCGGGGGATTTTTATCAGAGCATTTCGGCGATTCTCATCAATTCTTCCCATTTGAAATGCGTTTTCGGTTGCTGCTGATAACAGGTTGCCGTTTCCTCAATCAGTGTTTGAATTACCTTTTTGTTGCTGAGGGGTTTACAATAGTCGATGGTTGGATCAATATTCATTTTATTAATATACCGATCAATATCGTATTGCGAAATGGGACGACCGTAATTAGCATCTATATAAAAATGAACATCTTCTTTGGTAAACTCATTTTTTAAAACTGTAGGTTCATAAAATGCTATTAGAAATATGTTGGGAAAACTGATGATGGATGATGGAATAGATAATTGATTACAAAGGATTTGAAAAAGGATTGTATTCGTAACAGAGTTCCCTTTTTTATGCTCTATAACTTTGTTGATAAAATATCCATCCAGGTTTTCGTAAGTTGAGTCAATACCTTTTAATCCAAAATACTCGTAAAGTATGTTCGTAACTACGTTTACATTCTCAAGCGGGGTGAGAAAGCTGTTTAATTCCAGCCATATATTTTTTCTCAGTTTTTCAATGCTGTCAAGGGTCGGTTGAAATACCATTTCGGGAAATTCGTATTTTGCTAACAACAAAGCACCGGATAATAAATCCTGCTCGGCAGTATTCCGCCAGCTTAGAAATTCTCTTTCTAAATCAGAAAGATGTAATTTATGAATAATCGATTCTATTCTGCTTTGCACTTCTTCATCGGGAGAGGTTTCCCAAAGATGTTCCAAATTGGGCTTGATGGGTAGGCCATAATCAATCAACTTACCGGATACCGTAAGATAAACGTCCCCATCCGGGTCGTCTATAAGAGAGAGTAAAGCATTTAATTCTTTGGTAGCCTGCATAGTTCTTCCTAGTAGTTCAGGGATATAAACGTATAAGAAATCAAAAAGTATATCTTTCTCTTCATTTTTTCCACGTTTTACAGTAATTACTTATACCCCTTTGTGGAAATGTGTACTCAATTACATAAACTAGTTACTCTTTTTGTTTAGCCTCAAACGCATTTTATAGGGTAAACTCTATTATTTAACACCCGATGAAGGCTATTATGTATTAATTTTGTATATTAACCCTTATTTAGCTTGCCATGTCTCTTTACCACCTCCCCAAATTTCCAGTAGTTACCAAATCTTTGCATGCCGACCTAAAAAAACGGGTGCAGGAATATTTTGATCAACGAGGCATCAATCCTACCGGAAATAGTGGCTTGTTTACCAAAGCCATTCTGTTAGTTTCCTCCTTTTTGTTAGTATACATCCATCTTTTATTCTTTACTCCTGTAAATATTTTGGCAATTCTAGAGTGTGTCATATTAGGGGGTATTATAGCAGCCATTGGTTTTAATGTAATGCATGATGGGAGCCATGGTAGTTTTAGTGAAAAAAAATGGATGAACCGAATAGCTGCCTCTTCTATCAGTATGCTCGGTGCGAATCACTTTATGTGGAATATGAAGCATAATATGATTCACCATACTTATACCAATATTGATGGAGTTGACCCAGATATTGAAGTAGCTATCCTTCTTAGGATGGCCCCTACCCAAAAGCGTACTTGGTTGCATCAGTTTCAACATGTTTATTTCTGGTTTCTTTATATGTTGCTTTATATTGTTTGGCTTTTCGCTACCGACTACAATAAATATTTTTCTAAAAAAATTGGAAATATTCCCTTAAAAAAAATGTCTTTCGGCGATCATCTAGAGTTTTGGCTTGTTAAAATCTATCATGCAGCTGCGTTTGTAGTACTTCCTATTTGCTTATTGGGCTTTACCAAATGGATCATTGGTTTTCTGGTTATGACTATGTTCGCAGGATTTGTTTTGAGTATTGTTTTTCAAATGGCACATACTGTAGAACATACCCATTTCCCATTACCTGTTGAAGATACCAATCAGATGCCGGATGAATTTGCTGCCCATCAAATAAAAACTACCGCCAATTTTGCTACCAGAAATAAGGTAATCAGTTGGCTCGTAGGAGGATTGAACTTTCAAATTGAACACCATTTATTCCCTAAAATTTCTCACGTTCATTACCCAGCGATAAGTGAAATTGTTCGCGAAGTATGTTCGGAATATCAACTGCAGTATCTCGAATATCCCACAATGCGCCAGGCAGTATCTGCACACGTTCGATTCCTGCGTCAGATGGGTAAGTACGACTAAACCATTCTTACCATTTTGGTGTGGTAGAATTACATAATTGGTTAAAACAAACAATTACTTTTTCTTAGCCGTTCCTTTTTTAGGAGCGGCTTTCTTTTTGGGTGCTGCTTTTTTTGCGGGGGTAGCTTTTTTAGGGGTAGCCGATTTTTTGGCTGCTGCTGGAACTTTTTTGGTGAATGCACCGGGCATTTGAACCTCTATCATAGCCTTGGCTTGCTCAACGGTAAGTTCTGTCAATTCTTCCGGCAGGTATTTTTCTCCATCAGCCTTCCGGGGCAGTTTCAGCATTTTTTTCTGAAAGCGCAGGAAGGGACCCCATCTGCCATTTTCAATGGAAATTTTATCGGAAGGAAATTGTTTAATAAAACGATTCGATTCTTTTTCCATTTTTTTGCTGATCAGCTCATTGATATCTTGTTCACTGAGTATATCGAAATTATAGGCTCGCGGTACATTGATAAATAAGTCGTTCCATTTAATAAATGGCCCGAATCTTCCTTTCCCTTTTGTAACGGGCAATCCTTCATAAATGGCTATAGGAGCATCTGCCTGCTTTTTTTCTTCAATTAATTGAACCGCTGCCGCTAAGTCCATTTCGTGTAAATCGATGCCTTTCGGAATAGAGATAAATTGTTCTCCTAAGCGAATATAGGGTCCAAATCTGCCAACATTTACCGCTACTTCCTGTTCTTGATAGGTTCCCAATGTACGCGGTAGGCGGAATAGTTGCAGCGCCTCTTCTAGCGTAATGGTTTCAATACTTTGGGTTGGATTCAATTTGGCGAATCGAGGCTTATCATTTTCATCTTGCTGATCACCTATCTGTACCATGGGACCATACCTACCCATACGGGCTACAATTCTTTTTCCAGTTTCGGGATCTATTCCTAATTCTCTCTCTCCCTTAGCCCTTTCGGCCGTTTCCAGGGTAACTTCAATCGTATCATGAAAAGGCTTGTAAAAGCCATCAATCATTTTACTCCATACGATTTTCCCTTCAGCAATCTGATCAAACTCTTCTTCAATTTTAGCCGTAAAGCCAAAGTCCATTACTCGGGTAAAATGTTGCTTTAAAAAATCAGTTACCACTATCCCCAAATCAGTAGGGAATAATTTATTTTTCTCTGCGCCGGTATTTTCTTGCAACAATTCTTGTTGAATATGGCCATTGGGCAGCAATTTTAATAAAGCAGCTGTTCTAACGGTTCCTTCCTTATCTCTTTTTTCTACATAATTTCTTTTGATGATAGTAGAAATAGTAGGAGCATAAGTAGAAGGTCGGCCGATACCCAGTTCTTCCAGTTTCTTTACCAGAGAAGCTTCCGTATAACGGGCCGAGGGACGGGTAAACTTTTCGGTAGCTTTTAAAAAGTTATTATTCAGAAGCGCACCAACGGAAAGTGGGGGTAGCATACCGGCTGTATTTTCATCGTCTTCCTCATCTTTTCCTTCCAGATATACTTTTAAAAATCCATCAAACTTCATCACCTCACCGGTTGCAGTTAACGTGTCGGGCCGGGTGCTGATGGCAATGGAGGCGGTTGTTTTTTCGAATTCGGCTTCGCTCATTTGCGATGCTATGGTTCTTTTCCAAATTAACTCATATAATCTGCGGGTTTCTTCATCCGAAACCGAATGGTTATTCATGTAGGTAGGCCGAATGGCTTCGTGGGCTTCCTGGGCACTCTCATTTTTATTTTTAAATTTTCGTGGCTGATAGTATTCTTCACCATAATATCCAGTAACTTCTTTTCTTATATCACCCATGGCAGTATCACTTAATTGTATGCTGTCTGTCCGCATATAAGTGATCTTTCCGCTTTCGTATAATTTTTGCGCAAGTAACATGGTTTTACTAACCCCATAGCCTAATTTTCTAGAAGCCTCCTGCTGTAAGGTGGAGGTAGTAAAAGGGGCGGCTGGCGACCTTTTGGCTGGTTTTACCTGGATATCCTTAACGGTATAACTGGCGCCCTTACAACTTTCTAAAAATGCCCTTGCATCTTTTTGTTGCTGCATTCTCGAGGGCCCTTCTGCCATAAAAGTAACTTCCTTACCATACAGGTCTTTGGCAGTAAACTGGGCTTCTATTTTAAAACTGCTTTCCGAAATAAACTGGTTAATCTCCCGCTCTCTGTCTACAATCAATCTTACCGCCACACTTTGCACCCTTCCGGCACTCAAGCTTCGCTGCATACCAATCTTTCTCCATAAAACCGGACTCAACTCAAACCCCACCAGCCTGTCTAATACCCGGCGCGCCTGTTGCGCATTCACCAGATTCATATTAATCAGTCGAGGATTATCCACTGCTTTTTTAATAGCGGGGGCTGTAATCTCATGAAAAACAATTCTTTTAGTGGTGGCTGGATCTAATCCCAGTACCTCGGCCAAATGCCAGCTGATACTTTCCCCTTCTCGGTCCTCATCCGATGCAAGCCATACTTCCGAAGACTTTTTTGCCAATTGACGTAACTCTTTTACTACTCGCTCTTTATCGTCGGGAACCTTATATCGAGGTTGATAATGGTTATTTAGGTCGATACCCATATCATCTTTCTCCAAATCTCTAATATGGCCATAGCAACTCTTCACCTCAAAATCCTTACCCAGAATTTTTTCAATGGTTTTAGCCTTGGCTGGCGACTCTACAATCAATAAATTCTTAGCCATATATTATTAGTCCCACACTTTTTTTCGTTATTACTACCCTTACTTCCCCTCATCATTCCAATCTCGCTTACCTAGTTCCGCGATGCAATATTAGGTGAAACAACCTAATCTCAAAAAATATCAGAAGATGGGTTGTTTATAAACTCAGCAATTCTTCGAACCACTTCGGGGTTTCTGTATATTTTATTATGGCCCAAATTTTCAGTTAGGTAAAACTCTATATTGGGTAATTGCTTGTCTATCAAGGGTTGTGCGTCTTCAAGGGGACATACCGAATCGCCTTTGTCGTGAATCCACAAAACTGGCATAGTTATATTTTGTAATATTCTAACTATGGATAAGTAACTAATCGGTAACCCCGATAATCGCTCCACATACTCCCGGAATCGCTGTTGCACTTTATCATTTAGGGGGATTATGGAGAAAAAATTACTAAATGAGCGGTGCGTTTCCGTTGCAGGAGCTATCAGAATCAATTTCCTTTCATTTCTTACAGCTATCTTTTCCATTGTTAAGGCTAGGGCTAGGCCACCAAGCGAATGCCCAACAAAAGCATAAATCGGCCCCTCCACTTCTTCTATGGCCAAAATCATATTCATATAATTAAAAGGCTGAATATGTTTGCCGGTTGTTTTTCCATGTGCTGGCCCATCAAAAGCCAATACCGTAAATCCTTTTTCTAGCAGGCTAGGTACCATATGTTCGAACTTCAGTGCCTGACTTCTATATCCATGCACCAGTAGCACCTTGTTTTTTCCTCCGGTTGGGGGGCTCCAACGGTATCCTTGGGCCATCATTCCATCCATCTTTAGTTGAAATGGCTCGGCCTCTGGCAGGGAGGGAGCTTCAATAGGATTAATTAAAGGAGGAGGGGTAATAAATAATCGATAGGCGCTGATGGCTGCCTTGTTGGGAGAAAACAAGGAGAGCATATTCAGTCTTTGAGTGTGAAAAGCAATGAGAATGCGCTCCTTCATTTTTGGTAACATGGCCGCAAAGATAATGGAATGTAAAGGAAGGCTTGTAACCATTGTTACTATTTCCCCTTTCGGCAAAATCACTTTTACAGAAAGCCTATTTTAGGAGGCTTTAGCAGGGGTTACTTTGCTATTTTAATAAACATTTCTGGGGGAATATTGATTAATTAGGCATTTAAGATACTTTTGCACGTAATTATGTATACAATTAGAATCAATTTCGAAGAAAAGGGGCTTGAGCCGGTAACGCTGAATGAGGTAGCAGCCGATCAAAGCTTATTAGAGGTATGTTTAGATAATGGAATCGACCTGCACCATAATTGCGGAGCCGTTTGCGCATGCAGTACCTGTCACCTCTATGTGAATGAAGGAGAAGCGTTTTTGGAAGCTTTATCAGATAAAGAGGAGGATTTCATAGACCGGGCAGTAAACCCACGCATCAATTCTCGGTTGGGCTGCCAGTGTATTCTTCAAGCGGGCAGTGGCGAGATAGCTATCACTTTGCCCGATCAGTCGCAGTTTTTAGGAGAGTAATTCCTGTAAGTTGAAATAGTATTTTATGAGTCAATTTGAACCGCCAATAGAATGGTCAGATCATGAAGACATCGCCCAAAAACTGTATGAGCGTTTTGGGGATGAATTCACGGAAAGCAGAATTTATAGAATTCGTTTTACCGATTTACTAGAATGGGTAATGGAAATTCCCCATTTTAAAGGCACCCGTGAGCAGAGTACCGAAGGTCATCTAGAAATGATACAAAGTGCCTGGGTTTACGAGTGGAGAGATAATCAATCTTAAGATGAATCATTCATCACCCATAAAATTAATTATCATCGAATTTTTTCAACACATCAACACTTTTGTGCTAGACGTAGACGGCGTGCTTACCGACGGTAACTTATGGCTGATGCCGGGAGGTGCCCAGGTGCGTAAAATGAATATCCGCGATGGATATGCTTTGCAACTGGCTATTAAAAAGGGGTATCGTGTTGTAATCATTTCTGGAGCAGTATCGGAAGAAGTGGTGCTGCGTTTGCAAAGTTTGGGAGTAACTGATATTCGAATGGGGGTGAAAGATAAAGCGGCGGTTTTGCATGCATATATGAAGGAACATGCTTTGCCGGCTCATGCTGTATTGTATATGGGGGATGATATACCCGACTTATTGGTGCAACAATTGGCAGGAGTGCCCTGTTGCCCCGCAGATGCCGTTCCCGAAATTCGCGAGCAATCTAAATATATTTCTCCCTATCGGGGTGGGGAGGGCTGTGTGCGGGATGTGATAGAAAAAGTACTTACGCTCCGTGGCGATTGGTCGGAAGACTTTACAATAGCAGCCAAATAAATTACTATATATTCTATTGGCCATTTAACCGAATCAGTTGAAAACAATACTAGCCTTTTTAAAACTTATTCGCTGGCAAAATTTGCTGTTCATCGTTCTCACGCAAGTATTATACGACTATTGTATTTACCAGCCTATTTATGGATCCAATTCTGCCCAGCAGTTGGTTTTAATTATACTGGCATCCGTTTTAATTGCTGCAGCTGGTTATATTATTAATGATTATTTCGATTTAAACATCGATCAGATTAACAAACCCAATCGGGTAATTGTAAATAATGCAGTAAGCCGCCGATGGGCTATTTTCTGGCATTTGGTATTTAGTTTATTGGGTTTGTTTTTTACAGTGATGGCGCTTCCTCCCTCCTTATTCTGGTATTTGATTTTGGCTAACCTGCTTAGTATTTTGTTACTCTGGCTATATTCAACCAATTTTAAAAAACAGTTGTTGGTAGGAAACGTAATTATCTCCATGTTAACCAGTTGGGTTATTCTGATATTGTTTTTCTCGAAAACCCCCTTGTCGGTGGATAATATCATCTCGGCAGATCATAAGGAAATTCGACTTTTCCGACTCACCATGTTATATGCCGGTTTCGCTTTTATTATTTCTCTTATTCGGGAAGTACTGAAGGATATGGAAGACAGGGTAGGGGATGCTCGATATGGATGCAGAACAATGCCTATTGTGTGGGGACTACCCGCTTCTAAGGTTTTTGTGGCGGTATGGATAATTGTGCTAGCCGGCACTTTGGTAATTCTGCAATTGTATGTACTGGCCTATGGATGGTGGCTAAGTATTGCTTACTGTTTACTGGCAATTGTAGCTCCCTTATTGATTGTACTTTCTAAATTAACAGCGGCTCAATCGCAGCAAGATTTTCATCTGCTCAGTCGCTATGTAAAAGGAATCATGTTTGCCGGAATTTTATCGATGTTGTTTTTTTATTACTATCACTAATTACCTATGTTGCATTCACTACCCTCTATTATTTTGGCTTCACAATCTCCCCGGCGCCGGCAGTTGCTGGAGTGGGCAGAAGTTGACTTCAAAGTGGAGGTAATCCCTACTTCAGAAACGTATCCTTACAATCTATCCATAGAGGAAGTGCCCGTTTTTATTGCCCGAGAAAAAGCCCGCCAAGTAAATAGCAGCAAAAATCCCGCTGGCATCCCTTTGCTGGCAGCCGATACAGTGGTGGTGCTTGATAATCGCATCATAGGAAAACCAAAGGATACCGAGGAAGCCATTCAGTATTTAACCGACCTTTCCGGTAAAACGCATCGGGTAATTACCGGTGTGGTATTGATGTACGCGAAAGGAGAAATCGCTTTTGCAGATTGTACAGAAGTTACTTTTCATACCCTTAGCCAAGAGCAGATTGAACAGTATGTTACCCGATATCAACCCTTCGACAAAGCAGGTGCTTATGCCATTCAGGAGTGGATTGGTGTGGTAGGAATTCAATCTATTAAAGGAGACTTTTATAATGTAATGGGATTACCGGTTAGTCGCGTAATTCAGGCATTACATAGCATTTCTTCTTAATCGAAAATCAGGTATTTTTTCATGTTTTGCTTGCTGTAATTTGTTCTCTTCAAAATGAAGAGATATGAAAGAGCAATTATTGCAATTTATTTGGCAACAACAGTATTTTACGCAACACGATTTGAGCACTACTTCGGGTGAATTTGTGCGTATCATAAAGCCCGGAGAATGGAATATTCATCAGGGGCCAGATTTTACCGAAGCCCTGATTCAAATTGGGAATACTATCTGGGGAGGGCAAGTGGAAATTCATTATCAGTCATCAGATTGGTTTCGCCATGGCCACACCAACGACCAACACTATGCAAACGTAATCCTGCATGTAGTTTGGGAAGATGATCAGCCGGTGTTGGATAAACATGAAAATCTATTACCCACTTTAGTGTTGGGTGATCGTATTCCAAAAGTTTTGCTAAGTAGATATCAGGAGATGATGGATAGAAAAGAACCCCTTATTTGTAGGTCGTTCTTACCTGCGCTTACCCTTCAAAACTGGAACAGTTGGAAAGAACGGCTCATGAAAAACCGGTTAGCAAGAAAGGCTTCTCGTATACTTGAATGGCATGCAAAAGCGGGAGGAGATTGGGATGTTGTTTGCTGGCAATTGCTGTTTGAACAGATGGGGGGCAAAGTAAATGGCAACTATTTTTTATCATTAGCCAATAGTTTGCCGCTTTCCACTCTAATTAAAAAACAACTTTCAGCCTTTGAATGGGAAGCCCTTTTGCTGGGTCAGGCAAATCTGCTTCCCATAACCGCCTCGGCAAGTTATCATAGAAAATTGCTGAAAGAATATCAGTACCTGCAATATAAATATCAGCTGGTTCCTCTTCGAACTGCCCCTGCTTTTTTAAGAATGCGGCCCGCTTCTTTTCCAACGATTCGAATTTCACAATTGGCTGGATTATTACTCAATCATCCCCGATTTTTTTCTACCCTAGTATCCACGGGCTCATTACAGCAATGGAAACAACAATGTAAGGTTACCGCAGCAGAATTTTGGAACACGCATTATTTAATCAACCGTTCCTCTCACCCGCAACCCAAAACCCTAGGTGATCAAATGATATATTCCCTGGCAATTAATGCGATTCTGCCGGCTTTGTATGCCTATGCCCATCATCGGGGAGATCAGGAGCTAATTATAAAAGTGCTCGCTTTATATGCAGATATCCCCTCGGAACAAAATCGGATTACCTCACTCTGGGATAACACTGGGGTTGAAAAGAATCAGGCACTGGATACACAAGCGCTTACAGAATTAACCAACTTATATTGTACAAAAAAACAATGCTTACACTGTGCAGTAGGTAAACATATACTACAATCCTGAACTTACTCCCAAATAAACTGCATTTGTAAATCAATGTCGGGGTGCAGAGAGCGCTCTACTGGACAGGTACGGGCAGTTCTTTCTAGTAAATCCCGGTGCTGGGGATTGTCGGTTATTCCTGCCGGAAAAAACACATTGGCAATAATTTTGCCAATGCGGCGGGGATCGGGAACCATAATTTTGGTTACCTCAACCCGGGTGCCGTCTAATGCGAGGTTCATACTCTGGGCCTTGATTCCCATGGTTGTTACCATACAGGTACCCAGGGCAACTACTACTAAATCGGTGGGAGAAAAACGCTCCCCCTTGCCCTGATTGTCGGTTGGGGCATCGGTTTCTATCTGAGTTCCACTTTGTAGATGAATTGCCTCGGTTCTTAAGTCAGATTTATAAATTATTTGTGAAGTCATGCTGCTTTTTTATTATAAATTTACAATTAACTAAACAAATGTACGTGAAGCGGCTGTTTCCTATCCTTTTTTTCCTACTACCTATCAGTCTCTTGTCGCAAACCAAAGACCGGGGGGCAGCGGCTGCAGAGAAGGCTCAAAAGAAGCAGGAAAAAAAAGAGAAGATCAACCAACTAATCAAGCAGGAAGAGGAAGGTGCTCTGATATATCAGAAGCAGCATGCCTATGGATTTAACTTTCATACAGATGGGTGGAGTTTTTTCTACGAAAAGGGCAAGTACAAAACCATCACAAAAACTGGCCTCTGGTGGGTATCCTTTGGTGAACGGAAGCATCCTAAAGAAGAACGCGTTCCAACCGTAAGTTCTTCAGGAGGTTTGCTGATTGTATCCAGCTATACTTACGGAAAAATCAATAATTTTTATTCGCTAAATGTAGGTTTGGGCGAACAAAGACTGATTGGTGGTAAGGGGAACAAAAATGGAGTGGCCGTTTCCTTGATTTATGGAGGGGCATTTGCGGCCGGACTTTTACGCCCATACTATTTAGAAGTCCTAAACCCCTCCACTGGGGCACGAGAACAAATCCGATATACTACTACCAATAAAAATTTATTTCTCGACCCAACGGGTATCATAGGAAAAGGAGGTTTAACCAAAGGATGGAACGAAGTAAATTTTGTTCCCGGCTTTCAGGCTAAAACCGCTCTGCGCTTCGACTATGGTCGCTACAACGAACTATTATCAGCCATTGAAGTGGGCTTGCATGCTTCTTATTATACCAAGCCTATGCCCATGTTATTAGATGTGCCAGAAAAAAAATTCTTTTTCAACGCCTATGTCTCTCTCTGTTTTGGTAAAAGAAAGTAAGTATTTTTGCCCCCGATAAGGAAGCTATCAAACAGTTTCCTTTTATAGAAAATATGCAATCTCCTTCCCAGCCTACCCTTACAGATTCTTCTAAGCCAACAGCCATTAAAAAACCGGGATGGCTTCGCGTAAAATTACCAGTAGGAGAGAGCTATAAACATGTTCGTAACCTGGTGGATACCCACCGCCTGCATACCATTTGCGAAAGTGGCAATTGCCCCAATATGGGGGAATGTTGGGGTGCCGGCACCGCAACTTTTATGATTTTAGGGAATACCTGTACCCGAAGCTGTGGATTTTGTTCGGTAGCAACCGGCCGGCCAGATCCGGTAGATTGGGAGGAACCTCGTAGAGTTGCAGAAGCAATCCACCTAATGAAGGTGAAACATGCCGTTATAACCAGTGTAGATAGAGACGAATTGAAAGATGGTGGATCTATCATTTGGTATAATACCATTGAAGCTGTTAAAGGCCTTAATCCCGAAACTACGCTCGAAACCCTAATACCCGATTTTCAGGGTAAGGCAGAACAAATTAATCGCATCATACAGGCTGCTCCGGAAGTGGTGAGTCATAACTTAGAAACCGTTGAAAGGCTAACCCGACAGGTGCGCGTTCAGGCAAAATATCATCGCAGTTTGGAAG
This sequence comes from Chitinophagia bacterium, assembly GCA_037131895.1. Classification (GTDB taxonomy): domain Bacteria; phylum Bacteroidota; class Bacteroidia; order Chitinophagales; family Chitinophagaceae; genus Sediminibacterium. The sequence goes on along the minus strand of JBAXQE010000008.1, from coordinate 46,323 downwards.
TTTTGCGGCAATTAAAACAGGGCGGCATGCGAACCAAAACAGGCATGATGCTGGGTTTGGGGGAAACAAAAGCCGAAGTGGTTCAAAGTATTCAACACCTGGTTGAGGTGGGTTGTGATGTACTTACCCTAGGGCAATATCTGCAGCCAACTGCCAAACATTTACCCGTTCAGCGTTTTGTGCATCCCGATGAATTTGCCGAACTGAGAGAAATTGGATACGAATTGGGATTAGATTATGTAGAAAGTGGCCCATTGGTAAGATCATCCTACCACAGTGAAAAACACGTAATACCCGGTTGGGGTAAATCTGGCTGGTTAATGGAAAAATCAGGTACCACCATCGCTTCTTGAATCTAACGTGTATGAAAAAATTTCTACTCCCGCTGCTAACACTTCTATTCATTTCCCGGGCGCAGGGGCAATGGGAGTGGACGAATGTAGATAGTGCATTTGCACCTCTTCCTGCTTCCATACATGTTTACTATACACAAACCCTAACGGAAGGAAAACCCAATAAAGCTTATTACGTAAGCATAGATCTTTCCGACAAAAAGCTAGATCTAACTAGCCGAGTGGGGAATGGTAAAAGATATACGCCTACGCAATACTTTGAGAATAATGAGCAGCCCCTGCTTGTAATGAACTGTACTTTTTTTGAGTTCGTACATAATAGCAACCTAAATGTGGTAATTAAAGACGGACAATTACTATCCTACCAGGTACAAACAATGGCTGCCAAAGGGAAGGATAGTGGTCAGTACTATCATGTGCTGGGCAGCGCAATAGGCATCAGTAATCGACATAAGGCAGATGTTGCCTGGTTATATGTAGATTCTACCCTTCGTTATCCCCTGGCTACCCAGCAGCCCATCAATAGTTGGAAAGATGCCATTCCAAATCCTGTAGCAGCCGACTATTTGCAGAAAGGAAAATTCAAGAAATGGAAAATGCAAACGGCAGTGGGAGGCGGACCGATATTACTTCAGGAGGGAGAAATTCAGATTGCCAATAATATTGAAAGAAAATTTGCCGGGAACGCAATTAAGGATAAACATCCCAGAACCGGCATGGGATATACTTTCGGCGGACAATTGATTTTACTCGCAATAGAAGGCAGATTTCCCGGAAAAGCAGAGGGGGCTACCTTAGAACAAATGGCAACCATGTTTAAACAAATAGGTTGTGTGGAAGCCCTTAATTTAGATGGAGGGGGCAGCAGTTGCTTATTGATTAATGGAAAAAATACCATCCAGCCCAGCGACAAAGAGGGACAACGCCCGGTACCAGCCGTATTTATGGTAAAATAAAAGTAGGGGTTACTACACTTTTAAATCCCATACAAGGGCAGATGCGCCCAAAATAGCAGCATCCGATTCTTTCAGGTGACTTACCAGAATTTTTACTTTTTGCTGAAATATCTGAATCAAATTATTTTCCATATGCTCCCGAACTGGCTTTAATAACAAGTCGCCAGATTTGGTTAAGCCGCCAAATAATATAATAGCTTCGGGGCTCGAGAACATCACGAAATTTGCCAAAGCCATACCGAGTATTTTTCCAGTAAATTCAAATATTTCTTTTGCCAGCACATCACCCTTCATGGCGGCATCGTACACTTTTTTAGCATCCAGTTGGTCTTCTGGGATATCTCGCAATAAACTTGGTTGGTTGCTGCCGGCCAGTACTTCTAATGTAGTAAGCACAACGCCGGTTGCAGATGCATAACTTTCGAGAGAGCCGTATTTACCGGTTCCCGGATGATAACGACCTTCCGGAATAATAATGGTATGCCCCAATTCACCGGCAAACCCATCATGGCCGTATATTAGTTGACCATTGGCCACAATTCCACTGCCCACACCAGTGCCCAGCGTAATCATGATAAAATCATTCATACCCTTGGCAGCACCATACATCATCTCGCCAAGAGCAGCGGCGTTGGCATCATTGGTTAATACAACTGGCAGCTTGAACTTATCCTTAATCATTTTTGATAGCGGAATAATGCCCTTCCAGGGTAAGTTGGGGGCATATTCAATGGTACCGCTGTAATAGTTGCCATTGGGGGCACCCACGCCAATCCCTCTGAATCGGCCAATTCCGCCAGCCTGTTCAATCAGGGGCTGCATTTTTTCGTATAACTCGTTGATATAAGTATCCAAATGATCGTGTCCACGAGTAGACATTTCGCTCGAGAAAAGCAAATTTCCAACGCGGTCTACAATACCAAATTTGGTGCCGGTTCCGCCAATATCAATACCAATCCCCAATTGTTCCATACCCTGTATATTACGGTTGCCGGTTGAATAGGTTGAATCTGCACTCATATAAAAATCTTTCCGGTTGATTAATGACCACCCCCTGAAACCTGCGCATCAAAGTCGAGCCCTTGACTCTTTAATACAGATTGCAATTTCAGCGCAAGCAAAGCCAACACAGCAAAACATCCGGCAGCAAGCAGGTACGACTGATGAAGTCCAACTGAAGAAATATCCCCAATTGCACCTTGTAAGGGAGGAACAATTGCTCCACCCAGAATCATCATGATGAGAAAAGCTGATCCTTGACTGGTATATTTCCCTAAACCACCTACACCCAAAGAGAATATGCAGGGCCACATTACGGAACAACATAAACCGCCTGCCATAAATGCATAAACCGATATGATACCTTTGGTAAATACGCCCACTAACATACAAGCCGTTGCTAATAAAGAAACTGCCAATAGTGTTTTAACTGGTTTTTCTTGGCCATAAAAAAATACGCTCACAGCAATGGCAATCATGATTGCATAGGCATATAAATCACTTACGTTATTTCCATAAATGGTACTAACTGTTAGCACTAAGGCAAATGCTACAAAAGGAATCAATCCCATTGCCAGTTTTTTTGAAAAGCCAGTTAAATTAAATACGCTCACCGCACCCATCCAGCGGCCAATCATCAAACTTCCCCAATACAAAGAAATGTATTTCGAAATTTTACTTTCATCTAAACCGGCATCGGTTAAATATCCAGGCTGCTTTAAAAGTGCTCCAAAATTATTGTCAATAGTTACTTCTACACCCACATATACAAAAATGCCAATCATCCCAAAAATCAGTTGAGGATATTTCATAGCACCCCATCCTTCGGGTTTGCTGATTGCTTGTCCATTCGAATAAAATAAAATACCAATTACACTTATTACTGTTAATAGCAACAACCAAAGTTTAGATACACTGGTAAGTTGCCCAATAATAATTACGCCAATAATTAGGGCAGTCATTAGGAATAAAGTGGAAGCGGCTTTACCTGCTTTTTCAAAAGCCTCATCATTTTTACCATCCGGTAATTTGGAGAAAGAAAAGAAAAGTGCCACTGCAGCAAAAACGCCGGCCACAATTAGGTAAAGTGTATTGATATTCGTAACAGTAACTTCTGATTGACTGCTGCTGGGGGTACCAAAAAGAAAGTAGCTTACAATTAAGGGTCCTAGTGTGGTTCCCAGTGAATTTACACTGCCTCCTAAATTAAGGCGGTGAGAACCAGTAGCCGGATCACCTAATAAGATTGCAAATGGTTGTGCTGCGGTTTGTTGAAGAGAAAATCCAAGTGCCACCACAAAAAACGAAGCAAGTATGGCGGGAAATGAATTCGCATTGGCAGAAGGAATAATCAACAAGGCCCCCACAACAGAAATCATCAGACCATAAATAATCCCTTTTTTATACCCGATCTTATTCAAAATGTCGTAACCAATCATATTGGAAACCAAAAATAAAATCAAAGACCCGATAAAATAAGCTCCATAAAAGGCAGAGCCAATTAATTGAGATTCAAACTGACTCAGATTAAAATGCGTTTTACAAAAAGGAATAAAAATACTGTTAGAAGCAGCAATAAATCCCCAGAAAAAGAATACGATCACCAGATTAGCTAGTGCACCTGTATTGGTGGGTTGATGGGTTGTTTTCATGGCAAGCAATATTTGAATAGGGGCTAAAGTAATAAGAATTTCATGATTTTGCGCTTTTCAACAGATAATTTGAACGAATCAGAATTGTTATTAACTTTCATGAGTAAAATCTTACCATGGAAATTATTCATATTACTGCAGAATGTTATCCGGTTGCCAAAGCGGGCGGATTGGGAGATGTGGTAGGTGCCTTGCCAAAATACCAGTGTAAGGCAGGCCATATTGCCAAAGTAATTATGCCCATGTATCGAACAGCATTTTTGTATTCGAATGAGTGGACGGTTGATTATAAGGGGCAGTCGAACTTGGGAAACTGGCATTTCGATTTTACCATCATTAAAGAGAAGCATAACAAACTTGGCTTTGATTTATTTTTAGTAGATATCAATGGCCTACTCGATCGGCAGAAAATATATGGGTACCACGACGATACCGAGCGTTTTGTAGCTTTTCAAATTGCCGTTCTTACCTGGATGAAAAGTTGGGAACATAGGCCCGATATTGTGCATTGTCACGACTACCACACTGGACTGGTTCCCTTTATTATGCAGCATTGTTACGATTTTCAGGTATTGGCAGGCATAAAAACCATCTTCACCATACACAATGCCCAATACCAGGGTTGGATGGGTTGGGAGAAGAGCCGCTATATACCCCGTTGGGATTTATGGAAAAGAGGAATGCTAGAATGGGCACATACAATTAATCCACTTGCAAGTGCTGTAAAATGTGCTTATCGGGTTACCACCGTTAGCCATAGTTATTTACAAGAACTTACCTCCCAATCAAACGGATTAGAGGCCCTTTTTGAATATGAAAAGGGTAAATGTGTGGGCATTTTGAATGGCATTGATACCGACGTTTGGAATCCCGCAACCGATACGTACCTATCTTTCCATTACACGGAAAAAACGGTTAATGCGGGAAAGGAACAGAATAAAGCCCTGCTTTGCAGCCGTTTTGGATTAGACCCCCAAAAGCCCCTGATTGTATTTATTGGAAGACTAGTAGGGGAGAAAGCCGCCGAACTGCTGCCGGATGCCATAGCGGGAGCCATACATGAAATGGGACACGCAGCTTCTTATCTCGTATTAGGTAGTGGTGAGCATGATGTGGAGGGTAGGTTAACGGATATGCTGATGCCCTATTCTGGACAATTTAATGCCGTAATTGGGTATGATGAAGGGCTGAGTCATTTGATGTATGCTGGGGCAGATTTTCTGTTAATGCCTAGCCGGGTTGAGCCCTGCGGATTAAATCAATTATACGCCATGCGTTATGGAACCGTGCCTATCGTGCGGTCTACCGGTGGGTTAAGGGATACCGTATCCGATATGGGAGATCCGGAAGGTTTTGGAATCCGCTTCAATCAGGCCTCTGTTTCTGATATCATCTACTCAATTGGAAGAGCAGTTCAGGTATATCAGTCCAAAGACCACCTTACCCGCATGCGCAACTGGATGATGGCGATTGATCATAGCTGGGAAAATACCGTGGAACAATTTACCCGTATATATCAAGCCTAATCAAACGGGGAACAACAATAAATAGTCTAATGGTTAAAATTCAGTAAATTGCCTATATGACAAGTATATCTAAATCTGTAGTTGCCGTTATTTTGGGTGGAGGAGCCGGCAGCCGCCTGTATCCATTAACCGCCAGCCGTTCAAAACCCGCTGTTCCTATTGCCGGTAAATATCGGTTGGTGGATATTCCCATTAGCAATTGTATCAATAGCCATATCAACCGGATGTTTGTATTAACTCAGTTTAATTCTGCATCCCTAAACAAGCATATTAAAAACACCTATCATTTTAGTGCTTTCAGTACAGGCTTTGTAGATATTCTGGCAGCAGAACAAACACCCGATAATCCGGGCTGGTTTCAGGGAACAGCCGATGCAGTTCGTCAATCACTTCGGCATATTTCCAATTTAGAATTTGAGTATATCCTGATATTAAGCGGCGATCAGTTGTACCAAATGGACTTCAGCGATATGCTTAATAACCACATCAAAAATGAAGCGGATATTTCCATAGCCACTATACCTGTAGATGAGCGCGATGCCCCTGAATTTGGTATCCTAAAAAGCAATGAAGCTGGGATGATTACCTCATTTATTGAAAAACCAAAGAAAGAAATATTGCCCGACTGGGTAAGTGATACTGGCTCCGATATGCAGCAAAAAGGAAAGCATTACCTCGCGTCTATGGGTATCTATATTTTCAGCAAACAGGTGCTGTATAACTTGCTGAATGAAGTACATCCTACTGCTACCGATTTTGGCAAGGAAATCATTCCCAATTCAATTGTGTCGTTTAAAGTGGCTAGCTATCAATACGAAGGCTACTGGACGGATATCGGAAATATTTATTCCTTCTACGAAGCCAATCTATCTTTAACAGATGATATTCCTCCCTTTAATCTGTTTGATAATACCAAAACAGTATACAGTCGTGCCCGCATGTTGCCGCCTGCAAAAATCAGTGGTACTACATTAGAAAAAACAATTATTGCAGAAGGATCTATTATCAATGCCAGTCGTATCGAGCAAAGTGTAGTAGGTATTCGTTCAAGAATTGGACATGGTACCACCGTAGTAAATACCTACATCATGGGAAATGATTACTACGAAACGATTAATGAAATGGACGTAAATACAAAAAAGGGATTACCCATGATCGGTATTGGGGAACGTTGTTATATCAAAGATGCCATTATCGACAAAAATTGCAGAATTGGTAATGACGTACGCATCAATGGTGGCAAACATTTAGCTAATACCGACCATAGTTTGTATGCAGTAAAGGATGGCATTATCGTAGTGAAAAAAATGGCTGTTTTGCCAGATGGATTTGTTATTTAATTGGGCGAGTTTTTCTGCTTACTTCATCTTTAAAAAATTGTTGCATGTCTACCGTTTATTCTGGAACCAAACAGCCACTTAATTTTTGGCAGATTTGGAATATGTGTTTTGGTTTTTTTGGAATTCAGTTTGGATGGAGTTTGCAGATGGGTAACATGAGTGCCATCTACGAATTTTTAGGAGCGAAACCCGAAGAAATTCCCGGACTCTGGTTAGCGGCTCCCATGACGGGACTTTTGGTGCAACCGATTATCGGATACCTGAGCGATCGAACCTGGCATCCAAAGCTAGGTAGAAGGCGACCCTTTTTTTTGGTGGGCGCTATCCTGAGTTCGCTGGCGTTATTGTTAATGCCCAATTCCAGCGCCGTGTGGATGGCTGCTGGAACCCTTTGGATTCTCGATTCATGTATTAATATTACCATGGAGCCCTTTCGGGCATTTGTAGCTGATAACCTCGATGAGCAACAGCAATCTTATGGATATGCTATGCAGAGTATGTTTATTGGTGCTGCCTCTTTTATTGCCGGCTATTTGCCCGGGTTGCTGGTAAATTGGTTGGGAATTTCCCGTGAAAAAGGAGCCGGAGGAATTCCCCTCAATATCATGTGGTCGTTTTACATAGGAGCAGCGGTGTTTCTGGGTGCGGTTTTGTATACTGTTTTCAGAAGTAAAGAATATCCCCCATCTGATCCTGACTGGAAAGCCAAAGCGGCTACTGAAACTGGTGGCGGATTTTTTAAAGTTGCAAGTGAAATTTTTCAATCCGTTGTTAATATGCCAGTGCCTATGCAAAGGTTGGCCATAGTACAATTTTTAACCTGGCCTGGACTTTTTTTAATGTGGTTTTACTACAGTACCGGAGTAGCGGCTGATATTTTTAAAGGAGATGCAATACAGAATAGCGTGCAATACACCAAAGGCCTTGAATTGGCCAATGAAACCTCTGCTATTCTAAACCTAGTAACTTTCGCCTTCTCTTTTACTATTCCATTTTGGGTAAAAAAGCTCGGCAAAAAGTTAACGCACACCGCCTGTTTACTGGTAGGTGGTTTCGGGTTGATTTCTGTTTCCTTTATTTCGCAACCCAACTTGTTATTTATTTCCATGGGTATGGTAGGCATTGCCTGGGCCTCTATTTTATCTATGCCCTATTCGTTGTTATCGGGATGCATTCCTCCAGAGAAAACCGGAATCTATATGGGCATCTTTAATTTCTTTATTGTTTTGCCCGAAATCATAGCTTCCCTGTTTTTTGGAAAAATTATGGAAAAATACCTAGGTAACGATCGTTTACAGGCTGTAATGATAGGAGGCCTGTTACTTTGCACAGCAGGGATAGTTTGTGCCCTGATTGTAAAAGAAAATAAACCAGCTGCTAATCAATCCGAAATGATTGATTAATGTGCTGATGTTGATAACGAATAAATGCTGAATCATTTGTTACTATGAGAAAAAAATTGCTTTCTGCTTTGTTAGCTGCTACCTGCGCACTTTCGGTAAATGCGCAGTCTCTCGAAGCATATCCCAGCCATTGGTTTACCAAAATGCAATGGAATAAAATACAGGTAATTGTTAGAAGCAAAACCGAACAACTTTCCGGGAAAAAAGTTAGTGTAAATTATCCGGGTGTTAAGTTGACTGGAGTAGATAGTTTTTCTAATAAACGATACCTGGCCTTACAATTAACCATTGGCTCTTCTACAAATGCCGGCATTATTCCCATTCAATTTTTTAGTGCCGATGATACCCTTACCCTTCAATATGTTATCAAGCCTTCCCGATCTGGGAGGGGAACTCAATATGCTCAAGGGGTTCGATCAGCCGACCTCATTTATCTGCTAATGCCTGATCGCTTTAGCAATGGCGATCCAACGAATGATGCGTTTAACAATATGCAGGATGTAGTAGCTAATCGGAGTAATCCCCTTAATCGGCATGGAGGCGATATTCCTGGAGTAATACGCCAATTAGATTACCTAAAAGATTTGGGAGTTACTACGGTTTGGATGACGCCAGTAAATGAAAATGATATGCCCCTGGAGAAAGAGTCGGCTGGTATGCTCAGCGGATATCATGGATACTGGTTTACGAATCAATACCAAATAGACCCACGTTTTGGTGGCAATGAAGCCTATAAAAAATTAGTAGAAACTGCCCACCAAAAGGGCATGAAAATTATTCAGGATGCTGTTTATAACCATGTGGGAATAGAGCATTGGATGTATAAGGATGCCCCAGGGCCGGATTGGATCAATCGCTGGCCCGGATACACCGGCAGCAACCACAAAGAAGAAGTGCTGTTTGATCCTTATGCAAGCGAAAAAGATAAAAAACAATTGCTAGATGGATGGTTTGTTCCCCATCTTCCCGACGTAAACCAACGCAATCCCTACGTTGCCAATTACCTGATTCAATATGCCATTTGGGCAACAGAGGAGTTTGGGATAGATGGCTGGCGGGTAGATACCTACAAATATTGCGATGAACCATTTTTAAACAGAATCAATACGGCCCTATTGAAGGAGTATCCTTCTCTTACCATGTTTGGGGAAGCTTGGACCAATTCAGTTTCCGGCAATGCCTATTTTACACGCAATCAAATGGAGGTCCCCTTTAAACACAATATGCTAGGGGGAGTTGATTTTCCTATGAATGGCGCCATCCTAGAAGCCATTAATCAGCCCGAGGGTTGGACGCAGGGGATTAATCGACTGCATATGACGCAGGCACAGGACTTCTTATATGAGCAGCCCCTCAATAATTGTTTGTTTCTAGACAATCACGATACCGACCGCTTTTTTTCTATGGTTGGAGAGGATTTCAATAAATTTAAGCAGGGCATCGGATTGTTACTTACCCTTCGGGGCATTCCTCAATTATATTATGGCACTGAAATTCTAATGAAGAATTTTAAAAATCCCAGCGATGCGATGGTACGTCTCGATTTTCCGGGAGGATTTGCCGGAGATGCCCTAAATAAATTTACTGCCAACGGAAGAACAGCCCTCGAAAACGAAGCATTTAATTATGTGCGCCAATTAGCCGGCTACCGCAAAAAATCGCTGCCTTTACAAATTGGAAAAACAAAGCAGTTTCTTCCTGTTAACGGCGTATATGTATTTACTCGCACCCATCAAAAGCAGTCTGTACTCTGCGTACTCAACCGCTCAAATGAAACACGCGAAATTCCTTTTAAATCGTATGAAGAGTCGTTTGCTGGCTTCACCAAAGCGGTAGATGTTTTAACGGGTGAAGTAGTTAGTCAATCACTGAAAGTGGGGGCTGGACAATTTAAAATTTTCGAACTAAAAGCGAAGTAATACTGGCATCAGCCGGGGTAACAGGAACATTTATTCATGCACCTAACATAAAGAAACCCATGGCAAAGCACTCCGATTCAACTGAGGTTAACAATGATGCTAATTTGCCAAAAAAGAAAATTGCAATACCTCCCCAGCGATATGAGGAAGTGCATTTTGTAGATATCCACCAACCGGTTTGGAATTATTCTTTATTCACCGCAGAAGATATTGGGAATTTTCAAAGAGGTACCCATTATCGGTTGTATGAATTATTCGGAAATAAGCAAATAACGGTAAATCAAATAACAGGAACCTACTTTTCCGTTTGGGCACCCAATGCAACCTATGTTTCTGTAATCGGTTATTTTAATGCATGGGATACCCTTACGCACCCCTTAAAAGTTCGGTTAGATCATTCAGGTATTTGGGAAGGATTTATTCCTGGAATTTTACAAGGCGAGGCTTACAAATATCATATTCACGGTTTTCAGGGAGTACAGTTAGATAAGGGCGACCCATTTGCTCATTACTGGGAAAAACGGCCTTATACGGCTTCCATCGTTTGGGATCCTCAATATAACTGGGGAGATGCCGAATGGATGAAAACTCGAAAAAAGCACAACCATTTACAAGCACCTTATTCTGTGTATGAAGTGCATTTGGCCAGTTGGATGCGGCCAGATCCTAACAACGAAGAAGTTTATAATACCTATCAACAAATTGCAGATCGATTGGTTCCGTATGTGTTGGATATGGGCTTTACCCATATTGAATTTATGCCTGTAATGGAACATCCATTCGACGGTAGTTGGGGATATCAGGGCACCGGTTTTTTTGCGCCTACTTCTCGTTTCGGAAATCCGCAAGAATTTGCTGCATTAGTGGATGCATTGCACCAGGCCGGCATTGGTGTTATTTTAGATTGGGTACCCTCTCATTTTCCCTACGATGCTCATGGTTTATTCATGTTCGATGGAACCCATACCTACGAATATGCCGATATGCGCAAAGGGTATCATCCCGATTGGAACTCCTATATCTTCAATTATAAGCGTGGCGAAGTAAAATCCTTTCTCATCAGCAGTGCCCGTTTTTGGTGCGATCGATTTCATGCGGATGGAATACGGGTAGATGCAGTAAGTTCTATGTTACGACTCGATTACAGCCGGGCCAATCACCAATGGGAACCGAATGAATATGGTGGCAACGGAAATCTCGAAGCCATCGCCTTTATTACCGACCTGAATGAAACACTTTACCGCGATTTTCCCGATATCCAAACCATTGCTGAAGAAGCTACCGATTGGCCTAAAATCAGTAAACCCACTACAGAAGGTGGATTAGGGTTTGGTATGAAATGGATGATGGGATGGATGCACGATACCCTAGATTATTTTAAAATGGATGCCTTGTTCCGGCAATTTCATCAAAATAAATTCTCTTTCAGTATGATGTATTTCTACGACGAGAATTTTATGTTGCCCCTTAGCCACGATGAAGTAGTGCACGGCAAAAGCCCGATGATTTATAAAATGCCCGGCGATGAATGGCAAAAGTTTGCCAACCTCCGGGTATTATATGCTTACATGTTTACCCATCCCGGTGCCAAATTATTGTTTATGGGTAATGAATTCGGCAGCACACAAGAATGGAATTATAAAAGTGAATTGCCCTGGCATCTCTTGCAATTTGCTCCCCATGCTGGGCTTCAGCAATGCGTAAAAAAACTGAATGCCCTGTATCGATCCGAACCTGCCTTATATGAAAAACAATTCGAACCCGGAGGATTTGAATGGATCGACCTTAACCATCGGAGTGAATGTGTATTGGTTTACAGTCGCAAAGGAAAAAAAGACAAAGACCAGTTGATTGTACTGCTCAATGTTACGCCCGTTGTGAGAAATAACTGGGAAGTATATGTATATGGTAAAAGTAAATGGAAAGAGATATTTAACAGCGATCAAATAGAATTCTGGGGAACAGGCGATGTTGGTAACCCTTCTATTGAAGCAAGCTTGGTAGACAAAGCCACCAAATGTTATCGTTTAACCATCAATCTGCCTGCTTTAAGTGCCATTGTATTAAAATAGCCCCGTTTAGTAGCAACTCAAACTTCCAAAACAATCGGCAATTCAATTCGAAAACAACTTCCCTTGCCAGGTTCCGTCCAACGGATGCTGATTTTGCCTTTATGATACTGCTCGATGATTCTTTTGGTTAATGCCAGTCCTATACCCCAGCCCCTTTTTTTGGTGGTAAACCCAGTTTCAAAAACCCTATCTACCGCCTTAGGATCCATACCCTTACCCGAATCGGTAATGTCTATAACAATAGTTTGTTGGGTTTGAAAGCCAGTAATGGTAATCGTTCCATTACCCTCTAGTGCATCCAACGCATTTTTCAATAGATTTTCTATTACCCAGTCAAACAGTGGGGCAGAAAGTCGCGTAGATACCGATGCTATGTTTTCAATATTGCACGCAATTGTAACCTGCCCACCCATGCGTCTTTTCATATAGTCTACCACTTCTTCTACTCTGTGAGCGGGAAAATCTTGCTCCAATTGAGGCGCATTACCAATTTTACCAAAACGATCGGTTACCAATTGAAGCCGGTTAACATCTTTTGTTAACTCATTGGCTAGCGCTTCATTTTGGGGTTGTTCTTTCATCAGTTCTACCCAGGCCTGCAAATTACTTACCGGAGTACCCAATTGATGAGCTGTTTCTTTTGCCAGAGAAACCCATAACTGATTTTGTTCACTCTTGTACATATAGCGAACAGAAGCTATAGTTATCGCAATAAACAGAAAGGCGATTAATAGTTGAATTATCGGATACCAACTGATTTCATCCAGCAAGGAACTTTTTCCATAATAATAATAATTGGCGGTAAAGGGCTGTTCTTTCAGCACGAGTATAATTGGGTTGGACTGATATTTTTTAAATGCTTGTAACTGATTTTTTAAATAGTTGGGGTCTGCAAGCACGGCCGAACTGTCTAGATTCAAATAGTTACCAGTTATACTATCTTTTTCGGTGGTTTCAATGATGGGAATTCGGGTGTTTTGAACGGAGAGATGGGTAGCCAAGGTAATACTAGCACTGTCGGAAGATTGCAGAATTGTTCGTTGTGCTTCTACCCAGGTAGCTACATGTTTTCTCTCATCTTCTGCCAGCATACCCGATAAGTAATGAGAATATACTACACTGGCAATAACCCCTAGTAAGGCAAAAAATAGTACCACCCATTTTAAAGATGAATTGAGAAAACGCATTGCGCAGTTTTATAGATAAAGTTACCGAAAAATATACGAGTCATTTATACAGAGAATCAAGGGCGATCTAACAAAAAAGGCAGTTGATTTTCTTCAACTGCCTTTTTTGGTTTCGATTACGATTGCTTCAATAGTTTAACCAAACAATCCGCCCTTCTTCAGGGTTTTCACACCCTTTCCAATTCTAAATCCGTTGTGATAAATTTCGATGGTATAGTTGCCCTCCATATATCGATCGGTTTTTTTAAGATCGAAGTTTACGGGCACAATCTTACCTTGCTCATAATTCACCCCAAGCTTATTGGTAAAGGTTTTCACGCCTTCTTCCCGAGTAGTAAATGTATTATTGCCTTCTGAAATTACTTTTCCATCCGGGCCAGTAACGATAACATATAATTCCTTATTTCCTGAAGGGGTAACCCGGTTTTCATCCAGTACAAATTGTACGCGAATCAGATCGGCTTTCTTGGCAGTGGTGGTTTCTTTTTCTTTTCCACTTTTAGAAATTGAGAATGCTCCAATACCAATTTGCGAGGCATGCAAAGTACTAGCCACATCCACTTTATCTTCCAACTGCTTTTTCTCAGTTTTGGTTACCGTTAAATTTTGTTCAAGGTTTTGTTTCTCAGAAGTTAACTGCGTTTTTTCGGTGCTGAGTTGCTGATTGGCAGCTGTTAATTCTTTGTTCTCACCTTTCAGTTTTTCAATCTCTGCAAATAAGCCATCCACTTTGCCATTCAACTCGCCAATCATTTTTTTGGCGGCGGTTAATTCAGATTCAGTAGCATTTTTCTTTTTCAGAATGCTGCTGATATTCCCTTTCAGTTGAACAATATCTGCATTTTTAGCTGCCAGCTCTCCAGTTAACTGAACAGTAGATTGTGTAAGTGAGTCGGCTTTGGCAGACACTTCCATAAAATCTTGCTGAACGGCAGCACGGGCACTGTCTAAACTAGAAATACGTGTTTCCAGGGTAGTAACCGCCTGGCGGTGTTGACTTTTATCGTAAAAAATATAGCCCCAAGTACCTACCAAGGCAGCCAGCAGAATTCCGTAGATGAGTTTGCGGTTGTCTTTTTGTTCGGGAACTTGATAAGGGGCGTCTTTTTCGGGGGATTCCATGTGTTGATTTTTTTGTAAAATGTATAAAATAGTAAATATGAAACTAACTGATTTATTGATTATTGATATTGAAACCATTCCCGCAAAGGAATCTTATGGTCATTTAGATGATAATTGGAAGCAATTATTCAATGATAAAGCTACCAAAACCGTGCCATATGAGGGGAAAATAGAAGAATTTTATAAAAAAAGGGCGGGTATTTGGGCTGAATTTGGAAAAGTGGTTTGTATAGGTGCGGCCTTTTTTCAATCTACTCCCTCGGAACATTGGGAATTGCAGTTGTTCAGTTTCTCCGGACATACCGAAGTACAAATACTTAGAGATTTTACCCTTTTTTGTGAAACCTGGCAATCTCAGAAACAGGAATTTCGTTTTGCGGGCCATAATATCCGTGAATTTGATATCCCCTTCATTGGCAGAAGAATGTTAATAAATGGCCTTCCTTTGCCCGAATCCCTTCGTTTACAGGATAAAAAGCCTTGGGAAGTAACCCATTTTGATACCCTGGGTTATTGGAAGTTTGGGGATTATAAAAATTATATTTCCCTGCATTTACTGGCCAATGTGCTGCAGATTCCCTCTCCCAAACAAGGCATTTCGGGGGCTGATGTGCAGGATCTGTATTATCAACACAACAATCTACAAGGTATCGTTGACTACTGTAAACAAGATGTATTGGCCACGGCCCGAATTATTCAACGATTGATGAACCTACCTCCTGTAGAGGATAATCAGGTAAAAACTTGGCGGGATTTTAATTGGGGTACAATGTTTACAACTTTATCCTAAGGATTTTCATTATTATCATCCACTGTTCCATCTTTGTACCCATGGCAGTGGAAAAAATTATTCAAGAGTGGAAAGCGAAAAAATTTTGGCCAATTTATTGGCTGGAGGGGGATGAACCATATCATATTGACCATTTACTGCAGTACGCAGAAAATAATTTGTTATCTCCGGCGGAAGCTGAATTTAACCTTACCGTATTTTATGGCAAGGATGCCGAAATATCCAACATCATCAATGCCTGCCGCAGGTATCCCATGTTTGCAGAACGACAGGTAGTAATCTTACGCGAAGCGCAAATGATGCGGGATGTTGAGGGATTAATGCCCTATATAGAAAAACCCCAACCTTCTACGGTATTTGTAGTAGGATATAAAGATAAAAAGCTCGATGGCCGCAAACAGATGGCTAAAGTGATTGCAAAAACCGGGGAACTTTTTTCTACCAAAAAATTGTACGACAATCAATTGCCGGCTTGGGTAGAGCAAATGGTGAAGGAACAGGGGTTAACCATAAATCCCCGCGCCCAACAGCTATTGGTAGATCATATTGGAAACGACCTAAGCCGACTTTACAACGAAACCGTTAAACTGGCTGTGAATTTGGGTAAAAGGAAAAATATCACAGAAGATGATATTGAAGAATTTATTGGAGTAAGTAAGGAATTTAATGTATTTGAATTGCAAAATGCGTTTGGACAAAAAAATCTAACCAAAACCGTTCAGATAATTCAATACTTCGAATCCAATCCCAAAGCGGGTCCTATTCAAATGATTCTTCCGGCTTTGTTTAATTTTTTTAGTAAGGTTTATATGCTCTATGCATTGCGGGGGGCTGATCAACAAACTATCTCTGCACAGCTAGGCGTAAAGCCCTATTTTTTAAACGAATACCTAGCTAGCTCTCAAAAATATTCCTTTCAACAAATAGAGCGGGCGCTTTTGTTGTTACACCAGTATAACTTAAAAAGTGTAGGGGTTGATAGCGCCCGTAGTTCCGACGCCGATTTGATGAAGGAACTGGCAGTAAAAATTATGTTATAAAGTTGCTTGCTGTTGCAGCCAATCAATCGCCTGTTGCCGGTCTATTGATAACTGATTTTTTAATTCCTCTAACCCATTAAATTTTATCTCTTCGCGTAAAAAGTGCAGCAACTTTACCTGAATGGTTTGCTGATAGATGGTTTTGCTGAAATCAAAAATATGCACTTCAATCACCCTGCTTTTTCCATTTACGGTTGGGCGAATGCCAATATTCATCATACCCCCTTTTAGAAGGGTAATTTGTTCACTTGGCGATTTCAGCGAAACGGAAACTGCATACACTCCATCGGAAGGAATCAGTTTATCTTCTTCAGTAATTTGTAAATTTGCTGTGGGAAAACCAATGGTTCGGCCTAATTGATTGCCCTCCATTACAACGCCCTCAAAAAAATAGGGATATCCCAATAGTGCCGTTGCCTCATCTACCTGATGCGATAAGATTGCCTGTCGAATTCGGGTAGAACTGATGGCAGATGCCTGTAACATTTGTTCGTCAATTTCTCTTACCCGAAAGCCCAGAGATGCCCCCATTTTTTCTAGAAGATGGTAATCTCCTAACCTGCCTTTACCAAAACGATGATCGTAACCGATTATAAGCGTATGCGGGTGAAAATGCGCGTACAAAAATTCCTGCACAAAATCTTCGGCGGATAGTTGGGCAAATTGGTGATGAAAAGGAACAACCACCAAATGATCGATTCCTGCTTCCGATAATAAATTAGTTTTTTCCGCAAGCGTAGTGAGTAACTTAACTTCTCCAGGGATAGATGAAATAACTTTGCGGGGATGGGGGTAGAAAGTGATGATTACGGTTTCTCCACCAATTGAACTGGCTACTTCCCGCATCTGGGCAAGTATTTGACGGTGACCATTATGTACCCCATCAAAACTCCCAATGGTAACTACTGCCTGCTTAAAGGAGGGTAGGGGTTGATGGCCAATAGTATGTATCTGCATACAGGGTCAAAAATAAGCAGCTTTCCTGAATACCCGATGGTTTATTGGGCAAATGAGTGATTCATGATCGGCTTTTGGCTAACAAGAGAGTATCCCTGATATTAATTATCTTTGCAACTATTCAGCTATCGCAACATGAGTATCTACGCCAGCAGAGGAGTTTCTGCACAAAAAGAAGAGGTGCATCAGGCCATCAAAAATCTCGATCAGGGATTATACCCCTTTGCGTTTTGTAAGATGTACCCAGATTTGATTGGGGGCGATGCGGATTTTATCAATATTATGCACGCCGATGGGGCAGGCACAAAAAGTATCCTGGCTTATTTGTATTGGAAGGAAACGGGCGATGTATCCATTTGGAAAGGAATTGCAAGAGATGCAGTGGCTATGAATCTGGATGACTTACTATGTGTAGGTGTAACCGATCAGTTGTTATTCTCTTCTACTATCGATCGCAATAAATCTGTAATTGGAGGCGATATACTCGAAGCTATTATTCAGGGAACACAGGAATATTTTAATCTGCTGAAAGAATACGGAGTTAATATTCATTACCTAGGTGGCGAAACGGCCGATGTGGGAGATGTGGTAAGAACCATTGCAGTTAATGGCACTATGATGGCGCGCTGGCCTAAGCAAAAATTAATAACCAACGAGCAGATTGCTCCCGGTCAGGTTATAGTAGGATTGTCTTCTTCCGGAGTTTGTAAGTATGAGGAGGAATACAACAGCGGATTGGGAAGCAATGGCTTAACCAGTGCCCGCCATGATGTGCTGAGTAAATATTATGCCGAAAACTTTCCCGAAAGCTTCGAACCCAAACTAGATCAGGAAGTGGTGTATCTAGGTCATCATCGGTTAACGGATGCGTTTACAGCAGATGGCTTTACGCAAACCATTGGAAAATTATTATTATCTCCTACCCGAACCTATGCCCCGGTAATTAAGCATTTATTGGAATCTATGCCGGAAGTAGTAAAAGGATTAATTCATTGCAGCGGCGGCGGACAAACCAAATGCATGAAGTACTTGCCCGGAAACATGCATATTATAAAAGACAACCTGTTTCCCGCACCTCCGGTTTTTGAACTGATTCAGCAAAATTCAGGAGCAGATAACCGTGAAATGTATCAGGTGTTTAATATGGGCCATCGCATGGAAATTTTTACTACCGAAGCTGCAGCTAATGCTGTTATGGAGATAGCAAACGCAATGGGAGTAGAAGCGCGCATCATTGGTAGGGTTGAAGCTTGTTCGCAAAAGAAGCTCACCTTGCTAGTAAAAGATCAACCGATTTTGTTTGAATATTAACATCCTTTTCCGATAACAGCCCCTATTTTTGAACAGCTGAAAAAATTTGTACTATGTCTGAAATGATTGTTTCTATAGAAGGTGCTAATATATATCAGGGAGAAGCCCTAATTCTTCGCGATGTAAATTTTACGATTGGCAGAGGCGAATTTGTTTACCTGGTAGGGAAAACCGGAACCGGAAAAAGTAGTCTTTTAAAAACCTTATATGGCGAATTAACCCTGCGGGAAGGAAAAGCATCTGTTGTGGGCTTTGATTTAACAGAAATGGATTGGAAAAAAGTACCCTTCTTGCGTAGAAACCTGGGAGTGGTTTTTCAGGATTTTCAGTTACTTACCGACCGCAATGTGCATGATAACCTTCGTTTTGTATTGAAAGCAACCGGATGGAAAGATGAACACCTGATTGAAGAAAAAATTAATGATGTGCTGGATAAAGTGGGCTTAAAAAACAAAGGCTACAAAATGCCCTTCGAAATGAGTGGGGGCGAACAGCAGCGGGTAGACATTGCACGTGCCCTACTGAATTCACCCAAACTAATTCTGGCCGATGAGCCAACCGGTAACCTCGATCCGGAAACCAGCGATGAAATTATGCAACTGCTGATTCAGATTTCTAAGGATTATGGTACTTCTGTGTTAATGGCAACCCATGATTTTATTGTAATCAACCGGTATCCCTCCCGTATGCTGAAAACAGAAAATAGCCGGGTGTTGGATAGTATTAATGCTGTTTCTTAATAGTTACTATGTAAAAATAGCTGCTATTAATTGCGCGGCTTGCTTGGAAGGATTGAATAAATGGTTCAATAGTTTTTCTCTTCCTGCCCTTTCTTCTTCTGTAAAAGGTTGGTGGTAAAGTTGAGTAATTAAACTTGCCATAGCATCCGTATTTGTTGCCGAATAGCAGGCTGTTGCCAAAGGGTGGTTATCTACTAATTGAGATTGAACAATAATATGTCGGCCATGATAAAGGGCATGCAACCACTTGAGCTGGATACCGGTTGGATTAAACGAGGGAAGGATATGAACATGAGCACGTGCAATCATATCTTCCATTTCCAAATCCGATGGGTTGGCCACTAAACAAGTATGGGATTGCCTGTGTGCAAGTGCTATGAGGTGTTCAGAAGGATTTCTGCCAGCAATTACCAGCGGAATTTTTACCCGGTTAAATACCTTCGTAAGTAGGTAGATGGCTGCTTTTTCATTGGAAGGAACTTGCAAATCACCATGGTAAAAACAATAATTACCCATTCCTGCTGCTCCGGTAACCGACCAATCTGGTAAAAACACAGGGAGGTGTTGAATTTGCTTACATAAAAACTGCTGTTGATAAATCGATACTTCTTTTTCACTTACCGCCAAAAATCCGGCTCTATTGGCAATGCGCTTTTCATAATTTTTCAATAACCGGCTTTCTATTTCGTAGTATATTTTTTTCATCCACGAGCGAGTATGCTTGGCCAGGTGGTGATAATAAATATATTCTGTGTTGTGGAGTCTAACCCAGCATTTTCTGTGGCGAAATCTTTCATCATTTAACAGAAAAGTGCAATGGATTCCGTGCATCAAAATGGGGGACTCGTCTGCTAATAGTTTATCGAGTAAGTCGCTGTTATTGCGGCTAGAAACTATATAGGGTAATCGGGAGCTGATTCCTTTATGTCCGATGTTTCTGGGGTAATAATAGACTGCCTCACAATATTGAAGTAATTCATCCTGTTTACCTCTGCCATAATCAAAACAATGCAGATGAATGGATATACCAGCTTTTTGCAATGCAGGAAGCATATAAAACAGGTCGAACACCCCCCCATAATTTACGGGATACGGAACAGTGAAACAAAGGATATGGAGTTTATTATTCAATAATCAGCAATTAGCGTAAAATGCCAGCAATTTTTTCTGCTCCTCTTCCCAAGTAAAAACTTTCCGGGCTTGGAGGCAGGCCTGCACACAATTATTATACACAACAGAATCGTTGAGTAATTTGTTCAGTGCAGTTGCAATCGCATCGGGATCACTGGTATCAACTGCTAAACCAACCGGATATTTTACCAGAATAGCTTCATATTCTGGAAAATTTGGACAAATTTGCGGAACCCCTGCCATTATGTAGTCGAAGAATCGGTTGGCAAGGGATAAATATTGGTTTAATCCCCGATTTTCAAAAAGGGTAATGCCTATAGAAGCCTGGGGAGTAAGTTTCCATAATTGCTCAGGAACCAATAAACCTGCACAAAGTACTCGGTCGCTTACACCATTTATCTGAATCAATTCCTGTACCTGTGAAAAGAAGTTACCCGTACCGTAAATGCGTAGCTGAGCGTTTACCTGTTGCATGGCCGGAATTAGTTGCTCAAAGCACCTGCCTTCATTTACTGCCCCTTGGTAAACGATCCATCTAGGGCTATCTTTTTCAACTCCATCAGGTAACTGCTTGTAATGAGGAATGTTTCGAATTACTTCGTATTGAACCCCATAGCGGTTGGCGAATTCTTTTACTAGCGATTGATTAACGGTATAACCTTTTGAAAACTTTGGTACTAACCAACATTCTATCAGCTTCCAAATTCGGTGAATTCTGGGTCGGCTGATTACTTCTTTTTGTTCCGTAAACAATTCATGTGCATCATAACAACGCTTCTTCTGCCTAACTATTGATGCAAAATAAACGGCTGGCAAGGTATCCAAATCTGCCCCGCTATAAATATCTGCGGTATGAAAAATCAAGTAAAAGAACAAGCGCAGCTGAAATTCAACGTAAAAAAAGGGTCCTCTTTTACTCCATACTCCTAGCCAATGTTGTTGATAAATTGGAGGAGTAGCAGCCGGAGTGCTACCCCCTTTTCTCCCCACGAGTGTAACGGAATATCCCGCATTTTGCAGGCTGGTACATATTTTAAACATGCGTTGATCGTAATGCAAATCGGTGGTTACACAGCAGATAATCGAGGGCATACAAAGGGATAGGGATAAAGATACAATTCTTTATGAAGTTGATAATGATTTCTATTTGAAATTAAAATACAGATAAAATTTATAAAATATTGTAAATCAAATAAATAAAATAAATTTCAATTTAAATTTTATTCAAAAATCACTATTTCTCCACTTATTATGCACAGTGTTTATATTTTCTCCCACCTATATAGTGGTTTTCGTGTATGTTCGCAGGTACTAAACGTAGTTGTGTGAGATTAAAATCATTAGAAATCAAGGGGTTCAAGAGTTTTGCTGATAAAACCGTAGTTAGTTTCGATGAAGGGATAACCGGTATAATTGGGCCGAACGGTTGTGGTAAAAGTAACATCATCGATAGCATCCGCTGGGTAATTGGTGAACAGAAAATTTCTGCGCTCAGGAGCGAAAATCTGGAGGCACTGGTTTTTAACGGCAGCAAAACAAGAAGTGCCAGTGGATTGGCTGAAGTAAGTTTAACTTTCGAGAATACTAAAAATTTACTCCCTACCGAATTTAATACAGTTACGGTTACACGCCGATTTTATAAAAATGGCGATAGTGAATATCGGCTGAACGATGTTACCTGCCGGTTGAAGGATATCCATAATTTGTTTTTAGATACAGGTGTTAGTACAGATAGCTATGCCATTATCGAATTAGGTATGGTGGATGATATTATCAAAGACAAGGAAAACAGTCGCCGCAGAATGTTAGAGCAGGCGGCCGGAATTACCATATATAAAACCCGGAAGAAGGAAGCTAAAAACAAATTGGATGCTACAGAGCAAGATTTGGCTAGAATTGAAGATCTGCTTTTCGAAATCAACAACCAGCTGAAATCGCTGGAAAGTCAGGCACGAAAAGCGGAACGATTTTTCGAAATTAAAAAGGAATATCGGGAGGTTGCCATTGAGTTGTCTAAAGCATCACTTCAAGGGTTTAATACCAACTACAAATCCATTATAGAACAGCAGGAAGCTGCTCAGGATACCCGGATGCAGTTGGAATCTGCAATTGCTTCAGAAGAAGCGGCCCAGGAACAAGAGAAACTTGCGTTTATTAATCAGGAACGTGCTTTACAGCTTTTGCAACAAACGTATAATCAGTTTTTACAGGAATTGAAAACCAGCGAAAATGACAAAAATCTGGCTACCCAAAAATTGCATTATTTGCGCGAGAAAGAAGCCGGTTTACAAGAATTTTTGCAAAAGGCGAATGGTCAATTAAATACCATAGGAGACTCTATTGAATATACCCAATTGCAATTGTCGGAGGAAGAAGTAAAATTAGCCGATCTTCAGCAGTTGGTACTGCAGGGTCAGTCTGGCATGGAAGAAAAACGAAGAGTTTTTGATGAAAAGAGAAGTGGATTGGATGCCATGCGTGGGCAATATCAACAACTGCAATTAAAGCAATTTGATGCCGAAAAGAAAGTTGCTGTAGCCGATACCTCCATTCAGAACTTGCAACGTGCCTTTCAGCAATTGACCGATGAAAAAACGCAGCGCGAAAATCAACTCCAACAATTACAGCAAGAATCGGTTGAAAAGGATGGATTATTGGCCGAACATCGCCTTAATCTGCAACAGTTACAAGAGCAGCACGAAAAAACCAAGGAACTGATTTTCGAAACCCAGGCAGCTTTAGAAGTGTTACGGAACGAGCTGAATGATGAAAACAGAAAATTAGATGCGAAACGCAATGAATATAATTTGCTCAAGAGTTTGATCGACTCAATGGAAGGATATCCAGATAGCATCAAGTTTTTGCATAAAAATCCTGAATGGAATCATGCTGCACCCGTATTGTCGGATATTATTTATGTAAAAGAAGAATATCGCACAGCGGTTGAAAATGTGCTAGAACCTTACCTCAACTTCTATGTAGCCGCTAATTTGCAGGAAGGTCTGCAGGCAGTTCAGTTGCTCGATAAAAATCAAAAAGGGAAAGCTAATTTCTTCCTCCTCGAAGCTTTTGCCGGATTTTCGGGAAACATATCTCAACCTACAGATACCATTCGTGCCCTGGATGTGGTAGAGGTGGATGGTCGCTATGCAAAGCTGGCTGAGTATCTATTGGGCCATGTATTTATTGCTACACAGGATACCGCATTAATCAATGCAGCTGGCACCGGAGCGGTAATTTTAGAAAAATCTGGAAAGTATGTAAAGGGAAAATATACACTTTCCGGCGGTAGTATAGGATTATTTGAAGGCAAAAAAATTGGACGTGCCAAAAACCTCGAAAAACTGGCAGAAGAAATTGCTGATCAGGAAGCCGTTGTTAATTTGTTGAAATCAGATATCCATGCAAAACATCAGGAAGTAATTGCCTTTAACGATCAGTTGAAAGAAAAAGCTATTCGAGAAACTGAGCAGTTAATCAATCGATTTACCAACGAAGTGTTTGCGGCAAAAAATAAAATTGAAAATCTGCAGGTAGCTCAGCAAAATGGTTTGCAGCGCTTAAACGAAATTGAACAACGTTTGCAGGATGAGCAATCAGCCATTGCCGCCACACGTGAACTGCTAGGTACATTAAGCGGTGAGATGCAGCAGACCGGTGAATCGTTAAAATCAGTGGAAGCCGACTACCAGCAATCTGAAAAGGAATATAACTTACATGTATCTCAGTTAAATGAAAGTAATCTGCAGTTAACCAGGCAGCAAAGTAAAATTAATTCGTTGCAGCAGGAGCTGAATTTTAAAAAGAATCAGTTAGTCGACTTGCAGCAACAGATTACCAATAACAGTGCATTGCTAGAAGAATCGGGTACTTCCATCGCAGAAAGTAATCTACACTTAGAAAATGCCGTTTTATTACTGCAAGAAATGCTGAAGCGAAAGGAAGAGGAAGAGAAGAATTTGAACGAGGCTGATCAGGCATTTTATGTATTAAGAAATGCTATGCAGGATAAGGAAACTGCTCTCCGTGCCCGCGTTAAAAATAAAGATCAGGTAGATCAACAAGTGAATGCACTCAAAGATCAGCTGAATGAACTGAAATTGCAGTTAGCCGGCATGAAAGAAAGAATGCAGGTAGAATTTAAAGTGAATTTAGATGAGATTATTGAGGAGGGTAGAAAAACAGAAACTCCATTAGAAGAATTACAAGCTGCTGCCGATCGTATGCGGAAACGACTCGAAAATATAGGGGAAGTAAACCCAACCGCAATTGAGGCATACACGGAAATGAAAAAGCGATATGAGTTTATTTTAGAACAAAAAAATGATCTTGTATCTGCAAAGGAAAGTCTGCTACAAACCATTCAGGAAGTAGAAGAAACCGCCAATCAGCAATTTTTGGATACCTTCAATAGGGTTCGAGAAAATTTCCAACGAGTGTTTAAAGCATTATTTACAGAAGAAGATACCGCTGATATGATGCTGGTAAATCCAGATAACCTGGCAGAAACTGGCATCGAAATTATTGCAAAGCCAAAAGGCAAAAAGCCCTCTTCTATAACCCAGTTAAGCGGAGGAGAAAAAACACTTACTGCTACAGCACTTTTATTTGCTATTTATCTGATTAAGCCTGCACCTTTTTGTATTTTAGACGAGGTTGATGCGCCTTTGGATGATGCCAATGTTGGTAAGTTTACGCAAATGATAAAAAAGTTTAGTGATAACTCTCAGTTTATCATAGTTACCCATAATAAACAAACCATGAGTGCCGTGGATGTGATTTATGGGGTTACTATGCAAGAACCCGGCGTAAGTAAATTGGTGCCAGTTGATTTTAGAAGTCTGGCCAACTAATCGAAATCGGGAAAGATTTTTCAGACACTGTTAACTGATCACCTGAGTAGAATTGTAATTATATTATTCCTGGTTTGTTATGGCACTTATTTGGTAGCCACCCGTCAGCCCGATTTTTTTGATGGAGAATTTGCGCCCGCAATAATTCAGTTGAAGCTCAATGAAAAAGGGATGAAAATTCCCTTGGCAGTCTATCATACTGGCTACAAGGAATATGCCATTAATGCCCTGTATCTTTTTCGGGAATATCAGCCGGGCGACCGGGTTACCGTTATTTATGAAGCAGCCACCCCCGAAAAAGGTGCCGTATATCATTGGTGGGGATATTGGATTACCTGGCAGGAATTACTGGGCGGCATATTGATTATCTTTTTATTATTTCAATTAGCTAGATCATTAACCAGTAACCCAACACCAGAAGCACTATTGGAGCAAATGGAATATGTTGAGCCCATTAAGAAGAAATACATAGAGTAAGCAAAACGCAGGTATGATTCCACATTTTTTATTATATTTATTTCATGAATCTTCTCCCTCCCCAGCCTAGTTTGATTGTTTCTTATCTAAGGGTGGGCCGATTGTTATATTGGTCCTTAATAATTTTTTTGGTGGAATCTTGGTTTTACTGGCAAAAGCTAATGGGTGTTTTGTTAAATAATAGTCATCTTTTTTGGGTTGGTTTCTGGGTTTGGTGTTTTCTATTTTCATTCTTACATATTTTTCTGGTTCTGGCAGATGGCTGGTCGCGATTTCAGAATTATAAACGTGCCAAAGACCAGTTTTTTCTTCATGGATTTCATCCAAGGATTGCAGATCGTTACATAGTTTCTAAATGCCAGCGGATGGCGGCCATTGAGGCTGCGGCTGAGTTGGGATTAAAAAGTGAAATTGAAGCACATTATATCGCCCGAGGTGTAAAATGGTATCATTTTGTACCCTATTTTATGACGAATGATTTTTGGTTCGGATTTCGGAAAAAATTTTGGTCGAGAACATTTTTAGAACCCCATTATACGTCCCGGTATGATTTTCATCAATTGCAAAATACCCCATTGGCTGTATGATTTCGGGTACCGGGTTAACCAAACATTACGGGGGAATCACAGTACTTAATAAAGTAGCGGTTCAATGTAATTCCGGTGAAATATGTGGATTATTGGGTGCCAATGGTGCCGGTAAAACCACCCTTTTTAAAATTTTACTTGGCTTGGTTACGCCCGACGCAGGCACCATTTTCAAGGATACGCAATCGGTGAAGTCAGTTGGTGGTATTATTGAAAAACCTGCCTTGTACGATTACCTGTCTGCTGCTGATAATGTTCGAATTTTTTGTGGTATTCAAGGATTGCCTACCCATAAGTCTGCCATACGAGATCATCTAGAAAGGGTAGGTTTGCCTGTTGACCGAAAGGACCCCGTTGCTAATTTCTCTATGGGGATGAAACAACGATTAGGCATTGCAATTGCCTTATTGAATAATCCGGCATGTTTAATTTTAGATGAACCCTTTACCGGGCTCGATCCAATGGGAGTAGTGGCATTGCGACAGTTGATAAAAGATTTAACCAAACAATTTCAATTGGCTGTTTTTCTTTCTTCCCATATGCTCGATGACTTAAATGTTTTGTGTAACAGACTGTACGTGTTAAGTAAAGGCTGCATCATTCGTGAGGGAAACACTCAGGAAATCATGCATTCTTGTACGCATAAATATTTTATTACGGGCGATAATATGGCCGCTGCAAAAGCTCTAAAGACCTGGCCATATGCTTTACATGGAAATACAGCCGAGGTTCAAATTTTACCTAGTCAACTTTCTCAACTTTTGGCAGCGCTACAGCATGAAAAAATTCAGGTTACTGCCTGTGTTCCTCAACCCGATTTAGTTCAATTATTCGAAGGAGGAACTGTATGATAAGACTAATCTATGCTGAGCTTTTCAAGTTGGCCAAACAGAGTAAAACCTATTATGCCCTTGCCTCTATTTTAATTATAGAAGTAATTATTCTAGTTAGTGCTTATTTTGAGGGTACCAATATTATTAATCTATTGCTGGAAAATTTACGTAAGTCATTTTATTTTCAAGGGAGTTTGTTGAATGGTAATCTTTTGCAGTATTTGGTTCTCAATACGCTTTGGTTTCATTTACCGTTGATTATAATGATTGTTGTTTCTGGAACACTCACAACGGAATACAAAGACAAAACGGTTCAGGCCGTTATGTTGCAACCCGTTAAAAAATGGCAATGGATTCTCAGTAAATACATCGTAGCTATACTTTTTACAGTTTTGGTGGTGATAGCTTTATATGTTACTTCTTACTGGCTTTGCAGAGGTTTGTTTGGAGCAGGCGATTTAGTGGTATATTTAGATGGATTAAATTTTTTCCCTGCTAAAGAAGCAGCCTATCGAATTCGATGGGCATTTGTTGCGGGTTCGCTTTCTATGCTATTTTTTGCAGTAAGTAGTTTAACAATTGCGGTTTGGCTAAAAGATGTAACTAAAACCTGGATCGTTTGCTCATTGTTTCTGATTGTGTGTAATCTGTTTCTAAAAATTGATCTCGGTAATGCCTGGCTCAATCAATATTCCTTTGTTAAGTTAAATGATACCTGGCAATACTTTTTTCAGTTTACTATACCCTATCAAACGATTTTAATTAATTGGTGGGTATTGGTTGGGTATATAGTTTTAATGGGTGCTGCCGGTATATATGTTTTTCATAAAAGAGATATAGGATGATGCGAAGATATTTAGTTGGTTGGTTGGTTAGTAGTAGTCTAGCCTTATCAGCACAAGGGGTTGATGAAGATTTACTGCGCATAAAGCAACGGTTAGATTCTGTGGTATATTTTCAAGCGAATTTGCAACTAGAAACGGATATTTCTTTTGTGCATATGCCAGTAAAAAGGGCACTTATGAAATTTGAAAAAGGAAAGCCGGTTCAGTTTTCTTCCAGTGATTTTGTTTTATTGCCCAAGCGAGGCCTAGATTTTTCCCTACGTTCTTTATTTGAATATCCCGTGGTTACCCTGGTTCGAAATACTTCCCTCAAAAACGGCTACACAATAAAAGAAATCAATGTAATTCCTGCGGATAAACGGGCCGACTTTACCATTGCTACCCTTTTATTAAACACCTCACTTCGGAGAGTTGAATCAGCAGAAATCAGCACTTCAAAAGATGGTACCTATTTATTGCAAATGCATTATCTACAGGCGCAGGATATCTTTCCCGATCGGGTGGAGGTAAATTTTGAAATTGAGCGGATTCGAATACCGCTTAATTTTATGGGCAAGGGAACACAAATAGACAAAGAGAAATTAAAAGCGGAGGGCGCTAAAACTGGTAAAATATTTATGATGCTGAGTAACTATCAAATTCGATATACGGCTCGATAGTTATTTTAGTAGTCTTTTTATTTCTTTGTCCACTTCTCTTGTACGAATCGTATCTCTCTTATCGTGTAGTTTTTTCCCCCTGGCCAACCCAATTTCTACCTTAGCAAGTTGTTTATCGGTAAAAAATACACGCAGCGGTACAATGGTAAGCCCCTTATCTTTCATTTTCCCTTCCCACTTTTTCAATTCTTTTTTACTGAGCAAAAGTTTTCTGTCGTGCACTGCCAGGTGGTTGTTTACGGTGCCTTTGGAATATTCTCCAATGTATAAGCCCCTAAGCCATAGTTCTCCGTGATCGAATAAACAGTACGCATCATTGAAACTCAGTTTCCCTTCGCGGATAGATTTAACTTCTGAGCCCAGCAATACAATCCCTGCCACATAGCGGTCGTCTATGAAGTAATGGAAGAATGCCTGTCGATTATTCATTTCCTGTGCCATAAAAACAAGGGTACTTTAGGAAAATCAGGTCCTTACCTAACAATGGGTTCACCCGTTATTGGGTTATTGTTGAAATAGCCGAATGAGTTGGGCCAGTTTTGCTTTCAGATTTTTTCTTTCAACGATAAAGTCGAGGAAACCATGTTCCAGTAAGAATTCACTCCGTTGAAATCCTTCAGGAAGGTCTCTTTTAATGGTTTCTTTAATTACACGCGGACCGGCAAATCCAATTAGGGCGCCTGGTTCGGCAATATTTAAATCGCCCAACATACCAAAGCTGGCAGATATACCACCAAATGTTGGGTCGGTTAGAAGAGAAAGGTAGGGTAGAGAGGCGTCGCTTAACTGCGATAATTTACCACTGGTTTTGGCCAGCTGCATTAAACTGAAGGCACTTTCCATCATACGGGCACCCCCACTTTTACTGATAACCATATAGGGTAGGCGATGGGCTATGCAGTAATCAACCGCCCGGCTAAATTTTTCTCCCATTACGCTGCCCAGTGAACCACCAATAAATGCAAAATCCATGCAGGCAATTACCATCTTTTTTCCTTCAATTTCACCAACCGCTACCCGCATTGAGTCTTTTAAATCGGTAGCAGCATGAATCTCATCGAGACGTTTTTGATAGGATTTCAGGTCGGTAAAGCCTAGGGCATCTACACTTCTGATTTCATCAAACAATTCGGTATAAGTGTTATTGTCGAAAATCAAGTCGAAATATTCTTGACTCCCAATACGATGATGGTGGCTACATTTGGGGCAAACAAACAAATTTTCCTTCAGTTCGGAAGTGGTGCAGATATGGTTACATTCGGGACATTTATTCCATAGCCCCTCCGGTGTTTCTTTTTTGTCGGCAGTAGAAGTTAGTATGCCTTTTCGGATGCGATTGAACCACCGTGGTTTGGCAGCTTCATCGCCCGTAGTTTGCTCTCCCGTGAGATTCGCTTCTAAGTCTTCTTCCCTTTCTTTTTTCATATGGGGGTATCCAATTTCGGGTTATAAAGATACTACATATTTGGCATTTGAGTTATGGGTTATCCGACCCTTACAATTTGGCCGGGGTATCAATAATTACGCGCTGGGCTGAAATTACCTGGTACTGGTTCGTAAAAGCATTTTTTTAATTAATTTGTAATCGAATAACAGTAATTGGTATTCTCTTAGATCAAGCACTTTACATGAAAAAAAATAAGAAAAACACCCCTAAATCATCCGTTTCTGAATCAGCTGTTCTGCCTGCTCCAGAAATCAAAGCAAACTCGGTGCTAACTCGTTGGATCCCCTTATTGTTGGTTGTGCTCTATTTTGGGGTAGAATGGATCGGCCCCTGGGATGGCATTGAATATTTAGGTAGTCAATGGCTCTATCTAATGATGGTAAATTTTATAGTAGTAGGATTTATTTATAGTCAAAAAGACACCTATCAATCTGCCATTCGCTCGGTTTTTTCAAGCGCTCTAATTTGGGTGTATTTAACACTCGCTATGTGGGCACTCTTTTCGTGGCTGTATGCTTTAAATGCTACAGAAACACTGGTTTGCCTGGTTCGTTTGGCAACTGCTATCAGTATACTACTCAATTTGAGTATTTTGTTTTATCAGCGAACTTCCGAATTACGGTATGTTGCATTAATTGCTGCCTTTTTTCTGTTGGTTCAATCAGCCATTTCGTTGCTATACTTTTTTAAAGGGAGTTCTGAGTTAACTTTTACCGAGTTAGTACTTACCATGCGGTTAAATGCAGGCAATAAAAATATATATGCCGCTTCAATGGTGGTGAAAATACCATTTGTGTTGATGGGGATTTATTTTTATAAAAATGCTTTCCGAATATTTTATGCAGGTGTTTTTTTGATGGCAGCTATCACAATTTTTCTGCTCAATTCCCGAACCGCACTGGTTGCATTGGCTATGAGTTCTGTGGCTTATCTATTGGTTTGTATAATAGCATTTAGTAAGGAAAAGTCCATTCCTTCCCTTGCAGCTAGGCTATTAATTGTTACCCTAACATTTGGGATGGCAGTTATTAGTTCACAAGTGGCGACCAATTATGCGAAATTTAGTTTTAATGATGGTTCCACTTCTTCTGGGCAATATGGAACGGTTGAACAACGAGTTGCATCGATCGGAAGTGACAGTGATGAAAGTACTCAGGCACGTTTCCGATTGTGGGCAAGCGCTTGGGATTATGCTCAAAAACATCCTTTTATGGGCTGTGGATTTGGAAACTGGAAACTGGCATCTATACCCTATTCCAGAGAATACAACGATGGATTGATTGTTCCCATACATGCCCACAACGATTTTGTGGAATATTTTGCTGAACTGGGATTTCCCGGGGGAATCTTGTACGCTTCGCTGTTCTTGTTTTTTGCAGTGTATGGTATTCGCACCTACCTGAATAATCCTTTATCGGAGGATTCGGTGTTTACCATATTTTCTCTGATAGCTGTTGTGGCTTTTGCAATTGATAGTTCCCTAAATTTTCCGAAAGAGGAACCGATGAATCAACTGATGTTAGCGGTTGCAGGAATGGGTGTGCTTTCGGGTTATACCAGTTGGAAAAACAGTGGCGTTACTGTTGCTGAAAATAAACCGACTATCGACGGTTTGCCTCAGATATATTCTTTTGTGCTTGGTTTAATTATGTTACCTATGCTGTATATCGGATATCAGATATGGCGGTCTTCTGTATCTCAAAATCTATATGTGCAAGAATTGAATGCAGTAACACTTACGGCTCCGGTAGATCAGGTGGTGAATGCATTTCCTTCAATTCCAAATTTGGTATCTAATACCGTTCAACCCATCGAGGGTATGCTGGGTATGTATTTATGGAAGAACCAACGGGTAGAAGAAGCAGAGAGATTTTTGCGCCGGGGACAAAAAGCCAATCCCTACATGATGTATGTAGAAAATATTCGGGCCAATATGTATTATCAGAAAGAGAAATGGGATAGTGCCGCCTATTTTGCTAAACTGTGTTTGTACGAGCGACCGCGAAATCCAACCTATTATCAAACCTTTATGGCCTGTGTAGCGAGAACCTATGATACGGCATCCTTGCGCAAGGGATTTGAACTATACAATAAGTATCATCCTAAAGATGCGTTTTGTTGGAATCTGTATTTAAGCAATATGCTGAATGCCAGTCAGGGTGCCGATGCCAGACTGAAACAAATGGCAGACAGCGCCCTACGTTTATTTCCAGCCGATACCGAAATTCAAAAGAGAAATCAAGATATCAGTGCAGCTTTTGCACAGCGTCGCTGATTGCTTTTAGGCGTTTCGGTTGATGCAGTTTAAATCTTCAAAGGCAATTTCGAGCCGCTTGCTGAAAGATTCTTCTGCTTTGCGCAACCAAACTCGAGGATCGTAGTATTTTTTATTGGGCTTTTCAGCGCCTTCTGGATTGCCTAGTTGCGCCTGCAGGTAAGCTTCGTTTTGCTGATAAAAATGACGGATTCCATCCCAGAATGCCCATTGCAGGTCGGTATCAATATTCATCTTGATAGCCCCATAACCAATCGCCTCCCGAATCTGATGTTGTGGTGATCCACTGCCACCATGGAAAACAAAGTAAACCGGCTTGGGGGCCGTTCCGAATTCTTTTTGGATATATTCCTGACTGTTCTGTAGAATGATGGGTCTTAGTTCAACATTACCCGGACTATACACGCCATGTACATTTCCAAACGCAGCTGCCACGGTAAACAAATTTCCAACGGTGCTTAATTCTTTGTAGGCATGGGCAACATGTTGGGGTTGGGTATAGAGTTTGTCGTTTTCTACTCCGCTATTGTCAACACCATCTTCCTCTCCACCTGTAACACCCAATTCAATTTCGATACTCATACCTAAGGGTGCCATTCTTTTATAGAAGGCAACCGATGTTTCAATATTTTCTTCTAATGGCTCTTCCGATAAGTCTAGCATATGCGAACTGAACATGGGCTGCCCCTTCTCTTTAAAAAATTGTTCTCCGGCATCTATCAGTCCACTAATCCAAGGCAGCCATTTTTTGGCAGCATGGTCGGTATGTAACACAACGGGTACTCCATAATGTTGGGCTACATTGTGGATATGGAGCGCACCAGAAATCGCTCCAGAAATATTCGCCTGCAACTGCCCGTTGGGCATTCCTTTACCTGCAAAAAACTGCGCTCCCCCATTAGAGAATTGAATGATTACAGGTGAATTTACTTTGGCAGCCGATTCTAAAACAGCATTGATGGTGTTTGAGCCGGTAACATTTACTGCAGGTAGTGCAAATTGATTATCCTTGGCATCATTGTATAAGGTTTCCAGTTCTTTGCCGAATAAAACGCCGGCGCGATATTTTCCCATGAGTAAGTTTTTCTTGTGATAATTTGAATGGAAAGATAATTCATTGATACCAAACAAATGTTAGCATTGTTTTGCCAAACAGGTTTTGGCTATTGGCTATTGTGCCAGACTTTGAATTACATCGTATTTGGTTACAATATGGTGCTCTCCTTTGTCATCTTTAGCCAATACCGCCCCATTTTCTTTGTTGATTAATTGTCCTAGTTTTTCCACTGGTGTTTCAAATGGTACAACGGGATAAGGCGGTTCGATCACCTGCTGCAATAATTCGTGCCGTATTTCGGGGTTGCTGAATACTTTTTGAAATAATCCATTTTCACTTACTGCACCTATCACTGCACCCTCTTGGGTTACTGGAATATGTTCGATGTTATATTTTTTCATCATCTCTACCGCTTCTGCAACTGTGCGATTATTTTCTAGGGTAAGTAAATGTTTGTCTCTTCTTCCATTTACAATGTCTTTGAAAGTTTTCACTTCCAAAAATCCTCTTTCCATCATCCACTGGTCGTTATAAATTTTTCCGATGTATCGAGTTCCATGATCATGAAAAATACAAACCACTACATCTTCTTTTTTTAAACGGCTTTTTAATTGCATCAACCCCTGGAAACAGCTGCCAGCACTGTATCCACAGAACAATCCTTCTTCACGGGCAATCTTCCGTGCCATTATGGCGCCGTCTTTATCAGTTACCTGTTCAAAATGATCGATGTATTGCATATCATAATTCTGCGGAACAAAGTCTTCTCCAAAACCCTCTGAGATGTAAGGATGCACTTCATTCATATCAATTTCTCCCGTGCGAAAATATTTGGTAAGCAAGGATCCATATACATCAATCGCCCAAATCTGTATATTGGGATTCTTTTCTTTCAGATACATAGCGGTACCCGTAATGGTTCCACCCGTACCGGCGGTACACACCAGGTGTGTGATTTTTCCTTCGGTTTGTTGCCAAATTTCCGGACCCGTACTTTCATAATGAGCCTGCCGATTAGCCAGGTTATCGTACTGATTCATATACATTGAGTTCGGAATCTCTTGCGCTAAACGCTTGGCAACACTGTAATAACTTTTTGGGTCGGTGGGCAGTACGTTCGTGGCACAAACAATTACTTCTGCACCCAATGCTTTTAGGATATCTACTTTCTCTTTCGATTGTTTATCAGTGGTAACAAAAATGCAGTGGTATCCTTTTACGCAAGCTGCCAGCGCCAGTCCCATCCCAGTATTGCCACTAGTGCCTTCTATAATGGTTCCTCCGGGCTTTAGTTTCCCTTCCTTTTCGGCAACCTCCACCATTTTTAGGGCCATCCGGTCTTTGATGGAATTGCCAGGATTAAAATAATCTACTTTGGCTAATACAGTTGCCGGGATATCTTTCGCTACTTTGTTCAGCCGAATTAGTGGGGTATTGCCAATAGTTTCCAGTATGTTATTGAGCCACATAAACTAACAATTGTTTGTACAAAAGTACTTGTTTCGTATGGGAACTAGAACTAAAAAAGTAAAGAGGGGATTACTTGAGTATTTCTTCGGCTATTTTTCCGCAGATATCGTGCTCAACCATTTTACAGGCAAGGCTGATCATATTTTTAAAGGCTTTGGCATGACTAATTCCATGGCCAATTATCACTGGTTTAGATACGCCTAGCACAGGGGTACCACCATAATTTTCGTAATGGAAGCGTTCGAAATATGCATCTTGAATACCCCGCTTGAGGGTAAGGTCGTACACCGACTCTGCCATTTTCAGTAGTATGTTTCCTGTAAATCCGTCGCAAACCATTACATCGGCCTTATCCAGAAACATGTCTCGTCCTTCCATATTTCCTACAAAGTGGATGTGTTTATTTTCTTTTAGTAGGGGATAGGTTGCCTGGGCGAGTAAGTTTCCTTTTCCTTCTTCTTCCCCTACATTCATTAAGGCAACTTTGGGTTCGGGTATTTGTAAAATGTGTTTGGCGTAGAGATTTCCCAGGATAGCGAATTGATTCAGCTGTTCGGGTTTGCAGTCGGCATTCAATCCAACATCTAGCAACACCCCCGTATCTCCGTTTAATTTGGGAACGATGGTAGAGATGGTTGGGCGCAATATGCCTTCAATGGGTTTTATGGAGAACATGGCGCCTACCAGCATGGCTCCGGTATTTCCGGCACTTATGAATGCATCTAATTCCCCTCCTGCCAGCATTTGAAAGCCAATGGCAATAGAGGACTGCGGTTTTTCTTTCAGTGCCTTAGTAGGATGTTCGTGATAGCCGATAATTTCAGCTGCATGTATCACTTTAATTTGGGGAGAACTGATTTGGTATTGCTCGAACAGCGGCTGAATTTCCTCCTCGTTTCCTATACAATGGATAATAACATTGTTATCTGGAGTGGATAAAAAAGTTTGTAGGCCTTTTACCGCTTCCAGTGGGGCATAATCTCCCCCCATCATGTCAATTCCAATATGCATCATAATAAGTGAGTAAAGTTAAATTGAACTACTTTTTAGGCTTTCAGGGGTGCTTTTTCAGCTACCAGATTTCCTTTGTAGAACAATTTTCCT
Organism: Chitinophagia bacterium; assembly: GCA_037131895.1. Classification (GTDB taxonomy): domain Bacteria; phylum Bacteroidota; class Bacteroidia; order Chitinophagales; family Chitinophagaceae; genus Sediminibacterium. The sequence continues at coordinate 10,218 of JBAXQE010000008.1, read as the reverse complement.
TCACTTACATGTGCACGATGGCGAACATGGGTTTCACCAGTAGCATTGTCTTTGCTCAACGTTACTTCCTGGGCCACATAGTGCGTTCTTCTTTTTGCACTTCTTTGCTGTGAGTGTCTGCGTTTAGGATTCGGCATATCATCAATTTTTGACGGTCAACAATTATTCAGAAAAATTTTTAAACTGGTCTAATCCCTTCCAAAGAGTGGGTTTCTCTTGGTTGAGGCTTTGTTCCATTTGTTTGAGTTTCTCCAACACTTCCCGATTACAATAAGGACCGCCTTTTTCTGAGTCGGCACAAATTTTCTGAAAGGGAACGCTGAGGATGATGAATTCGTAAATCCAGTTGGCGAGGTGTAAATGACTTTCCCCTCTTCCAAGGTAAAATACATCGGGATCTTCTTCTTGTTCGTTCATCGTATCGGGGTCTTCGACTATTTTTACCAATAGAGAAAACTCGTCCCACAATTGAACGGGCAAAGCATTTCCGCATTTATCGCAACTACCCTGCACAGATCCATCAACATCAAATTTTAGTTGCATGAACCCGGTTTTCTTGTCCAGGGATACCCGCACATTCGCTTCACAATTACTAAAATCCTGCGCTCCAAATGAAACAAAGAACTTATCATCCACCTTAAACTCGTAGTGGTGCAACCCCGGTTTTAATCCAACAAATGCTATTTCAAATTCCCGGCGCTGACTCATAACGGCCTTTTAAGGGTTGGCAAAGGTACGATAAATGCTATTATTCACCAATAATATCTGATTGAATTGATTTACAATCTGTTATGTAAGCTCCCCGAATTGTAGGATATTTGGGTATGGAATGGAAAAAAACAGGCATATGGAAGTATAAATGGGTATGGGCCTTGGTAACTTTTATGATGGCTTTTGCCCAGTTTCCAATGGCGGTGGAACAATTTTATTCCAAGGGCGTTTACCCATATTGGGGCAAATTGCTCCGGTTGATTACCGGATGGTGCCCCTTTTCGGTGGGAGATGCTTTGTATGTTGTTTTAATCGGATACGGAATAGTTATAGTATTTAATTTTTTTTATGTTGGTGTCCGCAACAAAAAATGGCCCGATTTTAATAATGGCTTACTCACTATAGTCGTATTTTTTGCTTGGGTATTCATTGCTTTTAAAGCTAGCTGGGGGTTGAATTACGACCGTATAGAAATTGGCCAAGCGCTGCGGATTTCGGCTAACACCTACACATTACCAGAACTAAAAAGTTTGAATAATCAGCTGATACTTCGACTCAACGATGCCCGTAGACAGATACCCGGCGATTCTTTACCCGAAGTTTCCTGGGATGAGCAAAAAGATATTGCCATTAAAGCCTATCAGCAATTAGCCGCGCAAAATCCCACTTTTACATATTCCTATCCCGCACTAAAAAAGTGCAGCTGGAATTTTTTGGGCGAGTGGGTAGGCTTTACCGGCTATTTTAATCCATTTTCCGGCGAAGCGCAGGTAATTGCCGATTTACCCTCCATTTTACAACCCTATATATCCTGCCACGAAATTGGCCACCAGATTGGCTATGCCCGGGAAAGCGAAGCAAGTTTTGCAGGGTTACTGGCAGCAGGGGCTTCAACGAATATAAGATTGAAGTATTCTTTGTATCTAGATCTTTACTCACTTATGCAACAAGAATTATGGAGAAACTATGCTGCCATTGGCGACAGTGCTGGATTAAGACAGCAATTCGATAGCAATCGACAACGATTGGATACCCTGGTAAAACTCGACCGAAAAGCAATTCGCCGTTATTTTCAGCTGAGATCCCATCAAATTACGCCGGCATTTACGCAGCTGTATACACAGTATTTGAAAGCGAACGGTCAAGCCTCAGGCATGCTTAGTTACAGTGAAGTGCTCGGGTGGTTACTTGCGTATCAAAAAAAATATGGAGAAAACAGTTGGTAAAACCTCTAAAATGAGTTCTTCCACATCATACTTTCAATGGGCTTATCGGGTTGACCGCTGTATTTAGCATTCGCTTTTTGGTTGTAGCGAACCTCAATTTCCCCATCCACGGGAAAATAAATTAGTTGTCCTATGGGCATGCCTTTATAGATGCGTACGGGTTGTTTACAGGAGATTTCCAGCGTCCAGTTACCACAAAAGCCAACATCCCCCTTTCCGGCGGTTGCATGGATATCGATCCCTAATCTACCTGTAGATGACTTACCCTCTAAAAAGGGTACATGGGCATGGGTTTCGGTATATTCTTCGGTAACACCTAGATAGAATCCACTGGGTTGGAGAACAAATCCTTCCTCCGGAATTTCAAAATAGCTGATGGTATTATGCTTCTTGGCATCCAGTTGGGCATCTACATAGGTAGCCAGCCACTTTCCCAGATGCACATCATAACTATTGCTGCCTAAATCGCCCCTGTTATAAGGTTGTATAATGATGGTGCCTTTCTCCATCTCTTCTAAAATGCGCCGGTCGGTTAAAATCATTGCCCTGTTTTTTCAATTGGAATGCAAATAAGTCTTAATTCTGCATACTAATCGCTAATTTCCTATTGTGCCCCTGTTTTATCAACAAGATATCAACGAATTTACCCGGCTCGGGGTTTGGCATATCACTGAGGAGGTAGATTTTTTTCTGCAGAAAGCTGTTTTTCGGTACCCAATCGAGCATCCCCATAAACAACGGCAGCACTTGGCGGCGGGATATCTTTTGCAGGTATTGTTTCCTGATTTTCCTTATCAATCCATTCAGTCAGCCGCCTATCAAAAACCCTTTCTCACTGGAAATCCATATTATTTTTCACTTTCACACACCAATGAATATGCTGCTGCCATCGTAAGCCAATCAGTGCCAACCGGAATAGATATCGAAATGATTTCACCCCGGGTTCAGCGGATTCGGCATAAATTTTTAAGTGTTGTAGAAAATGCTTGGGTGAGTGAATTTACACCCGGTGAACAGGATGCCTTGCTCACTTTGTTGTGGACAATTAAAGAAACAATTTATAAATGGCTGGAACGGCGGGGGTTGGGATTTAGTGAACATATTGAGATTCTACCATTCGAACCGGATACTGTAAACCGGGTTACTGTTAACATTCACCATCCTTTACACCTCCAAACAGTGCTGGTAGCTTTTGAAAAAAAGGGGGAGTTCTATCTAAGTTATATTGCCAGGCAGCCCTTAATCGTCGAACCTTGATTTGCTTTTGGGAAGCAATTGCAGGCTCTTTCGCAGCCGTTGTTTCATTTGCCATTTTAATAATTGCCCCATCGTTTGAATTTTTCTTTCGGGAATGGCTAGCTGATAATGTTGCGCCAATTCGTTGCGAAGCTGATTGAATTTTTCTGGCGGAGCGAGGGTGTCTTTGGCCATAATATCCAGCATGGCTTTCATCCGATACCGCGAGGAAGCCAGGCGGAAAGTCATCAAGGTTTGTTCTTCCGCCTGATATTGTGCGATGGATTCGCCGTCTAAATGCTGAATGGCCAATTGCACCAAGGCATAGTTTTCTTTGTAATACTGCGGCAGGTAGCCGTTTTTTCTGCCTTCATAGGTTTGCTGATCAAAATCGATTGCCCGGATGCGGTATTGAAAGTCTTCAATATCTGGAATCATATTCACCACAAAATTATAAGAACGCATATCGCCTAATAATTGCACAAAGCAGCGTTCGTTGAATTTCACAAATTCTTTTGCGAGCCGTATTACATTGGTGCTGGAGTGATGTAAATAATCCCTGATAAAAATATCTCCCGGAATGCCCGGAACATGTTCTTCTATCAGCGTTTGTTGATGGGTGAGGTAGGTCATCCGGTTGGGCGAGAGTAAGTGTTCCATCTCCAATCCATAAATCCGGTTGGCATCGGCTTGTTTGATGTAAAAGTGATCGTAATTATCGTTGTATTTATTTACAATTCGAATGCGAAAGGGCTGGCTATTGCCGAAGTAGCAAAAATCTATTCTCGCTACATCCAAGTGATTGGCAAAACTCATGTCGCCCTCGGTTTTTAGAATGGCATACATCCGAATCAAAGCCCCCCGCAGATGGTTCCATTCTTGCAGGTCGTACGAAACAGTATCCCAGTAACTGTCTTTTCCCGATTTATCTTTCAGGGGAGTAGTATAGGTAAAACGTTTCAAATCGTGGTAGGAGAGTGGGAGGGGTATTTCTCGACCATAATCAATCAAGTATTGCCGCAGCGCGGGCTGTGGTGTATAAATGGGCTTTTTGCGGGAGGGTTGTAAATCCTGGTCTAGTCCATTTTCTCCATTAACTGAATCGATTAACATAATAGTAGTGCGTTAACTGGTGTAGAAAAAACAGAGTGAGTGTCAGTTTGAGTGTGAAAGAAAGCTCCCCGTGTAGTGCGCCAGAGGCGTACTGCACGGTTTGGAATGAGAATGCCATTTCAAAAATAAGGCCAGAGTAAAGCCGTGCGCTTTCAAACGCACGCTCACTCTGGCCTTTGTGCGGAAGAGGAGATTCGAACTCCCACGGCTGTTACCCCGCTACCACCTCAAAGTAGTGCGTCTACCAATTTCGCCACCTCCGCAGGGAGTGCAAACTTACTATAAATTGGTGAATTTTAATATTCCCCGCAACGTCTTTCGACGAAGGAGAATACGTTGCAGTTTTGGAAGTCTACTCCCGAATGTTCCCAATATCCCTACATTCTCTCCGGAACCGCAATGCCCAGCAGCTGCATGCTTGTTTTAATTACATGGGCAGTTAATTCGGCCAGTTGTAAACGCCTGATTTTTAATTGTGTGGTGGCTGCACCCGCAATAGAATGCGCTGCATATAAGCTGTTGAAAGTTTTGGCTACCTGATAAGTATAAATAGCTAACTGCGAAGGATCCTGTTGTAAGGCGGCTTCTTCCAGAACAGTGGGGAAGGTTTCTAAAGTAGTTGCCAATTCCCGTTCTTCAGGAAGCCATGCTTCGATGGGTGCATCGGCTTCGGAAACCTGTTCTGCAGCCGTTCCCGTTTTTCGTAAAATGCTTTTAATGCGGGCATGTGTATACTGTATAAACGGACCCGTAAAACCATGGAAGTCGATACTCTCTTCGGGATTGAACAACATTTTCTTTTTAGGATCAACCCGCAACAAGAAAAATTTCAAAGCCCCTATTCCAATCATTTCATTCAGCGCCTGCAATTCTGCGGCAGTAAAATCATTTACTTTCCCCAATTCCGCCGTTTTTTCAGCGGCAATGCGAATCATATTATCTACCAAATCATCGGCATCCACCACGGTTCCTTCTCTGCTTTTCATTTTGCCGGTAGGCAATTCTACCATCCCATAACTGAGGTGATAAATGCCTTCTGCAGATGGTAGTTGTAGGTGCTCACAAATCAGTTTCAGCACTTTAAAATGGTAGTTTTGTTCATCCCCAACTACATAGATGCTCTGACTGGTATTAAACTCGGCTTGCTTCTGTTCGGCCAAGCCAATATCTTGGGTAATATAAACAGAAGTGCCATCACTTCTCTGTACGAGTTTTTCATCTAACCCATCTGCCGTTAAATCTATCCAAACACTACCATCTGGTTTTTGATAGAATACTTTTTTCTCCAGTCCCTGTTGAACCAAATTTTTCCCCAGCAGGTAGGTGTTGCTTTCGTAGTAGGTTTTATCAAACTCACTGCCGATAAGTTGATAGGTTTGCGCAAAACCGGCATATACCCATTCGTTCATGGTTTTCCATAATTCCAGCACTTCAGGATTGCCTTTTTCCCATTCAAGCAACATTTCCTGGGCAGCTTTCATGATAGGCACTTCTTTCTCGGCCTGCTCTTTGGTTTGTCCGGAAGCAACTGCTGCAGCAATTTCTGCTTGCAGGGCATTATTGAAAAGCACGTAATAATTTCCTACAAAATGGTCGCCCTTGGTTTGTGTAGAGGCCGGTGTGGCTCCATTGGCAAAGCGTTGCCAGGCAATCATACTCTTACAAATATGGATACCCCGGTCGTTTACAATGCAGGTTTTTATTACTTCATTGCCAGTAGCTTTTAAAATGGCTGATAAACTACTGCCTAAAAAATTATTGCGTAAATGCCCCAAGTGAAGGGGTTTATTGGTATTGGGTGAGGAATATTCTACCATCACCCGCTGCGAATTTTTGGGTTGGATTCCAAAATCCGATTGGGCATATTGACTCATTACAAATTGTTGCCAATACGAATCGGGTATTTCTAAATTCAGAAATCCCTTGATGATATTGAACGATTGAAATAGTTCGGGATGCCGACTTACTAAATGGCTTCCGAGTGCTTGACCCAATGCATCGGGGGATGTTTTGAGGGATTTAACCATTGCGAATAATACGATGGTGTAGTCGCCCGTAAATTCGGGTTTGGTGGCATTCACTAAAATATCCTCCGGCTTCAGTTCCTGTTGGTATAATTGCAATAAGGCCTCGGCGGCGGCAACTTTTATTTGATGTACTAAACGCATGAATTGAACTCCTCTGGGTGCAAAAGTAATTAATTAACTCCTACCTTCGCCTTTCGTTATGATGAAGTTACATGAATTCATCCGGGGGCTTATCTTGCAGGTAGTGGATGCTTTTTATCCAGTATTCAAATCCATCATGCCCCTGCAAACCTATCGCTATGCTGCTTGTGGAGGATTTAATACTTTTTTAGACATTGCTTTATTTTATTGTTCATTTCATTTTTTGTTACACGAACAACCGGTTCATTTTTCGGGTTTTACCATTTCGGCTCATATAGCCGCTTTTATCATCAGTTTTTGCTTCACATTTCCGGTAGGTTTTTATCTCAGCCGATATGTGGTTTTTCAGCAAACTGATGTGGCCAAACATATACAGGCTGGTAAGTATTTTACTGTGGTGTTTATATGTGTGTTGCTGAATTATGGATTTTTAAAACTGATGGTGGATTATTGGGGCTGGTATCCCACCCCTTCTAAAATTGTTACTACTTTTTTTGTGGTAACGTTCAGTTATCTTTCTCAGAAAAACTTCACGTTCAAAGCGCCGGCGCAAAAACAGTAATCGTTAAAACTGGATGCGTACGCTGCCAAAAATGCCAAAGTCTTGAATGGGCGATTTATATAAGTTTGGATTTACTCCTGGCGGGATATTTCTTACCGGTGCATGCCGCCAAACCAAATCTATCCGAAGAATTTTAAAGATGTTTTCAATACCCGTGCCAATTTCTGTGTATATGCCTCCTCTTAGCGAGCGCAGTCGATAATCACTAAAGTATTCAATACGGTTCAATACCCTACTGGGAGTAGATAGGTCGCCCCAAACGGCTTTAAAATTCCAGAATTGCCGCATGTTCGATTTCCGCATAAATGGCAACAGATTGAGTAGCTTTTTCTCGAAGTTGTGTTCGAAATTAATACCAGCATACTGGTCACTTATATATTCAAAACGGTTCATCAAGTTAAATGCCTGTTTACTATAATAATATACTTCGTTACCCGGATGATTTTCTAGCAACATAAAAGGTAATCCCTGATCGGCGAATATTTTGCCTCCATACAACATATAGTTCACCTTACCCCATCGAGGAATTCTCGCATTTTGTGAAATCTGCAAGCCCGTTCTTACATATTGATAATTTGAGCCTAATAAGTTTTCAATCCCCCAGGCAGTTCTTAATGCAAATACTGGTAGGTTACCTTTTATTTGAATAGATTTTCTATGTCGGGTAATGGTTCTTTCTCCCGGCGCATACCTGAATTTCCATCCTAATTCTGAACTAATGATATTGGTGTTTTTGGGATTGCTAATAAAAGAGGATTTATCTGGCAACGGATGGTAAGTTTTATAGTCCGTTGTAGTAACAAAAGTTTCAATGGAAAATTTCGATTTCCACTCTTTGGTTATGGATAGCTTGGCTTCTTTTACACCCAAAAATTTTTGTGGAATACCGGGTCTTCTGATTAGTTGACTAAACATATTATCGGTAGTGATATCTTCCTCATTATATCGGGTACGTCCATTGTCTAAATCGTCGGTATAAGAAGTTTGCACACTTATCCCCCTTTCTCCTGGAAACCGATAAGTAATATCAGCCTTCCCTTTCAATCTTCCATCCCGGGTACCATACGCCAAATAGCCGTGAAGCCGAAGGTTGTTGCTAAACAATGCTGTAGTGCCCAAATCGAACCGAAATCGGAACTGCTCCAGTTGATTGCCGCTTATCCATTTATACCAGGGACCGATTTCATATTTCCCCAATTTTCTGTGACCATCCAGTAAAAAAGTAAACCAATCCGAATACTTTTTAAACACCGGCATCGATTTGATGGAATCCATCATTTGGTAAACTTTTGCTTCATTCACACTCAACTCTTCATGTCGGTGTGCTTGCCAAAAATTCGCATCTGCCTGAAGGGCTGCCGGCTTTACATCGATGCTATTTTTTTCAGTACCTCCCATTAATTTTTGAGCCGTTGCCGGATTGTTTACCTGCACATCGTTATAACTATTGGTTCTTCGGGCTATAAAGGAAATTTTTTCCTTGCCAAATGGGGTAAAGTCAATCACGGTTTTATCCTTTACAAAAACCCAAGTGCTATCACTGTGCCATACAAATTCCTGCACCAAACCCAGCCGATTTACAAAGTTGATATTGGCGGTTGCCGAAATTTGTAAGTTTATTTTTTGAATTCCCCAGTTACCTCCATGTATCCAGCAATCTCCTACAAAAGTATTTTCTCCCTCCCGCTTGGGTGAAAAAAGTAAATGATAATAAGCTTGTCCACCAATATATTGGGTATCCGCCCCTTTGTAATTATAATAGCGATCACCATAATCACTGAGCGGACTGATAAACTCCTTTCCCATGGCAAAAGTGGAATTGCCGTATATATTTACTTTTTGGTTGATGCCTCCAATAAATTCTAAAACACTTTCATTTTTAATGCCATCCGTTTTTGAAGCGATTATTTCTTCTTTTGATTGATAAGGATTGGAAGAGTAGTAATAGTTAGACAGCGTCTCCGTCATATACACTGGTAAAAAGGGATCTTTTTCAGAGAGGCTGTCTACATTATTAATAATAAAGGCAAAGGGTTTTAGCAGTTTTTTATCGGTAATGATTTCTTTTTTAAAATGACTGATATCGAGCTCTAATTTGTTGTACAATTCGTAGGAATAATTCGCATATTTGAAGGGGTTGTTTTTTTCTTTTTTAGCCACTACATTTTTCCACCACCGAAGCCCTTTATTGAATTTCGATTTTACTTCAACTGAAGTGCCAATTTGTAATTGAGATAAAAATAAATCGAGCAGCAGGGTATCTTTTTTAAAAGACGGTACTGGTGTGTAGGTTACTACATATCCTACATAATTTAAAACCAGTGTATCATTTAATAAGCGATTATTTTTTCGGATAGCATAATGGCCGCTACTGTCGGAAATAACCCCATACCCGGCTTGTTTAAAAAAAATGCTGGCAAATGGAATGGGCTCTTTGGTAAATTCATTCAATACCCTGCCCTTAATTACCACAGTTTGGGCAACCCCCATAACTCCGGAAAGTAGGAGCCAAGAAAAGGCTACCCACGGCAGTAGTTTTTTAGTTATGTATGCCATTCCTTATCACAATAGTCAAAAAAGCTTACGAAACTACATCTTTCACCGATTGAAAAAGTATTTTCGCCCGCATAAATTCACTTTATACTTTCCATATATTAAGAATTTATGTCATTATTTCGGGATATTGCCATAGCTTATGACAGCTTAGGGATGTGTTTTTGGCATTAACTGACATTTTTACATTCAATAGAAGGTGGCACAAAGATTGGAGATGAGAAAGTATTAAATCATTGAAAAACAATTATATGGGAAAAATAATCGGAATCGACCTGGGTACTACCAACAGTTGTGTGGCGGTTATGGAGGGGAATGAACCGGTAGTAATAGCCAATGAGGAGGGTCGCAGAACCACTCCTTCGGTGGTAGCTTTTTTAAAAAATGGAGAGCGTAAAGTAGGTGATCCTGCTAAGCGTCAGGCCATTACTAATCCAAAGCAAACCATCACCTCCGTTAAACGTTTTATGGGCCGCAGATTTGATGAGGTAACGGAAGAAATTAGTCACTGGAGTTATCAGGTTGCCAAAGGCGATAACAATACTTGCCGGGTAGCCATTGAAGATCGTTTATATACTCCACAAGAAATTTCTGCGATGATTTTGCAGAAGATGAAAAAAACGGCGGAAGATTATCTGGGGCATGAAGT